>NZ_PCPB01000013.1 GCF_002979535.1 Brevundimonas sp. MYb52 | reverse complement strand
GTCCCAAACACCCGCCGCCCCGCCGACTTCTCGCCTTTAGCTAAAGCCTATCGACCCGCCAGACCAGATCAGAATGACGTGCGCAGGGTCGCAGCTCGCCCCTCGTAACGGACAGGCGCAGCCCGTTGGATCGCGCTTATTGCAACCCATTGCAAAATGAAGCCAGGACGGTAGAGTTTATGAAACGGATTGCAAAACAGGCTGCCGCCATGCCCTATCCCGAACTGCTGAAGCCCCTCGACCTCGGCTTCACCACCCTGAAGAACCGGGTGCTGATGGGCTCGATGCACGTCGGGCTGGAGGAGGTCGAGAACGGCTTCGAGCGCATGGCCGCCTTCTACGCAGAGCGGGCGCGGGGCGAGGTCGGCCTGATCGTCACCGGCGGCATCTCGCCCAACGAGCGCGGCCGGCCCATGCCCTGGGGCGCCAAGCTGACCACCGAGGAAGAGGCCGACCACCACCGCCTCATCACCGATGCCGTCCACGCCGAGGGCGGCAAGATCGCCCTGCAGATCCTGCATTTCGGCCGCTACGCCTATCATCCCGACCTGGTGGCCCCCTCGGCCATCCAGGCGCCGATCACCCCCTTCGCCCCCCACGCCCTGACCGGCGAGGAGGTCGAGCAGACCATCGCAGACTTTGTGCGCTGCGCCGCCCTGGCCCAGTCCGCCGGCTATGACGGCGTCGAGGTCATGGGCTCCGAGGGCTATCTGATCAACGAGTTCATCGCCGCCCGCACCAACCAGCGCGACGACGAATGGGGCGGGTCCTACGAGAACCGCATCCGCCTGCCGCTCGAGATCGTGCGCCGCACGCGTGAGCGCGTCGGCCCCAACTTCATCATCATCTATCGCCTGTCGATGCTGGACCTGGTCGAGGGCGGCTCGACCGCCGACGAGGTGGTGCAACTGGCCAAGGCCATCGAGGCGGCGGGCGCCACCATCCTCAACACCGGCATCGGCTGGCACGAGGCGCGCATCCCCACCATCGCCACGAGCGTCCCGCGCGCCGCCTTCGCCTGGGTGACCAAGCGGCTGAAGGGCGAGGTCTCGATTCCCCTGGTCGCCACCAACCGCATCAATACGCCCGAGGTCGCCGAGAACCTGCTGGCCGAGGGCTATTGCGACATGGTGTCGATGGCCCGCCCCCTGCTGGCCGACGCCGCCTTTGTGCAGAAGGCGCGCGAGGATCGCGCCGACGAGATCAACACCTGCATCGGCTGCAATCAGGCCTGCCTCGACCACACCTTCGCCGGCAAGATCACCTCCTGCCTGGTCAATCCGCGCGCCTGCCATGAGACGGAGCTGGTCATCGCCCCGACCGAAGCCGCCAGGAAAATCGCCGTCGTCGGCGCCGGGCCTGCGGGCCTCAGCTTCGCCGTCACGGCGGCGGAACGCGGCCACGACGTCACCCTGATCGAGGCCTCCAGCGACGTGGGCGGCCAGTTCAACATCGCCAAGAAAATCCCCGGCAAGGAGGAGTTCGGCGAGACCCTGCGCTACTTCCGCAAGCAACTGGAACTGACCGGCGTCACCGTCCGCCTGAACACCCGCGCCGAGGCGAACGCTCTGGCCGACGAGGGTTTCGACGAGATCGTTCTGGCCACCGGCGTCAGTCCGCGCACGCCCGAGATCGACGGGATCGACCACCCCAAGGCCCTTTCCTATCTCGATGTCCTGCGCGACGAGGTTCCGGTCGGCAAGACCGTGGCCGTCATCGGCGCGGGCGGCATCGGGCACGATGTCAGCGAATATCTGGTCGAAAGCCATGAAGCCCCGTCCATCGACCGCTTCTTCCGCACCTGGGGCGTCGATCCCGAATACCGTGCCGCAGGGGGCCGCTGCGCACCCGAAGTCGAACCGGCGGAGCGTCAGGTCTTCCTGATGCAGCGCTCGACCGGCAAGGTCGGCGAGCGTCTGGGCCGGACGACGGGCTGGATCCACCGCGCCGCGCTGAAGATGCACGGCGTCGTCACCGCCAGCGGCGTCTCGTACAATCGCATCGACGACGAGGGCCTGCACGTCACCATCGACGGCGCCGAAAAGACCCTGCCGGTGGATCACGTCATCATCTGCGCGGGCCAAGACCCCTTGCGCGATCTGCACGACGACCTGATCGCGCGCGGCTGTTCGGTTCATCTGATTGGCGGGGCTGATGTGGCCGCCGAACTGGACGCCAAACGCGCCATCGACCAGGGCGTGCGCCTGGCCGCCGCCATCTAACCGAGGACAAGCCCATGACGCTGAATCTGCATCCCGCCGCCGCTGCTTCGCTGGCCAAATGGCACGCCATGGTCACGGCTCAGGACCTCGGGGCCTTGCGCGCCATCACCCATCCTGACGCCGTCTTCCGCTCGCCGGTGGCCTACAAGGCCTATCACAGCGCCGACGCCGTGGTTCTGGCGGTCAGCACCGCCGCCAGCGTCTTCTCGGACTTCGCCTATCACCGCGAGGCCGTCACCGCCGACGGCCTCAGCGTGGTGCTGGAGTTCAGCGCCAAGGTCGGGGACAAGAGCGTCAAGGGCATCGACTTCATCCGCTTCAACGAAGACGGCCAGATCGTCGATTTCGAGGTCATGATGCGCCCGCTCAGCGGGGTTCAGGCCATGGCCGAGGAAATGGGCCAGCGCCTCGGCGCCATCCTGCCCGCCTTCAAGGCCTCCTGAGCTTCGGCTATCCAGACCCCATGTCCCTGCCTCACGCCCTTCTGACGTCGCTGGCCGAACGCCCCGGTTCGGGGTCCGAGCTGGCTAACCGCTTTGACCGCTCGATCGGCTATTTCTGGCAGGCGACGCATCAGCAAATCTATCGCGAGCTGGCCCGCCTCGAAGCGGCGGGTTGGGTCGAGGCCGCGCCGGTCGAGGGCGCGCGCGGGGGCAAGCGGCGCTTCTGCATCCTGGCGCCCGGTCGCGCCGAACTTCAACGATGGATCGGCGAGCATCAGGATCCACCCGCCATCCGCGACGAGCTGATGGTGCGGCTGCGGGCCGAGGCCGTGGTCGGCCCCACCGGCCTGGCGGAGGAACTGGAGGCCGTCGCCGCCCGCCACCGCGACAAGCTGGCCGCCTATCTGGCCATCGAGGCGCGGCATTACCCGAGCGCCCCCGCCGCACGCGAACAGCGTCTGCAACACCTCGTGCTGAAGGCCGGTATCGAGTTCGAGCGCCAGCGCATCGCCCTGTGCGAAGAGGCCGTCGCCATCCTGCAAACGCCGCTCTAGGAGAGCCGCGCCCACAAAAACGCCCTTTTATTGCCGTTTCCAGCCGACCCCGTCCGTTTTTCCGCACCCTCGATCCGTGCGACAATGGACGCCACCTCCCCGGGAACCGCCACATGGGCCGCTGGAACGCACGCAAGCGCATCGACGCCGACACTCACAATGCCCAGGCCCTGCCCCGCACCCTGAGCTGGCCGCATCTGATCGCCATGGGCGTCGGCGCCATCGTCGGCACCGGCATCCTGACCCTGATCGGCATCGGCGCCGACAAGGCGGGCCCCGCGGTCCTGCTATCCTTCCTGATCGCCGGCTTTGTCTGCGCCTGCGCCGCCCTGGCCTATGCCGAGATGGCCTCGATGATCCCAGCCTCGGGCAGCGCCTATACCTATAGCTACGTCGTCATGGGCGAGGTCTTCGCCTGGATCATCGGCTGGAGCCTGATCCTGGAATACAGTCTAGTGGTCAGCGCCGTGGCCGTCAGTTGGTCGGGCTATGCCGCCCCCTTGCTGAACGGCTGGGCGGGCGTGCCCATGGCCCTGATGCAGGCCCCGCACGCGGGCGGGATCGCCAACCTGCCCGCCCTGTTCGTCATCGCCCTGGTCGCGGCCCTGCTGATCGCCGGCACGCGCAAGAGCGCCAGCCTGACCATGATCCTGGTGGCGGTGAAGCTGTCGGCCCTGGCCGTCTTCGTCTGGTTCGCCCTGCCCCATTTCGACGCCGCCAACCTGGAGCCCTTCAGCCCCTATGGCTTCGCCCGCAACATGGGCGCCGACGGGATCGAGCGCGGGGTCATGGCGGCGGCCGCCATCATCTTCTCGGCCTTCTACGGCTTTGACGCCATCGCCACCGCCGCCGAGGAAACCCGCAATCCCAAGCGCGATCTGGCCATCGGCATCATCGGCTCCATGTTCGCCTGCGCCGCCATCTATACGGTGATCGCCCTGGCGGCCCTGGGGGCCACGCCCTTCATCCGCTTCGCCAACAGCCCCGAGCCCCTGGCCCTGATCCTGCGCGAGATCAACCAGCCCGGCGCCGCCCACTTCCTGGCGGTGACCGCCGTCATCACCCTGCCGACCGTCATCATGGCCTTCTTCTATGGCCAGAGCCGCATCTTCTTCGTCATGGCCCGTGACGGTCTGCTGCCGCATGGCCTGTCCAAGGTGTCCAAGGGCGGGCGGCCGATCCGCATCACCCTGTTCACCGTCGCCATCGTCGGCGCCATCAGCCTGTTCCTGCCGCTGGACGAGATCGTCGCCCTGGCCAATGCCGGGTCGCTGGTGGCCTTTACGGCGGTGGCGGCCTGTATGCTGATCATGCGCCGCCGCGCCCCCGACGCGCCGCGCGGCTTCCGCACGCCCCTGGCCTGGGTGGTCGGGCCGATCGCCATCGCCGGCTGCCTCTATCTGTTGGCCAGTCTGCCGCAGAAGACCCACCTGTGGTTCCTGTTCTGGAACCTGGCCGGGATCGCCGTCTATCTGGCCTATGGCCGTCGCCACAGCCTGGCGGGGAAGTAGCCCCCGCCAGCGCCGCCTGATCAGGCCAGGGTGGTGCGGTCCAACTGATCGACGCGGGTGACCCCGGTCAGGGCCATGGCCACCTTCATCTCGGCGGCCATCAGGTTGAGGACATGGCTGACGCCCGCCTCGCCACGCGCGGCCAGGGCATAGGCCCAGGCCCGGCCGATCAGCACGCCGTCGGCGCCCAGGGCCATCATCCGCGCCACGTCCAGACCGCTGCGGACCCCGCCGTCAGCCAGGACCGTCAGCCGCCCCTCCACCGCGTCGGCGATGGGCGGCAGGGCGCGGGTCGAGGACAGGACGCCGTCCAGTTGCCGCCCCCCGTGGTTCGACACCACCAGGCCGTCAGCGCCCAGATCGGCGACGCGTCGGGCGTCGTCGGCGTCCAGCACGCCCTTGATGATCAGCGGTCCTTTCCAGCGTTCACGCACCCAGGCCAGATCGTCCCAGGTCACGGTGGGGTCGAAGTTGTCGCGCATCCAGGCGAAGAAGTCGTCGATACCGGTCTTGCCCTTCAGCACCGGCGCGACATTGCCCAGCGAATGGGGACCGCCCCGGACGCCGACGTCCCAGGCCCAGGCCGGATGGGCCACCGCCTGCATCGCCCGGCGCACGTCGCCGAAGAAGCCCGAGGCCCCCGCCAGACCCGAGTGATAGTCGCGATAGCGCGAACCCGGCACCGGCATGTCGACGGTGAAGATCAGGGCCGGGCATTTCGCCGCCTCGGCCAGATCCAGCAAATCCGCCATGAAGGCCCGATCACGGATCATGTAGAGCTGGAACCAGAAGGGCGTCGGGCTGCCCTCCGCCACCTCACCGATCGAACAGGCCCCGACCGTGGACAGGGTGAAGGGCACGCCAAACGCAGCGGCGGCGCGGGCGGCCTGAACCTCCCCGCGCCGGGCGTTCATCCCCGCCAGCCCGACGGGCGCAAGCGCGACCGGCAGGCTGATCTTCTGACCGAACAGGGTCGCCGACAGGTCGATGTCCGACACGTCGCGCAGCACCCGCTGGCGCAGGGCCACGTCGCGTAGATCGCTGACGTTCCGCCCCAGCGTCGTCTCGGCGTAGGAGCCGCCGTCAATGTACTCGAACAGGAAGCGCGGCAGACGCCGGCGCGCCAGCTCGCGATAGTCGGTGATGGAGGCCGCCTTCACGCCACGCGCCCTATTGCAGGTTCACAAAGGCGCCGCCGTCGACCAGCAGGGCCGCGCCGGTGACATAGGCCGCCATGTCCGAGGCCAGGAAGGCGACCGCGCCGCCGATGTCTTCGGGCTGGCCCAGACGGCCCAGCGGGATGCGGCCTTCCATGTATTCACGCTTGGCCGGATCGGCCAGGTCGTCCTTGTTGATGTCGGTCAGGATGGTGCCCGGCAGCACCGAGTTGCAGCGGATGCCGTGCTTGCCCAGGGCGATAGCGCAGGACTGCATCAGGCTGTGCACGCCCGCCTTGGTCGGGGTGTAGTGGGTCTGGAACTCGCCGCCGACCAGGGCCGAGATCGAGCTGATGGCGACAATGGCCCCGCCCTTCCCCTGCTTGACCATCTGATTGGCCGCCGCCTGGGTCATGAAGTAGGCGCCGTGCAGGTTGACCTCCATGGTCCGCTTCAGCGTCTCGGCGGGCATGTCGAGGAAAGCGTGGAAGGGGCAGATGCCGGCGTTGGAGACGAAGACGTCCACCTTGCCAAAGGCCTCGACCGCCGCCTGCACAAAGGCCGCCGCCGTTTCCGGCAGGGCCACGTCGCCCTCAACCGAGATGCAGCGCCGACCATGGGCCTCGACCGCCGCGATCACTTCAGCCGCAGCCGCGCCGCCCGAGTGGCTGTTGATGGCCACGTCCGCGCCCTGTTTGGCCATTTCCACGGCCACAGCGGCCCCGATGCCTCGCGATCCTCCGGTGATGAGGACGACCTTGTCTTTAAGCAGCATGGGGGCTCCGTACAGTCTCAGTTGATTCAGGGTTTGGGGGTCCAGCCCAGGTCGCCGCTGATGGCGTTGGCGGCGTCGGTGACCGTCTTGGTCAGCTCGGCCATCCGGGCGTCGGACATGTATTGGGCGGCGGACGAGACGCTGATCGCGGCGACCACATGGCCGTCGACCGAACGGATCGGCGCAGCGACGCAGCGGACCTGATCCTCGTTTTCTTCCAGGTCGAAGGCGTAGCCCTTTTGCGCATAGCCGCGCATCCGCTCCATCCAGACCGCGCGGGCGGCGGAATCAAAGGCCGTGCCCTCGGGGGCGTAGAAATCGCTCCATTCCGGCTCGGACTTGTCGAGGATCAGCGCCTTGCCCAGACCGGTCGAGGCGATGGGGTGACGCTCCCCCAGGCGCGATCCGATGTTGACCCGACGCCGCCCTGGCACCTTGTCCAGATAGAGCGCGAAACGGCCGTCCAGCACGCCCAGATGGACCGTGTCGTCGGTCACCGCCGACAGATGTTCCAGATAGGGGCGCGCCACGCGCGGCAGATGCATCTGCTGGCTGGCGGCGTGGCCCAACTCCAGCAGCTTCGGGCCGAGGCTGTAGCCCTCGCGTGGGCGGAAGGACAGCAGGCGACGATCCACCAGGGCCGAGGCCAGGCGGTGGGTGGTGCTGCGCGTCAGCTCCAGCTTCTCGGACAGCTCGGCCAGCGGCAGGGAGCCGTCGATCAGCGCATCGATGACATCCAGACCACGCAGCAGGGTCTGGCTGCCGGAGGCCTTGACCCCGGTTTCCTCTTCGCCCTCGACTTGCTCGGTCTTGATTGACGTCATTCGTCCCATCTCGTAATCCTCATTCCCAGAATGTAGCAAAACACGCAAGCGGGCCGCTCAAATGGTTGGCAAGTTTGACGGGTCGCACGGAGGAACGCCAGTGAAATCCCGCATGATGGGAGCGGATTACCGTATTTCGGTGATTTGCCAATGAGCCGCCTGCCGAAAATCAAACACGTCCGCGCTTTCGTCGTGAAAAACGACGGAACCGGCGGCGGCGCCGACTATCACGATCAGGGCGACGGCCACTGGATCGACGATCACATCGCCACGCCGATGGCCAAGTACCCCGAGTACCGCCAGAGCCGCCGCAGCTTCGGCATCAATGTGCTGGGCACCCTGGTGGTCGAGATCGAGGCCGACAACGGCGTGGTCGGCTTCGCCGTCACGACCGGCGGCGAACCCGCCGCCTATATCGTCGAGAAGCATCTGGCCCGCTTCCTCGAAGGGCGCGATCCGTCCGAGGTCGAGAAGATCTGGGACCAGATGTATTTCTCCACCCAGTATTACGGCCGCAAGGGTCTGGTGGTGAACGCCATCTCCGGCGTCGATCTGGCGCTGTGGGACCTGCTGGGCCGCCTGCGTCAGGAGCCGGTCTTCGCCATGCTCGGCGGGCCGGTGCGCGACGAGCTGACCTTCTACGCCACCGGCGCACGCCCCGACAAAGCCAAGGAACTGGGCTTCATCGGCGGCAAGATGCCCCTGCACCACGGCCCGGCCGAGGGCGAGGAAGGCCTACGCAAAAACCTGGCCGAGCTTGAAGCTATGCGCAACGCCTGCGGCGACGACTTCTGGCTGATGTTCGACTGCTGGATGGCGCTGGACCTCAACTACGCCACCCGCCTGGCCCATGAAGCCCACAAGATGGGTCTGAAGTGGATCGAAGAGGCCCTGAGCCCCGACGACTACTGGGGCTATCAGGCGCTGAAGAAGAATGCCCCCAAGGGCATGCTGGTCACCACCGGCGAGCACGAGGCCACCCGCTGGGGCTTCCGCATGCTGCTGGAAATGGAATGCTGCGACATCATCCAGCCCGACGTGGGCTGGTGCGGCGGCGTGACCGAACTGATCAAGATTTCCGCCATGGCCGACGCCAAGGGCGTGCTGATGATCCCGCACGGGTCGTCCGTCTATTCCTACCACTTCGTCGTGACGCGCCATAACAGCCCGTTCGCCGAGTTCCTGATGATGGCCCCCGGCGCCGACGAGGTCGTGCCCATGTTCCATCCGCAGCTAATCGGCGAGCCCGTCCCCGTGAACGGCAAGCTGAAGGTTCCCGACACGCCCGGTTTCGGCGTCGAGCTGAACCGCGACATCGCCCTGCATCGCCCCTACGCCCGCTAAGAAGGCATACCCTATGAAACTCCTGCGTTATGGCCCTGTGGGCCAGGAAAAGCCCGGCGCCCTGGATGCCCAAGGTCGCATCCGCGACCTGTCCGGCGTCGTCGCCGACATCACCCCCGAGCAGTTGTGGGGCGAAGGCCTGGCCGCGCTGAAGGCGATTGATCCCGAGACCCTGCCCCTGGTCGAGGGCCAGCCGCGCTATGGCGTGCCGGTCAACGGCGTGCGCAAATTCATCGCCATCGGCCTGAACTTCGCCGACCACGCCGCCGAGTCCAACCTGCCCATCCCGGCGGAGCCCGTGGTCTTCACCAAGGCCGTCTCCTGCCTGACGGGCCCGAACGACACCGTTGTCATCCCTCGCGGCTCTGAGAAGACCGATTGGGAAGTCGAGCTTGGCATCGTCATCGGCCAGCGCGCCTCCTACGTCGAACAGGCCGACGCCCTGGACCACGTCGCGGGCTATGTCCTGATCAACGACGTATCGGAACGCGCCTTCCAGACCGAGCGCGGCGGCACCTGGGACAAGGGCAAGGGTTGCGACACCTTCGGCCCGGTTGGCCCCTGGATCGTCACCACGGATGAAGTCGGCGACGTCCAGAGCCTGGACATGTGGCTGGACCTCAACGGCAAGCGCATGCAGACCGGCAACACCCAGACCATGATCTTCGGCGTGGCCGAAATCGTCTCCTACGTCAGCCAGTTCATGACCCTGGAACCGGGCGACCTGATCACCACCGGCACGCCGCCCGGCGTCGGCCTGGGCCAGAAGCCCGAGCCCTTCTACCTCAAGGCCGGCGACGTGATGGAACTGGGCATCGAGAAACTGGGCAGCCAGCGCCAGTCGGTCGTCGCCTGGTCCAAGGACGTGGTCGCATGAGCGCCTATCAGGGACGTTTCACCGGCCGCACGGCCGTCGTGACGGGCGGCGCCTCGGGTCTGGGCAAGGCCTCGGCCGCCCGCATCGTCGCCGAGGGCGGCAAGGTCGTTCTCTGGGACCTCAACGCTGACGCGCTGAAAGCCGCCGCCGACGAAGTGGGCGCCACCGCCGTCGTGGCGCTGGACGTCTCCGACCCTGAGGCCGTCGAAGCCGCCGCCAGGACCTCGCATGAGGCTCTGGGTCGCATCGACATCCTGGTCGCCTCGGCCGGCATCACCGGCGCGACCGTGCCGGTGCACGAGTTCCCGCTCGACAGCTGGAAGCGCGTGGTCGACATCAATCTGAACGGCGTCTTCTACTGCTCGCGCGCCATTGTCCCCTACATGCTGGCCAACGACTATGGCCGCATCGTCAACGTGGCCTCGGTCGCGGGCAAGGAGGGCAACCCCAACGCCTCGGCCTATTCGGCGTCCAAGGCCGGGGTGATCGGCTTCACCAAGTCGCTGGGCAAGGAACTGGCCGGCAAGGGCGTCATCGCCAACAGCCTGACCCCCGCCACCTTCGAGAGCCCCATCCTGGCGCAACTGCCCCAGAGCCAGGTCGACTACATGCGCTCCAAGATCCCCATGGGCCGCTTGGGCGAAGTCGATGAAAGCGCCGCCATGGTCTGCTTCATGGCGTCCGAAGAATGCAGCTTCACCACCGCCTCGACGTTCGATACGTCGGGCGGCCGCACGACCTACTAGGAGCGCCGCAGGTGGGCCGCGACCTTCGCATCGTCGACTGCCACGTCCACCTGTGGGACCTGTCGCGCGCCCGCTATGGCTGGCTGCAAGACGATCCCCTGCCGAACAATCCGGCGGGGGACATGTCCCCGATCGCGCACCGCGACTACCTGCTGAAAGACTATCTGGCCGACACGACGAACTGGCGCGTGGACAAGATCGTCCACGTCGAGGCCGGCCAGCCGCGCGGTCATCAGTTGGCCGAAACCGACTGGCTTCAAGCCCTGGCCGACACCTACGGCTATCCCCACGGCATCGTCGCCGGCGCCGATCTGACCGATCCCGATCTGGACGCCCTGCTGGACGCTCACGCCGCCCGACGCAACGTCCGAGGCGTGCGCCAGATCGTCTGCTGGCACGCCGACCCTAAGAAGACCTACAATCCCGCCGATCCCCTGCAGGACCCTATATGGCGCGCGGGCTTCGGCAAGCTTGCGCGACACAGCCTGTCCTTCGACCTGCAGCTCTATCCGTCGCAGATGGCCAGCGCGGTCGAACTGGCCGACGCTCATCCCGACATTTCCTTGATCATCAACCACGCGGGCCTGCCGACCGACCGCGACGCCGAAGGCCTGGCGATCTGGCGCGCCGGGCTGAAGGCCCTGGCCGAGCGCCCGCAGGTCTCGATCAAGCTTTCCGGCCTCGGCATCACCGACCGCGCTTGGACGCCCGACAGCATCCGTCCCATCGTGCTGACCTGCATCGAGACCTTCGGGACGCACCGCGCCATGTTCGCCAGCGACTTCCCGGTCGAGCGGGTGCACGGCAGCTTCGACGCCTTCTATTCCGCCTTCGACGCCATCACCGCCGCCTTCTCGGCCGATGAGCGCGACCGCCTGTTCGCCGCCAACGCCGAGGCGATCTACCGCATCTGACCCCCATCATACGCCGAGCCCGCATCAAGACGGCGCCGGTCCCGAGGACGCTCAAGAGGACGACATGAGTATCGAAACCGACGCCGCCCACACCCCTGGGGGTCTTGCCTTCCCCGCCGGCAACCTACGCGGCCCGCTGGCCTTCGCCATCGGCTGCTTCCTGATCTGGGGCCTGGCCTATGGCCTGCTGGACGTGCTGAACAAGCATTTCCAGGAGACGCTCAGCATCAGCCAGGCGGACAGCTCGTGGCTGCAGATCGCCTATTTCGGCGCCTATCTTCTGCTCAGCCTGCCCGCCGGCATGTTGCTGAACGCGCGCGGCTACAAGTTCGGCATCGTCTCGGGCCTGGGCCTGACCGCCATCGGCGCCCTGCTCTTCATTCCGGCGGCTGACGCCGGCAGCTTCCTGCCCTTCGTCGGCTCCATGTTCGTCCTGGCGGCCGGCCTGTGCGTGCTGGAGACCTCGGCTGACACCTACGTCAACGTCCTGGGCGACCCAGCCAAGGCCTCGCAGCGCCTGAACCTGGCCCAGTCGTTCAATGCGCTCGGCGTCTTCATCGGTCCGATGATCGGCGGCGCGGTCTTCTTCAGCCCCTCGACCACCGAAGCTCTGGGCGGCGCCACCCGCTCGATCCAGATCGTCTATGGCCTGATCGCCGTCGCGGTCCTGGTCTTCGCCGCCGTCGTCTGGCGCGCCCGTCTGCCCGAAACTGGCCTGTCCGACCACGGCGCCGCTGTCGATGGCGACGCGCCCGCCAAGCCCCTGTCGCAACAACCACACTTCATCGCCGGCGTGGTGACCCAGGCCCTCTACATCGGCGCCCAGGTCGGCATCGGCGCCTACTTCATCAACCTGGTGACGCACAACTGGGCGGGCCTCAGCTCGCAGCAAGGCGCCTTCATGCTGTCGCTGGCCGCCATCGGCTATCTGGTCGGCCGCTTCGCCGCCACGGCCCTGCTGCTGAAGGTCAAGCCGCGCACCCTGCTGACCACCTATGGCGTCATCAACGTCATCCTGACGCTGATCGTCGCCGCCGGCATCGACAAGGTGTCGCCGATCGCCCTGATCGCCGTCTTCTTCTTCATGTCGACCATGTTCGCCACCATCTTCGCCCTGGGCACCACGGGCCTGGGGGTCCACACCAAGAAGGCCTCGTCCCTCATGGTCATGGCCATCGGCGGTGGCGTACTTTTGCCCTGGCCCATGGGCAAGCTGGCCGACCTGTACGGCGCCAACATCGCCTTCCTGCTGCCCGCCGCCTGCTTCGTGGTCGTGGCCTGGTATGGCTGGAAGGGCGCGGGTCTGGGCCTGAAGACGGAGGCCAACTGATGCGTCTGCGTTCCGCCCTGCTCGCCTTCACCCTGCTGGCCGGCCCCGTCACCTTTCCTCTGGGCGCCTGCGCCCAGACCGTCCAGCCCATCGCGGCGGTCGCTCCGACGGCCCCGATCGACCGACAAGCCCTGGCCCAGCGCCACAATGTAACGCTGACCGCCATCGACCGTCACGCCCCGGTCCAGCTGGGCAATGGCGATCTGGGCTTCACCGCCGACATCACCGGCCTGCAGACCTTCCCCGAGCAGTATTCGGAACTGGCCCCCCTGCTGACCATGGCCCAGTGGGCCTGGCACAGCTTCCCCAACCCCGAGGGCTATACCGAGGCCAACGGCCTGATCGAGGTCCCGGTCCCTGGTCGCGGCGAGCAGCCCTACGCCTGGATGAAGTCCTGGGCCGAGGCCGAGACCAACCCCGCCTACACCTGGCTGCGGGCCAATCCGCACCGCATCTCGCTCAGCCGCATCGGCCTGAGCTTCAACGACGGCCGCGCCCTGGACTTCGCCAAGGTGGCGAACACGCGTCAGACCCTGGACCTGTGGACCGGCGCCCTGACCAGCCGCTTCACCTATGACGGCCAGCCGGTCGAGGTCGTCACCCGCGTCCACCCCGAACTCGACATGGTCATGGTCGAGATCGCCTCGCCTCTGGTCGCGTCTCAGGGCCTGGGCGTTCAGGTCCGCTATCCCAGCGTGAACCCGGCCATCAACCCCGATCCGACCAGCTTCGACGGCGCGGGCGCCCAGAGCCTGGATGTCGTCGCTTTCGACACCGGCGACGTCCGCATTCGCCGCACCCTGGACGACACCACCTATTATTCCGGCATCACCGCCTCGGGTAAGATCGAGCAGAGCGGCGCCGACCGTTTCAGCGTCGTCGCCAATGGTCGTGACCGGCTGACCGTCATGGTCCGCTTCGACCAGCAGGCCGACACCACCAAGGCCCCCGCCTATTCCGCCAGCGTTCAGGCCGTGACCACGCACTGGAACGCCTTCTGGACGAAGGGCGGCGCCGTCGACTTTTCCGGCTCCACCGACCCGCGCGCCGCCGAGCTGGAGCGCCGCGTGGTGCTGTCGCAATACCTGTCGGCGGTAAACGGCGCGGGCGAACTGCCGCCGCAAGAAGAAGGCCTCTTCTCCAACTCCTGGTACGGCAAGTTCCATCTGGAGATGCACCCCTGGCACGCCGGCTGGCAGGCCATGTGGGGCCATCCCGAGATGCTGGAGCGCAGCCTGCCCTGGTATCTGGGCAACCTCGACAACGCCCGCGCCGAGGCCGCGCGTCACGGGGTCAAGGGCGCCTGGTGGCCCAAGATGGTGGGACCGGAAGGCCGCAACAGCCCCAGCCTCGTCTCCCCCTTCATCATGTGGCAGCAGCCGCACCCGATCCTGATGGCCGAACTGGTCTGGCGCTCTGAGAAGGACCTGGCGGTGCTGGCCCGCTACGACGAACTGGTCGCGGCCACCGCCGACCTGCTGGCCTCCTGGCCCATCGAGGCGAACGGCCGCCTGAACCTGGGCACGCCCCTGATCCCGGCTCAGGAAAACTATGATCCCCTGACCACGATCAACCCGACCTTCGAGGTCGAGTACTTCCGCTGGGCGCTGGAAACCGCGCAACAGTGGCGCATCCGTCAGGGCCAGGCCCGCCGCGCCGACTGGGATCAGGCGCTCGCGAAAATCGCCCCGCCGGCGATGAAGGACGGTCTCTATCTGCCGGTCGAAAGCGTGCCGGACTTCTGGGACACGGCCATGTCCGACGCCTGCCGCAAGCATGCGGCGGCGGCCCAGTGCAAGAACCGCGACCACCCCTCCTTCCTGATGGCTTACGGCTTCATCCCCGGCGCGCGGATCGACCCTGCCGCCATGCGCCGCACCTTCGAAGCGGTGGAGCAGAACTGGGACGTGCGCCAGACCTGGGGCTGGGACTTCCCGATGATGGCCATGACCGCCGCCCGCCTCGGCGAGCCGGAAAAGGCCGTCGACTGGCTGTTCGCGGATCTGAAGAACAATCAGTGGGGCGTCACCGGCATGACCCCGCGCGTCCACCTGGACGAGCACGCCGACGAACTGGTGCCGGTCTCCGCCGGAGCCGGCGGCGTCACCATGTCGGTCAACCCGGACGGCGCCGGCTATCGCCGCGCGGCCGAGACCTATTTCCCGTCCAACGGCTCGCTGCTGATGGCGGTCGGCCTGATGGCCGGCGGCTGGGACGGCTCGAGCGGCCACGCCCCCGGCTTCCCCAAGGACGGCTGGACGGTGCGGGTCGAAGGCCTGACCCCGGCCCCTTAAGTCGCACCACAACAAAGAGGAACGCCCTATGACGACGTCCCGCCGACTGGCTCTGAAGGCCCTGCTGGCCGCCCCCGCCCTGGGGGTCGCCGGCGTCGCCCACGCCCAGAGCGCCACCCCCGCGCCGCGCGCCGCCAACGGCCTGCAACCCGCCCTGCCCCCCGCTGGTCAGGTTCCGGCATGGCCTGCGCCCAACACCGCCCCCTCATCCACCCAGGACGTGCCCCATCAGCGCCCCACCTGGTCCGGCCCCGTGCCCGCCGACTGGGTGGACCAGCACACCGGCCACCGCATCCTGCGCCTGTCGCCCGATGGCGGCGGCGGCAAGCCTTACTTTTACAAGAACATGTTCCTGCCCTCGAAGGCCGGAAAGCCGGACCTGATGGTCATCACGACCCCTGAGGGCATCACCACGGTCAACCTGTCGACCTGGGCGCGCGAAGTCCTGGTCGCGGACACCAGGGCCGACCTGATGTTCACAGGCCGCCAGGGCCGCAATGTCTATTATTCGGTGACGGAGCCCAGCGAGGCCCAGCTGATGGACCGCGCCAAGACCCTCTATGTCATCGACGCCGACACCAAGCGCGTGCGCCGGATCGCCCGCATTCCCAATGGCCAGGTCAACTCGGTCAACGCCGATGAGACCCTGCTGCTGGGCTTCGTCGCCTATGACTCCCAGCCGCTTCAGCCCAATGTCGGCGACCCGCGCAACCGTCGCTTCGATCAGGCCGAGTACGCCGCCAACGGCCCGGACGGAAAGCCGCTGAACTTCGCCCGCGCCAAGGGCGTGCGGATGCTGCAACGCTGGGCCGCCCGCTATCCGATGGAGATCTTCGTCATCGACATGGCGACCGGCGAGCGCCGTGTGATCCACAAGACCAATGAGTGGATCGGCCATACCCAGTTCTCGCCCACCGATCCCGACCGCATCATCTTCTGCCACGAAGGCCCCTGGCACCGGGTGGACCGGATGTGGACGATGAAGATCGACGGCTCGGATCTGCGCAAGACCCACACCCGGACCATGAATTTCGAGATCTTCGGCCACGAATGGTTCAGCCCCGACGGCAAGCAGATCCTCTATGACCTGCAGACCCCGCGCGGTCAGGTCTTCTGGGTCGCCTCGGTCGATCTGGAGACGGGCAAGCGCGTCTATCGCCGGGTCGAGCAAAACGACTGGTCGGTCCACTTCAATGTCTCGCCGGATGGCCGAATGTTCGCCGGCGACGGCGGCGACGGCGACATGGTGGCCCATGCCCCGGACGGCAAATGGATTGTCCTTTTGCGCCCAGAACCCATCGTCGACGAGGACCCGTCCAGCGACAAGGACGACCAGATCAGCGTCGAGTATCTGCGCTCTGAACGGATCGTGGACCTGTCCAACCACGACTACCGGCTGGAGCCCAACCTGACCTTCACGCCCGACGGCAAATGGATCGTCTTCGTCTCCAACATGCACGGCAAGAACCACGTCTATGCCGTCGAGGTGGCCCGCGCCGCCTGAGCGGGCGCCCTGCCCCGCGCCCGAAGGCCCCGGAGACCGCCGGGGCCTTTTCTGATGGTGACGCCCGACTGGAACAGCTCGCACAGACCAATACCGTCGTTCCGCCATTCGAAATTACATCCCACAGAGCCCTTCTTGATCGAGAAACTGAGCTGCGCTGGCCGCAAATCCGCGACCATCAGATAGAGCTATCCGATTGCGCAGAAAGGTGATTTTCTCAGATCGGTTCGCTGCTCGATCGAACGCTGACATCACGCTGTTGCAAAAAGCGGGAAGCTATTGCAAGAAGTGACACGCGCCGCATCCAACTATGCGCGACGCCATACCAACAAATGACACCGGTGCCACTGGCTTCGGTGCGGGGAGAGAAACATGGAACGGCCCTTCCACCACGCCCGGACTCTGTGCATCGCCAGCGTGTCGGCGACCGCCCTGCTGTGGGCTGCGCCCGCCGCCTTCGCTCAAGACGCCCAGCCGACCGCCGCTGAGCCCGAAGCCGCCACCACCGTCGATGAGATCGTCGTCACCGGCTACCGCTCCAGCCTGCAACAGGCGCTGAACATCAAGCGCCGCGAGGCCGGCGCCGTGGACGCCATCTTCGCCGAAGACATGGCCGACTTCCCCGACCAGAACCTGGCCGAAGCCATCCAGCGCCTGCCCGGCGTGACCATTGAACGCGTCAACGGCCAGGGCACCACCATCTCGGTGCGCGGCCTGGGCGGCGACTTCACCCGCACCCGCATCAACGGCCTGGAAGCCCAGGCGGCCTCGGGCGGCAACCGCAACCGCAGCTTCGACTTCTCGATGTTCGCGTCCGAGCTGTTCAACAGCATCAAGGTCCGCAAGACCCAGTCGGCCGAGATCGAGGAAGGCTCGCTGGGCTCAACCGTCGACCTGCAGACCGGCCGTCCGCTGGACTTCTCGCGCAGCGGCCTGAACTCCGCCCTCTCGGTCCAGGCCTCGTACAACGACCTGTCGGAAAAGACCGTGCCACGCACCGCTGGCCTGTTGAGCTGGTCCAACGACAGCAAGACCTTCGGCATCCTGGGCTCGATCGCCTATTCCGAGCGTTCGCCGATCCTCGAGAGCTTCAACACCACGCGCTGGCAGAAGGGTGATCCGACCAAGGCCTATGGCGTGGGTCAGAACTTCGGCGGCTGCGTCCCCTGCACGACCGAGGCTCAGCGCACCGAACTGCTGAACGCCTTCTATCCGCGCATCCCGCGCTACACCTTCGGCAACACCCAGGAAGATCGTCTGGGCCTGACCGGCGCCCTGCAATGGCGCCCCAGCGACCGCACCGAGGTCGTTCTGGACCTGCTGTGGTCGCGCCTGAACTCGGAACTGGAGAGCCCCAACGTCGAGGCCTGGGCCTTCAGCCGCGCCGCCGTCAACAATGTCATCGTGCGCGACTACGCCATCGACGCCGGCAAGAACGCCCTGTCCTACGGCGTGTTCGACAACATGCTGGTGCGCTCGGAAAACGGCTTCACCCGCAACGAGAGCACTTTCGCCCAGGCCTCGCTGAACATCCGTCACGACTTCACCGACCGCCTGCGCGGCAACATGAAACTGGGCCTCAACAAGTCCGAGGCCCGCACGCCGATCAACGTCACCTACGCCTTCGAACAGGCGGGCGTGAACGGCTACACCATCGACTTCCGCGGCAATGACCGCATGCCGATGATCAACTACGGCTACGACATCACCTCGGGCAAGGACTTCACCCTGGTCCAGGGCACCCGCAGCACCAGCGGCGGCGACTTCGACAACAATGTCTTCGCCGGCGCCCTGGAATACGACTGGACCCCGTCGATCACGCTCAAGGGCGGCGGCGAATATCGCACCTACGGCTTCAGCACCTGGGGCGTGTCCCGAGCCGCGACAGCCACCGCCGGCGCCGACCGTATCACCGGCGTCGACGCCCTGGGCAAGATCGTCAGCATCGACGGCAAGATCGGCGTCCCGGCCGGGTCGAGCATGAACTTCATCGTGCCCGACATCTCGAAGATCAACGACTTCCTCAGCGTCTATAACGCCCCGTTGGTCTCGAACCGCAGCGAGCGTGAAGTCGACGAAACGGACAAGGGCCTCTTCGTCCAGGCCGACTTCAACACCGAGGTCGCCAATATGACGGTGCGCGGCAACGTGGGCGTCCGCTACGCCCAGACCGAGGTCGAGTCCAAGGGCTGGCAGACGGTCACCACGCCGGCTGGTCCGACCTATAACTACGTCACCGCCACCAATGACTACGACGACGTCCTGCCGTCGTTCAACCTGGCCATCGAACCGCGCGACGACCTTGTCATCCGCCTGGGCGCCGCCAAGGTGATGTCGCGGCCTTCGCTGGGCGATCTGACGCCCGGCGGCGGCGTGTCGCCGACCACGCGCACCGTCTCCTACGGCAACCCCCTGCTGGATCCGTTCCGCGCCACCAACTACGATCTGTCGGTCGAGTGGTACTTCCAGAACGAGGGCCTGCTGGCCGCCGCTGTCTTCTACAAGGACATCGACAGCTTCATCGTTTCCAAGACCGACGCCGTCGTCTGGAGCGATCTGGGCCTGCCCGACGAACTGCTGCAAGGCGCGGCGCGTCCGACCGACGTCTTCCAGGTCACGCGCAAGCTTAACGGCGAAGGCGGCTCGCTGCACGGTCTGGAAATCCAGTATCAGCAGCCCTTCACCTTCCTGCCGGGCGTCTGGTCGAACTTCGGCTTCATCGGCAACTTCACCTATGTCGACTCGGAAGTGGACTATGGCGCATCGGGCAAGAACCGCCTGACGGGTTCGTCGAAGAACACCTACAACACGACGCTGTATTACGAGGACGGCCCCTTCCAGGCCCGTATCTCGGCCGCCTATCGCAGCCCCTATCTGATGTCCTACCCGGGCAGCAACGGCAACTCGGAAGAGGGCATGAACGCGACGACCAACATCGACGCCTCCATGTCCTACGCCTTCACCGACAACCTCACCGTCTCGCTGGAAGGCATCAACCTGACCGACGAATACAACAATCGCTACGTCGACGAGACGGACCGCGTGTCCGACTACCGTCACACCGGCCGCGAGGTCGCTATCGGATTGCGCTGGAAATACTGATCTTCCTCCCTGAACCTTTCAGTGCATGACTTGGCCCGGAGCGTTTCGCTCCGGGCCTTTTTTTGTCCTGTCAGGCAGTAAAAAGCCCCGACGCCTGAGGCGCCGGGGCGATGAGTTTCTGACGCGATGTCGCCCCTTACAGCCCGACCACCCCGCGCGACGCCGTGACCTTCGGTCCCGTGCCGTCCAGGGTGTCGATCTTGCAGTCGCTGAAGCGCCAGTTGTCAGCATTGGCGATGCTGCCCGCCTCGCGCACGTCCCAGTCCAGCCGGTCGAAGGTGAAGTCGCGCAACGGCGCCTCCTCATAGGCGGCGGCTTCAAAGCCGATCTTGCCGCCCACCGCCTTGATGTCCGACAGGCGCACGTCGCGAATGCGAGGGATGCCCTGCTCGCGCGGCACCGGGGTCGCCAGGGCGCGCCAGTAGTCGGGAATGTCGGTGATCCCCGCCGGGATCTGAGCGTAGGAATAGTTCGGGTACCAGTTCAGATTGACCCGGAACAGGGTCGCCACGTCCTGCAGGTGGATGTTCTTCAGGGCGATGTTGTTGATGACCCCGCCGCGCGTGTGGCCAGACTTGAAGAAGATGCCCAGAGGCACAGGGTACTCGATCCTCAGGCCCGACACCTCGATATCCTCGAACCCGCCCGAGGTCTCGCTGCCGAAGGTCATGCCGGCGTGGGCGTCGCGCACCACACAGTCCCGGATCTTCACCTGGCGACAGGGCCGCGCCACCCGCAGCCCGTCCCAGTCGCGCCCGGCCTTGATGCACAGGGCGTCGTCGTTGACCGCGATGTCGCAGCGCTCGACCAGCACCCGCTCAGAGGAGTCGATATCGACGCCGTCGGTCGAGGGGCCGCGTCCGCCCAGGTTGTTGCGGATGATCAGATCCGACACCTTCACATCGCGCGAATAGCAGACATGGACGGTCCAGAAGCCCGACCGCGCCAGGTTCAGCCCCGACACCTCGACCGCCTCGGAGTCATAGACATGAATCAGGCGCGGGCGGCGGCAGTCATAGTCGGCGGCCCAGCGCAGGTCCTTGGGGTCATAGTCGCGGCGCATGGCCCAATAGCTGTCCCAGAAGACCTTGCCGTCGCCGTCCACCAGACCCTCGCCGGTGATCTTGGCGTTCTTCTCGCGATAGATGTTCAGCAGGCCCGCCGGCCACTCCATCTCGATCCCGGCGACGCGGGTGCGGACCATGGGATAGGCGGCGATGTCGCGCAGCCCCTTGATCGTCGCGCCGCGCCCGATCAACAGGGTGACGTTCGACTTCACGAACAGCGAACCTGACAGATAGACGCCGGGCTTCAACACCACCGTCCCGCCGCCCGCGCCCGCCGCCGCGTCGATGGCGGCCAGGATCGGGCGGGTGTTGATAGTCTCGCCGTCGCCGACCGCGCCAAAGTCAGCCGCGTCGAACATCCGCCCCGTCGTCTGGGCGAAGGCGGGCGGCGCAGCGGTGGCGATGGCCCCAGTCAGGCCGAGTTGCAGCAGGGAGCGGCGATGCATGGGCGTTCCTCAATATACTGGCCGCCTTGAACGACGGCGTCTTGTCGCGGTTCACCGGTGTCATTCCGGCTTGCGCTGCTCAGTCACCATTTTATGGTATGGAAGAGCAAATAGTGAAACCCCAAACCTAACGGGGTTCGTACCGGAGAGAACGCCTGTGACGCTACGCCGCGCCGTGCCGACGATTGCCGCCATCCTGCTGGGCAGCACCGTCCTGACCTCTCCAGCGCTCGCCCAGTCGGCGGCGGGTCAAGCCTGGACGCCGCAGTCCAACCCGGGCGTCGAGGCCGAATGGCTCACCGCCAAGCCGCGCCCCGACCTGAACTTCCGCGCCGACGCCCGCCCCTCGCGCGAACAGACCATGGCGGCGGTCGAATATGTCGCCTCGTCCCAGATCAAGGACATGGCGCAGCGTCCGCTCGCCCTGTCCACCGGCAGCAACCTGACGCAGATGTCGTCCAACTGGGTCGCCGCCACCTTCTATATCGGCGCGGCGCGACTGGCCCGCGTGTCCGACGATCCCGAGACCCTGCGCTTCCTGACGGCGGTGGCCGAGCACTATAACTACAGTCTGCGCGGTGCCCGTTCCGGCCCGACCATGCTGAACGCCGACGACCAGACGATCGGCGACCTCTACCTCGAGCTCTATTCGCGCCGGGGTCAGGACGGGGTGCTGATGCCGCTGCGCCAGCGGCTGGACTACATGGTCCCGCACCTGAACCGCACGACCGAGAGCGAGGCTTCGATCTGGTGGTGGGCCGACGCCCTCTACATGGCGCCGCCGGTGCTGGCGCGCATGTCGGCGGTGACCGGCGATCCCAAATACATCCGCGCCATGGACAAGGAGTTCCGCCGCACCATCGACCGCCTGTGGGTGCCCGAACAGCGCCTCTTCCTGCGCGACCAGCGCTTCGAGGGCCGCAAGGAAGCCAACGGCCAGCCCATCTACTGGTCTCGCGCCAACGGCTGGGTCATGGGCGGCCTGGCCCGCACCCTGGAGGCCATGCCCGCCGACTTCGAAGGCCGTCAGGACTACGTGGACATCTTCCAGGCCATGGCCGGGCGCATCCGCGAACTGCAACAGGACGACGGCCTGTGGCGCGCCAGCCTCTTGGCCCCCGACCTCTATCCTCAGGCCGAGACCTCGGGTTCGGTCTTCTACGTCTACGCCATGGCCTGGGGCATCAACCACGGCCTGCTGGACCGCGCCGTCTATGAGCCCGCCGCGCTCAAGGGCTGGGCCGCCCTGAACCGCCACGTCCTGCCCAACGGCCTGGTCGGCGCGACGCAGAAGACCGGCGATATGCCCGTGGCGACCGATCCCAACGAGGTCGGCCTCTACACCACCGGAACCTATCTGATGGCCGGCCTTGAGATCGCCGACCTGAACGGCGCACAGAAAAGCCTGCCCCTGGCCGAGCCCGCGCGCGACACGCCCGCCGTCATCGCCGCCACCACCCCGACGCCCCCCGCCCCTGTCACCGTCGTCGGCGAGGCCGAGATCAAGCGTCGCGCCGAGGAGATGCACGCCACCCGCGCCCTCTCCTATGACCCTACCGTCCTGGGCCGCCCCGCCGAGGTCGAACGGCTGACCCCGCCGCCCGCCGATCAGCAGCAGCCTCGGGCCGTAGTCCGCTTCGCGCCCGACCGTCTGGACGATCTGCTGTGGGAGAACGACCGCGTCGCTCACCGCATCTACGGCCCGGCGCTGGAGGCGCGCGAAGCGCCCTCGGGCTCTGGCGTCGATGTCTGGGCCAAGCGCGTGCGCTATCCCTACATGGACCGCCAACTGCGCTTCCCCAACTACCACGTCGATCGCGGCGAGGGCCTGGACTACTACGACGTCGGGCGTGGTCGCGGCTCGGGCGGTCTGGGGATCTGGTTCGAGAACAAGCTGTGGACCAGCCGCAACTTCTCGACCTACCGCATCGAGGAAACCGGCGGCGACGAGGCCCGCTTCAGCGTCGACTACCGCCCCTGGCCCGTCGATGTGGCTCGCAAGGTCTGGGAGACGCGCGACTTCTCCCTGCCGCTGGGCTCCAACTTCACCCGCATGACCTCGACCCTGAACTCGGACACCACCGAGCCCCTGATCGTCGGCATCGGCATCTCCAAGCGCCGCAACGCCGCCGGGGCCGGCGCCGTCACCCGCGACGCCGCCAACGGCCGCCTGATGTTCTGGGAGCCCGCCAACCCCGAGCACGGCTCCATCGGCATCGCCATCGCCATCGACCCGGCCCTGGTCGAGGGCTTCGCCGAGGACGCCGACAACTATCTGATCCTAGTGCGGGTCACGCCGGGCCAGCCCTTCACCTACTACATGGGCTCCGCCTGGGACGGCGGCCTGGACTTCAAGACTCGCGAAGCCTGGGAAAGCTACACCGTCGGCCAGACCTTCCAATTCTAGCCGCCGCCTGGGCCCGAAGCGCCGGCTTCGGGCCCAGGAAAGCCCTCTCGGTTCAAGCTAACAACGAAATGTGATTTCGTGCGTTGGGCATCCGGGCGAGGAGGCTTTCATGGCGAACCCATTCACAACCCTGGCCGTCGCAGGACGTGTCGCGGCCTGCGCTCTGACCTGTTCAGCGCCGACCGCCTGGGCCGGGCAGACGCAGGATACTGCACGCCCCGCCCTGTTCATCGCTGGCGCCGCCCTCATCGACCCCGCCGCCGGCTCGACGTCGTCGCCGCAGGACATCCTGATCCTGGCGGGGAGGATCGCGGCCATCACCCCCGCAGGCGCCGCCCGACCGCCCGAGGGCGCGACGCGCATCGACGCCTCGGGGCGCTTCGCGATGGCCGGGTTGATCGACGTTCACGCCCACCTTGGCGAAGGCGGCGTCTTGCCGAGCGATGAGACGACCCGCGCTCGCGCCTTGCGGCAATTCCTACGCTACGGCGTCACCAGCCTCTTCATTCCTGGCGCGACCGGGGCCAATGACGCCGAGTTTTCACCGCTGCGGGAGCATTGTCGAACAACGGCGGGTCAATGCCCCGACCTCCAGGGCGCCGGCTCCCTCATCACCGCGCCGGGCAGCCACCCGATCTCGACCATCTTCAACATGCCGGCGGATACGCCCCCCGCCGTGCTGGAAGCCCTGGGCGTCACCATGCTGACCCCCGACGCCGACATCGATCGGTTGATGGACGCCAAGAAGGCGGCGGGCGTGGACGCCATCAAGATCGTCATCGAAGACGGCCCGCCGCCCTGGTATCCCAAGCCCCGTCTGAGCGACGCCCAGATCCGCCGGCTTGTCTCCGCCGCCCACGCCCGGTCGCTGCGGGTCTTCGCCCATATCAGCACTTCGGAGCATGTGCGCATCGCGCTCGACGCGGGGGTCGACGGCGTCATGCATGGGCCGACCGATCGCTTGCCGGACGATCTGGTGCGGCGCATGGCCGAACAGAAGATGACCCTGGTTACGACCTTCGCCCTTTATGACGGCATCCTCACCTGGGCGCGGGGCCAACGCGAGACGGACCCCTACGCCCTGGCCGGCGTGGAGCCCTCGGCGGTCGAAAGCCTGACGGCTCCGCCCTTCCTCGCCGCCGCGGCCGAGGACGAAACGACGGCGCTCGGCTACCTGGCCAAGGCCGCAGACAATCTGAAGCGGGCGGCGGCGGCGGGCGTTCCCATCGCCCTGGGCACGGATGTCGGCAATCCCTTCGTCTTCCCCGGCTACGCGGCGCACGAGGAACTGTCCTGGATGGTGCGCGCGGGCCTCAGCCCCGCTCAGGCCCTGCAGGCCGCCACCCTCGGCGGCGCCGCCTTCCTGGACCGCCAGGATCAGGTCGGCCGCCTGGCGCCGGGCTATCGCGCCGACATCCTGCTGCTGGCCGACAATCCCCTGCTGAAGATCGAGAACAGCCGCCGCATCGTCGCCGTCATCGCCGACGGCGCCCGCGTGGAAGGCGTGGTGTCGGCCGCGCCCTGACCCGTGCGCCTAGCGCTCGCCCTGGCATCTGACCACGTCGCCTGAATCCCCGAAGACCGTGCAGCGGCTTCGACAGATGCATCATGGCGACCCCGGAGGGACTCCAACCCCCGACCTCGGCTTTAGGAAAGCCTTGCTCTATGCAGCTGAGCTACGGGGCCGTTGCGTCGTCCCTAGCGGCTCGCGGCGATCAGGGAAAGACGTCGCCCCCGACTTATCCACCCGGCAAGAAACTCCTAGCGATTAATCCTCGTTAAGCTACAATATCTTGTAGGGAACAAATCCTGAATCGGGCCGTGTCGCTGATTCGGTCATGATTCGTTTCGTGCCCGTTCCAGGCGCCGGAAAGCATCTGTTCATTATTGGCGCCCTTCAGCGGTTTCGCTTGAGAAACCCGCCCCCCTTCTCCACCTTGAACCCGACATGAGTGATCGTTCCGCAGGTCTGGCCCCATCGCGCGTTACGGCGATCCTGGGGCCCACCAACACCGGCAAGACCCATCTGGCGGTCGAGCGGATGCTCGGTCACGCCTCGGGCATGATCGGCCTGCCGCTGCGCCTCCTGGCGCGCGAGATCTATGAGCGGATCGTCAAGCAGCGCGGGGCCGCCGCCGTCGCCCTGATCACCGGCGAGGAGAAGATCGTCCCGCCGCGCCCGGCCTATTTCGTCTGCACCGTCGAGGCCATGCCGCTGGAGCGTCAGGTCGAGTTCCTGGCCGTCGATGAAATCCAGCTGGTCGCCGACCCGGAACGCGGCCACGTCTTCACCCAGCGCCTGCTGCACGCGCGCGGTCGGTTCGAGACCATGTTCCTGGGGGCCGGGACCATGGCCCCGCTGATCCGCGCCCTGGTCCCTGACGCCGAGATCATCACGCGCGAGCGCCTGTCCACCCTGTCCTATGCCGGGTCCAAGAAGCTGACCCGCCTGCCGCGCCGCAGCGCCGTCGTCGCCTTCTCGACCGAGCAGGTCTACGCCATCGCCGAGCTGCTGCGCCGCCAACGCGGCGGGGCCGCCGTGGTCATGGGCAGCCTCAGCCCCCGCACGCGCAACGCCCAGGTCGAGCTGTTCCAGTCGGGCGAGGTGGACTTCCTGGTCGCCACCGACGCCATCGGCATGGGGCTGAACATGGATGTCGACCATGTCGCCTTTGCCGGCCTGAGGAAGTTCGACGGCACCCGCACCCGCTGGCTGCACGCGCCCGAGATCGGCCAGATCGCCGGGCGCGCCGGCCGCCACCTGCGCGACGGCACCTTTGGCGTCACCGGCGAGGCCGATGAGCTGGACGAGGACATCCTCGAACAGGTGGTCAGCCACCGCTTCGATCCGGTCGAGGCCGCCGAGTGGCGCCACGGGCGGCTGGACTTCGACACCCTGCCCGACCTGCTGCGCTCGCTGACCGTGTCGCCCAACCGCTTCGGCCTGCGGCTGACCGCCCAGGCTCTGGACGAGACCCTGCTGCGCCGCTTCGCCGCCGACGACGACGTCAAGAAGGTCGCCCGTTCTCGCGGCGCCCTGATGCGGCTGTGGGAGACCTGCCAACTGCCGGATTTCCAGAAGACGACGCTGGACGAACACGCCCGCCTGTCGAAGGAGATCTTCACCGCCCTGACCAGCCGTCGCGGGCGTCTGACCGAGGACTGGGTCGCCCCGCGCTTCAATGATCTGGACCGCGACGACGGCCAGATCGACCAGCTGTCAGCGCGTCTCTCGGGGGTGCGGACCCTGGCCTATATCGCCAACCGCCCCGACTGGATGGATCAGGCCCAGGGCTGGCGTGACAAGACCAAGGCGCTGGAGGAGCGGCTGTCCGACGTCCTGCACGAACGGCTGACGGCGCGCTTTGTCGACCGGCGCACCACCGCCCTGATGCGTGCGCTGAACGTGCGATCTGACACCATCGCAGGCGTCGCCGACGACGGTGAGGTGACGGTCGAGGGCGAGGTGGTCGGCCATCTGGAGGGGGTCCATTTCACCCCCGACGCGGGCGGCTCGGCCCTGGCCGATCGGGCGCTGCGACAGGCCGCGACCCGCGCCGTGGGGCCGGAGATCGCGCGGCGTCTCGGCAAGCTGGCGGCCGAAGCCGATGCCGCCTTCAGCCTCATTCCCAATCCGCGTTCGGGCGGCGGCGACGTCCTGTGGAAGGGCGCTTTGACGGCCCGGATCATCAACGATGATCCCTTTGCCCCGCGCGTGCGGCTGCTGGGCGACCTCGGCCCGGTCCCGGCGCGCGAGCGGGCGCAACGACGCATCGAGGCCTGGCTGGCGTCCGAGGCCGGGCGCGCCCTTCGCGATTTGCGCCGTCTGCGTCAGGCGGTGGACAGCGGGGCCCTGACCGGCCTGCCGCGCGGCCTGGCCTTCCGCCTGATCGAGGCGGGCGGCGTCATTCCGCGCGCCGAGATCGAGCGTGATCTGGCCGCGCTGAGCCAGCACGAGCGGCGCACGGTCAAGACCTTCGCCATCCGCATCGGCGCCCACTCCGTCTGGCTGCCCGGCGCGCTCAAGCCCCGCGCCCGGCTGCTGGCCCAGGCCTTTGTCGTCGAGCCTTTCCGTCCCGACGGCGAGGCCCTGCTGCCCTCGCCCTCGCCCACGCCATCGCCGCGTGCGCTTTCCGCCTTCGGTCGCCGCGCGGTCGGCTCATGGACCGCCCCGGTCGAGGCGCTGGAACGCTTCGCCGACCTGTCGCGCGCGGCGGGCAAGGCGCCCCCCAAGTCGGGCCTGCCGGAAGAGGCCCTGAGCGAACTGGGCTGGACCACTGAACAGGCGAAACAGGTTCAGGCCGCGCTGCGCCTGCCCCGCGCCGACAAGGCCACACGTCCCGGAAAGCCCGCGCCGCCGCCCAAGGATTCGCCCTTCGCCGCCCTGGCCCAGTTGACCCAGCCGCCCGCGCCCCCGCGCCGCAAGCGCCGCCCGAGGCGCAAGGCCGCCTCCGCGTGAAGCCCGCTCCCGAGGCTGCGCAAAGCTGCCGCATCGACCTGTGGCTATGGCGCGCCCGCTTCGCCAAAACCCGCAGCCTGGCCGCCGATATGGTCGAGCGCGGCGCCATCCGCCTGACCCACCGAGGCGTCCAGACCCGCCTCGACAAGCCCAGCCGCAGCGTCCACCCCGGCGACGACATCCTGTTCGCGCAAGGGGGAAGGCTGGTCGCCGTGCGCGTGCTCCATCTAGGCGAAAGGCGCGGCCCTCCCGAGGAAGCCCGCGCCCTTTACCTTCTATTGGACTGAACGGGGCTCAAGCCGCGCGACGCGCGTTAGCCCAAAAGACGTGCCTCAGCCCTGCTTCACGAACTCGCCTTCGATATGCAACTCCACCTCGTCCGATACACCCGGCAGGGCGTAGGTGATGCCGAAATCCGAACGCTTGATGGTGGCCTCGCCGTCGAAACCAGCCTTGTAGCCGCCGCGCGTCTGACCAGCCTGGTTGAACTCGACCTCCATCGTCACAGGCTTGGTCACGCCACGCAGGGTCAGTTCGCCGTGCACGACAGCCTCGTTCGGCTCGCTCGGGTCGATCATGATGTGGACCGAGCGGAAGGTGGCGACCGGGTGGTTGGCGCTGTCAAAGAAGTCCGCCGTCTGCAGGTGGCGTTTCAACCCGTCATCGTTCGGGGCCACGTCGGTCAGGGGAATGCTTGCCGTCAGGGTTGAAGCCGACGGATTGGCGGGGTCCAGCGTCAACTCGGCCGAGACATTGACGAACTGGCCATAATATTTCGAAAAGCCCAGATGATCGACCGACCAGGTGATCTTGCCGTGGCTGGCATCCAGCTTGTAGGCGCCCGCCTGGACCTCGGCGGGGACGCGAGTCATGGCCGACTGAGCGACCACCGCGCCGCCCGCCAGCAGGCTGAACGCGAGGGCGCCGACGAGAGCGGTGCGAGGAGCGAAACGCATGAAGACGTCCTTTCAGAGCTAATCTGTAATCCAATCAGATACGGATTGAAGCCCCCCCGTCAAGCCGAGGCGGCGCTATCGCGACAGCGCCCTCGGTTGACAGTTGGTTCCGACGGGGCCATTTGCCCGCCCTCGACCCTGATTGCGCCAGAGAGCCCGCCCGACCGCCATGACCTACATCGTCACCGACGCCTGCGTGAAATGTAAGTTCATGGACTGTGTCGAGGTCTGCCCGGTGGACTGCTTCTACGAGGGCGAGAACTTCCTGGTCATCGCCCCTGACGAGTGCATCGACTGCGGCGTCTGCGAGCCGGAATGCCCCGTCGACGCCATCGTCCCCGACACCGAGGACGAGCCGGACGGCAAGTGGCTTCAGGTCAACGCCGAATACGCCAAGACCTGGCCCAACATCACCGTGAAGGGCACGCCCCCCGCCGACCGCGAGCAGTATGAACGCGAGACCGGCAAGTTCGAGAAATACTTCAGCACCAAGCCCGGCAAGGGCTCCTAAGACCTGAACACAATCCGGTCACAAAGTGCCGGAACCTCTCAGTCGTCCTGTGGATGTTTTGAGATTTCCTAATTTTATGATAGGTTCCTCCCTATTCGAAACGGGCGGTTCCGCAGTCATGCGCGCCGCCCGCGTTTGCGACAGTCCCCCGCCGAACAGACGGGGTCGGCCAGAGGTTCGGTGATCCGCTTTCGCTTCTGATGTGTGACCTGACCGCCCAACCGACGGAACCAGTTTCCGGCGGCGGGGTTGTTTTCGCCCATCAGCTACGCTCAGCGCCTCGCCTGGCCCCTGTTCCGGGAAAGGAATGACATGACGAGCAAGACCGGTCTGGAATTCAAGGTTGGCGATGCGGTGGTCTATCCCGCGCACGGCGTCGGCAAGGTGGCCGCCATCGAGACTCAGGAAGTCGCCGGCATGTCGCTGGAGGTCTATGTCGTGACCTTCGACCATGAAAAAATGACCCTGCGCGTCCCGACCAAGAAGGCCAAGACCGCTGGTCTGCGCACCCTGGCCGCCGACGACACCGTCACCAAGGCCCTGACGACCCTCAAGGGCCGCGCCCGCGTCAAGCGCACCATGTGGTCGCGTCGCGCCCAGGAATACGAAGCCAAGATCAACTCGGGCGACCTGATCTCGATCGCCGAGGTGGTTCGCGACCTGCACCGCGCCGACACCCAGCCGGAACAGTCCTATTCGGAGCGTCAGCTCTATGAATCGGCCCTGGACCGCATGGCCCGTGAAGTCGCCGCCGCCAACCGCATCGACAAGGACGCCGCCGTCGCCCTTCTCGCCAAGTCGCTGAGCGCCAAGAAGCCGGTCCCGACCGCCGCCGAACTGGCCGCCGCCGAGGCCGAGGCCGAAGCCGCCTGATCCGCGGCGACAGACGGATACGACAAAGGCCCGGCGGAAACGCCGGGCCTTTTTCTATGGGCGACGCATCACCGGCGTTCAGCCTCAGAAATACTCCGCCCCCGCCGGGCACTGGGCGGCCAGACGGCGCGCGGTGATGCTGGCCGGGATATAGGGGGTGCCGCGCATCAGTTGCGCGCCGCCGTTAAAGGTGAAGCTCTCGGCCTGATAGGTTCCATTCAGGCGCACATTGACCCGACGGCCCTTCTTGTCCTGACAGCTTCCTTCGAAGCGGGCGCGGCCGTCGCCGACCTGACGTGTCGGATAGGTGCATTTCCAGCGGTTGGTCGACAGGCCGCCGAAGAAGCGGTTGATCTCGCTGGGGCGGACGCACTTCTGCTCGGTGTCGCGGCTGCCCAGGGCGCTGGTGGTGTATTCCCAGTATCCGGGCAGGACCGGCTGGGTCGGCGCCGCCGTTTGGGCCTGGGGCGCGGCGGCCGGCGCGCCCAGCATGACGGCGCCCGCCACGACGGGGGCGGCCACAGCCAGAATGCGGGCGAACGAAACAGGCAGCGTCTTCATGGTAAGCAGCTTCCGATAGGTCTTCATGCGATCCTCTCTATAGCAGGTCGTTGAACGCGGGCTGAACGATGACGATCCCCGGCGGTCATCCTCGCTTCAATCCCCAGCCTGACTCGACTCCAGCCTTGACGGCCTCCGAGTCATTCCTCTATACGGCCCCCTCTCTCGCAGGGGTCCGCCCGCTGCGTGCACCTGTTTCATGCGTCCGCACACGTCTCGCGGATGTGACCTTGAGGATCTTAAGATGTCGCGTCGTTGCGAACTCACGGGTATCGGCCCGATGGTCGGCCACAATGTGAGCCACTCGAACATCAAGACCAAGCGCCGCTTCCTGCCGTCGCTGAAGACGGTCAAGGTGGCTTCCGAGTCGCTGGGCCAAACCTTCTCGCTGCGGATCTCGAACGCCGCCCTGCGCACCCTCGACTACAAGGGCGGCCTGGACGCCTTCATCGTCAAGGCTCGCGACGAAAAGCTGTCGGTCGCCGCCCTGCGCATCAAGCGCCAGGTCAAGGCCAAGCTGGCTGAGCAGACCGCCGCTTAATCAGCGCCGTCTGACACGATTTGAAGAGGCCGGTGGAAACGCCGGCCTTTTTCTTTGCGCGCTTGCCGGCGGAGGCTACGGTCCCCCGACCTCTGCCGGAGCCGCCGCCTTGCGCCTGATCACCGCCCTCTGCCTGACCACCGCCCTGCTGTCGGCGCCCGCACTGGCCCAGGAAGCGGTCCGCGATTCGAGCGCCTTCACCCTGTCCAGCGGCACAGCGCGCACGCCCGAACAACTGGCCCTGCGCTTCGACAAGGCCGACCTGTCGTTCAAACTGCTGCCCGAGTCCCAGTCGATCGAGGGCGTCGCTGTTCTCAACTTCACCGCCACGGCCCCGGCTAGCGCTGTCGTGGTCGAACTGGACACCCTGTTCGCCATCGCCTCCATCACCGTGGACGGCCAGGCCGTCACCGGCTGGTCCAACCCGGACGGCCGCCTGACCATCCCCCTGCCCAGCGCCCTGACGCCCGACCAAACGGCCTCGGTCCGCATCGCCTATTCCGGCCGCCCGCATCAGGCCCAGCGCGCGCCCTGGGACGGCGGCTTCGTCTGGGCCAAGGCGCCGGACGGCCAACCGTGGATCGCCAGCGCGGTGCAGGGCGAGGGCTGCGACCTGTTCTGGCCCTGCGTCGACCACCCCCAGGGCGAGCCGGACCGGGTGGACCTGCACATCACCGTCCCGTCCGCCCTGTCCGCCCCCGCCAACGGCCGCTTTCTCGGCAAGACCGACAACGGCGACGGCACGACGACCTGGAACTGGACCGCGCGCCAGCCCGACACCTACGCCATCAGCCTGAACGTCGGCCCCTTCGTCGAGATGAGCGCCGAATACCCCAGTCGATTCGGCAATGTGATTCCCCTGCGCTTCTGGCATCTGGCCTCGGACGCCCCGGCCAAGGCCGCCGCCCTGTTCGCCGAGTTCCCTCTGCAGCTCGACTTCTATGAGGCGACCATCGGTCCCTTCCCCTTCGCCGACGAGAAGATGGGCGTGGTCGAGACCCCGCACCTGGGCATGGAGCACCAGACCATCAACGCCTACGGCAACGGCTACAAGCTGGACGGCAAGGGCTACGACTGGCTGCTGCAGCACGAACTGGCCCACGAATGGTTCGGCAATCAGCTGACCAACGCCGACTGGGACGACATGTGGCTGCACGAGGGTTTCGGCACCTATATGCAGCCCCTCTACGCCCGCTGGCTGAACGGCGAGCGCGCCATGCAGTCCGAACTGCAGACCATGCGGTTGACGCTGTCCAACCGCTTCCCCGTCGTCTCGGGCAAGCCTCAGGACGCCGGAACCGTCTATAACGGCGAGACCGGGCCGGGGCTGGACCTCTATTACAAGGGTGCCCTGATCGCCCATACGCTGCGCCTCTACATCGGCGACGACGCCTTCTATGAAAGCCTTCGCCGCCTGGTCTACGGTCGCCCCGACCCCAAACCCGGCAACTTCGCACCCCGCTACGCCACGACGCCGGAGTTCATCGCCATCGTCAACGACGTGACCGGCCGCGACCTGGGCTGGTTCTTCGACGCCTACCTCTATCAGGCCGCCCTGCCCGACCTGGTCATGACCCGCGACGGCGAGCGCGTCAGTCTGGAATGGAAGACCGGCGACGGCCGCCCCTTCCCCCTGCCCGTCGAGGTCGAGGTGGACGGCCAGACCCGCACCCTGCCCATGACCAACGGCCGCGCCAGCTTCACCGCCCCTGCCTCGGCCCACGTCCTGCTGGACCCTGGTTCCAAGGTGCTGCGCCGCCTCGAATACCTCGAAGCCTGGAAGGCGTCGCAGTCAGCCCCGGCCTCCTGATCGCAGCTTCGATCACTTGGGGAAATGCGCGAACCCATCGGCTGTGACCAGGTCCAGCTCCGCACGATATCGGGCATAGTCCGAATGCTCGGGCGTGACGCGGCCGAACGCGATCCCGGCCTCCGTCTTCAGACGCAGCAGCACGAAGGGCGCGGCGGCGGGGATCAATTGCGACCCGTGGCCGACCATCAGGGTCGTCAGGATGCCGTAGAGGGCGCCCTGGATCGTGGGGCGGCCCAGCACGGCCAGACGATACTGCCCCTCCACATTGGTCACCAGGTAGATATGGCCGGACAGATGGGGCAGCGACACCTTGCCGGTCTGCGAGAACGAACTGTCCAGGCGCTCGGACTCCGAAAACATCAGACAGCCCTGCCCCGCATCCCACTGGATGATCGTTGCATAGGCGTAGATGTCGCCCGGCGTTCCGAACGACGGCCTCAGCGTCAGATAGCGCCCCTCCAGCCAACGCACAGCATTCTGCGAATATGCCCCCAAGCTGTCGGGCGAAGAAGCCAGCGGATCAACCGAGGGCGTCGAGGCCTTCTGCAGCGGGACGCCCAGAGCCTGTTCAAGCCGTACCACGGTGGCCAGGGTGAAGGCGCGGCGGCCCGACAGCGCTTTCTCCAGCGTTGAGATGCTGACCCGGGCCATATCCGCCAGCGCCTGACGGGACAGCCGCCGTCGCGCCAGTTCTTCGCGAACCCGGCGGGCGATCATCTGCGCTTCGGCGTCGTCCATGACTCTCCCCTGATTGACGCCAAAATACGCACATTTCCGCACATGACGTCAATTGAAGGCCAGAGCGCGCCCGCGCGTGCGGACCACGGCGGAGATTTGCCTCGATTTCGCGTGGCTGTCCGCACCGCCGACTGCCTAGTGAAAAGGCTCCATCAAGGAGCATTCCCATGATCCCGTCCCCCGCCGCCAGGCCCCGCCCTGGCCATCCCTCCCGGCGCCGCCGAGGTCGCGCCGCCCTGATCGCCGGGCTGTCAGCCGTCGTCCTGTCGGTGATGATGTTCAGCTTCGCCTCGCTCGCCCAAGCGCGACAGCTCGCGCCGGACGACGAGATCACCTCCGGCTCCCTGCTGTTGCGGGCCAGAGACGGGGCCACGCCCTCCGCGGTGCAGTTGGGCACGGACATGGACGTGACCGTCACCGGCCTGACCGCGCGCGTCAAAGTCGTCCAGGCCTTCCGCAACACCAGCCGCGACTGGGTCGAGGCCACCTATCTCTATCCCCTGCCCGAAGACGGCGCCGTCGACAGCCTGAAGATGGTTGTCGGCCAGAGGGTGATCATCGGGGAGATCAACCGCCGCGCCGCCGCGCGCGAAATCTATGAACAGGCCAAGGCCGAAGGTCGCGCCGCCGGCCTGGTCGAGCAGCAGCGCCCCAATATGTTCACCAACCGGGTCGCCAACATCGGGCCAGGCGAAACCGTCCTGATCGAGATCGAATACCAGGCCCCGGTGCGTCGCATTTCGGGCGAGTACGGCTTCCGGCTGCCGCTGGTCGTCGGGCCGCGTTACGCCCCGCCCGGCACGTCGGCGGCCGACGCCGCCGCAACCCGCGCCCCGGTGCTGGACCCGCGACGCCATGCCGACGTCAATCCGGTTTCCATCACTGTGCGTCTCAACCCCGGCTTCGCCCCGACCGGCATCGTCAGCCCCTATCATGCGATCCAGGTCGCCGATGGCCCAGGATCGACGCGGACCATCACCCTCGAGGACGGGTCGGCGCCGTCCAATCGCGACTTCGAGCTGAGGTGGCGTTCCGCCGAAACCGCTCCTGGCGTCGAGCTGTTCCGGCAACGCGTGCGGGCCGACGACTATCTGATGGCGCTGATTTCACCGCCGGAGAGCAACCGTCGCAGCACCCCGCCGGTGCGCGAACTGGTCTTCGTCATCGACAACAGCGGATCGATGTCCGGCGACTCCATGCGTCAGGCCAAGGAGAGCCTGAAGCTGGCCCTGCGCAGCCTCTCCCCTGCCGACCGCTTCAACGTCATTCGCTTTGACGACAGCATGACCGAACTGTTCGACAAGCCCGTCCTGGCGACGCGCGACCAGGTCGCCCTGGCCTTGCGCTACGCCGATCAGCTCGAGGCCAGCGGCGGCACTGAGATGCTGCCGGCGTTGAGGGCCGCCCTGGTGGACGACACGCCCGAAGACGCCGGGCGTGTGCGCCAGGTGATCTTTCTGACCGACGGCTCGATCAGCAATGAAGACCAGATGCTCGCCGCGCTCGGCTCGAACCGTGGCCGCAGCCGCGTCTTCATGGTCGGCATCGGCAGCGCGCCCAACACCTTCCTGATGAACCGGATGGCCGAGGTCGGGCGCGGGACCTACACCCACATCGGCGACACCCGCGAGGTCATCGTCCGCATGTCGGCGCTGCTGGATCGCCTGACCCGCCCGGTCCTGACCGACCTTCGGGTGGTCACCCACGGCGGCGACGCCCAGTTCGCCCCCGCCGATCTGCCCGATCTCTACGAAGGCGAGCCGCTGATTCTCCTGGCCCGCGCCTCGAACCTGCGGGGATCGATCACCGTCTCCGGCATGCTGGACGGACGTCCCTGGAGCCGCCGCCTGAATCTCAACCAGGCCGTGGAAGGCGTGGGCGTCGCCAAGCTCTGGGCCCGGCGCCGCATCACCGACGCCGAGGTCGGTCAGCGTCTGGATCAGATCAGCGCCGAGGAGGCCGCCCAGACCATCGCCCAACTGGGTCTCGACTTCTCGATCGTGACTCGGGAGACCAGCCTGGTCGCCGTTGATCGAACACCCTCGCGGCCCCAAGGCGCACGCCTGACCGAGGAGGAACTGCCGTTGAACCTGCCGGCGGGCTGGGATTTCGACCGCATATTCGGCGCCCCCGCGCCGGACGGTGATCGGTCGAGCGAAGCCGAAACCGACGATCCCAGCGTCCCCTTCGACCTGCCGCAAACGGCGACCGCGTGGGCTCTCTCCATGTGGAGCGGTCTGGGGCTGGCGCTGATCGGCGGACTGGGACTGATGATCCTGCGCCGTCGGCGGGCGAGGTCGTGAGACCGCCCCCTCCCACCGCCGCCAAGGGAGGGCGCCGCTGGCGCGCCCTCCCGACCGCCGGCTTCATGGCCCTGTCGATCGCCGGCCTGTGCCTGGCCGGTCAGGGCGCCATCATTCCCGCCAAGGCGCTCCTGGCCCAGGTGCTTCTGGAGCGAGCCTTCACGACCGCGCGGTCGACCGGCGCTCCGGTCAAGGCCTGGCCCTGGGCCGACACCGTGCCGGTCGCGCGCATCAGCGTGCCGCGATTGAAGGTTTCCGAGATCGTCCTGTCCGGCGGTTCGGGCGAGGCCTTGGCCTTCGGACCGACCCTTGTCCCCGGCAGCGCCCCCCTTGGCCGGAACGGAACCGCCGTCGTCGCCGCCCATCGCGATACCCACTTCCGCTTCATGCAGGACCTCAGGCCGGGCGATGTGGTGATCGTCGAAACCGTCGACGGCGGGCGCGCCTCATTTCGCATGCAGGGCGGCTATGTGGTCCGCAACGACCGGTTCGCCGTCGCCCCCCACGCCGTCGCCCCGACCCTGGTTCTAAGCACCTGCTGGCCTTTTGACGCCAGCACGCGCGGCCCCTGGCGTTACGTCGCCGTCGCACAGGCCGACCTGCGGGGATGACGGCGACGCTAGTCCGACGTCAGCGACGCGCCCGCATGGGTCAGACTCTCGCGCACCCGTTCCAGCGCCAGTTCCATCGGCTGCGCAATGCCCATCAGGGCGAAGCTGCCGTTCAGATCATAGACGCAGTGCCCGTGAACCACCGCGATCAGCGAACGGGCCAGACGCGGCGCGTCGGCCTGCGCTTTGGGCGGCAGGACGGCGACCACCTCGTCCACGATGATCTGGGTCAGCCCGCCCCGCAGCAGGTTCTGTTCGTCGGACAGGACCAGATCCGCCGGCAGGTGATGTTCGTATATAGCCGTCCAACTGTGAGGATTTGCGCGCGCGAAGCCGAAATAGGCCTCAACAAGACAGCGGATGCGATCCGGCCCGCTCCGCTCCAGCGCCTGCCGGACATCCTCGGCCCACAGTTGGAAGGTCCGCGTGTTGATGGCGATCAGCAACTGATCCAGGGTGCCGAAAACATTGTAAAGGGTGCCGATCGAATAGCCGATCCGCTTGGCCACCTCCCGCGCGGAAAAGCGTGCGAACCCCACCTCGGCCATATGCTTGTGGCCCTCGACCACAAACAGGTGCTCCAGCTCTTGCCGCGTATGATCCGAACGTCTGCCCATCGTTCGTGCATAGCAGAATCCCGCTTTGGGAAAGCTGAAGAAACATCCGTTTTCGCATCTTATTGATCGACGTTCATTTCCAGCTATGCTGCTTCGCCTTGACGCGCCCCAGAGCGCGCTCTCCTGTAAGCTCGGCGGACACGCGCGGGTCGTCCCTCGAATGACGGTGGCATGATCAATCTTCATTGGCGCTCGGGTCGGGATTTGACGACGCACATCGTCGAGCGCCCTGGCCTGGCCTTGTCGGGGCCGGAGGTCGATGCCCTGACGGCCGACCTGCGGACGGTGGCCGCGACGACGCTGGATCAGGCCGCACTGACCTATGGCGTGCTGGGCGGCGACGCCGAGCGGCTGAGGAACTGTGTCGTGACCGTGGTCTATCAGGGCAAGGGCGCGGCCGCCCGTCCCGTCGCCTTCAACGTCCTGTCGCTGCTGGACGTGGAGTTGGAAGGCCGTGCGACCCAGGTCATGCATCTGGGCCTGGTCATGGTCGACCCCTCGTTCCGGGGGCGCGGCATGTCGGCCACCCTCTACGGCCTGACCTGCGTCCTGATGTTCCTGGCCGGGCAAGGGCGGCCCCTGTGGATTTCCAACGTCAGCCAGGTGCCCGCCGTCGTCGGCATGGCGGCCGAGACCTTTTCCGACGTCTTCCCCTCGCCGCGCCCCGGCGTGCGCCGCAGCTTCGATCACCTGACCCTGGCGCGACAGATCATGGCCCGACACAGGGCGGCCTTCGGCGTCGGCCCCGAGGCCGGTTTCGACGAGGCGCGCTTCGTCATCACAAACGCCTACACCGGCGGCTCCGACGCCCTGAAGAAGACCTTCGCGCAGGCCGCGCCGCACCGCATGGAGGCCTACAACGCCTTCTGTCGCGACCAGTTGGACTATGGCCGGGGCGACGACCTGATCCAGATCGGCCGCATCGATATGGCCGCCGCCGGACGCTATCTGCGCAAGGTCGCCCCGCCGACGACGGCCATGGGGCTGGGCGGTCTGGTCGTCATCATGGCGGCGCGGATGGCGGTCCTGCCCCTGATCTACTGGCTTTCGGCCAGTCGCCCCTGGGGCGTCCTCAGACCCTGGAAAGAGGCCCGATGACCGACGACTTCTATGCCGAGATGACCACCCGCAACCTGGGCTTCATCAGCGAACAGGAACAGGCTCGGCTGAAGAACAGCGCCGTCTTCGTCGCCGGCGTCGGCGGCATGGGCGGCGCCTGCGTGCAGATGCTGGTCCGCGCCGGAGTCGGCCGCATCGCCATCGCCGATCTGGACACGTTCGAGGTCTCCAACCTGAACCGCCAGGTCTTCGCCTTCACCGACACGGTGGACCGCCCCAAGGCCGAGGTCACGGCCGAGGCCCTGCTGAAGATCAATCCGAACCTGCAACTGACGGTTCTGGGCGCCGAATGGACCGATCAACTGGAGACCCTGGCGCGCGACTATCCGGTGATCGTCAACGGCTGCGACGACGTGGCGGCGACGGTCGAACTGTATCGCGTGGCCCGGCGCTGCGGGGCCAGCGTCATCGACGCCTACGCCTCCCCCCTGCCCTCGGTCATCCTGGTGCGGCCGGACGATCCTCGTCCCGAAGACCGGCTGGGCTATCCCACGCGCGGCACGCCGTGGCGCGAAATCACGCCCGATCAGGCCGGCGACGCCTTCCTGAAAGAGATCGAGTGGGTCCTGACCCATTCCTCGTCCCATGCCCATGTCGACCTACAGGCCGCCGCCGACATGGCGGCCGGCAAACGCAAGCGCATGAGTTTCGCCCCGATGGTGGTCACCGCCGGGGCCTTGATGGCGGGCGAGGCCCTGGCCCTGATCATGGGACGGCGCACGCGCACCGACTGTCGCGGCTGGTTCCTCAACGTGCGTGAGGCGCGGGTCGAGCGCCCCCTGTCCGCCCCCCTCGCCTGGGCCAAGGGCTGGCTGGTGCGCCGGATGATGCAGCGTCTGCTGGCATGACCGCCGCCGCCGACATTCAGATGCTGGTCGACGGCTTCGGCGCCCTGGGGGCGCTGGCCGTGGCCCTGGTGCTGGCTGGCCGCAAGGGCCGCACCACGGTCCAGAACGTGCTGATGCTGGTCTTCGGCCTGGCGGGGCTGTTCTACGCCTGCCGCGCACTGGCCAAGGCGACCGGCGTCGAAGGCTTCGGCCTGGCCAGCCTGATCCTGGCCTGCGCCCTGCCGCTGGGCGCGCTCCTGCTGGCCGAGAACCTGCTGCGGCGCCACGCCCCCCTGCCGATCAAGCTGGTCGTCGCGGGGGGGACCGTGCTGGGCGTGATCGCGGCTGTCCTGGCCGGATCGGGACTGGAGCGCGCCTTCAACCTGGCCCTCTATGTGCCTCTGGCCCTGGCCCTGGTGCTCGGCCTGATCCTGTTCCGCGACCGCTCCAGCCTGGCCCCGATGGAGAACGCGGCTCTGGATTCCTATGGCCGCGCCCTGCTGGCGACGGGCCTGCTGGCGCTGACGGACTTCGGCCTGGTCTCGCCCTTCGGCCTCAGCGCTCTCGGCATGCTGGGACTGGCCTATGCCGCCGCCGCCGGAGCCAGCGCCCCGCGCCGCTGGATCGACGCCCTCAAGGAATTGGCCCTGGCCGCCGTAACCTCCGTCCTGCTCGCCGGCGCCCTCCTCAGCCTTAGCCCACCCGGTTCCCTGCTGGAGGTCGAGGGCGTGCTGGCGGTCATCGTCTCCGCCCTCCTGGCCCTTTCGGTCCTGCTGCGCCTGCAATCCGGCGGCGGCGACCAGCAACGCCGTCTGTTCGAGCAGACCCTGGCGACGGCGGATACGGACGACCTGGGGCGCTTCATCGACACCGCGTCGCGCGCCGCGCCCCTGCAGGGCCTGGTGCTGGCCGAGGGCGCGGACCTGTCTGCCTATGACCCCGCTCTGCTGCGCGTCGCCTTCGCGGATGACGTCGTGATGGACCTGACCCGTCTGGGCCACGCGCCCTCCGAGGCGGAACGTGACGGCCATGAGCAACTGCGCGATCTGCTGCGACGCCACGCCTCGACCCACGCCGTCCTGATCAGCGCCGCCCCCTTGCGCATCGCCCTGATCGCCCTGGGCGGTTCGACCCGCACCGAGGAGGATGAGCGGGCCATGACCCTGTTCCAGAAGATGGCGGCCCTGGTCGCCGCCCGCCCCGCCGGAGACCCTGTATGAGCCTGACCCTGGTCCGGGGCGACTTCGACGCCTTCTTCCGCACGCCCTTCGTCGTCTATCCGAAGGACACGCCCTACGTCTCGCCGATGCGTTCGGACCTGCAGCGCTATCTGGACCCGAAAAAGAACCCGCTGCTGAAAGGCGGCGGCGACCTCGAGGCCCTGGTCGTGCTGCGCGACGGTCAGCCGGTGGCGCGGGCCACAGCGCATCGGCACCCGGCGTCAAACGAGCGCCACGGCCTGTCGCGGAGCTATTTCGGCTTCCTGGACGCCGCCGACGACCCCGAGGCCCTGCGTCTGCTGTTCGACGGCGTCGAAGATTTCGCCCGCCGCCACGGCGACACCGAGATCGCCGGCCCCTTCAACCTGACCGCCATGCAGCAGATCGGCCTGGTGACCGAGGGGTTCGAGCACGCCCCCTTCACCGACATGGTCTGGTCGCCGCCCTATCTGGCCGGTCGGCTGGAGGCCATGGGCTATGCCCCCGAGTTCCCCATGTCGACCTTCCGCTTTCGGCCCGGCGAGGTGGATCGCGAGCGGCTTCTGACGCCCGGCGCGCGCGCCATTCTGGCGTCCGACGACTGGACCTTCGCCCCCATCGACCGACGCCGCTTCAAGCCGCGGATGGAAGAGGCGCGCCTGTGCCTGAACGGCGGCTTTGACGCCAACCCCATGTTCGTCCCCCTGACCGCCGAAGAGTTCGAGTTCCAGGCCGGCGAAATGATGTGGATTCTGGACCCCGCCCTGTCGTCGGTGATCCACCACAAGGGCCAGCCGATGGGGGTGGTCATCTGCATTCCCGACCTCAACCCCTTCGTGCGCGACGCCGGCGCAACCTACGGCCCGCGTGCCCTTTGGGCCTGGCTCAAGATGCAGTTTCGACCGCGTCGGGCGGTGTTGATCCTCTATTCGGTCATGCCCGAGGTCCAGGGCCAGGGCGTCAATCCCGCCATGCTGTGGCGCGTCATCGGCGCCCTGCAGAAGCGCGGCTATCGCGAGTGCGGCGGCACCTGGATCGCCGACGTCAACGGCGCCAGCCTGCGTCAGTTCGAGCGCATCGGCGGCGAGCGCCTGCATCGCACCCACCTGTTCCGCAAGGTGCTGGATGGAACGGCGGCATGAGGCCTGAAACCTTCACCGCCGTCGTCGCCGACGCCGCCCTGTCGCCCAACGTCCACAATATCCAGCCCACCGCCTGGCGCCGCATCGACGATTTCACCGTCGCGGCGATACAGGCGTCCGGCCGCACTCTGCCGGTCGGCGACCCCAGCGGCCGCGACGTCGCCGCCAGCCACGGCGCGGCGGTCGAAGGCTTCATCCTCGCCGCCAGTCTGCGCGGACTGGCCATGTCGCTGACAGCCCCCGCAGACTGCGAGATCGCCCGCCTGACCGTGACCGAGACAGCGGCGCCGGACCCGCTCGCGCCCTTCCTCACCCGGCGTCGCACCTATCGCGGCCGGTTCACGTCCGACCGCGCCGAGACGGCTCTGGACGCCCTGGTCCAGGCCACGCCCGACCTGACCGTGCTGCGAAACCGCGACGACATCGACCAGATCGCGCGCCTCAATGATCGGGCCAGTCTGAGGGCCTTTCGCCATAGCGGGTTTCGCGCCGAACTTCTGGCCTGGATGCGGTTGTCGCCGCGCCATCCTCGCTGGTCCGTCGACGGACTGAACGCCCGAGCGATGGAGATGTCAGGCGTCGAAGCCCTCGGCGCGGGCCTCGTGCTGAGGCCGGGCTTGTTCGAGCTTCTGGATCGGCTGGGTCTGGCGGGCGCCCTGACCGGCGAGGCCGCCGTGGTCAACTCCAGCGCAGCCGTCGCCCTGTTTTATCGTCCCGCCGACGAGGCCGCGTTCGACACCGGCCGTCGTTGGCATCGCGTCTGGCTGGAGATGACGCGACTGGGCTTGTCGGCGGCGCCCATGACGGTCCTGGCCGACGACGAGGCGGCGGCCTCAGCTCTGGCGGCGCGGTTCGGACAGCCCCCCGGCGCCCGCCTGATCACCGCCTTCCGCATCGGGCGGGTCGCCGACGAAGCCCTGCCTCCGTCCGCGCGGCGGGCGGTCGCCGACCTTATCGCCTGATCACAGACGCTTCAGGTATTCCAGCAGAGCCAGACGGTCTTCACGGCTAAGGTCGGCGAACGGGGTCTCGTGGCCCCGAGCGCCCAAGCCAGGCTTGCGAGTGTCCACCCAGACGGACCCCGCATAGGGCTGATAGCCGTCCGGATAGGCGATCGCCACACGCTCCAGATCCATGGCGTGGCCGCCGACGCGGAACCTCTCTGGTCGCTCCTCCAAGCCCAGAAGGGCGGCCAGGCTGGGGACCGAACCATTGTGCAGATAGGGCGCGCTTTGCCACAGGCCCGTCAGAGGCGGCGCGGCATAGAGGCCGGTCGCCGCCGCCGAAATCGAGCCGCCCATCGGCGAAGCGTTGACCCGCGCAACCAGGGTCTCGGTGATCGCCTCCGCCCGCGTCCGGTCCGTGCCGACCAGGCCCGCCCAGTTGGGGAAACGGATCAGTCGCGGCCCTTGCGCCGTCTCGGCATAGGTTCCGTGGCACGCGGCGCAACTGCGCTGAAAGACGTCCCGGCCCGCGACGGCGCGCGCCGGGTCGATCCGCCCTGGGAAGGGCTGGGGACGCACCGTCTGCAGATAGGCCCAGGCCGTCTCCACCTCGGGAACATGCCGCCGCGCCTGCGCCCCCGACACGCCCATGCTGGGGACAGTGAAATAGGCGGTGATCGCCGCCAGTTGATCGCGATGGGCGTCCGTCAGGTCCGCCTCCTGCATGACCCGAAACCGTTCGTGTCCGGGCGGGGCATAGGCGCCGTCCCACAGCAGGGCGCTGCGCCAGGCGCGATCGGCCAGGTGGGGGATGGAGGTAAAGCCCGTCTCGCGCGTCATGGCGTCCGGATCATCCGCCAGCAGGCCGTGCTGCAGTTTCAGCGCCGCCACCCCGTTGGTCATCCCCGGCAGGCCGTTGGAGAAGGGCAACACCCCCTGCCCCGTCGCCGCGATGGCCGTCATCCGCTCACGCACACGCGGCATGACGAAGGACTGCAGCGTCTTCGCCTCCCGGTCGGTCATGTCCGGGTAGAGGCGACGCACGGTCGCCATCAGACGTTCGGGCTCGGCCACGCCGCCTTGCAGGGCCGCATAGAGCCCCTGAGTATAGGCCTCCAGATCCAACGAAGGATTAGGCGCGCCCAGCCAGACCCGATCCGGCGCCGGACGCCCGTCCGCTCCATAGGTCGGGGCCGCATGACAGGCCGCGCAACCGATATTGCCGATCTGCAGCTCGATCGGCGGCAGGCTACGTCGACCCACGCCCAGGGCGACCCCCAGCACGGCCTCGGGCTTCGGCGGCGCGCCCGCCCCTTCGGGCCAGTTGGCGATCTCGGTCGGATACAGGAAGCCATAGCCGGTCAAAATCCGCCGCAACGACGCCTGCGAAACATCCTCCGGCGCCTGGGCCATGACCAGGGCTGCTGCGGTCAGCTTCCACGGCACGGCCACGGTCCGCATGGCGTCGGTGTCGAGCCCGCCATAGTCGCCAAAGGCGAACAGCAAGGCCCCGCGCGCGCGCGCCTCCTCTGACAGCAAAGGGGTCTCGAGAAGGGTCGCATCGGCCCCGACATGCCCCCGCGCCATGTCCCAGACGGACTGTCCCACCCCGCTGCACCCGGACAGCCCCCATGCCGCCGCCAGCAACACGGCCGCGACCCTGTTCGCCTTTTTCGTCCGCAGACGCACCGGCACGCGAACCTCCCTCAAGGGCGAGAAAAAATTAAACACCGATCAATAAAACACGACATCGCCGAAATTCATAGCCGACACGCGCCCGCGGCGTCGCGCGCCCCGCCGCCTCAGGGGATGGTTCTGGGACTGGCGACAATGCCGGGGCTGATGAATTGCCGTCGCCCCGTCCAGGTCAGCAGCTTGATCAGCGTGCCGCCCGGCTTGGCGAAGTCCTCGCATTCGTCCGGTCGAGGCAGGCCCGGATCGGCGGCCACGAGCGCGCCCTGCCGCAGACCCTCATGGTAGAGGGCGAACGCCCTCTGTTGGTCCTCAAGCAGAACGGACTGGTCGAATTCCATTTCGGCGCGGGCGTTGGCGATGATCAGTTGCCCATCCTCTTCGGTCAGCAGATCGCACCGCGCGCCGACCACGACCAGCCGCTCGATGCGAACCGCCAGACCCGCCTGCGCCTTGACCAGGTCAAACTGCAGCTTCGCATGCTCGGGACTGGCGCTCACCCACTCCCTCATGAGGGCCCTGGCGGCCGCCTCGTCCTCGCTGGCATGAGTCTGGGCGGCCACGACAGGGGCCGCGCCCACAACCAAGGCCGCGATCAGTCCGCCGACAAAGGAACGCACCCCCATCTGGTAAGTCTCCACCTCAGGGGCGTCAGCCCGGAATAGGGCCGATCGGCCAGTTGCTCAGGGTCTCCATGTCGCCTTCCTCGGCGGGACAGGGCGTATAGAGGGTGAAGGCCAGGTCGCCCTCGAAATACCAATCGGCGCCCTTTTCATAGCCGACGATGCCCGTGGAATAGCAGACCGCCGCCTTGCTGCCGTCCGGGATCATCAGGATGGCCCAGTTGGTTGCGCCCGCGCCCGCCGGATCATAGCCATGCAGCAGCAGGCGCCCGCGCGTCTGCGTCACCACGCCGACGACATTGTCGTCGAACACAATGGCCTTCTGGATGTCGCGGTCCACGCCCGACGCCACGATCGCGGCGCGAACGGCCGGATGCTGGAAGAAGGTGACGCCCTGGACCGGTTCGGTCGGGTGCTTGCCGACATAGGCCGACAGGGGCGGCGCCTCGACATCCCTAGCCGGCGCTGGGGCTACAGCTGCCGCATTCGCCGCTGCCGGCGCCGTCTCGGCGCGCCCGGCCTCTTCGGCCTGTGAGCAGGCGGCGAGCGACGCGGCCAGCGTAAAGGCGCCGACGGCGGCGCAGGCGGTTTTACGGATCATCCCAATTCCTTCGACATTAAGAAACGCCAGACCGCCTCGACAGGAGGCGGATTTCGGCGGTGATCAGGGCTCGACGGCGCGCATCTCGATCGTCAGCGGCTCATCGCCCTCGCCGCGTCCGAACAGGGTGGCGACGATGGGCTGCCCCTGCGCCGTCGACAGGGGCGCGCTCTTCAGGGAATAGCCGCCGTCGAGCTCCTCCTCCTGAAGCGTGAAGGCGGTGCAGGTCGCCTGTCCCAGACGATCGGCGAGCCCCTGGTCGATCTGGCCGCGCCATCCCGGAAGATCGGACGGATCGGACAGTTCGATCTTCTTACCGACGATCCGTCCGTCGCGACGCCAGCTGTAGCTCACCCCGTCCTCGGCCAGGGCCGTGCAGCCGGTGCGTCCGCAATGCAGCGTCCCGACCGGCGCATCCGCCATCAGTTGCTGCTGCCGCGCCAGGGAAATCGACTGACCGACCGACAACTCGCCCCTGTCCAGCGAGGTGCAGGCGTCTGCGGCGAACGCCCCCGTGGCCGTCAGAGAAACAACGGCGGCCAGAGTGATCATCAATATACGCATGGAACTCTCCTTGGTCCTCGGCGGCGGCGTCGATCAGCAGGCCGTCACCCGGCTAGCCCCCTGGAGCCGGTATTGGCCGTCGGCGCCGCGCGTATAGGTTTCGTCGAAGCGCGCGGAGCCGCTGTAGGACACCGTGAAGCTGCGCCCCTTGTCGGCCGAGGTGATCACGCCCTCGACGCCGGGATCGCCGTCATCGCTGCTGGCGTCGGAAAAGGAGGTCTGGATGCGGGCGATGTCCCTGGGGCCGGACGGGGTCAGCTCGGTCAGCACCGCATAGCCGCAGGCCCGTCCCTGCCAGACGCCTCCGGCCTCGGTGAAGAGGACCGGATTGTCGGCGATCGCCCTGGTCCAGCCCCACTGCAAGGCGGGATTGCCCATCACCCCGGCCGCGCCGACATCCAGCCACTCGCCCTGCAGGCTAAAAGGGTGACGCGGCTCCCCCGCGTCATGGGACAGATAGTGGACGGCGTTGAGACCGGTGCAGGCCTGTCCTGTGCACGCATTGGCGCCAGTGCTGACCAGAGCGACCCGCGTGTCGGACAGAGGAATGAAAGCCAGCGGCACGAAGCTGTAAGAGTCCTCGCCGATCTCCCGCGTCGCCTCGTTGCGCTGGGCGTCCGGGAAGGCGACGGCGAAGGCGGCGGGCGTTCCGGCCGGAACCGCGTCGCGATCCACGTCCTTCACCTCGATCAGCGACTGGGCCGCAGCCGGCGCGACGACGGACGCCGCAGCGGCCGCCGCCAGACACAGCGTAATGACGGTCTTGGAAGCTTGCATATGCGTTTCACTCCGGAGGCAGGAACAGGGGTCGGCCGCCGCTGACGCTCATGGCGCTCCGGACGCACAACAAATTAAACACTGTTCACAATCGATGGCAACCCGGTTGATCAACTCGGGCTCCAGTTGCCCCATGCGACCTATTTCCAAGCCGATGACAGCCCCTCACAGCGCGAACGCCGTTGTCGCCACTCGTCACGAGTTGTCTGCAGCGGCTGCGCTCCTGGGCGATCCCCTAGGGTTCCAGCTCGATGTCCCAGTAGAGGTAGTCCAGCCAGCTCTGATGCAGGAAGTGGGGCGGGAAGCGACGGCCGGCCTCCTGCAGTTCCCATGAGTTCGGCTGATGCGCGGTGCGGCGCAGCAGGGGCATCCCGGCCTGTTGCGGCGTGCGCCCGCCCTTGCGCAGGTTACACGGCCCGCAGGCGGCGACGATGTTCTGCCAGGTGGTGCGGCCTCCCCTGGAACGGGGGATGACATGGTCGAAGGTCAGGTCCTGGGCCAAACCGCCCTGCCCGCAATACTGGCAGGCGAAGCCGTCGCGCAGGAAGACGTTGAAGCGGGTGAAGGCCGGCTTGCGGTCCTGATCGACGTAGTTCTTCAGCGAGATGACGCTGGGCAGTTGCATCTCCATCGACGGGCTGCGCACCACCTTGTCATAGGTGGCGACCACGTCGACGCGCTCCTGCCAGACGGCCTTGACCACTTCTTCCCAGGGCCAGATCGACAGCGGGTAGTAGGATAGAGGACGGAAATCGGCGTTCAGCACTAGGGCGGGAAAGCCGGACGGGGGGCGGGTCAGGACCTGCATCAGGCCCTCCCGCTCATACGGGGGGATCTTGAGGCGACAGGAGTGAGGACACGTCTCCTTCCCTGATCTTGGCCCTAGTCTTACCCGGCAAGCCTACGCCCGATTCTCCCTCATCGCCATGACCGACACGCAGCGTTTTCGTGACGCCGCCTCAGAAGACCTCGACCAGCTCAAACCGCTCGCAGACCACCTTCATCCCCGGCGCCCAGGTGCCTTCGCGGCGATAATAGGCCTCGTGCGCGTCGCGCCACCACTCATAGGTCAGGTCGCCTTCTCCCTCGGCGCGAGCGAATTCCTCGCTGACCTGCTCAAAGGGCATGATCTCGACCTGGGTCGTGCGGATGGCGCAGCGCGGAACGCCCGCCCCGTCCAGGATGACGCTGATCTCCCCCACCGTCGGCATGATGTCGGCCTCGCACGCCGCCAGCGAGGAACAGGTGGCCGTCTTGCCGCCCGCAATGACCAGAGCCAGCAGTTCGTCGGCCAGTTCAGCACTGTCGCCAAACGGCCAGCGCGGCGCATCACGATAGGCAGCGGGAACGTCAGTCATGGATCAGTCCTCAGTTTCGGGTTGGCGCACTGGGGAAGGCCGGCAGGCTCCACCCCCATTTCAACGCCCCGGCGCGCAGGCCAAAGCCCGCCACAACCGCCACGCCCACCGCCGGCCAGGTCGGCACGCTCAGGGCCTTCAGGCTGACAAACAGGCCGGCCGACAGAAGCGCAGCCGTAATGTTCAACTCGCGCCGCAGCAGGATCGACGGCTGCCCCGCCAGCACATCGCGCACCACCCCGCCGAAGCAGGCGGTCAGCACCCCCATGACCACGCAGATCAGGGGCGCCACGCCATAGGAGGCCGCCTTGGCCGCGCCCATGACGCCATAGGCCGCCAGACCGACCGCATCCAGCCACAGCAGGGCCCGGAAACGCCAGGTCCTGGCCCCCAGCATCCAGAAGGCCGTCGCCGCCGCCACGCAGACGGCGATATAGCGCCAGTCCTGCACCCAGAAGACCGGCGCCCCGATCAACAGATCGCGCAGCGTCCCGCCGCCGACCCCGGTGATGGCCCCAAAGAAGGCGAAGGTCACCAGATCATGCTTCTCGCGCGCCGCGGCCAGGGCCCCGGTGGCGGCGAAGACGGCCACGCCGGCGAAGTCCAGCAAGGGCAGGACGGTCTCGGGACGGGTCAGGTCAGCGTCAATCAGCGGGGTCAAGTCGGCGGGTCCTCCAGCGCGATATCGCCACGCTTGACCCCTCCATACCATCCCCAGAGCAGATGCGCCGCCACCCCGCGATGCGGTCGCCAGATTTCGGCTCGCGCATAGGCCTGTTTCTCATTAGGCCGGGCCTCGCCCGCGTCGGCCCAGCGCATCGCCTCCTGCAAGGCCACATCGCCGCCGGGAAAGACGTCGAGGCGCCCCTCGCAGAACATCAGGAAGGTCTCGGCCGTCCACTTGCCCACCCCCTTGATGGCTGTCAGCGCCGCGATGGCCTCGGCGTCGTCCAGCCGCTCCAGATGGTCGAAGTCGATGCGGCCCTCGGTGTGGGCCAATGCGATCTCATGGCCGTATTTCGCCTTCTGCCCCGACAGGCCGAAGCTGCGCAGGGTCTCGACATCCAGGGCCAGCACGGCGTCCGGTGACACCACGCCGCCCAGCCCTTCCAACGTCCGCTTCCAGATCGAGGCGGCGGCGGCGACCGAGACCTGCTGCTCCACGATCATGCGGAACAGCCCCTCATAGCCGCCGGGCCGCAGCCGCCACTCGAATACGGGCGTCGTGGCGTGCGCTCGCGCCAGGGCGGGATCAGCGGCGGCCAGGGCCTCGCGGGCGGCGGCGATGGACGGGGCGGTGGGAGTTGTGGCCATGATGGTCCGTATCGACAGGGAAACGGCGCCGCTCTAGCTTGGCGACCGATGCATAGTCTGGACGAACTTCTTCACCCGATCACCCCCGATCGCTTCTTCGCCGAGTTTCACGGCCGGAAACCGCTGCACATTCCGGCCGGGGACAGCGTGGGCAAGCGCAGCCTTCTGGACTGGGCCGAGTTCAGCAGACTGCTGAACCAGTCGTCGATCTGGAGCGCCAGCAGTCTTAAGTTGGTGCGCGACACCGTCGCCGTCCCGCCCGACCAATATTGCCGCATCGTGAAGACCCAGTCCGGCCAGGTGCTGCGCCCCGACCCGGCCAAGGTGGCTGTCTTCATGGCCACGGGCGCCAGCGTCATCGCCGGCGACGCCCAGGAACTGACCCCGAACCTGTCGGCCGTGACGGCCATGCTGGGCCGCGCCTTCGCCGCCGCCGTCGGGGTCAATCTCTATTGCTCGTTCAAGGGCGTCCGCGCCTTCGGCGCCCATTACGATCTGCACGACGTCTTCGCCCTCCAGGTCGAGGGCGAGAAGGTCTGGCGGCTGTATGAAAACCGCGCCGATGCGCCCGTCGATTTTCCCGCCGATACACCCGACACACGTCGTTGGTTGGAGCAGAGCCGCGGAAGACTGATGACCGAGGTGCGGATGCGTCCCGGCGACGTCCTCTATCTGCCGCGCGGCTGGTATCATGACGCCCTGGCCCAGGACGGCGCCTCGCTGCACGTCACCTTTTCGGTGACGCCTCTCTACGGTCGGATCATCTTCTCTCTGCTGGAACATGCCGCCATGCAGGACCCGGCCTTCCGCGCCTTCATGCCTCCGGCGGATCAGGACGGCGGCAAGGCCCTTCAGGCCCACTTGAGCGACCTTGGTCAACGTCTGGCCCGGCTCGCGGCCCTGCCGGCCTTCCGAGATGAGATCGCGATGACTCAAGAAAGGCTGATCGCCCGTCCAGCTCGGTTCGACCTGCCCCAAACGACGACGTTGACCGCCTATCGCTGGACCGGTGTTCGCGGGCCCGCCTGCGCCGGTCCAGCCGCCCATGCCATGCAATGGGCCATGTCCCAGGCGGACTTCGCGTTGGAGGACCTGATCGCCCAGTTCGACTTCGTGGCCGAGGCCGATATTCGCGCCGCCATAGAACAGGCTGAAAAGGCGGGCGCGCTCAAGCGCTTCTGATCGGTCGATGTTCGCCACCCGCTTCGCCCCCTCGCCCACCGGCCGGCTGCACCGGGGCCACGCCTTCTCGGCCCTGACCGCCTGGAGCGCGGCGCGCGAGGCCGGCGGGCGTTTTGTGCTGCGCATCGAGGACATCGACCCGACCCGCTGCAAGCCGGAATACGAAGCCGCCATCCTTGAAGATCTGACCTGGCTGGGTCTGGATTGGGAGGTGCCCGTGCGGCGCCAGTCGGACCACCTGGCTGACTATGCCGCCGTCATCGACACCCTGAACGCGCGCGGTCTGCTCTATCGCTGTTTCCGCACCCGCAAAGACATCCTCGACGCCATCGGCGACGCCCCTCACGGCCCCGCCGAAGCCGTCCGCCCCGGCCCGCACGCCCCGGATGAAGAAGTCCGCCTTCTGGCCGAGGGCCGCCCCTACGCCTGGCGGCTGTCGCTGGACCGCGCACGTGCAGCTCTGAGCGACGACGCCTGGAACGCGCTGGCCTTTGTCGAGGAAGGCGTTGGCCCCGACGGCGAAACCGGCGTCATCCGCGTGCGGCCCGAGACGGCGGGCGACGTGGTGCTGGCGCGCAAGGACGCCGGGACCGCCTACCACCTCGCCGTCACCCACGACGACGCCCTGCAGGGGATCACCCATGTCGTGCGCGGTCTGGACCTGTTCGAGGCCACCCATATCCAGCGCCTGATCCAGACCCTGATGGGCTGGCCCGCCCCGGTCTATCGCCACCACCGCCTGCTGACCGGCCCCGACGGGCGTCGCTACGCCAAGCGCGACCAGTCGGTGACGCTGGCCGAACTTCGCGCTGGCGGTCTGACGCCCGAGGCCCTGCGGGCGGAACTGGGGTTCTAATAGCGGATCGCACGGTCGCCGCTGCGCTCAAGCAGGGCGAACGCCCGATAGCGCGCCAAGGATGCCGCTCAAGCAGCGCGGCTCCGCGAGCCGTGCGGCAGCGCTCTTAACGTCCAGGCAAAAAGAAAGGCGCGGAACCCATGGGTTCCGCGCCTTGGTCGTCGGCCTTAGAGAACCTTGAGGTCCACAGCCGAGGTCTTGCCGCGCTGGTTTTCCAGCTCGTATTCGACCTTGGCGTTTTCATCGAGGCCCTGCAGGCCAGCCTTCTGGACGGCGGTGACGTGGACGAAAACGTCCGAGCCGCCGTTATCGGGCTGGATGAAGCCATAGCCCTTGGTGGGGTTGAACCACTTGACCGTGCCGGTCGCCATCTTAGCGTCTCCGTAAACGCGCTTTGCCAGGCGGACGTCCATGCTGGAGAGTCCGTCAGTCCATCTGGACAAGCTCGTTCAGGCGAAGGAGCGAGACGCGGGTTTGGACCCCACGTGAAATCCGGACTGCGGCGATGTTGTCACCCGACTATCCACAGTCCGTCAACTGTAAAGCGAAACGCCCATTCTCCCCGCTTGGTTAATACCGAACAGGGATCGTTCGCCCTCACCGCATAGCCGGCATGGGCTGGCGTCTTCGCTGAAATGGTCGCAAGCTTCGACCCTCGCGACGGCAAGGAGCGCACGACTATGGCCAAGAACGACTACGACGACACCCTGGAAGCCCTGCAGATTCAGTTAGTCGAGACCCAGGCCTGGGCCATCGAACAGGGACTGAAGGTGGTGATCGTCTTCGAGGGCCGCGACGCCGCCGGCAAGGACGGGGCGATCAAGCGCATGACCGAGTTCATGGCCCCGCGCCAGACCCGCGTCGTCGCCCTGCCCAAGCCGAACGATCGCGAACTGTCGCAATGGTATTTCCAGCGTTACGCCCCGCACCTGCCCGCCGCCGGTGAAATCGTCTTCTTCAACCGCTCCTGGTACAACCGCGCCGGGGTCGAGCCGGTCATGGGCTTCTGCACCCCTGAACAGCACGAGCGCTTCTTGCACGACGCCCCGCATTTCGAGCGGATGCTGACCCAGTCCGGCACGACCCTGATCAAGCTATGGCTCGATATCAGCCAGGACGAGCAGGCGCGCCGCCTCGAGGAACGCACCACCCACCCGCTGAAACGCTTCAAGGTCTCGCCCCTGGACGCCGAGGCCCAGAAACGCTGGAGCGCCTATTCCGCCGCCCGCGATGAAATGCTGGAGCGCACCCATACCGACTATGCGCCCTGGACCGTCGTGGCCACCGACAACAAGAAGAAGGCGCGACTGAACATCATCCGCCATGTCCTGCACCAGTTGAACTGCCCCGGACTGGAGGCCAGGAAGCCCGATTCCGACATCGTCTTCGCCGCCGACAAGGCCAAGGGCCAGCTGGCGAAATAACGCCTCAGTCGTCGCCGAACAGGCGGCGGTTCTTGTCGACAAAGTCGCGCAGCGCGCCGACCAGCGGACCATGCCGTCCCTTCAGATAGGCCCAACCCGCGCTGGCCCCGATCAGGGCGCCGATCGCGTCCACGATCAGGTCCCACATGGTATCGACCAGACCGGACTTCTGGGTGTTCAGGCCGAACAGCTGATCCAGGGTGAACTCCCAGATCTCCCACAGCGCCCCGATCATGACGGCGAAGCAGAAGGCGAAGAAGGCCACGGTGATCGGCGCCGCCTTCAGCCGCTCGCCCTTGACCAGCATCAGCATCAACAGCGACCCGACCAGGCCGAAGGCCACGGCCGAGCCGCCGTGCAGCACCACGTCCCACCACCAGTAGCGCTCATAGAAGTCGCCGACCTCGCCCAGCAGCAGCGTGGCGCACAGGAAGGCGGCGATGGCGCTGACAAAGGCGGTCGGCAACCGGACCCCCACCCGCTCGCCCAGCCAGATCGGAACCAGCGACAGCAGCAGGGTCCCGATGCCGACGAAGGTGACGCTGAATTCGTCGGTGACGAAGCCCACCACCGCCGCCCCGATCAGAATGAGCCAGGTCAGGTAGAGAATGATGGGGGGTCGCGCCGGAGGCCGAGGAGCGGTCATGCTGCGGGTTCCTGCTGTCAGGGGTTCAGCGCAGCCTAGGGCCTCGCGGGGCTCTTCATCAAGGCGGCGCTGCCCGGCTCGCCGCCTCGACGCAGGCCGGACGCCCAGCAACAGGCCCAACCAGCCCAGCCGCCGCGCCCCTTCATAGGCGGCGAAACAACCCGCAAAGGTCGCCCCGATCACCAGCCCTGCCTCGATCGGTTGCGGCAGGCCCAGAGCCGCCAGATTATGCGCCGCGACCACGATGACGGTCTGATGCACGATGTAGAAGGGAAAGACCCCGAGCGTCAGATAGCGCAGCCAAGCGACTGGACCGTCCAACTGGGTGCGCTGGAGGCCCCCTGTCGCCTCGCTACCCCGAAGCGCTGGAGCGGCTACGCGCCGCCTGACGCCGCATCCACGCCGCGACGCCCAAAGCGCAGGCAAGGCTCACGCCCGCCCCGACGGCAAAGGTCGCCTGCGGGCCGAAACCCTCCCACAGCAGGCCCGCCGCCACATTGCCCGCCAGAGCGATCAGGCCGGAGATCAGAGCGAACAGGCCAAAGGCCGAACCGCGCAGATGGGCGGGCGCCGCATCGGCGATCAGGGTCATCAGCAGGCCTTGGGAAAAGCCCATGTGCAGCCCCCACAGCGCCACGCCCAGATAGAAGACGACCTGATCTCTCGCCAGCGCCAGCGCCACGTCGGCGGCGGCCAGAAAAACCAGACTGAGCAGCAACAGAGAGGTGCGCCCGATGCGGTCCGACAGCGCCCCCACCGGAAAGGCGGCCAGGCCGAAAACCAGGTGCAGCAGGACGATCGCCGCCGGCGCGAAGGCGGCGGGGACGCCGACGTCCAGCCCCTTCATCAGCAGGAAGGACTCGCTGAACCGCGCCAGACCGATCACCGCCGTCAGGGCGATCATGGTCCAGGTGGCTGCGTCCAGACGCAGCGCCCCTTTCAGGCTGGGCGGCTTCTTGGCGTCCTCGTCCTGGCGCGGCGGATCGGACACGCCGCCGACCAACAGGGCCACGGCCAGGAAGGCGGGAATGGAGGCCAGCCAGAACACCGCCTTGATGTCGTTCGCCAGCACCACCATCAGCCCGATCGCCAGCAGGGGGCCGACGAATCCGCCCACCGTATCCAGCGATTTTCTCAGGCCGAAGGCGCGGCCGCGAATGTCCGGCGGCGTCACGGCGGCGACCAGGGCGTCACGCGGCGCGGTGCGAACGCCCTTGCCGATCCGGTCCACCCCCTTGGCCAGCAACACCCCCTCGACCGAGGCCGCCAGGGGAAAGATCGGCTTGGACAGGGCCGCCAGCCCATAGCCCGCGACCGCCAGCCATTTGGGCCGCGCGATCCGATCGGACCAGAAGCCCGACAGGAACTTCACCGCCGTCGCCACGACGACGGAAAAGCCCTCGACCAGGCCGATCATCACCGCCGAGGCGCCCAGTCCGACCACCAGATAGATGGGCAGGAGCGTCTGGATCATCTCAGACGAGACATCCATAAGCAGACTGACGACGCCCAGAACCCAGACGCTGCGCGGAATCGAATTGCGAGACATTCGCAACAAGTGACGAACAAGCGCCGCTGTGTCCAGCCCGTCTCTAAAACGTCACGCTGGCCTTTCCGCCACGGTCGAGCCGTCCGCTATTTCAGTCCGTCTTCCGCCAGGGTGTGTGCGACGATGGCGTTGGCATGGCCGTGGCCCATGTCGTGCTCGTCCTTGAGCAGGGTCACCAGTTCCATGTGCTTGGCGGGATAGGCGGCGCGGACCTCGGCCTTCCACTCGCTGATGGGCCGTCCGTACTTCTTCTCGATGGAGGGAAAATAGGACGCGGGGCCCTTGATCGGCTCGTCAGTCATCGGCGCTTCCCTCCAGTTATGTCGACACTAAGCGCAGCCTGGCCGCATCGCGCAATGGCCTCGCATCACGCGGATCGGACGCAGGGCCTTCACCCGTGACCGTCTCAGGGTCTAAGACCCCTCTCATGAGCACAGCCCCGCTTCCCGACGCCGCCCGCCAGAACTGGGTGGACCGCTACGCCCCCGAGGGGTTGAAGCCGTGGCTGAAGCTGGGCCGCTTCGACCGGCCCATCGGCACCTGGCTGCTGCTGCTGCCCGGCTGGCAAGGCATCATGCTGGCCCTGAACCAGTACGACCGGCCCTTCGGCGGCTATGAGCTGTGGCTGATCGCGGGCTTCGCCATCGGGGCCTGTCTGATGCGCGGCGCCGGCTGCGCCGTGAACGACATCGTCGACCGCGACTTCGACGCTCAGGTCGCCCGCACCGCCCTGCGCCCCATTCCGGCGGGCCAGATCAGCGTCAAACAGGCCTGGGCCTTCGTCGCCGGCCTCAGCCTGATCAGCCTGTGCATCCTACTAAGCATGAACCTGATGTCGGTCCTGCTTGGCGCCCTGTCGCTGGGTCTGGTGGCGGCCTATCCCTTCATGAAGCGCATCACCTGGTGGCCCCAGGCCTGGCTGGGCCTGACCTTCAACTGGGGCGCGCTGCTGGGTTTCGCGGCAGCGACCGGCGGCCTGTTCTCGCTGGGCTGGCTCTATGTGCTGGAGGTTCGCGCCAGCGGCGACGCCTACTGGATGGCCGAGGGCCTGAACCAGATGGGCCATCTCGCCCTGTCGGCCCTGCTGCTCTACGCCGGCGGCGTCTTCTGGACCCTCGGCTACGACACCATCTACGCGCTTCAGGACATCGAGGACGACGCCATGGCCGGGATCAAGTCCTCGGCCCGGCGTCTGGGCGCCCAGGTCAAGCCGGGCGTGGCCGTCTTCTATGTCCTGGCCGTTCTGCTGGCCGGCGCGGCGGGCTTCGCCGCCGGTCTCGGCCCCGTCTTCTACGTCGGCCTGGCCGCCTACGCCCTGCACCTGGCCTGGCAGGTGAAGCGCCTGAAACCCGACGACGCCGACCTGGCCCTGCGCCTGTTCAAATCAAATCGTGAGGCGGGATTGATCCTTCTCGCCGCCATTGCGTTGAACGGCCTAGCTTACTGATCTCGCCTTAGGAGTACCCGGCATGATCCCCTCGCGTACCGCTCGCATTCTGCTCGTCACCGTCGCCGTCGCGGCCTCCCTCGCCGCCTGCCAGCGCAACGAGCAGAAGGCGCCCGAGGCCTCCAAGGCCGCGACCGCCGTCGCCGCGGACGGCCCGCTGAAGTATGACAGCGCCACGCCCTACGCCAAGACCAGCCTGACCCTGCCCGAAGCCATCAAGACCCAGCCCGAGCTCTACGCCAGCCTCTATCGTCAGGAAGTCGCCGACCTGGCCAAGTACGCCGAGGGCGCCCAGGCCGACCGCACCGAGGCCGGCGGCGAGAGCGCCATGGGGCCTTATGAGAAGACCATCGTCTATGGCGACCCGGTCCAGACCGGCCGCCTGTTCAGCGCCATGCGCACCGACTTCGACTATTCCGGCGGCGCCCACCCGAACACGGTCGCCACCGCCCTGCTGTGGGACAAGACCGAGAAGCGCCGCATCAGCCCCGCAGACCTTTTCGCCAAGGGCGCCGACCTGTCGTCGCTGGAGCGCGCCCTGTGCGACGCCGTCAACACCGCCAAGAAGGCCCGCCCCGGCGCGACCCCGGTCAGCACCAAGGCCGACACCTGGTCCTGCCCGAAGCTGAAAGACGTGGCCATCGTCCTCGCGCCCGGCGCCACGCCGGGCAAGGCCGGCGGCCTGACCTTCCTGCTCGACGCCTATGCGGTCGGTCCCTACGTCGAAGGCGCCTACTACCTGACCCTGCCCGCCTCGGCCTTCCAGAGCCTGCTCGCCCCGGCCTATGCCGCCGAGTTCGGCGGCCAGCCGCTCAAGACCGGCGACGTCACCAACGACCTGCGACCGAAGTAAGAGACTGAGGGCGCGCCGACTTCCATCGAGCGCGCCCCCTTTGTTCCGCTCATCCCCGCGGAGGCGGGGACCCAGTGAGAGCCTCACGCGCTGCGTAGGAATGAGCGTGGTTAGATTTGAGCGGTCACGCTTGCAGCCAAAGCACTGGGTCCCCGCCTCCGCGGGGATGAGCGGTTGTGGTCAATCCGCCAGAAACTCATCCACCAGCACGCCCAGCCGCTCCGGCTGGTCGTTCATGATGAAGTGGCGGCTGTCGTCCACCCGCACCAGCTTCACCCCCGGCAGGGCCGCATACTCGCGCCCCCAGACGGTGTCGGCCATCGCCGCCGGCGCCCCGCCGTCGGCGTCCGCCGCATAGACCGCCCAGACCGGCGTGGTCATCGCCGCCAGACCGGGCCGCGCGTCGGTGGTCATCACCTCGCGGATGGCCGTGGCCATGGCGTGACGGTCCGAGGCCATCGACCAGTCGACCATGGCCGGGCGCGCCGCCTCGGTCTTCATCAGGCCCACCGCCGTCTGGTCCTGCTGACGCCGGAAGCCCGCTTCATCAGCGCCGAGGATGCTCGCCGCCGCCTGATCGGCGAAGGGCTTCGCCCCCTCGACCGTCGCAGTCGGCCCGAACATGGCGCTGAAGAAGGGCAGGCTGTCGACGCTCATCACCCGCCCGACCGCCTCGGGATGCTGCTGCGCCAGCATCAGCCCGGCCAGTCCGCCCATGGAATGGCCGATCACGGCGGGCCGGTTCAGCGTCGCCGCATAGCGCGCCAGTTCATCCACCGCTGGCTGGACAAAGGCCCCGTCGCCATGGCTCCACGGCTCGCCCGCAAAGCCCGCCAACTGCACCAGATGCACCCGATGGGTCGCCGCCAGCCGCTCAGCCATCGGCCGCCACACCTCGCGCGACGAGGCGAAGCCGGGGATCAGGACGACATCCGGTCCCTGCCCCATCACCTCGACCGACAGACGGTCCGAGGCAAAGGCGGGAGCCCCAGCCTGGGTCGAGGCGGCCTCGACCGTGGCCGCCTGGGCCGGCGAGAAGATGTTTCCAGCGGCCCAGCTGACGGCGGCGGCCAGGGCGAAGGCGCGGAGGGTTCGGGCGGGGGCGGAGATTCTGGTCATGGCGTTTCCTTTCGATCGGGATGAGGCCCGCCGCTCGCCCGACGACTTCCGGGCGAGCGGGATCGCTTCCCGGTTCAGACCGGGAGCGACGGCAGGCAAGGCGGACAAAATAGTCAGGTTAAGCTGACAGTCGTCGTCAGCCGTGCGGGTTCTCGAACACCTCTTCCACCGGCCGCGCAAACAGGGCGGCGATGCGGTAAGCGAGGTCCAGCGAGGGGTCGTGTTTCTCGGTCTCCAGGGCGTTGACGGCCTGACGCGAGACCCCCAGCGCCTGACCCAGCTGCTCCTGGGTCCAGTTGCGCTCGACGCGCAGCAGTTTCAGCCTGTTCTTCATCAGTTCGACGACCGCAACATGGGCGCGACACAGCCGAAGACGGCCCAGAACAGCGGATAGATCAGCCAGCCTTCGGCGTGGGGCGCCCCGGCGAAGCTCTCGCCAAAGCCCCAGGCGCTGAACAGCGTCATGGCCACGCCTGCCGCGACGATGAACTGCTTGGCCGTCACCGCCCGCACATATTCATCCGAGTCGCGCATGAAGCTGAGTGTGGCCCAGATCTGCCCGGCGATGGGCGCCGAAACCACCAGCGCCAGCACCCAGGCGGCGGGCTTGCCCTGGATGGCGTCAAAAGCGCCGCCGATGGTCGCCAGCATGACGGCGACATAGCCGCCCATGAAGGCCATGGTGCGGACGACATAGCGTCGACCGGCGGGGGTGTTGCTCTGTTTTCCCATCGTCAACATTGGAAAGCGCTCCTGACTGAATGTAAGGCTGACCTTACTCCGCTTTCATGTCATGTCAACCTGACTTTTAGTCAGGCGCGCCTGACCCTACCACGCCCTTGCCAAGCCGATCGCCGTCGACCTAACCTCGGTCATCGAATTCAAAGGGAGATCAAAGGCATGGGCGCGATCAGTTGGGCGCTGACAGGCGTGGCCTTGAGTCTTCTCGCCTTGCTGGGAATGGGGTTGGGCCTGGCGAAAGGCCGGAAACTCTATTCCAACGGCGGTCTGGCCCTGCTGTTGGGCAGCATGATCTGCATCCTGCTGGCCAGCTATCACATCGGCTATCAGTCGGGTTCGGATCGGGCGCATCGCGACAACCGCGCCGAGCAGAACGCCGCCCGCGCCTGATCGCCCTGTGCACGGGGCGGGACGACCGCTAGACACCACCCATGCGCCTGACGCCCGCCAACGCCCCCGACTTCATCGCCGCCAACACTCGGCTGCAGACCGTGCCGCACGCACCCGAGATCTCGCTGTGGCTGGCGGACGAGATCACGCCCCTGTGGCGATTGACCGAGGAAGAACTGGGCGCCATGGGCCTGCCCCCGCCCTTCTGGGCCTTCGCCTGGGCCGGCGGTCAGGCGCTCGCGCGCTGGCTGCTGGATCACCCCGATCAGGTCGCGGGCAAGCGCGTCATTGATCTGGCCACCGGCTCAGGCCTGGTCGCGGTCGCCGCCATGAAGGCGGGCGCGGCCTCGGTCCTGGCCGCCGACATCGACCCCTTCTGCGCCGCCGCCGTGGCCGCCAACGCCGCCTCCAACGGCGTCGAGATCGCCTTCACCGACGCCAACCTTCTGGACGCCCCGCCGCCGCCCGCCGACCTGATCTGCGCCGGTGATGTCTTCTATGAAAAGCCGATGGCCGAGGCGGTTCTGGTCTGGCTGAAACAGGCCCAGGCCAACGGAACGCGCGTCATCGTCGGCGACCCGGGCCGCACCTACTTCCCCAAGACCGGCCTGACCCTGCTGGCGGAATACACCGTCCCCACCACCCGCGAGTTGGAGGACCAGGAGGTCAAACGCTCGCGCGTCTGGTCGCTGGACTAGTCGCTTTCGCCGCGACTGGCGCTGACCGTCTTCAGCGCCGCCAGCGCCCGCTCGCGTCCCTCGACATGATCCACGATGGGCCGGGGATAGGTCACGCCCAGCCTCACCCCCGCTTCGGTCAGCACCATGGGCGGCGCCGTCCACGGCGCGTGCAGCCAGCGGTCCGGCAGCCGCGCCACCTCGGGAACCCAGCGCCGCACATAGCGCCCCTGCGGATCGAACTTCTCGCCCTGGGCTGTCGGATTGAAGACGCGGAAATAGGGGGCGGCGTCGGCGCCCGATCCCGCAACCCACTGCCAGTTCTGCACATTACTGGCCAGATCGGCGTCGGTCAGGCAGTCCCAGAACCAGGCCTCGCCCTCGCGCCAGTCGATCAGCAGGTGCTTGACCAAGAAGGAGGCGACCACCATCCGCACCCGATTGTGCATGGTCCCCGTCGCCCACAGCTGGCGCATCCCGGCGTCCACCAGGGGATAGCCCGTCCGCCCCGCCTTCCACGCCGCCAGACCCTCGGCATCGTCCCGCCAAGGCATGGCGTCATACTCGGGCCGGAAGGCCCGCTCGGGCAGGTAGGGGAAGTGGTGCAGCAGATGGGCCGAGAACTCACGCCAGCCGATCTCGGCGACGAACTTCTCCGTCTCTCCCGCCGGAACCCGGCCCTCTGCCGCCGCCGCTCGCACAGTCTGGATAGCCCGCCACGGCCCGATCTCGCCCCAGTGCAGGTGCGCCGCCAGACCGCTGGTCCCGGCCCGATCCGGCCGGTCGCGGTCGGTGGCGTAGGTCTTCAGCCCGCCCGCGACAAAGGCCGCCAGCGCCGCCCTCGCCCCCGCCTCGCCCGGCGTCGCGACAAAGCCGGTGGACCAGTCGGGCCGCGTCGGATGCAGGCCCCAGTCCTCGACCGCCTCGCTCGCCACGCTGTCCGGAACCGCTATGGCCTCGGGCGCATCCAGCCCGGCGGGCGCCTCAGCCACCGTCAGCAGGGCCTTCAGAAACGACGTGAACACCTTGTAGGCCTGGCCCGAGCCGTTCAGCACCGCCCCCGGTCGGGCCATCAGGCTGGCGTTGAAGCCCCGGCACGCGACGCCCTCGGCCTTCAGCCCATGGGCGATGTCGGCGTCGCGGGCGAAGGCCTCGGGCTCGAACAGGCGGTTCATGAAGACCCGATCCGCGCCGGTCTCAGCGATCAGGCGATGCAACTGCGCCTCCGCGTCGCCACTGCGCAGGATCAGTCGTCCGCCCCGCCCCCTCAGGTCCGCATCCAGCGCCCGCAGGCTCTTGTCCAGCCACCAGCGCGAGGCGGCGCCGATGGCCCGCCCCTCCAGCCGCTCGTCCCGAACATAGACCGGCAGCACCGCCCGCCCCGTCGCCAGGGCGTGATGCAGGGCCGGGTTGTCGGCCAGCCGCAGGTCGCGGCGGAACCACAGGATGACGGGCGGGGAAGCGGGCAAGCGGCGGTCCTGACGTGGGCGAAACCCTGAATACGGCCCCGCTTCCCTGATGGATCAGGCGTCGCGCGGCAAGACCGTCAGCACCCGCGCCATGAACTGATGGAACTCTTCCATATAGTCGCGCAGGAACTGCTCGGTCTCCGGCACGGTCACCTCGCCGTCGTCGGTGATCAGGCCCGGCTTGAACTGGATATAGGCCTCGGGCGCGTTCATCTGCGGTGCCTGCAGGAAGCCCAGGACGCTGCGCAGGCTCTGCTGCGCCACCGCCGTGCCAATGGCGCCGGGCGATGTGCCGATCACCGCCGTCGCCTTGCGCGCGAAACTGTTGGTGCCATAGGGGCGGCTGGCCCAGTCGATGGCGTTCTTCAGCCCGCCGGGGATGGAACGATTGTATTCCGGCGTGACGATCAGGATGGCGTCCGAGCGCTTCAGGTCCGCCTTGAACCGGGTCGCGACCTCGGGGAAATCGGCGTCGTAGTCGTAGGAATAGAGGGGCAGGTCCGCAAACGAGACCTCGTGGAATTTCAGCTTCGCGGGCGCCAGCTTGATCAGGGCCTTGGCCAGCTTGCGGTTGATCGAATTCTTCGACAGCGAACCGACGATATAGCCGACGTTATAGGTGGTCATGACGCGCATCCTGCTAGGCTGAAGCTGGGTTGAGACGACGCCGACCGCCGCCTTCAGCGAAATGCCTCACCAAGCTTGGCGGTTCCCTCAGACCGTGACCGCCTGTCGCCCCCGCCCCGCCTCGCCAAAGACCCGCAGATAGCGCTCGATCTCGGCCCGGTCGCCGGTGGCCTTCTCGACATTGTCCGACAGCTTGACCGCCGAACGCCCGCCCGCCCGTGTCACCTTGCAGACCAGGGAGATGGGCGTCAGTTCCGGCATGGGCGCGGGCGCGCAGTCGCGGAAGTCGTTGGTCAGATTGGTGCCCCAGCCGAAGCTGGTCCGCACCCGCCCCTTGAAGTGGGCGTGGGTCGCCTCGATCGTATCCACGTCCATGCCGTCGGCGAAGACCAGCAGCCGCTCGCGCGGATCACGGCCCTGCGACGCCCACCAGGCCAGGATCTCCTCGCCGCCCGCGATCGGCGGCGCGGAATCGGGCCGGAACCCCTTCCAGTCGGCCAGCCAGTGCGGCGCATCGGCCAGAAAGGCCCGCGTCCCGAAGGCGTCCGGCAGGGCGATCAGCAGATTGCCGTCATAGGTCGCCCGCCACTCCTCCAGCACCTGATAGGGGGCGGCCCGCAAGGCCGCGTCGTCGTCCCCCGCCAGGGCCGCCAACACCATGGGCAGTTCATGCCCATTGGTGCCGACCGCCTCCAGATCATTGTTCATGGCCAGCAGGACATTGGAGGTGCCGATGAAGGCTGACCCCAGCCCCTCTTTCAGCGCCTCGACGCACCAGCCCTGCCACAGGAAGCCGTGACGTCGCCGCGTGCCGAAGTCCGAGATCGACAGCGGCTCCAGCCGGCGCAGCCGCTCGACCTTGCCCCACAGCTTGGTCTTGGCGCGGGCATAGAGGACGTCCAGCTCGAACCGCCCAAGCCGCCGCAGCGCCCGACGGCTGCGCAGCTCATTGAGGATCGACAGCGCCGGGATTTCCCACAGAGTGACCTCGGCCCAGGACCCTGAAAACTCCAGCCGGAACTGCCCGTCCGCTCCGCGTGACAGGTCGTATTCCGGCAGGCGATAGTCCGCCAGCCAGGCTAGGAAGTCCGGCTTGAAGATCGACTTCACCCCGTAAAAGGTGTTGCCGCCCAGCCAGATCAGCTCGCGGTTGGAAAACCGCAGGGTCCGCGCATGATCCAGTTGCGCCCGCAGTTCCGCCTCATCCACCTCCTCGGCCAGGCGGACGCTGGTGGTGCGGTTGATGACGCTGAAGGTCACCGGCACCTCGCGATGCCGGCGCCAGATCAACTGCAGCATCAGCAGCTTGTAGAAGTCGGTGTCCAGCAGGCTGCGAACAATGGGGTCCAGCCGCCAGCCGTGGTCATAGGCCCGCTTGGCCAGATCGACGCTCGCCATGCCCGGTCAGTCCGCCTTCTGCCCCGCCGGTTCGATGACGGCTTCGGGCGGGGCCTCGTCCTCGTTGACCAGACGGCCCTCGCGGTGCGGCTTGATATAGGGCGTCGGCTGCGGCGTCGGCATATTGCCCCGCATCAGGGCCGCTCCGGCCTTCAGCCCGCCGGTCAGGTCCAGATCCAGACGCGCCTCGTCGCGACGGCGCACATCGGCGATGACGTCGGCGGCCTCGTCCTCGGGCAGACCCAGTTCCTCCAGCACGGCCTGGCCGAATTTCAGCGCGGATTCAAAGGTCTCGCGCACCTGATAATCGACCCCCGCCTGGATCAGGCGCAGCGAGTGCCCACGGTCAAAGGCGCGCACAAACAGCTTCACGCCGGGGAACTCGGACTTGACCAGTTGCACGATCTTGTCGGCGGCCTCCGGCTTGTCGACGCAGACCAGCACCGCCTCGGCCTTGCCCGCGCCCGAGGCCCTGAGCGTGTCCAGACGCGTGCCGTCGCCATAATAGACCTTGAAGCCGAAATTGCCGGCGGCCTGGATCATCTCCACGTCGTTCTCGATGATCGACACGTCCACGTCGCGCGCCAGCAGGGGCTGCGACACCACCTGGGCGAAGCGGCCGAAGCCGATGATCAGCACCTGACCGCGCAGGCCATCGGCGGCGTCCACCCCCTCGGCGTCTTCTGGCGACAGCCCCGCCTCCTTGGGCAGGAAACGCTTCAGCGCCAGGGTGGTCAGCGGCGTCAGGGCCATGGACAGGATGACGATGGCCGTCAGGGCCGCGCTGGCCTGGGCGTCGATTACCCCCGCCGTGGCGGCGGCGCTATAGAGGACAAAGGCGAACTCGCCGCCTTGCGCGAACAGGGCCGCCCGCTCGATCGCCTCATGATGGCGCGCCTTGAACAGGCGGGCGACCACATAGATGACCAGGGCCTTGACCACCATGAAGGCGGCCAGACCGGCCAGGACCACACGCCAGTCATTGATGACCACGCCGATGTCCAGGGCCATGCCCACCGACAGGAAGAAGAGCCCCAGCAGGATGGCGCGGAACGGCTCGACGTCGGCTTCCAGCTGATGCCGGAAGGTCGAGTCCGACAGCAGGACCCCGGCCAGAAAGGCGCCCATGGCCATCGACAGGCCGACCCCGTCCATGATCCAGGCCGTGCCCGCCACCACCAGCAGGGCGGCGGCGGTCATTACCTCGCGCCCGCCGTTGCGGGCCAGGAAGCGGAACACCGGATTGATGGCGTAGATACCGACGACCAGCACCCCCGCCAGAGCCGCCAGGGCCAGGCCGATCGACTGCCACAGCGGCGTCGTGCTTTCCGCCGACTGGCCCATCGAGGCCCCCAGCAGGGCGACGATGGCCAAAAGGGGCACAATGGCCAGATCCTCGAACAGCAGGATGGACACGGCCCTCTGGCCGCCCGGCGTCGGCAGATCGCCGCGCTCCTCCAGCATCTGCACGATGACGGCGGTCGAGGACATGACGAAGCCCATGGCCCCGACAAAGGCCACCGGCGCCGACACCCCGGCCATCATGGCGACCAGGGTCAGGGCCAGTCCCGCCAGCCCGACCTGGGCCGCGCCCAGACCGAAGATCTCGTTCCTCATGCCCCACAGACGCTTGGGCCGCATCTCCAGACCAATGATGAACAGGAAGATGACCACGCCGAACTCGGCGACGTGCAGGATGGTCTCCGGCTCGTGGAACAGGGCCAGGCCGAACGGCCCGATAGCCACGCCCGCCGCCAGATAGCCCAGCACCGAGCCCAACCCCAATTTGCGGAAGATCGGCACCGCCACGACCCCCGCCGCCAGCAGAGCGGCCACATGCCCCAGATCCAGTCCCGTCGCCGCGTCGGCCATCGCTCACCCTTCAGTTTGAGCCTTCATTGTGGGGGCGAAGCGTCGCGATTGCGAGGGGTCATGCGCCCGAGGCGCCCGCGCCACACTCGCCGCCCCCTCCTATCAGCGCGAAATAATCGCCACAGTTCCGCCGAACATCGTCATCCTACTAAGCGAGACAGGGATGGAGGAGACATTGATGCCCAACCGCAACCCGCCCCCACGGCGCCTGGCGAACACGACCCTGGCCGCCGTCGCCGCCCTGATGACCGCCGCCCCGGCCCCGGTCCTGGCTGCACCCGTCCCACCGCTTGTGAGAGACGGAACGCCCACTGACGCCGCCTGTCGTGAGTTCGGCTTCCATCTGACACCGCCTGCTCCGCCGATCACGCGCCGTCCCCCGCCGCCTGTCGCCGTGCCGATCGCGCCGACAAAGAAGGAGGATCGGGTCCAATACAGCGGCCCGCCGGTCATCGCCCCCGGACCGCCGCTGCCAATCGGCGCACCTCCTCCTCCTCCTCCTCCGCCGCCGCCGCCGCCGGGTTCAATGCTCAACGAAGTGACGGTCAGCGGGTCGCGCATCGGCCGCACGCCCGGCGCGCCGGTCCCGCCTGCGCCCGCCGACACCGAACGCTATCCCGACGCCACGCCCAACCCGATCAAGCGCACGGCGGAACAGCCCGTCTCCACCTTCTCCATCGATGTGGACACCGCCGCCTACGCCAATGTCCGCCGCTTCATCGACAACGGCAGCGCCCCGCCGCGCGACGCCGTGCGGGTCGAGGAGATGATCAACTACTTCGACTACGGCTACGCCCGCCCAACCTCGGCGGCGCGGCCCTTCGCCGTCACCACCGCCGTCGCCGCCTCGCCCTGGGCGCCGGGGCGCCAGATCGTCCATGTCGGGCTTCAGGGCTATGAACTACCCGAGGCCCAGCGCCGTCCGCTGAACCTGACCTTCCTCGTCGACGTCTCCGGTTCGATGAACAGCCCCGACAAGCTGGAACTGGCCAAGCAGTCGATGAACCTGGTCATCGACCGCCTGCGGCCCCAGGACCGCGTCGCCGTGGCCTATTACGCCGAGGGCGCCGGCACGACCCTGGCCCCCACCTCAGGCAACGAAAAGCTGAAGCTGCGCTGCGCCGTCGCCTCCCTGCGCGCCTCGGGCGGGACGGCGGGCGCCACCGGCATGACCAACGCCTATGACCAGGCCCAGGCCAGCTTCGGCCGCAACAAGGTCAACCGTATCCTGATGTTCACCGACGGCGACTTCAACGTCGGCGTCACCGACGACAAGCGGCTGGAGGACTACGTCGCCGACAAGCGCAAGACGGGCATCTATCTGTCGGTCTATGGCTTCGGGCGCGGCAATTATCAGGACGCCCGGATGCAGGCCATCGCCCAGGCCGGCAACGGGACCGCGGGCTATGTCAGCGACCTGAACGAAGCCCGCCGCCTGTTCGGCCCCCAGTTCGACAAGGGCGCCTTCCCCATCGCCGACGACGTGAAGATCCAGGTCGAGTTCAATCCCGCCCGCGTCGCCGAATGGCGGCTGATCGGCTACGAAACCCGCCTGTTGAACGAGGAAGACTTCAACAACGACGCCATCGACGCCGGCGAGGTCGGCTCGGGCGCTTCCGTCACCGCCCTCTATGAAATCACCCCCGTCGGCGGCCCGACGCAGATCCCTGAGCGGCGCTACCCCGACAACCGCGTCACGACCGGCGGCGGTGATCCGAACGGCGAGATCGGCTTCATCCAGATCCGCTACAAGCAGCCCGGCGCCGCCCGCTCGGACCTGATCCAGCAGGTCCTGGCCAATCCCGCCGACGGTCGTGTCAGCGCCCAGCCGCCCGAGACCACGCGCTGGGCCATCGCCGTCGCCGCCTTCGCCCAGAAACTGCGTGGCGATCCGTGGATGAACGCCGACTACGGCTGGGAGGCCATCCTCGAACAGGCGCAAGGGTCGCGCGGCGACGACCTCTACGGCGACCGCGCCGAGTTCGTGCAACTGGTCCGCGCCGCCCAGACCCTGCCCGAGCGCCGCACGCCATGACGCCTGTTTCAGGCGCCTACTTCTGGCGCGGGCCTTCCAGCCCCTCGTCGGTGGACGCCAGCCGTCCGTCGCGGCGGGCCTGCATCGCCCGCGCCAGTTCCTCGGCGGCGATCCTGACCTCGGCCTGGATGTCCTGATCCTTGTCCAGGGCGTCGTGACTGACAGCATAGGGCTCGAAATAGCCGATGTAGCGGTCGATCTCGGCGTCGGGACCCGCCGGGATCAGCTTCATCGACTTCAGCCAGTCGGCCACCGAGCGGCGCACGTTCTCGGCCCCCTCGACATCGCCGTGCGCCACCACGGCGAAGGTCCGCCCCGCCAGGTGGCGCGGATAGTCCCAGCCCGCCAGTTCGACCGCCTTGGCCTTCTTCGGGTCCTTGCCGTGCGTCAGGGTCGGATCGGGATTGCCCCCGTCGGCGCAGACCAGCCGGTCGATCATCAGCTTCAGCGAACTGGAGGTCTGATACCAGTTGACCGGGGTGACGATGAAGATCCCATGCGCCTCGACCCACATCGGATAGATGTCGTTCATCCAGTCGTGGACCTGTCCCAGCGAATAGTTGGGATAGCAACTGCACGGCCAGTGACACAGGGCCGCCGCCGTCGAGAAGCAGGCCTTGCAGGGGTGGATCTCTCGCCCGTATTCCGACGCCAGCCGCGCCAGATCCAGCACGTTCGTCTCGATCCCCGCCGCCTTCAGCGCCTCTTCGGCGATCATGGTCAGACGCCAGCTCTTGGACATCTCGCCGGGACAGGTGTGTTCGGATCGCGACGAGCCATTGACCAGCAGGGCGCGCAGCGGCCCCCTGGCGTCATCGTGCCGGGCCTGCGCCGCCTCGATCGCCGCCCGCGCCGCGATCCAGTCGATCGACAGATCATAGTCGGGGTCGGCATATCCCGGCCCGGCCTTGCGCGTCACCGGGCTCTTGCGGCCCTTGATGTAGCCGTCCCAGGCCACGGCGGCGACCTCATCCAGCGCCGCCCGCACCGCGTCAAAGGCCGGGTCCTGATAGGCGCTCAGGAAGCGGGCGGTGAATTCGGCGCGGCTCAGTTCCGGCGAGGGCATGCCCCGGCGCGGGTCTGGCGTCTTGGCGGCATCGGTCATGGGCGGGTCTCCGGCCGGCGATCACAGGCAAACGAGCCGCCGCGACCGCCGTTCCCTGGATCAGCCGTCCGGAACCGGCCTCCCTTGCGCGGGTTCCTACCGTCAAGCCTGACAGACGGTCGGCAAGGGAGAGACCCATGAAAATCCGCGACGTGATGAGCAAGGACGTGCAGGTGGCCCGTCCCAACGACACCCTGCAGGAAGTCGCCGCCCGCATGGCGGCGGGCGATTTCGGCTTCATCCCCGTGGCCGACGGCGAAAACCTGGTCGGGGCCATCACCGACCGCGACATCACCGTGCGCGCCGTGGCCTCGGGCGCCGCCCCCAATGCGCGCGTGGTCGAATTCCTCAGCCGCGACGCCCTGGTCGTCCGCGCCGACGACGACCTGAAGGCCGCCTTGGACCTGATGGGTTCGCGCCAGGTCCGCCGCCTGCCCGTGGTCGACAAGGACGGCCGCCTGGTCGGCGTGGTCTCGCTGGGCGACCTGTCGACGCGGGTCAAGGAACGCTACGCCGGCGAGGCCCTGGAAGAGATCTCGCGCCCCACCTGATCCCGGCCTTTACCGCCCGCTAACCACGACGCGGAACCGGACGATAACGGCTGTCGCGCCATGCTGGCCCTTCGCAGGGGAGAATCCGCATGGCGCGCGCGCAGTTCCAGAAGGGCCAGAAGGTCTGGGTTGAAAGCGTCGGCGCCTGGGCCCAGGTCGAAAAGGTCCTGCCTGTCTGGGCCAAGGGCTTCGACGAGCCGGTCCGCATCACCTACGAGGTCGGTCTGGGCCGCGAGTTCCAGGCCGCCGAGCTGCAACTCCCGGCCGAGGACGCCGCCGCCACCGTCCTGGGCGACTGGCGCGTGCTGCGCGCCCGCAACAAGTGGCAGGAACCAGCCGACTGCGCCCACCATCCCTTCCCCGGCTCCTACCCGGTCGTCGTCACCGACAAGGCCGACTGGGGCGGCTGGCGCGTGCCGGGCGCCGAATACGACCGCGATCCCGAGCGCATCGAGTTCCAGTCCCGCCTGATCGCCGCCGCGCCCGATCTGATGGATCTGGCCCGCGAGCTGGTCGAGAGCGTGTCCGAGGCCCCCGACGACGCCCCCCCGGAAAGCCTGCACCTGGCCCGCCGCGCCCGCGACGTCCTGCGTCAGATCACCGACGTCCTGGCCGCCCCCGGCGACCCCGCGCACGCGCCGGCGACGGCCGTTGAAAACGCCGCCTGAGTCTTTCCTGCACCGGTTCGCCTGCAAGGTGAAAAGCCTTCCACGCCGGGCCTCGACAGGAATCCGCGACGCAGCCTAGATTCCCCGTCTGTTTCAGGATGAGGGGACGGCTTGCAGGGCACCGAGCGCCGCAGCTACCAGCCGGGCCGACGGGCTTCGGATCGCACCGCGCGCGGCCACATGCCCTGGGTGCGCGTCCTCATGCTCGCCATCGCCCTGGTCATCACCGCCTACGCCCTGCTGGTCATCCGCGACGACGGTCGCCCCGATCGTGAAGCCCAGGCGATCAAGGTCGAGGCCCTGGCGCTGGAAGCCCGTCTCGCCGCCAGCCAGATCACCGCCCGCCTGGCCCTGACCGACCGCGCCCTGGCCCTCGTCGCCCGCGAACTGGCTGAACGCCCGGCCCAGGCGGTCGAGGCCCTGGACCGCGCCCGCGTCGTCGCCCCCGAAGCCGCCTTCGTCATCGCCGACAAGGATGGACGGGTTCTCGCTGCGACCGGCGGCAAGACCGGCCCCGAGGCCGCAACCGCCGGGCGCGCGTCGTCCGCCTATGCGCTGCATGACGGCGCCCTGACCGCCCGTCGCCCGCTGGCCGACGGCCGCACGATCACCGCCCGCACCCCCCTGCCCGATCTCAAGACCGCCCTGCCGGGCGCCGGTCTGAGCATCGTTCCCGCCGGTCAGGCGCCCGCCGACGCCGGCCGTCCGGTCAAGGGCGCAGACGGCCAGGTCCGCCTGACCGCCTCGGCCCCCGTGGACGCCGCTGGCCACGCCGTCGTCGCCGCCATGCCCGCGACCGGCGGCCTGGCCGCCTGGCTCGACGACGCCTGGATGCTGGCCGGGCCTCTGCTGCTGGTGCTGCTGCTGCTGGCCGTCCTGGCGGTGCAGAACTGGCGTCAGACCCGTGCGGGCCGCCATTGGGCCGACACCGAGCGTCGCTTCCGCGTCGCCGTCGAGGCCGCGCGCTGCGGCGTGTGGGAATGGGATCTGGCGCGCGGCGAGGTGGTCCTGTCCGACTACATGGCCGCCATGCTGGAGGTCGAACCCGGTCAAGCCCTGACCACCCAGACCCTGATCGAGAAGGTCCATCCCCGCTATCGCGAGACCCTGATCGACGCCCTCGATCGGGCTGCGGCCGACGGCGTCTTCGACGTCACCTTCCCCGTGCCGCTCAAGTCCGGCGGCATCCGCTGGATCGACGCCCGCGGTCAGTCGCGCCAGGCCCGCCGCGACGCCGGTTTCACCAGCCTGCTGGGCGTGGCCCTGGACATCACCGAAGCCCGCCGCTCCAAAGCCCAGGCCCAGGCCGCCGAAAACCGCCTGCGCGACGGCATCGAAAGCGTGTCCGACGCCTTCGTCCTGTTTGATCGCCAGGGCCGCCTGATCCTGTGGAACCAGGCCTTCCAGGACGCCTTCGCCTTCCCCGCCGGCGTGGTCCGCAAGGGCGCCCAGAAGGAGGCCCTCAACCTGATCGCCGCCGAAGCCATCAAGGCCGAGCACCCCTCGGCCAGCGGTCGCGCCGGCGTGCGCGAGGTTGAGTTGAAGGACGGGCGCTGGCTGCAGATGGCCGAACGCTTCACCGGCGACGGCGGCACCGTGGTCATCGCCGCCGACATCACCGTCATCCGTCGTCAGGAGGCCGAGCGCCGCCGCGCCGCCGACGAACTGCGCGCCATGGTCGTCGAGTTGGAGGACCGCGAGGTCAAACTGCAACTGCTGGCCCGCAAGTATGAGGTCGCCATGACCCGCGCCGAGGCCGCCAACCAGGCCAAGTCGGAGTTTCTGGCCAATATGAGCCACGAGTTGCGCACTCCGCTGAACGCCATCAACGGCTTCTCCGAGATCATGGCCGGCGAGATGTTCGGCGCCCTCGGCGACCGTCGCTACAAGGGCTACGCCGCCGACATCCACCAGTCCGGCCAGCACCTGCTCAGCCTGATCAACGACATCCTCGACATGGCCAAGATCGAGGCCGGCAAGCTGACCCTGCACTATGAGACCGTGTCCCTGAACGGCCTGTGCAACGACGCCATCCGCCTGATGCGCGGCAAGGCGATGGAATCCGGCCTGACCCTCGGCCTGGTCGCCCCCGAGGCGCTTCAGATCGAGGCCGATCATCGCGGCCTGAAGCAGGTTATGCTGAACCTGATCTCCAACGCCGTGAAGTTCACGCCCGAAGGCGGCGCCGTCACCGTGACTGTCTCGCCCCATGACGCCGATCATGTCCGCGTCTCGGTGACCGACACTGGCATCGGCATCGCCGCCGCCGACCTGGACCGCCTGGCCCAGCCCTTCGAGCAGGTCGAGGGCCAACACTCCAAGACCACCCAGGGCACCGGCCTCGGCCTGGCCCTGACCAAGTCGCTGATCGAACTGCATCGCGGCCGCATGACCATCGAAAGCGAACCCGGCCACGGCACCACCGTCTGGTTCGACCTCCCCATCCGCGCCCCCGAAGGCGCCATGGCCCCGGTCGGCGCGCCGGTGCAGCGCGTTCAGCCGCAAGCGGCCTGACGGCTGCCCTGGATGACAGCGCGAGATAGCTCGCCGCCCCCTCGGCCCCCGATGGACATTCCGATGCCTACGACTCGTTGCGGCCCGGCTTGTCCATGACCTCGACCACGGCGATCAGTCGGTCGTGCAAGGAGCTGCGGTCCAGGGCCTGATCTAGCCGATCCAGCCGCGCGGCGACGTCGTCCGCCTCGCGGTTGAGGGCCTCGGCCTGGAGATTCATGGCGAGCCACAGGGGTGTCAGGCGGGCGACCAACGCCTCGCCTTCGACGGTCAGGGATTGCCTTCGGCGACGCGCATCCCGTGGGTCGGGCAGCGCCCGCACATAGCCGGCCGCTTCGAGCGAGCGCAGCGACTGGCTGACCGAGACGTGGGTGATGCGCAGGGCGGCGGCGAGGTCGCCGACCGTCATCGGTCCGTTCAGAACGATCTGGTTCAGGACCCCGAACCAGCGCTGTTCGAACCGGATGCCCAGCCGGGCGTATACGCGGCCCACGTCGCGGTCGATCCGCTCCGACAGACGACGCAACTGGGCGCCGATGGCCGCGCCGTGACCGCCCTTCAGATCGGTCATGCTGGGGGCTCGACGATGGCGGCGATCTGCATGATCCGCTCAGCGCCGTCCGGATTTCCGCGATGGCGGGCTTTCGCCGCCTCGACCTCGAAGACCGAGCGCGGTTCCAGGCCCTGCGGCCTCGCATCGAACAGGGCGCGGGCGGCCGCCACGCTGTCGTCCCTCGCCGCCGCCGTCATCGCCATGCCCAGATGATAGGCGTCGGTCGCCGGGCTCGGGCCGCACAGGATATCCTTCACCGCGATGTTCATGCCCCAGTACCCGTCGACCTCGCCATTAGTCAGCATGGCGAAGGTGTAGCCCAGATCCTCGTAGCGCCAGACCTCGCCGGCGATACCGAAATGGCCGCCGGTATTCCCCACCATGCGATGACCGTTGATGGTTTCTTCCATGACCCCCAGACCGTAACGCGCGCGGCCCAGGTCGAACAGACCGGTAGTCGCTGTGGCGTACATCTGCGGCGATAGGAGCCGGCCGTCGCCCAGGGCGGTGATGAAGGTCGATAGGTCCTCGACGGTCGAATAGCCGCCGCCCGCCGGCCCGCCCCTGAACTGGTTGACGAAGAGGTTGTTGCGCCAGGCGCCGATCACGGCCTCGTCACGGGTATAGCCATCGGCGCGGTTCGGCACGACGACATCCAGCGGCCAGTCGCCGCTACCGCTCATGCCAAGAGGCTCAAAGATCGTGCGCCGGATGTGGTCGGCAAAGGTCTCGCCGGTCAGGGCCTCGACGATCAATCCCAGGATCACATAGCCGCCATTGGAATAGCCGAGCCGCTCGCCGGGGGTGAACTCCAGCGGCTGGTCGGCGATCAGGGGTAGGAAGTCGCGGGTCTCGGCAAAGGCCTGGGAGGGCTTTTGCGCGATCGCCTCCCAGTAGTTGCCCACGCCAGAGCTGTGCGACAGCATCTGGCGAGCCGTGATCTGACCGGCGATGGCAGGGGCCGGGTAGTCGGGCAGATAGCGGAGGGCCGGGGCGTCCAGGTCGAGCCTCCCCTGCTCCACCAGACGCAGGATCGCCGTTGCTGTAAACATCTTGCCGATGGAGGCGACGTTGAACCGTGTGTCGATACGGTTTGCCGCGCCGAACACCCGCTCGGCCTGGCCCACCGCGCGCTGATAGACGACCTGGTCGCCACGCTTCAGCATCAAGGCGCCCGAGAAATCTGAATCTATGATCGCCTGTTCCACGGCGGCGTCCATACGGGCGGCGATGGAGCCTCCCTTGTCCCCCGTTCGACCAGGGCCGCCCCAGCTCAAGACGCCCAGCCCGGCGGTCGCGCCCATCACCCCTCGCCGCGTCATCCAAATGCTCACTGAAACCGCCCCCGTCATTTATGTAGGTGCCTACATATATAAGCATCGCAAGAAACGCCAGCCCGGACGACGCTTACTCTGGCCGAAACACTAACCAGGCGAACAGCGTGCCCGCTCGCTCCCCACCGTCAGCTGACTTCAGCCGACATTGGCGACCGGCTTCTCGGCCTTCTCGGGCTTGCGCGCGTCCCGCTTCGCCTTGTGGCGCGACAGGATGGGGGCCAGGGCCTTGCGGTCGGCGGGACTCAGCTGGTTCAAGGTCTCGACCGCCCCCGTCTCCAGCCGCGAGCGGCCGCGCGCCTCGGACGCGCGCGAGCGTTCCAGCAGGGCCGCGACCGCCACCGGGTCAAAGGTCTCGCCGCCGGTCAGGGCGATGGCTTCGCGCCGCGCCGCCCGCGCCTCGTCAAAGTCGGGCCGCGCCTGCATGGCGGCGGCGCGCAGTTGCGCCTTGACCTTGTCGCGCACCGCCGGGTCCATGCGTTCGATGACGTCCCAGACCGGCTCGCTGCGGCCCGGCTTGTGCGCCTCGGCGATGCGGTGCTCGATCTTGTCGCGCGCCACCCAGACGGCGCCGACGGCGGCCGCCGCAAAGACGTTCAGGGCGACCGAGACGGCCAGGGCGATCTTCAAACTGCGCGACGTCATCCGCCCAGAACCTCCGTGTCGTCCGCACTGATCAGACTGGCTTGATAAAGCACCGCGTCCGCCTGGACATCGGCGGTCAGGTGGCTGGTCAGATTGACCCCGAACACCACCCCGGCGCAGGCCGCGGCCGCCCATCCGGCGCCCGACAGCCAGGCCAGAGGCCCAGGGCCGCGACGACGCGCGCGCAGACCGGCTCCCGCCGCGCTGGCGATCACCGCCTCACGCAGGGCGTGCGACGCCGCCAGGCGCGGCGCGGCGTCCAGCAGGGCGTCCAGTCCGTCGGCCTCGCGCAGCAAGGCCGCCACGCGCGGGTCCGCCGCCATCAGGTCGCGCGCCGTCTCGCGCTCGGCCTCGGGCCAGCGCCGCAGGTCGCCGCCATAGGCGTCGGCCAGATATTCAAACCGCTCGTACGTCATCGTCATGGTTCCAGCCCCCGCCTTACCCATTCGCCATTCTCTGTGCATTCGGCGCCATATCGGCCAGCGCCGTCCGCAACGCCCGCCGTCCACGCGACAGCAGGCTCTCCAGGGCCTCGACGCTGACATTCATCAGCCCCGCCGCCTCGATATTTCCCAGTTCCTGATAGTGACACAGGACAATGGCCTCGCGCTGCCGCTCGGGCAGTTTCGCCAGGGCCGCCTCGACCCGCACGCCGGTCTCCATGGCCAGCAGACCCCGATCCGGCCCTGGCCCGTCGTCGGGCCGGTCGGGCGGCGCATCCGTCGCGATCTCGCGCCGACGCCGCAGCCGGTCGTAGCAGAGGTTCAGCCCGACCCGGTGCAGCCAGGTGTCGAACTTGGCCTGACCCGGCGTCCAGCGCGGTGCCTGTCGCCAGGCTCTCAGCATCGCCTCCTGCGCCACGTCCTCAGCCTCCGTCGCGTCGCCCAGCATCCGCTGCGCCAGCGTCAGCATGCGCGGCAGCTTGCGAGCGACCATGGCCTGGATCGCCGCGGGGTCGCCCTGACCCACGCGCCGCACCAGTTCCTCGTCGGGGTCGGCGGTCTTCGCCAATCCAGCCTCTTTCGCCGTTCACGAAACGGGCCGACGGCTGCACCGCCTTCCCCGACATCTTCCTTACTCCGAAGCGGGCGTCGAAGGCGACGCCGCCGGGGCTCCGCGTTCCTGGCGCTTCTCGCGCATCTCGGCGCGACGGGCCTGCATCCCCGCGCGACGTTCCTCAGCGGTCAGCGTCCCGTCATGGTCGGCGTCCAGGCGCGTAAAGCTGGCCGTCGCCCTTTGCTCGGCCTCGGCGATGACGATGGGGAAACGACCTTCGCCATTCCGCCCCATGCGCTGGGCGCCGCGATGCATCCCGCCGCGATGACCGCGACCGGCGTGCTCCGCGCGCGGACCGCGTTCGCCGCGTCCGGCCCGCTGACCTTCGGCGCGCGGCGCGTCGAACTCGGCGCGGCTGATGGAGCCGTCCTTGTTCGCGTCCAGACGGTCGAACAGGGCGGCGCGGCGCTCGGCGCGCTTGGCCTGACCGGCGGCGCGCATTTCTTCTGCCGTGACCGTGCCGTCGTGATTGGCGTCAGCCGCGCGCAGGCGCTCCACGCGGCGCGCGACAAAGTCCGCCTGCGACACCGGCTGGGCCATGGCCGCCCGCGCGGGGCGTTGCGGTGCAGCCGTCTGGGCCACAGCCACGCCGCTGAAAACGGTCAGGATGGCGATAGCGGCGACGCCGCCAAGGGTCTTGTTCATCTCGATGGTCTCCACGGGCCAAGGCCCGAAAACATCCCTGTCGAGAAATAGAACGCCGCCCGGATCAGTTTCCGTCGCCGCTGGAATCCAGCACAGCCGGCAGCGCCGTCTCAAACGCCCGCCGCGCCCGCAGCCGCAGGTCGATCAACCGCGCCTTCAGCGTCTCGAAGTCCGCCACGCCCACCGTCGCCGCCAACCGCTTTTGGAAGCCCGCAGGCTCGGCGTCCGGGTCGCCCTTGTCCTCAAAGGCGCAGGCCATCAACTGGCCCAACTGCTGATGCGTCCGCCAGGTCTCGGCCAGGATCGGATCATCCTTCAGCGCCTCCAGCGTCGAGACCGTCAGCGCCTCGCCCGCCGCCGCCGCGCACAGCTGACGGTACTGGGCCACGAACTCGGCGTCGACCTGCGCCCCCGCCGACAGCTTCAGATCCCAGAAGCCCTTGGGCCGGCGCTCGCGGTCCATCAGGTCGCGCATGGCCCGCACGTCGTGCGCCACGTCCACGCCGGGCGGGCGCGGCCGCCGCAGCGCCGCCTCCAGCGTCGCCTCGACCCGCGCACCAAAGGCCTCGTCGCTGGCCCAGACCAGGCGCCCGCGCGTCAGGGCCATGAACTCCCAGGTCTCGGCCTCCTCGGCGTAATAGGCGTCCAACGCCTCCAGCCGCACCGACACCGGCCCCTTGGACCCCGTCGGCCGCAGCCGCATATCCACCTCGTATAGACCGCCCTCGGCGGTGTGCGCCGACAGGGCGGCGATCAGCCTCTGGGTGAACCGGCCATAAAACAGGTCCGCGCTCCACCCCTTGCCCGCCGAGGTCGCCTCCGGCGCCGCGGCATAGACGGTCATCAGGTCCAGGTCCGACCCCGCCGTCATCTCGCGCGATCCGGCCTTGCCCAGGGCCACCACGGCGACCGCGCCCTCAAAGGCCCCGCCCATGCGCTCGGCCTCGGCCAGGGCCGCCGGGGCCAGGCCCCGCATGCAGGCGTCGGCCAGGGAGGTATTGGTCAGCCCGGCCTGCTCGGCTGTCGTCCGCCCGGTGACGACATGCATGCCGATGCGGAAGGTCTGCTCGCGGTGCAGGCGGCGCACGGCGTTCATGGCCCCCTCGAAATCCCCCGCCTCATGCGCCTCGCGCACCACCTGATCGGCCAGGCCGGTGTCGGTGCCCAGCGCCGTCATGAAGCGCGCGTCCAGCACACCGTCCAGGGCCTGCGGCTGACGCCCCAGGGCGCGGGCCAATCTGGGCGCAAAGGCCATGACCCCGACCACCAGATCGAACAGCCTGGGCTGATTCAGGAACAGGGCCTGCACCTGCACCCCGGCGCTCAGGCCGGAAAAGAAGACCGCGAACCGCCGGAAGGCCGCATCGGGCGCCCCGGTCCTGGCCACCGCCGTCAGCAGTTGCGGGGCCAGCCGGGTGAACAGCTCGCGCCCCCGCGCCGTTCGCGTCGCCTGAATGCGGCCGTGGTGCCAGCTTCGGATGGTGTCGGACACCGTCGCGGGCTCAGAGAACCCCATCCGCTTCAGGGTCTCCAACGTCCCCGGATCATTCTCGACCCCGGTGAAGACCAGACTGCCATAGGGCGACGACAGCTCCTCGCCGCCCTCGAACAGCTCGCCATAGCGTTGGTTGACCCCCACCAGCACCGCCTCGACCCCGGCGTCAAAAGCCGCCAGATCCCCCTCGCCCGCCAGCGCCGCCACATCGGCCCGGCGCTCGGGATCGACCGGCAGGACATGACTCTGCTCGTCGGCCAGCATCTGCACCCGATGCTCCAGCGCCCGTAGCTCATGATAGGCGGCGGCCAGCTCGTCGCGCGCCTCGGGCGTCACATGGCCCCGCTCGGTCAGGGCGTCCAGCGCCTCCAGCGTGCGTGACGAGCGCAGCCCCTTGTCGCGCCCGCCCAGAATCAGTTGCTGGGTCTGGACGTAGAATTCGATCTCGCGAATGCCGCCGCGCCCCAGCTTCAGATTGGCGCCCGCCGCCTCCAGCCCCTCGCCAGTCTTGTGGACGTGGATCTGTTTCTTGATCGACTGGATGTCGAGCACAGCCTGATAGTCCAGACTGCGCCGCCAGATGTAGGGGACCAGGGCCTTGAGGAAATCCGCCCCCTCGACCGCGTCTCCGGCGCAGACCCGCGCCTTGATGAAGGCCGCCCGCTCCCAGTTCTGACCGACGGATTCGTAATAGGCCAGGGCCATTGGCGCGGCGACCACCGGCGGGGTCGAGGACGGATCGGGCCGCAGCCTCAGGTCCACCCGGAAGACATAGCCGTCCGCCGTCCGCTCGGTCAGCAGACTGGCCAGACCCTGGGCCAGCCGGTTGACGAAACTCTGCGCCTCCACGCCCTCGTCCAGCGCGCTGTGCAGCGCCTCCGGCTCGAAGAAGAGCGACAGGTCGATGTCCGAGGAATAGTTCAGCTCGAACGCCCCGCCCTTGCCCATGGCCAGGACGAACAGGCCGGGCACAGGCCCGCGCGGATCATCCGCCGCCGAGATCAGCTTGCCGCGTCGGCGCTGATCATGGGCCAGACAGCGCAGCGCCGCCTGGGCCGTCGCATCGGCGAACCGCGACAGGGCGCCCGTCACGGCCTCCAGATCCCAGACCCCGCCCAGATCAGCAAGCGCAGTCAGCAGATGCAGTTCGGCCTTCAGCCAGCGCAGCGGCGCCTTGGCCTCGTCCGCCGGGCCGTCGATCGCGTCGGTCGCCGCCAGAATCTCGGCCAGCCGCACCTCGGGCGTCGTCTCCAGGATCTGCCGCAGCCGCTCGGGCCAGCGCCGCGCCAGCCCAGCCAGATAGGGCGAGGCCGCAAACACCGGCTCCAGCGCCCCCCAGGCGCCGTCCAGCGTCGCGCGCCAGCTGTGCGCGTCCGCCGCCTCGACCAGCCGTTCATGGATACGCGCCGCCGCCTCGGCATCGCGCACCGGCCCGCACGGCTTCAGCCTCAGCCCCAGAGCGTCGCTCATCAGCTCGCCATCCCGCCCGCCGTTCCGCTCGCTGGGGGCAGCACCAGAGCCACGCGCAGCCCCGGCCCCTGCCCGCCATAGGCCCCCGGCCCCTCATCCAGTTGCACCCGCCCGCCGTGAGCCTCGGCCACCGCCGTCACCAACGACAGGCCCAGCCCCGAGCCCGGCTCGGTGCGGCTGTTGTCCAGCCGGACAAAGCGTTGCAGCACCCGCTCGCGATCCTCGTCCGGCACGCCCGGCCCGGTGTCGGTGACGGAAAACTCGATCTCGCCGGACGAGCGCCGCCGGGCGCGGAACTTCACCGCCCCGCCCGACGGCGTATATTTGATGGCGTTGTCGATGATGTTGGCCAGCGCCTGGGCCAGGAAGGGCTGGTTGCCCTCGATCATCAGCCCCTTCTCGATCTCGGCCGAGAACTCCAGCCCCTTGTCCTCGCCGGACGGCTCATAGAGCTCGGCCATGTCGGTGGCCAGTTCAGCGGCGTCGAACACCTTGGGATCGGGCGCCCCGCCCGCCTGCAAGCGGGCGATGGCCAGAACCGTATTGAAAGTCTTCAGCAGCAGGTCCGCCTCATCCAGGGCGACGCCCAGGGCGTCCACCCCCGACACCTTGCCGGCGTCGGCGTCCATCAGCGCCACCTCCAGCTTGGCCCGCATCCGCGTCAGCGGCGAGCGCAGATCGTGGGCGATGGCGTCCCCGGCGTGGCGGATCGAAGCCATCGAGGCCTCCAGCCGGTCCAGCATGGTGTTCAGCCCCTGGCCCAGCTCGTCCAGTTCGTCGCCCGAGTTCCTGATCGGGGCGCGCACCTTCAGGTCGCCCTCCTGAACCGCCGCGACCACGCGGTTCAACCCGCTCATCGACTTCTCGACCCGGCGACTGATCACCAGACCGCCGCCGATGCCCAGGATCAGGACCATGATCATAGCCCCCCATAGGGCCTGGGTCAGGCGCGACAGATAAGCCTCGACGTCGCCCACGTCCTCGCCGACGAACAGGTGTTCGCCGCCCGACAGGGCCGTGTCGAGGCCGATGGACTGGCGCTTGCGCACCCGCCCGTCCTCGTCGGTGTCGGTCAGGCGGAAGGTCTCCCACTCGCCCGTGGAGACGCCGTCCGGCACATCGGTGATGTTGGCGGTAACGATCTTTCCGGCCGCGTCCTTCAGCACATAGAGGTAGGGTCCACCGCGAATGGCCCGCTCGACCAAGGCCTGGTTCAGCGCATCCTTGCCCCGCGTGCGATAGATGGCGGTCAGGGCGTCCACCTCGACCTTCACGCTGGCCTCGGCTCGCGCCCGCGCCTCCGACGCCGAGGCGACATAGACATAGGCCAGCACCGCGCTGGCCGTCGCCACGAACAGCGCCAGAAACAGCAGCGTCAGCCGAAACGGCGTCCGCCTGAAAAGGGAGGGCAGTTTCACGTCAGGCGGGCGGCGGGAGGCTTACGCCTCCAGCCGATACCCCGCGCCGCGCACGGTCTGCAGCATGGCCTTGTCGAAGCCCTTGTCGATCTTGGAGCGCAGGCGGCTGATGTGGACGTCGATGACGTTGGTCTGGGGGTCGAAGTGGTATTCCCACACCTTCTCCAGCAGCATGGTGCGCGTCACCGACTGGCCGGCGTGGCGCATCAGGAACTCCAGCAGTTGGAACTCGCGCGGCTGCAGGTCGATCTCGGTCGCGCCGCGATGCACGGTGCGGCCGATCAGGTTCATCTCCAGGTCGCCGACCTTGAGCACGGTCTGCACCCCGCCGGTCTCGCGACGCCGCGCCAGGGCCTCGACCCGCGCGATCAGTTCGGCGAAGGCGTAGGGCTTCACCAGGTAATCATCGGCGCCGGCCTTCAGGCCCGTCACCCGGTCCTCGACCTCGCCCAGCGCCGACAGGAACAGGACCGGCGTCTGATCGCCGCCCTTGCGCACCGTCTCGACCATGCCGACGCCGTCCAGACGCGGCATCATGCGGTCCACGACATAGACGTCGTAGCCGCCCTTTTGCGATTCCAGCAGACCAAAGGCGCCGTCCACGGCGTGCGTCACCTCGTGCCCGGCCTCGGACAGGCCTCGCACCATCGCGGTCGCCGCCTCGGCATCGTCCTCGACCACCAGAATACGCATGGGCCCCTCCAGAAAAAGATTCGGCGGCGATGTTAGCGCATCGCCGCCGATCTCGTGAGTTACGCCTTATTCAGACTTGGACAGTTCCAGCACGACCGAGCTGTTGCCGCCGCTGACACGAACCAGCAGCAGCACGCCGGGCCGTCCCGCCGACCGGGCCGCATCGACCGCCGCCTTCAGATCCGCAGCCGAAGAGACGCTGCGGTTGTTGGCGCGCAGGATGACCGTCCCCGCCGGCATCTGCATCTGTCCGGCCTTGGAGCGTGGTTCAACCGCGGTGACGACCACGCCATTGACGCTCTCGGGGATGGAATAGCGCTGACGCAGGGCCGGAGTGATCGCCGTCACGGTCATGCCCTCGACGGCCTGACCGGCCGCGGCCGACGGCGCCGCCTGTTCGCCCTCGTCCTCACCCAGACCGGCGCGCAGTTCCGCCTCGGACGGACGGCGACCGGCGCGGACGTTCAGCGTCTGACGACGACCGTCGCGCAGCACTTCCAGACGCAGAGCATCGCCGACCTTGGCGCGGGCCACGCGGCGGGTCAGCTCGGTCGAGCTGTCGATGGCCTCGCCGTTGACGCTGACCACGATGTCTTCAATCTTCATCCCGGCCTTGTCGGCGGGACCATCGGCGGTGACGTCCCCGACCAGGGCGCCCTTGGTGTTCTCGGGCAGGCCCAGAGCCGCGGCCGCCTCGCTCGACAGGCTGACGATCTGCACGCCCAGATAGCCGCGCTCGACCGTCTCGCCGCGCATCAGCTTGTCGGTCACGCTCTTGGCCGTCGCCGCCGGAATGGCGAAGCCGATGCCGACCGATCCGCCCGTGGGCGAGAAGATCGCCGTGTTGACGCCGATCACCCGGCCATAGATGTCAAAGGTCGGCCCGCCCGAATTGCCCCGGTTGATGGCCGCGTCGATCTGCAGATATTCGTTGTAACCGACCGGATCGATGTCGCGCGACATGGCCGAAACGATGCCCGCCGTCGCCGTGCCGCCCAGACCGAAGGGGTTGCCCACGGCGATGACCCAGTCGCCGACGCGCGGCGCTGCGGTTTCCTCGAAGCTGACGAACGGGAAAGCCTCGCCCTCGACCTTGATGACCGCCAGGTCGGTGCCTTCGTCGCGGCCGATCAGGCGCGCTTTCAGCTCACGCCCGTCACTGAGCTTGACCTTGATCTCCTCGGCGTTCTCGACGACGTGGTTGTTGGTGACGATGAAGCCGTCGGCCGAGATCAGGAAGCCCGAACCGGCGCCCAGGGCCGTGGTCGAGTTGTCGTCCTCGCCCTCTTCGCCCGAACCGCCGCCACGCGGACGACCGGGGATGGGCACGGCGCCGAAACCGGGAATCTGCAGCACGCCGGCCGGGCGCTGAACCCGCGTCTTGACGTCGATCTGCACCACGGCGGGCGCGACCTGCTGGAAGATGTCGGCGAAGCTGAGCGGCGCGCCCTGCGGCGGCGCAAACGCCAGTCCGGCGGCCCCAGCCGAGGGGACCAGTTGTCCGGCAGCCTGGGCTGCGGGCGCGGCGTGCGCCCCTGGCCAGCTGATCACCCCGCCCGCCGTCGCGACAGCGGCGAAGGACAGGCCGACGGCCGCCCCCAGAATGAACTCCTTGCGTTTCAGCATCGTCGTCCTTGCAGTCCTGAAAGTCGGAGCTCCAAAAGCTCCGTTCGCCCATGGATATAGGGGCTTATGGCCAAAGCCAATGCACGCCCTCGCGATGGTTGTTCCTGATCCGCGTTCGCCGTGAGGCGCGCTTGCGTCAGGATCGCGGCGAAACGCTCTCGGTTTCGTCAGGATCGGCGGTCAGTTCCGCCAGCGCCCGCTCCTCGTCTTCGGACAAGGGCTGAATCTCGGTCCGTCGACGGCGCGCGCGCCAGACAAAGACCGTCCCCGCGCCCAGCACCAGGGCGAAGGGGCCGAACCACAAAAGCCAGGTCCCCGCCCGCACCGGCGGCTGGAACAGCACATAGTCGCCGTAGCGCCGCACCAGATCCTGACGCACCGCCTGATCGCTCTTGCCCGCCGCGATCTCCTCGCGGACCAGACGGCGCATGTCGGCGGCGATGCCCGCCGGACTGTCGGCGATGGATTCGTGCTGACAGACGACGCAGCGGATGTCGGCGAACAGGGCCCGCGCCCGCGCCTCCTGGCCTGCGTCGGGCAGAGGCCGGTCTGGCGCCGGGGGCGGTTCAGCCATGACGGCGCCGGCCATCAGGCTCAAGGCCCCGACCAGGCAAGCCAGCCGCCTCACGCCTTGGCCCCCGTCTTCTGACGCGATCCCGCCCCGACCCGCAGCCGCCGATCCAGCAGCGACAGCACTCCGCCCAGGGCCATGATGGCCGGACCGAGGAAGATCAGCCGCGCCCAGGGATTGTAATAGACCCGCACCGTCCAGGCCTGCTCGCCGTTCTCGGCGCGCGCCCGCTCGCCCATGACCACATAGACGTCGTCCAGCCCGCGGAAGTCGAGCCCGACCTCGGTCGTCGTCTGCCCGCCCGCCGGGAAGAAACGGCGCTCGGCGGTGACGGTGCGCTCGACGGCGCCGCCCTCGACCGGCATGACCGTCAGTCGCCCCTGCTCGGCCAGGTAGTTCGGCCCCTCGATCACCTCGACGGCGTCCAGACGGACCCGCCACGGCCCCGACGAGACCACCCCGCCCAAGGGAACCGCCGCCGCCGCCTCGGCCTTGAAGCTGGTCTCGACCACGGCCCCCAGGATGAAGACGCCCAGCCCCGCGTGGGCCAGGGTCATGCCCCAGGCCCCCAGCGGCAGCCCCTTGGCGCGGCGCAGGGTCTCGGCCAGGGGCGCGCGGAACGCCTTGGTCCGCGTCGCCACCTCGGCCAGCGCCCCCAGGATCAGCCAGGCCCCGACGCCGAGACCCGCCGCCGCCAACGCCTTCTTGGGCTCGAACAGCATAAAGGCCGCAAAGGCCGCCACCACCGCCAGACCCGCCGCCAGCCACAGACGCTGCAAGGCCCCCTTCAGGTCGCCGCGCTTCCACGCCAGCAGAGGCCCGGCAGGCAGGATCAGACAGGCCACCAGCATCAGCGGCACGAAGGTCGCGGCGAAATAGGGCGGCCCCACCGAAATGGTCGCCCCCGACAGTCCCTCGAGGATCAGCGGATAGAGGGTCCCCAGCAGCACCGTCGCCGCCGCCGCCGTCAGGAAGAGGTTGTTCAGCACCAGCGCGCCTTCGCGGCTGATCGGCGCAAAGGCCGCGCCCGACCGGATCGCCGGCGCCCGGAAGGCGAACAGGATAAAGGCCGCCCCCGCCGCCACGCCCAGGATGGCCAGCAGCATCATGCCCCGCTCAGGATCGACGGCGAAGGCGTGGACGGATGTCAGCACGCCCGAGCGCACCAGGAAGGCCCCCAGCATGGAGAAGGTGAAGGCCAGGATGGCCAGAAACACCGTCCAGCCCGCCAGCGCCCCGCGCCGTTCGGTGACGATGGCCGAGTGCAGCAGGGCCGCCCCCGCCAGCCACGGCATGAAGGACGCATTCTCCACCGGGTCCCAGAACCACCAGCCGCCCCAGCCCAGCTCGTAGTAGGCCCAGAAGGAGCCCAGCAGGATGCCGACCGTCAGGAAGGCCCACGACGCCAGCGCCCACGGCCGCACCCAGCGCCCCCAGGCCGGATCGACCCGCTTCTCGATCAGAGCGGCGACCGCCAGCGAAAAACAGACCGAAAAGCCGACATAGCCCGCGTAGAGCAGCGGCGGATGGAAGGCGAGCGCCGGGTCCTGCAACAGCGGGTTCAGCGACGCGCCCTGCACCGGGGCCGGGTCCAGACGCGTAAACGGGTTCGACGTAAAGACGGCGAAGGCCAGGAACATGGTCGACAGCGCGCCCTGCACCGCCACGGCCGAGGTCTTCAGCCCGAACGGCAGGCCGCGCGCCAGCGCCAGCGCCCCGCCGAAGCCGGTCATGACCAGGCACCACAGCACCAGCGAGCCTTCATGGCTGCCCCAGGCGGCGGCGACCTTGTAGAGCATGGGCTTGTCGGTGTGGCTGTTCAGGGCCACGTTCGACACTGAGAAGTCCGACACCGCAAAGGCGTAGATCAGCGCAGCAAACGCCAGCGCCGTCGCCGCCGCCGAAGCCAGCAACGCCCCGCCGCCCGCGCCCGCCAGCACCGGGCTGGCCCGCAGCCGCCCCGCCGTGGTCAGCACCGTCGTCAGCCCGGCCAGAACCAGCGCCAGGATCAGCGCAAACGCCCCCAGTTCGACGATCACAGCCTTTGCGCTCCGGCAGGCGGCGCTTCGCCCGTTTCAGGGCGCCACTCGCCCTTTTCCTTCAGCCGGTCGGCGACTTCGCGCGGCATATAGGTCTCGTCATGCTTGGCCAGGACCTGACTGGCTTCAAACACGCGGTCGGGGCGGAAGGCGCCCTGCGCCACGATGCCCTGCCCCTCGCGGAACAGGTCGGGCAGGTCGCCGTGATAGCTGACCTTGCTGCGTCCCGCATTGTCGGTGACGACGAAGACCACGGTCCCGTCGGCGCCCTTGACCACGCTGCCGGCCTCGACCAGTCCGCCCAGGCGGATGACCCGACCCGTCGGCGCCGCTTCCTCGGTCACTTCGGACGGCGAGAAGAAGTAGGTGACATTGTCCTTCATGGCCCACAGCGACAGGCCGACCGCCAGGGCCAGCACCGGCGCCGCCGCCGCCACGATCCACAGGCGACGCCGCGCCTTGGGCGATTTGGGAAGCCAGCTCATGTCAGGACATCACAGAAGGGTTGCAGCGCAGGCTCATCCAGCCCCGCCCAGTCTTTTTTGAAGGTCGGCCCGGCGCGGATCGCTCGGCTCCAGCGCCGCGATCAGCGGCCCCCAGACCGCCGCCGCCCCGGCCTTGTCGCCGCGCTTCAGCGCCGCCTCGCCCAGGAAGTAGCGCGCGCCCAGCTGATCCGGGTCGTGCTTCAGCGCCTCGACAAAGGCCGCCTCGGCGTCCCCGCCGACCGCGCCTTCGTTGGCCCGCACCAGGCTCTCGCCCAGCCGGGCCCAGCTCTGGGCGTCGTCTGACCGGATCGCCAGCGCCCGGCGGAAGGCCGAGGCCGCGCCGATGGGGTCGCCCGCCTCGAAGCGCGCGGCGCCCAGCATGACCAGGGCCTGATGGTCGTCGGGGCGATCCTTGACGATGCGGCCGATCACCGCCGCCGCCTGAGCCGGCTCCAGCGTCTCGGGCGAGGCCGCCCAGTCGCGCACCCGCGTCTCATAGGCCTGATCCGCCATGCCCGGCGCCGCCAGCCCCAGATAGAGCGCCAGCGAAACCGCCGCCGTCAGGCCGATCCCGCCCAGAACCCACAAACGGTCCTTGGCCCCCACCGTCGGCGCCCGCGCGTCGCGGCGCGCCGCCAGCAGCCGCCGTCCCGCCTCGGCCCGCGCGGCGGTCCAGCCCGCCTCGTCCAGAAGGCCGCGTGTTTTCAACCGGTCCAGTTCGGCCAGTTCGCGCGCGCCAGCCTCGCGGTCGATCACGCCTTCGGCGTCCGCCCCGCGTCGCGCGCCCGCCAGCACCAGCAGCCCGGCCAGGGCCGTGGCCAGTCCCGTCATGATCCAGAAGATCGTCATGCCCGCCGCTCTAGCGGATCAGGCGCGCCGACGCGAGGCTCCCGAGGTCGCAGCCTCCACCGCGACGCTGGGCGGCGCTCCGGCCACCGTCAGCCGCCGCCTCACCGTGCGCTGGGCGTCCCTGGCGCCGATCAGGCCCAGCAGTTCGGCGGTCAGGGCGATGCGCTTGCGCGCGATCCCCTCGTTCGGCGCCTCGCCGTCGTTCAACCGCTCGATGGCCTCGTCAGCCCAGGTCGCCAGCTTTCCGGTCAGCCCCTCGGCCGTCTGACGCCGCTCGGCTTCGCAGCCGAACACCGTGGCCGGCCCGCGCACCAGTCCGATCACCGCCGCCAAAGCCTTGGCCTTGTCCGCCGCTGTGGCGTCGACCGCTTCGTCCAGACGCGGCGCGGGGCGCGTCATCCGCCCTCCGATGGCCGTGCGCTCGACCGGCAGCACCTTGGCCGTCGCCTTCTCTGCGGCGCTGAACAGTTCGGACAGGCGCAGGGCGATCTTCAGCCGCGCCTGCCGCACCGCCTTGCCCCAGGCGCTGTCGGCCCTCAGCGGCAGGGTCATGTCGATCTCGGCCAGGGTCTCGGCGCACCAGTCCAGATCGGCCTTCAGCAGGGCCGCATCCGCCCCCCTCCCTGAAGAATCAACGGCGGTCGGGTCAAAGGCCGCCGCCTGCGCCGCCCGATGCGCCAGCGCCGTCACCACCCGGTCGACAAAGACCGCCAGCTCGCTCTCGCCCACCACCGTCTCGCGCCCGGCGGCGGGCGTGGCCTGGGCCACCAGCCGCAGCATCATCCGCGCGTCCGACAAATGAGCGAAGAAGATCTCCATCAACCGCGCCGCCCCGTCCGGCGCGATCGACCCCGCCTGGCGCAGCGCCAGCTTCAGCTCCGCCGTCGCCTCCGGCCCTGGCCGTCCCAGCCAGGTCTCCAGAAACGTCAGACTACGCCGCGCCAACCCGGCCAGATCGAAACAGGCCGCCAGTTCCGCCGCCTCATCCGCGCTGGCGCCCGGCCACAGCCCCTCGCCCTGATCCCGCACCGCCGAGGCCGCGCTCAGGCACAGACGGTCGGCCACCATGCGCGACAGCTCGTCGTCGCGATCCAGCTGCGGCAACAGTTCCGGTTCATTGCGCGTGGCCAGCTTCCACAGCCGCGTCGGAACGCCTGCCGGAAAGCTCAAGCCCTCCAGCCCGTCCTCGCGCCGCCGGAACAGGGGCGTCAAAGGCGCAAAGGCCGCGTCTCGCCGTCGCCGATCCAACACCTCGGCCTCGACCATGTCGCGCAGCGCCCACGCGCGATCCCCCGTCATCGTCGCCGCCAGCGCTTCCAGCTGGGACAGCAGATGATCCGGGCAAGCGGCGATCAGCTGGGCCAGGGCGGCCCTTTGCGCGACCGACAGGTCCGCCATGCACTCTCCTTGGGCCGATCCGATTCCCGGCCATCCCGCCAAGGGTGCCCCCTTCGGGTTAACAGGGGATTTTGGCGCTCTCGCCCCCGCCTTCCTGACCCTCCCATCAGCGACAAATCGTCCTGAGACCATCGTGATGGGATCACCATGCGCATCCTCCGGTTGTTCCCCTCGCGGATTCATGTTCACCCTGCGCGGTCGTCGGATCGGTCGGCGGCGCCGCCTCATTTCGGAGCCTGTCATGTCGTTCCGCCAAAGATCCGTAGCCGCCCTCGCTGCGAGTGTTGTCGTTCTGACCTCCGCCGCCTCGTCATGGGCTCAGACGCCCGGCGCGCTCAGCGATCTGGTCAACGCCCGCGCCGGTCAGGCCGAGGGTGAGCTGCAGCGTCGCGGCTATCAGGCCACCGACCGATCCGAAGTGGTGGGCGACGGGCGCCTGACCTGGTGGCGCAAGGGCGACGACTGCGTCGCCATCATGACCCGCGACGGCCGCTACGCCTCGATCAACCGCGCCGGGCGCAGCGAGTGCGGCGACAGCCATTCCAGCTCCAACAACACCGCCGCCGCTGTGGTTGCGGGCGTGGCCATCGTCGGCCTGGCCGCCGCCATCGCCGCGCATAACAACCGTCACAACGACGCCGACGAGAACCATGACCGCGAGTATCAGCGCGGCTATCAGGCGGCCCTCTATGGCGCCAACTATGATGATCGCCACGAGACCGAGGGCTATCACGAGGGCTATCTGGCCGGCGAGGACGAGGCCCGCAACCGCCGCCACTCGAACAGCCGCTGGGTCCAGGGCGCGCCGCCGGCGGCGCAACAGGCCTGCGCCCGCAGCGCCGACGACTTCCAGAACCGCCCCTATGGCTCCAGCGTGCCGATCAGCGTGCGCGATCTGGGCCGCGGCGAATATGAACTGACCATGGCCACCGGCTCCTATCGCTCGCGCTGCACCGTCAGCGCCTCGGGCGATGTCCGCGCCATGAACCCCTACTAGGCCTCAGAACAGGGCGAAGGGGATCAGGATCGCCAGCATATAGACGACCGCGCGCGCCATGGCCCAGCTGGCCAGGACAGCCCCTCTGGCGCGCGTGACGTCCAGCTTCTGCGCGAACCAGGCCGACTGGACCCACAGGAACCACACCGTCCCGGCGATGATGATGGCGACGCCATAGGCGTTTGAAATATCGGGCCTTTGTACGATCAGGCCGCCCAGGCCGACGAAGCAGGCGCAGGGCGCGGCCAGGTAGCACTGGGCGTAGAAGGGCTCCATCAGCGACTGGCGGCTGAGCTGCTTCTTTTGCAAACGCACCAGGCTGGCGGCCGAAATCAGCGGCACCAGGCTGAACAGCAGCGAGCGAAACAGCACCAGATTCTGCTGCGAGTTCAGCAGGGTGTGGGCCAGATGGGTCGTGCTCTCGGGCGGCGGCACATGGGCGGCGGCGGCGATCAGATTGGCCAGCACTAGGGTCACCAGCAGGACCAGAGGCGGGCTCATCGCCTCGTCGTAACGGCGCTCGTCCGGTTCGTGCTGCTGACGGTCCGAATAGCTCATGGCGGCCAGCGGGTGGCGCATGATCCGCCACACCGTCATCGGATAGAACAACAGCCAGGCCGTCGCTTCAAAGAGGAACTCCTCGAAGCTGCGGAGGATTTTCAGAAAGTCCATTTCAGCCCCCGCGCCATGACGCGCCCACCCTCGCAGACGGCCCCAGCGCGTTCAACCTGCGACGGCTTGTGGTCGAGAAAGCGACGTCCGCTTCCGACCCGTTGCGGACATTGCCGCACCGCCGCCGCCATGTAGGATCAGCAAGTGTCACCACGAGGACCAGCGATGCCGAAATACAAGGTGGAATGGGACTTTGGAGACAGAAAGGCCCAGCTCGGCACTCTCTTCTTCAACGATGATGATGCCGCCATTTCGGAAGTCACCGAGCTTTGTCGTCGGGACGGCTTGGGCGCAACGATTACGCGTCCTGACCGGAAGCTCACAGTCGCTAACATCGCCCGAGCGAGTGTCCGCTACCCCCCAAAAGCGAACTTCGGTTCACGACCCAATGCAGACTAACAGACAGATTAGGCCGAACCAAATCAGGCCAAGCGCGGACTTCCCAAAATCACAGCCACGCCCGTTCTATTTCCAATTCATTCGATAAAATTTTTGTTCCGCTTCGCGTATATCCTTCTAGGGATAAGCAGAGGCGGCGATCTGACAAAGGTCGTGTCAATATGTGATTTTCATTCGAAATATTTGCCAACATCAAATCGCGGGGAACATATATTTTAGCCTGTAACGAATCAGAATTCGAAACGCGATTGTGGTTTAGCGCCTCTCTCCATGTGACGCCTTTGATGATGACATCGCCAGTAAATCGGCCAACATTATCAGTACATGATGTGATAACAAAACGGATGTTTGATGCGATAATTTCTTCAGATCTGATCCGAGACAAATCCATGTCGAACGAAATTTCATCATATCCCGATATACCTGCGTAATGGCTATGACTCGATATAGATATCGGTAAATCATAAGGCGACGATAGCGATGGATTGGCGATCCTGACTTTGTCTGCGCAAGACACCAGGCCGATCGCAATAACTACTAGTGGCCAGATTTTGCCGTTCATTCCTCTCTCCAGCAGACATCGCCGCCTCACAACGATACGTTGGGCAAGTTGCGCGGCCAATGGCCGTTCCCCCCCCTAGCGGACATCTACGGCGACCGCTTTCCGGCCTATAGGCCGGTGTCCGCTTTCGGCGCCAAAGCCATGGACCGAAATCGACCCGTTGCGGACAATGGACGGTCGCGGTTCTAAGTCGGGAAGTCCCGGAACCGCCATTCGCCTTCTCCATGCTGGACAAGGATGGCCTCCCCTCTCGATACGCACCTGTTTATGGGTCGCCCCATATTCACGTGGAGGCCATTCACCGGTCGCACTTCGACACCTTCATCATAGAGGAACGCGAAAGCGGAGCTCGGACCGGACCAGTAGGCCGCTGCATCGAACAAGCTCTCAAAAGCCTCTTCGCCGGGGCGAGCAGCGTGGCCAGGCAACATGTTTGCCGGTCGCCCCTCCCCAACGACGCACACCATACTCCAGTCACCCTGCTCAAGGGAGGTGATGGTGATAGATCGGCCTTCCGCCAATGCCGCCGAGATTGCGTTGTCGAAGGTGTGATCTGCGGCTGACATCGGCGGGGGTGCGCCGCAGGCGGACACTCCGATCGAGACAAACACCGCGGCGAGGAGAGAAATAGTCGTGCAGAAAGGGCGAATGGTCATAGCGGGTACTTCCTCCAATCGACGTCCGCTTCCCACCCTTAGCGGACATTGACGGCGGCCGCTTTCGAGCCGGAAGGCCAATGTCCGCTTTCGGCGCCGAAACCCAGGACCGCAATCGACCATTGCAGACCTTGGTGTGCGCTTTCGCTTTCGTCATCCTCCGGCGAGCGCAGCGAGACCGGGGGACCCAGCGGCGCGCGAGAGCGCGAACCTGTCGCGCAGACGATGGTCGAACATCTCTCGTGAACAGATCGCCTTCAGCGCCGCTGGGTCCCCCGGTCTGCGCCGCCAAGAGGCAGCTTGCCGGAGGATGACGAAAAGGGAGAAAACGCCGCTCTAGGGATCTCCGCTTCCCCCCCTAACTGACTTCTAGCCCGTCCGCTTACGGCGAGGGACAAAGCCCCTCACCCCTCCGCCGCCGGCAGTTCCAGCAGCACCTTCAGCCCGCCCATGTCGCTGTCGGCCAGGGTGACGCGGCCGCCGTAGGCCCGCGTCAGGTCCTCGACGATGGACAGGCCCAGGCCCGTGCCCGGCGTGTCCTCGTCCATGCGCGTGCCGCGCTTCAGCGCCGCGTCGCGCTGGTCGGCGGGCAGGCCGGGGCCGTCGTCCTCGACCACCACCACCATCTGTCCTGGCACCGAGGCCCCGGCTGAAATCCGCACCCGGCGCCGGCACCACTTGGCGGCGTTCTCGATCAGGTTGCCGAGGATCTCCTGCAGGTCCTGACGCTCGCCCAGGAAGGCCAGGTCGTCCGGCGCGCGCCAGTCGATCTCGACCCCCTTGGTCTCGAACACCCGCTCCAGCATGACCGCCAGTTCGTCCAGAACCTCGCCCACCGGGGTCCGTTCGCCCAGGCCGTGGGCGGCGCGGGCGGCGGCGCGGGCGCGGCGCAGGTGGTGGTCGACCTGATCCTGCATGACCTTGGTCTGCTTGCGCACCATGTCGGGCAGGACGCCCTCGGACGTCCCCGCCTCGGCCAACATGACCGCCAGCGGCGTCTTCAGCGCATGGGCCAGGTTGCCGACGTGGGTGCGCTGGCGCTCGACCGTCTCCTGGTTGTGCGTCAGCAGCCGATTGACCTGTTCGGCCAGGGGCTGGATCTCGACCGGATAGACGCCCTCGATGCGGTGCGAGCGGCCTTTGCGCACGTCGGAGATCTCGTCCCTCAGGTCGAACAGGGGTCGCAGCCCCACCCGCACCTGAATAAAGACCGCCGAAACCAGCCCGGCCCCCAGCAGCAGCATGGCCACCCACGTCACGGTGGCGAACTGGCGCGTGTCGGCGTCGATGTCCGAGCGGTCGATCCCGGCGAAGAAGACCACCGGCGCAGGCCGCCCTGGCAGTTGCTTCATGCTGGCGGCGATGCGCAGGGGCTCGCCCTTGGGGCCGTCCTCGGCGTTGTAGCTGATGGTCTGGCCAAAGGCGGCCCTCAGCCGCTCGTCCAGGTCATGGGCGTATTCCAGATCGGCCCGTCCCAGCGAGGCCGAGCGCGCCACCACCTGCAACTGTCCGTCCGGCCCCTGCTCGGCCACCATCCAGTACTTGCCGGACAGCAGGCGTTCGGTGCGGGCGTCGCGGATCTCGCCGATGAAGATCTCGCCCTCGGGGGTGATGCTGGCCGCGACCACCGCCTCGTCGATGGTGTCGCCCAGCATGTTGCCGAGCCGCCGCAGCGCCGATTCCTGAAACACTGAGGTCAGGACCACGCCCGTCACCAGCAGGGCCACCAGGATCCAGGCCGAGGCCAGCCAGATCAGCCGTCGGGTCAGCGACCGGCCTGGCCGCCCGAACCAGCGGCCCCACTCCGGTTTTTCAGGCTTGGCGGGCGGCGCGATCGCCCCGGCGTCGGTCATCCGAAATCAGGCCGCGTCGCTCTCGCCGGCCAGCGGCGACAGGCGATAGCCCAAGCCGCGCACCGTCTCGATCCGGTCCGAGCCGATCTTCTTGCGCAGACGGCCGACAAAGACCTCGATGGTGTTGGAGTCGCGGTCGAAGTCCTGATCATACAGGTGCTCGACCAGCTCGGTGCGGCTGATGACCCGGCCCTGATGCATCATCATGTAGTGCAGCAGCCGGTATTCCAGCGAGGTCAGCCTCAGCGGCTCGCCATTGACCGTCGCCCGCGCCGCGCGCGGGTCCAGCCTCAGGCCGCCGCAGGTCAGGGTCGCCGCCGCATGACCGGCCGAGCGGCGCAGCAGGGCGCGCAGACGGGCCAGCAGTTCTTCGGTGTGGAAGGGCTTGGTCAGATAGTCGTCGGCCCCGGCGTCAAAGCCCGCCACCTTGTCCGACCAGGCGCCGCGCGCCGTCAGGATCAGCACCGGCGTCGTCTTGCCCTCGCGGCGCCAGCGTTCCAGCACCGAAACGCCGTCGATCTTGGGCAGCCCCAGGTCCAGCACCACCACGTCATAGGGTTCGGTGTCGCCCAGGAACCAGGCTTCCTCGCCGTCCGGGGCATGATCGACGGCGTATCCGGCGTCGCTCAGGGCCGTCTTCAGCTGGCGCGACAGATCGACGTCGTCCTCGACAAGCAGCACCCGCATTCAGTCGTCTCCGCGAACCCGGCCGGACCGGCCGTCAACCTGTATGTCCGACACGCGTCCGCCCGGATATTCCCAGCGCACCACATAGTCGCCGCCGCGCTCCTGCACGCCCAGCATCCGGCCGGGACGACCCGACTGGACACGACGCGCGATGTCGCCGGGGTCCGCCCGCGGCGAGGATTGCGGCGCCGAGCGGGGCGCATCGCGGAAGCCCTGTCCCGGATAGTTCCGGGGTTGCTCGCGACGGTCGTCGTCACGATCCCGGTCACGACCGCGCGACTGGGCCGCCGCGTCCGTCAGGGGAACAACAGCGATCAGACCGGCCAGCAGGAGGGCTCGAATACGCATCATGGTTTGTCTTCTAGACAGGGGCCTCTGAACAGGGGCTGAACAGCCAGTCTATCGCTGTTCATCCGGACAAGGAACGCATGGACGCGGATTCTCCGTCGCTGTGGCCTTCCGTCAGCACGCCTGCGCAAAGATGACGAACTTCTCATGCAGATGAACCCGAACTGAAACGCGCCGTTCAGATGCGGCTCAGTCGCCGGGTGGTCTTTTGGGATCAACGCAGCCGATCCGGTTGCGACGAACCGAAGGAGCCAAGACCATGAAAAAACTGCTGATCCCCGCCCTGGCCGTCGCCGTCGCCTCGGCCGCCCTGCCCGCCGCCGCCCAGTCCTATGGCCACAACAACGGCCCCTCGCGCGGTCACGGCTATGAGCAGAACTACGGCGGCTGGAACGCCATCGCCCAGCGCAAGCACAACCTGGACCGCCGCATCGATCAGGGCGTCCGCACCCGCCAACTTAGCCGCCGCGAGGCCTCGCGCCTGCAGGACGAACTGAACAGCCTGGTTCGTCTGGAGCGCCAGTATCAGCGCGGCGGCCTGACCCGCTGGGAGCGCCAGGACCTGGACCGTCGCTATGACCGCCTGTCGGCCAAGGTCCGCTACGAGCGCAACGACTACAACGGCCGTCGCCACTGACGGCTGACACCGAACCGGGCCTCATCCCTCCCTGTCCGAGGCCCGGCCGAGGGGCGCGATCCGCAAGGGTCGCGCCCCTTTCGTCATTCCGGCTCGACCACCGTGATTTCCGGCCAACGCCCGCGCGCGCTGGCGATCACCTTGTCCCAGCCCTTGGCCAGACCGCGCACGGGGTTGGGGCGGATCACCATGTCGAACACGTCCCGCAAGCCATAGGGCGCGGCCACGCTGATCGTGTCGTCCTTCTCCAGCCGCACGGCCAGGGCGAAGGCCGGCGCCACAAACTGCGCCGGCGCGTCATCGGTGCAGGTCAGGGCCTCATAGGTTTCGCCGAACTTGCTCTCGAACCACAGATGCACCCGCGCCTGGTTGCGCACCTCGACCAGGTCCCTGAACGGCGGCTCGAAGGCGGCGGCGACCCGCTTGATGATCACGTCCTCGGCGTCCCACGACGTGTCGGGGTCGAAATAGCCGATGTCGTAATCCTTGATCCCATAGCCGACCGGCCGCCCGGTCCGGTCGTTCCACACGCCCTGATAGACAGCGCCGGAAAACAGCCGCCAATCCGGCAGGTCCAGGTCGCGCATCACGTTCAGCACATGCATCAAAGCCGCGTCGGCGCGGACGATCTCGATCAGTCGGGTTTCCAGGGTCATGAGCGCTCTGTGCTGTCGATTCCGAACGCAAGCCAACCTCTTTCCTCCCCATTCTATGGGGAGGGGGACCGCGTAGCGGTGGAGGGGGCGGCACAGAGGTCGGACGTGGAGTCGCCCCTCCGTCACGTCGCCTTCAGCGCCGCGCCACCTCCCCATGAAATGGGGAGGAAAACGCTAGCGATCCCGGATCGGCCAGCCGTGATCCAGCGGCCCATGTCCCTGGCCCAGACCGGGCGCGCGGCGGATGGCCTCGGCCACATAGGCCCAGGCCTCGGCCACCGCGACCGGCAGCGGCAGGCCCTTGGCGATGCCTGCGGCGCACGCACTCGCCAAGGTGCAGCCCGTCCCGTGCGTATGGCGCGTGTCCACCCGCTCGCTTTCCAGCACCGTCTCACCCTCAGACGTCAGCAGCAGGTCGATGACTGTGTCGCCCGGCACATGGCCGCCCTTCATCAGCACCGCCCGCGCGCCCATTTCCAGCAGAGCCTCGCCCGCGCGGCGCTGGCCGTCCAGATCGACCACGGCGATCCCGGTCAGGGCCTCGGCCTCGGGCGCATTGGGCGTCAAAAGGGCCGCGCGCGGCACCATCAGCCGCCGCACCGCCTCGACCGCGCGATCCTCCAGCAGGGGCGAGCCGCCCTTGGCGATCATCACCGGGTCCACCACCGTCGGCACGTTGCCGGCATAGTCGATCAGCGCGGCCACCACCTCGACCACCTCGACCGAGCCCAGCATGCCGGTCTTCAGCGCATCGGCGCCGATGTCGTCCAGCACGGCCTTGGCCTGAGCCTCGATCACGTCGAGCGGCAGGGGATAGACCCCATGCACCCCCAGGGTGTTCTGAATGGTGATGGCCGTGATCGCCGTGGCGGCGAACCCGCCCAGCATGGTCACCGCCTTGATGTCGGCCTGAATGCCCGCCCCGCCGCCGGAGTCGGAACCGGCCAGTATCAATACGCGGCCTCTCTTTTGGTCCCTATCGTCTCCGACGCGGTCGGAGACGGCTTGAGGGAGGTCGTGCCCGCTCATCTCAGTGCGCTCCCGAAAACAGCTTCAGCCCGACAATGCCCGCCACGATCAGCAGGATGCAGACCGCCCGCACCGCCGTCGCCGGTTCCCCATAGATCACGATCCCGACCGTCGCCGCGCCCACGGCGCCGATGCCGGTCCACACCGCATAGGCCGTGCCCACCGGCAGCTTCTGCGTGGCGATCCACAGCCCGACCATGCTGGCCACCAGGGCCGCGGCCACACCCAGGGACAGCAGCGGCCGCTGCACCCCCACATATTTGATGCCCGAGGCCCACATGACCTCGAACAGGCCCGCCACGACGAGCACCAACCACGGATTCAGAGACATCAGCCAGGACATGGCCGCTGCATGACCGATCACGCGTCTCCAGACAAGGCGGGACGAAATGGACAGGCTTTGGTCGCGTTCAAGGGGGTGGAAATCCGGCCGACAACAGTATTCATGAAACAAGAATATCCGTTACTATGTTTACAAACATTGGTATCCCAAATTTCAAGGCTAATTTTACTCAGTCGTGCAACACTATTCGGTGCTGCACGTTGCAGCGGAGGTTTACCGCCAAGGTTGGTATATGAAAACACCGTTCGTAAACACCGCAATGCTTATCCGTCGCCCTATCGATGAGGTTTTTCAAGCATTTACGGAACCAGGAGTAACGTCCTGGTTTTGGTTTACCCATGGTGATCGTCGTCTGACCCTGGGAGCGCAGGCGACCTGGACCTGGGGCATGTACGGCGTTTCGACCCGCGTCGCGGTCAAGGCGATCGAGCCCAGTCGTCGCATTCTGCTCGACTGGAACCTCGAAGATCGTCCGACCGAGGTGGAATTCTTGTTCGAAAGTCGTGGCAAGGCGACCTGGGTCGAGATCATCAATCGCGGCTTTGAGGATTCCGACGAGGGCCTGGCCGAGGCCTTCGACGCCAAGGAGGGCTTCACCCTGGTCCTGGCCGGGGCCAAGCTCTGGCTGGAACAGGCGATTGAACCCCGCTTCATCCTCGACCGCTTTCCCGATCGGGTTCGCGAAACCTGGAAGCAGCGCTAGGCGGGGCGGCCGCGCCCGCGCCCAGAACTCACGGAAGCGCGTTCGCATTGGCGCCCTTACGAAGAGGGCGCCAATGCCGCCTTCACCGGAGAGACAACATGCGTGGTTCCGTCGTCCTCGTCATCGCCACGGCCAGTCTGTCGCTGGTCGCCTGTTCGCCGCCCGCCGCCGACAAGGCCGCGGACAAGGCGCCCGCCGCAGCGGCCGCCTCCGGCCACACCGCCGAACAGACCCGCAACCTGGCGACCTTCGACGACCTGGATTTCAACGTCTACAGCGGCCAGAAGTGGGCCGAGTTCAGCCGCAGCCACGCCGAAAACATCGTCGTCCACTATCCTGACGGCACGACCACCACGGGCCTGCCAGCCCACATCGAGGGCCTGAAGCCGCAGTTCGTCTTCGCCCCCGACACGCGGATCAAGGAGCACCCGATCAAGCTGGCCGACGGCGACTACACCGCAGTCCAGGGCATCATGGAGGGCACCTTCACCCAGCCGATGGATCTCGGCGACGGCAAGGTGATCCAGCCGACGGGCAAGGCGTTCAAGCTGCCCATGCTGACCGTCGGCCGCTGGGAAAACGGCGTCATGGTCGAGGAATGGCTCTACTGGGACAACCAGGCCTTCATGAAGCAGATCGGCCTGGCGCCATAGCCGCCACAGCGGCCTGAAGCTTCAGCGCCTGCACCGTCTCGCGCACGTCGTGGACGCGCACCATCCGCGCGCCGCGACGGACGCCCTCCAGCGCCAGGGCCAGCGACCCGCCCAGCCGGTCGCTGGCCTGAACCGCGCTGGCGTCCACGCCTTGAACGACCCGCTTGCGGCTGGTGGCGTAGAGCACCGGGAAGTCCAGCTCGACCAGGGCCTCCAGCCGCGCCGACAGCATCAGATTGTGCACCGTGGTCTTGGCGAAGCCGATGCCGGGGTCCAGCCAGATCTTCTCGCGCGCCACCCCCGCCGTCATCGCCGCCTCGGCCCGCGCCGCCAGATGGGCGACCACCTCGGCGACGACGTCGTCATAGTGCGGGTCGTCCTGCATGGTCTTGGGCGCCCCCTTCATGTGCATCAGCACCACCGCGCACCCCAGGTCGGCGGCGGTCGCCAGACTGTCGGACGCATGCATGAGCGCCGTCACGTCATTCCACATCGTCGCTCCCGCCTCGACCGCCGCCCGCGCCACCCCCGGCTTCATGGTGTCGATGCTGATGACCCCGTCCCAACGCGCCCGCAGCGCCGTGATCAGGGGCGCGACCCGGTCGATCTCCTCGTCCTCGCGCACCGGGTCCGACCCCGGCCGCGTGCTCTCGCCGCCGATGTCCAGAACATCCGCCCCCTGTTCGATCAGCCGCAGGGCATGAGCCAGCGCGGCCTCCTGCGTCGCCAGCCGCCCGCCGTCGGAGAAACTGTCCGGCGTCACATTGACGATGCCCATCACCAGGGGCGGCTTCACGAGGGATTGACGATCCATGCGACAAGAACTCCCGAGGCGCCGGTTTGACTTTCCGCGCGCTGAGGCCCAGCCTCTAGACACTATGGAACGTTTCGTCAGCCAGGCTCGACGCCTCACCCACGCGGGTCGCCGCGTCGAAGGCCTTTAACCCGTAGCGGCCAGCTTGCTGTCGTCCGCTACGGGGCGCGTCGCTTCGCTTTTTTCCTAGTTCCCTAAAATCAGGATCGCGCAAGCCGCCCCGTCGGTCAGCCGCGAACACACCTGCCATGACCCCAACTCAAGACGATCCGCCCGCGCGCGGCGCCGACATCCTGCCCTTCCCGAGCCGCCGCCCCGCGACGCCGCCCGCGCCCGCGCCTGCGCCCCCGGCGGACGACAGCGACGACGACGGCCCCTCGGCCGCCTGAATCCCTTCTTCCCTTTTTTCTTCACATCGAGAACCGACATGACCACCGCCAAGACCCGCGGCCGCCCTCCGGCCCTGCCCGGCATCCTTCTCAGCCGCACCGACTTCGACGCCCTGGACCGCCTGGTCGGCGACCTGCCGGGTTCCGGCCCCGCCGGCCTGCTGCAACAGGAGCTGGACCGCGCCGAGGTCTGCGAGCCCGCCGACATGCCGCGTGACGTGGTCGGTCTGAACCGCTGGCTGCACTACGCCGACGACCGCCACCCCGAGGTGCGCCGCGTCCAGCTCGTCCTGCCGCGTGAGGCCGACATCGACGCGGGCCGCGTCTCCATCCTGTCGCACGTCGGCGCCGGCCTGATCGGCCTCAAGGAAGGCGAGTCCATCAACTGGCCCGACCCGTCAGGCGAAACCCGCAAGCTGACCGCCGTCCTGATCGAGGACGAAGACCCCATCGAGGCCATCGCCCACTGAAAGACCCTGCGCCGCTAAAACCCTTCTCCCCTTGTGGGAGAAGGTGGCAGGCGAAAGCCTGACGGATGAGGGGTGTCAGCGCGCCCCTCTCCAAAGCCGTCAGCCGTCGCTACTTCCGCCCGATCAACCCGCCGAGCGCATCCAGATAGGCCGCAAACGCCGCCCGCCCTTCGGGCGTGATGGCGATCCGCGTCAGGGGCTTGTTGTTCACGAAGCTCTTGCTGATGGCGACATAGCCCGCCTCTTCCAGCTTCTTCAGGTGGACCGACAGATTGCCCTGGGTCGCCTCCAGCACGGACTTCAGCTCAGTGAAGTCCGCCGCCTCGACATCGGCCAGATAGACCATGATCCCCAGCCGCATACGGCCGTGGATGACCTCGTCGATCCGTCCGAAATCATCCGCCAGTCCCATGACGTCAGGCGGCCTTGGCGCCCGCGCGGGCGTCGCGGAACAGCATCCACCCCGGCAGGGCGAACAGCAGGAACAGGGCCAGGGTGCAGACGCCCAGATAGGCCACCGGCTGGCGCACCAGAACGCCCAGAGCCACCGCCGTCACCCATCCGCCCAGCGACACCGCCAGCATCCAGGCCTTCTTCTTCAGCACCCAGGCCACATACCAGGCCGCCGCCTGCAGGGCGAAGACGATGGCGGCGTAGTAGAGCCAGATGGCGAAATCCTGATCCCGCACCGCCCCCACCCCGAAGACGATGATCACCGCGGCGTTGGCCATGCCCGTGGCGCTGAAGGCCGCATTTGTCACCCGCGTCGCCAGCGGCCCCCGGTTGGACGGCCCGGCCTTGCGGTCCTTCAAGATGGCCCAGGTCAGAACCGCCAGAAAGGCGACGGTGATGCCGACGACAAAGACCAGATTGGCCAGGTCAGGCCAACGTATCAGCCCGACCACCTGCCCGACATGAAACAGGCACTGCAGCCCATACAACAGCCCGCCCGCCAGATAGCAGATCGCCAGGGTCATCGGCGGCCGCCCGCCGCCTTCCACGATCGAGCGCATGAAGGCGAGGTCGGCTTCGGGCGTGCGGGACTTGTCGATCATCGGGTGATTCCTGGCGCGACGCGGCGGCCCCCTTCGGATGGACGCAGCCGCCAAGGTTGGCAAGCTATTCGGCGGCGGCTTGGTGGACGACGGGCACAACCGGACGAGTCCTGCGCCACGGCACGCGCCGACCGTTCAGCCAGCGCCCCATCATCCCGTGACGGACCATCAGCTCATAGCTGGCCAGCGACACGGCGCTGACGCCGACCACCACGATGGCCAGCTTGACCGGCCAGACCAGAGCCCAGTCCTGAACCACCACCTGCGCCGCCATCACCAGCGGCAGGTGGACGATGTAGATCCAGTAGGAGGCGTCGGCCAGATAGCGCCGAACCGCGCTGTGCCCCGACCAGAACCTCAGGGCCAGCCCGACGACGGCGAACATCGAGGCATAGGTCGCCACGCCGAACGCCGCCGCCGTCATGGCCTTAGCCGCCGGATCGATCATCGGCGTCAGCACCAGCGTCGGCCCGCCCGACAGCATCAAGGCCGTCGTCCCGGCGCCCAGGGCCAGCCCCAGATAGACCGGGGTCCAGACCGTGATCCTCGCCAGCAGGTCGCGACGACGATCCAGCAGGACGCCCATGCCAAAGGCCAGACCAAAGCCGACCAGGGCCGAGGTCTCGGGCACCAGCCCCGCATCCGGCGTCGGAATGCCGAAGAAGGCGATCCAGTTCGGCTCCAGCCACAGGGCCAGGGCCAAGGGCGCGCCGAGCACTAGGAGACCCCACGGCCCGATCAGCCCGCCCGCCAGCCGGTCCAGCCCGCGCCCCAGAGCGCCCGCCCAATCCAGTCGCCCGAAGACCGCGCTCACGATCACCAGGGCCGCATAGAACCACAGCAGCACCCACAGGAACCACAGATGGGTCAGGGGGATATTGGTCCAATCATAGGTCGGCGGGGGCGGCGCATCCGCCGCCGTCATGCCGTGCAGAGAGGCGTTCCACACCAGCACCGCAATGATCCCGCCCATCACCGGCCCCCAGAAAGCCGCCAGCGGCCCGGCAATGCGGATCAGCCGGTTCTTGATGAAGCCCATCGTCCCGCGCCGCTTCAGCATCATGTGACCGAACAGGCCCGCGATCAGGAAGAAGCTGGCCATGCGGAACAGGTGAATGACGAAGAAAAGCCCGCTGGCCCAGACCGACTTCTGGTCGTCGCCCACGATCCAGATCTGGCTCGGAAAGAAGGACAGGGTGGCGTGCAGCACCACCCCCAGCAGCAGGGCCGCGCCCCGCAAGCCGTCGAGGCCGTGCAGGCGTTCGCCTTGGTCGAATGCGGATGCCGTCATGGCGCCCTCCTGTTTCGGATAACGCCATATCTCACAGACTAGTCTAAATTACAAACAAGTCTGCTAGACCCAAGATGGGCACGAAAAAGGGGCGAGCCCTGCGGCCCGCCCCTCCTTCATTTCAGCCTGTCCGATCCGATCAGACGGTCGGCACGCTCGTCGCCGGCGCGGCGACCGGTTCGGCCTCCGAAGCCTTGGGCGTCTCGACCTCCGTGCCGTCCGACACCGGCGTCACCGGCACCGAGACCGAGGGTCCCGGCACGGGCGAGTTGGCGTCGTCGCGGTTCGGGGTGACGCCCCGTTCCAGCAGATCGTTGATCTCCTGGCCCGACAGGGTCTCGTATTCCAGCAGGGCCTGAGCCAGCTTCTCCAGATCCGCCGCCTTGTCGGTCAGGATCTGGCGCGCCTCGTCCCAGCCGGACGTGACCAGCTTCTTGACCTCGCTGTCGATCAGACGCGCGGTTTCCTCACTGATGTTCTGGCTGCGCGCGACCGAGTGGCCCAGGAAGACCTCCTGCTCATTCTCGCCATAAGCCACAGTCCCCAGCACGTCCGAGAAGCCCCACTGCGTCACCATGCGGCGCGCCAGCTTGGTCGCCTGCTGGATGTCCGACGACGCGCCCGAGGTGATGTTCTCCTTGCCGAAGATCAGTTCCTCGGCCACGCGGCCGCCGGCCATGATGGCGATGCGATCGACCATCTGCTGGTACTTCATGGAATAGCGGTCGCCTTCCGGCAGTTGCATCACCATGCCCAGGGCCTGGCCGCGCGGGACGATGGTCGCCTTGTGCACCGGGTCGGCCATCTTGACGTTGATGGCGACGATGGCGTGGCCGCCTTCGTGATAGGCGGTCAGGCGCTTCTCTTCCTCGTTCATGGCCATGGACTTGCGCTCGGCGCCCATCATGACCTTGTCCTTGGCGTCCTCGAAGTCGCGGTGCGTGACCATGCGACGGTCCTTGCGGGCGGCCATCAGGGCGGCTTCATTGACCAGATTGGCCAGGTCCGCGCCCGAGAAGCCCGGCGTGCCGCGCGCGATCGTCTTGACGTTGACGTCGGCGGCCAGGGGCACGTCCTTCATGTGCACGCGCAGAATGCGTTCACGACCCGAGACGTCGGGGTTCGGCACCACGACCTGACGGTCGAAGCGGCCGGGACGCAGCAGGGCCGGGTCCAGAACGTCGGGACGGTTGGTCGCCGCGATCAGGATGATGCCTTCGTTGGACTCAAAGCCGTCCATCTCGACCAGCAGCTGGTTCAGCGTCTGCTCGCGCTCATCGTTGCCGCCGCCCAGACCGGCGCCGCGGTGACGGCCGACGGCGTCGATTTCATCGATGAAGATGATGCAGGGGGCGTTCTTCTTGGACTGCTCGAACATGTCGCGCACGCGGCTGGCGCCGACGCCGACGAACATCTCGACAAAGTCCGAACCCGAGATCGAGAAGAAGGGCACGCCCGCCTCGCCCGCCACCGCGCGCGCCAGCAGGGTCTTGCCGGTGCCGGGAGGGCCGACCAGCAGGGCGCCCTTGGGGATCTTGCCGCCCAGACGCTGGAACTTCGACGGGTCCTTCAGGAAGTCGACGACCTCCTGCAGTTCTTCCTTGGCCTCATCCACGCCCGCGACGTCGTCAAAGGTCTTGCGGCCCTTGTGCTCGGTCAGCAGCTTGGCCTTGGACTTGCCAAAGCCCATGGCGCCTTTGGCCCCGCCCTGCATCCGGTTCATGATGAAGAACCAGAAGGCGATGATCAGCGCCACCGGCAGCAACAGGCCCAGCAGGCCCGACCACCAGGGCTGGCGCGTGCTCTTGACGTCCACGGCGGCGCCGCCGGCCTGCATCTTGTCGATGATGTCGCCGTTGGGCAGGGGCGTGACGGTCGTGAACTTGCTGTCGTCCTTGTAGACGCCGTTAATCGTGTCGCCGCGCACCGTCGCCGTCTTGATCTCCTGGCCGTTGATGGCCGTGATCAGCTGCGAATAGGTGATCGGCGCGGGGCGGCTGGCGGCCGCACCCTTGGCGCCCGGCATGGTCGCGCCGCCGTTCGTGCCGATCGCGGCATAGACCGCGACCAGGACCAGCAGCAGCCCTCCCCAGATGGCTAGATTACGCAGATTCATTCGATCCTCGGTTTCTCGACGGACGCCGTCAGGCCCCGCCGATCAGCAGTCTTTCTAAGAAAATAGGTCAGTCGGCGGCGTTTCGCCATGCATGGGGTGAAAGAGGTCGGCCTCCTGCGTCGTTTCGCCCAGCGCCAGCGCCAAACGTCGCCCGCCCAAGGCCCGCACCGTCGCCCCCCGCCATGCCAGAATCGGGCCAGGAATAGGGCCGCTCCCGCCGTCCCGAACCAGGACGGGCAAGGCGCCCCGCGCCGCCGCCGGCAAACCCGCGACCGCGCGTCGATCGGCCTGCGCCAGCCGCGCCAACATCCCCGCCGCCGCCTCCACCCGCCAGCCGTCCTCGCGCGTCGTGATTTCAAAGCGCCCATCCCAGACCGCCGCCATGCCCGGCCTCATGGCCACGGGCTCCGGCGGGCGCCGCTTCATCTCGCCCGGCTCGCGCATCAGCAGAACCGACGCCCCGGCCGCCTCGACCCGCGCCCCCGCCAGCCCCGCCGTAAAGTCCTCGCCGGCCGCAAGCCTCGCCCTCAACCGTTCCAGCCGATCCCCGCGCGGCGGAACCGATCCGCCCCCCGCGCACAGCAGGGCCGCCGCCAGCCTGGAGGCCGAGGCCTCGCGCGGGATTTCGACAACGCCGGCCCAGGCGAAACAACGACCGAACTCCCTTCCCGTTGGCGGAGGGGGGAAGGGCGGGGGATGGGGGTGCGCGGACAGACTTTGATGAGATGGCGCGGGAGGCGGCGCCGTCTTTACCTCCAG
>NZ_PCPB01000012.1 GCF_002979535.1 Brevundimonas sp. MYb52 | reverse complement strand
AATGGCGCGAGTGACGGGGCTCGAACCCGCGACCTCCGGCGTGACAGGCCGGCACTCTAACCAACTGAGCTACACCCGCATTCCCCTCCGCGAGGAGGAGAAGGGCCGATTAAGGGCGACTCACGATGGGGTCAAGCGCAATGTGCGAAGATCCCGAAAATAGCTGAAAAATCAGCCTCTAGCGTCCGCAGTCGAGACCGGGCGCGTCGGGAGCGGCGGTCGCGCCTAGACCCAGCGCCTTCTGCATGAAGACTACGTCGCGCCAGGCATCGAACTTCCATCCGGCGGCATGGAAGACACCCACGTTCTCGAAGCCCGCGGCGGCGTGCAGGGCAATGGAGCCGGCGTTGGCGCTGTCGCCGATCACGGCCACCATCTGACGCATCCCCAGGGCTTCGCAGGCGCTCAGCAAGGCGTCGAGAAGCGCCTTGCCGACGCCGCGCCCGCGAAACGCCTCAGCCACATAGATCGAGTCCTCGACCATGAAGCGATAGGCGGCGCGCAGGCGATAGGGGCCGGCATAGGCGTAGCCCGCGACGGCTCCGTCGATCTCGGCCACCAGGACGGGCAGGCCCAGGCCGGCGGGCGCGGCCAGGCGCGCCCGCATCTCGTCCGCCGAGGGGACGTCCAGTTCGAACGTCCCCGTGCCGTTCAGCACGCTGTCGGCGTAGATGGCCGCGACGGCCGCCAGGTCAGCATCCGTGAACGGCCGGACGATCATGCTTTTTCCCAACCCTTTTCGACGGCCCAGACGGCAAAGGCGTAGTCGTGGGCGATGTCCTTCAGATAGTCGAAGCGGCCCGATGAAGCGAAGTGGCCCGCCTCCATGTTGATCTTCAGCAGCACCGGCTTGCCCGAGGTCGAGGCGGGGCGCAGCTTGGCCACCCACTTCTCGGGCTCCCAATAGGTGACGCGCGGGTCGGACAGGCCGCCAGTCGCCAACAGAGCTGGATAGGGCTTGGCCTCGATCTGGTCGTAGGGGCTGTAGCTCAGCATGTAGTCGTAGGCGGCGGCGTCCTCCAGCGGATTGCCCCACTCGGGCCATTCCGGCGGCGTCAGCGGCAGGCTGGTGTCGCTCATGGTGTTGATGACGTCGACGAAGGGCACGCCGCCAATGACGCCGGCCCAGAGCTCGGGCCGCATATTGGTGACGGCGCCCATCAGCAGACCGCCCGCCGAACGGCCTTCGGCCACGATATTGCCGGCCTTGGTGTAGTTCCGCGCGATCAGGTGGTCGGCGGCGGCGGTGAAGTCGGTGAAGGTGTTCTTCTTGGTCATCCGCCGGGCGTCCAGGAACCAGCCCCAGCCCTTGTCCGAACCGCCGCGGATATGGGCGATGGCGTAGATGAAGCCGCGATCGACCAGCGACAGCCGGTTGGTCGAGAAGCTGGCGGCGATCGGGATGCCGTAGGAGCCGTAGCCGTAGAGCAGCAGGGGCGCCGAGCCGTCGACCGGCGTGTCCTTGCGCCGCAGCACTGTCACCGGCACCAACTGGCCGTCCGAGGCCGGGGCGTTCAGCCGTTCGACTACATAGTCCGCCGGGTTGTGGCCCGAGGGGATCTCCTGGATCTTGCGCAGGGTCCGCTCGCGCGTTTTCAGGTCGTAGTCATAGGTCGAGGTCGGCGTGGACGGCGAGTTGTACCCATAGCGCATGACCGTGGAGTCGAACTCCGACGCCCCGCCCAGCGACAGGGCGTAGGCGGGCTCGTCCACCGCGATCTCATGCTCGGCGCCCGCACGGTCGCGGATGACGATCTTGGTGTTGGCGTCGGCGCGCTCCTGACGGCCCAGGTAGTCCTTCACCAGGGCCACGCCCTCGATGAAGCGGCCCGGCGTGTGGGGGATCAGGTCCTTCCAGTTGGCCTTGGCGGGCGCATCGGTCGGGGCCTCGACGACCTTGAAGTCGATGGCGTCGTCGGCGTTGGTGCGGATCACCCAGCGGTCGCCCCAGTGGTCCAGGTCATAGAGGCGGCCGACATGGCGCGACTCGACCACCACGGGCGTGGCCGTGGGGGTCGCGCCGGGAATGATGCGGCCCTCAGAGGTTTCCTGATTGCCGATGCTGATGATGATGAAGGCGTCGTCCGAGGTGCGGCTGACGCTCTGGAACATACCGTCGTCGGTTTCCTCATAGACCAGGGTCGTCTCGCCGCCGCGCGCGGGACGGCGGAAGATCTTGTCCGGGCGGCCGTTGTCGTCGCGGTTGGTCCAGAAGATCCACTGGCTGTCGGGCGAGAAGGTGAAGTTCTCGGTCGCCGATTCGATGGGGTTGGGCAGGACCTCGCCGGTCGCCAGATCCTTGACGTAGATCTTGAAGACCTCGGAGCCTTGCGCGTCCTCGGCATAGGCGAACAGGGCGTGGTCAGGGCTGTGCTCGGTGGCCGAGACCTCCGAATAGGCCTTGCCCTCGGCCAGTGCGTTGCAGTCCAGCAAGAGCTGAGGCGTCGGGGCTTGGATGAAATTTTTGGTCACGGGCTGGCCATCGACCATCCAGGTGCCCTGGCGTTCCACCCGCATGTAGCGCGGGTGCTGCTCGCCCGTCCGGTATTCGGTGTAGTATTCCCACGGACCGTCGGGCGCCGGGACGGAGCTGTCGTCCTCCTTTATGCGGCCCTTCATCTCTTCGAACATCGCGGCCTGCAGCGGCAGGGTCGAGGCCATCATGGCCTCGCGATAGGCGTTCTCGGCGGTCAGGTGTTCCTTGACGTCGGCCTTGATCAGCGACGGATCGCGGAGCACGGCCTGCCAGTTGTCGTCCTTCATCCACTGATAGTCGTCGGTGCGGACGCGGCCCAACTGTTCGATGCGGACAGGGACCTTCTTGGCGACGGGCGGTTGGGGCAGGGACATCGAGGCTCCGGTAGTCGAACGGGCGAGTGCAGGGGAGGCGGCCACAAGGCCGACGGCGGCGGTCGAAGCGATCAGTTCGCGGCGATTCATCAATAGGCTCCCCAATGGTTCGGGCGGACCTTGTGCCTGCGCGCGGGCGGCGTCAAATGGCGGAATGATCACTCAGGACGTTCCGCCCGCACCGCCCGCCGCCGTCGCGCCTGTCCCCTGGGACCTGACCGTCGGCTTGATCAACGCGACTGTGCAGATCGACCAGCCCCTGGACGCGAGCACGCGCAAGGTCGGCACGGGTTTTCTGATTTCCGCACCCAAGCCGGACGGGACGCCGCGCGTCGTGCTCGTGACGGCCGCCCATGTTTTCAATGTCATGCCAGGGGCCGAGGCGCGCATCGGCTGGCGTACGCCGGAAGCGGACGGGGCGTGGAAGTTCACGCCCGGCAACCTGACCATCCGCGATGCATCGGGGGCGCCGCTATGGACCCAGCATCCCGAGCGCGACGTGGCGGTCATGGAGGTCGCCGCGCCCGCCGCCTTCGCTCAGGCGGCGATTCCGCTGGGTTGGCTGGCGGATGATACGACCTTCGATCGCTGGCGCGTAGGGCCGGGCGACGAGTTGATGGCCCTGGGCTATCCGCACGGCCTGTCAGCGAACAAGGCGGGTTTCCCCATTCTGCGCCTGGGCCGGATCAGTTCCTGGCCGCTGACGCCGATCCGCCACTTCCCGATCTTCCTGCTGGATTTTGCGGTGTCCCAGGGCAACTCGGGCGGGCCGGTTTTCTGGACCCCCGCTGTCGACCGCTTGCCCGGCGCGCCGACGCCCGACCATCCCTATATCGCCGGGGTTCTGGTGCAGGAGGTCCAGGGCGGCGGCGAGGGGCTGGAATTGGGCGTGGTCGCCCATGCCCAGTATGTCCGCGAGGCGATTGCGCTGCTGGATCAGTCGACCGCTGCTCCCGAAACGCAGTCGAACGCCGCGCAATAGCGGCGCCGCATTTCGTTTCTGATCGGGGCAGGGTCTTCTGGGCTGGCCTGGGTGACCTGGGCGTACCAGACGTCCCAGCCGATCGGTTTCCGGGTTGGCAGATAGTCCAGGCCGTGCAGCGCCAGGACGTGAGCGACCCCTGCGGCGTGCCAAGCCTTCTCGGCTTCAAGATCGGGATATAGCTCGGCCATCCAGCCGCGCAGAAGCGCTGCTTTTTCGGGCGGCATCTCGTCGACCTTCCAGTCACGGATCGAGCGTTCGGTCGCAGAGCGGCTGCCGCGATAGAAGCTGTCGGTAAAGGCCTGGGCCGCCTGGACATGTTCTGAGCCGGGCTCAGGACCCTCCCAGGGTTGACGTAGCGGTTCGTCGCCTTCGGTCAGGATGTCGAAGGGCAGTTCGATTATGAAGGGGACGCCCGCAGGCTGGGCGACGCGCCCTCGGAACACGATCGCCAGGGCGGCCTGCTGAAACCCCGAATCGGCCGGCTTGGCCGACACCGCCGCGCACCGGGCGAGGGCGCCGGTGTCGTTATTCTCGCACTCGAGCGTGACGGTCCCGTTGATCCGCAAATCTCTGGCCAGGGCCGGGTAGTCGGAACGTTTCACATCCGGCGGCGTCTCCCAGTGTGCGGGTTCGGCCAGCAGGGCCAAGGTGGCCAGAAGCGTAATCATGCGGTGAACTCCAGGCTAATCAGGGCTGGCGAGGGTTTCGGCCGTTGGCCCGCAATCGTAACCGGCGCAAAAGCGGCGACGCAGTTCGATCATCGGTTCGCGAGGATGGAGATCGCGGTTGGCCTCATTTAACGGTGAAATCTAGGATTCACTCCAATCATCCGGCTGTTTTCCAGCTCGCGCATGGCAAGGACGCGCGCCATGGACAGACCCCGTCGCTGACGCTCTGTCTTCTCATGAGAACGCCTCCCGCGCGCAGGTTGCACGGGAGGTGACGTGCGCTCAAGCCATAGAGGCCGACAATCAGCCCGCCAGAGCCTCAACGGTGAGGCCCTCTAGCAACTCTCCGCCCTGTCCCACGGCGGCCAGGCGGCTGGAGACGTGGCCCAGGACGTTGGCGGCGTAGATTTCGTAGAGGTCCAGCTTGCCCTGCAGCCAGACGGGATCGCCGTTTCCGGCGTCCAGGCGGGCCTTGGCGGCCAGGGCGCCCTTGGCCAGCATCCAGCCGCCGACCACGTCGCCCATCAGCTTCAGATAGGCGTCAGCGCCGGCCAGAACGTCAGCGGCGCCGTCTGCGGCGGCCTTGCGGTCCAGCAGCCACAGGGTGGCGTCCTCGACGGCTTCGATGGCGGTGGCGAGGCGCTCGACCGGCTTGCCGGTATAGAGGCGGTCGATCTGGGCCAGGGTCAGCTTCATGTCGGCGATCAGGGCCTTGGCGGAATCGCCGCCGTCCATCGACAGTTTGCGACCGACCAGGTCCATGGCCTGAATGCCGTTGGTGCCCTCGTAGATCGGGGTGATGCGGGCGTCGCGATAATATTGGGCCGCGCCGGTTTCCTCGATGAAGCCCATGCCGCCGTGGACCTGAACGCCCAGCGAGGCGACTTCGCAGCCGACGTCGGTGGACCAGGCCTTGGCGATGGGGGTGAACAGGTCCTCGCGACCCTTCCACAGCTTGCGGTCGGCCTCGGCAGCGGCGTGCTTGGCCAGGTCGGCAGCGACGCCGGTGGACAGGCAGATGGCGCGGGCGGCGGCGATCTTGGCCTTCATGACGCCCAGGGTGCGGCGCACGTCGGGGTGGTCGAAGATCGGAGCATTCTTCTCGCCGGTCCAGATGCTGCGGCCCTGACGGCGTTCCAGGGCATAGGCCAGGGCGTGCTGGTAGGCTCGCTCGGCGACGCCGACGCCCTCGACGCCGACGGCCAGACGGGCAGCGTTCATCATCACGAACATATGGGCCAGGCCCTCGTTCGGACGGCCGACCAACTCGGCGCGGGCGCCTTCATAGGCCATGACGCAGGTGGGCGAGGCGTGGATGCCCAGCTTGTGCTCGACCCCGACCGGGTGGAAGGCGTTGCGCTCGCCCAGCGAACCGTCGGCGTTGACGGCGAACTTGGGCGTCAGGAACAGGCTGATGCCCTTGGGTCCGGCAGGGGCGTCGGGCAGGCGGGCCAGCACTAAGTGGACGATATTGTCCGTGGCGTCGTGGTCGCCCCAGGTGATGAAGATCTTCTGGCCGTTCAGGGCATAGGTCCCGTCGCCGTTCGGCGTGGCCGTGGTGGTCAGGGCGCCCAAGTCCGAACCGGCGTGGGGTTCGGTCAGCACCATGGCGCCGGTCCATTCGCCGCTGACCAGCTTGGTCAGGTAGGTGGCCTTTTGATATTCGGTGCCGACCGCCTCCAGCGCCTCGATCGAGGCCAGCGACAGCATGGGGCAGAGGCCAAACGCCATGTTGGCGGCGTGGACGGTCTCATAGGCGGCCAGTTCCAGCGCCTTGGGCAGGGCCTGGCCACCGGCCTCGACCGAGGCGGTCAGGCCGGTCCAGCCGCCTTCGGCGAACTGTTTGTAGGCATCGACGAAACCAGGGGCGGCGGTGACGGCGCCATTGGCGTATTTGGCGCCGGCCAGATCGCCGGGACGGTTCAGCGGGGCCAGGACCTGTTCCGAGAACTGACCGGCGGCTTCCAGTACCGCGCCCATCACGTCGGCGTCGTAGTCGATGAATGCGCCGGTAGCGGCGACCTGATCAATGCCGGCGACGGCCTCCAGGGCGAAGGCGAGGTCACGGACGGGGGCGCGGTAGCTCATGGCGGTCTCCAGAATCTTCAACATGCTTCTGACGCCCCAGCGGTCGCTGATGCAAGGGCGCTTGGACTTTGGTCGCGGTTCGCGCCACTCTCTGCATCAGTGCCGTCGCGGAAGGAAAGAGCCTTGGCCGAGCCTCGAAATCGCTATTCCACCGTCTCCTTGATCCTGCATTGGGTCATCGCCTTGGCCGTGGTCGCCCAGGTGGCGCTGATCATGGCCCATGACGCGACCGAGGGGCCGCTGTCGCGCGAGTTCGTGCAGGTTCACAAGGCAGTCGGCCTGACCATCCTGGTCCTGACCCTGGGGCGAATCGGCTGGCGGCTGGCCAATCCGCTGATCGCCCTGTCGGTCGAAATGCCGAAGTGGGAGCGCATCCTCGCGCGGACGACGCAGATTTCCTTTTATGTCGTGCTGCTGGCCATGCCGATGACCGGGTGGCTGGCGTCGTCGGCGGGCGGGCGTGAAATCAACTGGTTCGGTTTGTTCCAGTGGCCCTTGCTGCCGGTCGGCGGCGGGCGCGAGGCGGCGGGTCAGTTCATGGATATGCACGGGATGGTGGCCAAGCTGCTCTATGTGCTGATCGCCCTGCACGTCGTGGGGGCGCTGAAGCATCAGTTCATTAACCGGGACAATGTGCTGCACCGCATGATCCCGATGATCCCGCGTCGGCCATGAAGGGCGACACCCCTGAAATCGCCGCAGAGGCGCTGAAGACCGGGCGGCTGGTCATGCTGCCGACCGAGACCGTCTATGGGCTGGCGGCCGACGCCTCGAACCCGCAGGCGGTGGCGCGTATCTTTGAGGCCAAGGGAAGACCGCGCTTCAACCCCTTGATTGCACACGTCGCCAACGCCTTGGACGCCGAGGCCGTCGCCGTCTTCGACGAGCGGGCGAGGGCATTGGCCGAGGCCTTCTGGCCGGGCCCATTGACCATCGTGGCGCCGGCGCGGGACCGCGAGCGGGTCTGTGATCTGGCCCGCGCCGGTCTGGACAGCGTCGCCGTGCGCGTGCCGGGGCACCCACGCGCGCGGGCGGTCATTGCGGCCTTTGGCGGCGCTGTGGTGGCGCCCTCGGCCAACCGTTCGGGACGGCCCAGTCCGACGACTTTTGACGACGCTCTGGAGGAAACCGGCCATGCGGTCGGCGCCGCCGTGGACGGCGGGCCGTGCGCGGTCGGTGTGGAGAGCACGGTCGTCTCGGTGCTGGACGGGCGGGTAGCCCTGCTGCGTCCCGGCTCGGTAACGCGTGAGGAGATCGAGGCCGTGGTCGGACCGTTGGCGGAAGAAGGCGGGCAGGGGCACCGCTCGCCCGGCCGCCTGGCCCTGCACTACGCTCCCGACGCCCCCGTGCGGATCGAGGCGGAGGCGGCGAAGGATGGCGAAATCCTGTTGGGCTTCGGCCCCGGCGTTGGTGATCCGCGCTGGAGCCTGAGCCCGGCGGGCGACCTGCGCGAGGCGGCGGCCAATCTGTTCCGCCTGCTGCGCGAGGCCGACCGGGCCAAGCCTGCCGGCATCGCGGTGTCGCCTATCCCGCACAAGGGGCTGGGCGAAGCCATCAATGACCGGCTGCGGCGCGCGGCGGGGTTTGTGGGCTAGAGGAAGCGGGCCTTCAGATCAACGCTGGAGGTCTGCCCCACCTGAGGCGCGCAGGTTTCAAGCCACTGTTCCGCCGCCTGACGCCCGCGCGACTTCAGGTCGTTGAGGAAGCTCCATTCCGTGTCGAACTTGGTCGACAGCGACAGGCTGCCCAGCCAGTCATCGACCTCGATGGCGTGCATGCGGACGGCGCGGTGGCGGTCCTCGGTGCGGCTCAGTTTCCCCTCGGCGATCAGGTCCTGGACGAAGGCGACGGCGCGCAGTTCGGCAACGAGAGGCGCGTTGAACAGAATCTCGTTCAGACGGTCCATGATCTCACCCGCCTCGCGCGGGGCCTCGTCACGCACGAAGGGGTTGAGCGGCAGCAGCAGGATGTCGTCGGGCGTGTCGGCGTAGAACAGCGGCCATAGCGCCGGATTGGCCAGATAGCCGCCGTCCCAGTAGGGCTCGCCCTCGATCTCGACCGCCTGGAACAGGTGCGGCAGACAGGCCGAGGCCAGCAGGACGTCGGGGGTGATATCAGGCGTCTTGAATAGGCGCGATCGCCCGGCGCGGACTGCCGTGGTCGAGACGATCAACTGAATGTCGGAGCCTCGCACCGCCTCAAAATCGACGGCGGTCTCTAGCACGCGCTTTAACGGGTTCAGGTTGAAGGGATTGAAGGCGTAGGGGCTCATGGACATGGCCAGGGTCTCGCCTGCCTTCCACATGGGCGTGTCCTTGAGCCAGCCGGGCGTCAGGGTCCTGGACCAGATGGCGCTGTCGCCAAAGACGTTGCGGCCGCCGGACTGATTGACCTCGCGCCACAGTCTGTCGAGCGACATGCGAGCGCCCTCAGCGCCGCCTTGCTCTAGTCCGGTGATCAGGGCCGCCGCATTCATCGCCCCCGCCGAGGCGGCGGTAACGGCGCGAATGTCGAGAATGTCGGCTTCCAGAAGCCGATCCAGCACGCCCCATTGGAATGCGCCGTGCGAGCCGCCGCCTTGTAATGCGAGACAGACAGGATGGCGGTCAGGCTGTGACTTCGACTTGGCCATCATCCGCCCTCGTTCAGATCGCTATTGCGCGGTCCAGCCGCCATCGACCGAATAGTGCGAACCATTGGCCGAGGCCCCGAGGTCGGACACCAGATAGAGGAAGATGCCCGCCAGTTCGTCGGTCGTGACGAAGCGCTTGGTCGGCTGCGAGCCCAGGATGACGTTCTTCATCACGTCCTCGGTCGTCATGCCGCGCGTGCGGGCCTGATCCTCGATCTGCTTGGCGACGATGGGGGTCTCGACGAAGCCGGGGCAGATGGCGTTGCAGGTGATGTTCTGCTGGGCTAGTTCCAGGGCCACGGTCTTGGTGAAGCCGATCACGCCGTGCTTGGCGGCGACATAAGCCGACTTGAAAGGGCTGGCGACCAGGCCGTGGGCCGAGGCAATGTTGACGATGCGGCCGCGTCCCTGGGCCTTCATGATCGGGATCGCCGCCTTGGTGGCGTAGAAGGTCGAGGACAGGTTGATCGAAATGATCTTCTCCCACGCCTCGGCGGGGAAGTTCTCGACGGCCTCGACATGCTGGATGCCGGCGTTGTTGACCAGGATGTCGAGGCGGCCCAGCTCGCGGTGGGCGGTGGCCACCATGTCGGCGATCTGATCCGGCTGAGTCATGTCGGCGGGGTGGTAGAGGACGCGCACGCCCGTCTCGGCCGCCAGATCAGCGCGGGTCTGTTCGATGACGGCGGGATCGCCCAGGCCGTTCAGCACCACGTCGCCGCCGCATTGCGCGACAGCGCGCGCCAGAGCCAGGCCGATGCCCGAGGTCGAGCCTGAGACGACGGCCACCTGGCCCTTAAGATCGTTCATGGCGAACATGCGGAGAGAACCCGTGAAATGGCTATGTTGCAATGCAGCCTAACCGCAGTCTTTCGATCTGGCGATCAGGAATTTCCCTCTCTGATGAATATCCAGTCCGCATCGGTCGAAAGCGCCTTGTCGAAGCGGTAGCCGTCGCGATCGAAGGCCCTGAGATCCTCAGCCTTTTCGATGCGGTTCTCGATGGCGTAGCGGGCCATGGCGCCGCGCGCCTTCTTGGCGAAGAAGGAGATGATGCGGGCCTCGCCGTCCTTGCGCTCCTTGAAGTGGGGCGTGACCAGCGGCAGCTTCAGCGCCTTGGCGTCCACGGCGCCGAAGTATTCCTGGCTGGCCAGGTTGACCAGGGTGCGATCGGCCAGGGGCGCCGCGTCCTCGTTCAGGCGCAGCGAAATGCGCTCGCCCCAGAAGTCATAGAGGTTGGCGCCGCGCTTGGTCTTCAGGCGAATGCCCATCTCCAGGCGATAGGGCTGGATGGCGTCCAGCGGGCGCAACAGGCCGTAGAAACCCGACAGGATACGCAGGTGGTCTTGCGCCCAGGCCAGGTCGGCCGGGGCCAGCGAGCGGGCGTCCAGCCCGTCATAGACGTCGCCGGCGAAGGCAAAGACGGCCTGCAGCGCGCCTTCGGTCGTCTCGTTGTCGAAGGACTGGAAGCGTTCGTAGTTCAGGTCGGCCAGGGCGTCGGAAATCGACATCAGGCGGCGCAGGTCGGCGCGGCTCAGCTTCTTCGTGACCTTGGCCAGCTCCGCCGTCTCGTCGGCGCATCGACGCGGAGTCGCGACGACGTCGAGGGCAGGGGGCGTGAAGTCCAGCCGTTTGGCTGGGGACAGGACGATCAGCAAGGCGACACAGGCTCCGAAACATCGGGAAGCGGGCCTCATAGGCCGCTTCCGTGACGATTTGAACCGTCGGCGGCGTCACATGCGGTCGTGGCGCCTAGAAGAGGACGGCCGGATTCATGATCCGCTGTGGGTCGATGGCCTGACGGATCGCCTGCATTGTGGCGATCTCCAGCGGCGACTTGTAGCGCCGCGCCTCCTCGGTTTTCAGCCGTCCCAGGCCGTGTTCCGCCGAGATGGAGCCGTTGTAGCGGGCGACCACGTCGTGGACGACTTCAGAGCCCGCCATCCAGCGGGCGATGAAGGCGGCAACATCTTCACCGACGCCGGGGATCACGTCATAGTGAAGGTTGCCGTCGCCGACATGGCCGAAGACGGAGACCCGGCAACCCGGATGGAACTTCTCGACCGCGGCCGTAGCCTCGTCGATGAAGTCTGCGATGCGGGACACCGGCACGGACACATCATGCTTCCATCCGCCGCCCTCGGGCTTGAGGCCGGCCGAGTGTTCTTCGCGCAGACGCCAGAAGGCGGCCTTCTGGGCGTCGTTCTGGGCGATGGCGGCATCCGTGATCAGGCCTTCCTCGAAGGCATTGGTCAGCAACCGCTCCATAGCCGAATCAGCGCCGCCGGGCTCGCCCGAGGTCAGTTCGATCAGGACGTACCAGGGCGGGGTCGATTCCAGCGGTTCGCGCGTGTCGGGAATGTTCTTGAGCACCAAGGCCATGCCAAGGCGTTTCATCAGCTCAAAGGCCTCGACCCCGCCGCCGGTCTCGGCCTTGGCGCGGGCCAGCAGGGCGACGGCGGCGTGGTGGCTTTCCAGCCCTACGATGGCCGTGGCGCGGCTGCGCATGATGGGAAACAGCTTCAGCGTCGCCGCCGTGACCACGCCCAGGGTGCCCTCGGCGCCGATGAACAACTGCTTCAGGTCATAGCCGGTGTTGTCCTTGCGCAGCCGTTTCAGACCATTGAAGACCTGACCGTCCGGCATGACCGCCTCGATGCCCAGCACCAGATCGCGCATCATGCCGTAGCGCAGGACCGCCGTGCCGCCGGCATTGGTCGAGATGACGCCGCCGATGGTGGCAGAGCCTTCGGCGGCGAGGCTGAGCGGGAAGAAGCGGTCCTTTTCCTTGGCCAGTTCCTGGGCCTCCAGCAGGGTCACCCCGGCCTCCAGCGTCATGGCGTCGTCCAGCGGCGTCACGTCGCGCACGGTCCGCAGCTTGCGTGTGGACAGCAGAACCTCGCCAAACGGGATCTGGCCGCCGACCAGGCCGGTGCCGCCGCCTTGGGTCACGACGGCGACGCCGTGGCGGGCGCAAATCGCGACGGCCTTGGCCACCTCCTCGGTCGTGCGCGGTTGCAGCAGGATCGGCGTTTCGCCCGTCCAGCGCCCGCGCCATTCGGTCAGCCAGGGCGCCATGTCATCGGCGTCCGTGGTCCAGGCGCCGGGCAGGGCGGCTTTCAACTCTTCGAGGGCGGCGGGCGTGGGGAGGGTCATATCCGCCTTGTGGCAAAAGGCGTGGCGTGGTGGAAGCGCAAAACCCTGCCTCCAGGCGGTCCATTCGCGGAGAAAACATGATTCCGACCCCGGCCGTCGGCGTGGTCTGCCTGAAGGGCGACGAAGTCCTGCTGATCCGGCGCGGCACGCCGCCGCGTCAGGGCGAATGGAGTTTGCCGGGCGGCCGAATCGAGCCGGGCGAACGTCTGGCGGACGCTGCGCTGCGCGAACTGCGTGAGGAAACGGGCGTCGAGGCCGAACTGATCGGCCTGATCGATGTAGTGGACGGCCTGTTTCCCGAAGCCGGGCGGCACTATGTCCTGATCGACTATGCTGCGATCTGGACGGGCGGCGAGCCGCTGGCGGGCGATGATGCGGTCGAGGCCGCTTTCGTGCCGTTTGAGGAGGCGTTGCAGAGGGTCGACTGGTCCGAGACGCGGCGGATCATTCGACAAGGCCGCGACATGGCGGCTGCCCGTGGCGCGGGAAGGGGCGCTGACGGCCTTGTCATCGCCAGCGAACCGGATTCGGTGGCGCGAGGGCTAGGCGACCGTTAAGCTGGCCTCCAACCGGAGGGGCTTATGGATTTCTCGATTATCTTCTTTTTGATGTTCGCGGCCTTCGCGATCATCTTCCTGTTCAGCGTCATCAAGATCGTGCCGCAAGGCCGTGAATTCACGGTGGAACGCTTCGGAAAATACACCAAGACCCTGAAGCCAGGCATCAGCATCCTGACTCCGTTCGTGGAGCGGGTGGGCAAGCGCATGAACATGATGGAACAGGTGCTGGACGTCCCGACCCAGGAGGTCATCACCAAGGACAACGCCATGGTGAAGGTGGACGGCATCGTCTTCATCCAGGTGATGGACGCCGCCCGCGCCGCCTATCGCGTCGATGACCTGCCCTACGCCATCGCCCAGCTCTGCATGACCAACCTGCGGACCGTGGTCGGCTCGATGGAACTGGATGAGGTCCTGTCGCAGCGCGACGCCATCAACACCCGTCTGCTGCACGTCATCGATGCGGCCACCGAGCCGTGGGGCGTCAAGGCCAACCGCATCGAGATCAAGGACCTGACGCCGCCGACCGACATCACCAACGCCATGGCGCGTCAGATGAAGGCGGAGCGTGAGCGTCGCGCCGTCATCACCGAGGCGGACGGCGAGAAGCAGGCCGCCATCGCCCGCGCCGAGGGCGCCAAGCAGGCGGCGATCCTGGAGGCCGAAGGTCGCCGCGAAGCCGCCTTCCGCGACGCCGAGGCTCGCGAGCGTGAAGCCGAGGCCGAGGCCAAGGCGACGGCCATGGTGTCCGAAGCCATCGCGCGCGGCGACGTCAACGCCATCAACTACTTCGTGGCCCAGAAATACGTCGAAGCCTTCGCCGAACTGGCTCGCAATCCCACGGCCAAGACGGTCATCGTACCCGCCGAGATGGGCGGCCTGGTCGGCACCATCGCCGGTCTGGGCGAACTGGTCGGCCTGGCCAAGGAACAGCAGCAGGGCCGCACCGAGACGCGGGCCGTCTCGCGTCCGGCGCCTGCGCCCGCTGCACCGGCTCGTCCCGCACCGCGTCGCCCCGGCGGCGCCGTTCCGACCACGGAGTAGGGCATGGACTGGATTTTGAATCTTTATGCCGCTCAGCCCTTCTGGCTGTGGTTGGCGGTGGGCGTGGTCCTGTTGGCCATCGAGGCGGCGGCCTCGACCGAGTGGCTGTTGTGGCCGGCCGTTTCCGCCGGACTGACAGCCCTGATCGCGGCGCTGGCGCCCAATCTGGGCCTGCCGGTCGAGATCGGAATATTCGCCGCCTTGACCGTGGCCTCGACGGTCCTTTCGCGCCGTCTGATCAAGCGGGTGAACCCTGCCGATGAACCCGACATCAACGACCGCGACCTGCGGCTGGTAGGCGAGCGGGCGCGGGTAGTCGAGGCCTTCGTGGACGGTCGCGGCCGGGTCTTCGTCTCGGGCGCCGAATGGCCCGCCGAGATCGAGGGCGCGGGGCCTCTGGCCGGCGAAAGCGTGGTGATTGAATCGGTCGACGGACCGCGCCTGCGGGTGCGCCCGGTCTGACGCTTTAGCGGCGTCGCATCTCTTCGACGCCGCGATTCGCCAGGGCGTCGGCCCGTTCGTTCAGGACGTGGCCGGCGTGACCCTTGACCCAGTGCCATTTGACCTCGTGACGGCTGCGAGCTTCGTCCAGGCGTCGCCAGAGGTCGTCGTTCTTGACCGGCTTCTTGTCGGCGGTCTTCCAGCCGCGAGCTTTCCAGCCGCGAATCCATTCGGTGATGCCCTGCATGACGTATTTGCTGTCGGTATGCAGATCGACACGGCAAGGCCGCTTCAGGGCCTCCAGCGCAGCGATGGCGGCCATCAGCTCCATGCGGTTGTTGGTGGTGTTGGGCTCGCCGCCCCACAACTCCTTCTCGTGACCGCCGCCGGTCTGCAGGATCGCGCCCCAGCCGCCAGGGCCGGGATTGCCCTTGCAGGCGCCGTCGGTATGGATGATGACGTGATCAACGAGACTCATGGTCGGGTCCCTACAGCGTCCCTTGGCGCGCCGCCATCAGTCAGCCTATATGACGCACAACAATCAGTCGGACAGGACCGCGTTCGTGGTCCTTTTGAGGAGGTAACGCCATGGGCTCCATGAGCATCTGGCACTGGGCCATCGTCATCGTTGTCGTCGCCCTGCTGTTCGGCGGTCGCGGCAAGCTGTCCGGCATCATGGGCGACGCCGCGAAGGGCATTCGCGCCTTTAAGGACGGCCTGAGGGACGACACGGATTCCAAGGGGCCGAAGGATGGCGTCAGCTCGCTGCCGCGCACCGAGGCCGAAAAAGAAGACCTGAACCGCTGATCGCCTTCGCGGAAAGACGCTGAATCATGGGTGGTCTTGGCCCCGGAATCGGCGGGTTCGAAATCCTTGTCATCGGCCTGGTGGCCCTGCTTGTCGTAGGGCCCAAGGATTTGCCGATGCTGATGCGCAAGGTCGGTCAGTTCGTCGCCAAGGCGCGCGGCATGGCCAACGAATTCCGCGCGAGCTTCGACGAAATGGCTCGCCAGTCCGAGCTGGACGACCTGCGCAAGGAGGTCGAGGCGCTGAGGACTGGGCAGGGCATGCATCCGCTCGGCGCAGACGCCGAAGCGGCCTTCAAGGATATTCGCAAGGACCTGGAAGCCCCGCTAGACGCCCCGGCTCTGGCTGCGCCTGCTCTGGCGACGCCGGTCGCCACGGGCGTGGACGAATGGCCGGACGAGTTCCAGACCGCTGCCGAGCCGATTGCAGAGACCGTCGTCGCTGAACCCAAGATCAAGGCGGCTGCGAAGCCGAAGGTGGCACGCTCTTCGGCCAAGACCGCTGCCAAGCCGACCACGAAAACCACCAAGGCCGTCGCAGAAACAGAAGCGCCCAAACCCAAGTCCGTGCGTAAGAAGAAGGTCGATCAATGACGTCGCTCGACCGGGATGAGGCTGATATCGAGGCCTCACGCGCGCCCCTGATGGATCACCTGATCGAGCTGCGTGGACGGCTGCTGATCTGCGTTGTGGCCTTCATTGTCGCCTTCATCGGCTGCTTCGCCTTCTCCGAGAAACTCTATCTCTTCCTGGTCCAGCCCTATGTGGTGTCGGCGGCCTTCCATCAGACGGTGGGGGCGCATGGCCATGTCTCGCCGTTCGACCTGATCCTGGGCACGGCGCGCCTGATCCCGGTGCCGGACGTGGACCATCAGAGCGTCAAGCTGATCTACACGGCGCCGCTGGAAATCCTCTTCACCAAGATGAAGCTGGCCGGTCTCGGCGCCGTCATCGTGGCCTTCCCGGTTCTGGCCTGGCAGCTGTATCGCTTCGTCGCGCCGGGCCTTTACCGGAACGAGAAAGGCGCCTTCCTGCCCTTCCTGATCGCGGCGCCGGTGCTGTTCCTGCTGGGCGCGGCGCTGGTCTATTTCGTCATGCTGCCCTTCGTCATGTGGTTCTCGCTGAGCCAGCAGATCATAGGCGACGGCGTGGCCGCCGAGTTGCTGCCCAAGGTGTCGGACTATCTGAACCTGGTGACCGCGCTGATCCTGGCCTTCGGCCTGTGCTTCCAGTTGCCGGTCGTGATGACCCTGTTGGGACTGGCCGGGCTGATCAGTTCCAGCGTCATGGCCAAGGGCCGCCGCTACGCCATCGTCGCCGTGGTCGTGGTCGCCGCCGTGGTGACGCCGCCGGACCCCATCAGCCAACTGATGCTCGCCGTGCCGATGGTGCTGCTCTACGAAGTCTCGATCTGGTGCGTTCGCATCATCGAACTACGCCGCAAGAAGGCGGATGCAGACGAGGGTCTAGCCGCCTGAAGGCCGCCTAGAAGATGCTGATTTGAGCGGGCGCGGCCTAACGGTTCGCGCCCGTTTTCTTTGCTGATAGGTCCTTCATGAACAACCGTGACTAAGGGACCTTCGTGGCCTGGCCTGGTGAAGGGGCCAACAGTTCTTGGACTGAGGATCAGCAGGGTCTTTCTGACGGCTTCTTCACCACCTCCGCAGCGACGAAATGAAAAAGGCGCCGGACGTTTCCGTCCGGCGCCTTGATCGTCAGACTGATCCGGGGATCAGCAGCTATAGTACATGTCGAACTCGACCGGGTGCGGGTGCAGTTGCAGGCGGGCGACTTCTTCGGACTTCAGCGCGATGTAGCTGTCGATGAAGTCGTCATCCATGACGCCGCCCTTCTTGAGGAAGGCGCGATCGGCGTCGAGGGCTTCCAGAGCTTCCTTCAGCGAGCCGGCGACCTCGGGGATCGAGCCGCGCTCTTCCGGCGGCAGGTCGTAGAGGTTCTTGTCGGCGGCCGCGCCCGGATCGATGCGGTTCTCGATGCCGTCCAGGCCCGCCATCAGCAGGGCGACGAAGGTCAGGTAGGGGTTGCCCATGGGGTCGGGGAAGCGGGCTTCCAGGCGCTTGGCCTTGGGCGACGAGACGTGCGGGATGCGGATCGAGGCCGAACGGTTGCTGGCCGAGTAGGCCAGCTTCACCGGGGCTTCATAGCCGGGCACCAGGCGCTTGTAGGAGTTGGTGGTCGAGTTGGCGAAGGCGTTGATGGCCTTGGCGTGCTTGATGATGCCGCCGATGTACCACAGGCATTCCTGCGACAGGCCGGCGTACTTGTCGCCGGCGAACTGGGGCTTGCCGTCCTTCCAGATCGACATGTGGACGTGCATGCCCGAGCCGTTGTCGGCGAACATGGGCTTGGCCATGAAGGTCGCCGACTTGCCGTAGGCCGCGGCCACGTTGTGGATGACGTATTTGTAGAGCTGCAGACGGTCGGCCATGGTCAGCAGGTCGCTGAACTTCAGGCCCAGTTCGTGCTGCGCCGGGGCGACCTCGTGGTGATGCTTCTCCGGGTCCATGCCCAGGTCCTTCATCACGCCCAGCATCTCGCCGCGCAGGTCCTGGGCGGAGTCGACCGGGTTGACGGGGAAGTAGCCGCCCTTGTGACCCGGACGGTGGCCCAGGTTGCCCTCGGCGTATTCAGCGCCGGTGTTGGACGGCAGTTCGATCGAGTCGAAGCTGTAGCCGGTGTTGTGCGGGGCGGTGTTCCAGCGCACGTCGTCGAAGATGAAGAACTCGGCTTCCGGGCCGAAATAGACCACATCGCCCACGCCCGAGGACTGGACATAGGCCAGGGCCTTCTTGGCCATCGAGCGGCTGTCGCGGTTGTAGGGCTCGCCGGTGTCGGGGCTGAGGACGTCGCAGAACAGGAACAGCGTGGTCTGCTGATAGAAGGGGTCGATATAGGCGCGCGTCAGGTCCGGCTTCAGCAGCATGTCGGACTCGTTGATGGCCTTCCAGCCCGCGATCGACGAGCCGTCGAACATGGTGCCTTCTTCCAGGAACTCCTCGTCGACCATGTCGATGTCGAAGGTCACGTGCTGCAGGCGGCCGCGCGTATCGGTGAAGCGGATGTCGACGTACTGGACGTCTTTTTCCTTGATCTCTTGAAGGATCTTTTGGGCGGCGCTCATTCTCGAAGTCCTGTCAGTTCGGGGAGGAGAAACGAAAAGCGGCCGCCCTTGCGGGACGGCCGTGGTGGTGGGGTCAGATAGCCTGGGCGCCGGTTTCGCCGGTGCGGATGCGGATGACGTCTTCCAAGGCGGAGACGAAGATCTTTCCGTCGCCGATCTTGCCGGTGCGGGCTGCGGTCTGAATGGCGTCGACCACGGCGGGGGCCAGATCATCGGCCACGACGACCTCGATCTTGATCTTGGGCAGGAAGTCGATGACGTACTCGGCGCCCCGATAAAGCTCGGAATGACCCTTCTGGCGACCGTATCCCTTGGCCTCCAGCACAGTCATGCCCTGCACTCCGATATCCTGGAGAGCGTCCTTCACTTCATCCAGCTTGAACGGCTTGATGACGGCTTCAATCTTCTTCATGGCGAGTCCCGAGCCGGCTCCCTTGGTTGGTCCGACGCTCGGGGGGTAAAGGGACATTGCATTGCACAATAAGGCAAGCAATTTTCGTGCGTAGAGGCCATCCGTGAACGGAATTCGATCATGAACCCGATCAACGACCCCATGACATGGCAAAGCCGGCTGCCCTGGCCCGAAGCAGAGGCCCACAAGCACGCTAGAGGACGGCTCGGCGTGGTGTCGGGCGGCGCGCTGTCGACGGGCGCGGCAAGGCTGGCGGCGCGGGCGGGTCTGAGAATCGGGGCGGGGCTGGTGAAGGTGTTCTGCCCGCCAGATGCGGCGTCCGTTCTGGCGCCGACGCTGGAAGCGGTAATGCTGGCCAGCTTCGCCACAGCCGATCAGTTGGCGGCGCTGGCCCAACCGATGGACGCAGTGGTGATCGGACCTGCAGCAGGCCTCACAGAGGCAACGGGAGGCAATGTGGCGGCGTTGGCTCGGACGGGGGCGGCCCTGGTGATCGACGCCGACGCTCTGACCCTGTTCCGCGACCGACCGGGCGACCTGTTCGCCTGTCTGGACCGCGACGACGTATTGACGCCGCACGAGGGCGAGTTCGAGCGCCTGTTTCCCGGCCTGCTGGCCAAGGGGCGGGAGGCGGCGGCGGCGGAGGCTGCCGGGCGTGCGGGGGCCGTGGTGGTGCTGAAGGGCGGCGCCACTGTCATCGCCGCGCCGGACGGGCGCTGTGTCGTCAACGGCAACGGATCCCCTTGGCTGGCGACGGCCGGCAGCGGCGATGTTCTGGCGGGGATGATCGGCGGCCTGCTGGCCCAGCACATGGACAGCTTCGACGCGGCCTGCGCGGCGGTGTGGATGCATGCGGACGCGGCAAAGCGGTTCGGGCCGGGGCTGATCGCGGAGGATTTGCCGGATCTGATCCCAGCGGTCCTGGCCGGGCTCTATCCCGGCTGAGGACCTGTGGTGCGGATGAGAGGACTCGAACCTCCACGCCTCTCGGCGCCAGAACCTAAATCTGGTGCGTCTACCAGTTCCGCCACATCCGCATAGGTAGGCGGATGCCTGTAAGCGAGAGTGCGGGATTGGGCAATCAGCCATTGATCCCGCCATGAAAAAAGGCCCCGGATTGCTCCGGGGCCTTTCTCTTTTTTTGTGGTCTGTCGCAGCTTGCGCGGCTTGAGACCGTGAGACTGATCCGAGGATCAGTCCTTCTTGTTGTCGACGCCGTGGCCGAGAGCCTCCACGGCCGTTTCCAGCGTGGTGTCCTCGGTGATGTCGATGCCCTTGGCCAGCTTCGAGTGAGCGAAGCCGTAGAGGCCGTAGATCAGGGCGCCGACGACCGCGTAGATGCCCAGGATGGTCAGGGGCAGCGGGTTGTCGTTCAGGGCGTGCTGAACCATCGGGATGAAGTTGAACGAGGCCAGCGCCAGGCAGGCCAGGATGCCCAGGACCGCGGTGACGATGCCGCCGGGGACCTTGAACGGACGCTCCATCTCAGGGTGCTTGATACGCAGCACGATGACCGAGAGGCAGACGATGGCGAAGGCCGTCGCCGTGCCCAACGACACGAGGTCGCCCAGAATCGAGATCGGCAGGAAGGAGGCCGCGATCGCGATCACGATGCCCAGCAGGATGGTGCCGATCCACGGAGTGCGGAACTTGGGGTGGATGGTGGCGAACACCTTCGGCAGCAGGCCGTCGCGGGCCATGGTGTAGAAGATGCGCGTCTGGCCATAGCAGAGCACCAGCATGACCGAGGACAGGCCGGTGACAGCGCCGATCTTGATCAGGAAGGCGATCAGGTTGAGCTGACCGCTGGGCGCGGCGGCCAGCGGCACATTGGCCCATTCCAGACCCATGCGGTCGATGGCCACGGCGATCGGAGCCGGCGAAGCCAGTTCCAGATAGGGAACCACGCCGGTCATGACGGCGGCCACGGCCATGTAGATCAGGGTGCAGACGAACAGGGCGCCCAGGATGCCGACCGGCACGTCCTTGGACGGGTTCTTGGCTTCGGCGGCGGCGGTCGAGACGGCCTCGAAGCCGACGTAGGCGAAGAAGATGATCGACGCGCCGCGGAAGATGCCGCCGACGCCGAACTGGTCCCAGCTATCGCCCTGGGCCGGAATGAAGGGCTGCCAGTTGGCCGGGTTGATATATTGAATGCCGACCGCGATGAACGTCAGCAGGACGATGATCTTGATGACGACGATGGCGTTGTTGATGTTGGCCGATTCCGACACGCCGAGCACCAGCAGACCGCAGACTGCGGCGATGCCGACGGCAGCGACCAGGTTGAAGGTGCCGGTCATCGGGAAGCCCGCGTCAGGGCCGCTGGCGATGTACTGGATCAGGGGGGTCGCCCACTGAGGCCCTTCGCCGCCGGCGAAACTTATTGTGGGGAATAGACTGGCGCTTAGGCCGAAGTCATTGAGGATCGACACGACATAGCCGGACCAGCCGACCGCCACGGTAGAGGCCGCGACGCCGTATTCCAGCACCAGCAGCCAGCCCATGATCCAGGCGAAGACCTCGCCCAGGGTGCCATAGGCATAGGTGTAGGCTGACCCCGAAACGGGCATGGTCGAGGCCAGTTCCGCATAGCAGAGGCCCGCCAGACCGCAGGCGATGCCGGCGATCACAAAGGAGAACATGATGGCCGGACCAGCGTGCGCCGAGGCCACCTGACCCGTCAGAACAAAGATGCCGGCGCCGATGATGGCGCCGATGCCCAGGCTCATCAGATTCATCGGGCCCAAGGTCCGTTTCAGCTCGCTCTTGGCGGCTTCTTTCTGGATCTGAGCGATGGATTTTTTAAGGAATAGCCGGTTGCCGGCTGGCTTTACGCCGTCTGCGGACATGAAGTCGCGCCCCCAATTACGCAACGACCCCTCCCGGGTCGTCTTCTTGGGGGCGGACGCTAACCATCCGAAGGGCCGCGCGCAACGCGGTTTCGGTTGGATGAAGCGATGACGACGCTTTCGTGACCGGGGCTGTTGCGGCTAGAGCCGATGTGATGCTGCCGATTCACGCCGTACTGGAGCCGCTGAAAGCGGCGCTGAGCGCGACCAATGCGGTCGTTCTGGCCGCCCCGCCGGGGGCGGGCAAGACCACGGTCGTGCCTCTGGCCCTGCTGGATCAGTCCTGGCTGGGCGATCAAAAAGTGCTGGTGCTGGAGCCCCGTCGGCTGGCCGCGCGGGCGGCGGCGGACCGGATGGCGACGAGCCTGGGCCAGAAGGCGGGCGGCGCCGTCGGCTATCGCACCCGTCTGCAAAGTCGCATCGGCCCGGACACGCGCATCGAAGTCATTACCGAGGGCGTCTTCACGCGGATGATTCTCGACGATCCGGCGCTGGAGGGCGTAGGCGCGGTCCTGTTCGACGAATTCCACGAACGCAGCCTGGACGCAGACCTGGGTCTGGCCCTGGCGCGCGAAAGTCAGTCGGTGCTGCGCGACGATCTGCGGCTGCTGGTCATGTCGGCGACGCTGGATATTGCGGGGGTGTCCCGCCTTCTGGACGGCGCGCCGGTGATCGAGGCCGAGGGGCGGATGTTCCCGGTCGAGACCCTCTATCTGGGCCGCAACATCGCCGAGCGATTCGAGGACGCCGTGGCGCGGGCGGTCATGCAGGCCCTGGGCGAGCAGACGGGATCGATGCTGGTCTTCCTGCCGGGGCAGGGTGAGATCCATCGCACGGTCCAGCGGTTGAACGAACGCCTGCGCGACCCGAGCGTGGATGTCGTCGCCCTCTATGGGGCGCTGGACAAGGGCGAGCAGGACCGGGCGATCGAACCGGCGCCGCCGGGACGACGCAAGGTGGTGCTGGCGACCTCGGTGGCGGAAACCAGCCTGACCATCGAGGGCGTGCGGGTGGTGATCGACGGAGGCCTGTCGCGCGTGCCGCGATTCGAGCCGTCCAGCGGCCTGACGCGCCTGGCGACGGTCAAGGTCAGTCGCTCGTCGGCGGAACAGAGGCGAGGCCGGGCCGGGCGCGTCGAGCCGGGCGTCTGCTATCGCCTGTGGGACGAGGAACAGACGCGGGGTCTGGTCCCGCACCAACGGCCGGAGATTCAGGAAGCCGACCTGACCGCCTTTGCGCTCGATCTGGCGCGCTGGGGCGCCAAGTCGGTCGAGGGGCTGGCCCTGCTGGACCCGCCGCCCGCCGGAGCCTTGGCTGAGGCGAGGAAGGTGCTGACCCGGCTAGGCGCGCTGGACGCCAGGGGGGATCTGACGGCGCACGGGCGGCGACTGACCCGGATACCCCTGCCGCCGCGACTGGCGCACATGGTGGCGGTGGCCTCAGATCAGGACGACGCGCTGACTGGCGCGAAGATCACGGCGGTGTTGAGTGAGCCGGGGCTGGGCGGGAACGCCGTCGACCTACACGACCGTTTGAAGGGGCTGGAGCGGGACCGTTCACCAAGGGCGCGTGACGCGATGAAGCTGGCCGAGCGCTGGGCGCGGGCGGCGGGCGGAGGAAGCGGCGGCGAGGCTGACGCGGGCCTGCTGCTGGCCGAGGCCTTCCCTGAACGGATCGCGCGGGCGCGGGGCAAACCGGGCGAGGTGCTGCTGGCCTCCGGGCGCGGGGCCTTCCTTGATCCCACCGAACACATGGCGCGCGAGCCCTGGTTGGCGGTGGCGGAACTAGGCGGCGGCGACGCGCGCGACCGCATCCGGCTGGCGGCGGCGCTGGACGCGACGACGCTGGAGGCAGACCTGGCGCACCGGATCGAGGTCGAGGACCGGCTGGCGCGCGAACCTTCGGGCAAGCCGGTGATCCGCCGTATCCGCCGGATCGGCGCCCTGGTGCTGGATGAAAAGGTTGTCGGAGCCCCGGATCGGGCGACCATGACGGCGGCGCTGAAATCAGAAGTCGAGGCGGGCGGGCTGAAGGCCCTGAACTGGGGCGAACAGGTGTCGGCGTTACGGGGGCGGCTGGCCTTCCTGCATGGGCTGGACGCGATGTGGCCGGATGTGTCGGATGAAGGGCTGCTGGCCCTGCGCGAGGATTGGTTGTGGCCGCTGCTGGACGGGGCGCGGTCGCTGGGCGACATCGGCGACGGCAAGCTGGCCGAGGCCCTGCGCGGACTGATTCCGTGGGACCTGCAGCGCAAACTCGACGACCTGGCTCCGCCACGCCTGACCACGCCTCTGGGCAGCGCCAGTATCGACTACGCCGCCGAGGGCGGGCCACGCGTCGACATCCGGGTGCAGGAGCTGTTCGGGGTGAAGACCCATCCGATGGTCGGCGGCGGGCGGGTTCCGTTGACGCTCAGTCTGTTGTCGCCCGCGCGACGGCCGGTGCAGGTGACGAAGGACCTGCCGGGCTTCTGGACCGGATCATGGGCGGCGGTGCGTAGCGAGATGCGCGGTCGCTATCCGCGCCATCCCTGGCCGGAAGACCCCGCCAACGCCACAGCCACCAGCCGAGCCAAGCCGCGCGGAACCTGAGGCCTGAGCTTGACGCCGGGCGGCGGCGCACCGCAATGACCGTGCAGCAATGCAAGGATTTCGCGTGGCCGACGCTACACTCTCACCGCCTGTCGCCTCCAAGCGGAGAATTCTGTTCGCCAGCCTGATCGGCACGACGATCGAGTTCTTTGACTTCTACATCTACGCCACGGCGGCGGTGCTGGTGTTTCCGGCCCTGTTCTTCCCCGGCGAGGACGCGACGACAGCCATGCTGTCGTCTTTCGCCACCTTCTCCATCGCCTTCTTCGCGCGGCCGGTCGGCGCCGTCGTCTTTGGCCACTTCGGCGACAAGGTGGGGCGCAAGGCGACGCTGGTGGCGGCCCTGATGACCATGGGGCTGTCGACGGTGGCGATCGGCCTGCTGCCGACCTGGCACTCCGTGGGCGTGATCGCGCCGCTGTTGTTGGCCTTATGCCGGTTCGGGCAGGGCCTGGGTCTGGGCGGCGAGTGGGGCGGGGCGGTGTTGCTGGCGACCGAGAACGCGCCGCCGGGCAAGAAGGCCTGGTTCGGCATGTTCCCGCAGTTGGGGGCGCCGATAGGCTTCATCCTGTCGACCCTGAGCTTCATCATCCTGACGGCGACGCTGTCCAATGAGCAGTTCCTGACCTGGGGCTGGCGCATTCCCTTCATCGCCAGCTCGCTGCTGGTCTTCGTCGGCCTGTGGGTGCGGCTGCGCATCACCGAGACGCCCGAGTTCAAGAAGGCCATCGACAAGGCCGAGCGCGTCGAGACGCCGATCCTGACCCTGTTGGCGCGGCACAAGTTCGCCCTGCTGACGGGGACGCTGGCGGGGATGGCGACCTTTGTCCTCTTCTACCTGATGACCGTTTTCGCCCTGGGCTGGGGAACCACGGCGATGGGTTACACGCGCGAGCAGTTCTTGCCGATCCAACTTCTGGGGGTCTGCTTCTTCGGCCTGTTCATCCCGTTGTCGGCGCTGGCGGCGGATCGTTGGGGGCAGGGGCGGACGCTGCTGGTCACGTCCATCGCCATCGCCCTGTTCGGACTGGTGCTGGCCCCGCTGTTCGGCAGCGGCGGGCTGATCGGCGTGGTGGCCTTCTTCGTCATCGGCTTCAGCCTGATGGGCTGCACCTATGGTCCGCTGGGTGCAGCGCTGGCGCGGCCCTTTCCGACGGCGGTGCGCTACACCGGGGCGTCGATGACCTTCAATCTGGCGGGTATTCTGGGGGCGTCGTTGGCGCCCTTCGCGGCGACCTGGCTGGCCGGGCATTACGGCTTGCAAGCCGTGGGCGCCTATCTGGCCGTCGCCGCCCTCCTGACCATCCTGGCCCTGCTGGGCATGAACCGGATCAAGACGGACGGCGAGGCGTAGGGCTTTAGAGGTCTGTGCCGTAGGCCGCGTCGGTCACGGCATAGACCATGATGCCGGTGGCGATGGCCAGGTTCAGGCTGTCGGCCCGGCCGCGCATGGGGATCTTGACGTTCAGATCGCAGGCGGCGGCCAGTTCGTCGGTCAGGCCGGCCTGTTCATTGCCCATCAGGATCAGTGCGGGATGGCGCACAGGGCTGTCGCGATAGCCGTGGGTGGCGTCTAGACGGGTGCCGATGACGCTGCCCGGCCACCTGGCGCGCCAGGCCAGGAAGTCTTCCTTGGACGCCTTGCTGATAGTCACGGCGAAGACCGAGCCCATGGTGGCGCGCACGGCCTCGACCGAGAAGGGATCGACGCAGTCGCCGATCAGGATGACGCCGCCGCAGCCGGCGGAATCCGCCGTGCGGATGATGGTGCCCAGGTTGCCCGGATCGCGCACCTGCTCCAGCGCCACCCAGCAGGGCTTGGCGTCGGGCTGGATGGCGTCCAGCGGGGTATAGACCTGCTCGAACACGCCCAACACGGTCTGCGGATTGTCGCGACGGCTGATCTTTTCGAGGATGGCGTGGGTGACGACGATGATCTGGCCGCCGGCCTTGATCGTTTCCGCCTTGGCGCGGTCGAGCAGCGGATGAGGCCGGGCCTCTTCGCCGACCAGCAGCATGACCGGGGCGCGGTCCTGATCCAGGGCTTCGCCGATGAACTTCAGACCCTCGGCCAGGAAGCGGCCCGTCAGATCGCGTTCCTTGCGCATGTGCAGGGCGCGGACCGACTTGATGGTGTCGTTGGTCAGGGAGGTGATGACGCGCTCGTACATCAGGCGCTCCAGCGGGCGAAGAAGGACAAGCCGATGGCGCGGGCGTCCTTGCCGTCCTCGGACAGGGCCAATTCGCCCCAGTCGATGCGCCCGCCGCGATCATGCGTCGCCTCGGCCATCATGTGGGCCAGCGACAGGCCGGAGATGCGCGCCGCATAGGCGTTGAGCAGCAGGAAGGAGGCGTCGTCGGACAATAGGGAGGCGCAGTCCTTCAGCAACTCAGGCATGTCCTCGAACAGGCGCCAGACCTCGCCATTGGCGCCGCGGCCGTATTTCGGCGGGTCCAGAATGATGCCGTCATACTTGCTGCCACGGCGGACTTCGCGGGCGACGAACTTGCGGGCGTCCTCGACCAGCCAGCGGATCGGCCGGTCGGCCAGGCCGGACAGTTCGGCGTTCTCACGGGCGTAGGCGACGGACTTCTTGGAGGCGTCGACGTGGGTCACGTGCGCGCCCGCCGCCGAAGCAGCCAGGCTGGCCACGCCGGTATAGCCAAACAGGTTCAGGACCTTGGGTTGGTTCAGGGTGCGAATACGGGCGTCCAGCCATTCCCAGTTGGCCGCCTGTTCAGGGAAGAAGGCCAGGTGCCGAAACGGGGTGAAACGCCCCATGAAGCGCACGTCGCGCCACTGCAACGGGAAGGCGTCGATCGGCCCATGCTGGTCGAAGCGCCAGCGACCGGAATCCTCTTCCTCCTGCTGCGGGTCGAACATGGCGTTGGCGCGCTCAAAGGCGTTTTCATCGTGCGCTTTCCAGAAGCACTGCGGTTCGGGCCGGACCACGGTGTAGCGACCGTAGCGCTCCAGCTTGCGGCCATCGCCGCTGTCCAGCAGGGCGTAGTCGGACCAGCCTCGCGTGACGAGGGTTTCGGGAGCGGGAGAGAGAACCGGAGCCATCCGGCGCTGATAGGCGCTCAGGCGGCTGCTCGTCCAGCGTCGGCGATCAATGGCGGCAGGATCGGCGCTGTTTCCTCGCATGCGATATCGGGGCGATGCGCGGTCTTGTCCCAGCGATGGGGTTCCAGGATCAGGCGAACGAAGGCGTGGACGAAAGCCAGGCTGAGAAGCGACCAGTAGAAGGGGGCGACGACCATGTCGCGGACGGTGAAGGGCGTATCGGCGCGCTTCGCGCCGATCTTGGCTGCAAGAAGAGCCACAATAGTTCCACTCACCAGGATGCCCAGCCCGAACCACGGCGTGGGCGGCAGGTGACGGGCCAGCAAGGCCATCAGAAAGAAGAGACCTATCCAGGCGACAGACAGGGCGTGTAGGGCCGCCGAGGCCACGGCTGCCCCGAGCGTCAGGGCCAGGGCGAGCCAACCGCGCCATCCCATGCCCGAGGCGGACCGGGTGTGGACGCACAGGGTCTGCATATAGCCCTTCAACCAGCGAGTGCGTTGCGGCAGCCAGTGGACCAGATGGCCTGGCGGGGTTTCGTAGGTTGGGCGGGTAAGCATCCCGAGGCGCCAGCCGCGACGCCAGATCCGAAAGCCCAAGTCGGCGTCCTCGGTCACGTTCCAGGCGTCCCAACCGCCGAGCGCCCGCAGAGCCGCAACGCGGAAATGGTTGCTGGTGCCACCGAGCGGGAAGGGCAGGCCCATGCGGGCCATGGCGGGCAGGGTGACCTCGAAAAGGGCCGCATACTCAGCCGAGAACTGCCGATCGAGAAAGGGCGAGGCGCGTCGCTGTTTGTGTCGCCTACGGATGCGAAGCGGGGCCTGGAGACAGACGAGCGCGCCGTCCTCCGTGGCGAACCGAGCGGCCGCTTCCCTCAGTTGCAGGGGGTCTGGATCATCCTCGGCGTCATAGACGGTCAGCAGCTCGCCCTGCGCGACCGAGAGGGCGTGGTTCAGCGCGCGGGGTTTGGTCGTGGGGGCGCCGGGCGGCGCGATCAGCACTTGGAGCCAGTCGGGCAGGGTCAGGTCGTTTGCGGCGTCGATGGTCGCCTGATCGTGGGCTTCCAGGACCAGATAGCCATCCAGAAGCGTTGTCGGGTAGTCGAGGTTCGCCAACCGCTCGATCAGATGGGGTAAGATCGCCGCCTCGTCGTAGAGCGCCACGACGATGGAATATCGGGGTAAGACTATGGGCTCGACCCCGAACGGCGTGAAGGGGCGCTGGCTGATGATGAGGGTCAGAAATCGCCAACCGATGACGGCGAGGAACCCCAACTGAATTAGGAAAACGATCACACCGCCGACGGCCGGTGAGATTAGGGAGGCGCCAGAGGCCCCACCGAACAACAGAAATATCAATATGATCTGGCCCGGCGTTGCGGTGATCCTGGCGGCGTCTTTCGCGTCTTCAGCGCCCAGGCTGCCGGGGCGTTGTCCATGCATTTCAGGCCCCCCCTGACACGCCAAAGGTTAATTCTTATTAAGATCGCCGTAACTAATACCTTTGTTCTGCGAATGGCAAGTGGTTGGCGATTCGGGGAGGTTGAGGCTATGCAGGACGCCTTCCCGTCATGGAGTTCTGGATTGTCCGGCGACTCGACCCCCACGCCGCGCTCGGCCCGCAAGCCCAAGGGCGAAGGCCATGTTCGGCGCGCAGAAATATTGGCCGCTGCGGAACGCATTTTCGTTGAGCTCGGCTATGAAGGGGCGACGATCCGCAAGATCGCCGACGAGGTCGGCTTGTCGTCGACCGCGCTCTACATGCACTTCGCCGACAAGAGCGAGATGCTGCATGAGATCTGCCGCGGCGCCTTTGAGGCTCTGATCGCCTCGCACCAGAAGATTTTGATCGAGGACGAGCCGCCTGAGGCACGGCTGAGGCGGATGATTGAAGCCTATATCCGGTTCGGCTTCGAGAATCCCAACGCCTATCGCCTGACCTATCTGACGCGCCCGGTCGAGGCGCGCGAGGGGGCCCAAACCGTGGCCCAGGAGACGGGTTTCGAGTTGTTTCGCTCATTCGTGGCTGTGGTGGAGCAGGCTGTCGCCGCCGGCCGTATGAAGGGCGACCCGACAACCCTGGCCCAGGCCATCTGGGCCTGTGGTCATGGCATCGTCTCCTTGCGGATCACCAAGCCTTATTTCGAGTGGGCTGATCGGGATGAATTGACCCGCGTTACGCTGGACGCCTTGTTCGCTGGGCTACTGACGCCGTGAAAAGGCGCTGTGGGGCGCTGGCTGTCCTCTTTCTCATGACGCCCTTCGCGGCTGAGGCGCGGCCGTTGCGCGTGCTGTCGCTGGACCAGTGCGCCGATCAGTATGTCCTGGCCCTGTCGCCTGAGGCTGAGCTGGTTCTGTCGTCGCGGGCGGACGACCCGGATTCCTGGATGCGAGAGGCGGCGCGCGGGCGGCCTCGAGTTCGACCGACGCTGGAGGCGGCCATAGGCTTTCAACCCGACGTCGTAGTCCGTTACTGGGGCGGCGAGCCGCGCCTGCTGGCGGCGCTGGAGAAGCGCGGGACGCGGGTGCTGGCCATCAATGACGCGACTGACATGGCCGGCGTTCGCGAGAATCTGAGGGCGGTGTCGCAGGGCTTGGGACAGGAGGCGCGGGGCGCGGCCCTGATCGCCCATATGGATCGACGTCTGACCCAGGCGGCGGGCGGCGGACGCGGGCGCGAAGCCGTCTATGTCACGCCCGGTGGCTATACGACCGGCTCGGGGTCGCTGATCGACTCCATCCTGAAGGCGGCGGGGTTCCGCAATGGCGTGACCGGACCGGGCTATCAGCCGCTGGGGATCGAGAAGATCGCCTTGAGCCCGCCGGCCCTGTTCGTGCGGGGCTTCTTCCAGCAATGGCGATCCGACTGGCGCGGGCCGGGAAGGCATCCGGTGGTGGCGCGGGCGGCCAAGGGAAGGACGGTGACGGACCTGCCGGCCTCGACCTTGAGTTGCCCCGCCTGGTTCGCGGCTGACGCGGCGGTCCTGCTGGCGGAGGCCGCACGATGAACAGACATTTGAGGCTGAACCTGGGGCTGGCGGCGGCGATTCTGCTGGCCCTGATCGGTGCTGTGCTGCTGGGCGAGACCGCCCTGTCGGCCGCCCAGTATGGGCAGGCGCTGAGCGATCCTGCGTCGGGACCGGGAGAGGTGCTGTGGCAGGTGCGGGCGCCACGGGCGGTCTGCGCCCTGATGGTCGGGGCGGCCTTGGGGTTGGCGGGCGCGGTGCTGCAAGGCCTGCTGAGGAACCCGCTCGCGGATCCCGGCGTGCTGGGCGTGTCGGCCACGGCGGCGCTGGGGGCTGCGGGGGCTATCGTTCTGGGCGCGGCGGCTATTCCCGGGCTGGTCGAGAGCGCGGCCTTGGTTGGGGCGGCGCTGGCGGGTCTGCTGCTGGTCGCCATCGCGGCCAGGGTGCGGGCGCCCGAGGCGCTGATCCTGTTCGGGGTGGCGCTATCCAGTTTTGCGGGCGCGCTGACGGCCCTGATCTTCAACCTGTCGCCGTCGCCGATCGCTTCGGCCGAGGTGATGAACTGGCTGCTGGGATCGGTGCAGAACCGCAGTTGGATCGACGTGGCCTGGGTGGCGCCGGCCCTGGCCGTGGCCGCTGTCTTTGCAGCGGGGGCCTCGCCGGGCTTGCGGATGCTGACCCTGGGCGAGGAGGCGGCGCGGGCGTCGGGCCTGTCCATGGGACGGATGCGGGTTCTGGCCCTGATCGCCTCGGCGGTCGCGGCAGGCGCGGCTGTGGCCGTGGCGGGCGTGATCGGCTTTGTCGGGCTGGCGGCGCCGCATCTGGTGCGCGCCGCCGTTCGGGGCGATCCGGGGCGGTTGCTGCTGCCCTCGGCGCTGGCGGGCGGGCTGATGCTGGTTCTGGCCGACCTGGCGGCGCGGCTGATGCCGACGGATCAGGAGTTGAAGCTGGGCGTCTTCACAGCTCTGGTCGGGGCGCCGTTGTTCGCCTTGATCGCCTGGCGCGCGGCGCGGGAGTGGCGGCTGTGAGCGCCCTGTTGGAATTGGACGGCGTTGTCGCCCGCATGGGCGCGGCCACGGTGCTGGACGGCGTCAGTCTGTCGGTCGGGGCCGGGGAACTGGTGGCCCTGTGCGGGCCGAACGGGGCGGGCAAGTCCAGCGCTATTCGCGCGGCGTTGGGGTTGACCACCTTGCTGGGCGGCACAGCCAGGCTGGGCGGCGAGGATGTGCGCCGCCTATCCGAGCGGGAGCGCGGGGCGCGGGCGGCCTACCTGCCGCAGGAACGGCATATCGCGTGGAATCTGCCGGCCATCGAGGTCGCGGCCCTGGGCGCACCCTTCCTGTCGGGGAGCGAGGCGCTGGAGCGAGCGCGAGCGGCTCTGGACGACGTCGGGGCGGCGCATTTGGCGGATCGCGGCGTGGCCGAGATGTCGGGCGGCGAACGCGCGCGGGTGCTGCTTGCGCGGGCCTTGGTGGTTCAGGCGTCCCTGCTGCTGGCGGACGAACCCATCGCCGGGCTGGACCCGGATGCGCAGCTTCTGGTGCTGGAACGTCTGAGGGCGCGGGCCGACGCCGGCGGCGGGGTTCTGGTCAGCCTGCACGACCTGACACTGGCGGCGCGGATCGCGGATCGTGTGGTGGTTCTGGACGGTGGCCGAGTGGTCGCGGACGGGCCGCCGGTCGAAGCCCTGTCGTCGGCCGTGATGCGCACGACCTTCCATCTTGACGGGACCTGGTTCGATGCGCCGGGCGGGCCGCTTCTGGCGGCGCGGAGACTGCCGGACCGATGACGCCGACACTGGTTTGCCAGCGCCTGGCCAAGCGTTTTTTCAGGATAGTTTCTGCGCAAGGTCGGTTTGACGTGACTACGGCCATGACGCCGTTATGTTGGCGCCGAATAGCCAAGGACGCCTGAGTGCAGTTTCTACAGACCGAGCATTTCGGCGTGCGCGCCAACGAGACCTTTGATCTGTCGTTGGGCGAAACGACGCAGACCCTGACTTTGGTCGAGGTCCGGCCTCTTCCAGTTCAGAATTTCTCGGGAATGGTGCGCCAGCCCTTCTCCTTGCTGTTCCGCAGCCCCTCGCAGATCGCCTTGCCGCAGCGGATGTATCGGCTCAACAACGCCACGATGGGAGCGCTGGACGTGTTTCTGACGCCCGTGGGGCGGGACGCATCCGGCGTAATCTACGAGGCCGTGTTCAACTGATCGGACGCCACTCCATCCGAAGATGAGCGCCTTCGGCGCCGACTACGGTGAAGCCTATGCGTTGGTAGAGGCGCATCGCGCCGGGATTATTCGACAGCACATGTAGGCGGACGCAGGGATGGCCGTTGCGACGCGCCTGGGCCAGGGTCTTGCGGATCAGGCTGGCCCCCAATCCGCGCCCACGCGCGTCCGCCATCAGCGAGATGTCGACGATTAGCCGCCTCTTATCATCGTCATGCAACCAGAGGCGGCCCACTGGCTGACGATCCAGTTCGACGATGCTGTGCCCCTCCGGGCCGAAGTGCTGGTCGTAGTGGCGCTTTTGAAGTTCGAACTGGCTCGACAGGAAGCGGGCGCACTGATCCGGCGGCCACCCCGTCAGAGCCATTTCTTCGCCTCGCGTGTCGGCGTAGAGCGCGCGCAGAAAGACTTCGTCTCCCTCTGTCGCAAGCCTTGTTTTGGTTTTGAGCACGACGCTCATCTAGTTGAACGCAGGGAATTCCCCCTGAAGGGCGATACAGTAGTTCAGCGCCAAGACGGGCTGACGGTTCTCGTGCGGCGAATTATTACCTGCCAGCCCGATGGCCAAGGGATGCAGGTAGGTGTCGGCAGCCACGCCTGACCGGAACGTGCGCGACTGAACCGGTGACGATAAGGCATTGCCGGCTGCGGGTGTGCTGGCGCGGTTGTCGGGTCCGTTCGCGGCCAGCAGCGTGTGGCTATGCTGTGGCATCTCTGTGATCGATAGGGCGACTCCGCTCTCGCCAAGCGCCTCGCCGATCACATAGGGCGTCAGGCCAGGCGCTTGACCATAGCTGACGGCCACACGGTTCACCAAGTTAGGCAACTGGAAGTTCGATGTGCCGTTCCCGCCATAGTTGACGCCAAGCAGGGCGAACAGGGCCGTATTCTGCTGGATGGGCACCATGGCGCCATTGCAGTAGGCCCATCTGTACGGCGCGAAATTGAAGCCGAAGATCTGGATTTCGCCAACGTAAGGATTGCTCATTGGGTCATCAATTCCGAGAAGGGAAGATGCCGAATGCAGCGATGCAATAGCTCACCGCGAGCGTCGGCATGATATTGTTATGCGAGAGCCCGTTGCCGCTGTTGGAGATGGAGGCGGGCCCAAGCGTGATGTTGGGGGAGGTCGCCATATAGGCCGTGTCCGCGCTCTGTGCGGCGTGCAAGGCGGTCTGACCTGGCGTATCCGTGGTCGCAGCGGCTGACGTGGCGGAAAAGGCGTGCGTGTGCGGCGGCAGATTTGACTGGAGAAGCGTGACGTTCTCGCTTCCGCCCCGTTGACCCAGGACCTTGGCGCTAAGGCCCGGCCCCGTGCCGTGATGGATTGGCACCTGACCTCTCAGATCAGGCAAACCGAAGGTATTTACGCCGTCGCCGCCGTAAGCTGTGCCCAGGAGGGTGTACAGGACCTCATTGTCCGCGATCGAAACCAGGCCGCCGTTGCACGCAAGCCAGCCCACGGGAATGCGTGGAAATCCGAACATCCGAATCTCGCCGACGTAGGGAGTGGACATGGTTGCTCTCTGTCGACCTAGTTTCGTGAAGGGAAGGCGCCGCCGCTCAGGGCGATGCTGAAGCTGATCACGCTAAACGGTTGCATATTGTTGTGAGGGACGGCGCCGCCCGTCTGTCCGGTATTGGCGAGACCGACAAGCGGGCCTGGGGCCGCATAGGCGGGCGCGCCGCGCGATGAGCGCGCCGCCAAGCCGCCAGCAGGGCTGCGCCCTGCGCCAGGCTGGGTTGTCGCCTGGGCGAAGTGATTGTGGGTCGGTAACTGATCCGAGCTCAAAGACACGTTTTCAACGCCAAGGGGCGTCCCCAGTTGATACGCACTTGGCTGCCAGGCGCTATCTGCGGAGGAACCGGCTCCGACGGGCGTGCGCCCCTGAAGATTGGGAAGGGCGAAATTCTGGGTGCCGTTGCCGCCGTAGTTAACGCCTAGAAGGGCGAACAGGGCTTGGTTCTGCTGAATAGGTAACAGCGCCCCATTGCAGAACGCAAAGCCTTTGGGGGCAAAACCAAACCCGGTCATCATGACCTGGCCCAAGTAATATTCCGCCATGACGCCCCACCTCGCTCGGCCCGAAACGCTTACGGCTGCGCTTCCACAGGTGAGGGTATATACGCAAGCGTGGACCGCCGTCATCACCACTGGCGAAAATCATCATTCACTGTTACGTCTCAACTGTTTCGGTGAGCCGCGTTTTTTGCTTGTTGAAGCGTCCAGCCGTAAGGCGGCACGGGGGATAAGTTTTGGACCGATTTAACGGGCGCTTCGTGTCAAGCGTCGCACGCGGCCTGTTGCGTCGAGCAGCACTGACGCTGGTTGGTCTTTTTGTCCTTCTGGTCGGCACGACGGCAGGCGGCGGCTTGGCAAACGCCCAGGCCTGCAACGCCGGGTCGATCAGTTTTTCCGCCGTCGCCACGGCGCAAACCCTGAATGCGCAAGCCTGCGACGAACTCATCAATGACTTCGGCAGCTGGGGCGGCTTCTTTACGGACGCGACGGGCGACGCTTACAGCTTCTTCGGCCTGGGCGTCGATGATTTCGGAGCGCCCGCCGATGAGACCTTCGAAACCGCCAACGCCGTCTATAGCTTCAACGGCGTCCTGAGCACCGATCTCTTCACTATCACGCTCGTGTCGCTGAAGAACGGCGCGGTCGCCAATGACGTTATTTCGCTGTTCATGTGCCCTGGGCCTGAGGTTGCCCAGGCATGCCTGACCACTCAATCGACGACCATCAGCGTCAATTTGCCGGCTCCGCTGAACATCACGACCACGACCCTGAGCAATGCTTCGGCGGGCGCCGTCTATAGCGCGTCGGTTCTCGCCAGCGGCGGCGTGACGCCGCGAACCTTCGCCGTCACCACGGGGGCGTTGCCCGCTGGCGTGACCCTAGGCGCGAACGGCGTCTTCGCTGGCGCGCCGACGGCCGTTGGAACCTTCGACTTCACTGTCACCGTGACTGACAATAGCAGCGCCACCGATAGCCAGGCCCTGAGCCTGACGGTCGACGATCCGACGCTCCAGGTTACGACCCCCAGCCTCGCCGCCGGCACTGTCGGGGTCGCCTATAGCCAGACGATCGCCGGAACCGGCGGAACTGCGCCTCGCGCCTTTGCGGTGACGACCGGCGCCTTGCCGGGCGGCCTCAGTCTGTCGTCTGGCGGGGTGCTGGCCGGAACGCCCACGGCGGGTGGAGCCTTTGAAATTACCGTCACGATGACGGACGCGACGACGGGCGGCGCGGCGCCGTTCACAGCGGCGAGGAACTACACCCTGACGATTGGCGCGCCGACTATCGCGGTCAGCCCGGCAAGCCTCGCGAGCGCCACGGTCGCTTCGGCCTATAGCGCGACCGTCACGGCTTCGGGGGGCGTAGCCGGTTACACCTTCGCGATCACGGCCGGCAGTCTGCCCCCAGGGCTTAACCTGTCGGCTGGAGGGGGCTTGACCGGAACGCCGACGGCAGGGGGCAGCTTCAACTTCACGGTGACCGCCACGGATTCCGCTACGGGCGCCACGCGTTACACCGGCTCACGGTCCTATGGCCTGACGGTTGGCGCGCCCAATCTGCTTCTGGATACGACACCTCTGCCTTCGACCTCGGTCGGCGCCGCCTACAGCGCCAGCGTCACAGCGACCGGCGGCACGCTTCCTTATGTCTATACTATAGCCTCGGGTGACTTGCCGACGGGGGTCACGCTTTCCAGCGCAGGCGTCATCAGCGGCACGCCCGGTGCGTCGGGGACGTTTAATGTCACGATCAAGGTTAGAGACTCTTCGACCGGAACGGGGCCCTATGAGGCCAGCCATGCCTATACCCTGACTGTCACGCCTCCTACGCTGAGCGTCAGCGGCTTCCTGGGCGGAGCCAGCCTCTACGCCTCCTATTCGGGCAGCGTCTCGGCTAATGGAGGGCAGGGGCCGTACTCCTATGTCGTAAGCAACGGGAGCACGCCGCCGGGGATCACCCTGGCCGCCGACGGCGCGTTCAGCGGCACGCCGACCACGACGGGCAGCTTCACCTTCAGCGTCACGGCGACGGATTCGACGGCGGGCAATGTCGGCGGTCCCTACACCGGGAGCGACACCTTCACGATCGTCGTCGCCGCGCCGATCATCGTCCTGCCCGGAGCCAGCCTGTCGGACGCCATCCTCCATCAGTCCTATAGCCAACAGTTGCCCGGCGCGAGCGGAGGCCTGGCTCCCTATAGCTACATCTTTACTGGTGGCGCGCTGCCGTTAGGCATGTCGCTGAGCTCGACCGGTTTGTTGAGCGGCACGCCCACGCTCGACGGTGACTACACCTTCACTGTCGAGGTCCGTGACTCGAGCCCCACGCCCTATTCGGGCGCCCAGACCTATACCGTGCGGGTCGTCGATCGACCCCCCCTGGTCATTCCCACCCTTTCGGAATGGGCGATGATCCTGCTGGCGGCCCTGCTGGGAGCCGGTGCTGTAACCACCCTGAACCGTCGACGGACCAGCCGATGAACCGCGTTACCTCTCTGGATCGGACACATATGAACCGCCGCGGTCTATTGGGGGCAGGGGTGCTTGTAGCCGTGGCGGGTGTGTCGCTGGCGAACGGCGCGCAAGCTCTGACCCGCACGGTGCTAGAGGCAAACAACGGGCGGCGCGTGACGTTGCGCGGCATCATGGCACCCTCGTCATTGTCCGCCGTGCATTACTTCACCATACAGGGCGTCGGCGTCGATGATCAGGTCAGGGTCTTCCTCCGCGACGGCCGAGATCGACCGGCAGGACGGACCGTGTCTCTCGAAGGACGGCTGCAGTTAGGCAAGTTTCAGGACGCCGTGACGAATGATATTGCGAGAGCGGTGCTGCTCGACGCCCGCTTCGTCTAAGCGTCCAGTGATTGATCGTTTTCGCCTGCCGCTCGCGGTCGATGTCGAGGCGTTGCGCGCGGATCTGATCCGTCTGGGTGATGCCGGCTGGACCCCGCACTTCAACCGCGACTACTACGACGGCGACTGGAGCGGGCTGGTTCTGCGCGCCCCTCCGGGACACGGCGACAGTCTCTACACCGGGGGCGGCGACGGCGTTTGGCAGGATGCCCCGGCCATGGACCTGTGCCACGGCGTCCGCGCCTTGTTGGAGCAACTGGATCTCGATGTGCGATCCGTGCGTATTCTGCGCCTGGGCGCAGGGGCCGAGATCAAGGAGCATCGCGACTACGGCTTGGGTGCGCGAGAAGGCGAAGCGCGGCTGCACGTGCCCATCATCACCAACTCGTCTGTGGCGTTTCGTGTGCGCAATCGGCCGGTCGATATGCATCCCGGCGAAGTCTGGTATCTGGATTTGGGACAACCACATCGGGTGCACAATGCCGGCGAGACCGACCGCATCCACCTAGTGATCGACGTGGCGGCGAATGCGCGGTTGCGCATCTGGGCGCCGTTTGATCAGGTCGATCCGGAGGCCCAGAGGATCGCTGAAGTTGCGCACGCCACCTCGCCTGAAACGAGCGCGAGGAACTTCGCCGCCTTTCGCGAGAGAATGTTGAGCGATGCTGCGCTTCACGCCGAGTTGGCCGCCATTCGCGACCGGCCGCTGTTCATCGAGGAGACAGTTCGGCTGGGTGTGGAAAGCGACCTTCCGTTTGCCACGGCCGAGGTCGAGACGGCGCTGACCGACGGCCGTAATCGATGGAACCAGCCATGGAGTTGATGGATCGCCGCCCGGCCCATTGGCTGCCGGCGCGCCTGCTTTGGGGTGAGGGGGCAGAGGCGCAGGTGACCTGGCTGCATGGCGAGGACGCGCGATTCTCCGAGTCTTTTTTGCAAGAGACGTTCAATTCCTGGATGCGGCGGCCAATCAACGCTGCTTTTGCGCCAGTGACGTCGCTGGAACGGCTGAGAGCGCGCGCGGCGTCCTTGCCCGGTATTGCGCCGACGGGCTTCATCTTCCACGTGTCGCGCTGCGGTTCGACCTTGCTGGCCAAGCTTCTGGCTCAGGCCTCCGATACGCTGGTGCTATCCGAACCGCCGTCATTAGACGCCATTGTTCGCGCCAATCACCGCGAGCCTCGCATGGCTGAAGCGCTACAGATAGAGACTCTGCGCGCCATGGTCAGCGCCTTGGGCCAGCCGCGCGCTCCGGGCCAGAACCGGCTGTTTATCAAGCTGGACGCCTGGCACGCTCTGCAGGCGCCGCTTCTGCGCGCGGCTTTTCCTGACACGCCCTGGGTGTTCCTCTATCGCGACCCGATCGAAGTCATGGTGAGCCAGTTGAGACAACGTGGAATGCACACGGTTCCCGGCGTCCTGCCGCCAGCCCTGATCGGCGGGGCTGATCCCTCTGCCGCCTCGCTCGAAGATTATTGCGCGCAGGTGCTGGGGGCTATTTACGCAGCCGGCCTCGCCGCGCACGCGCCGGGCCGTTCATTGTTGGTCAACTACAGCGACTTGCCCAACGCGATAGATCCCGTCGCGCGCCATTTCGGCCTCGATCCGAATGACCCCGACTTCAAAGCGGGTTTGGCGCTTGAGGCAATGATCGACGCCAAGCGGGGAGGCGCCTTCACACCTGACGGCGACGGGAAGCGCGCAGACGCGACACCGGCGACGCAGAGGGCCACGGCGACCTGGCTGACCCCGATATATGACCAGCTTGAAGCCGTTCGGAAGGCATAGGGTCTGATTGATGGATGGTCAGCAGCATAGCGGCGTCCGCTGGTGACCGGACCGACGATGCTCTTGCGCTTGCATTTACTTCACAGACTGCACAGGTTCGGAAATGTAGTCGACCAACCGATTGCGGCAGACGCTTTCATTCTGTGGCTTGGTGGTCCGCCAGAATGCCTGCCACATGTCCGTGCTGCCTCCGCGGACGCGCTCCTGAAGCGCTTCGAGGCGGTCGGCGAAATAGGTCCGAGCGCGCCGTTCAAAGGTCTCTCATGATGCCGTCCGGCAAGGCCGGATACACAGAAACGGTCGAATAGGACGCGGTTCTGCGCGGCTTGGGGGCGAGCGCCTCGGGCCGCTACCTTCAAGGCTTCAGAAAATCTTGAGGACAGCGTTAAGACTTCACGGCGCGCGCGCCTATGCCTGTTTCCGCTTTAGAAGCGGGAGACGCTCGCATGACCAGACCAACTGGCCCATTCGATTCCGTACGAGCCTCAGGGCTAGCGAAGACTACCTTCGGCGGTTTGGATCGACCTGTTTCAGGCATGTCTCGGGGCGCCTGCGCGCTGTTGGCGACGTTCCTTTCACTTGCCGCTTGCAACTCGCCATCGGTCGCGAATGACAGCGACAGGGCTCCGCCATCCCCTGAGGAGACGACGGCGAGCGGAGCGGCGGCTACGCGGCTTGAGGCGAATCCGCAGATCGGACCGGGCTTGTCCGCGCGGGATCAGGCCTCCGCCATGCGCGCGGCGGGGTTCTCCAACCCTCAAGCCGACAGTCGTTGGACCTGGCGCGATCCCGACGACGCCGAAAATCTCTGCGAGGACGTGTGGGCCGAAATCGAGGAAGTTCGGGATCTGAACGGCGACGGCCAGCCGGAGGCCGTTGTGAAGGCTGACGGCGACCAGTGCTGGGGCATGAACCAGCACTTCGTCACGGTCCTGCATCGCACGAGCGGAGGGTGGGCGTCGCTGATCGCGTTCCAGACGCGTTTCGCCAACTACGGTTTCCATGCCCGTCCCGGGGCGGCCTGGCCCGACATCGAGATCGCCAGTGGAGACGAGACGGGTTGCGTCGGCTTCCAGCGCTGGAACGGGCGTGCCTACATCGACGGAGGAACGTCGGCCGAAGGTCACATCTGCACCCTGACGCCCGAGGGTCGCGCCGCGGGGGACGGGGCCGCGCAGGCGCGGGGGACGGTCGCGTTCCCGCCGATCGAGAAGGGCTACTACGCCATCGGGGTCAGTTGCGCCGCCGCCGCCGCCGATCCGACCGGGGTGCTGATGTATCTGGACGAGAGGCGCGTGGCCTCGTTCGACGGCGGCAAAAGAGTCCAGGGCGTAGAGGCGCTTGGCGGTGATCGCTACCGGTTCCGGGGAGCGGATCTAGTCATCACCGTTTCCGGTCGCACAAGCTTCGCCAACACCTATGGCGACATCCACACCCACTGCCCGACCGTCCAGATTCCGCGCGGTGAGCGCGAGGACTGGGGTGACCTTTCGGGACGATAGGAGACCCAGGACCCGTCGGCCGCTCGGCCGTCGGGGGTGGCGGTACGACAGGGAAGAACCGTGGGATCACACTATAATCGACGAGATCAGGACGGCGATGTTCTGTTCATCATGACGCAGGCTCCCTATTTGGGAGACAAGGCCGCCGGGCAGATCATGATGCTGGGCGTGGGGTCGATATGTGTCGGCGTCCTGCTGCTGCTGTTCGTCGTCGGGATCGCCTTCATCGGGCTGGGGATCGCCTGGATCGTACAGAGTCGAAAACTCAGGGCGCGCTGGACACGAGAGTCGGGTGTCGTGGCTGACGGCTGCCTTTACGCGGCTGCCGACATCGTGGAACTGGTCGCGACCCATCCCGACGCCGGGGCGTGCGGGCGTACCGGCACTGCCGTCGTGGACCTCAGGAACGCCCAAGCGGCCTTCAGCTACCAGGCAAGCGTGCGCTTGCGTTCGGACAGCCGGGCGATCGTCCTGGTCGGCGGCCTCACTCATCAGACCGCGATCGCATTGATCCGGGACATGGCCGCAGTGCTCTTCGTCGCACGAGAAGCGTGACGAGGCGCGTCGATAGGGTCTACCTTGGCCGTTCACGTGGAGGATCCGATGTCCGAGTTCCGCGTTTCCTTGCTCCAGTTCGGCGTCGCGCTGACCGGCGCGCTGCTGTTTCTGGTCGTGGCCGCTGTCTTGATCCGGGGGCTTCATCCGGCGCTCGAATGCGGGCTGATCTGGGTGAGGCCGGGGTTTCAGCGGCTGGATCGCGCCTTGGCGCTGACCGTGGCGCGGTGGATCGGGCTGGACGAAGAGGGACGGGCGCGTCGCTGGGGGCGTTTGCTGACCGTGCTCCTGGGGGCCGGCGCCGTCGGCGCACTGCTGCCGCCGCAACTCGGCGCGCCGGTGCTGGTGCTGGGCCTGGTCGCCGTCCTGGCCGTGTTTCGACGCTGGGCCTGGGACGAGGAGGATCGCGCCGCCGGCGTGCGTTCGGATCGGCGTCGGACGCCGGGAAGCGAGGACTACAACAACGAACTCCTAGTCGCCCTTTCGGCGGTCTTCATGCTGGGCAGCCTCCTGGTCTGGAGGCTAACAGGCCTGCACGTCTTCAGCGCGGCCTCGAGGATCGGGGGCCTGGAGTATGTGACCTATGTCGCCTCCGAAGCGTTGGAGGCGCTGCCGATCGTCGGCAACATCGAGGTGATGGGCTATGACAACCCATCCGGGGTCCAGGCCGTGCTGCCCACCGGCGGCGGGGTCGCCTTCGCCTTGCGCATGGGGTTAGACCTTCTGGTCATCGGCGGCCTGCTTCAGGCGCTCGCCGTCGCGCGCCGGATCGCGACAGGTCAGGACTTGCGGCGACACGAAGAGGCCCTGCGCGCCGCGGAAACCGAGGAGCGGGTCGACGCTGCGCTGCAGGAGGTGGCGGATCTGGCGCATCGCGGCAACGTCGCCGCACTGGCCTTGCTCGAGGGGATTGCGCTTCCGGCGGATGGCGGCGCTCGTCATGAGGTTTTCAAGCGGCGTGCCGCTGCAGACATGCTGCTCAACCTCTATGAAGGGGGTTCTGTCATAGGAGTTTCGGGGTTGAACGCCGCGATCCTGACCTATGACGTCTTGATCACGTCAGAGCTGCAGCGCGAGGTGCCTCTGCAATGGGCCAGGTCGGTGGCGGCCAGGGCCCACGCCGCCTACCTGCTGGGCATGCTGCTGGGGGGGGAGCAGGGCCGGCGTCGTCTGATCGAAGCAGGAGACGGCTTCAAGTTGGCCGCTCAGAGCCTGTCCATTCTCCAGGCACCGCAGCTCGCGGATCGCGCGGAGCTCGGCTACTGGGCGGTGCAAGTGGAAGCGCTTTATCAGGTCGAGGCGATCCCGCCGGAGCATCCGCCGTTGCTGATCACGGACATCCAAGGGTTCATCGACCGTATGGGGCCGGCGGGGGAGGCCGAGGTCGTCGAGGAAACCCGCAGACTGGTCGCACGGATCGCAACCTGGATGCTGTCGCGCGGCATGACGCCCCCCGCCGTGTCCGCCGTGACGCCAGGCACGCCCCTGGCGCAACTGGATCAAGCCGCGGCGACCATCCAGCAATTCGGCCGCGAGCCCTCGGAAGACGCCCTCGAACGTTTGGATCGGACGATCCGTAGTCTCGAGACGCTCTACGCCCAGGCGCAGGCCGCGGCGGTTCGATCCGACGCCGCCCTGCGTCTGGCCCAGGCCTGGAGTGCTCGCGCCCGCGCGGTCGTTTCCTCGCGGCAGGACGCGCTTCGACAGATCGACAGGTGGTGCGAGGCGCTCGGCCCTGAGACGAGCAAGGCGCCGCGGGTCCGGGCGGTCGTGCGGGAGATCCAGGCGAACTGCTTTGTGATGGAGGCCTCAACCACGCCGTTCGGGCCGAAGCGGGAGGCGCTCGCGGAGCGCGCGATCGAGACCTATCGACAGTTGGTGAACGCCCCGGATTTGAGAGAGGATCCGCTTTCGATCGAGGCTCGGGCCAATATGGCGATCGCCCTTCTCAATTTCGCGAAAGGCGCTCGTCCCGACCGCGCGCGGATCCGGCTGGAGGAGGCGGCTCAACTCGCCGACAGCCTGCGCGAGACCCCGGATCCGACGGCGAGAGCGTCCGCGGCGCTCACCGGGGCGAACGTTCGGAGAGATCTGGCGCTGCTCAAGCCCGAGGACCAGCGGGGCGAAGTGCTGGACCAGGCGATCCGCGACGCCAAGACGGCGGTCGACGGCTATGCCGGGTTGGGCAACGAGGAGGGCCGGCTGCTCGCCATGCGGGCGCTGGGCTTTGCCCATATGGATCAGGCCGTGCTGGAAGGCTACGGTCCCGAGGCGGACCGGCATGCTCGCGAGGCGTTCCCAGCGTTGGAATTCACCGTGGCTCATCTCGATCGGGAGCGCAATCCGAGCTCTTGGTTCGAGGCGGCGCACGCATTCTCGAAGTTGGCGGCCGATCTGGGCGTGCAGGACCGCGATCGGGACAAGTTGATCACGGCGAGGGCCCTGCTGGCCGAGCTGCGCCAGCTTTGCATTGGCCCACTGGAGGCCCAGGCGCCCTATGTCGAAAAGGCCGCAGCCGCCGTCGAGCGGACCTTAGGAGACTGGGATCGACAAGCCTGAGCGCGATAGACGGTCACACGGATGTCGATCGGGCTCGCAACCGCGCCAAGACCTCCGCCGGCGTGTCGGGTTCGACGACCGGCGGTGAACGCTCGAACACACGCAGGACCGGCTTGGATCTTTGCACCGGACGGGACGGATCATGGAAGGGATTGACGTCGTAAAGGCCGGCGAAGATCGGGTCCGCACGATAGTTGGGTAGCCGGGCGATCACCGGCATATCGCCGGACAACTGCAGCAGGATCTCGTCGTCGTTGAGATCCAGAAGCTGTTCGGGTGAGCCGAAACCGACCAGCCGCGCCATGGCCTCGGCGGCCAGCATGGTGTTAGCGCCGAAGCACTGAACGGCCCGGCAGTTGTTGACCATGGTCTGCCAGTCCCGCGGATAGAGGTTCCGGAGTTGGCTGGGATCCTGCCAGAAGCTCCAGGTCTGCAGGCCGTAGCCGCGCATGAGGGTGATGGCCCGCCGCAGATCGTCGAACGCCCCGAGCTGAGCGGCCTCGTCAAGGATGAACAGCGTCGACTTCGGCGGTCGGCCGCAGCGTCCCGAGATCAGCGTCATCAGGGTGTGCACCCACAGCCGCAGCAACCGGCCGTGGCTCTCCAGCATATGTGGCGGCAGCACCAGATAGATCGAGAGGGGATCGCCGCGCTGCACCGCGCCCAGGTCGAAACTGGTGGTTCTCAGCGAGGGGGCGATCATCCCCGAACGCGCGATATCGACGAGATTCTGAGAGAAGGACAGAATGCCGCCCAGGGTTGAGACCGCGCCGATCCGCAGCATTCGTCCGATGTTGCGCGCCTCGGCGTTGCGCGAGGCCTCCAGCGCCGCCAGCACGGTGCCGCCCAAACTGCTGGGGGCATCTTGGCGCTCGGTCGCGGCGCTATAGAGGCCGATCTCTCCGACCGCCTGGTTGACTAGGGACCGCACCGTTTCGAGGTGGCGGCTGGCGGGCGGCAGATCGCTCATCACGTGCAGCACCACTCCGAGGACGAAGGTCGCCCCGCGCTCGCGCCAATAGCCGCCGTCGCTGGCGTCGGTCTCGACATCGGGATTGGCTAGGGTCGAGACCATGGCCATCGCGTCGTCGACGAATGTCGCGCTTTCCGGGTCCAGGATGTCGAGCGGATTGAGTGAGGCGGCCGGTAGGCCGGTCACGCCCATGGGATCGAGGACGGCGACCTCGTGTCCCAATTCGCGCCGGCGTCGCTCGGTCATTAAGGCGTTCTCGCCCTTGGGGTCGACGATGATGACGGGCCCGTCGAAGCGCAGCAGCGCCGGCACGATGCAGCCGGTACCCTTGCCGGCGCCGGTCGGCGCGATGGTCATTAGGTGACCTTCCCGTTCCATCAGGATCGGAGCGACGACGGCGGTCGCCGGATCGGCGGCCGCCGCGGCTCCGAATTTGAAGCCGATCGGCCGGCCCCGGCGCTCGCGTTCCAGTGACCAGCCGACGATCAGGCCGGGTTCGTCGATGCTGTCGGGCAAGGCCAGCTCGCTGTCGATCGGGATCAGGCTCATGAGATCGCTTCCTTCGGCTCCAGAATGACGAAAAGGCCGTCCATGCGTTCGGACCGAACCGGGACGCCGTCGGCCAGCAAGGTGTCGTCGATCATCTCCACGACGCCGTTCGGCGCCAGGGCCAGGCCGATCGCGAAGAAGCCCTGCCGGTGACAGACCACGAGCAGAAACAGCCAGCGACCTTCGGCGTCGAAACCGGCTGGTTCGATGACGCGGGCATGGCCCACGCAGAGGTCGCGCAGGAGGTCGATGTCCGTCGCCCGGTCGGCCAGATCCTCGAAGGATTCCGTGGGCTGGAACCGCTCTCCGTCATGGCGAACACAGTTCATGAAGAGTCGGATGTAGTCCAGCCGCGCGCCTTCGTCCTGGAGATGGGGGCCGACGGCGTCGTTCAGGTTGTGAATCCAGGCGGAGGTCCCATCGACTGCTAGAACCTTGTCTTCGGTCAGCACGAAGGCGGCGATCCCGGTCGCGCCGCCGCTGACCCGGCCCTGGGTCTCGATCAGCATCACGCCGCCGTGGCAGCGCAGCGCCAGGGCTCGCACCCGATCGCAGAAGCCGGCCAGCGGGAAGGGCGCGCGCGCCGAGCCGACCCTGTGGTGCGCGCTGATCAGGCGCAGAACCTCGCCGGCTGCTTCGGGGTCCAGATCGATCCAATCGCCGGGGACGGCGGGCGCTCGACTCCACGGCTTGCGCGGGGACCGCACGGCCTCCGCCAGCTGCGCGGCCTCGACCGCGGTCAGCGGCCATCCCTTTTCGCGCACCCGCAGCCACGCAAGCGCCAGCTTGCCGGACCACACCGCGCTGGCCATGGCGGGCAGGTCGTCGAGTTCGCGCCCGACCACGATGCGGTAGGCGTCCTGGGCGGCGGCGTGGAATATCGGATCCGCGGTCACGCCGTCGATCAATAGCGGCGGAAAGGGCGTCTCTCCTTCGACCGGCCGCACGAGCTCCCGGAGCAAGGGCATGAGCTCGGTCAGGCGCGGCCCCAGTTGGGCGTTGGGGGCGAGGTCCAGCAAAGTCCGCACGCGCTGCAGCCGCTGGGCGTACAGAAGCAGGCGGTTTTTCAGCTCGCCGTCAGCCGCGGGAAGCGCCTCCATCAGGTCGGCCGTGTGGCCCAGGAGGTAGCTGGCGACCACGGCGTTGGGCCACATGCGCTCGGTGAGGGTGAAGAAGCGCCCGTCCAGGTCCGTCGGCGCCAGAACCCGAGACGAGTTTCGCAAGGGAGCGAGGGCAACCGCCTCGGCCATCTTGCGGCACACCCCGGCTTCGTCGGTCAGCGTCTTGCGTGCGTCGGCGTCGTCGCTTTCGATCGAGTCGAGGAAGTCCGCGGCGACCCGGAGCGCATCGCCGGCGAGAACGCCGACCGTGTCGCCCTCGCGTCGGGCGGGATCGAGGTCCGGCGGCGGCGGGGCGGCTCTGGCGCGCATGGTTTCCTCTCTTGCTCGGGGCGAAGTCGAAGACGCCATGTCGGCAGGGCCGGGGTCAAGTATCCACCGACGCAGGCGTCGCACGCGCTCGGAGATCATCGGACGAAGCGCGAGCGGGCGGGCACGCGCTCGATCGGGCAGTAGCGGAGGCTCGGCACGCCAGGCGTATCGTAGGCGTAGCCGTCGGGGCCAACCCGCCAGACATCAACCATGGGCGCCTCTCCGCCTTCCTCGGACGGGCAGGACTTCGTCGTCTCGTAGCGATCGCCGCCCAGTGATCGGGTGCGCACGAAACGGCAACCCGCGGTGGGCAGATCCGAGAACCGGATGCCGTCTTCAGCCAAATACTGAAGGTGGAAGGGGTCGGCCGCGCAGTTGCCGTCCGGCGCATAGTAGCCGATCGGCAGCGGCAGGAAGCGCGAGGGCGTCCCCGTGGGAGGCGCGGGCCGCGCCGCACCCCTCCGGGACGAGCCGTCGGAGTTCACCCTCCGATCACGGTCGTCATAGAAGGCCAGATCGTCCATCGTGCTTCCGGTCCAGCCCCAGGCGTGGCTATAGAATGGAAGCCTGACGGCCCCGGGGCCGCCGTCGAACAGGATCAGGACCGGCTGGCCGTCGAGCTCGCGCAGTTCGGGCGTGCGGACCTCCGACGACTGGAAATGCTCCAGCCGATAGCCGTCGGGCGATGACAGGATCAGGCCTCCGGGAACGGAGGGGCTGAACAAAGCGGCCATGGGGGCGCCGTCCAAGCGGCAGGTCAGGTCGCCGACGCCGATCACATAGTCTGGTCGGCCGTCGCCATTGAAGTCGGCGGTGTGATCGATCGAGGGCGCGCCGGCGGCCTCGAAACCGGGGCCGGAACAGGCGTCCTCGAGGATCTCGGCGCGCCAGGCGGAAACCAGGCGGGCCGCGGCCGGGGGGAGGGGGCCGCGTTGGGCGGCGACGGCCGTCGCTGTCGACCCGGCTCCGGCGGGGCCGGCGTCGCACGCCGCGCCAGTCAGCAGGGTCGCCGCTGAAAGGGTTGCGAGCGTGGAGATACGGAGGCGCATGGCGGTCCCTTTCAGAGTCAGGTTCGTCCAAGGGGGTTGCGGACCAGGCCCAGCCCTGAGGCGATCAGGCCCGCGCCCGCGGCGAGCAGCAGCCAGGGCCCGATCTCAACCGAAATGAGGGCTTCCGCCTGGGCGGCGGCGGCTTCGCCGAGCGGGTTCATGGCTGAGGCCAGGCCCAGGATCGCGGACCGCAACAGGAAGGTCAGGCCGCCAGCGAGAATGGCGGCGGTCCCCGCCGCCAGCTCCCAGGGGCGCAGCGCCGCGCCCGCCCAGGCCTGCCAGATCAGCCACAGGGCGGCGAGCAGGGCGGCGAAGCGCAGGATCAGGGCGGCGTCCACGGCCTTCAGGAAGTCCACGGCGCTCAGACCCTTGCGGATTTCGGCGCGTTGCTCCTCCAGCGATGCGATGCGGTCCCCGACGTTGCCGTAGCCGTAGATGCTGTCCGGGGCGCCGGCCCCGCCCCGGACCGCCTCGGTCTTGAAGCGGGCGAGGTCGCGTTCCAGGTCGGCTAGGCGGCGCCGGCCATGCTCGGCCTGCTCCAGGTTCGGTCGGACGGCGGCCGTGATTTTGTCCAGTCCCAACTGGGACGCGGTCAGCATCGGCGACGACAGGGCCGGCAGGAAGAAGGCGATCAGCACCAGGATCGCCAGCGGCAGGGCCAGGGTCCCCTTGAATAGGCCGATGATCTTTTCGCCCCCGGACGACCGGGCCAAGGCCTCGACCGAAGCCGCGCTTGCGCCGACGCCGCTAAAGGCGCCGACGGCCGGATAGACGTCGCGTGCGGCGCCGTCTTCGACCTCGAAGTCGACGCTGGCCCCGACCGAGGCGGGTCGTTCGCCGCGCCAGTCGGCGGCCTCGTAGCGATAGCGATTGCCGTCGTCACCGGTGATGGCGCCGACCATGTCGCCAGCGGCGACGCCCAGAATTTTACCTTTCATGGCTTTCCTCCTGCCGATGATTGATGGGTCAGGCCGCCAGGGGCGTCGCTGTGAACTCGGTCATGACGTCGTCGACCAGGCGGATGTTCTTCTTGGCGCGGGCGCTCACCCACCAACCCAACAGCACCATGGCGATGCCGGCCGGGATGCCGATAATGGTCAGGCTGATTGCGACGCCGCAGATGATCAGCCCCGTTCCGCCGTGGACTGCGGTTCGCGACGTCTGGACCAGCGCGGCTCGCACCGACGCCAACACATCGGGGTCCGTAGACCCGGCGCGCTTGAACGCGCCGAGCGCGGCGGATCGATCAATCCGGTTCGGGAAAAGCGGGTTCTCCATGCCTGTCGGCCTCCATGACGGAGCGCGTCTGTCGCGCTTCCAGAAGGTCAGCCTGACCTGCCCGCCTCGCAGGGTCCTGACGCCAAGCTAAAGAAGTTCTGAAGTGGCCAGCCGGCGCTCGTCGAGCGTTGCCATCCCGGTCCGTGCTCCCTTAGGCTTCGGATCGCAGGCGGGATTCGAGGTGGCTTCATGGCAGAGGGCGGTTCAGCGCCGCGCCGGAGACGGCGCAGATGGCGCTTCGCGGACGCGGTGTTCGACGAAGCAGCCTGGAGCCTGCTCGTCGCCGGTAGGCCCGTGGAGTTGGAGGGGAAGCCGCTTCAGGTTCTGCACGAACTGCTGCTCAGCGCCGGCGAGGCGGTGACCAAGGCCGAGTTGCTTGACGCCGTCTGGCCCGGCGTCCACGTGGTGGAAGCCTCCCTCACCACGGCCGTGTCCAAGCTACGCGGAGCCCTCGGAGAGGGCGGAGCCGATGTGATCCAGACCCTGCCTCGGGTCGGCTACCGGCTTGCGGGGCCGGTGGAGGTCGAACAGTTGTCGACGCCTCTGGCGCCGCGCTTCGCCTTCGCTTCCGGAGACCCGGTCCCGGGCCGTCCACAATGGGTGCTCGAGGAGGCGTTGGGCGACAGCGGCGCCGACGACGTCTGGCGGGCACGTCACCAGAAGGTCCACGAGAGCCGCATCTTCAAGTTCGCCGACGCGCCGGACCGCTTACGCAGTCTGCGCCGTGAGGTCGCGCTTTTCCGGCTGATGCGCAATGTTCTGGGCGATCGGCGGCCCTGCGCCGATGTATTGGAGTGGAATTTCGACGTCGCGCCTTTCTTCATCGAAGCGGCAGACGCCGGTCAGGACATGCGCGCCTGGGCCGGCAGCCTGAAGGGCGGGCTGGCCGCCATGCCGTTGGAGCGCCGGATCGCCATCGTCGCCGACCTTGCCCGCGCCGTGGCGGCCGCACATGGCGCCGGGGTGCTGCACAAGGATCTGAAGCCCGCCAACGTGTTGATCGAGACGCCGCCGGAGGGGGCTCCCGTCGTCCGTCTCGCCGACTTCGGCAGTGGCTGGCTGCTCGACCAGGCGACGCTGGATTTGCACGGCATCTCGGGCGGCGGCTTTCCGCCGGGAGAGGACGAGGCCTCGACCCGATCCGACACCGCCGCCTATCGCGCGCCAGAGGTGACGCAGGGCGGGGCTCCGGGCATGGCTGCGGACCTCTATGCCCTGGGGCTGATCCTCTATCAGATGACCGTGGGCGACCTCGACCGGCCGCTCGCTGCGGGCTGGGAAGGGGAGGTGGACGATCCCCTCCTGCGTGAGGACATCGCCCTGGCCGCCGCCGGCGACCCGAGCCGGCGACTGGACTCCGCCGCGCTGCTGGTCGAGCGGCTCGATACGCTCGACCAGCGGCGAAAGGCGCGGGCCGAGGCCGAGGCGGAAGCGGAGCGGCGCGAGGCCGAACGCCGCCGCGAGGACGCGCGCGCCACCCGACGTCCATGGATCCGGCTGGCCGTCGGGCTCGGCGCCGTGGGCCTTGTCGCGACCTCGACGGCGGCGCTGGTCGCGGTCAATCAGAAGAACGAGGCCCGGGCCCAGACGGCGGCGGCCGAGGCCAGTTACGCCTTCCTGGTGGACGACCTGCTGGGGCAGGCCAATCCGCTGTCCGGCTCGGCCGCCGAGGAGACGCTGGCGGCCGCGGCGCTGCGCGCCCGCTCCACCGTCGACGCCCGCTTCGCCCGTCAGCCAGAGGTGGCCGCGGGCCTGCACCTATCTCTGGCTACCGCCTTCGTCCAGCGCGGACAGTACGACGAAGCGCGCCGGTCGTTCGGCCTCGCCGCCGCCGCTTACGAACGGGCAGGGCTGCAGAAGTCGCCTGCGGCGGCGCGCGCCCGACTGCTGCATGCCCGAGCCGAGGCGCTGTCGGCTCAGCCCGGAGGGTTGGCCACGGCCAAGACTCTCGCTGCCGTCGAGCGCCGTAACCTGGGCCCGGCGGCCGACAAGGGCATGCTCGGCTTCCATCTCGCCCAGGCGGAGGCAGTGATAGGCTTCTTCGAGGATCTCGATGCGTCCAGCGCCGCCTTCGCCCGCGCCTTGGCCATAGCTGGGACCCGACCCGAGGGTCTCTCGGATCGCGATGTGCTGCTGGTCCGCCAGCAGCAGGCTGTGGTGTTGATGCGCCTAGGCCGGCCGGCCGAAGCTCTGCCCTTGGCCCGGCGGGTGGCGGCCGACTGGGCGAGGACCCTTGGTCCCGACCACGCCAATGCTCTGATCGCCCGCCAGCATGTGGCCCAGGCCCGACTGATGACCGGCGATCTGGAGACCGCGCTGGCCGAGGCCGACGCCCTGCTGCCGGTGATGACCGAACGGTTCGGCCGCAACAGCCGCTACACCCTCGGCCTCCAGTCGACGCGCTACGAGGTTCTGGCCGCTCTGGGCCGATACGACGAGGCGGCCGAGGCGGCCAATGCGGTGTGGAGGGGCGCCGAGATCAGCCAAGGACCGAATGCGCACCAGACGCTTGTGGGGCTCAATGACCTGGGCGCCGTCCTGTGTCGGACCGACGAGCGACGCCAGGGCCTGCGCCATCTCGATCAGGCCTACCGGGCCTCCCGCGAGGGGTTCGGCGACGACTATCCTCTGACCCATGTGATCCGATTTTACCTTGGTGAATGTCTGGTCCTGGACGGGCGGTACGGCGAGGCCAAGCAGTTGCTGACCCGAGTCGATCGCGAGCGGGTCGGCGGCTTGGTTGGCGACGCGGCCTGGGGCGTGATGCTCGACCTAGCCTTGGCCGAAATCGCCGCGGCCGAACATGACCAAGCCGCCCTACGACAACTGCTGCCGCGCCTGAGCGATCTGACAGCGTCCGACACACCTCCCTTCGAGCGTCGCCGTCATGCGAGGCTCGTGAGGTCGGGTTGACGTGCACATTCCGAAGTGAACTTGGTCGGCCTTCGCATAATATATCTTAGGCGAAAGTCGTGCTCGCTCGTCCATCTAGACATAGCGTAGCTCCTGCAGGTCGACTTCGCGGATCAGTTTTCGCGTCGTTTCTTCGTCTACGAGATGCATGCGTCCAAGGCGGACCAGTTCCGCGCGCTCAGCGGACAGGCCGGCCAGTCTTAGATGACGTTCGACCTCGTCTGCTTGACGGCCAAGTGTAACGTCGTCGCCTTCGACATGGGTGCGCGTCTCGATGCGATGGCGGTAGATCTCCATCAGGCGCGCCGCCGTCTCGGCATAGAGATCTGGATTATTCTTACCCTCGGCCATGGCATGTTGGGTGTTTTCGATGGCGCGCATGGCGGCGGATGCGGCGGCAATGCGCGAACGATCCTCCTCCGCGAGGTGGGATGGCTCAGGCGGGAGTTCGATCCCCTTAAGCAGACGCGGCAAGGCGACAGTGGCCAGAACCAGAGAGACGATAATGACCCCCGCCGCCAGGAAGATGGCCAGGTTGCGCGCCGGCATGGGCGTGCCGTCACCAAGAACAAACGGCAGGGTCAGGATGCCCGCCAGGGTGATGGCGCCGCGCACCCCTGCCAACGACATAACCGCCACCAGCCGCCAGCCGACCTTGGGCGGCGCGCTCTTGCCGCGCCTGCGAAACAAGGTGAATTTCAGCGAGGTCCACACCCAGACAAAGCGCAGGGTCGCCAGCGCCGCCACGATGGCGAAGACATAGACCGCCAGCCACCAGATTTCCTTGTGCTGCGTGGTCTGAATGACCTCGGCCGCGCGCGCCATGATCGAGGGCATCTGCTCGCCTAGGATGACGAAGATCAGGCCGTTGGCGACGAACTGCACCGTGTCCCAGACAACCGCGCGGCGAATACGCGTGGCCGCCATGGCCGAACCCTGACGCTCGGTGAAGCTCATGGTCACGCCGGCTGCGACGGCCGCCAGAATGCCGGAGGCGTGAATGGTTTCGGCCGCCAGATAGGCGGCGAAAGGCATCAGCAGACTGATGAGAATCTGACCGCCGACATCCTCGCCCCAGCGGCGACTGATCCAGCTCTTCAACAGGCCAATGGCCAGGGTCACGGCAATGCCGATGGCGACCCCGGCTACGGCCAACCAGGCAAAGGTTCCAACGGCGTTGGTCAGCGAAAAAGCCCCGGTCGTCGCGGCGATCACGGCGATGCGCATGCAGGTCAGGCCGGTCGCGTCGTTCAAGAGCGACTCGCCTTCCAGAATATGCATCAGGCGCTTGGGTATCGGTGAGCGCGAAGCGATGGCCGACACTGCGATGGGATCGGTCGGCGACAGAATGGCCGCTAGGGCGAAGGCCACGGCCAACGGCATGGCCGGGATCATCCAGTGGATGAGGAAGCCCAGACCCACCACGGTAAAGACCACGAGGCCTAACGCCAGCTCCAGAATGACCACCCGGTCACGGAACAGGGCCTCTTTCGGGATGCGCCAGCCATCCACGAACAGCAACGGCGGCAGGAACAGCAGGAAGAAGATGTCCGGCCGCAAGTCCACCGCCTCCCCCGTGATCATCACGACCCCGGCGCCGAGGGCGATCTGCACCAGAGGCAGGGCGATCCGCGTGATCCGCGCCACCCATCCTGACAGCACAACGGCCAGCAAAAGGAACAGGATGGTCTCGATCAGGTGCATAGGCTCAGTCGATGATATCTGGGTAGAGGCGCTCCAGCCGTCCCAACGCCGACGGATGCAGGCGCACGACCAGATGGGTCCGCCCTTCTGCGTCCGTGTCGCGGAAGGTCACACGGCCGTTCTCATACAGCCAGGCCAGGGCCTCGCCCTCATGCGGCTGCAGCGTCAGGCGGATTTCGGGGTCGTCGTCGATCAGGCCGGCGATGGCCTCACGCAGGACCTCGATGCCCTCGCCGGTCCAGGCGGAGACGGCGACCGCCCTGCCCTCGCGCGTCAGGCGTTCGGCCTGACCCAGCACTGCCTCGCGCGCATCGCTATCCAGCAGATCGGTCTTGTTCCAGACTTCAAGAATGCGGCGGGTTTTGCCTTCGGGCGTCGGGATCTGCTCCAGCACCGCCTCGACGTCCTTGGCTTGGGCGTCGCTGTCGGGCGAGGCGATGTCGCGAACGTGCAGGATCAGATCGGCCTCGCCCACCTCTTCCAGAGTGGCGCGGAAGCTCTCGACCAGTTCGTGCGGCAGGTCGGAGATGAAGCCCACGGTGTCGGCGATGATGGCCGGACGGCCTTGCGGCAGACGAATGGTGCGCTGGGTCGTGTCCAGGGTGGCGAACAGCAGGTCCTTGGCGAAGACCTCTGAGCCAGTCAGCCGATTGAACAGCGTCGACTTGCCCGCATTGGTGTAGCCGACCAGAGCCACCGAAGGGAAAGGCACCTTCTTGCGCGCCTTGCGATGCAGGCCGCGCGTGCGGCGCACCTCTTCCAGTTCAGCCTTCAGCCGCACGATGCGGTCGGCGATCAGGCGCCGGTCCAGCTCGATCTGGGTTTCGCCGGGGCCGCCGGTCGAGCCGGTGCCGCCACGCTGGCGTTCCAGGTGGGTCCACGTGCGGACCAGGCGCGACCGCTCATAGTCCAGACGCGCCAGTTCGACCTGCAGCCGGCCTTCCTTGGTCCGCGCTCGACGTCCGAAGATTTCCAGGATCAGGCCGGTGCGGTCGATGACCTTCACCTCCCAGGCCTTTTCCAGGTTGCGCTGCTGAACCGGCGACAGGTCGTCGTCAACGACGACAGCCTCGGCGTCAGCGGCGCGGACCAGAGCGGCCAGTTCCTCGACCTTGCCCGACCCGAACAGGGTTGCGGGCGCGGTGGAGCGCAGGCGCACGATCTCTTCGGCGCGCACGTCAAGGTCCAGCGCGCGAGCCAGGCCCGCGGCTTCCTCAAGGCGTTCGGAAGCCAGTCGGGGACTGTCCGAACGACGATCGGGATGAATGACGACCGCCCGGATCAGCGGGACGGTGTGGTCGATATGTTTGGAGGTCAATCAGTCTTCTTCTGCGTCGGGCTCGTACATCTGCACGGGCGCGGACGGCATGATGGTCGAGATGGCGTGCTTGTAGACGAGCTGCGACTGGCCATCGCGACGCAGCAGCACACAGAAGTTGTCGAACCAGGTCACAATGCCCTGCAGCTTGACGCCATTGACCAGGAAGATGGTCAGCGGCGTCTTGGTCTTGCGGACGCTGTTGAGGAAGGTGTCCTGAAGGTTCTGTCGTTTGTCTTGCGACATGGCAGGTTGGTCCTGTTCTTGGTTCTTTTTCGCCGGCCAAGGCAGCCGGTGCGGACTCGTCGGTCCGCACGCAACTTTAGACGCGGCTTCGCAGTCGCGGCAACGCCCTAAATGGCCTCTCGGCGCGCCTGTTCAAGATAGACCTCGCGCAGTCGGGTCGCGACGGGACCAGGCTTGCCGTCCGCGATCTTCGATCCATCCAGCGAGACGATGGGCATGACGAAGGAACTGGCGGCGGTGACGAAGACTTCCTTGGCGCGTTTGGCCTCCTCCACGCTGAACGGACGCTCGTCCAGTTCGATGCCCTCGACCTCGGCCAGCTTCAGGATCGCCGTGCGGGTGATGCCGCGCAGGATGTTAGCCTGGGTGTCGCGCGTGCGCAGCTTGCCGTTCTCATCGACGATCCAGGCATTGGTGGACGAACCCTCCGTCACCAGGCCCATGTCGTCGACCATCAGGCACTCATAGGCGCCCTTTTCACGCGCCGCCTGCTTGGCCAGGACGTTGGGCAGCAGACCCACGGTCTTGATGTCGCAACGGCCCCAGCGAATGTCGGGCATGGTCACGCCCGCCGCGCCCTTGGCGGCCAGGGCCTCGCCCTTGGCCAGATCGATGGTCTTGGAGGTGACGATGACGCTTGGCGGCGTGTCTCGCGGGAAGGCGTGGTCTCGCGGCGAGGTTCCGCGTGTCACCTGCAGATAGACGATGCCGTTGCGCACCCGGTTGCGGCGGATGGTTTCCTTCAGCACCCGCTCCAAGGCCTGGGCCGTCATCGGAATCGGGATACGAAGCTCGGTCAGGCTACGGGCCAGACGTATCATGTGGCCATCGAAATCGGCCAGCTTGCCGTCGAACACCGACCAGACCTCATAGACGCCGTCGGCGAATTGGAAGCCGCGATCTTCGATATGAACCGTAGCGCCGTTGTGCGGCTGATAGGTCCCGTTGACGTAGGCGATCCTGGACATCAGGCGCCCTCTCCTTCTTCGTCTTCGCCGCCGCGGGCGGGTGAAACGCCCAGCGACTTCAGTTTGCGGTGCAGTGCGGATCTTTCCATGCCGATGAAGGCGGCCGTGCGCGAGATATTTCCACCGAATCGCATGATTTGCGCCGCCAGATAGTCTCGCTCGAACACTTCGCGCGCTTCACGAAGCGGCAGGGCGATGATGCGGTCTGCGCCCAGCGACGAGGCGCCGCCCGACGAAGCCACTTCCTGCGGCAGCATGTCGGCCGTGATCGGTTCGTCCGGGTCGCCGGTGGCCAGGATCAAAAGACGTTCGACGTTATTGCGTAGCTGGCGCACGTTTCCGGGCCAAGGATGAACCTGCAACACAGCCAGGGCGTCATCGGCGACCCGACGATGCGGCAGTCCCTGCGACGCCGACAGGTTATCGACGAAATATTCGATCAGTTCGCTAATGTCCTCACGCCGCTCCGACAGCGGCGGCACGCGGATCGGTACGACGTTCAGCCGATGGAACAGATCCTCACGGAATCGGCCCTCGGCGATCTCGACCTTCAGGTCGCGTGCGGTCGAGGTGACGACGCGGACATCGACCTGCACATCCTGCTCGCCGCCGACGCGACGGAAGCGTTGCTCGACCAGGACACGCAAGATGCGGCTCTGGCTCTCGCGCGGCATGTCGCCCACGTCGTCCAGATAGAGGGTGCCGTTGTGGGCGCGCTCGAAAACGCCGATCTTGCGCGGGCGGCCGTCACCGCCTTCTTCACCGAACAGTTCCACGTCCAGACGCTCCGGCGTCATGCCGGCGGCCGAGATGGCCACAAACTCGGACTTGGCGCGCGGGCTAGCGTCGTGGATCTGGCGGGCGACCAGTTCCTTGCCCGAGCCCGGAGGACCCGAGATCAGAACGCGACTGTTGGCCGGCGCGACCTTGGCGATGGTGCCGCGCAGCAGTTGCGCCGCCGCCGACTTCCCGATCAGGCCCGTCGGAGCCATGGTCTGGGCCCGCAGGCGGCGGTTCTCGCGCTTCAGCGAAGCGGCTTCCAAGGCGCGTTCGACCACGACCACCAGTCGGTCGGACTTGAACGGCTTTTCGATAAAATCATAAGCCCCGCGCTTCAGGGCGCTGACCGCAGTTTCGATATTGCCGTGGCCCGAGATCATGACGACCGGCAGATCCTCATCCAGACCCTTGACCACGTCCAGCAGCTCCAGCCCGTCCAGACCGCCGCCCTGCATCCAGATGTCGAGCACGGCCAGCGACGGCTTGCGTGCCCGGATCGCGGCCAGAGCCTCGTCCGAGTTGGCGGCCGTGCGGACCGAATGGCCCTCGTCCTCAAGCAGCCCAGAGACCAGCTCACGGATGTCCGCTTCGTCGTCTACGACCAGAATGTCAGCACCAGTATTTCGCATGACGCCTCTCTTACTCCGCCGCTCGCGCCGCGCCGGAGGCACGGTGAGCAGCCTTGCTGTCTTGGGTCAGGGGGAAGGTCAGGCACACTCGGGCGCCTGCCAAGTCTTCCGCGTCGGCCAGCTTCAACTCGCCGCCATGGTCTTCACAAATACGCTTGACGATGGCCAGCCCCAGGCCCGTGCCCTTCTCGCGCGTCGTGACATAGGGCTCGGTCAATCGGTCGCGATCCTTGGCCGGAAGACCCACCCCGTCGTCTTCAATCGCGAAGGTGGCGATCCCGCCATCCACCGTCAGTCGGGCGATGATGCCGGTTGCGCCAGCCGCCGCTGGCTCGCGCAACCGCTTGGCGCTCACCGCCTCGCCCGCATTCTTCAGGATATTGGCCAGGGCCTGTCCCACCATGCGGCCGTCGCATTGCAGGACGACGTCCGGCAGGGGCTCGATCAGTTCGACGCCGATGTCCGCCGCCGCGACGCGCTGGGCGAAGACCGCCTCACGCAGCATCTCGGCAGGATTCTCGCGAGTAAAGCGCGGCGCGGGCATCCGGGCGAAGGACGAGAACTCGTCAACCATCCGGCCGATGTCGCCGACCTGACGGATAATGGTCTCGGTGCAGCGGTCGAAGACCTCGACGTCGTCGCCAACCTGCGAGCGGTATTTGCGGCGCAGCCGTTCGGCTGACAGTTGGATCGGCGTCAGCGGATTCTTGATCTCATGGGCGATGCGGCGGGCCACGTCGCGCCAGGCGGCGTTACGCTGGGCGGTCACCAGACGGGTGATGTCGTCGAAGGTCAGCACCATCTCGCCGCCCTGCCCGCCCTCGATGCGGACTCGCAGCCGTCGCGTTTCGCCGTCGCGGCTGACGTCAATGTCTTCTTCGATATGAGCCTCGGCGCGCTCGGACAACTCGGCCAGTTCCGGCGCGACCTCGCCCAGAAGGCGTCCCTGAACGTCCGCCTCACTGATTGCCAGCAACTGACTGGCGCTGTCGTTGATGGCCGAGATACGCCCCATCCGGTCCAGGCCGATAACCCCGGCGCTGACGCCCGACAGCACGGTCTCGATGAAGCGGCTGCGCCCCTGGGCGTCGTCGCTGGCGGCCTTCAGCGCCGCCTGCTGGGCCATGATGTCGCCAGTCATACGGTTGAAGGCCTCGGACAGGACGACCAGTTCGCTGGGCGCCCCGGCATTGTCGACACGCGCGTTCAGGTCGCCGCCGGACACCTGATCCGCAGCCTTCACCAGACGGCCAATCGGGGCCGATATGGAACTGGCCGCCGACATGGCCAGCCAGACAGCGCCGACCAGAACCAGCAGCGCCGTTTCCAGATAGCTGAGGGCGAAGGCCGCCTGAATCCGCGCTCGGCTTTCTTCTGCGGCGCGATAGGCGGCGATGGATTCCTCGCCGTTGCGCATTCGCTGGATCAGACCGGGCGCGAGCGGGCGGACGACGTAGAGATAGGCGTGACCGTAGTCCGGCAGCGGATAGAGGGCCCGCACCATGTCGGGGTTCTCGGTCACGGTCGTAGGCGCGACCTCGCCAGCGGCCACCGTCTCGAACGCTTCGCGCGGCGGCGCGACATAGGGGGGCGCGCCGGGTTGCTCGCCGCTGGCCAGCACTTCGCCGTCGCCGTTCAGAATATAGAGGGCCGGATAGCCGAAGAAGTCGCCGATCTGAGCCAGAGCGCGAGAGAACTGGATGCGGTTGTCGAACAGGCCGCGTACTCCGCCCAGTTCGGTGGACATGGTTTCCAGATCCACCTCCAACCCCGCGCCCACGTCCGCGACATAGGCCCGACCGATCTCTGCGCCGTTTTCGACCGCCGAACGAACATTGGTGCTGAACCACTGATCCACGCCGCGATTGACCAGGACGCCGAAGACAAGCGCGATCAGAACCGCCGGAACGACCGCCACCAGAGAAAACAGAGTGACGAAACGAAGATGCAGGCGCGCGCCTGGATCATTTCGGTTCCGCATCAGGCGCACCACTCGCACGCCGATGACCGCCGCCAAACCGCCAATCAGCACCAGATTGGCCAGAAGAACGAAGAGAACAAATTGGCTGGCCGCAGTCCGTGCGTCTCCGCCTGCCGTCGCGCCCGGCGCGATCGCCACCAGCCAGATCGCCGCCGCTGTAATCAGAAAGGCGACTGCGTAAGCCGCCACGAAAAGGGCCCGGGCGCGACCGCTGGCCAAACGGCCCCAGAGCGAACGCTCGGGGTCGTGACCTTCAGTAGTCTGCGCGGCGGGGAAGTCCGTCATTACCTCGCAGCTTCAACCAGCTGTGGCAGGTTTTCAACACCAGAGTTGCTGAATTGATCCACCGCAGGCGACCAAAGCGCCGAAAGCGCCTGCTCGACCTCAAGCGGCGTCTCCAGCCGACATAGTCGCGCCTTGGCGACGCGTCGTTCCAGCGGGTCTTCCGGCCAGGGCGCCTGTTCGATGTACCAGCCGAGATGCTTGCGGAACATCTTCAACCCCAGCGGCAAACCATAGAAGGCGACCGAACCGCGCAAATGCTCGATGACGATAGCCAGCCGCTCTTCGCGGTCCGGCTCCTGCAAACGCGACCCGCCGGCCAAGGCCCGCTCCAGATGCGCCGCCAGCCATGGGCGTCCATAGACGCCTCGGCCGAGCATCAGGCCATCGGCGCCGGACAGGGTCAGAGCCTCCCTGGCCTGCTCCGCCGTGATGATGTCGCCGTTGACGATGACGGGAACGGACACCGCCTGCTTGACCTCGGATACCGCTTCCCAGTCGGCGACGCCGGTATAGAACTGCTTGCGGGTGCGGCCGTGAACCGTGATTGCGGCGACACCCAAGTCCTCAGCTCGCCGCGCCAGATCGGCGGCGTTGTGGCTGTTCTCATCCCAGCCCAGCCGCATCTTGACCGTGACAGGACGGCTGACCGCCGCCACGACCGCCGCCATGATGGCCGCCGCCCGTTCCGGGGTGCGCATCAGAGCCGAACCGCAAGCGGCGCCGGTGACTTCTTTTGCGGGGCAGCCGAAATTCAGGTCGATGATGTCGGCGCCGGCCTTTTCGGCCATCCGCGCGCCCTCGGCCATGACAGCAGGATCGCCGCCAACCAGTTGGATCACCGTCAACGGCAGGCCGCCGCCCACGGCCGCACGCCGCACCACGTCAGGTCGCCCGCGCGCCAACTCTGCCGAGGCCACCATCTCGGTCGCGACATAGCTCGCACCGAGCTTCGACGCGAGCACGCGGAACGGCAGATCCGTGATCCCGGTCATCGGGGCCATCAGCACCCGTCCGGCGATCCGCACGTCTCCAATTTGCAATCCTGCGCTCATATGGCCCTTACCGCCGACTGTTGTGCCTCTCGTCAAGCGGAACTGGGGCGCTTAGAAGGCCGACATGGCATTCTCAGCAATCGTGGTGGCGGCCGGCTCAGGCTCAAGAGCCGGCGGAGACAAGCAGTGGCGAGTTGTCGGCGGCCGGCCGATAGTGCGCTGGTCGGTGGAAACTCTGCTCGCGGCGGGCGCCGATTCGGTCGTCGTCGTGATCGCGCCAGGCGCAGAGACGCGCGCCGCCGCCGCCTTGTCCGGCCTCGTCGGCTGGCGAACCGCCCCGGGCGGCGCCACGCGTGCGGAGTCGGTGCAGGCCGGCCTGACCGCGCTCGAACAGCCTGACGACACGCCTGTCCTGATCCACGATGCGGCCCGGCCCTTCCTGAACGCCGCCGTGATAGACCGCTTGCTGGCGGCATTGAACGACGCCGACGGCGCCCTGCCCGCCCTGCCCGTGGCCGACAGCCTGCGTCGCGGCGTCGAGGGGCTGGTCGTCGGCGGGGTCGAGCGTGACGGCTTGTGGCGCGCCCAGACCCCGCAAGCCTTCCGCCTCAAGACCATCCGGCGCGCCTATGCCGCCTGGCCCGATGGTGAGGCGCCGACAGATGAAGCCGCCGTCGTCGAACGCGCCGGCGGCAGCGTCCGTCTGGTCGAAGGCGACGCCCGTTTGATGAAGCTCACCTACCCCGAGGATTTCGCCATGGCCGAGGCCCTGCTGCCCAAGACTTTCCGCACCGGCCAAGGCTTTGACGTGCATCGCTGGGGACCGGGAACCTCAGTCTGGCTGTGCGGCGTCGAGATTCCGCATGACCAGACCTTGATCGGCCATTCCGACGCCGACGCCGGCCTGCACGCCCTGACCGACGCCATTCTAGGGGCTATCGCCGACGGCGATATCGGCGACCACTTCCCTCCGACCGACCCTCAGTGGAAGGGGGCTTCATCTGATCGTTTCCTGGTCTACGCCGCCGAACGCGTGGCCGGGCGCGGCGGCCGGATCGTCAATGTCGATGTGACCCTGATCTGCGAGCAGCCCAAGGTGAAGCCCCATCGCCAGGCCATGCGCGAACGGCTGGCCGAACTGCTCCTGCTTCCGCTGGATGCGGTCAGCGTCAAGGCGACGACGACCGAAGCCCTGGGCTTCACCGGGCGCGGCGAAGGCCTGGCGGCCCAGGCTGCAGTGTCGGTGGAACTGCCCGCCTAGACCTTGGCTAGGTCGCCGGACGCTCGCTCCAGAACAGCGGCGGGCGTTTCGCCCTCCTGCATCTCGGCCACGCCGACGTCGAACTCGACCACAAAGGGTGAACGATCCTTGCCGGCGTCAAAGGCGGTGCAGGCGATAACGGCCGAGATCCGCTCTGCCGCGAGTCGCGCCGCCGCGGCGCCCGTGGCCGGCAGCACCAGAGCGAATAGCTCAGGCCCAAGACGCGCCGCAGTATCTTCGACCCGCACCAGACGCGACACCATGGCCCCGATCTGTGGCATGGCGCGTTCCAGCCAGCCTCCGCCGCGCGACTGCACGACGGGTTCGCTGTCTGCCACCCGCAGGACGCAGACCGACAGCGCGCGATTGCGCGACCGCGCGCCCTCCGCCAACCGCGCCAGATGCGAGGCGAAAAGATCTCTGCTGAACAAGCCTGTGGTCGGGTCCATCAGGTCGGAGCCGCGCACCGAGTCCAGAGCGCGACGGATGGCCTGACGTCGACGATGGTTACGCGCCAGAGCCAGTACCCGCTCGGCGGTCTCATCCTCGGGCGTTTCCGCCGCCGCCACATCAGCGAAACCGCGCCGGAACAGGTCGGCCAGTTCGACCTCGCCCGCGCCGCGCAGATAGAGGATCAAAGGAATATGGTAGAGGCGCGTGTTCCGCTTCATCCCCGAGGCGATCGACAGGGCCGGCGCCTGTTCCTGCCCGCCCCACAGCACCGCGGCGTCAAACGCGCGCTCATGTAGATAGTCAAAAGCCGTATAGGGCGTCGGCGCTGCGACGACCTCGGCGCCCGCCGCCGACAGGGCGTTGGACATGGCCAGAAAACGACGATCCGCCGCCCCGGCCGTCAGAATTTGCAACGGTGTCTCGCCGGTGTCGGGCGCTTTCAGCGTCACGCCGTGGGCGGCGAAGGTCGCCTGTCTCAAACGGAACTCTTCTTCGGCCACGCCTGCCCGAGTCAGTTGCTCCAGCCGCAAAGCGGCCTGGGCTGGATGCGGCGGCGACGACATCATCAGATCGGCGTCATGGCCTTCGGCGATGTCGGCGCCGACCATGAGAACCGGCAGATAGCGCGGCGAAGCAGCTTCACGTAGTCGCGCAACGATCTGCTGCCCCGAAAGACCGGGCAAGGCAACGACTGCGGCATCCACGTTCAGATCCTGCAAGGCGTGTGCGGCGGCATCGAGCGTCCGCGCCGTCATGGTGGACCAGCCCAGCCGGTCCAGTCCCTCGCACAACGGGCCGATCAGGGCGTCATCAATAGCGACGACCAGTACGCGCGGATCGGAATCCAAAAGTCTCTCCTCAAAGCCCGGTCGGTTCCCCCCGACGCCGATGTTCCGAGCTCAACCGATGATACCGACGCCGCCCCGTCTCGCAATGGGGCCGTCGTCGCCGGTGTTACAAATTAAGTGACGTTCGCAAAGGGTATCGCCGCACGCCGAATGGGGTTAATCGGTCGGTTTGACGACTGCCGAGGCCTCTGGCTTGAATCCACAATCCCGATTGACAGCCCTGCCCCTGTTCTGGGGCAAGCTGGCGGTTCGCGCCTTCACCCGCAGTTGGGGGCGTGACGTCATGCTCTACACTGGCGGCGTCTCCTTCTTCGCTCTGCTCGCCGTCTTTCCCGCCATCGCTATCCTGATCGGCTTCTACAAGGCCGTCCTGTCCATCAGTCAGGTCAGCGAACAGGCAGCGGCCCTCGCCGACGTTCTGCCCCATGCGGCTCGCGCCATCTTTGTCGGAGAGGTCGATCGACTGGCCCATACCTCGGCGCGCACCGTTTCGGCTCAAAGCGCCCTAGCTCTTGTGATCGGCGGCTACGCCGCGCACCGTGGTTTCAAGGCCTTGCTGGCCGGACTTAATCTGATCCACGACGAGACCGAACCGCACGGCTTTTTCAAATTCAATCTACTGGCCGTCTTTGTCGCCCTGTTCGCCTTCGCCCTTTTCACCGTGGTGTCAGGCGCGGTCGTGACGTCGCGGTTGCTGGAACACACCCAGGAAGCGCGGCCGCTAGCCTGGCTGGCCTTGCCGCTCGACGGACTCTGGCCTTCGCTTGGCCTGTGGCTGGGGCTGACCATGCTGTATCGCTACGCCATGTCTCACAAGACCCGAGTCGCCTGGATGCCGGCCTTGCTGGGCGGACTGACGGCGACCATCATGTCCCTGATTTTTTCGTGGCTGTGCGCCATCTATGTCGAGCAGATCGCCCAACTCGGAGCCACCTACGGCTCGGTCGGCGCCGTCGTGGTGCTGCTGATCTGGCTGTCCTGGAACGTCAACGCCATCTTCTACGGGGGCGCCTTCGCCACCGAACTGGAAATCGCCTGGAAGCCGGAGGAGCCGGAGGTCGAAGCCAGCGCTTCGGTCGTCAATCTGTCGGAACGGCGCCAGTCTCGACAGTGATGCGCAGGACCCCGCCCTGCTCCTCGATCCCGCAAACGCTCCCCCCCATATCCGCCATCATGTAGGGTACGTCGATCCGCGCCATCGGGTCTGTAGCCAGCAAGGTCAGACGTACGCCTGACGCCAACCCCTCCATGGCCTTACGTAGCCGCAGGCTGGGCACAGGGCATCGGTGTCCCCGAGCATCGACCAGGATAGGTTCGCTCACGCCGTCACCGCGTCCAGCAACAGGGCCAGGGCGACCCGGACGCTTTCCAGCCGCACCGCCTCGCGCCCGATCTCGCCAAAGCGTCGCTCGATGTGAACGACGTCGCCCTCAGGGCCGATCGCGGCGAAATGCACCAGGCCGACAGGTTTTTGCACCGAACCGCCGCCGGGTCCTGCGATTCCCGTGATGGATACGGCCGCCGAAGCCCGCGAGCGATCAATCGCCCCCAGGGTCATGGCCTGCGCCACCGGTGCCGACACCGCCCCGAACTGCGTCAGCAAGCCCTCGGACACGCCGAGAAGTTCGGCCTTGGCCTCATTACTGTAGGTGACGAAGCCTCGGTCCAGCACCGCCGACGACCCGGCGACCGCCGTCAGCGCCCCGGACACTAGACCGCCGGTGCAGCTTTCCGCCGTGGCGATCATGACGCCCGCCTTGATCGCCGCCTGGACCACGGCTTCGGCTGCAAGCTGAATATCGTCGGGGAACATGGCTATGCGCTCCGTCTGCGAGTCGGTCTAAGTCTGTTGGCAGGGGGCGGGTCAGACGACTGCGCCGATGCCAGCGGATCGCGAATGACCGATTCCATCATGACGACGGCCCTTCGCAAGGGCGATGCGATAACACCCGCGCTGTTCGCCGTCGCCATCTTCACCTCGGCCTCGCTCGTTTTTGTCGTCCAGCCCATGGTGACCAAGCTGGTCCTGCCCATGCTGGGGGGCTCGCCATCGGTGTGGAACACCTCGATGGTCTTCTTCCAGACGGCGCTGCTGGTCGGTTACGGCTATGCTCACCTGTTGCAGCGGGTGCGATCGCTGAAATGGCAGGCGGCCATTCATCTGTTTCTGTTGTTGGCGGCGGCCCTGTTTCTGCCCCTTCAGATCAGTGGCGTTCTGGGCGAGCCAAACCCGTCCACGCCCACCGCCTGGCTTCTGGCCACCCTGGCGTTGTCGGTCGGCGCACCGTTCGCCGTCCTGTCCGCTACCGCACCCTTGCTGCAAGCCTGGTATGCGCGGGTGCGCGCCGGTCATGCGGATGGTCAGAACCCCTACGTTCTCTATGCGGCTTCAAACCTCGGCAGTTTTCTGGCCCTGCTGGCCTACCCGGCCCTGATCGAACCGCTCATGTCGCTTTCGGGCCAGCGGACGGGGTGGACTGGAGGCTATGGCCTGTTCGTCCTGCTGGTGATTGGGCTGGCCTCTGTGGTCTGGCGTCGTCGCATTCAGGACGCGCCCGAGCCGGCGCCCCTGGCCGTCAGCGCGCCGATCCGCTGGCGCGAAAAGGGCGTTCTGGTCCTGCTGGCCGCTGCGCCCTCTAGCCTGATGCTGGGCGTCACCGCCCACCTGTCAACAGATGTGGCCTCTGCCCCATTCCTTTGGGTCGCCCCCCTGGCGCTCTACCTGCTGACCTTCGTCATCGCCTTCCAGGCCAAGCCTTGGATCAGCCTGCCGACCACGCTGGTGATTCAAGCAGCCTTGGGCGCCATCATCGTCAGCCTGGTCGGGATGAACACCGGCCAGTGGCTCTTGCTGTTGCTGGGACATCTGGCGGCCTTCTTCTTCACCGCCCTGATGTGTCATCAGCGATTGGCGGCGCGACGGCCTGCGCCGGATCGGCTGACCGAGTTCTATCTGTTGCTGTCGCTGGGCGGCGTCGTCGGCGGGGCGTTCAACGCCCTGATCGCCCCGACCATTTTCAACGGCGTCTGGGAATACCCGCTGGTCATGGTCGTGGTCGGCCTGGCCCGTCCCTGGGGCGACGGTGCCCTGTCACGGCGCGAGATCATCATCCTGCTGATCGGCATCGCCACGGCCGCCGCGCCCCCGATCATCCTCGAGATCATGCGCTACAACCCCGAGTTCCGCGCCCTGCTCGGCGATCAGGCGCGACTGCAGATGGTGCAACTGATCCTCGGCGGAGCAGCGATCTGCGCCTTTCTGGTCCGGGACCGTGCCGTCCTTTTCACCATCATTGTCGCCGTCATCACCTTGTCGGCGCACCATGTCGGACGTGGCTATGACTGGAGCCTGACGGAGCGCAGCTTCTTCGGCGTCATGCGTGTGGCGGTCACGCGCGACGACGGCATGGGGGGAGATGTTCACGTCCTGATGCACGGCACCACCCTGCACGGCGCCCAGGCCCGCGCGCCGGGGTTCGCCTGCATGCCGACCATGTATTACGCGACGGCCACGCCTTTGGGTCAGGCGGCGCAGCGCATCCAGCAGCGCTCGCCGGCCGCCAAGATCGGCATCGTGGGTCAGGGTTCGGGGGCTATGGCCGCCTACAAGCGCGCCGAAGACGAAATGACCTTCTTCGAGATCGACCCGATGGTGGACCGCGTCTCGCGCGATCCGTCCTGGTTCACCTATATCTCGAACTGCGCCGACGGCCCGATCCGCACCGTCCTGGGCGACGCCCGTTTGACCATGGCCAAGGAAGCGCCGGGGACCTACGACCTGCTGGTCATCGACGCCTTCTCGTCAGACGCTGTCCCGACCCATTTGCTGACGGTCGAGGCCATTCAGGGCTATCTGAAGCTGTTGAAGCCCGATGGCGTGGTGGTGCTGCACCTGTCCAACCGTAACCTCGAAATCACCATGCCGGCCGTCGCCGCCGCCCGCCAACTGGGCGCCGCCGACCTGCATCAGATCTATATCGAGCAGCCGAACGCGCCCGAAATGTCCGAAGCTTCGACAGAGGCCTTGGCTATATCACCCACCGCTGAAGGGCTGGCCGACTTCAAGGGTGACGGGCGCTGGCGCAAGCTGGCTCCAACCGAGGTGCGGCCCTGGACCGACGACTACGTCAACCTGTTCGGCGCCCTGATCCGGCAGATGAAGGGGCGCGGCTAAGCCGCGCCCGCCACCCGCGCCAGATCGGTGGTGATCCGCTCGGCGACCTTCAGACGGTCGCCCGGCGTGGGCCATTCGCCCTTGATCACGATCTTCTGGTCCGGCCGGATTTTCCAGAAGGCCTGGTTCTTCTGGATCAGACCCACCAGCCCCATGGGATTGGGGAAGCTGTTGTTGCGCAGGGTCAGCACCGCGCCCTTGGGCCCGATGTCGATGCGCTCGATGCTGGCCGCGCGGCAGTTGGCCTTGATGCCCACGATCCGCAGAAGCTGCTGCGCCTCGTCAGGCAGCGGCCCGAACCGGTCGATCAGTTCGGCGGCCATGGCCTCGCGATCTTCCATCTTCTCGGCGTCGGACAGGCGACGATAGAGGCTCAGGCGAACGTTCAGGTCTGGGACGTAAGCTTCTGGAATCAGGACCGCCGCGCCAACGTTGATCGACGGCGACCAGCCCCGGTCGGCCACCTCCTCGCCCGCTTCGCGCAGTTCGGCGACAGCGTCTTCCAGCATCTGTTGATACAGTTCGACCCCGACCTCGCGGATGTGGCCCGACTGTTCGTCGCCCAGCAGATTGCCGCCGCCGCGCTGATCCAGGTCGTGGCTGGCCAGTTGGAAGCCGGCGCCCAGGTTGTCCAGCGACTGCAGAACCTGCAGTCGCCGCTCGGCCGACAGGCTCAGAGGCCGCTTGGGGTCGGTCGTCAGATAGGCGAAGGCGCGCGCCTTCGACCGCCCGATACGGCCCCGGATCTGGTGCAGTTGGGCCAGACCGAACATGTCGGCGCGGTGGACGATCAGGGTGTTGGCCGTCGGAATATCGATGCCGCTCTCGACGATGGTAGTCGAAACCAGCACGTCATACTGCCCGTCGTAGAAGGCGCTCATCACCTCCTCGAGCTGGGTCGGGCTCATCTGGCCGTGACCGACGACAAACTTCACCTCGGGCACCTGCTCGCGCAGGAACTTCTCGATGTCCGGCAGCTCCTTCAGGCGCGGCGCAACATAATAGGCCTGCCCGCCTCGATACTTCTCGCGCAGCAGGGCCTCGCGCACCAGCACCGGGTCCCACGGCGTGACATAGGTCCGCACCGCCAGACGATCGACCGGCGGGGTGGCTATGATCGACATCTCGCGGATGCCCGACAACGCCATCTGCAGGGTGCGCGGAATGGGCGTGGCGGTCAGCGTCAGCAGGTGAACATCGGCCCGCAGGGACTTCAGCTTCTCCTTGTGCTTGACGCCGAAGTGCTGCTCCTCGTCGACGATCACCAGACCCAGATCGCGGAAGCCGACCTGTTCGGCCAGCACGGCGTGGGTGCCGACGACGATCTCGAACGTCCCGTCCTTCAGGCCCGCACGCGTCTCATTGGCGTCCTTGGCCGTGACCATGCGCGACAGGTGCCGCACCGTGATCGGCCAGCCAGCGAAGCGCTCGCTGAAGGTCTTGAAGTGCTGACGCGCCAGCAGGGTCGTCGGACAGACGATCGCCACCTGCTGACCCGTCATGGCCACGACGAAGGCCGCGCGCAGGGCCACCTCGGTCTTGCCGAAGCCGACGTCGCCGCAGATCAGGCGATCCATCGGCGTGCCCTTGCCCAGGTCTTCCAGCACGTCGCCGATCGCGTTCAACTGGTCGTCCGTCTCCTCATAGGGGAAGCGGGCGCAGAACTCGTCGAAGAGGCCCGACGGCGGCGTGATGGCGTCGGACACGCGCATGGCGCGCTTGGCGGCCAGGGCGATCAGCCCCTCGGCCATGGCGCGCAGACGCTCCTTGGCCTTGGCCTTGCGGCCCTGCCAGCCCGCGCCGCCCAGGCGGTCCAACTGAACCCCGTCGGCGTCGGTGCCGTAGCGGGTCAGAAGGTCAATGTTTTCAACCGGTAGATAGAGCTTGCTGTCACCGGCGTAAAGCAGTTCCAGGCAGTCGTGCGGCGCCTCCTGGATCTCCAGCGTCTTCAGGCCCTCATAGCGGCCGATGCCGTGATCCAGGTGAACCACCAGATCGCCGGCCGTCAGGGCCGAGGCCTCAGCCAGGAAGTTGGAGGCCCGACGCTTGCGCTTGGGCCGCGCCAGGCGGTCGCCCAGGATGTCGGTCTCGGAAATGACGGCCACGTCGTCGGTGACGAAGCCATGCTCGACCGGCAGGACCGCCCGCAAATAGATATCCTTCGGCGCGGCCAGAACATCGTCCCAGTCACGCACGGGCAGGACATGGGTCAGGCCGTGATCCCCCAGCATGGCCGCCAGACGCTCTGCCGAGCCCTCGGTCCAGGAGGCGAACAGGACGCGCTTGCCCTCGCCTTTCAACGCCCCGGCGTGCTGGGCCACAGCGGCGAACAGATTGACGCTGTCCTGCGAACGTTCAGCCGCGAAGCTGCGGCCCAGACGCCCGCCGGCGTCCTCGCCCGATCCGCCTGACAGCGGCGACAGGCGGCGCACCGCACGACCGGCCAGGGCGCTGTTCCACTCGCCTTCATCCAGATAGAGGCTGCCCGGCGCCGGCGCGCGATAGGCCGCGCCGCCCTTGCCCTTGGCGGCTTCCTTGCGGGCCTCATAGGCGTCGGTCGTCAGGCTCCAGCGCTCGGCGCGGGCCTGCTCCACCTGGCTGTCGAGGAAGACTGGGGCCGTATCGGGCAGGAAGTCGAACAGGGTGTCGAGCCGGTCGTAAAAGAGCGGCAACCAATGCTCCAGCCCCTGGCGGCGCGCGCCCTCGCTGACGGCAGCGTACATGGGCTCGTCGCCCGGCGTGCCGAACAGTTTCAGATAGCCGCTGCGGAATCGCGAGATGCTCTCGGCGTCCAGCAGCACCTCGGACACCGGCAGCAGGGCGACCTGCTTCAGTTGTTGGGTCGAGCGCTGGGTTTCGGGATCGAAGGCGCGAATGGATTCCAACTCGCTGCCGAACAGGTCCAGACGCACCGGCTCGTCAAAGCCCGGCGGAAAGACGTCGATCACGCCGCCGCGAATGGCGTACTCGCCGCGCTCGGACACGGTCGAAGCGCGCACATAGCCGTTGGCCGAGACGTAGCGTTCCAACGCCGCCGTATCCAGGTCGCGGCCCACACGCGCCTCGAACCCGGCCCCGGTGACGGCCTGACGCGGCGGAGTGCGCTGGGTCGCGGCGGCGATGGTGGTGACAATCAGCAGGGGCTTGGCGTCCGTCGGATCGCGTTGCGCCAGCCGGGTCAGGGTCGCCATGCGCTGCGCCGCGACCGAGGCAGTCGGGCTCAGACGGTCGTAGGGCAGGCAATCCCAAGCCGGATATTCAAGAACCTCAATGTCCTTGGCGAAGAAGCCGAGCGCTTGAACGAAATTGCCCGACCGCTGATAGTCGCGCGCGACCAGCAGGCCGACACCGCCCTGCCCCTTCAGCCGTTCGGCGACGACCAGCGCGTCCAGCCCCTCGGGCGCGCCGCCCAGTTCGACGTCACGCCGCGCCATCGCCTCAACCATCAACCGATACCCTTGGCCACTTCCGCCGCGACGTGTTCACGCATGAAGGCCCGGATGCGCGCCAGCATCGGCCCGTCGAACTCCGGCGGGGTCGGCTCCTTCTCTATGATCCAGGCATAGAGATACTGGTCCTCCTCGTTCAGGAGGTGCTCCAGCTGATCCAGTTCCTCGTCGCTCAGCGTCGGACCAATCTGATCGGTGAAGGGACCCAACACCATATCGGCTTCGCGGAAGCCGCGTCGCCAGGCGCGATAGGAGATCCGGCCCAGGCGTTGGTGCTTCTGGTTGTCCTCTGGACGTGCGTCAATTTCGGCCACGCGGTTCCTTGCCCGGTCCGTTCATGTGAAGAGTTGGATCAGATAGCGTTCCCGTTCCGTTTTCGCCAGCTATGCTGAGGCTAATGCGGCCCGAGATTCTTTTTCCCCTGTTTGCGGACGTCTCCACCCTGAAGGGCGTGGGGCCTCGAAGCGCGCCCCTGGTGCACAAGCTGGCGGGTCCGCTGGTGCGCGACGTGCTGTTCCTGTCGCCGTCCGGCATCATCCAGCGCCGTCGCACGACCGCCGCCGCCGCGGTCGAGGGCGAGATCGGCATCTTCGATGTCCTGATTGACCGGTTGATCCCGCCGCACAAGATCGGCGCGCCGCTGAAGATGCGGACTTCGGACGACACCGGCTTCGTCCACCTGATCTGGTTCGCCGGTTCGCCGCGCCATATCGAGAGCCTGGCCCCTCGCGGCGAGCGGCGGCTGGTCACCGGCAAGGTCGAGCGCTTCAACAACGAGGTGCAGATCGCGCATCCCGACTACATCCTGCCGCTGGACAAGGCGGACGAGATTCCCCTGTCCGAACCCGTCTATCCAGCGACCCAGGGCCTGACCTCGCGCGTGGTCAGGAAGCTGGCCCAGGGCGCACTGGCGACGGCGCCGGAACTGGCCGAATGGCAGGACGCCGCCTGGCTGTCGGCCCACCGCTGGCCCGGCTGGCGCGCGGCGCTGGAAACCCTGCACGCGCCCACCTCCGAGTTGGACCTGACGCCGGAGGCCCCGGCGCGTCAGCGCCTGGCCTATGACGAACTGTTCGCCCACCAGTTGGCCCTGGCTCGCCGTCGTCGCGCGCGCCAGGTCACGCCCGCGGCCCGCACCACACCGGGGGAGGCCTCGCGCCGGATGCTGGCCGCCCTGCCCTTTACCCTGACCGGCGCCCAGGCCCGCGCCATCGAGGAAATCCGCGCCGACCTGGCCTCGGGCGAGCAGATGGGCCGGCTGCTGCAAGGCGATGTGGGATCGGGCAAGACCGCCGTGGCGGCTTTGGCCCTGGCCGATGCGGCCTCCAGCGGCTTCCAGTCCGCCCTGATGGCCCCGACTGAGATCCTAGCGCGCCAGCACTATCAGCGGCTGGCTCCCATGCTGGAGGAAGCCGGCGTCTCGACCATCCTTCTGACCGGCCGGGACACTCAAGCCGAGCGCCGTCAGCGGCTGGCCGCCCTGGCGTCCGGCGAGGCCCAAGTCGCCATCGGCACCCATGCCCTGTTCCAGGATGCGGTTCAGTTCAAACGACTGGCCCTGGCCGTCATCGACGAACAGCACCGCTTCGGCGTCAACGAACGCCAGCGGCTTCAGGCCAAGGGCGATCCGGCCATCGGCGGGGTCCACCTGCTGACTATGTCGGCCACACCCATCCCGCGCACGCTGGAACTGACCCAGTACGGTGAACTGGAAGTCAGCCGCCTGATGGAAAAGCCGCCGGGCCGCACCCCGGTCGCCACCGCCGTCCTGCCCCTGGTCCGCATCGGCGAGGTGGCCAAGCGGCTGAAGGCGGCCATCGACAGCGGCGCGCAGGCCTACTGGATCTGCCCTCTGGTCGCCGAGTCCGAAGCCATCGACCTGGCCGCCGCCGAGGAACGCGCCAACGACCTGCGTCGCATCCTGCAGGTCGAGGTCGGCCTGGCCCACGGCCAGATGCCGGGCGCCGGGCGCGAAGCCGTCATGGCCGAGTTCGCAGAAGGGCGCATCCCTCTGCTGGTCGCCACCACGGTCGTCGAGGTCGGGGTGGATGTGCCCAACGCCTCCATCATGGTCATCGAGCACGCCGACCGCTTCGGCCTAGCTCAGTTGCACCAACTTCGGGGGCGAGTGGGGCGCGGGGCCAAGTCCAGCTCCTGCATCCTGCTGTACGGCGGTCAGGACGGCGCATTGGGCGAGACGGCGCGCGAACGTCTGGAGACCCTGCGCCGCACCGAAGATGGCTTCGAAATTGCCGAGGAAGACTTCCGCCTGCGTGGCGGCGGCGATCCTCTGGGCCTGAAGCAGAGCGGCTTTCCCGCCTATCGCTTCGCTGATCCGATCAAGCATCGCTCGCTGATGCTGGCGGCCTCCGACGACGCCCGCCTCATCCTGGGTCGCGATCCCGAGCTGACCAGTCCGCGCGGCGCGGCCGTGCGGGTGCTGGAAGCCTTGTTTGATTGGCGCGCTGACCGGGCCGGCGCCGACTAGACGCCCGGTGCCTGTTGCGCTTTCCAAGCCGTCAGCCGCGCGTGAGCGTCGGCCTCGGTGTCAGCGTAAAAGAGATTATAGGGACGCGCCTTGCGCCGGTCGGCCCAGCCTCGAAATTCGCGGAAAGATTCCGACTTGAGCACGGTATGGCGCAGCAAGCCGTCCCGACATTGCGTGGCGATTTGCCGGTCTATAAAGGCCGGACGAACACCCCATTCCAGCCCCGTGGCGTTAGCGGCGCCCAGATGGCGTCGCGCCGGAACCACAGCGCCGTCATCGCTGCCGGACACAGGATTGACGCACAGGGCCGGACGATCGGCCAGTTCGACCAACTGACCACGATCGTTCCAGACCAGCGCGCGCCTCAACCGCCGCCGCGCCGCGCCCTCATCGCCCTCGCCTACCTGAGACCAACCGACGAGGCAGTCAGTCTGGGTGCGGGTATGACAGGCGGGAATCGTCGCCGTCCGTTCTAGACTCACCGTGGCGTCGATCAGATAGACGGCGACCAGACGCTGGCGCAGAGCAACGTCGTTCGCGACGCGCTCATGAACGAGGCGCGCGACCAGATCGGCTCCCTGCTCCACGCCAGCCAGAATGATCGGCCCGTCGGGGTGGGCGGAAAGCCACTGGGCAAAAGCTTGTTCGATATCGCCATAAGCGAAGGCACGAGCCTCCCGCGCGTCTTCGCGCAGAGTCAGGCGCGTATAGAGACTGGCCTGACGATAACGCGGGGCGCTGATGGCCCCCGCACGGGCGAATGGCCCCGCGTAGTTGGGGATCACCACCCGTGTCAGATAGGCGTCCGCCTTCTTGTCGCCGATAGCGCCGTTCCAGCCCTTTCCGCCATCATAGGTCGTGGAATGAACAAAGAAGATCGCGGCCGTGTCCGCGCCGGGCGCACGGGCGTCCTGCAGGGCCCAGGCGCTGGAGCCTGCATAGTTCGGCGCCGGAGGCGGGTCATAGGTCTGAAACGGCACCTGAGGGTCCAGCCCCGCCTTCAGGATGTCACCGCGCCAGACGGCGACGGCCGCCACCAGGATGAAAACAATCGCAAAGCCCGCATAGCCGACCCACTGGCGCAAGGTCAGGCTCGGCATCCTCATCGATAGGGGTCCGACTGAGCCAAGAAGTCCTGGACGTAGCGACGCACGCCTTCTTCCAGCGGGGTCGACTGGCCGTTGAAGCCGACCGCACGGATGCGATCCATGCTGGCCTCCGTGAAATACTGATACCGATCTCGGATCGCTTCGGGCATGTCGATATAGGCGATCGAAGCCTCCTTGCCCGCTGCCGCGAAGGTCGCACGCGCCAGGTCGGCAAAGGATCGCGCCTGACCCGACCCGGCGTTGAATACGCCCGACACGTCCAGCGTCTGCAGCAGCCAATCGATGATGTTCACCACATCGTCGACATAGACGAAGTCGCGCAACTGTCCGCCGTCGGGATAGTTGGGGTTGTGGGAGCGGAACAGGCTGACCGTCTCCCCCGCCTGAACCTTGGGCCATATCTGCGCCACGACCGACTTCATCCCGCCCTTGTGACCTTCGTTCGGGCCATAGACGTTGAAGAATTTCAGCCCGGCCCACTGACGCGGCGCCTGACCGCGATCGGCTTGGCGCACGGCATACTGATCGAACAGATATTTTGAATAGCCATAGGCATTTAGCGGACGAAGCGCGTTCAGGCTCTCAGGATCATCGCGATCCTCGAACCCGGTCTCGCCGTCGCCATAGGTGGCCGCTGACGAGGCGTAGATCATCCGCACATTGCGGATGGCGCACCAGTCCCAGATGTCGCGCGACAGGCTGAAATTGGTCCGCAGGATCAGGTCGGCGTCCGGCTCGGTCGTCGAGGAAATGGCGCCCATATGCACCACGGCCTCGATCCGCTCGGCGTGGCGTTCCAGTTGCTCGAACAGCTCTTCCGGCGCCCACAGGTCAGCGATCGGATGCTTGGCTATGTTCTTCCACTTGGCGAGGTCGGCCGTCTCCAGCCGGTCGCAGACGACCACGTCCCAGGCGTTGGTCGCGCACAGCCGCGCCACGATGTTGGAGCCGATGAAGCCCGCGCCGCCCGTGACGACGATCATTCTGGGCGTCATGCCTTGTCTCCAGTCATCTTCTCAATCGTCTTGGTGGTGGAATAGCCGTCGGCGAAATCGGCCAGACGCACCACGCCGCCCCAGCTCTCGACCTCGGTCGCGCCAACCACCTTGTCCTTGGTGTAGTCCGCGCCCTTGATCAGGACGTCGGGCTTCAGCCGCTCGATCAGGGCCATCGGCGTCGGATCGTCAAAGGCCGTCACCCGATCCACGCTGGCCAGACCGCCGATGACGACGGCGCGGCTGTCCAGATCATTCACCGGCCGCCCCTCGCCCTTCAGACGGCGCACCGATGCGTCGGTGTTGAGCGCCACCACCAGACGGTCGCACCAGCTGCGCGCCTGAGCCAGATAGGCGACGTGGCCGCGATGCAGGATGTCGAAACAGCCGTTGGTGAAGCCGACCTTCAGGCCCTGGCGCTTCCACGCCTCGACCTGATCCGACAGCTCGTCCAGCGGCGTGACCTTGGACTGAGCCAGGGCCGCGTGCTGGCTCATCTCGGCCTCGATCAGTTCGGCGGGGGTGACGACGGCGGTGCCGCTCTTGCCCACCACCACCCCCGAAGCGAGGATGGCGAACTGCACTGCCTGTTCCAGCGTCGCGCCCGCGCCCAGCGCCAGACCCAGCGCCGCCAGACAGGTGTCGCCCGCGCCCGAAACGTCAAACACCTCGCGCGCCCGACCCGGGAAGTGAGTGACGCCGCCGCCTCGGCAGGCCAGGGTCATGCCCTTGCCCGCGCGGGTGACGATGACGGCCTTGGTCGTGGTGGCGGCCAGCAGGGCGGCCAAGGCCGCCTCGACCTGTTCGTCGGTTTCGGTCGGCAGACCAGTGGCGCCCGCCAGTTCGCTGGCGTTCGGCTTGATGACGTCCACAGCGCCATAGCGGGCGAAATCGCGGCCTTTGGGATCGACGATGACCGGAGCCCCATACTCGGCCCCGGCCCACAACGCCGCCTGAATGGCGCCGTCGTCCACCACGCCCTTGGCGTAGTCAGACAGCAGGATGGCGCCCGTGCCCTGGAACACCGCCTTGTCAGCATAGCCGGAATGGGACGCGGCCTCGTCGTCCAGACGCAGCAACTGCTGGCCGGCGGCGACGAAGCGCGTCTTGACGATGGTGGCCGCACCCTCGGGTCGGATCAGGGCGTCCTCGACCCGGTCCTCGGCGGCGATCAGATTGCTCAGTTCAGCGCCCGCGGCATCCTGACCGGCGACAGCGCCCAGACGAGCCTGACCGCCCAGGGCCGCGACATTGCGCGCCACATTGCCCACGCCGCCGGGCATGGCCACGGTGCGGCGCGCGCGCAGGACGGGGATCGGCGCCTCGGGCGAGATGCGGCTGACCTCACCATAGACATAGCGGTCCAGCATCAGGTCGCCCACACAGGCGACCTTCAAGTCACGCACGCGCTCCAGCAGTCCCTGCAGCGCACCCAAATCAAGCGATCGTTCAGCCATGACGCCGAACTACCGGATTCAGGCCAGGTTCGCCATCGGCGCCTTTGCGCCGACCTTGATGGCCAGGTCGTCGAAGGCGATGAGTTCGGCGGCCAGGGCCTCGAACTGGTCCAGCGGCACCATGTTGGGGCCGTCCGACGGCGCGTTGTCAGGGTCTTCGTGGGTTTCCAGGAAGACGGCGTCCACGCCCACGGCCACAGCGGCGCGCGCCAGGACCGGCACGAACTCGCGCTGACCGCCCGAGGACGTGCCCTGCCCGCCCGGTTGCTGCACGCTGTGGGTGGCGTCGAAGACGATGGGGCAGCCGATCTCACGCATGATCGGCAGCGATCGCATATCGCTGACCAGGGTGTTGTAGCCGAAGCTGGCGCCGCGCTCGCAGGCCATGACGTTGGGGTTGCCCGCGCCGACCACCTTGGCGATGACGTTCTTCATGTCCCAGGGGGCCAGGAACTGACCCTTCTTGATGTTGATCGCCTTGCCCGTAGCGGCGGCGGCCAGCAACAGGTCGGTCTGACGCGACAGGAAGGCCGGAATTTGCAGCACATCCACGACCTCGCCTACAGGCCCGCACTGGGCCTCGGAATGGACGTCGGTCAGGGTCGGCAGGCCGGTGACTTCACGGATTTCGGCGAAGATCGGCATCGCGTCCTTCAGACCGATGCCGCGCGCGGCGTTGGCGCTGGTGCGGTTCGCCTTGTCGAAGCTGGTCTTGTAGATGATGCCGACGTCCAGGCGGTCGCCGATCTCCTTCAGGCGATGCGCCGTCTCCAGCGCGTGCTGGCGGCTTTCCATCTGGCAGGGGCCGGCGATGAAGACGATGCGACGACCGCCGCCGATGACGACGGGTTTCTTGAGGCCTTCGGACAGGGTGATGACGGCGTTCGGAGAGGTCACGGCGGCGCTTTCGACTGGTTTAAACGGCGTTTCGCGGACCTATGCCGCGACTTCAAGTCGGACAGGTGGCGTCGCGGATGCGTTTTCGCAACTTACCCGGCGACTCAGGCTCTGACCACCAACCACGCGATCATGGTAATCTGAACCCATGAGCCCGCCCCACAGCCCCCTGATCTCGACGCAAGCCCTGGCCGACGGCATCGGTGCTGATGACCTGCGAATCATCGACGCCAGTTGGTGGCTGGACGGGCGCGACGCCCGCGCGGACTTTGAGGCCGAACGGTTGCCGGGCGCGGTCTTCTTCGATCTTGACGCCGTGTCCGACCACGCCAGTCCCTATCCCCATATGTTGCCGTCGCCCGAAGCCTTCGCCGAGACCATGGGGCGGATGGGCGTGGCTGAGACGGACGACATCGTGGTCTATGACGCCCAGGGTCTGTTCTCGGCAGCGCGGGTCTGGTGGACGCTGCAGGTCATGGGCGCGCGCCGTGTTCGGGTTCTGGATGGCGGCTTGCCGAAATGGCGCGCTGAGGCACGTCCGTTGGAGCACGGGCCGGTCACGCCCAGACAGATCTCAAGCTTCAAGCCGACGTTCGACGCGGACCGCGTCGTTGATCTTGGGCAGGTCCGGCTGGCCCTGGTTGGCGAGGTTCAGGTGGTGGATGCCCGTGGCGCGCCGCGTTTTCGCGGCGCGGCCGCCGAACCCCGCGCGGGCGTCCGGTCCGGCCATATGCCTGGCGCGCTGAACCTGCCCTTTAGCCAACTGCTGAACGCCGACCAGACGCTGAAACGCGGTTCAGCGCTGGAAGCCGCCTTCGCCGCCGCGGGCGTCGATCTGGATCGCCCCATCATCACCAGCTGCGGGTCAGGCGTCACCGCCGCCATCCTCAGCCTGGGCCTGGCCGAGCTGGGCCAGCCGTCTCGGCTCTATGACGGGTCATGGACCGAATGGGGCGCGCGCGAAGACGTCCCCGTCGAGGTCGGCTGACTGTCAGGCCGCTGCCGGAACCGTCGCGTCCTTATCCTCCTCGCCGCGCGACACCACTGTGGCGACGACCAGATCGCCGGTCACGTTCAGCGTGGTCCGGCACATATCCAGAAAGCGGTCCACGCCCAGGATCAGGCCGATGCCTTCTGGCGGCACGCCCACCATGGCCAGGATCATGGCGATGACCGGCAGACTGCCCGCCGGCACCCCCGCCGTGCCGACCCCGCCCAGAATACAGACCAGCATGACGATGAACTGCTGGCCCAAGCTCAGATCCACGCCGAAAAACTGCGCCAGGAACAGCACCGTGACCCCCTCGAACAGGGCCGTGCCATTCTGATTGGCTGTGGCCCCGACCGTCAGGACAAAGCGGGCGATCTTGCGCGGAAGGCCCAGGTTCTGCTCGGCCACGCGCAGCGACACCGGCAGGCTGGCGTTGGACGAGGCGGTCGAGAAGGACACAACCATGGCCTCGCGGATGTCGCGAAAGAACTTCAGCGGCGACATCCCGCCCAGGGTGGCAATGCAGATCGGATAGACGACGAACATATGGATCGCCATCGCCCCCACCGCGACGGCGACAAAGGCCGCCAATCGCACCAGCAGATCCCAGCCAAACAGGGCCGCCAGGTTGAACATCAGGCACGCGATGGCGATGGGGGCCAGGCGAATGACCAGGTTGATGAGTTTCATCATCACCTCGAACACGCCTTCAATGGTCTTCTGCAGGCTTTCCGTCGCCGGCCCTCTAGCCAGCACCAAGCCGATCCCGAACATCAGGGCAAAGACCATAACCGGAAGGATCTCGTTCTGCGCCGCGGCCGTGAAGACGTTGGACGGCACCAGATCCAGGAAGAAGTCCCCCGCCCGCACCGAATCCGGCGCGCTGCCGACAATGGAGGCCGCGCCGCTGCGTCCCTGATCCAGCAATTGTTGCGCCAGGGCTGGGTCCACGCCGTCGCCGGGCCGGAAGACATTGACCATCACCAACCCGATGATGACGGCGATGGCCGAGATGAAGACGGTGAACAGCAGACTCTTGGTCCCGGCCCGGCCCAGAGTCTTCAGGTCGCCCATCTCGGCCACGCCCACCACAAGCGCCGAAAACAGCAGCGGCAGGACCAGCATGAACAACAGCCGCAGGAATATCTGCCCTGCCGGTCCCGTGATGTTGGACGTCAGCCACTGAACCCAGGGCGCATCACCGCCAATTGTCAGATTAACGACGAGGCCGCCCAGCAATCCGACCAAAAAGCCGATCAGCATCAAGACATGCAGCGGAAGCTTCTGTCTGGTCGTTGTGGTCATGCGTCCCCCGATCGGGCGACCGACCGACGCCCTATCGGATCGGCAGGGCGTAGATCAGGCCGCTGGGCCGCGCGCTCCATTGCGCGTTCAGTCCCCTGGCCAGATTCAGCGCCGATTGTTGGCCAAGGTTCCGTTCAAAGATCTCGCCATAGTTCCCGCCGGCCGCGATGGCGTCCCGCGCCCAGGTCCTGGGCAGGCCCAGAGACGGGCCGAACTCCCCCTCCTCGCCCAGCAGACGTCGGGTGCGCGGCTCCTGGCTGTCACGGGTGAGAGCCGCCACATTGGCCTTGGTCACGCCCAGTTCCTCACCCAGAATCAGGGCGTTCAGGGTCCAGCGGATCACCGCCGTCCACTGATCGTCGCCGCGCTGCACGACTGGACCCAGCGGCTCCTTGGAAATCACGTCCGGCAGAATGGCGTGCTGCTGCGGATTGGGCAGGGTCGTCCGCGCCGCCGCCAGCGCGGAAATGTCAGCAGTGAAGGCGTCGCATTCTTCGCGCGCATAGGCCTGACGAGCCTCTTCTTCCGTCTTGACGATGACGGGCCGGAACTCGATCCCGCGCGTGCGGAAATAGTCCTCGACGTTCAGTTCCGTGGTTGAGCCCGACTGGACGCAGATGCGGGCCCCGTTCAGTTCGGATGCGCTGTTCAGGTTCAGGGCGCGGCGCACCAGGAAGCCCTGACCATCGTAATAGTTGATCCCGGCAAAGCTCAGCTCGCCACCGGTGTCGCGGCTCATGGTCCAGGACGTGTTGCGCCATAGCACATCCACACGCCCCTCGCGCAGGGCCCCAAACCTCAGTTCGGCGGTCAGCGGCACGAATCGCACCGCGTCAGGATCGCCGAAGATCGCCGCCGCCGTCGCCCGACAGAAGTCGACGTCGAAGCCGCGCCAGGCGCCGCGATTGTCGGTGAAGGCGAAACCGACCAGTCCCTGATTGACGCCGCAGTTCAAATGGCCGCGTTGCTTGATCGCCGCCAGTGTCGGACTGGCCACATCGGCCGGCATGGTCGTCGTCGTGGGGCGCGAGGTCGGCGTCGTCTCAGCATGATCGTTCTTGGCCTGCCGGTCACAGGCCGCCATCGCCAGCAGCAGCGCCAGGGATATTCCCGTCACGATCTTCGCAGCCCGCATTCCTTCACCCTCGCCAGCTTGCGCCCCCGGCTTCTTTAGAGCCCTCTAGGGCCAGAACCGCAACCCGCCGGAGCCGTCATGCCTCGCCTTTCCGACCGCACCCGCCTGATTGCCTCCGCCACGCGACGCGGCCAAGGGCGGCGGCCGGTCAATCCGCCGGTCGAGCGCGCCTCCACCATGCTCAGCGACGACCCAGCCTCGATGCAGGACCCGACGCCCGGCCCAGTCTATGGCCTGGACGGCACCAGCGCCGCGCGTGAACTGCGCGCTGCCCTGGCCGACCTGGAGGGAGCGAGCGACGTCTTCCTGGTGCCGTCGGGCCTCGCTGCCGTGACTGTCCCCCTGCTGGCCCTGCTGCGCCCCGGCGACGAGGTTGTGACCAGCGACGCGGTCTATGGCCCCACCCGCCGCTTCCTGACCCGCCACCTGGCCGCGCGCGGGATTGCGACGCGCTTCCACCCAGCCGACGCCTCAACCGCCGAGATTTTGGCCCTGTGCGGCGAGCGAACCCGCGTCCTGCTGATCGAATCGCCTTCGTCCCTGACGTTCGAGATCGTCGATGTGCCGGCACTGACCGCCGCCTGCCGGACGCGCGGCGTGCTGACGGTGATGGACAACACCTGGGCTGCCGGGTTGGCTCTTCGTCCCCTGGCGCACGGCGTCGACGTCAGCGTCCAGGCCGTGACCAAGTACGTCGCCGGCCATTCCGATCTGTTGATGGGCGCCGTCGCGGTTCAGGACTGCGAGGTAAGCCGTGCCGTGTCGGATACGATTGAGGACGTGGGCTGGCACGTCTCGCCCGACGACGCCTGGCTGGCGCTACGCGGCCTACGCACCCTGCCGCTGCGCTACAATGAGGCGCTGAAGTCCGCGCTTCAGGTCGCCGAATGGCTGCAAGACCGGCCAGAGGTCGAGCGCGTTCTGTTCCCGCCCCTGCCCGGATCGGTCGGCCATGACCTGTGGCAGCGCGACTATTCCGGCGGCGCCGCGCTGATGGGCGTTGTCATGAAGGGCGGCGACAAGACGGCGGCCCACGCCCTGATGAGCGCGCTTAACCTGTTCGGCATGGGCTATTCTTGGGGCGGCTTCGAAAGCCTGATCACCCACGAGACCCCGCAACTGGCCTGGCGCCGGCATGCGACCGCTCTGCCCGGCCAGTTGCTACGCCTGCATATCGGCCTAGAAGATCCGTCCGATCTGATCGCGGATCTGGAGCTCGGGTTGGCCGCCTGGTCGGCGCGCTAGACGTCTTGGCGTAGCGGAATCCCGGATTTCCTGCGATCAAGACCCAAAGCAGGAGGACGTCATGGCGGGTGCGATCAGAGTCGGTGTCGGCGGCTGGACCTTTGAGCCCTGGCGCGGGGTTTTCTATCCTGATGGCCTGACCCAGAAGCGCGAGCTGGAGTTCGCCAGCCGGGCGCTGACCAGCATCGAAATCAACGGCACCTATTATTCGACCTTCAAGACGGACAGCTGGATGAAGTGGCGCGACGAGACGCCAGAAGACTTCGTCTTCGCGGTCAAGGCCAGTCGCTATTGCACCAACCGCAAGGTGCTGTCGGAGGGCGGAGAAAGCTTCGACCGCTTCCTGTCCCAAGGTCTGACCCTGCTGGGCGACAAGCTCGGGCCGATCAACTGGCAGTTCATGGGGACCAAGAAGTTCGACGCAGAGGACTTCGAGGGCTTCCTCAAGCTGTTGCCAAGGGAAAAGGATGGGGTGCGTCTGCGTCACGCCCTGGAGGTCCGCAACCCGACCTTCGCCTGCCCTGAGTTCTATGATCTCGCCCTCAAATACTGCGCAGCTATCGTCTATGCCGTCGATGACGAGGAGCCGACCTGGCCGCAGATCGACGAGCCCACCGCCGATTTCAGCTACGCCCGACTGATGTCCAGCCGCCAGGATGAAGCGACAGGCATGACGTCGGATGAACTGGAAGCCGTAGCAGTCCAGGCGCGCAGATGGGCCGAACGCGGCGATGTTTTCGCCTACCTCATTTCCGGGGCCAAGGTGCGCAACCCTGCGGCGGCGCAAGCCCTGATCGAAAAGCTGAAATAGCAGCGCGACGACGCAAAAGAGCAAACTTCGTAATCGCCTCGTCATCGACATCGAGCAGATTAAAGAAGCCGTCTGGCAACGACTTCTCCTGTAAAGCTTGCCAAGCTATGGCTTGTTTCAGAGGGTAGGGCGTACGTCCGCAAAGACGGCGTCGATCAGGGACAGGGAAACGCATCATGGCGCGAGTGGCGTTGGTTACGGGTGGCACGCGAGGCATCGGCAAGGCGATCGTCCAACGATTGCGCGAAGACGGCATGGCCGTCGCCGCCGGCTATTCAGGCAATGACGAAGCGGCGGCGGCGACCGCTCGCGAGTTGGGTGTCATGGTCATCAAGGGCAATGTCGGCTCCTTCGACGACTGCGCCCGAGCGGTTCAGGCGGTCGAGGCCGAACTTGGTCCGATCGATACCTTGGTGAACAACGCCGGCATCACCCGCGACGGCTTCTTCCACAAGATGAGCCACGATCAGTGGTCGGACGTGATTCGCGTCAACATGGACAGCGTCTTCAACATGACGCGCCAGGTGATCAACGGCATGCGCGACCGGGGCTTTGGCCGCATCGTCAACATCTCTTCGATCAATGGTCAGAAGGGCCAGATCGGGCAAGCTAACTATTCCGCCGCCAAGGCCGGTATGATCGGCTTCACCAAGGCCCTGGCCTTGGAAAACGCCCGCAAGGGCGTGACGGTCAACTGCATCGCGCCGGGCTATATCGACACCGAAATGGTCGGCGCCATGGACCAGAAGGTGCTGGACAGCATTATCGCCCAGATCCCCGTCGGAAGACTCGGAAAAGGCGAGGAAATCGCTGACATGGTGTCCTGGCTCTCGGGCGAGCGTGCCGGATATGTCACAGGCTGCACCCTGTCGCTGAACGGCGGACAGTACCTGGTTGGCTAAACCCGCTTTGCCTAAAATCCGCCGTTCGGGCGTTCCACCACTGCTGTCATGATGGCGACGGTCGAGGTTGAGGCGGAGAAACCGCCGTGCTTCGCCGCTCCGGCGCAACGCGCCAGAGCGGTTGCGGGCGTGCGCCTCGACCTCGCCGCCCTGATGATGCTGACTACCTGCCTGGCGGCGACGCCGGCTGCGGCCCAACTGCGTTCTAATGTTCAGGCGGAACAGAGCCGGGTGATCCGTGATCAAACGGTGACTCGCACCCTGCCCCCGCCTGGACGTTATTCTTCGGAAGCTGGCCAGACCTTCATGCTGGACCGCGCCGGCACACTGACCCTGCTACGGTTCGAACGCTCGACCGAAACCTGGGCCTTGCGTCCGTCGTCGGCGCCCCGCGGCGACACCATCTACCGTAACGACGCAGGCGAGCAGGTGCTGCGAGTTACCCCCAGCGGCGGCATAACCGTCTATACCACCCGTAATCCCGGCGGTTCGCCGGTCTCTCTGACAGGGGCAGCCGTCAGCCTGGAGCCGACCAGCCTCGGCCCGGTGCAGATGTTCAACCTGATGACCCGTCGCAGCGGCCTCGTCAGCGACGCCCTAGGCCGATTGGTTCGAATCAACGTCGTCGGCCAGGAATCCGAAGCTCTTTGCATCGAGGCCCTGATCGTCACCACTGACGCCGTGGTCCGCATCGCCCGTTCGCCCAGCGCCCGCCCCTTCCTGGACCGCCTGCGCAGCATCACTGTGATCGAAGGGGCGCGCGCCTCGGTCAGCTATTCCAACGGTGACCTGCGCGTCGTGGTCGACCCCAAACGCGGCATCGGCGGCCGCCCGTCTTCGGCCCGTGTCATCCGCGCGGTGATCCCGCAAGACTGATAGGACGCTTCAGCGACACGCTCGCCGAGGCGCTATCGCCCCAGACAATCAGGAACGGCGCATGAGCCAGGACTTTGAAGAGCACGACGAAGACGGCGGCGGTTTCGACGTTGACGATTGGGCGCGGCTGAAGCCCTTCACCGGCTCAGTGGCGACGCTCGAAGACGTCCAGGCGCGCCAGGCAATATTCGCGCTTGGCGACACCGAGGACGGCGCGACCATCGATATGGACCTGCCCCAACCTGTCATCTGGTGGGAAGACGATGGCGAACAGGCGGCGGTCATTGTGCAAGCAGAAGCTCACGTCGGGTCTGACGGCGAGACCATGGAAGTCCTGGGTCTGATCCTGCCCGACGGCAGCGGGGCCGTGGCCCTGATGGACGACGTCGATCTGGTGGACGACACCGATCCGACGTGGCGCGATCTTGTCGCCAATGCGGTCGGCGACCTGGACGAAGACCCCAAAGCATAGAGGCGGGTCGCCGGCCGTGACGACAAGCTAGACGGTAAAGCGACGGCTCCAGCCGTCGAATGCGACTTCAACATTGTCCGGAAGACGCGCCGACAAGCGATTGTAATCCAGATCAATATGAAGATTCGTCAACACGGCCTGCTTGACCTCCGCCTGTGCAATCCACTCCAGCGCCTTATCCACGTGGGCATGGGTCGGATGGGGCGTGTAGCGCAGGGCGTCGATGATCCAGAGGTCCGCGCCGCGCACCGCCTCCAGCGCCGCTTCGTCCAGATCGGACACGTCGCTGGAATAGGCCACCGGTCCTAGCCGGTAGCCCACCGAGCGGATCGGACCATGCGTCTGATCGAAGGTGACGACGGGCACCTGCCCGCCCGCGCCGCCCACGCTCCAAGCCTCGCCGTGCGGCGGAATCCTCTGCGCCTCAAGAATGGCCGGATAGTCGTGATGGCTTTCGAAAATATAGTCGAACCGCCTCGTCAGGGCGTGGTGCGTGGCCGGGTCCATCCACGCTTGAATCCGTCGCCGCGCATGAATGGCGAAAACTCTCAAATCGTCGATACCGTGGGTCTGATCCGCATGGTCGTGGGTATAGAGAACGGCGTCGACGTGGGTAATCCCCGCCATCAAGGCCTGCTGTCGCAGGTCCGGCGAGGTGTCGATCAAGACGCTGGTGGTTCCGTCAGGACCCCGACGGCGCGCCAGCATGGAGCAGCGGGTGCGCCGATTTCGGGGCTCGCTCGGATCACAGTCGCCCCAATCGCCATCGCCGCGCGGCACGCCGCCGGACGAGCCGCAACCGAGGATGACGATCTCCAGTTCGCCCGTCCCGCTCATTCGGCGGGCCGGGGAATGCGGTCGAACAGGGCGAAGAAGGCGTCGGTCGTGCGCCGATCGGCTTCTTCCGGCGTCCAGCCCCGGATTTCCGCCAGCTTCTGCAGCACCAGGCCGACATAGGCCGGTTCATTGCGCCGCCCGCGATGCGGGATGGGCGCCAGATAGGGGCAGTCGGTTTCGACGATGATCCGGTCCTCGGGCATCCGGCGAATGACCTCGCGCACATCTTCCGCCGCCTTGAAGGTGGCGATGCCGGAAACGGAGAACCAGGCGCCCAGTTCCGCCGCCGTTTCAGCCAGTTCCATGCCGCTGGTGTAGCAATGCATCAGCAGCTTGAACGGGCCGCGCGCATGCTCTTCGCGCAGGATGTCGGCCATGACGTCGTCCGCTTCGCGCGTATGCACCACCAAGGGCAGCCCGGTGCGGCGAGCGGCGTCGATATGCTGACGGAAGACCGCCGCCTGCTCGTCGCGGGGGCTGAGGTCATAGTGGAAGTCCAGACCGCATTCACCGATGCCGATGACGCGAGGCCGCTGGGCCAGGGCGACCAGTTCGTCGGCGGTCAGCGCGACATGGTCCTTGGCCTCATGCGGGTGAGCCCCAACCGTGCACCAGATATCGTCGTGGGCCATGGCCAGGGCGTGCGTGGCTTCAAAGGTCGACAGCTTGTCGGAAATCTCGACCATCAAGCGCACGCCGGCCTTGCGGGCGCGAGCGATGACTTCGTCGCGGTCCTCGTCGAACTGGGGCGCGTGCAGGTTGACGTGACTGTCGATGATCATCTCAAGGCCTTGGTTCGGGCGATGTCGGCCAGGGCGCCAGCCAAGACGTCAGCCCGGTCCAGGTTGATGGCCGCCGTGCGATCCGGCAGTTCGGCCAAACGGGTCCACAACTCGGCCCAACGCGCGCCCTGCCCCGCCGGCGTCTCCAGCGCGCGAGACTTCACCGCCGCGATCAATCGGTCCATCAGGGCCTCGAACCGCGCCTGGCCTTCAGCTCCGCGAAAACCATCCGCGACGGCCAGTTGCTCGGCCCGGTCCACAGCATTGCCGAACACCCAGTTGCGCGCCAGGGCGTCGACCTCCTGCATGGCGCCCGACGACAGGGCCAGGGCCGCGCCGGGGGAGCCGCCCGCCATGTCGGCGGCCAGTCGCGCGTCGTCGGGATCGGCGCCCGTGCGGTTGCGCACCAGGGTCTCCAACTGATCTGGCGTCCAGATCGGGAAGCTGAGACGGCGGCAACGCGAGCGGATCGTCGCCAGCAAACGACCAGGCGCATGGGTGACAAGCAATAGCACGCCCCGCTCAGGTGGTTCTTCAAGAATCTTCAACAAGGCGTTGGCGGCGTTGATGTTCAGGTCATCAGCCGCGTCGATGATCGCCACCCGATATTGCGCCTGAGACGGGCTCTTGGCGAAGAAGCCCGGCAGGTCGCGCGCCTGATCGACCGAGATGGTCTTCTTCTGCTTGCCGCCCTCGACCAGTCGCTCCATCACCAGAAGATCGGGATGGGACTGAGCCGCGACCAACTGACTGACCGGATCATAGGGCGCAGCGCCCAGCGGTCCGCGCGACGGGTCGGGTGCAGCCCCCAGAAGTCGGCGCGCGGCGCGATAGGCGAAGGTGGCCTTGCCGCTGCCCTCGACGCCGCAAAGCAGCCAGGCGTGGTGCAGACGTCCCCGGCTCAGGGCGTCCAGAAAGGCCTCTTCGGCGGCGACGTCCGGGACCAGGTCATACCGGTCGCGCGGATGTTCGCTCACAGCAACCGCTCGGCGACGGCGTTCCATAGGCGTTCGGAGACGGCCTCGAGCTCACCCGTGGCGTCGATCACGACGCAGCGTTCCGGGTGACGACGCGCCACGCCGAGGAACCCCTCGCGCAGCTTCTGGTGGAAGGCTAGCCCCTTGGACTCGAACCGTGTCTCGAAGAGCCCGCGACCGAAAGCGCGCTCCAGTCCGACCTCGACCGGCAGGTCGAACACCAGGGTCAGGTCTGGCTGATCCTCGGCCACGATGGCGGCGTCGAGAGCCTCGATCAGGGTTTCCGGCGCGCCGCCGCCGGCACCCTGATAGACTCGGCTGGAGTCGGCGAAGCGATCACAGACCACCCAGGTCCCGGCGTCCAGCGCCGGACGGATGGTGCGCTCCAGATGGTCGGAACGTGCAGCGTACATCAGCAGGGTTTCGGTGCGCGGCGACCATCGTTCGGCGTCCCCGGCCACCACGATATTGCGGATGACCTCGGCGCCCGGCGAACCGCCCGGCTCGCGCGTCTGGATGACGTCGATTCCAAGCGAACGCAGGTGCTCAACCAGCAGGCGCGCCTGTGTGGTCTTGCCGGCCCCCTCGCCGCCTTCGAATGTGATGAACTTACCTCGCTGCACCTGCGCACAATGGCGAGCGCGGCGCGACAGGCAAGCCCTAACCGCCTGATATCAACAGAGCGTCGCCAAACCCGCGTGCGATGACGGCCTGACGGGCCTGTTCGGCGGCGTTGGCGTCCGGCCAAGGACCGACCACGACCCGAAACAGCGACCGTCCGTCGTTGCGGCTGTCCTGAACCAGGGCGCGATCACCGAGGCGGTCAGCGATTCGCTGCGCTGCGCGGCGGTCGGAGAATGCGCCCGCCTGAACCCAATAGGCGGATGCATCCTGCGGCCTCGAGGCGGAAGGCTGAACATAGGGCGTCGGCGGGACGACCGGCGCCGCTTCCGCCCTTCGCAGCGCTGTTCCGCCGCCGGTTCTCGGCGCCCGACCAACGTAGCGCACCCGCACCTCGCCTACGCCCTGCTGCAGGAGCCCCAGTTCCTCGGCCGCTGCGCGGGACAGATCGATAATCCGGCTGTCGACGAAGGGGCCGCGATCATTGACGCGCAGGATGACGCGACGCCCGTTGGCGCGATTGGTCACCTCCACCAAGCTCGGCAGAGGCAGGGTTTTGTGAGCGGCCGTCAGGGCGTTCATGTCGAACCGTTCGCCGGTCGACGTCGGGCGGCCGTTGTGTTGGGCCCCATACCAGGAGGCCATGCCGACCTCGTCATAGTTGGGCTGCTCGGCCGGTCGATACCAGCGTCCGCGGATCTGATAGGGGCGCATGGTGCCCGAAACGATGGGCGCGGGATCGGTCACGACCGGCGGTCTCAGCGGCGCGTCACGCCCGCCCCCGAAACTGGCGCAGGCGGCCAAGGTGGAAAAGGCGGCGGCGACCACGACGCCCCTCAGCAATCTCGCCATCATGGCCAACGCACTCCAGTTCACTTGAAGTGATCATGGCCGAGGACGTTTCCAGTTTGGTTAACAGGGCGTTTGAAGCTAAGCGTCCCCGCGTCGCGGCGGCCTCCTTAGCGTCCGCGCCAGTTCTTGAAGCGAGCGCCTTGAAACCCTCCCTCTATCAGACCCGATCCGGGGTCTTCGCCCTGGCGACCCTTTGCTGCCTTCTGTGGGGCAGCGCCTTTCCTGCGGTCAAGAACGGCTATGCACTGCTGCACATCGCACCGAGCGACATCGCCAGCCAGATGTTGTTCGCTGGGTGGCGTTTCGCCCTGGCCGGGGCGATCCTGCTAGGCGTCGCCGCAGTGATGAAGAAGCCGATCCTCGCGCTGAACAGTCGCCAGATACGCCAGGTCACCCTGTTGGGTCTGACCCAGACGACGATCCAGTATGTCTTCTTCTACGTCGGCCTGGCTCACGCTACCGGCGTGAAGTCATCGATCATGAACGCCACCGGTGTCTTCTTCAGCGTCGTCCTGGCCCACTTCATCTACGCCAACGATCGGCTCAATGGTCGCAAGACTCTGGGATGCCTGATCGGCTTCCTGGGCGTGGTGGTGGTCAACCTGGGCGGAGCCGCCCTTGGCTTCGACTTCAGCCTGCTGGGCGAGGGCTTCATTATCATCGCCGCCTTCGTGCTGGCCGCCGCCTCCATCTACGGCAAGCGCTTGTCCGCCAGCATGGATGCTATGGTGATGACCGGATGGCAGTTGCTCATCGGCGGGATCGGCCTGACCGCCATCGGCGTGATTGGCGGCGGTCAGCTTGAGGCCTTGAACCTACAGTCCGGCGCGCTCCTGCTCTACATGGCCCTGCTGTCGTCGGTCGCCTTCGCGGTATGGAGCCTGCTGCTGAAACACAATCCCGTCGGCCTGATCGCCGCCTTCAACTTCCTGATACCTGTGTTTGGAGTCAGCCTATCGGCGATCTTTCTCGGTGAAAGCCTTCTGCGGTGGAGCTATCTGGCGGCGCTGCTTCTGGTCTGCGCAGGCATATGGCTGGTGACGCGCCCATCGTCTCCGGGCAAAGCCTGATTGTTCGTGCTGCGTGACTGCGCTTTCTGCTTGGGCGACGGCGCACTTGCCGCTATGCACGCCTCCGCGCGCTGTCTCGACTCGCGCTGGACAGGTGGCCGAGTGGTTTAAGGCAGCGGTCTTGAAAACCGCCGTAGGTGAGAGCCTACCGTGGGTTCGAATCCCACCCTGTCCGCCAAACTTCCCTTTTCTGATTTTCACACACCCCTGGTCAGGCGTGCCTGTACCGCCGCGCGAACACTTATCGCCGGCTGCGCTGTTTGTGCTTGGGATCTTGAAGCCCTTGGCGCGCCCTGCAGGACTCGAACCTGCAACCCCCTGCTTAGAAGGCAGGTGCTCTATCCGGTTGAGCTAAGGGCGCGTGAGGCCGAAGCCGGTCAGACGCGGACTCAGTGAGTCCAGGACTGCTTACGGTTAGTGGCGAAGTTGTCGGCGTAGGCCTTGAGGATCAACGGCGCGTCCTGCGGCTCATGCAGGCGGAAAGCGATTCCGTGGCGCTCGGCGTATTCAACAGCCTCTTCCTTGGTCTCAAAGCTGAGACGGACCTGGCCGTTCATGTCGGTGGTGCTGGTCCAGCCCGTCAACGGGTCCTGGGTGCGCGCCGAGGCGGGTTCGAATTCCAGCCTCCAGTCGTGGGTCTTGGCCTTGCCCGATTGCATCGCGGTCTTGGCCGGACGATAGATGCGAGCGAGCATGAGCGGAATCCTTCGGCGACGTGTCTTGGCGGGGTCCATAACCCGCCGTAGCCGCCCGGTCCAGCCGTCGCCTGAGACTTCAGGCGGCCAGGGTGGTCGAACCGGCGTCGATCCAGCGACGCGCGGCGCGTTGAGCCTCGGCGATCTCGTCGTGTTCCATCTCCTGGCTCAGGTCGCGACGATACTCACGCGCCTCAACTGAGCCTTTCATGGACGCCAGATTGAAGATCATGTGGGCCGAGACCCGGTCGATCGGACATCCATCCAGCCCCGATGAATAGGCCAGCCCCAACTTGAACAGGGCGTCGCCGTCCATATCAACGGTCGGCAGCGGCAGGGCCGCGGTTTCGATAGCCTCAGGCGCGGTTTCGTGCGCGGTCATAGCCAGTCCTCCAGGCGTCGGTCATTCTGACCCTGCCTTTCGAACTGCATTCAAATACCGACGGTTTGAAATTAGAGTTAACGCGCTCGCTGGCCGAACAGAACGCCGCGCGCGGCCTCGGCCGCCTTCCCTGACGCCGCCAGATTGGCTCGCCATTCCTCGCCAACCGCCCTGCCCGCCTTGACCGCCGGTCGCGCCCCTACCCGTTCCATCCAAGCCGCCAGATGTGGAAACTCGCTCAGATCCTGCCCCTGATGCGTCGGCAGAATCCACGGCCAGATCGCCATGTCGGCGATGGAGTATTTACCCGCGACATAGTCCCGGTCCGCCAGCCGTCGGTTCAGCACGCCATACAGGCGGTGGGTTTCGTTGGTGTAGCGCTGGACGCCATATGCGATCTGACGCTGATCCCTGATCATGGCCGGGGCGTACTGACGGAAGTGGTGCGTCTGGCCCGCCATCGGACCCAGACCGCCTACCTGCCAGAACAGCCACTGATCGACCTCGACCCGCGCCCGCACGTCGGACGGATAGAAGCGCCCCGATTTCTCGCCCAGATATTGCAGGATGGCGCCGGACTCAAAGATCGACAGAGGTCGCCCGTCGGGTCCATCGGGATCCACAATGGCGGGCATCCGGCCATTGGGACTGATCGCCTGAAACGCCGCCGCGAACTGCTCCCCCGCGCCAATGTTCACCGACTTGACCACATAGGGCAGGCCCATCTCCTCCAGAGCGATGGAGATTTTCCAGCCGTTCGGCGTGGGCCAGTACCAGAGCTCTATCGGCTGGGTCATCACTGTCGTCTCCGCTCGCGTCGGGGCAGCCAGACATGGCGCGCCCCGGATAAACAGACAAGGCTGTAACCTGACGGCGCCGTTCAGGACGAGTTCATGCGCCGGGACTGACCTTGGCCTCCTGTTCAACGGGCCGTCCGCAGCTTTCCTTCGGCGCCCAGACCACGGAGACACGCAGATGAACCGCCTCACCAAGGCCGCCATCGTCGCCCTGGCGCTGACCACCACGGCCGCGCCGTTGGCGGCCCAGGCCCAAAATCGCGATCACCGCGAGTATCGCCAGGACCGCCGTGAAGACCGTCGCGATGATCGTCACGACCGTCGTGAATGGCGTCAGGACCGACGCGAGGATCGTCGTGACTGGCGTCAGGACCGCCGGGATGATCGACGCGACTATCGCCATGATCGCCGCGCTGATCGCTGGGACCGCAACAATCGTGACTGGTGGCGCGGCCGGCCCGAGTTCCGTGACTATCGCGGCGCCCGCAACGGCTACTGGTACGCACCGGGTCGCGGCTACTACCGCGTTGATCCGCGCTATCAGAGCTACCGCTGGCGTCAGGGCGCCTACCTGCCCTCGGCCTATCGCGGCTACTATGTGGACGACCCCTACTACTACAACCTGCGCCCTGCTCCGCGTGGCTACCGCTATGTCCACGCCAACAACGACATCTTGCTGATCGCAGTCGCCACCGGCCTGATCGCAAGCGTCCTTCACGACGTCTACTAGGCCTCGCGCATAGCCTTCAGATTGCCCCGCAGAGCCAGGCTTTGCGGGGCTTTTTGATGCCCGCAATCCTGCAGGTTTCCATCGACCGACGTTCAGCCGTGGTTCATGGCGTCGGCGCCAGATTGATGCTCAAGCCGCCCTCTCGGCGTGCGAGGAAGAAGACCATGAAACGTTCCCTGATGGTGTTCACGGCCATCGCCAGCTTCGCCCTGCCGGCCCTCGCGCCGGTGGCGACCCTGGCGCAGTCGCGACAGGTTCAGTCCGACGATGGACCGCGCCAACGCCCTCAACATCGCGCAGAACGCAGCGAGCAGTCTGTTTCGCCCCAGCAACGGCGCGACAGTCCTCGCTCCGAAGGGCGTCCTGAGCGCCCCGACACGCCGCGTCCGTCGCGCCCTGCACGTCCCGACGGCGAGCGCCCGGACCGGCCGACGCGCCCCACCGACCAGGGCCGTCCGCAGATGCCGCGTCCCGATCAGCCGAACCGGCCCAGCCGCCCTGACCGTCCGGATCGCCCAGGCCGGCCCGATGTGCGGCCGGACCGTCCCGGTTCGCAGCAGCCCAACCGACCGAACCGCCCGGATGGAAATCGCCCCGACCGACCCAATCGCCCGGATCAACCGAACAGACCCGACCGGCCTGACTGGAATCGCCCCGACCGACCGGGAAACCACCAGCCCAATCGTCCGAACAGGCCCGATCGCCCCGACTGGAACCGGCCGGATCGACCCAACCGACCGGATCGGCCTGATCGCCCCAATCGTCCCGACCGGCCGAACTGGAACAACGACCGCGACTATCGTGACTTCCACAATCGTTGGAACCGCGACCAGTGGCGGCGCGACTGGGATCGTCGTCACCGCAGCGACTGGTGGCGCAACGACAGCCGCTTCCGGGGCTGGAACGGCGTGCGGCTCGGCTTCTATTTCGCGCCGGGCTACGGCTACTACAGCGTGCCGCGGACCTACTGGAACCGCCAGTACTACGTTGGCCAGTATCTGCCCGAGGTCTTCTGGCGTTATCAGGTCAACGACTGGCGGACCTATGGCCTCGGCTACCCGCCTCCGGGGACCCGCTGGGTCTATGTCGACAACACCATCTACCTGATCGACGACTACGACGGCTACATCATCGAAGTCGTCCGCCACGCTTGGAACTGGTAGTCGGCAGCAAACAGAAAGGCCCCGGAGAGCAATCTCCGGGGCCCTTTTTTAGAACATCTGACTTTTAATCAGAGGGCCTTACAGACCCAGCTTGGCCTTCAAAATATCATTCACCGCCGCGGGGTTGGCCTTGCCGCCCGTGGCCTTCATCACCTGACCGACGAACCAGCCAAGCGCTTGCGGCTTCTCGGCCACGGCTGCGGCCTTGTCCGGGTTGGCGGCGATGATGTCGTCGACGGCCTTCTCGATGGCGCCAGTGTCGGTCACCTGCTTCAGGCCGTGCTTCTCGACGACCTCGGCGGGCGAGCCTTCGCCGTTCCAGACGTAGTCGAAGACTTCTTTGGCGATCTTGGACGAGATGACGTTCGTCTCGATCAGTTCGACCAACTGGGCCACGTGCGCCGCCGGAAGCGGGTTCTCGCTGAAGTCCTTGCCGTCGGCAGCCAGACGCGCCGAGACCTCGTTGGTCACCCAGTTGGACACCAGCTTGGCGTCACGCCCCTTGGCGGCAGCCTCGAAGTAGTCGGCCTTGGCCTGTTCCGAGATCAGCACCACGGCGTCGTATTGCGACAGGCCATAGTCGGCCATCAGGCGGCGGCGCTTCTCATCCGGCAGTTCCGGCAGGTTGGCCTTGATCTCATCGATCCAGGCTTGCTCGATTTCAAGCGGCAGCAGGTCGGGGTCGGGGAAGTAGCGATAGTCCATCGCCTCTTCCTTGGAGCGCATCGAGCGCGTTTCGCCCGCCGTCGGATCGTACAGGCGGGTTTCCTGCGTGATCGAACCGCCGTCTTCGAGAATCTCGATTTGACGACGCGCTTCGTAATTGATCGCCTGAGAAATGAAGCGGAAGCTGTTGACGTTCTTGATCTCGCAGCGCGTGCCCAGGAAGCCGAAGTCCCCGGTTTCCTTGAACTTGGCGTAGTTGCCGACGCGGCAGACCGAGACGTTGACGTCGGCGCGCAGGTTGCCCTTGTCCATGTCGCCGTCGCAGGTGCCGAGATAGATCAGGATGGTCCGGATCTTCTTGACGTAGGCGACCGCCTCTTCCGGCGTGCGGATGTCAGGGCGCGAGACGATCTCCATCAGCGCCGTGCCGGCCCGGTTCAGGTCGACATAGGACTCCGTCGGCGACAGGTCGTGGATCAGCTTGCCCGCGTCCTGTTCCAGGTGCAGGCGCTCGATGCCGACGTTGAAGAAGCTGCCGTCTTCGGCCTCAACCTCGACCACGCCCTCGCCCACGATCGGGTGATACAGCTGGCTGATCTGATAGCCGGTCGGCAGGTCGGGATAGAAGTAGTTCTTGCGGTCGAACTGGCTCTTCAGATTGATCTGCGCCTTCAGGCCCAGACCCGACTTCACCGCCTGCTCGACGCAATGCTTGTTCAGGGTCGGCAACATACCAGGGAAGCCGGCATCGACCAGCGACACCTGCTCGTTCGGCCCAGCGCCAAAGCCCACAGCCGCGCCCGAGAACAGCTTGGCGTTCGACGCCACCTGGGCGTGGATCTCCAGGCCCATGACGATTTCCCAGTCGCCAGTGCGACCTTTGATCAGTGTTTTGTTGTCAGACATGCTCACCACCACTTGGCCGGTTTGGCGACGAAACCGGCGGAGTCTTCCAGTGCAGACGCGACCTGGAAGACAGTCGCCTCATCAAGGGCCTTGCCGATGACCTGAAGGCCCAGCGGCAGACCGTCGCTGCTCAGACCCGCGGGCACCGAAATGCCCGGCAGACCGGCCAGGTTGGTCGTCACCGTGAAGACGTCGTTCAGATACATGGTCAGCGGGTCGATCTGCTTGTCGCCCAGCTTGAACGCCGCCGTCGGGGTCGACGGGGTCAGGATGGCGTCCACCTGCCCCCAGACGTTGTCGAAGTCCTCGGCGATGCGACGACGCACCTTCAGAGCCTTGACGTAGTAGGCGTCATAGAAACCGGCCGACAGCACATAGGTGCCGATGGTCAGGCGGCGCTGAACCTCCTTGCCGAAGCCCTCAGCGCGCGAGGCGGCATAGAGGTCATCCAGCGACGAGAAGTCCTCGGCGCGGTGGCCGAAACGCATCCCGTCATAGCGGGCCAGGTTCGACGAGGCCTCGGCCGGGGCCACGATGTAGTAGGCCGGCAGGGCGTATTTGGTGTGCGGCAGGCTGATCTCGACGATCTCGCAACCGGCGGCCTTCAGCCAAGCCACGCCCTGTTGCCACAGCGCCTTGATCTCTTCGGACATGCCATCGATCAGGTATTCCGCCGGAACGCCGATGCGCAGGCCCTTGACCGACTGGCCGACCGACTGGGTCCAGTCGGGGGTCGGGATGTCGAGGCTGGTCGAGTCCTTGGCGTCGAACGAGCACATGGACTTCAGCAGGATGGCGGCGTCGGTCACCGTCTTGGTGATCGGGCCGGCCTGATCCAGCGAGCTGGCAAAGGCGACCATGCCGAAGCGGCTGGCGCGGCCATAGGTGGGCTTGATGCCGACCGTGCCGGTGAAGGCGGCGGGCTGGCGGATCGAGCCGCCGGTGTCCGAGGCCGTCGCGGCCAGGCACAGGTCAGAGGCCACAGCCGAGGCCGAACCGCCCGACGAACCGCCCGGCGTCAGCTCGGCGTCCGAACCCTTGGCCTTCCACGGGTTCTTCACCGGACCAAAGGCCGAGGTCTCGTTGGCCGAGCCCATGGCGAACTCGTCCATGTTGAGCTTGCCCAGCATGACCGCACCCTCGCGCCACAGATTGGCGGTGACTGTGGATTCATAGGGCGGCACGAAGCCGCGCAGCATGTTAGAGCCGGCGGTCGTCTGCACGCCCTCGGTGCAGAACAGGTCCTTGATGCCCAGCGGCGCGCCTTCCAGGTCGCCGCCCTCGCCCTTGGCCAGTTTGGCGTCGGAAGCGCGGGCCTGTTCCAGCGCCTTGTCCGCCGTCACTTCGACATAGGCGTTCAGCGTCGGGTTCGAGGCCTCGATATTCGTCAGGAAGGCGCGGGTCAGCTCCTCGGACGAGAAGGTCTTGGCCGTCAGACCGTCGACGGCGTCCTTGAGGGTCAGTTTGGTCAGATCGGTCATGGCTTAATCGACCACCTTGGGCACGACGAAGAAGCCGTCAGCCGACTTCGGGGCGTTCGACAGGACAGCGTCCACCTTGGCGCCGTCGGTGACGACGTCTTCGCGCAGGCGCAGCGGTTGGGCGACGTTGGAGGTCATCGGCTCGACACCCTGCACATCGACCTCGTTCAGCTGTTCGATCCAATTCAGGATGCCGTTCAGCTCCTGGGCCAGCGGCTCCAGGCGGTCCTCGGGTGTCTTGATGCGGGCGAGGTGGGCGACCTTGCGCACCGTCGCGGCGTCGATAGCCATGGAAATCTCCGAAATTCATCCAGTCGGGGCGCAAGGGAGTCGCCCAGACTGACTCCTGTTGTGGGTTAACCGCCCGATGCGGCTTCGACAAGCGTTCCGCATTGCAATATGGGGAGGCCGTGCCCGTATTCGACCTGACAGACCTGCCCGCCGCCTGCCCGCCCGACACCGCCTGGATGGGGCTGGATCTGGGCGAGAACACCATCGGCGTGGCGGTGTCCGACACTAGCCGCATGATCGCCAGCCCGCTGCAGCTGATCCGCAAGGTGAAGTTCAGTCAGGACGCCGCGCAGCTGGTCAAGCTGATGACCGCTCGCAACGTCTCGGCCCTGGTCATTGGTCTGCCGCTGAACATGGACGGGTCCGAGGGTCCGCGCGCCCAGTCCTGCCGCGCCTTCGCCCGCAATCTGGAGCGCCTGCGCCCGGTCAACGTCGCCTTTCAGGACGAGCGCCTGTCGACCACGGCGGTCGAGCGTTTCCTGATCGAAGAACTGGACCTGAGCCGCAAACGCCGCGCCGACGTGGTGGACCGCACCGCCGCCGCCTGGATTTTGCAGGGCGCGCTGGACCGACTGCGCGCCTGATCTTCCCCTCGCGCAGACTCGGGCTTATAGCGGCGTCTCGATGACCCATGCCGCTTCCGTCACCGAAACCATCGAGGAGCGACTGACGCCGTTCCCCCGCGATCACTTCCTCGCCGCCGGCGATCTGAACCCGCCCGCCGCCCTGGCGCTGCTGGATCTCGCCGACGCCTTCGTCGATTTCAACCGACAGTCGGCCAAGGGCATCGACCTGATGCGCGGCCAGACAGTCGTGAACCTCTTCTTCGAGAACTCGACCCGCACCAGCTCCTCGTTCGAGATCGCCGCCAAGCGTCTGGGCGCCGACGTCGTCACCATGCCGGTCTCGGCCTCCTCGGTGGCCAAGGGCGAGACCCTGATCGACACGGCGGTGACGCTGAACGCCATGAAGCCCGAGATTCTGGTCGTCAGGCATTCGTCCTCGGGCGCCGTGGACCTGCTGTCGCAAAAGGTCGGCTGCGCCGTCGTCAACGCCGGCGACGGTCGCCACGAACACCCCACCCAAGCCCTTCTGGACCTGCTGAGCCTGCGCCGCGCCTTTGGCGATGTCGGCGGGCTGACGATCGCCATCTGCGGCGACATCGCTCACAGCCGCGTGGCCCGCTCCAACGTCGCCCTGCTGTCGATGATGGGCGCGCGCGTGCGCCTGATCGGCCCGCCAACCCTGGTGCCCGGCGACGCCGACCGTTGGGGCTGCGAGGTCTTCCACGACATGAAGGAAGGTCTGGCCGGCTGCGACGTGGTCATGATGCTGCGCCTTCAACTGGAACGCATGACCGGCGCCCTGATCCCCTCGACCCGCGAGTATTTCCGCTTCTGGGGTCTGGACCGCGAGAAGCTGGCCTGGGCCGCGCCCAACGCCAAGGTCATGCACCCCGGCCCGATGAACCGGGGTGTCGAGATCGATTCAGACGTGGCCGACGACCTGACCGTCTCCCTGATTCAGGATCAGGTCGAGATGGGCGTCGCCGCCCGCATGGCCGTTCTGGCCGCCCTCGCCCACCGCCGCGCCGGAGCCGCCGCATGACCGCTGCTCCGAACACGCTCGCTATCGTCAACGCGCGCCTGCTGGACCCGGCGACGGACTACGACGGCCCGGGCGCGGTCCTGATCCAGGACGGCCGCATCGTCGAGGTCGTTCACGGTCAGGCGACCCAGCGCCCCGACGGCGTCACCGTCATCGACGCGCAAGGCCGCTGCCTCGCCCCTGGCCTGATCGACATCCGGGTCAAGACCGGCGAGCCGGGCAATGAGCCCAAGGAGACGCTGAAGTCGGCCAGCCTGTCGGCGGCTACGGGCGGCGTCACCACCATCGTGGTTCAGCCCGACACCGACCCGGCCATCGACGACCCGGCCCTGATCGACCACATCCAACGGCGCGGCGCGGCCCTCGATCTGGTCAACGTCCGAGCGGCGGGCGCCGCCACCCAGGGCCGCGACGGTCAGCGCATGGCCGAGATCGGCCTGATGCACGAAGCGGGCGCCCTTTATTTCACTGACGGCGACCGGGTCATCGTCAACACCCGCACCCTGCAACGGGTGATGAGCTACGCCGCCGCCTTCAACGCCCTGATCGCCTGCCGCCCGGCCGAGCCCTGGCTGTCGGAAGGCGCGGTCGCGACTTCAGGCGAACTGGCGACGCGTCTCGGCCTGTCGGGCGCTCCCGCCATCGCCGAGCGCATCCAGCTTGAACGCGACCTGGCCCTGGTCGAACAGACCGGCGCACGTTTCCTGGTCGATCAGATCTCAACCGAGGGCGCGCTGGAAACCCTGGCCCGCGCCCGTGCTCGCGGGCTGGAGGTCTCGGCCTCGGTGTCGATCAACCATCTCTGCTTCAACGAGATCGACATCGGCGACTACCGGACCTTCTACCGGCTGGACCCGCCGCTGCGCGCCGAAAGCGACCGTCAGGCCCTGGTCGAGGCCGTCCGCGACGGCCTGATCGACGCCATCACCTCGGCTCATGCGCCTGAGCCCGCCGAAAACAAGCGCCGCCCCTTCGCCGAGGCCGCGCCCGGCGCTGTCGGTCTGGAAACCTTGCTGCCCGCCGCCCTGATGCTGCACCACGAACACGGCCTGGATCTGCTGGACGTGCTGCGCCCGCTGACGCAGGGCCCTGCCGGTCTGCTGGGTCTGGACTCGGGGGTGCTGGCCCAGGGCGCGCCGGCCGACCTTGTCCTGTTCGACGCAGGCGCTCCGGTTGTGGTCGATGCGGCCACACTGCGTTCCAAATCGAAGAATTCGCCCTTCGACGGGCGTCGCCTGCAAGGGAAGGTCTTGCTCACGGTTGTCGGTGGACGCATCGTCCACGACGCACGCTAAACGGGAGCGAATCACTTTGCAGGATCTGGCCGGACCGGCGCTTCTGACGCTCGGGCTTGTAGCGATTGGCGGATACCTGCTCGGTTCAATTCCGTTCGGGGTCATCCTGACCCGCGCCGCGGGCGCCGGCGACGTGCGCAACATCGGCTCGGGCAATATCGGCGCGACCAATGTCCTGCGCACCGGGCGCAAGGACCTGGCCATCGCCACCCTGATCCTCGACGCCGGCAAGGGCGCGGTCGCCCTGCTGATCGCCCGCTATATGTTCGGCGAAGTCGCTGGCGCCATCGCCGGCGGCGCGGCCTTCATGGGCCACCTCTTCCCCGTCTGGCTGGGCTTCAAGGGCGGCAAGGGAGTCGCCACCTTCTTCGGCCTGATCCTGGCGGCTTGCTGGCCTCTGGGCCTGCTGGCGGCGGCGACCTGGCTGATCGTGGCCTTCGCCCTGCGCTATTCCTCGCTGGCGGCTCTGGTCGCGGCGGCGGCGACGCCGTTTTACGCCCTGCTGCCCCTGTCGATGCTGGGCCTTCCCGCCCCTGCGCCCATCCTGATCCTGGCGATCTTCACCGCCGTGCTGATCTATATCCGCCACCATGAGAACATCGCCCGGCTGCTGAAGGGCGCCGAGCCCAAGATCGGGGCCAAGAAGGCTTGACCCCGCTGTCCGACGCCGAGCGTTTCGCCCGGCTTCGGCTGGCCCGCACCGACCGCGTCGGTCCCGTGGCCTTTTCTCAACTGTTGCAGCGTTTCGGCTCGGCCATCCGCGCGGTCGATGCCCTGCCTGATCTGGTCCGCCGCAGCGGCCGCGACGGTTACGCCCTGCCCCCCATCGAGCGCGTAGAGGCCGAACTGGCGGCGGGCGAGCGCGTCGGCGCACGACTGATCCTGCTCGGCGACGCCGACTATCCCGACCTGCTGGCCAATGTTGATCCGCCCCCGCCCCTGCTGTGGACGCGTGGCGACCCGGCCCTGCTGTCGCGCCCCTGCATCGGTGTCGTCGGCGCCCGCATCGCCTCGGCGGGCGGCCAGCGCATCGCGCGCGGCCTGTCACAGCAACTGGGCGAGGCTGGCCATGTCGTCGTCTCGGGTCTGGCGCGCGGCATCGACGCGGCGGCGCACCTGGGCGCCCTGCCGACCGGCACGATTGCGGTGCTCGGCGGCGGCGTGGACGACATCTATCCCACTGAGAACGCTGAGCTCTATCGCCAGATCGTCGAGCAGGGCTGCATCGTCTCGGAAAGCCCCGTAGGCGCCCGCGCCCAGGCCCGCGACTTCCCCCGCCGCAACCGCATCATCTCCGGCCTTTCGCGCGGCGTCATCGTGGTTGAGGCCGAAATCCGGTCAGGCTCGCTCATCACCGCCCGCCTGGCCAATGAACAGGGCCGCGACGTCTTCGCGGTGCCCGGCTCGCCGCTTGACCCGCGTTCCAAAGGCCCCAACGAACTGCTGCGTCAGGGCGCCATCCTGTGCGAGGGGCTGGAGGACGTCGAGCGCGCTTTTACCACCCTACGGACCCTGCGCGAACCGCCTAGCGATTCGCCCTTCCAAGGGGCGCCGGACGATCTAGACCAGGCTCTGATCGAACAAATCGTCGCCCTATTGTCTCCTACGCCGATACCGCGCGACGAATTGGCCCGAGCGCTCGATCTGCCGATCGGCGTGGTGGCCGCCGCCCTGCTTGAACTCAACCTAGCCGGTCGCGCGACGCTGTTGCCCGGCGGGCTAGCATCAATCTGATCAGTCCGACGGCGTTTCCCTTCTGGCCAGATCGGCAGCCGCCTCTAGGGCGAATGCCAGTTTCTCGTCGCCGTCCCAGCGCGCCATGCTCGCCAGCTCTACAGCCATCGCTGCGACATACTCTCGGACAGGATAGTCGGTCAGGTCTGGCGGAGATGGGCGCCTAGCTCGCCCGCTTGATCGAAGTTCGTGTCGCCCTGTTGCTTCAGCCACGCTCAAACCCTCCTGACATGAATGCGAGTAAGGCACAATCAAAGGTAGAACTGCAAGACCGTAAACACCCTTAAGGCGCACAACTCAAATGACGTGATTGACTTCCCCTTCGACGCCAACCACGTTCGCGCCCCGATTTCCCGAATAGAGCGCCATGAATCTCGTCATCGTCGAGAGCCCCGCCAAGGCCAAGACCATCAACAAATACCTGGGTTCGGACTATGAGGTTCTGGCCTCCTACGGCCATATCCGCGACCTGCCGTCCAAGGATGGCTCCGTCCTGCCCGACGAAGATTTCGCCATGCAGTGGGAAGTCGACGCCAAGGCGTCCAAGCGCCTGTCCGAAATCGCCGAAGCGGCCAAACGCGCCGACCGCGTCATCCTCGCGACCGACCCCGACCGTGAGGGAGAGGCGATCAGTTGGCATGTTCTGGAAGTCCTGAACAAGAAGAAGGCGCTGAAGGACACTGAGGTCCAGCGCGTCACCTTCAACGCCATCACCAAGGCCGCCGTGCTGGAGGCCATGGCCAATCCGCGTCAGCTGGATATGGAGCTGGTCGAGGCCTATCTGGCCCGCCGCGCGCTCGACTATCTGGTGGGCTTCAACCTGTCGCCCGTCCTGTGGCGCAAGCTGCCCGGCGCCCGTTCGGCCGGTCGGGTGCAATCGGTCGCCCTGCGCATCGTTGTCGATCGCGAGATGGAGATCGAAAAGTTCAAGGCTCAGGAATACTGGTCGGTCGAGGCCGATCTGGTCGCCGACAGCCCGCCCTTCACCACCCGTCTGGTCAAGCACGCCGGCAAGCGTATTCAGCGCCTCGACATCCCGACCGAGGAAATGGCCTTCGCCGCGCGGGACGCCATCAAGGCCGGCGATTTCACCATCAAGTCGGTCGAGAAGAAGCCGGCCAAGCGTTCGCCGGCCCCGCCCTTCACCACATCGACCCTGCAACAGGAAGCGGCACGTAAACTTGGCTTCACCGCCCAGCGCACCATGCAAGCGGCGCAGAAGCTGTATGAAGGCGTTGACGACACCGGCGGCCTGATCACCTACATGCGTACCGACGGCCTGTTCGTCAGCCCCGAGGGCATCGCCCAGGCGCGTGAGGTCATCGCCGAACGCTTTGGCCCCGCCTACGTCCCGGCCGAGCCGCGCTACTACAAGACCAAGGCCAAGAACGCTCAGGAAGCGCACGAAGCCATCCGTCCTACCAATATCGCGCGCCACCCCGACAGCCTGCGCCTCGAAGGCGACCTGCAACGCCTTTACGAACTGATCTGGAAGCGCATGGTCGCCTCGCAGATGGAGAGCGCGCGTCTGGACCGCACCACGGTCGAGATCGAGACGCCCGATGGCCAGACCGGCCTGCGCGCCACCGGCCAGGTCGTGGCTTTCGACGGCTTCATCGCCGCCTATGAAGAAGGCCGCGACGAGAAGCAGAAGGGGTCAGAGGACGAAGAGGACGACGGCGGCCGCCTGCCCGCGCTGAAGGAAGGCGCCAAGGCCAAGGTCGAAGCCGTTCGCGCCGACCAGCACTTCACCGAGCCGCCGCCGCGCTTCTCGGAAGCCACCCTGGTCAAGAAGCTGGAAGAGTTGGGCATCGGTCGTCCCTCGACCTATGCCTCGATCCTGACGACCCTGCGCGACCGCGAATACGTCCGCATGGACAAGAACCGCTTCTATCCCGAGGACAAGGGACGGCTGGTCACGGCCTTCCTGGAACAGTTCTTCACACGCTGGGTCGAGTACGACTTCACCGCCGCGCTTGAGAGCCAGCTGGACGAAGTCTCGGCGGGCGATCTGGACTGGAAGGCGCTGCTGCGCAGCTTCTGGACCGACTTCCATGCCGCCACGCAAGCCGCGGGTGAACTGCGCACCACGGCGATCCTCGATCACCTGAACGACGCCCTGGGCGCCCACATCTTCCCGGACAAGGGGGATGGTTCGGACCCGCGCGAATGCCCCCTGTGCCATCAGGGCCAACTCAGCCTGAAGACCAGCCGCTTTGGCGCCTTCATCGGCTGCTCGCGCTATCCCGACTGCAAATACACCCGTCCCGTGGCCTCGCCTGACGGCGCCGAAGGCGGCGCGGACGGCGGCGACCGCGAACTGGGCGTCGATCCGGCGACCGGCCAGCCGGTGCAGCTGAAGATCGGTCGTTTCGGCCCCTATGTCGAAACCACGCCGCCGGGCGAGGAAAAGCCGAAACGCTCTTCCCTGCCCAAGGGCTGGAGCCCCGCGTCCCTGACGCTGGAACAGGCCCTGCGCCTGCTGGCCCTGCCGCGCGAAGTCGGCCCTCACCCCGAGGACGGCAAGATGATCACCGCCGGCCTGGGGCGCTACGGCCCCTTCGTCCTGCACGCTGGCACCTATGCCAACGTGTCGGATATCGACGAAGTGTTCGAGGTCGGCATCAACCGCGCCGTCGCCCTGCTGGCTGAAAAACGCGCCGGTCGTCCCGGCCGCGGCTCGGCCACGGCCCCGCTCAAGGAACTGGGCGCCCACCCGGAAGACGAAGCCCCCGTTCAGGTCATGGCCGGCCGCTTCGGCCCCTACGTCAAATGGGGCAAGGTCAACGCCACCCTGCCCAAGGGCGTGACGCCCGAAGACCTGACGCTGGAAGCCGCCCTGCCTCTGCTGGCCGCCAAGGCCGGCGCGGCGCCGAAGAAGAAGGCGGCTGCGGCCAAGAAGCCTGCGGCGAAGAAGGCTCCGGCCAAGACCGCCGCCGAGAAAAAGCCCGCTGCGGCGAAAAAGCCCGCAGCCAAGAAGCCTGCCACTAAGAAGGCCGCGCCCAAGAAGACGGCTGACGCCGAATAGATCGTTAGGCGGCTCCCGGTTCGTCCTTCGGATCGGGAGCCAGCTTGACCATCCAGGCCCTAGCGTCCGGCCACCAATTCATTGCGAACCCGACGGCCCAGCGGGTCGCGCCCCGGCCAGGTCTGGCCGATATTCGCCTCGACCAGTGTTGTGCAGAATCGCGACAGCAACATGCGGGGCCTGATGCCGTTCAGACAGACCCGCTCGCCCTCGATCGCCCAGCGCGCGGTCAACCGGCGCCCGTCCGAAAATGCGGCGCGATAGCTGCCGTCCCGGTCAAACCAGTGCTTGACCCACGCCCCATCAGGATAGTGGGAGATCACCGTATTGCCGAAGGCGTTTTCCATTTCCGCCAGAGCCGGCTGCGCAGTCGCGCAACAGGCCGCCAAGGCGAACGCAAGCGTTTTCATACGCATACGACAACCCTTCCCTTCCCCAAGGCGACATTACAGACCTGTAAGGCTTTGCCAACCGCCTGGTTCCCGAACAGAAATACTTGACTGAGGCGTAGGGGTTTCCATATACCGCCGCAGGCTCGGGATAGGACTGGCGATGCGCGCCGCCCACTCGCCCACGAGGGGCGGTTCCGTAAGCTGAAGACGTTACGACGTTTCCTCCGTCCTCAAGGTTACATGACAGAATTCACCAAGCTGGGCCTCTCGGCCACGACCCTGCAAGCGGTCGCCGATACGGGCTACACCGAAGCTACCCCCATTCAGGCCTCCGCTATCCCGGTGGCCCTGGCCGGCCGCGACGTGCTGGGCATCGCCCAGACCGGAACCGGCAAGACCGCCGCCTTCACACTGCCGATGATCGACCGCCTCGGCTCGGGCCGCGCCCGCGCCCGCATGCCGCGCGCCCTCGTACTGGCGCCCACCCGCGAACTGGCCGACCAGGTCGCCGAGAACTTCGCCAAGTACGCCAAGGGCACCAAGCTGAGCTGGGCCCTGCTGATCGGCGGCGTGTCCATGGGCGACCAGGTGGCCCTGCTGAACAAGGGCGTCGACGTCCTGATCGCCACGCCGGGCCGTCTGCTGGACCTGTTCGAACGCGGCAAGATCCTGCTGACGGGCGTCGAGATGATGGTCATCGACGAAGCCGACCGCATGCTGGACATGGGTTTCATCCCCGACATCGAGCGCATCTTCAAGCTGACGCCGCCGCGTCGCCAGACCCTGTTCTTCTCGGCCACCATGCCGCCTGAGATCACGCGCCTGACCACGCAGTTCCTCAAGGATCCGACCCGGATCGAGGCCTCGCGTCCGGCCATGACCGCCGACACCATCACCCAGTATCTGGTCCGCATCCCCACCAGCGATCCCAAGGCCAAGCGCACCGCCCTGCGCGCCCTGATCGAACGGTCGGAAGTCAAAAACGGCATCGTCTTCTGCAATCGCAAGTCGGAAGTCGATATCGTCGCCAAGTCGCTGAAGACGCACGGTTTCGACGCCGCGCCGATTCACGGCGACCTGGACCAGTCGCTGCGCATGAAGACCCTGGCCGATTTCCGCGCCGGCGACCTGAAGATCCTGGTGGCCTCGGACGTCGCCGCGCGCGGTCTGGACATCCCTGATGTCAGCCATGTCTTCAACTACGATGTCTCGCACCACGCCGACGACTACGTCCACCGCATCGGCCGCACGGGCCGCGCGGGTCGCAAGGGCGAGGCCTACATGATCGTCACCCCGTCCGACGACAAGTCGCTGGATAAGGTGCTGAAGCTGATCAAGATGGCGCCGGAAGAGCTGACGCTGGAAGGCATCGATTTCGCCGCCATCAAGGATCGCCCGCGCAGCGACGACGCCAAGGGGCGCGGCCGCAGCCGCAGCGACCGCCCGCGTCCGATCCCCAAGAGCGACAATGTCGCCTCCATGGAGCCGATCACCGCACCCCTTCCCCGCGCAGAAAAGGTCGAGGAAGCCCGCGAGGAGGCCCCGCGTCGCTCCCGCAGCCGCCGCTCGACCAAGCCGGAAGCCGCCGCTGAGACCGTTGACGCCGCAGCACCCGACGCCGCCGTCGAAGTCGAGGCCGCTCCGGCCAAGCCCGCCTCCCAGCGCCGCGAACGCGGCCGCGATCAGGCGCCGCGTGACGTCCGCAAGTCCGAACCGCAGAAGGACCTGCCCCTGCGCGCCGCCAGCGGTGGTTTCGGCGACGATATTCCGGCCTTCCTGCGCCGTCCCGTCGTCTTCCACGACTAGGATCGGCAGCGTCGATCTGCGGCTTAACCGGTCATTACGGATCGATGTTCTAGGGTTCGCCCACTAAGAAATAGGGGCGCGAGAATCAGAATGACGGCGCAGGTCGAAACCGCCCTTCGGGGGCCGGAGGCTTATGCATTGGCGCACCGCATCGTGGACGCCATGCAGCAGGCCTCCGTCTGGCCGACGCCGCTGAATTTCGAGCTGTGGCTACACTACGTCAGCGATCCCGAGGGCGCCCTGGGGCGCGAGCTTCAACGCCTTCTGGCCAGCGACGCGCCCTTCACCGACGCAACAGCGGAAATGTTGGCAGCCGAATTCCTGCCGCGCGGTCGCCTGTCCGAGGAAATCCGTGACGTCGGCGCCGTGCTGAATCGCGAACTCGCCGCTGTGGCCGAGGCCATCGACAATGCCCGCAAGACCCAGACCGCCTATGGCGAGACGCTGAGCCACGCTTCGGCGAAGATGCAGGAGACCGAGCGCCCGACGGATCTGACGGAGATCGTCAGCACCCTGTCGACCGCTACCCGCAAGGTCCAGCGCCATACTTCGGCCCTGGAAAAGCGTCTGGAGTCCTCGAACCGCGAGGTGGTCCGCCTGCGCGAGCACCTCGAACAAGTGCGACGCGACGCCATGACGGACGCCCTAACCAATCTGGCCAACCGCAAGACCTTTGACGAGCAGATCGCTCGTCTTTGCGAAGAGGCCGAGGTCGAGGGCAAGCCCTTGACCCTGGCTATCGTCGATATCGACCACTTCAAGCGCTTCAACGACACCTGGGGCCATCAGACCGGCGATCAGGTGCTGCGCTACGTCGCCAGCGTCCTTGGCCGGATTTCGCGCGCCCCCCGCATCGCCGCCCGCTATGGCGGCGAAGAGTTCGCGGTCATCTTCCCAGGCGAGACGCCCGGCACGGTCGAATCGGCCCTGAACGCCATTCGTGAAGAGATCGGTTCGCGCTCGCTGCGTCGGCGCTCCACCAATGATGATCTGGGCGCAGTGACCATCTCTGTCGGTTTCGCCGAGCGCCGCCCCGGTGAGACCGCGCTCGGGGTGCTAGAACGCGCCGACGAGGCCCTTTACGCCTCCAAGCGCGGCGGTCGCAACTGCGTCACCAACGCCGAGTTGATGACGCAAGCCGCCGCCTGAAAGGCGCCGCGTCTAAACCCCTTGCTAAATCGCCCCGGCGCCGTGTCATAACAACGGGATGAGAAGCTTCGCTTTCAACGTCGCCTATTGGGTTCTGTCGATCGCCTATTGCCTCGTGGCGGCCTTCGCCGCACTGGCGCCGGGACGACGCGCCACCACCTGGGTCATCCGTCGATACGTCCGCCGAATGGTGCAAGCCATGGCCCTGTTCGCCGGCATCCGCTTGCAAGTGCGCGGCAAGGAACGACTGCCACAGGGCGGCTTCATCGTCGCCTCCAAGCACCAAAGCTGGGGCGACGGCTTCGCCACCTATGACCAGTTCGACGACCTGGCCTTCGTCACCGGCGATCACCTCGAGAAATTTCCGCTGTTGGGCGCGGTGCTGAGAAAGCTCGGCGCCATCGTCGTCAACAGTTGTGGCGGCCACACCGCCCGTGCGGCGCTCAAGGAACGCGCCGCCGATGCCCATCGCGAGGGCCGCAAGATCCTGATCTACCCCGAGGGCCATCTGGCCAAGGTCGGCGAGAAGTTCCGCTACCGTTCGGGCGTCTGGCACATGTACCGCGACTTCGACATGCCGGTTGTGCCCCTGGCCACCAACCTCGGCCTGTTCTGGCCGCAGGAAGAAGCGCGGAAGACGCCGGGCACGGCGACGCTGGAGTTCCTCCAACCCATCCCGACCGGTCTGCCCAAGGATGAATTCCTCGCCCGCCTGGAAGCCGCCATCGAAGGCAAGACGGCCGAACTGATCGCGGAGGCCACTGGACGACCGATCACGGCCGCCATTCAGGTCCCAACGCCCAGCGAGGCCGCACTCGCGACGGCGACTGCGGCGGCTTAGGCCGCCGGGATCACCGCGCCGTCATACTTCTTGGCGATGAAGTCCTTGACGGCCTGGCTGCGCAAGGCGGCCGCCAGGGCCTGAACGCGCGGGTCGTTCTGGTTGTCCGGGCGCGCCACCAGATAGTTGACATAGGGGCTGTCGGCGCCTTCCAGCGACAGGGCGTCGGTCTTGGGCTTCAGCCCTGCGTCCAGGGCATAGTTGGTGTTGATCACCGCCGCGTCGACCTGGGGCAGAATACGCGGAATGGTGGCGGCCTCGACCTCCTGGAACTTCAGGCCCTTGGGGTTGGTCGCGACGTCGCGCACGGTCTGCAGCGGATTGGTCGGATCGCGCAGGGTGATCAGGCCGGCGCCTTGCAACAGCAGCAGAGAGCGACCGGTGTTGGAGGCGTCGTTCGGCAGCACCACCTGCGCCCCGTTCGGGATCGCCGCCAGCGTCGTGTGCTTCTTCGAATAGATGCCCAGCGGCTCGACGTGGACGCCGGCGACCGTCACCAGGTCGGCGCCGCGCGCGATGTTGAACTCGTCCAAATAGGGCTTGGTCTGGAAATAGTTCACATCCAGCCGTTTTTCAGACAGTTGCACGTTGGGCTGAACGTAGTCATTGAAAACCTTGATCTCGATCGGCACGCCCTCGGCGGCCAGGATCGGCTTCACCACCTCCAGGATTTCGGCATGCGGCACGGCCGTCGCCCCGACCAGCAGAGGCGCGCCCTCGGCCCCCGCCTTCTTGTCCGCGCCCTGACCGCAGGCGGCGAGCGTCAAAACAGCGACGGCGGACAGCAGCAGCGAACGGCGGATCATGGGGCGGGCTCTCAGAAAATCAGCGGTGCGAGACCTTAGCGACCAGACGGTCGCCGATCATCTGCAGAATTTGTACGAGGATCAGCAGCAGAACTACGGTCACCACCATGACGTCGGTCTGGAACCGTTGATAGCCAAAGCGCACGGCCAGGTCGCCCAGACCGCCCGCCCCATGATCC
>NZ_PCPB01000011.1 GCF_002979535.1 Brevundimonas sp. MYb52 | reverse complement strand
CGCGCCTCGCCGTCTGCATCTCCGCCGCCGCCGCCGCCCCGCTTTCCGCCCTCAGCTTCACCGAAATCCGCACCGCCGACGCCCCGGATGAAACTTCCGTCCTGACAGCGCTTGGCAAGTCCGCCGGACCCGTATAAAGACCCGACCTCGCGCGGCCCTCGACACTCGTCAGGCCGCCGACCGGAGCCGCTTTAGCTCAGCCGGTAGAGCACATCATTCGTAATGATGGGGTCAGGTGTTCGAGTCACCTAAGCGGCACCACTTCCTTTCCGACATTGAAATCAGAAGAAGTCGGCCCCGGCCGTCCATCCGTTCGCGCGCGATCCGTCGTCGGCGCCCGGAGATGATTCCGTGCTCCACTTTTCGGTCATCACTTGAACGTATAAGCATATCTTTATATGTCTGTCGGCCTCACCGTCTTGCAGGAGCCTGCCTTGGCCCGTTCGTCGTTTCTGTTCACCTCCGAGAGCGTCTCGGAAGGCCACCCCGACAAGGTCGCGGATCAGATCTCCGACTCCATCGTCGACCTGTTTCTGTCCAAGGACCCCGAGGCGCGCGTGGCGTGCGAGACCCTGACGACGACCAACCTGGTGGTTCTGGCCGGTGAAATCCGCGGCAAGGGCATCATGGACGTCGAGGGCAACTGGGCCCCCGGCGTCGAGCAGGAGATCGAGGACACGGTGCGCGGCGTGGTCCGCGACATCGGCTATGAGCAGGACGGCTTCCACTGGAAGACCTTCCGCTTCGAGAACAACCTGCACCCGCAGTCGGCCCACATCGCCCAGGGCGTCGACGCCGGCGAGGACAAGGACGAGGGCGCCGGCGACCAGGGCATCATGTTCGGCTACGCCTCGAACGAGACGCCCGAGCTGATGCCGGCCACCCTGCAATACAGCCACAACATCCTGAAGGCCCTGGCCGAGGCCCGCCATTCGGGCGAGGAGCCGGGCCTGGAGCCCGACGCCAAGAGCCAGGTCACCCTCTTCTATCAGGATGGCCGCCCGGTGCGCGCCACCTCGATCGTCGTCTCGACCCAGCACAAGGACGGGCTCAGCCAGGATCAGGTCGCCGCCATCGTCAAACCCTATGTCGAGAAGGTGCTGCCCGCCGGCTTCATCACCAATGAGACCGAGTGGCACATCAACCCGACCGGCACCTTCGTCATCGGCGGGCCTGACGGCGACGCCGGCGTGACCGGCCGCAAGATCATCGTCGACACCTACGGCGGCGCAGCGCCCCACGGCGGCGGCGCCTTCTCGGGCAAGGACCCGACCAAGGTCGACCGTTCGGCCGCCTATGCCTGCCGCTACCTGGCCAAGAACGTGGTCGCCGCCGGCCTGGCCGACCGCTGCACCATCCAGATCAGCTACGCCATCGGCGTGTCCAAGCCCCTGTCGGTCCACGTCGACCTGCACGGCACGGGCAAGATCGACGAGGCGGTGCTGGAAGCCGAACTGCCCCGGCTGATCGGCGGCGCCTCACCGCGCGCCATCCGCGAGCACCTGGGCCTGAACAAGCCCATCTATCGCCGCAGCGCCGCCTATGGCCACTTTGGCCGCAGCCCCGACGCCGACGGCGGCTTCAGCTGGGAAAAGACCGATCTGGTCGACCAGCTCAAGGCCCTCGTCTGAGGCCAGCGGCCGCCTGAATCCTGAAGGGCGTCGCGGCTTCGGTCGCGGCGCCTTTTTCACATCTGGGGCTCACGACACAATCATGCCCTTGCATCGCGCGGCGTCTGGTCCTTTAAGCGCGCCAAACACGCCTCCCCGCGTTTTCTCGAAAGGAAGTTTCGACTGATGACCTCGCCCGCCCCCAAGAAAGTCGTCCTCGCCTATTCGGGCGGGCTGGACACCTCGATCATCCTGAAGTGGCTGCAGGAGGAATACGGCGCCGAGGTCATCACCTTCACCGCCGACCTGGGCCAGGGCGAAGAGCTGGCCCCGGCCAAGGAAAAGGCGTTGAAGCTGGGCATCAAGCCCGAGAACATCTTCATCGACGACCTGCGCGAAGAGTTCGTGCGCGACTTCGTCTTCCCCATGTTCCGCGCCAACGCCCTCTATGAGGGCCAGTACCTGCTCGGCACCTCGATCGCCCGTCCGCTGATCGCCAAGCGCCAGATCGAGATCGCCCGTCAGCTGGGCGCCGACGCCGTCTGTCACGGCGCCACCGGCAAGGGCAACGACCAGGTCCGCTTCGAGCTGGGCTACTACGCCCTCAACCCCGACATCCACGTCATCGCCCCCTGGCGCGAGTGGGAGTTCCGTTCGCGCGAGGCCCTGCTGGACTTCGCCGAGAAGCACCAGATCCCGATCTCCAAGGACAAGCGCGGCGAGGCCCCCTTCTCGGTCGACGCCAACCTTCTGCACTCCTCGTCCGAGGGCAAGGTGCTGGAAGACCCCGCCGTCGAGGCCCCCGAGTTCGTGCACCAGCGCACCATCTCGCCGGAAGCCGCGCCTGACGTCGCCACGGTCATCACCATCGGCTTCGAGAAGGGCGACGCCGTCTCGATCAACGGCGAGGCCATGAGCCCGGCGACCATCCTGACCGCGCTGAACCAGTACGGCCACGACAACGGCATCGGCCGTCTGGACCTGGTTGAAAACCGCTTCGTCGGCATGAAGTCGCGCGGCGTCTATGAGACCCCGGGCGGCACCATCCTGCTGGCGGCGCACCGCGGCATCGAGTCCATCACCCTGGACCGCGGCGCCATGCACCTGAAGGACGAACTGGCGGTCAAATACGCCCACCTCGTCTACAACGGCTTCTGGTTCTCGCCCGAGCGCGAGATGCTGCAGGCCGCCGTGGACAAGAGCCAGGAGAAGGTCTCGGGCACGGTGCGGGTCAAGCTCTACAAGGGCAACGCCACCGTCATCGGCCGCGAGAGCGAAAACAGCCTCTACGATCAGGACCTGGTGACCTTCGAAGAAGGCGTTCAGGCCTATGACCACCACGACGCCGAGGGCTTCATCAAGCTGAACGCCCTGCGTCTGCGCGTCCTGGCCAAGCGCGACGCCCGCAACAAGGGCTAAGCCCTAAAGACCAAAGCCTAGGGCCGGGCGATCCTCAGGATCGCCCGGCTACGGTCGTCCGTGACCCAGATCGACCCGTCGGCGGCCACCGCCATGACCACCGGCGAGCCGCGCGGCTGACGCCCGGCCACGCGGTCCCAGCCCGGCGTCAACACCTTGCCCTTCACGCTCGGCGCCCCGGCCGGATAGGCCAGCGACCCGCGCGGATAGATGGCGTAGCGCCCGCCCGTGTCCGTCAGCGGAACTCCGGCCTCGTTCGTCTCCACCGCCGTGATCCGCCCCGCCGTACGGCGAAAGCCATGCCAGGTCATCAGCAGACGGCCACGCAGTTCCGGAAACATCGCCCCCTCGTAATAGATCATGTCCAGCGGCGCCGCGTGCGGCGGCAGCAGGGCGACCGGCTGATCGCGTTCACCGCAGCGCGCCTGACGCGCCGGCCAACCGGGCAGCGGCGTCTGCAAATCCACGCAATAGGGCCAGCCGTAATGCCCGCCCTGGCGCAGCACATTGACCTCATCGAACGGATGCTCCGCCGTCGGCAGGTCCACCGAGTTCTCGGCCTGCAGCACCGTCCCCGACGAATGACGGACCAGGGCGATGGAGTTCCTCAGCCCGCTGGCGAAGACCGTGCTCTCCTCGGCCCAGCGGCCATTCCCCAGATAGGCGTGGCGCCGAACCTGGGCCGTCTTCGCCTCCTCGACGCAGGCTCCGCGCGCATCCGCTCTTGGTTTGCCCGCCGCATCCAGACAGCGGTCGCTGGGCGCCCCGACATTGACCAGCAGGTCGCCGTTCCCGTCGAAAACAAAACTCGACAGCGGGTGGCGGTTATCGTGCAGGCGGTTGTCCGGCAGGTCGCCGATCACGGTCCGCACGCTTTGCCCCGGGTCCGCCGCCTCGGGGTCCAGCGTCAGGATGCGGTTCATCTCGGACACATAGAGGCGTCCGTCCGGCCCGCGCGCCACCGTGTGCGGCATCGACAAACCGCCCGCCAGTCGCCGCCAGCGCGCCGCGCCATCCGACGCAAACGACAGGCGCCAGATCGCGCCCTTCCCCGCCTCCCAGCCGCCCAGGTCGGTCACCAGCCAGTCGCCGTCGGCCAACTGCATCAGGCCGCGCGGCATTCGCGGACCGTCGGCGCCCGCCCCCTGCCAGACCAGACCCAGACACAGGTCCGGCGCCATCCGCACCGTCGTCGCCGGCCGCCCGCCGCACTCGCCGCTGACCGCATAGGTCCGCGCTGGCTCGGCGGCTCTGGCCTGCGCGGCCCCGACGGCCGTCGCCGCAACGACGAAGATTGCAGTCATGGTCTTGGAGAACATCAGGAAATCCCCTCGCAGCGGTCTTTCGTCAGCCTAACCGAGGTCGCTCGCCGTGGCGATGCGGGTCCGGCGCAAACCGGCACAAGCGGCGCGCCGCAAAAAACCCTCCACATCGCCACGGAAGTGCGCAACCTTCCGCGCCGACGGAGTCTTCAGGCTCCTTGTTCAACCGGAGTCTCTGATGTCCCTGCGTCTCGTCCTCGCCGCCACGGCGGCCCTCGCCTTCGCCGTCCCCGCCTTCGCCCAGGAAGCCCCCGCCGCTGCTCCGGCTGCCGCTGAGGCCCCGGTCAAGTCCCCCGCCGAGATCGAAATGGAAGCCAAGGCCCAGGCCTTCGAGGCCCGCATGGCCCAGCTTCAACCCGAACTGGAGGCCGCCATCACGGCTTCGGGCGGCGACCAGACCAAGGGCATGGCCGACGTCGACGCCGTCCTGGCCCGCTACCAGCCGGACATCGAAGGCTTCGCCACCCAGCTGGAAGCCTTCATCGACAGCGAGATCGCCGCGACGACGGATGACGCCAAGCGTCAGCAAATGACGGAGGCCCGCGGCCAGGTCGGCCCCGCTCTGCGCGGCATCCCCGCCCAGATCCGCGCCGGCGCCGCCCAGGCCATCGCCGCCCAGGCCGCCGCGCCTGCCGCGCCGCAGTAACCGCCACGACGGGACGGGTTTCGCGCCCGTCCCGTCGCCTTACCGCGATTTCACTTGAGGTCGGACGGTGTTCGACGGACCTTGCCGCGTCCGCCGAAGGAGCTCCGTCATGATCCGCGCCCTGTCACTCGCCGCCGCCCTCGCTCTGCTGCCCGTCTCCGCCGCTGTGGCGCAGGAGAGCAAGACCGCCGCCGAGATCCAGCTGGAGGCCGCCGGCGCCGCCTTCGAGACCAAGATGGAGGAGTTCGGCGAACGCGCCGAAGCCATCCAGGACGACGACGCCCTCGACGAAACCACCAAGGGCCTGCGCATCGCCGCCCTGTGGTCCGAATATCAGCCCCACGTCAGCGCCTTCACCAGTCTGGCGACGCAACAGGCCGGCGAGATCGCCCAGCAGGCCCTGGCCGAGATCGACATCGACGCCGTGGTGGCCGAGGCCCTGGCCGGCGTCGAACCCATGGTTCAGGGCCTGGCGAGCAACGGCGCCTGGGCCCACGCCGACCCCGACCAGATGGTGACCTATGGCCTGATGGCCGACTACGCCGTCGGTCAGTCGGAAGAGGCCCTGGACGAGGTGGAGGCGGCCTTCAACACCCCGCTCGCGCCCCCGACGCCGCCCGCCCCGCCTGCCGAAGCCTGATCCGCGCTTCCAGAGCTTGACCTGACCGGCGCCCCGCCGGAAAGGGTCTTATGGCCGCGCTTCCCGTCGATCCGCATCTCTACGCCGCCTTCCTGGGCGTCATGGCTGTCATGGCCGTCACGCCCGGACCGGCCAACCTGTTCGCCGTGGCGACCGGCATGGAGAAGGGCCGCGCCTCGGCCCTGATCGGCGTGGTCGGGATGAACGCCGCCACCCTGGTCTGGTTCGGCGCCGCCGCCCTCGGCCTCGGCGCCCTGGTCGCCGCCTTCCCCCAGGTCTTCCGCATCATCGCCGTCCTGGGCGCCCTCTATGTCGCCTGGCTGGGGATCAAGGCCCTGCGCGGCGCCTTCGCCACCGCCGCCGAGCCGGACCATGTCGAGATCAGGCGCGGCCGCAGCGCCCTGATCGACGGCTTTGCGGTCCAGATCGCCAATCCCAAGGCCATCCTTTTCTTCACCGCCGTCCTGCCGCCCTTCCTGGACGTGAATCGTCCGGTCGCGCCCCAGCTGGCCCTGTTCGCCCTGGCCACCATCGGCATGGACGTCCTGTCGATGAGCGCCTACGGCCTGGGCGGCGCCGCCCTGGCGAACCGGATGAACGAGCCCCGTTTCAAGCGCGGATTCGGAATTTTCGTCGGCGGCCTGCTGATCCTTGCGGCTGTCCTGATCGTCACCAGATTGCACGCATAGACGTCTGTGTCGCAGGCTCGGGAACTTGGCTGTTCACCTGTCGTTCAGCACCATCGACGTTCTATGGACGTTCAAGGAGAACCTCCCATGAAAAACCTACGCAAGACGTCGGTTCTGGTTGCTCTCGCCGGCGCCCTGGCGCTGGGCGCCTGCGCCACCGCCACCCCCTATCAGCCTGCCGGCCTGAACGGCCAGCGCGGCGGCTACGCCGAGCAAAGGCTCGAAAGCAACCGCTTCAGCGTCAGCTTCTCGGGCAACTCGGTCACCTCGCGCGATCAGGTCGAGATGTCCCTGCTGCTGCGCTCGGCCGAGCTGACGGCCGAGAACGGTTACGACTGGTTCGCCACCGTGACCCGCGCCACTGACCGCGACACCCGTTTCTACACGACGCCCGATCCCTTCTACTACGACCGCTATGGTCCCTACTGGGGTCCCCAGTGGCGCTTCTATCAGCGCGGCTACTGGAGCACCTGGGACCCCTACTGGGGTCGCGACCGCGACATCCGTCAGGTCGACCGCTACGAGGCCACGGCCGAGATCGTCATGGGCCGCGGTCCCAAGCCCGCCGGCGACCCCAACGCCTTCGACGCCCGCGAGGTCATCAACAACCTGGGCCCGCGCGTAGCGCGGCCGGTCTCCAAGTAAGAAGGCGCTATCGCGCGCGACGCGGTCGCTCGCTGCTTGAGCGCATTCTTGTCGCGCTAACGGCCTGCCTGCTTGAGCGCCGAACTAAAAACGCCCGCCTCAGCAATGGGGCGGGCGTTTCTGTTTGTACCCTTTCCTCCCCACTCGTGGGGAGGGGGACCGCGTAGCGGTGGAGGGGGCGGCGCCGCCCTCTCCCGTCGAGACGCCCCCTCCGTCACGTCGCTATCGCGCCGCGCCACCTCCCCATGAAAATGGGGAGAAAAGCCCTCGTTTTAGCCGACCCGAGGATTCTTCAACCGGCGCTTGTTGGAATGGGTCGCGGGCGCCGTGCCCAGCTCCTCAGGCACCTCGCCCTTGAAGTAGAAGCGCTGCCAGGCCTCCTTGGCCGCATCGGGGTCGCCCGAGGCCAGGCGGGTGTTGAAATCGGTGCGCGCCCGGTTCCAGGCCTCGAACTGGCCCTTCATGCCGGGGTTGGACTCCAGCGACCGGATCACCGGCTCGAACGCCTCCACCTTGCGGTGCTCGACCGGCAGGATGAAGCAGAAGGGCTCGCCCTTCTCGAACTTGACCCGTCCCGGCCGCGTGAAGATCCAGTTCATGGTGAAGGGGAAGGGCAGCCAGTCGGTCTCGATCAGACCGGTCAGGGGCTGGATGCCGTCCTTGACGTGGTTGGGCGAGCCCTGCGCCAGCATCCCCCAGCCCGGCGGCGTCCTGAACAGATACTGCGGGTGCATGGTCAGCACCCCGCGCGAGAAGTGCGAGGTGACGAAGTGGTCCAGCTCTGGTTGCGGGCGGTCAGGCGTGATCTTGATGTCCGACTGGGCCGGGCCGCCGTTCCACTCGGCGGTGAAGCCGAACGGGACCAGGATCTCCCACCCCGTGGTGTTGGCCATGGTCAGCGGCAGACAGCGATAGGGATGCCGACTGGCGAAGGCGTCCATCCAGTTGCGCGACTGGCGACCGGGCACCAGGTCGCACGGCCGGGGGCTCATCGGATAGCATTCCAGTTCCAAGACGCGGGCTCCCAAACAGGTCGAACAGGGGGTAACGATGATGTCCTCTTCCCCTATCGCCCCCGCCGCCCGTCCGACAAGGCCGAGATGACCGACACCGCTCCCGAACAGACCGCCCCCGAGGCCACACCCGAGTCCGCGCCCGCCTATGACCGCGCCCGCCTGCTGGCCTGGATGGCCGAGAACGGCGTGGCCCAGACCACCCACGACCACCCCGCCGTCTTCCGCGTCGAGGAGGGGCTGGAGCTCAAGGCCGCCCTGCCCGGCCTCCACACCAAGAACCTGTTTCTCAAGGACAAGAAGGGCCGGCTGTGGCTGATCTCCGCGGCCCAGGACACGGTCATCGACCTGAAACGCGCCCATCGGACGCTCGGCTCCGACCGCCTGTCCTTCGGCAACGAGGCCCTGATGTGGGAGACCCTGGGCGTCCGCCCCGGCTCGGTCACGGCGCTCGGCCTGATCAACGACACGCAGCAACGCGTGACCTTCGTCCTCGATCAGCGCCTGTGGGACGCCGACGTGGTCAACTTCCATCCCCTGACCAACACCGCCACCACCGCCCTGGATCAGGCCGACTTCCGCCGCATCCTGACCCTGCTGCACCGCGCCCCGCTGGTGGTGGACTTCGACGCCCTGGACTGAACCCCTCCAAGCCCGCGCCCCTGGCCTGACGGCCAACGTCCGTCTGTGTTGCTAAAGCCCAAGGTCAGCTTGCGACCCTTTGCAGACATTCAGGCGCTCTGGCTAAGGTATCCCAACAAAAAGGGAGAACTAGCGATGGTTAGCGACAGCGACCTCATCCCGGACGCGAAACTTTGGAACAATGGCCGGGGGATCGATCTGGAGAGTTGGATCGCCATGAACGGCAACTACGACCTTGCCGTCGGCTACAGCCTCCTGTTCTGGCCGGAGTTTGTCGAGATCGATGACTATGTTCTTCGGCAAGGGTCGACCGAAGCCAATCTGCGAGAGTGGGAAAAGCGCGGGGGCGGTCGCAAAGCGATCGAAGCCGTCATCAATCACATTCACATAGCAGATATCCACTATGGGGCGTCCGTTTCAGAAGTTCAGCTTCGTCATCTCGGTCGCGCCCTGCAGGCCATCTATCAGCAGAAGCTGGCTGCTGATTACCCTGAGCGAGCGTTTGAAGTGCATTTCAATGATGAACCAGGCTTGGACAGCATCGACTATGAGTTGACGTTCTTCCAAGTCCCCACCGTCATCGAATGATGTCCGCTTTCCACCCTTAGCTGACGTTGGGGGCGTCCGCTTTCCGGCTTGGACACCAATGTCCGCTTTCGGCGCCGAAACCCAGGACCGAAATCGACCCGTTGCTGTCGTTCATATCCGTCCGCTTCTGGGCGTTCAGACCATCGATCTGGGCCTTGGCGCCAATCACCGCGAACAACGGAATGGCGACTACGCAATGTCGTGAGGCGATCAGCGATGCGGCTCGACCTCGGCCCGCGCCCGACGAAGCCTGGCCGTCGTCATGCGGTCGGCGATCTCGGCGCTCTGCTGACTGACAGTCATCGGCGAGCGCGAGGCCGAATACAGGGCCGCCAGATAGTCCCGGTCCAGGGTCGTCAAGCCCGTCACTTCGGGCTGAGAAAACAGGTTCATCACCGTATTCAACCCCTTCGCGTCCGCCGACGGATCGACCGGCGCCAGGGCGACCATGGCGACGTAGTCGCTGAGAGCGCCGAAATCGACGGCGCCGATCTGATTGAGGTCCAGCACGATGGTCACGCCGATCAGGTCGTCACGCGTATTGCCCCGCAGGCGCGAGCCATTACGCACGGCGACATTCATGGGCTGGCGCGGGTCCTCCGATGAATTGACGGTCATCGCCAACTGGTTCGTGCCGTCCATGATGGGGGCGCTGACGTGCCACCATCGCACGGGGGCGTCAGAAGTCCGAAACCGTTCCAGCGCCTCGTTGCCCAGGCTGACCAAGCGCCGCGCCGGCCGGAAAGACAGCGGATAGGTGTCCGTCAGGCTGACTGTCAGGGCGTCGGGCTGGTCGGTGACATAGATCCTGACGTCGGCCTTGCAGCCCGGTTCGCCAAGCCTCAGCCCCAAGGGCCGTGCAGCCTGGGACACACGCTCGATCAGGAACAGGGCGTGTTCGCGGTCCATGTTGATGACGCCGATGCAGACTTCACGATCCCAGCGCGCCCTAAGCCGCCCCGGCGGCCCGTTGGCGATCTGGCTGGCGAACCGCCCCGTCGCGCGCCGGGTCGCCTGGGCGATCACGGTGACGTCCTCCACCTCGGTCACCGCCGGGTCTGCAGGCCTGACCTGCGCCGCAGAAGCGGGCGCTCCAGCAAACGAGACGAGGACAAGGGCCCCTGCAAGCACCGCGAGGCTGGTTGTTTTTCGACCTCGCAAGAGTTGCATAACTCCACCTTCACAGACTGCGATATTAGCGCAAGAAGCTTGGCGGCTCGGATCAGGAGCCCATGTTCCGCCAAACGCCAGATGTCCGCTCCCTTAGCGGACCTTCAATGGGTCTGCTTCGGCGGTCGGTTCTGAAAAGTCCCGTTTCCCTGAATCACGCTGCCTCAAAGACCCCATCTCGTCTAGTATCAGCGTTCTTTCGCTCTGCGTCCGCGCGACGCAGCCGATATTCGTGGCTTCAGACCCGCAAGGGAGACGGTGCATGCGACTGTTGTGGAAAGCCCTGGCCGTCGGCGGCGTCGGCCTGGTCCTGACCGGCTCGACCGCCCTGTCGTCCGTGTCGGCGGTCCCGCCGCTGGACCCCGCCCGCCTGTTCGGCGCCCTGTGCGGTCCGGCTCAGACGGGCGGCGCCCTGGCCCGCGCCCTGCTGATCGGCTCGGCGGTCGCCGCCCCCGCCGGTCAGGCCCAGGCCAGTCAGACCCAGACCAGTCAGACCCAGGCCATCCCCCTCTATCCCGACCTGACCGGCTCAAAGCTGATCGCGACGACGCGCGATGCCCGCGCCCAGGCCTATTTCAGCCAGGGCCTGATGCTGGCCTACGGTTTCAACCACGCCGGGGCCGTGCAGTCGTTCCGCGCGGCCCAGGCGCTCGATCCCGACTGCGCCCTGTGCTGGTGGGGCGAGGCCGTGGCGCTCGGCCCCAACATCAACGCCCCGATGGACGAGCGCGACCGGGCGGCGGCGATGGCCGCCCTGGCGCGCGCCATGACCCTTCGGACCCTCGGCACGCCGCAGGAGCAGGCCTTGATCGAGGCCCTGGCCCGGCGCTATTCCGACGACCCGGCGGCGGACCGCGCCGCCCTGGACGCCGCCTACGCCGACGCCATGCTGACCGTCGCCGCCCGCTTCCCCGAGGACGAGGACATCGCCGTCCTGACCGCCGAGGCGGTCATGGACACGACCCCTTGGAACTACTGGCAGGCCGACAAGCGCACCCCCGTCGGCCGCAGCGGCGAGGCGGTGCGTCTGGTCGAGGGCGTCCTGGCCCGCGCCCCCGATCACGTTCAGGCCGCCCACCTCTACATCCACCTGATGGAAGCCGCCGATCCCCAACGCGCCGAGGCCGCCGCCGACCGCCTGGCCGCCGCCCCCACGACCAGCGCTGGCCACCTGGTCCACATGCCGGGCCACATCTATATGCGGCGCGGCCGCTACGCCGACTCCATCCGCCTGAACCTGGCGGCGGCGCGGGCCGACGAGGCCTTCATCCGCGATGCCGGCGACCAGAGCCTGGTCCGCTACGGCTACTATCCGCACAACATCCACTTCATCGTCGCCTCGGCCCAGATGGCGGGCGACATGGACACGGCCCTGAGCGAGGCGCGGCGGTTGCGCACCGTGCTGGACCCCGCCACCTCGGCCCGCATCGCCTGGATTCAGGTCATCGACGCCGCCCCGTATCAGGCCCTGGCCCAGTTCGCCGCGCCGCGAACCATCCTGGCCGCCCCCGCGCCCGACGCCCGCCTGCCCTATGCGGTCGCCATGCGCCGTTACGCCCGCGCCGTCGCCTACGCCCGCTTGCGCGACCGGTCGCATTTCGAGCGAGAGCTGGCGGCCCTGAACGCGCTGAAGGCGTCGGACGCCTTCGCCGACATGATCGCCCAGGGCGTTCCCGCCCCCGACCTGCTGACCCTGGCCGAGGCCGTGGCGCGCGGGCGGTTCGCCGCAGCCCAGGGCCGCCATCGTGAAGCCGCCGGCCACTATCGTCGCGCCGTCGCCATCGAAGCCGCCCTGCCCTATCAGGAGCCGCCCTACTGGTATTATCCGGTCAATCAGTCTCTGGGCGCCGCCCTCTATCAGGCCGGTCGCCCCGCCGAGGCCGCCGAGGCCTTCCGCTACGCCCTGGTCCAGACCCCCAACAACGGCTGGGCCCTCTACGGCCTGGCCCGCAGCGAAGCGGCCCAGGGTCACGCGACCGAGACGGCGGCGGCGGAACAGGCCCTGAAGACCGCCTGGCTGGGCGACGCCCGCTGGCTGCGCATGGACCGGCTGTAGAACTTGCTGGTCGTCACCCTCGGGCTTGTCCCGAGGGCCTATGGCGGCTTCAGGCATCATCACTTGCCGCGGCGCTTGGTCTGAAATGGGCCCTCGGGACAAGCCCGAGGGTGACGTGGATAGGGACGCGGCCATAAGGCACGGCGCGACCTCTTCTGACGCAGCGGTCCGCTATAGGCAGAATGAACCGGACCTCCGATTTCAGACTCATTAGACGAATTGGACTCTGTTTTTTCGCCGCCGCCCTCGCCCCCCTTGCGGCCAGACGCCTCAGCTTCGTCACTTGGCGCTTGATGAGGAGGCATCCCGACGCCATCTGATCCGTTACGATTCTTCGACCCTTACGCGGACCCGATCATGACCTTCGCCGACCCCAAGCTTTCCGATGACCTGATCAAGGACGGCACGGACGCCTCCTTCATGGCCGACGTGATCGAGGCCTCGAAACATCAGCCGGTCATCGTCGACTTCTGGGCCACCTGGTGCGGCCCGTGCCGGACCCTCGGGCCCGCCCTGGAAAAGGCCGTGCGCGGCGCCGCCGGCGCGGTGAAGATGGTCAAGATCGACGTCGACGCCAACCCGGCCTATGCGGGCCAGCTGCGGGTCCAGTCGATCCCGACCGTCTACGCCTTCGTCAACGGCCAGCCGGTCGACGGCTTCCAGGGCGCCATCCCCGACAGCCAGATCAAGGCCTTCATCGACAAGCTGACCGGCGGCGCGGGCGTCAACACCGACGTCGAGCAACTGCTGTCGCTGGGCGAGGAATCCCTGTCCCTCAACGACCTCGGCGGCGCGGCCCAGGCCTTCGCCCACGTCCTGACCATGGAGCCGGACAACCCCAAGGCCATCGCCGGCATGGCCCGCGTCTATCTGGCCGAGGGCGACGCCGAGCAGGCGCGCCAGACCATCGCCATGGCCCCCGCCGACTCCACCGACCCCATGGTCCAGAGCGTCCGCGCCCAGCTGTCGCTGGCCGCCTCGGCCCCGACCGGCGCCGCTGCCGAGCTGCAGGCGAAAATCACCGCTGACCCGAACGATCATCAGGCCCGCTACGACCTGTCCCTGGCGCTCGCGTCGGCCGGCGACCTGGGCGGCGCGGTCGATCAGCTGCTCGCCATCGTCAAGGCCGACCGCGAGTGGAACGACCAGGCGGCGCGCAAGCAGTTGCTGACCGTGTTCGAGGCCGCGGGCGCGACCAGCGAGGTCGCCCGCGACGGCCGCCGCCGCCTGTCCTCCATCCTGTTCGCCTGACCGGAGACCGGCGATGGCCCAGGGCTATATCAAGGCGATTGAACTGCCCCAGGTCATCCCGGTCTTCCCCTTGCCGGGGTCGATCCTGCTGTCGCGCGGCCAGCTGCCCTTGAACGTGTTCGAGCCGCGCTATCTGAACATGGTCGACGACGCCATGGCCGGGGACCGGATGATCGGCCTGATCCAGCCGCTGGGTGATCTCGATATCCAGCCGCCCCTGGCCCGCGTCGGCTGCGCCGGGCGCATCACCAGCTTCAACGAGACCTCGGACGGGCGCTATCTGATCACCCTGACCGGAGTCTGCCGCTTCCGCGTCACCACCGAGCTTCAGGTCAAGACGCCCTATCGTCAGGTCCGCGCCGACTTCGCCCCGTTCGAGGCCGACCTGCGCGCCCCCGACCCCGCCGCCGACTTCGACCGCCACGGCTTCCTCGACGCCCTGCGCCCCTATCTGGAACATCGCGGCCTGAACGTGGACTGGGACACCGCCGAGGCCGCGCCGCAGGAGGCCCTGATCAACAGCCTGGCCATGGCCCTGCCGTTCGAGCCGCCCGAGAAACAGGCCCTGCTGGAGGCCATGACGCTCGAAGACCGCGCTCAGGCCCTGACCGCTCTCCTCCGCATCGACGCCGCCAGCGACGGCGACGACGACAACCCGGCGATGCAGTAGCGCGAGGCGCGACCCATACTGCCTCCTTGGGAGCCTGACCCACCAAACGGGCTCAAGTAGCGCGAAGCGCGATAGCCCACTAAGAAAGATCCCATGAGCGACGCCTTCAACACCCCCGTCTCGGTCGACCCCCGCCTGCTGGAGGTCCTGGTCTGCCCGGTCACGCGCGGCCGCCTGACCTATGACCGCGAGCGCAACGAACTGATCTCGGCCGGCGCCAAGCTGGCCTTCCCCATCCGCGACGGCGTGCCGATCATGCTGGCCGAGGACGCCCGAAGCCTAGAAGACTAGGCTTCGTTTTTTCCCAGAGATCGCAAGACGATCTCTGGCGTCGCTATCGCCCGCCACGCGGTGGCGGCCTGCTTGAGCGGTTCATAGCCTTCTCGGGCTAGAGCGCTTCGCCCTTGAGGAGCTTCGGCAGGTCGCCCGTCGCCCCGCCCGCCTCGTGCATGAAGGCGCGGCGCAGGGGGGCGATGCGGTTGACCACCGCCATGCCCAGGTCACGCGCCAGCCGCACCGGCGGCAGGTCGTTCGAGAAGAGCCGCACAAAGCCGTCGAAGCCCGCCGCCAGGGCCGCATTGTCGAACCGCCGCCAGCGGGCGTAGCGCTCCAGCACCAGCTCCGAGCCGATGTCCTCGCCGATGCGCACGGCGTCGGTCAGCACCTCGGCCAAGGCGGCGGCGTCCTTCAGGCCCATGTTCAGCCCCTGCCCCGCCACCGGGTGCACCCCGTGGGCGGCGTCGCCCAGGATGGCGATGCGCGGCGCGACCAGCTTCTCGGCTAGGCTGAGCGACAGCGGATAGACAAAGCGCGGGCCCACCACCTCCACCCCGTCCAGAAACTCGCCGAAGCGGCGCATCAGATAGGCGTGGAAGGCCTCGTCCGAGGCGACCTTGAGGGCCTCGGCCCGGCGCGTGCTCTCGGTCCAGACCAGGCTGGCGCGCTGTTCCGTCAGGGGCAGGATGGCGAAGGGGCCGTCGGGCAGGAAATACTCGTGGGCGACATTGCCGTGGTCGCGGCCCAGCTTGACCGTGGCGACCACGCCGCTCTGGCCATAGCCCCAGCCCAATGTGCCGATCCCGGCTGCCTGACGCACGGTCGAGCCGCGCCCCTCGGCGCCCACGACCAGAGGCGCATTGATGGTCGCGCCGCCCTTCAGCGTCACCGTCGCCAGACCCGGCCCGACCTCGACCCCGGCCACGCTGGCGGGGGCGCGGACCTCGATCCCGGCGGCGGTTACGGCCTCGGCCAAGGCCGTGCGGATGCGGCGGTTCTCCAGCATATAGCCCAAGGGTTCGCCGCCGTTGCGGTCGCCGATCTCGTCGGCGTCGAAGCGGATATAGGCCGGCGACGGCGGGCGGCTGGCGGCGCCCGGCCGCTTGCCGTCCGTGACCAGAATCCGGTCCATGCGGCAGGCGTGGGGACGCAGGCTCGCGCCCAGGCCGAGCGCATCCAGCATACGGAAGGTCGAATAGGCGATGGCGGTCGAACGCCCGTCGAAGGTCGGCGCCAGCTGGGCGTCGAACGGCTGGGGATCGACCAGAACCGGCTTCAGCCCGCCCTGCGCCGCCGCCAGCGCAAACGTCGCCCCCGCCAGTCCCGCGCCCGCGATGATGATGTCGTAGTCCGTCTGAGCCATGCCGCCTGTGTCGCGCCGATGACCGCCCGCGTCCAGAGGCGAGAGGTCGCAAGCCTTCAGAGCAAGGCGTCCGTGATCAGCAACGTCGCCAATGCAAACAGCGCCAACCCGGCGAACCAAACGAAGAAGGTGCGCCCCATAGCGGCCCAAGCAGCCAATTTGGACCGGCCGTGCAAGCGTTGTGACGTCCGACGAAAGCCCTTTCGAACCGCCTTGAGCCTCTCTTCGCTGCCTGGGCCTTCAAGCTTCCGATCCGCCATGGGTCGCCCATCCTTCTCATTTGGCGCTTGATCCCGCCCGCCTGGTAAACAGCCCCTTAACCCTGTCGCGCGACAAGGGAGGCCTAGTCTTCTGAGGTTCGCCTTCATGTCCGCCGCCCTCGCGCTCGGCCAACGCGCCTGGTCCACCGCCCGCATCGTCTGGGGCGCGCCCTTCGCCGTGCGTTTCCGCGGCGTGCTGCAAGCCCTGCTGGCGACCCTGCTGCTGGTCGCCATGATCTCGTGGAACCCGGCGGACCCCAGCCTCAACGCCGCCTCGACGCAAGGCGCGACCAACTGGCTGGGCGGCGTCGGCGCGACCTTCGCCGACCTGATGATGCAGTCCCTGGGCCTGGCGGCCTGGCCCGCCGTCCTGCTGCTGATCGCCTTTGGCCTGGCGACCGCCATCGGCGACGCCCTGCAACACCGGCTGCAGCCGACCGCCTTCAAGATCTTCTGCGCCGTCGTCGGCGTCCTGCTGCTGTCCGCCGCCCTGTCGGCTCTGGCCGCGCCGGCCAAGTGGCCGCTGGCCGCTGGCCTCGGCGGTCTGTGGGGCGACGGCGTGACGGGTCTGTCGGCCCAAGGCCTAGCCGCCCTGCACATCCCCGCCGGGCGTTGGATCGCCGGGGGCCTGTTCCTGATCCTGGGCCTATGGGGCCTGGGCTATGCCGTGGGTCTGCGTCTGCGTGACTTTACCGACACTGCCGGCTGGGCCGCCGAAAAGAACGCCGCCCGCCGCGCCCAGCAGGCCGAGCGCCCGGCCAAGCCCGCTCGCGTCGTGGCCGAAGCGGCCCCCGCCGCTGCCGCCGCCCCCCGCCGTCCGCGCCGCGTCCACGAACAGGCCCAGACCGCACCCGTCGCTGCGCCCGAGGCGCAAGGCGTCGAGGCCGACGCTGAGCCCTATGCGGCCGATCCCTACGCTGACGACGAACCCGCCGCCTATGCCCCGCCGTGGGAGGACGCGGCGCCCGCCCCGGTCGCCCCGCCCTCGGCCCGCCCGTCAAAGGCGGCCGAGCCCCGCGTCGCGGCGGTCAAGGCGCCCAAGCCCCGCACCGACGCCGATCAGGTTACCTTCGACTTCGAGCCCGGCGAGGGCTTCGACCTGCCCTCGCTCGGCATCCTGGCCAAGCCCGGCCAGCGCGTCGGCTCAGTGGACGAAGAATCGCTGAAGCAGAACGCCAAGATGCTGGAAGGCGTGCTGCAGGAGTTCGGCGTGCGCGGCGTGATCGACCAGATCCGCCCCGGCCCCGTCGTCACCCTCTATGAACTGGTGCCGGCGCCCGGCGTGAAGCACGGCCGCGTCGTGGCCCTGGCCGACGACATCGCCCGCTCCATGTCGGCCCGCGCCTGCCGCATCTCGGTCGTCCAGGGCCGCAACGCCATCGGCATCGAACTGCCCAACGCCAAGCGCGAGACCGTCTATCTGCGCGACCTTCTGGCCTCGGGCGAATACGACAAGAAGAGCCACCTCCTGCCGCTCGCGCTCGGCGAAACCATCGGCGGCGAGCCCTATGTCGCCGATCTGGCGCGCATGCCCCACCTGCTGATCGCCGGCACCACCGGTTCGGGCAAGTCGGTCGGGGTCAACGCCATGATCCTCTCGATTCTGTTCCGCCACACCCCGGCCGAATGCCGCTTCATCATGATCGACCCCAAGATGCTGGAGCTGTCGGTCTATGACGGCATCCCGCACCTGCTGGCGCCGGTCGTGACCGATCCCAAGAAGGCGGTCGTGGCCCTGAAGTGGACCGTGCGCGAGATGGAGGACCGCTATCGCCGGATGTCCAAGCTCGGCGTCCGCAACGTCGCCAGCTACAATGAACGCGCCCGCGAGGCCCAGGAGAAGGGCGAGCATTTCGAACGCACCGTCCAGACCGGCTTCGACGAACAGGGCCGCCCGGTCTATGAATCCGAGAAGATCCGTCCCGAGCCCATGCCCTATCTGGTCGTGGTCATGGACGAGATGGCCGACCTGATGCTGGTCGCCGGCAAGGACGTCGAAGGCGCCGTGCAGCGTCTGGCCCAGATGGCCCGCGCCGCCGGCATCCACCTGATCATGGCCACCCAGCGCCCGTCGGTGGACGTCATCACCGGCACCATCAAGGCCAACTTCCCGACCCGCATCTCCTTCCAGGTCACCTCCAAGATCGACAGCCGCACCATCCTGGGCGAACAGGGCGGCGAGCAGCTGCTGGGCCAGGGCGACATGCTCTACATGGCCGGCGGCGGCCGCATCACCCGCCTGCACGGCCCGTTCGTGACCGACCAGGAAGTCGAGGAGGTGTGCAAGCACCTGCGCCTGCAGGCCGAGCCCGACTACCTCGACCTGATCACCGACGAACCGGACGGCGACGGCGACGGGGCCATGGGCGGTGACGGCGACGGCATGTCGGGCGACGACCTCTATGACCGCGCCGTGGCCGTGGTCACCCGCGACCGCAAGGCCTCGACCTCCTACATCCAGCGCCGTCTGCAGATCGGCTACAACCGCGCCGCCACCTTGATCGAGCGTATGGAGCAGGAAGGCGTCGTCAGCCCCGCCAACCACGCCGGCAAGCGCGACATCCTGGCCGGCCCGCCGCCCATGTAGGCCTCGGCAGCTTCGCTGCCGGGCGCTATCGCTCGGCTCGCGGAGCCTCGCTGCTTCAGCGCAGAAGCCAGCCAGGTTGGACGGAACCGCCTATGCCCACGACCCTTGGAAGCCCCATGTCCTCAAGCAGTGAGCGACCGCGTCGCGAACGATAGGACCCCAAAAACAATGAACAGCGCTTCATCGAAGCGCCGGAATATGGTCAGGCTGGCGTCATCAGCCTGCCGGATGATGCTCACACCCTCGCCGGGTCGAAAACCGTTCAGAACGGGAGAAGAAAAGACATGACCCTTTCACGCCGCGCCTTCGGCTTCAGCGCCGCCGCATTGGCCATCGTGGCCGCCGCGCCCGTCTCGGCCCAGTCCAACCTGTCCGCCGAGGATCAGGCCACCCTGCGCCAGGCCCAAACCTATCTGACGGCCCTGACGGCGGCCCAGGGCGACTTTGTCGAGACCGGCCCCGGCGGTCAGCGCCGCACCGGCAAGTTCTGGCTGCAACGTCCCGGCAAGATGCGTTTCGAATACAGCGATCCGGCCGGCCTGCTGGTCGTGGCCGATGGCAATAACGTGAAGCGTTACGACCCGCGCCTCAACGTCTTCCGTCAGGTGCCGCTGCGCGCCACGCCGCTGTCGACCTTCCTGGCCCGCGAGGTCCGTCTGGATCAGGGCGTGCGCGTCGATCGCGTCACCCGCATGGCCTCTGGCGCCTTCGCCATCACCGCCAGAGACGCTTCCAAACCGGCTGAAGGCTCGGTCATCCTGGCTTTCGCCGGCTCGCCGCTGCGCCTGCAGGAATGGACCATCACCGACGCCCAAGGCTCGCGCACCCGCATTCAGCTGACCTCGCTGCAGCCCGCCTCGGGCCTGGCCGCCAGCCTGTTCCAGTTGCGCGACCCGACGCGTCGCCCCAGCCGCAACTAGAGGGTCGCGTCGTAAGAACGGCACAACCTTGACTCATTTTGTTGATTTGACTTTTTTCGTCCGTGTGACATTCTGACCACAGAACGGCGGCGGCCGTTCTGTCCGCCATGGAATCATCCCCTCCCGGCGGCGAGAGAGACGAACTGAACAGCGCCCGGATCCGTTCCGGGCGCTTTTTTCATGGCCCATCCCCGCTTTTGGCCGTGCTAAGGCCGGGCCATGACCCTTCGCATCGTCACCTGGAACATCAACTCGGTCCGCCTGCGCGTCGATCAGATCGCCCGCTTCGTCGCCGAATACGCGCCCGACGTCCTGTGCCTTCAGGAAATCAAATGCACCGAGGACCAGTTCCCTCGGGAAGCCTTTGAGCAGATGGGCCTGCCCTATCTGAAGATCCGCGGCCAGAAGGGCTGGCACGGCGTGGCCATCGCCAGCAAGCTGCCCATTCTCGACGGTGAAGGCCCTGCGCTTGACGTCTGCCGCGAAGGTCACGGCCGTTGCGTCTCGGGCCTGATCAACGGCGTCGAGGTGCAGAACTTCTACATCCCGGCCGGCGGCGATATTCCCGACCGCAAGGTGAACCCGAAGTTCGATCACAAGATGGACTTCTATGAGCGCCTGACCGCCGAGATGAAGACCCGCGACCAGCAGCGGCCTCTGGTCCTGGCGGGCGACTTCAACATCGCGCCGGGCGACAACGACGTCTTCAATCACAAGTTCATGCTGAAGGTCGTCAGCCACACGCCGGGCGAGATCGAGACACTGCGCCGTCTGCAAGACGCAGGCGGTTTCGCCGATGTGGTGCGCGACCAGATCCCCGACCCGGTCAAGCTGGCCAGTTGGTGGAGCTATCGCGCCAAGGACTTCCGCGTCTCGAACCGGGGCCTGCGGTTGGACCACCTGTGGACCTCGCCGGGCCTGACCCCCGCCGTGGTCAAGGGCAGCGCCCGTATCCTGGACACCGTGCGCGAATGGGAACGGCCCAGCGACCACGCCCCGGTCGTCATGGACCTGGACGTCTGATCCCGGCGATCAGAAGGGGAAGAAGATGGGGATGGCGACCATGGCCGCCGCCCAGGTGATCAGGTTCAGCGGCAGCCCCACCCGGACGAAGTCCAGGTAGCTGTAACCGCCCATCTGATAGACGAGGACGTTGGTCTGATAGCCGAAGGGCGTGGCGAAGGCGGCCGAGGCGGCCATCATCACCGCCACCAGGAAGGGGCGCGGATCGACGCCCAGGCTCTCGGCCAGGGCCACCGCGATCGGCGTCACCAGCACCGCCACCGTGGCGTTGGACAGAAGCTCCGTCGCGAACAGGGTCACGCCATAGAGGACGATCAGGGCGCCCAGCGGCCCAAACGGGCGGATCACCTCGATCAGCAGGCCCGCGCCCTGGGCCGCCAGACCCGTCACCTCGATGGCGGTGCCGACCACCACCATGCCGGCGATCAGCAGCAGGATGTCGGGCTTGAGCCCCGAATAGGCCTCGTCCGGGGTCAGCACCCCCAGCAGGATCAGGGCTACGGCCCCCGCAAAGGCCGCCGCCGCGATGGGGGCGATCCCCAGACCCGCCGCCGCCACCACCAGGACGAAGACCGTCAGGGCGATCAGGGCACGGCGCCACTGCAGCGGCCGGTCCGCCGAGGCATAGAGATCGACATCGCCCAGATGGGCGTCGCCGGTGCCGTCGCGCTGATTGCGGCTTTCGCCGAACCCGCTCAGCGACGGCAGGGCGAAGGGCAGACGCCAGCGACCGAGCCGCGTCTGACGGGCCGCCGCCTGAGCCTCGGCCTGGGCCCGCGCCTCGGCCTCGATCCGCTCGCGTTCAGCCTCGGCCTCCTCATCCAGACTGGCGGTGCGTCCCAGCTGACGGGCGCCGAAAAAGTAGAGCCACAGCCCGCCGACCAGGGCGATGACCAGGCCGACCGGGGTGATCTCGAACAGGCTGAAGACCGGCTGGCCGGCGTTGCGGGCCATGTCGTTGACCAGAAGATTGGTCGAGGTGCCGATCAGGGTCAGCAGGCCGCCCAGCACCGTCACATGGCTGAGCGGCATCAGGAAGCGCTTGGGCGACAGCTTCAGCGACTTGGCCATGTCGCGCACCACCGGCGCAGCCAGGACCACCACCGGCGTATTGTTCAAAAAGCCCCCGACCGAGCCGCACAGGCCGATCACCGCCCAGATGCCCACCGCGCCGAACCGCTGACACAGGGCCGTGGCCTTGCGGATCATCAGGCCCAGCAGGCCCGACAGTTCGATGGCGTAGGCGATGACGAACAGGCCGGCCAGGGCGATGACGGCGGGACTGGCGAAGGCGCTCTGGACCTCGACCGGACGCACCACGCCGAGCAGCAACAGGGCCGCCGCGCCGCTGAGCGCCACCACGTCCGACCGCATGCGCCCGTGGATCATCAACCCGACCACGGCGACCAGAACGATGAGTGCGATGATCTGATCCAGCGTCACGCGCGCGCGGACCCTCCCCGGCCCTCGCCCCCGCTGTGGATGCCGGTTGTTCGGCCAGGGGCGCCCTTCAGCGTTTCTCGTGTTAGGCTGGTTCCATGCCGATCACAACGACCCGTCTCGTCGCGCCTGTCGCTGTCCTCGCCGCCCTGCCCCTGCTGGTCTGGTGTCAGCGACCGCCCGAGCCGACGAGCGCGCCGGCGCCAGCTCCTGCCCCTTCGCCGACGGTCGTGCTGGACAGCAACCTGAACCGCTTCGCCGTCCTGGCCGCCCTGAGCGAGGCCGGGTCGGCCCTGGCCGATGGACAGACCCGCGAGGCGGCCCTCAATGGGCGGACCGTGTCGGTGCGTCTGCCGTTCGGCTGCGGCGGCGAGACGAGCAGCGCCGAGGGCGCGGCCGTCGCCGGCCTGCCGCGTCTGGTCCGCAACTCCGACGGCGGCCTGACCCTGACGGTCACGCCCGAGGACCTGAAGGCCAGGATCGCGGCCGGCGGCGTCGCGCCCGCCGCGGAAACGAGCCTGGATCAATGGGATGCGATCGAAGGCTTCTGGATCGCGCGCCCCTGGAGCGGGCTGGACTCCTGTCCCGCCCCCGCAGCCGTGGAGACGGCGCCGCCCGAAGCGGCCAAGGTCGAAACCGACAAGGCAAAGCCCGCCAAGACGCCGGCCCCCGATGCGCCGCCTCCGCCAGTCGTGCACCTGCCGGAACGCACGGCGGGGCTGGCGGCCGTGGTCGAGGCGGACGGCTCGCGCCTGGGCCGGCGTCAAGGCCAGGCCTACGCCCATGTCATTCGGGGAGAAAAAGGGACCGCGCCGACGCCGGCGCCGGGCGGCTATGCGCTGCGGCTCGAGGGGCGGCTGACGACCTTCGCCGACGGCAAGGCCGTGAAATGCGTCCAGAGAGACGTCGAGAGCCGGCCGGTCTGCGTCGCCGCGCTGCGGCTGGACCGGCTGGCCTTCGAGGATGGAGCCACGGGCGCCCTTCTCAGCGAATGGCGCCCGCGTTGAGCTGAGCTCAGCCTGGACTGATTTTAGGCGGCGCCGAGCAGCTTGGCGCCGGCCAGGACGCCCAGCAGGATCAGGGTGACGCTGCCGGTGAAGACGACGACGGCTTCGAACGAGAGGGCGTTGGCGCGGGGATGCACGAGTTTCATGATGAGGTTCCTTGTCGGCGGGGAGATCCGAACCCCTCGAACATGGCCTCTAAAGCCCCTGTGGACAAACCACGGTTAGGCCGGGTCGGATGAGTTTCAATCACTCGATCGGATCAGCGTGGGCCTCGGCCTCGATCCAGCTAAGGAAGCGGCGCAGCTTGGGCTCGTCGGCGCGCTCGGGCAGGACCACGGCCCAGTAGGCCAGGTCGTTGGTCAGGGCGTGATCGACCGGCTGGATCAGCCGCCCCTCCCTCAGGTCGTCGGCGGCCAGAGGCGCCGAGGTCAGGGCCACGCCGCGTCCCGACAGGGCAGCCTCCAGCGCCAGATGGCTATGGCTGAAGACCGGACCGCGCAGGTGGTTGACGCGGGGGTCCGCAACGCCCGCGCTCTCGAACCAGGCCTTCCAGCCCATGCGGTCCGAATAGGGCATATCGTGCCAGGTCTCGTGGATCAGGACGACGTCCAGCAGGTCGGCTGGGGTGTTGACCTTGCGCGCCGCCGCCAGCGACGGGGCGCAGACCGGGATCAGGCGTTCGCTCATCAACCGACGCGCCGTCTGGCCCGGATAGGGGCCTTCGCCATAACGAAGCGCCACGTCGGCCTCGCCGTTCGACAGGTCGGCGATGCGGTCCTCGGCGAAGACGATCAGATCCAGGTCGGGATTGTCCTCGCTGAAACGGTGCAGGCGCGGCGACAACCACTTGCCCGCCAGCGACGGCAGGGCCGAAATCCTCAGCTGGCGGCTGCGCCCCGGCCGCACGGCCTCCAGCGCGCTTTCCAGCCGTTCGAAGGCGTCGGCCACACCCTGGGCCAGACGGCGACCGTCGGCGGTCAGGACCACCGAGCGGTTGAAGCGGTCGAACAGACGCAGGCCCAGCCGCATCTCCAGCGCCTTGATATGGCGGCTGACGGCGCCGGGGGTGACGCCCAGCTCCTCGGCGGCCTCGCGGAAGCTGCCCAGGCGGGCGGCGGCGTCGAACGCCCGAAGCGCCACCAGAGGCGGGGTCGGACGACGCTCGCTCATCCTGCCCTCAGGGTTGCAGGCGGTAGCCGCCCGCGTCGGTCAGCAGCAGGCGCGCCTGACCGGGCTCGGGCTCGATCTTCTGACGCAGGCGATAGATGTGGGTTTCCAAGGTGTGGGTGGTGACCCCGGCGTTATAGCCCCAGACCTCGGTCAGCAGCTCTTCGCGCGACACCGGCTTGGCCCCGGCGCGATAGAGGTATTTGAGGATGTTGGTCTCTTTTTCCGTCAGCCGGACCTTCTTGCCCTTGTCGTCCAGCATCATCTTCGACGCGGGGCGGAACTCGTAGGGGCCGATCTGGAAGACCGCGTCCTCGGACTGCTCGTGGCTGCGCAGGTGGGCGCGGATGCGGGCCAGAAGGACGGCGAAGCGGAAGGGCTTGGTGACGTAGTCGTTGGCCCCCGAGTCGAGGCCGAGAATGGCGTCGGAATCCGAGGACTGGGCCGTCAGCATGATGACCGGGGTCGAGACGCCCGCCTTGCGGATCAGGCGACAGGCCTCGCGACCGTCCATGTCGGGCAGGTCGACGTCCAGCAGGATCAGGTCGGCGCGAACCTCCCGCGCCTGACGCACCCCGTCGGTGGCGGTGGAGGCCTGGACGGGACGAAACTCCTCGTGCAGGGCCAGCTGCTCGGCCAAGGCCTCGCGCAGGTCGTCGTCGTCGTCGATGATCAGGATGGTCTTGGGCGTCGGCATGGGTAGAGAATGGCGAGGCTTGAGGGGTTCGCCAAGGGCGCTCCGCTATTTCATCGCTTTAAGAGGGCTTTAGAGGCGCAATTCGTTCCCCGAACAGGGCCGAACCGACCCGAACATGAGTCGCGCCACTGAAAATAGCGGTTTCATAGTCCCCGCTCATGCCCATCGACAGAACCGACAGACCGTTTCGGGCGGCGATCTCGGCCAGCAGCTTGAAATGGGGTTCAGGCGCTTCGTCCGCCGGAGGAATGCACATCACGCCCTCGACGTTCAGGCCGTGGCCGTCGCGGGCGGCGGCGATCAGGGCGTCGGCGTCTTCAGGCAAGACCCCGGCCTTCTGCGGCTCGGCGCCGGTATTGACCTGGACCAGGACGCGCGGACGGCGGCCCGTCTTCTGCATCGCCATGGCCAGGGCCGCCGCCAGCTTTTCGCGGTCCAGGGTCTCGATCACGTCGAACAACTCCACCGCCTCGACCGCCTTGTTGGTCTGCAGGGGGCCGATCAGGCGAAGCTCCAGATCGGGGAAGGCGGCGCGGCGCCCGGCCCAGTGCGCCTGCGCCTCCTGCACCCGGTTTTCGCCGAAGACGCGCTGACCCGTGGCCAGAGCCGCTTCAAGCGCCTCATCCGGCTGGGTCTTGGACACGGCGGTTAGCACGACCGAGACCGGATCGCCGCCCGCCGCGACGCAGGCCGACCGGATGCGCGCCCGCACGGCGACGAAGCGATCATGGATGGACGGAACGACGGAAGCGGGATTAGAGGCGGTCATGACCCTGTCCGAGGACGCGCGCACGCTGTGGGAGACGGCGACGGCTCTAGCCCGTGCGGCGACGGCTGTCAGCCCGTCGAAACACGCCCTGCCGCCCCTGCTCTTCTTCACCGACCCGACGCGCACGCCTCGGCCGTGGGAAACGGCGGCCCGTCTGCCGGCCGGCGCGGGCGTGGTGTTCCGACCGTTCGGCGCAGCCGACGCCCTGCAGAAGGGCCAGCGGCTGCGGGCGGCGACGAAGGCGGCCGGGGTGCGCCTTCTGGTCGGGCTGGACGCCGACCTGGCCGAGCGGATCGAGGCGGACGGCGTGCACCTGCCCGAACGGGCCCTGTCGGCGGCCTACGCCCTTTCAGGACGACGGCCCGACTGGCTGCTGACCGGCGCCGCCCATTCGCCGGAAGCGATCAAGAGCGCGCGCGATCTGGACGCCCTGGTCCTGTCGCCGGTATTTCCGGCGGGCGGCGCTTCGGCGGCCAAGGCGGCATTGGGGATAGAGGGCTTCAAGGCCTTGGCGGCCCTTGCCCCCTGCCCCGCCTACGCCCTGGGCGGAATCAGCGCGGTCAATGTCGCGGACCTGATCGGATCAGGCGCGTGCGGGATCGCGGGCGTGGACGCCGTGCAGACCGCCTTCGGACCCTGAGGTCGCGCGATCAGAACTTGAAGATGGTTTCCAGACGCACGCGCGGCGCGGCGCGGCGGTCGGCGGCGCTTTCGGGGGCGCGGGCCGGGTCGATCTCGGGCGAAGCCAGGTTGGCGGCGGCGCCGACGCGCAGACGCGGGCTGAGGCGGTAATAGGCGCCCGCCTCGACATCGCCCCAGTCAGTTTCACGGCCGACGGGCTGGTTCAGGTTGAAGTTCAGGCCCCAACGGCCGCTGTCGTTCCAACGCAGGCCGCGACGCTGCGGCGCAGGCGTGGAATGCGAGGCTTGGGCGGCTTCGGTCAGGGAGACGGCGGGCGCGCGACGGGTCTGGGCCGAAGCGTCATGAGCCGTCCCGGCGATAGCCAGGGCTCCCACAGTCGCAGCGATGATCGCAACGAAACGCATCTTCCAACCCTTGAGACCGGCTTGAGCGCCGATCCTTGTTTCCTGAACCCGAGCCGAAGCTCAAGAACACAGCGATTAGACACCGCTGGTCCACCCGGTCAACGGAACGTAGTCATCCACAGGTCGTTCCGCACGACTCTTGCGGGTGCTGTGGCGCTGACACCACGCCAATAAGTCGACTTAGCGCCGCTCGAACATCGGTTCGCCTTGTCATCGCCCCTTTCGCCCGTGTTATAGAGCGTGGCTGCGGCGCAGGCGTGCGCGGATCGACGGGCGCACGCGTCCCAAGGTCCGCTCTGCGGCTCGACCTCGAACCTTTACGGAGACCTCGGAATGGCATTTGTTCGCGGCGCTGCGGTCGCCCTGATCGCGTCGGGACTGCTGCTGGGCGGTTGCTCCAGCCTGCCTTTCGTCGGCAGCAAGGAAAAAGCCCCCAAGGCCGACGCCCAGCTGGGCATCGGCGTGAACGCCTATCTGTGGCGCGCCACCCTGGACACCCTGGCCTTCATGCCCCTGGCCAACGCCGATCCGTGGGGCGGCGTGGTCAACTATGACTGGTACGTCAATCCGCAGGCGCCGAACGAGCGCTTCAAGGCCACCGTCTTCATCCTGGACCGCCGCCTGCGCGCCGACGCCCTGAACGTCTCGGTGACCAAGGAAGTCAAGGACGCCGCCGGCGCCTGGACCGCCGCCCCGGTCGCGGCCCAGACGGAAACCGATCTGGAAAACGCCATCCTGACCCGCGCGCGTCAGCTCAACCTCGCCAACGCGGCTCGCTAAGAGCCGCCCTTCACCCGCCACCCCAACGCAGACCTCAGGGCCGCCTCAAGCTTCGCGCCTGAGGCGATACCTCAGGATACGCCGTGGCCACTCGTTACGAGCCCAAGACCGCCGAACCCCGCCAGCAGGCCCGCTGGGCGGCCGCTGACGCCTTTTCGGTGTCCAACACCGACACCGGCCGTCCGACCTATTACGTGCTCGAGATGTTCCCCTATCCGTCGGGCAACATCCACATGGGCCACGCCCGCAACTATGTGATGGGCGACGTGGTGGCGCGCCACAAGCGGGCGCAAGGCTACGACGTCCTGCACCCCATGGGCTGGGACGCCTTCGGCATGCCGGCCGAGAACGCGGCCATGGAGCGCGGCGTCCACCCCGGCGACTGGACCTGGTCCAACATCGCCACCATGCGCGACCAGTTGAAACTGCTGGGCCTGTCGCTGGACTGGAGCCGCGAGTTCGCCACCTGCGACCCGGCCTATTACGGCAAGCAGCAGGCCTGGTTCCTGGAGCTGTACAAACGCGGTCTGGTCTATCGCAAGGACGGGGTGGTCAACTGGGACCCGGTCGACAATACGGTCCTGGCCAATGAACAGGTCATCGACGGACGCGGCTGGCGCTCGGGCGCCGTGGTCGAGAAGCGCAAGCTGAACCAATGGTTCCTGCGCATTACTCAGTATGCGGATGATCTGATCGACGGCCTGTCCGAGCTGGAAGGCCGCTGGCCCGACAAGGTCCGCCTGATGCAGGAAAACTGGATCGGCCGCTCCAAGGGTCTGCAGATGACCTGGACCTTCGCCCCCAACGCGGCGCCCGCCGGTCATGAAGGCGTCGAGGTCTATACGACCCGCCCCGACACCCTGTTCGGCGCCAGCTTCGTCGGCCTGGCTCCCGACCACCCCATCTCGAAGCAGTTGGCCGACGCCAACCCCGAGATCGCCGCCTTCGTCGCCGAATGCCGCAAGGGCGGCGCCAGCCAGGCCGAGATCGAACAGGCCGAAAAGATCGGCTGGGACACGGGTCTGAAGGTCGTCCATCCCTTCACCGGGGCCGAGGTGCCGGTCTGGATCGCCAACTTCATCCTGTCGGAATACGGCACGGGCGCCATCTTCGCCTGCCCGGCCCACGATCAGCGCGACCTGGACTTCGCCCGCAAATACGACCTGCCGGTGATCCCCGTCGTCCGCCCCGAAGGCGCCGATGACGACTTCGTCGTGGGAACCGAGGCCTATACCGGCCCTGGCTCCATCTTCCATTCAGACTTCCTGAACGGCCTGGACATCGAGGCCGCCAAGGCCGAGGCCATCGCCCGCATCGAGGCGGCGGATCAGGGCGAGGCCAAGACCATCTATCGCCTGCGCGACTGGGGCGTCAGCCGTCAGCGCTACTGGGGCTGCCCCATCCCCATCATCCACTGCGAGACCTGCGGCCCCGTCGCGGTTCCCGCCGACCAGTTGCCGGTCGAACTGCCCAAGGACGTGACCTTCGACGTGCCGGGCAACCCTCTGGACCGTCATCCGACCTGGAAGCACGTCAACTGCCCGACCTGCGGCGGCGCGGCCCGTCGCGAAACGGATACGCTCGACACCTTCGTCGATTCCAGCTGGTATTTCGCCCGCTTCGCCGACCCCAAGGCCGACGAGCCGATCAACAAGGCCGCCGCCGCGCGCTGGTTGCCGGTCGACCAGTATATCGGCGGCGTCGAACACGCGGTTCTGCACCTGCTCTACGCCCGCTTCATCACCCGCGCCCTGTCGGACGCCGGCCTGATGGACGTGAAGGAGCCCTTCGCCGGCCTGTTCACCCAGGGCATGGTGGTCCACGAGACCTATTACGAAGGCCATGAGGCCAGCGGCAAACCGCGCTGGGTCGAGCCGTCGGACGTGCGCATCGAAACGGTGGACGGCCAGCGCGTCGCCACCCGCCTGTCCAACGGCGCCGCCGTGACGATCGGCGACATCGAGAAGATGTCCAAGTCCAAGAAGAACGTGGTCGCGCCCCAGGACATCATCGAGGCCTATGGCGTCGACGCCGGCCGCCTGTTCGTCCTGTCCGACAGCCCGCCCGAGCGTGACGTCCAGTGGTCGGCCGGCGGCGTCGAGGGCGCCAGCCGCTTCGTCCAGCGCGTCTGGACCGAGTTCGACGGCTTTGACGCCGCCGCCCCGGCCAACCCCGATGTGGACGCCAGCCTGGTCCGCGAGACGCACAAGACCATCAAGGCGGTCAGCGAGGGCGTCGAGGGCTTCCGCTTCAACTCGGCCATCGCCAAGCTCTACGCCTTCCTGGCGACCATTCGTCAGCACGACAAGGCGGGCGGCGAGGCCAGGAAGATCGCCCTCAGCACCCTGGCCCGCCTGATCGCCCCCTTCACCCCCCACCTGGCCGAAGAAGCCTGGGCGCGTCTGGGCGAGGAGGGCATGGTTCTGGACGCGCCCTGGCCCGTCTTCGACGCGGCCCTGGCCGCCGACGACGAGGTCGTCCTGCCCGTTCAGATCGGCGGCAAGCGCCGCGGCGAGGTCGTCCTGCCGCGCGGCTCGGACAATGCGACGGTCGAGGCCGCCGCCCTCGCCAACCCGACGGTTCAGGCCTACCTTGCCGCCAACAACCTCAGCATCCGCAAGGTGATCGTGGTGCCCGACCGTATCGTCAATCTGGTGGCCGGCTGATGCGCCCCGCCCTGGCCCTGATCGCTGTCGCCGGCGCAGCCCTGCTGTCCGGCTGCGGTTTCACGCCCATGTACGGCGATCTGGGCATAGGGGCGGGCCTGTCGCGCATCGCCGTGACCACGCCCGACAACCGCCTGGGCTATCGCCTGCGCGAGCAGTTGGAGGACGCCTTGGGTCGCGACGGCTCGGCCCCGCCCCTCTATCGTCTGACGACCGAGGTGACGCAGGAACGCCGTCCGCTGGGCCGGCGTATCGACGACACGGCCAGCCGCTATGAGCTGACGGTCAAGGCCGACTGGACCCTGACCCCGGCCAGCGGCGGCGCGCCCATCAAGGGATCGCAGACCACGACCACCACCTATGCCGCCGCTGATCAGCCCTATGCCGCCATCGCCGCCCAGCAGGACGGCGAGGACCGCGCCGCTGCCGATCTGGCGCGTCTGATCCGGCTGGACATGATGCGCGCCCTGGCGGACCAGTGAAGGCTGTTCTGAAGGGAATGCGCGGGTGATCCTGGCCAAGCGGCCCGAGGTCGATCGTTTCCTGAGGTCGCCGGACGCCGGCGTCCGCGCGGCCGTCATCCACGGCAAGGACCGCTCGGGCGTCACCGAGCGCGCCCTGACCCTCTACAAGGCCATCACGCCCGACCTGAACGACCCGTTCAACGTCACCTTCCTGACCGAGGCCGACATCGACGGCGATGCGGTCAAGCTGGAAGAGGCGCTGACGGCGCTGAGCATGATCGGCGGGCGTCGCCTGGTCCGCATCCGCCTGTCGGACGGCAAGGCCAGCGTCGACAAGGCCATCGCCGTCGCCCTGACCGTCCATGCCGAGGGCGGCTACAACCCTGACGCCATGCTGGTCATCGAGGCCGGGGCCCTGGGCCGCGAATCCGCCCTGAGGAAGGCCGCCGAGAAGTCGCCTGGCGCCGTCGGCATCGCCTGCTACGAGGATGAGGTCGGCGATGTGGCTCGCATGACGCGCGAGGCCCTGGGCGCCGACAAGGTGGGCCTGACCTCGGACGCCCTGGACCGTTTCGTCGCCCGCCTGCCCCGCGAACGCGGCCTGATGCGTCAGGAGATCGAGCGGCTGGTCCTCTACATCGGCCCCGGCTCGGGCCGCACCATCGACACGCCGGAACTGGAAGAACACCTCGGCGTCGAGCCTGACGCCTCCTTGTCCGACGCGGCCCTGCAAGCTTTTGGCGGACGCCCCGGCCCGGCCCAATCGGGCCTGCGGCGCGCCCTGGCCGAGGGTGAAAGCGCCGTCATGGCCGTACGCATGGCCGCCATCCACCTGGGAAAGCTGCGCCGCATCAACGTCCTACAGGCCGCCGGCGCCGGGGCCAAGGAGGCGGCGAAGTCCGCCGGCGTCTTCTGGAAGCAGGAGGCTGAGATCCTGCGTCAGGTCCGCTCATGGCGGCTGGAACTGCTCGACGAGGTTCAGGACAGCGTCAACGCCGCCGACATCGCCACCAAGACCACAGGCATGCCCGAGGCCCTGATCGCCGAACGCCTGCTGCTCGAAATCGCCGCCCGCGCCAAGCGCATCGGGCTCTAGGAAACCGCTGTTTCCTTCTCCCCTTGTGGGAGAAGGTGGGCGCCGGAGCCGCTCGGATGAAGGGTAGAGTTCAGCGCACTGAACGGACAAGCCTGGGCCTGACGCCCCCCGCATCCATCCCCCTGCGCGAAGCCTTCGCTAGGCTAGGCCGCCGAGCACCGGCGCCCCAAAAAGCCCTGGATCAGCCCCGCTTCGAAGCCTTGCGGAAGGCGGGCTTGTTCGCCGCCGCAGCCTGACGCTGCATCACCTTCTCCGCCCCGCGCGCGCCGCCCTTGGTCCCCGCCGGTCCCGCCTGGGTCCCGGCCTTCTTGGCCGCGAGGGCGCGTTTCAGGGCTTCGGTGGCGCTGATCTTGTCGGTCGCTTCAGTCATGGCCGCACCCTAGCATGGCCAGACCCAAAAGGCCCGTCAGCCGCGCATCAGACGCCGGCACAGGTCGTCGAGTTGTTCGAGGGTGCCGTATTTGATGGTGATCTCGCCCTTGCCGCCCTTGTCGGCCAGAAGGACCTTCAGGCCCAGGGCGTCGGCCAGATCCTGCTCCAGGGCGGCGACGTCGGCGGCGCCCTCCCCGCTCAGAGCCGGCTTGGCCTTGGACGGTTTGGGACCCTCGGCGGCGCGGCGGGCCAGGGCCTCGGTCTGACGCACGTTCAGGCCCTTGGACAGGACCTGTTCGGCCAGGGCCTCGGGGTTGGGGGCCGTGATCAGGGCGCGGGCGTGACCGGCCGAGAGCCGGTTCTCCATGACGTGATCCAGCACGCTGTCGGGCAGTTGCAGCAGGCGAATGGTGTTGGCCACATGGCTGCGGCTCTTGCCGACCACGCCGGCCAGGGCGTCCTGGGTGCGGCCAAAGCGCGACATCAGCGAGCCATAGGCCAGGGCTTCTTCGACCGGATTCAGATCGGCGCGCTGGACGTTCTCAATGATGGCGACCTCCATCACTTCGACGTCGTCCATGGCCCGTTCGATGATCGGCACGGCCTTGAGGCGGGCCGCCTGGGCCGCACGCCAGCGCCGCTCGCCGGCGATGATCTGCCACATGCCGTCCTCGCCCGGCTGGGGGCGCACCAGGATGGGCTGCAGCACCCCCTTGTCGCGGATCGAGGCGGTCAGTTCTTCCAGGTTTTCGGCGCTGAAATACTTGCGCGGCTGATCGGGATTGGGCTTCAGGCTCTCGATCGGCACGGCGCGCACGCCCGTCGGCTGAGCGCCGCCGTCCACCGGCGCGCTCTCGGCGACGTTTTCTCCCAGAAGGGCCGAGAGACCACGACCCAGACCACGTTGACGTTCGGACAAGATGCTGTTTCCGTTCTACTTAATCGAGATAGCCGCCGATCAGGCGGCGAGCGCCTGACGGCGCTGGCGTTCACGCGCCACAAGCTCACGCGCCAGCTTCAGATAGGCCTGGCTGCCGGTGCATTTCAGATCATAGATCAACACTGGCTTGCCAAAGGACGGCGCCTCGGACACCCGCACGTTGCGGGGAATGACGCTGTCATAGACCTTGTCGCCGAAGTGGGCGCGCACATCGGCCGCCACCTGCCCCGACAGGGCGTTGCGGCGGTCATACATGGTCAGGACCAGGCCCTGGATCTCCAGCGCCGGATTGAGGCTCTGCTTGACCATGTCGATGGTTCGCATCAGCTGGGTCAGGCCTTCCAGGGCGAAGAATTCGCACTGCAGCGGCACCAGAACCGCATCGGCGGCGGCCATGGCGTTCAGCGTCAGCAGGTTCAGCGACGGCGGGCAGTCGATCAGGACATAGTCATACCGGGAATGACCATTTCCGCCCTGGGCCGCCAGGGCGTCGCGCAGGCGATAGGAGCGGCGATCCGCCTGGCTCAGCTCAATCTCGACGCCCGACATGTCGGCGTCGGCGGGAACGATGAACAGGCCCGGAACCGAGGTTTCCACCGCCGACAAATCGATGGGGCGGCCGTCGACGATAACGTCATAGATGGTCGCCCGGCGTGTTTCACGTGGAACACCCAGACCCGTCGAGGCATTGCCCTGCGGGTCCATGTCGACGATCAGCACCTTCTCGCCGATCGCGGCCAGGGCGGTGCCCAGGTTGATGGCGGTTGTGGTCTTGCCCACCCCGCCCTTCTGGTTGGAGACGGCCAGGACTCGGGTCTGTTTCTCGCGATCAGCGGACACGGCGAAGGCTCCGGACAGAAACAATGCGGCCGCGCGGGTCGCTGCGCGAGACGGAGAGGTCGCTCTTAAACTGCCAGACCTTGGCCGCCTCTTTCAACTCGGCTTCGGCCTTCTCCCCCTTCAGGAAGAGACCTTGTGCACCGTGCTGGAAGTAAGGCTGTGCATAAGCCAGCAGTTTCTCCATCGGCGCCACGGCGCGCGCGGTGACGATCTCGACCTCGACGTCCTGCTCCTCGGCCCGGCCGTTGATGACCGTGGCCGGCAGATCGAGCGCATCGACCACCTGTTGCAGGAAGCGACAGCGCTTGCCCAGGCTGTCGATCAGCCAGACGTGGGCGTCGGGACGGTCCTTCAGCAGGATGGCCAAGACCACGCCTGGGAAGCCAGCGCCGGCCCCGAGATCAGCCCAGGTCAGGGCCTCGGGCTGCAAGGCCAGCAGTTGGGCGCTGTCCCAGGCATGGCGGTTCCAGAAGTCGGGAATGCTATCCGGACCGACCAGGTTCATCACCTCATTGGCTTCGGTCAACATACCGAGGAAGGCGGTCAGATCGGCGATCTGGGCTTCACTGGCGCCGGTGTGGGCGCGGAAGGCGGCGACGGGGTCCAGGCTCACGCGACAATGGTCTCGACTTCTGCGGCGAGCGAACTCGCCTTCTTCACATGGGCCAGAAGCGCCGTCAGGGCGCCAGGGGTCATACCCTCGATGCGTCCGGCCTGACCGAGGGTCAGGGGACGGATCATGGCCAGCTTCTCACGGACCTCATTCGACAGGCCGCCGATGGCGGCGTAGTCGAGGTCGGCCGGCAGGCTCAGCCCCTCCTCCCGGCGCAGGGCCTCGGCCTCGGACGCCTGGCGATCCAGGTAGCCGGCATAGACGGCGTCGATCTCGACCTGCTCGCGCACGGCGGGCGACCAGTCGGCGATCTCCGGACGAACAGCGACGAACTGGTCCAGGGTCACATTGGGGAAGGACAGAAGATCGCGGATCGAACGGCGCTGGCCGTCGGCGTTGACCGTGATGCCCAGGGCGCCCGCCTCCTTAGGCGTGAACTGGGTTTCACGTGAAACACGGTTCGCCCGGTCCAACTGCGCGGCCTTATCCAGCCATACCTTGGCGCGGTCGTTGCCGACGATCCCGGCCTCGATGCCCAGACCCGTCAGGCGCACATCGGCGTTGTCGGCGCGCAGGGTCAGGCGGTATTCGGCCCGGCTGGTGAACATGCGATAGGGCTCGGTGACGCCGCGCGTCACCAGGTCGTCGATCATGACGCCGATATAGGCCTGGTCGCGACCCAGGATGATCGGGTCGGAACCGGCGGCGGCGCGGGCGGCGTTGAGGCCGGCGATCAGGCCTTGGGCCCCCGCCTCCTCATAACCGGTCGTGCCGTTGATCTGGCCCGCCAGATAGAGGCCGGGGCGCTTCTTGACCTCCAGCGCCGGGGTCAGTTCGCGCGGATCGACATAGTCGTATTCGATGGCGTAGCCGAAGCGGAAGACCTCGACCGCTTCCAGACCGGGCATGGTCCGCAGGAAGGCCATCTGGGTTGCGTCGGACACCGAGGTCGAAATGCCGTTGGGATAGACGGTGGGATCGTCCAGACCTTCGGGTTCGAGGAAGACCTGATGGCTGGTCTTGTCGGCGAAACGGACGACCTTGTCCTCGATCGAGGGGCAATAACGCGGGCCGCGCCCCGACAGCTTGCCGCCATAGACGGCGCTCTCGCCCAGGTTCTCGGCGATGATGCGATGGGTGTCTTCGGTCGTATGGGTGATGCCGCAGGCGATCTGCGGCACCTCAATCCTGTCGGTCAGGAAGCTGAACGGCACGGGCTGATCGTCCGCCGCCTGCATCTCCAGCCGCTCCCAGGCGATGGTGCGGCCGTCCAGACGCGCAGGCGTGCCGGTCTTCAACCGCCCCATCATCAGGCCCGAGCCATAGAGGTCGGCGGCCAAGCCCACGGATGGGGCCTCGCCAAAGCGACCCGCCGCGATACGCTCCTCGCCGCGATGGATGACGCCGTTGAGGAAGGTGCCGGTCGTCAGAACCACGGCCCCGGCGCGAAGCTCGATCCCCTCCCCTGTCGTCACGCCGACTACCCGGTCGCCGTTCAGGATCAGAGCCTCGGCGGTGCCGGCCATCAGGGTCAGGTTCGGCGTCTGGGCCAGCTCGGCCTGCATGGCTTCGCGATAGAGACGACGGTCGATCTGGCTGCGCGGACCGCGCACGGCGGCGCCTTTCGAGCGGTTCAGCAGACGGAATTGGATGCCCGACACATCGGCCAGACGGCCCATGACGCCGTCCAGGGCGTCGATCTCGCGCACCAGATGGCCCTTGCCCAGACCGCCGATGGCCGGGTTGCAGCTCATCTCGCCGACGGTTTCCAGTTTCTGGGTCAGCAGCAGGGTACGGGCGCCGGCGCGCGCCGAGGCCGCCGCGGCTTCACAACCGGCATGGCCGCCGCCGATGACGATGACGTCGAAAGAGGTCGAGGGGGAGGAGCTCATGGCCGAGGACATAGTCCATCCCGGCCGAAATCGCCACTGGAACGACGCCGATGTTTCACGTGAAACACCGGAGTTCGACGACTACTTGCCGATGCAGAAGGTCGAGAAGACCTCACCGAGGATATCCTCAACGCCGATGGCGCCCGTCACCCGAGCCAGAGCATCGGCGGCCCGGCGCAGATCGTCGCCCGCCATTTCCGGCGCCAGGTCGAGGGCGCGGCGCCCGGCCTCGACCGCGGCCAGGGCCTCGACAAGACGGCGGCGATGACGTTCGCGCGTGACGGCAGGGAAGTCGGCGCCGGACAGATCACGCGCCAGCCGGGCGGCGATCCAGTCGTGCAGTTCCGACAACCCCTGTCCGGTCGTGGTGCTGATGGACAGCGCCTCCAGCCGGTCGTCGGGCGCCGCGGCGCCGAGGTCGGCCTTGTTGAGAATCTGCAGGTCATCGCCCTGAACAAAGGCGGCGGCGAGATCCTCGCCCACCCCCGGCGCCCGGACCCAGAGACGCAGATCGGCCTCCTGCGCCCGCAGACGCGCGCGGCGGATGCCCTCCGCCTCGACCACGTCCTCACTGTCGCGCAGGCCGGCCGTATCGGACAGGGTGACGGCATAGCCCCCGATCATCAATTCGGCGTCCAGGACGTCGCGGGTCGTACCGGCGATGGGGGTGACGATGGCCGCCTCGCGCGCCGTCAGGGCGTTGAACAGCGACGACTTGCCGGCGTTGGTCTCGCCGATCAGGACGATGCGATAGCCCTCGCGCACGCGTCGTCCGCGATCGGAATCGGCGAGGGCCGCGCGCAGATCATCGGCCAACTGATCCAGAACCGGCCCGGCGGTGCGCGCCAGGTTGTCGGGGACTTCCTCGTCGGGGAAGTCGATCTCGGCCTCGACCAGGGACAGGGCCTTCAAAAGGTCGCGGCGGAAACCGGCGTAGGCATGGCTGAGGGCGCCGTCCAGCTGACCCAGGGCCTGAGACTTCTGCGCGCTGGTTTCGGCGTCGATCAGGTCGGCGACAGCCTCGGCCTGGGCCAGGTCCATGCGGCCGTTCTGGAAGGCGCGACGGGTGAACTCGCCCGGTTCGGCGGGGCGGACATCAAGGGCGATCAGGGCGCGGCTGGCGGCCTCGATCACGGCCCGGCCGCCATGCAGATGCAGCTCGGCGCTGTCTTCGCCGGTATAGGAGTTGGGGCCAGGGAAGCGCAAGACCAGGGCCTGATCCACCATCTCGCCATCGTGGCGAAGCGTCCGCAAGGCCGCCAGCCGCGGGGTCAGACCCCCTGCCCCGAGCGCGCTCAGGGCCGCATCCACGCCCGGCCCGGACAGACGGATGATGGCGATGGCGCCCCGCCCCGGCGGGGTGGCCAAGGCGAAGATGGTGTCGGCGTTGGAACTCAAGTCGTCAGCCCTTGGGCGCGCCCGTGACGGCGGCTTCCATCAGACGACGGAACTGATCCTGGGCCTGAACGCCGAAACTGGTCCAGGTCTTCATCAGTTCATCGGGCTGCATGGCCGCCATGTTGGCGTCCATCCGCTTCTGCATCTCGGCGACCAGGTGGTCGTTGAGCGGCGTCACGTCCGGCAGGCCGAGGAAGGCGCGGGCTTCGGCCGGGGTGCAGTCGATCTCGATGTTCAGCTTCATGACGCCCTCGCGTGTTTCACGTGAAACAGGCCCTCAAGCAGCCGCCCGCCGCGCGGGCGGCGCTAGGGCCGGAATTATGTATTCATGGATTGGAAGAAGTCGCCGTTGTTCTTGGACTGGCGCAGCTTGTCGAGCAGGAACTCGATTGCGTCCTGCGGACCCATGGGGTTGAGGATGCGGCGCAGGACATAGGTCTTGGCCAGTTGGTCCTTCGGCGTGATGAGGTCTTCCTTGCGGGTGCCGGACTTGAGCACGTCGATGGCCGGGAAGATGCGCTTGTCAGCGACCTTGCGGTCCAGCACGATTTCCGAGTTGCCCGTGCCCTTGAACTCTTCGAAGATGACCTCGTCCATGCGGCTGCCGGTGTCGATCAGGGCCGTGGCGATGATGGTCAGCGACCCACCCTGCTCCACATTGCGCGCGGCGCCGAAGAAGCGCTTGGGCCGTTGCAGGGCGTTGGCGTCGACACCGCCGGTCAGCACCTTGCCCGACGACGGAACGGTGGCGTTGTAGGCGCGGCCCAGACGCGTGATGGAGTCCAGCAAGATCACCACGTCCTTCTTGTGCTCGACCAGACGCTTGGCCTTTTCGATCACCATTTCGGCCACGGCGACGTGGCGGGTGGCGGGCTCGTCGAAGGTCGAGGCCACGACCTCGCCCTTCACCGTGCGCTGCATGTCGGTGACTTCTTCGGGGCGTTCGTCAATCAGCAGGACGATCAGGAAGACTTCCGGGTGGTTCTTCTCGATCGACTTGGCGATGTTCTGCAGCATGACCGTCTTACCCACGCGCGGCGGGGCGACGATCAGGCAGCGCTGGCCCTTGCCCAGCGGGGCGACGATGTCGATGACCCGGCCCGAGCGGTCCTTCAGCGTCGGGTCCTGGATTTCCATGTGCAGCCGCTCTTCGGGATAGAGCGGCGTCAGGTTGTCGAACAGGACCTTGGTCTTGACCATCTCCGGATCTTCGAAGTTGATCGTGTCGACCTTGAGCAGGGCGAAGTAGCGCTCGCCCTCGCGCGGTCCGCGCACGGCGCCGTGCACCGTGTCGCCCGAGCGCAGGCCGAAGCGGCGGATCTGCGACGGCGAGACATAGACGTCGTCGGGACCCGGCAGGTAGTTGGCGTCGGGGCTGCGCAGGAAGCCGAAGCCGTCCGGCAGGATCTCCAGCACGCCCGAGGCGATGATCTCGACCTCTTCGTCGGCCAGGGTCTTGAGGATGGCGAACAGCAGGTCCTGCTTGCGCAGGTTGCCGGCGTTCTCGATGTCCAGGCCCTCGGCGAAGGCGACCAGGTCTTCCGGCGTCTTCTCGTTCAGTTCTTGCAGGGTGATGCGGCCGTTGGGGACGATCGGCTCGCCGTCCTCGTCCTCATCGTCGGCCGTGGTGTCGACGCCGGTGTCGTCGTTGACGATTTCCACGACCGCTTCGATCTCGACTTCCGGTTCCGGCGTCGGTTCGGCGGCGGCGCGCGACCCACCCAGGGTCAGCGTCTTGCGCGGACGTTCCGCAACAGTTTCAACCACTTCCGAGGACTGGTCGTTGTTTTCAGGGGTGTCGGTCATGGCGTGCTCGCTCACGCGCTCGGACGCGAAGTAGCGTCGAGGGCGGTTCGTCTGTCGATGTCGCGGCCTTGCGGCCAGAGGGAGGACGACGGGGTCCCGCAGGATCGATCCGGCAGGCGTCGCAAGAAGAGAGGGACCGCCCTGCGGATCGCAATGGGATCACGCCGAACGGTTCACCGTCAGCGGAACCACGAAAGGACAGGCGGGGTCAAGCGGCGTCTTTCCTCCCCATTCCCATGGGGAGGTGGATCGGCGCTGCAAGCGACGAGACGGAGGGGGCGACAGGACGTCCGCCCTCTGTGCCGCCCCCTCCACCACTTCGTGGTCCCCCTCCCCATGAAATGGGGAGGAAAAAGAGGTCACGCGCGCCCTAGAACGTCCATTCCAGCGTGACCGACAGCACCATGACGATGGCCAGCAGGAAGGGGATCTCATTGGTCATGCGCCAGAAGCGGCCTGAGTATTTCGAGGCGCCGGCGGCGATCTTCTTCCTCTGACCGGCGAGAAAGCCGTGCCAGGCCGCCAGCAGGAAGACGCCGGTCAGCTTGGTCACCATCCAGGGCTGATGGGCAAAGCTCCAGTCCGCGCCATCGCCGCTGCGCAGCCACAGCAGCCAGCCGCCGAAGATGAAGGCCAGGATCATGGCCGGGTTGATGATGATGCGCAGCAGGCGAGTCTGCCACAAACGCAGCAAGGTCTGCATCTCGCTGCGCAGCGGCTCGGGCTTGGCGTTCTGTTCGGCGTCATAGGCGAACAGGCGCGGCAGGAAGAGCATCCCCGCCATCCAGGCGATCACCGCCAGGATGTGAAGCCCGCGGGCCAGGTTGTAATAGTCCATGACGCTCCCCTCGGCCGATCAGGCTGCCTTTGAACATCCGCCGGGGCAGGCTTTCAAGTGGGCGCATGGTCCACCCCTAGACAGGCCCTGCGGCGCCACGCCGGGCGTTTCCAGCGCGGACTCGACGGCCTGGGCCAGGGCGGCGATGAAGGCCGGCTCCACCCCGACAGCCGGCGTACGCAGATAGGGGGCGCAACCGACCTGTTCGGCCAGTTCGGCGTATTCGTGATCCAGCTCGACCAGGGTCTCGATGTGTTCCGAGACGAAGGCGATAGGCACGACCACGGCGCCGACGCCATCCCGGCCCGCCTGTTCGATAGCCTCCGGCGTGGCCGGACCCAGCCACTTCATCGGCCCGACCCGGCTCTGATAGCAGATGGCCCAGTCGGTCAGCCCCATGCGGGCGACGACGGCGGCCACCGTGGCCTCGACCTGGGCCTGATAGGGATCGCCGGCGGCGACCAGCTTTTCGGGGATGCCATGGGCCGAGAACAGCACGCGCACCGGCTGGCCCTCGGCCCTGTCCATGGTCTCGCGGATCAGTCGGGCCTGGGCCTCGATCAGCCCTTCGGCGTCGGGATAGCAGCAGACGGCGTGAAGCTCACCGGACCCCTTATAGGCCTCGCGCCAGGCCTTCAGCGACGAGGCCGTCGTAGTGGTCGAAAACTGCGGATAGAGGGGCAGAAGCACCACATGATCGGGCTGAAACTCGGCCACCGCCCTGGCCGTGTCCTCGGTAAGAGGATGCCAGTAGCGCATGGCGATGAAGACCTCGGTCTCGTCGCCCGGCGCCGCGTCGGCCAGAGCCTCCGACAGAGCCGCCGCCTGTTTCAGGGTCTCCGGCAGCAGGGGCGAGCCGCCGCCCATACGGGCATAATTGGCCTGGGCCGACTTCTCGCGCCGCGACGAGATCAGCCGGGCCAAAGGCGTGCGGACGATGCCCGGCAAACCGATGATGGCCGGGTCGTTGAACAGGTTGAACAGGAAGGGCTTGACCGCGTCCGGCCCGTCCGGCCCGCCGAGATTGGTCAGCACGACGGCCACGCGCCGGTTCGGACGACTGGTCTCGGCGGTCTGGCTCATTGGGCGCCGATCCGGCGCAGGACCTGCTCGACATGCGCGATCGGCACGTCCGGCAGGATGCCGTGGCCCAGGTTGAAGATCCACGGACCCTGGCCCCAGGCCTCAAGCAATTGGTCGACCCGGCGATCCAGAGCCTCGCCGCCGGCGCGCAGCAACAGCGGGTCAAGCGCGCCCTGGATCGGCTTGATGGCCTGGACCCGTTTGCCGACCTCCAGGGGGCAGGCGGTGTCCAGCGCCACGGCCTGAACGTCGCACTGGGTCGCGTAACGCTCTGCAAGCGCCGCAGAGCCCCTTGGGAAGCCGATGAGCGGCACGGTGACCCCGAGGGCCCGGGCGCGGGCCACAAGCGCCTGGTGAGGCTTCAGGACCAGGGTTTCGAACAGATCGTCGGGCAGGCCCTCGGCCCAGCTCTCGAAGATCTTCAGCACCTGGGCGCCGGCGTCCTGCTGCATCTTCAGATAATGGGCGGTGGATTCGACCAGAACCTCCAGCAGGGCGGCGACCTTCTCGGGCTCCGCATAGGCATAGGTGCGGGCCGCAGCCCGCTCGCCCTTCATGATGGTGCGGGCTTCGCCGTCCAGCATATAGGTGGCCACGGTCCAGGGCGCGCCGGCGAACCCGATCAAGGCTTTCGACGGATCGAGTTCAGCGCGCACCAGGCTCAGGGTCCGACCCACTGACTTCAGGGCCTCCCCGGCCTCGGAGGCCAGCTCCCGCATCGACTCCACCGGCGGCAGGGCGCCGAGGCGCGGACCTTCGCCGGTTTCAAACCAGACCTTCTGACCCAGGGCGCCGGGGATCAACAGGATGTCGGCGAAGACGATGGCGGCGTCAAAGCCAAACCGGCGCATCGGCTGAAGCGTCGCCTCCGCCGCCATCTCCGGGTTCATGCAGAAGGCGATGAAGTCCGGCGCCTTGGCCCGCAGCTCACGATACTCGGGCAGGTAGCGCCCGGCCTGACGCATGAACCACACGGGCGGACGGGTCGTAGTCTGGCCCTGGAGAGCCTGGATCAGAAGAGGAGTGCTCATGCTCTGGGCTTTAGGATGCACACCCCCAAGCCTCAATCCCTATTCAGATTTAAGAATTGAAAGAAATTGGAGGTTGGAAGCAGGGGGCTGGAACGCGGGGATAGAATCCGATCCTCCCGCTCATCGACAGACTTCTCCCCGATTTCGAGTGAACGAATCCGGCGACCTTCGTCATGGTGTGTTGATTGCGGGGATAACCCGCTTTGAGTCCGCTATGACGGGAGTCCCATCTGGGCGCCGTTGTGGGAAAGGCGCCGGGCGCCAAATTTGGACAAGGCGCCTTATCCCCTGGTGAGGATAGAAATTCGGCGCCTGTATGAACGACTCTAGGCGCCGTTCGGCCATCGGCGCCCGCGATCCCCGCTCGCGACCCGCGTCGGAGCTTGCTAGAGGATTCGGCGCCCAATCGGCGCCCTGTCGGCGCCCAGGCGATGTCGAACGGCGCCCAGGCTTTTGCACAGGTCTTCGGGGACAGAGTCAGAGCCTTTCCGGGCGTGAAGGATGAGGAGACGATCAGAGCCATGAGCCCCGCCCGCCCCTCGTCGCGTCTCGCTACCTATTTTCATGTCCATCTGGTCTCGGATTCGACCGGCGAGACTTTGAACGCCATGGCCAAGGCCGTGATCGCCCGTTTCGACGGGGTCATTCCGATCGAACACATCTATGCCCTGGTCCGTTCGCCCAAGCAGATGGAGCGGGTGCTGGAGGAAGTGGCGGGCGCGCCGGGCGTGGTGCTGCACACCCTGGTCGACCGTGAATTGCGCGAACAGCTGGAGGAAGGCTGTCGTCGGCTGCAGACGCCGCAGATCGGGGCGCTGGACCCGCTGGTGGGGGCCCTGTCCGGCTATCTGGGCACCAATATCTCGACCCGCGTCGGCGCCCAGCACGCCCTGGACCATGGCTATTTCAATCGCATCGGCGCCCTGGACTTCGCCATCGCCCACGACGACGGCCAGGGCACGCTGGAGCAGTTGGAACACGCCGACGTGGTCCTGTGCGGCGTTAGTCGGACGTCGAAGACCCCGACCTGCATCTATCTGGCCAATCGCGGCATCCGCGCCGCCAATGTGCCCCTGGTGCCCGGCCAGGAAGACGGCGAGCGGCTGACGCAGCTGAAGAATCCCCTGGTCGTGGGTCTGACCGTCTCGCCGGATCGACTGGTGCAGATCCGACGCAACCGGCTGGAGGGGCTGAACGCGGCCCGCGCCTCGGACTATGTCGATCATGACGCGGTGCGCGACGAGACGGTCAAGGCGCGTCGTGCCTTCGAGCGGCGCGGTTGGCCGACCATCGACGTGACCCGCCGCTCGGTCGAGGAGACGGCGGCGGCCATCATCAACCTGCTGAGCGAGCGGCGCAGCCGCCGCCAGGACACCCCAGGAGCCTCGACGTGACGACGACTGACGGTGAACGCCTGATCCTGGCCTCCAAGAGCGCAGCAAGGCGCGCCGTCCTGACTGACGCCGGCGTGCCCTTTACGGTTCAGGTCGCCGACGTTGACGAAGACGCGTTGAAGACGCCGGGCGTCGATCCGGTCGAACTGGCGGTGGAACTGGCGCGGGCCAAGGCCCTGGCCGTGTCGCGCCACGACACCGAGGCCTGGGTCCTGGGCGCCGATCAGACCCTGGCCTTTGACGGCGGCCTGATTTCCAAGGCCCCGACCTTGGCGACGGCGCGCGAGCGACTGATCGCCATGCGTGGACGGACCCACCAATTGCATTCCGGGGCGGCCCTGGCCCGCAACGGCCAGGTGGTCTGGTCCGGCGTGGATACGGTCGAGATGAAGATGCGCGACTTCTCCGACGCCTTCCTTGACGCCTATCTGGCGGCGGAGGGCGAAGCCCTTTTGGCCTGCGTCGGCTCCTACCGGCTGGAAGGCCTGGGCTCGCAGCTTTTCGAGGCGGTCGAGGGCGACTATTTCACCGTTCTTGGCCTGCCGCTTTGGCCGGTTCTGGCCGAACTGCGCCGCGCCGGAGTGATTGTCTCGTGAGCCCCTCCCCTGCTCTTGGCAAGAACCGCATCACCGGCGCCGCCATGCTGGCGGGCATCGCCGGCCAGCCGGTGACCCATTCGCTCAGCCCGGTGATCCACAACGCCTGGCTACAGGCTGGCGACATCGACGGCGCCTATATGCCGTTTGCGCCGAAAGACGCCGCCGGATTCGACGCCCTGGTCGCCGCCGGTCGCGCCGGTCTGATCCTGGGCCTGAACGTCACCGCCCCCTTCAAGGAACAGGCCTTCGCCTACGCCGATGAGGCCAGCCAGGCGGCTCAGGCCACCGGCTCGGCCAATATCCTGGTTTTCGAGGCCGGTCGGGTGCGCGCCGACAGTTCTGATGGCGTCGGCGTCCTCTACGCCCTGGCCGAACAGGCGCCGGATCTGGAGTTGAAGGACGCCGTCGTGGTCATGCTGGGCGCCGGCGGGGCGGCGCGTGCCGGCGCGGGGGCCCTGATCGAGGCCGGGGCGCAAATCCGCATCCTCAACCGCTCGCGCGACCGGGCCGAAGCCCTGGCCGCTGATCTGGGACCCGCGGTCAGCGTCGCGGATGAGGCCGCTCTGGCCGAGGCTGATCTGGTCATCAATGCGCTCAGCGTCCAACCGACCATCGACCTGTCGGTTCTGAAACCAGCCGCCGTGGTCATGGACATGACCTATAAGCCTGTCGTCACGCCCTTCCTCGCCGCCGCCCGGGCGCGCGGCCTGACCACGGTGGATGGTCTGGCCATGCTGATCGGTCAGGCGACGCCTTCGTTCACTGCCCTGTTCCGCCGTCCTCCCCCGCCGCTGGACCTGCGCGCCCTGTTGTTGGCCCATCTGGGAGAGGTCGCGTGATCATTCTCGGCCTGACCGGCTCGATCGGCATGGGCAAGTCGACGACGGGGCGGATGTTCGCCGACGAAGGCGCCTTGCTATGGGACGCCGACGCCGCCGTGCACCGCCTCTATGGGCGCGGCGGGGCGGCGGTCGAACCGCTGGCCCAGGCCTTCCCTGGCGTGGTCGTGGACGGCGCCGTGGACCGCACCCGGCTGGCCGAGGCGCTCGGTCGCGACGAAGGCGCCTTCAAGCGCCTGGAAGCCATCGTCCACCCTCTGGTGGCGCAGGACCGCGCTCAGGATCTGGCGGCGGCGCGGACCGAAGGCGTGCGGCTGGCCGTCCTCGACATCCCCCTGATGTTCGAGACCGGCGGCGACCAATTCGTGGACGCCGTGGTCGTGGTCACCGCCGATCCCGAGGTTCAGGCCGCCCGCGTCCTGGCGCGCCCCGGCATGACGCGCGAGCGTTTCGAGGCCATTCTGGCGCGCCAGACGCCTGATGCCGAGAAACGCCGCCGCGCCGACTTCCTGGTCGATACCGGACGTGGGCTGGACGCGGCGCGCGAGCAGGTGCGTCAGATTGTCGAGACGGTGCTGTCGCCCGATTGGGCCAGGCCTGTGCGCGTCACATCTTGACGCCGCCCGATCCGCCAACAGACTGGGGGATCGTCGAGGCCTCGCCTCTGGCCGATGGGATCGGCGGTCAGGTTTGGCGGGCGCGACGCCGGAACGGCGAACCGGTCGTGATCAAGCACGTCAGCGCCCAGGCGGCGGCGGACGCCAGCCACGCCACGGCCTATCTCGATTGGCGGGACGGCCGGGGCGCCGTGCGCTTGCTGGCCCGCGACGGCGACTGGCAGATGCTGGAGGACGCCGGGGAGCGCACCCTGGCCCAGGTGCTGGATCAGGACGGGGACGCCGCCGCGACCCTGATCGCCGCCGAGGTGCTGCGGGTTCTGCACGTCCCTTCGGCTCGCCGCGCCGAGGGCCTGCAGACCATGAGGGATCGGTTCGCCGCCCTGACGGCGGCGGCCGAGCGCGAAGGCGGTCTGTTCGTCGAGGCGGGCGACTGTCTGAGGACCCTGGCGGGCGGGCCGATCCAGCCGCTGCACGGAGACCTGCACCACGACAACATTCTGTTCGGCGCGCGCGGTTGGCTGGCCATTGATCCGCACGGCCTCATTGGCGACCCGGCCTATGACGCGGCCAACCTGCTCTACAATCCGCTGGAGCGTCAGGATCTGCGGACGGACCCGGCGCGGACGCGACGTCTGGCCGAGGTTCTGGCGCCGGCGGTGCAGCGGCCCGTCGCTGCGGTGCTCGGCTATGGCTTCTGTCACGCCTGCCTGTCGGCGGCCTGGCATCTGGAGGACGGAAACGTCGCCGAGGCCGAACGCAGTCTGGCGGCGGCGCGCGCCGTTCAGGTGGCCCTGAAGCCGGCTTGAGCCTTTCGCAAATGGCCGAAGACCGGCATTAAGGGGCATGGCCCGCGAAATCGTTCTCGACACAGAAACCACAGGCTTCGACCCCAAGACGGGCGACCGTCTGATCGAGGTCGGCTGCATCGAGATCTACGACCTGTTGCCGACCGGGCGGACCTTTCACCGCCTGGTCAATCCCGAGCGCCTGATCCCGCCGGACGCCATTCGGGTCCACGGCATCACCGACGAGCACGTCAAGAACGCCCCCAAGTTCCATGAGATCGCGGCGGATCTGTTGGAGTTTGTCGGCGATGCGCCGCTGATCGCGCACAACGCCAACTTCGACCGCAACTTCATCGACTTTGAATATAGCCGCATCGGCCAGAAGCCGCCCGAACAGGCGCGCTGGATCGACACCCTGCAACTGGCGCAGAAGCGCTTTCCGGGCATGCCCAACTCGCTGGACGCCCTGTGCAAGCGCTTCAAGATCTCGCTGGTCGACCGGACCCTGCACGGCGCCCTGATCGACTCCCGCCTGTTGGCCGAGGTCTATCTGGAGCTACGCGGGGGTAAGGAGCGGGCCCTGGATCTGACGAGCGCCCGCAGCCCGCAGGCCATGGCGGCGGCCGCGACGGTCAGTCACGGCGCGCGGCCCAATCCCCTGCCCTTCTTCTCGACCGAGGCGGAACAGGCGGCGCATCTGGCCTTCCTGAAATCGACGCTGAAGGACTACAGCCTGTGGGCCGGCTATGGCGTCACCGTCGAGGTCGAAGCCAAGGACGAGGCGGCGGCCTAGAGCGCCGCGTCCATCAGGATGTAGGTTCCGGGCCTGTCCTGATAGGCGTCGATCTGCGGCACCAGGCGGCGGAAATGTTCGCTGGCGCAGTGGGCGTCCAGCGCGGCCTGATCGGGCCATTCCTCGATGAAGACGAAGTGGCCGAGCGCGCGCTGATCCGTGAACAGATCATAGGCGAGGCACAACGGCTCGGCGCGCGTCAGCCGCACCAGTTCGCGATAAAGCGGCATGACCGCCTCGACGTGCTCGGGCTTGATGAAGTCCTCGGCGATGACCTTCAACATCACGGTCCCCTCTCAGAATAGAAAAGGGGCGCCCCTTCGGACGCCCCCAGCCTTCCGCTCAAGCAGCCCGTCGCCGCGCGACGGGCGTTAGCGGTCTTCTTAAATCAGGCCTGGCCAGTCTCGGCCGGACCGCCGGCGATCTGCTGCTGGCGGGCGACGTAGATGGCGGCGAAGTCGATCGGATCGACCATGAAGGGCGGGTAGAAGCCGCCGTCCGAGGTGGCCTGGGCGATGACCTGGCGGGCGAAGGGGAAGAGGTAGCGCGGGCACTCGATCAGCAGCATGGGTTCGATGTCCTGGGGCGCGACGCCGCTCAGGGCGAACAGGCCGCCATAGACGAGTTCCACGTGAAACACCGGAGCCTTGTCGTCGCCGGTCGCCTTGACCGACAACTTCAGGTCCAGCTCGAACAGGCCGTCGGGACGGCCGGCGGCGTTCATTTCCACGCCCATGTCGATGGCGGGCTTGCCGTCGATGCGCAGGCTTTCCGGCGCGCGCGGGTTTTCAAAGGACAGGTCGCGGACGTACTGGGCCAGGATGCGGAAGCCGGGACCGGCGGGCTGGCCCTGGCCTTCCAGCGTCGTGGTCTGGCCGTTGGCGGTATCGGCGGGGGCGGTGGCGTCGGTCATGAAGGAAAGCCGTCAGTCTGAAAACGAGGGACGCCGGACCGCTCCGGGCCCGGGGTGAAGGGCCCGCGACTACCACGGCGAGGCTATTGGCCGCAACGTCGAGACCGGCGTTCTGGACTCCCCTCGCCTTGCGCCCGGCGGGAACGCCCCCTAATCCTCGGAACAACAGATGCGCGCCCGTTGACCCCCGCTGGGCGCGCGCCAATCAGGTGAAGCCCGTGCCCATCCAATTCCAGATCGTCATGTTCGCCATCGTCGCCGCGGTGCTGCTGTTCATGCTCTATAATGTGCTGGGCAAGAAGGTCGGACGTCAGCCCCAGGAAGACGCCCGCCTGCCCCAGACCGCCGCCATCGCCGGCCAGCCGCCGGCCCCCGCCGCGCCCGGCCTGGACGCCGCCACGGCCGCCGCCATCGCCGGGCTGAAGGCGCGCGATCCCGCCTTTGATCCGGTCCGCTTCGTCGAGGGCGCCCGTCAGGCCTATGAGACCATCGTGCGGGGCTACGCCTCGGGCGACCGCGAAGCCCTGCGGCCGCTGTTGACCCCTTCGGTCATGACCTCGTTCGAGGCCGGCATCGCCGCTCGCGAAGCGCGCGGCGATCGCGAACAGGCCGAGTTCCTGCACACGCCCCGCGCCGACCTGGAACTGGCCACGGTCAAGGACGACCGCGCCGTCGCTAAGGTCCGCTTCCTGGCCGAGATGCGCAGCACCGTGACCCCGGCCGAAGGCGAGGCCTCGACCGAGGAACGCCGCACCGCCGAACTGTGGACCTTCGAACGGGCCCTGGGCGCCGCCGATCCCAACTGGGCCCTGGCCCGCGTCGAGCCGGCCAGCGCCTGATGTCCATCGCCGCCGTGCCGCTGGCCCTGCCGCTCGACCGGGCGGGTGCTGCCCGTTTCGGCGTGAAAAGAATCGGCGCCCTGTCGCTGCTGCTGTTCGCGGCGGCCTGCGCCTCGACCCCGCCCGTCGTCGGCCCGACCCAGCCTGGTCCGGGGCCGGGCCCCGGCCCGACCACCCCGCCGGTCCCGGTCGAGGGGATGAGCCTGACCGCCCTGCCCGGCTGGGCCGAGGAAGATCATCTGGCGGGCTTCCGCGCCTATGTCGCCGGCTGTGTCCGCGCCCGCGGCGCCGCGGCCGAAGCCGTTTGCGCTCGTGCTCGCGACCTGGCCGCGCGACGTCTGTCGCCCAGCGACGCCCGCACCTTCCTCGAGAATAATTTCGTCGCGACCGAGGCCCGCACCGATGACGGCCGCGCCGGGCTGCTGACCGCCTATTTCGCGCCCGAGTATCCGGCCCGCCGCACGCCCGACGATGAGTTCGACGCCCCGGTCCTCAGCCGCCCGGCCAACCTGTCCGAGGTCGGCGACCGCGCGGCGATCGAGGCGGGCTCGGCTCAGTCGAGCGCCCTGGCCTGGATGAAGGCCGAGGACCTCTTCTTCCTGCAGATCCAGGGCTCGGGCACCCTGACCTTTCCCGACGGCGCCCGACTGCGGGCCGCCTATGCTGCGGACAATGGCGCCAAGTTCGTCGGCATCGCCCGGCCCATGGCCGAGCGCGGCCTGCTGCCCGCCAACGGCACCTCGGGCGACGCCATTCGCGCCTGGCTCTCGACCCATCGCGGGGCCGAGGCGCGCGAAGTCATGGCGCTGAACCCCCGCTACATCTTCTTCGGGGTCAGCCCCGACGATGGCAATGAGGCGACCGGCGCCGCCGGCGTTCCCCTGCCCGCCCGCCGTTCGGTGGCCGTGGACCCCTCGCGCTGGACCTATGGCGAGGCGGTCTGGATCGAGGCCGACGGCGGCAACCTGGTCGGCGCCCGCGCCAGCTATCGCGGTCTGGTCATGGCCTTGGACACCGGCTCGGCCATCCGCGGCCCGGTCCGCGCCGACCTCTATATCGGCCGCGGCGACGCAGCCGGTCAGGAAGCCGGGGCCGTGCGGCATCCGCTCAGGATGTGGCGGCTGACGCCGAAGGGCTGAGAATGGGCAGCCAGAGTCTGCATTCGACCCATTGCGGACGTTGGCGGGCTGCGCGAAGGTTCTGCCATGTTCAAGAATTGGCTTAAAAAGCGCGCGCCGCATGAAGCTGCTTGGCCGTCATTGCCCGAGAGCGTCTTTATGCTCGGCCGGGTGGCGACGGCGGAAGACATCGATCTAGGCGATGCTGTATTTTCTCAGGCGACTAACGATGGCCTAAAGGCCGAGCCCTACCCGACCACTATTCCTCAGTATGCGCTTTGGCAGGATGAGGATGGCTCAACCCGTCCGGTTTTCGTGCTCCAAGCTGAAAAGCATGTGTCCGATCCCACTGGAAAACCGATCTACGGTTTGCGGACCTTTGATGGTGAAGAGATCGTCGCATCGGGTGAAGAGGTTCGGTTGCTCGGGGCGGTTCCACCGGAGACGTAACGTCCGCTAACCACCCTTAGCCGTCATTCCGGGGCGCGCAGCGAACCCGGAACCCAGGCGGTCAGGACTTCTCCACCCTCACGGGTTTCGGCGCCAGGGCCCCGGATCGCCCCTAAGGGCCGTCCGGGGTGACGGAGATTGGTGGACCGGGCCCTACCGCCGTTTCAAGCTGCCCAGCACCCCGCGCAGAAGCTCGCGGGTGATGGTCGAGCCGGCGGTGCGCAGGACGGACTTGGTCAGGGCCTCCATCGGGGTCTGGCGGGAGGACGAGGCGCGAGCGCGCGGGGCGGCGCGTTCGCGCGCCGGGGCGGGGGCGGAACGGGCGGCCTTCTCGGCGGCCTTGGCCTCTAGGGCATCGGCTTGAGCCTGGGCCTCGATGCGGTCGGCCTGGGCGCGACGGGCCTTCAGGACCTCTTCGGCGGACTCGCGGTTGACGGCGGTGTCATAGGTGCCGCGCACCGGGCTGGCGGCCATGATGGCGGCGCGCTCGGCCTCGGTCGCCGGACCCAGGCGCGAATCCGGCGGACGGATCTTGGTCTGGGCCACGACGGTCGGCGCCCCCTTGTCGTCCAGGGTCGAGACCAGGGCTTCGCCCACGCCCAGGCCCTGAATGGCTTCCGCCGTATCGAAGCTGGGATTGGTGCGGAAGCTCTGGGCGGCGGCGCGCAGCCCCTTCTGCTCGGCCGGGGTGTAGGCGCGCAGCGCGTGCTGCACCCGGTTGCCCAGCTGGGCCAGGACGGTGTCGGGAATATCGGCCGGGTTCTGGGTGACGAAATAGACCCCCACCCCCTTGGAGCGGATCAGGCGCACCACCTGCTCGACCTTCTCCAGCAGGCCCTTGGGCGCGTCGTTGAACAAAAGGTGGGCCTCGTCGAAGAAGAAGACCAGGCGGGGTTTTTCGGGGTCGCCGATCTCGGGCAGTTGCTCGAACAGTTCCGACAGCAGCCACAGCAGGAAGGCCGCATACAGGCGCGGGCTGTTCATCAGCCGGGTGGAGTCCAGCACATTGACCTGACCCCGCCCGTCCAGCGAGGTCCGCATCATGTCTTCCAGCCGCAAGGCGGGTTCGCCAAAGAAGGCGTCGCCGCCCTGTTGCTCCAGCTGCAGCAGGGCGCGCTGGATGGCGGCGATGGAGGTGGGCGAGACATTGCCGACCTCGCGGCCGATGGTCTGGGCGTTCTCGCCGACATAGGCCAGCAGGGCGCGCAGGTCCTCCAGGTCCAGCAGCAGCAGGCCCTCCTTGTCGGCGACGTGGAAGGCGACGGTCAACACGCCCTCCTGCACGTCGTTCAGTTCCAGCATCCGGGCCAGCAGGGTCGGGCCGATGTCGGACACCGTGGCGCGCACGGGGTGGCCCTTCTGGCCATAGAGGTCCCAGAAGACGACGGGCGCCGCCTTGCCGGTCAGCGTCAGGCCCATCTTGCCGGCGCGTTCGCCGAACTTGGCCGTATCACCGGACTGGCTGATGCCCGACAGGTCGCCCTTCACATCGGCGCAGAAGACCGGAACGCCCGCGTCGGAAAAGCCCTGGGCCATGATCTGCAGGGTCACGGTCTTGCCCGTCCCAGTGGCGCCGGCGACCACGCCGTGGCGGTTGGCGCGCTTGAACAGCAGGTTTTCAGCGGCGCCCTCGAAGGACTGGCCGAGGAAGAGGGCGGCGGGGGTGTCGGTCATTCGGGGCGGTCTCCTGCGTCAGGCTGCATGGTTATCCGACCGAGGCGAGGCCGCAAGGCGGAACCGTGCGGCTTTACAGCGATTGACGCTGTCCCCGACGCCGCCGACAGTCCCGCTCATGAAACTGCCCCTCTCGGTTCCGACCTCCTCGGTCGCACGCAACGCCCTGGTCCTGATCGCTGTCGTGGCGTCCGGGGCGGCGCTCTATTGGCTAAGGGACATCCTGACGCCCCTGGCCATGGCCATCTTCCTGATGATCATGATCGACGGGGTGAAGCGGTCCATCGAGCATCGGACGCCCGTGCCGTCGCGCTTCGCCGGGACAGCCGCCCTGATCGTGGTGGTCCTGGGCTTCCTGCTGTCGATCTGGATCATCGTCGATGGCGCGGCGGGCTTCTTTACCGACGCCTCGGGCGTCTCGGCCAGCATTGGTCCGCGTCTGGACCACATCATCGCCGATGTCAGCGGCCTGGTCGGGGTCAAGGACCCGCCGACCCTGCAGGACCTGATCGCCGGCATCGACCTGCGCGGCTGGCTGACCCAGACGGCGATGCAGGCCCAGGGCGTGGCTTCGGGCGCCTTCTTCGTCATGGTCTATCTGGGCTTCCTTCTGGCCTCCCAGGCAGGCTTCAGAAAGAAGATCGTCGCCATGTTCCCGGACCGCGGCGCCCGCAACGAGGCGCTGGAGGTGTTCAACCGCGTGCGCGGCGGCGTCGAGGGCTATCTGTGGGTCCAGGCCGTGACGGGAGTCATGATCTGCGCCGTGGCCTGGATGCTGATGCGGGCGGTGGGGCTTCAGAACGCCGAGTTCTGGACCTTCGTCATCTTCATCGTCGGCTTCATTCCGGTGCTGGGGGGCGCCATCGCCGGCTGCGCCCCGCCCCTGTTCGCCCTGGTCCAGTTCGAAAGCTACTGGCCCGCCCTGATTCTTCTGGTCGGTTTGCAGGCCCTGCTCTTCATCGTCGGCAACATGATCCAGCCGCGCATGCAGGGCGATAATCAGAACATCGACCCGGTGGTGGTCCTGCTGGCCCTGGCCCTGTGGGGCAAGATGTGGGGCGTGCCGGGCATGTTCCTGTCGACCCCCCTGGCGGTCATGGCCATGGCCATCCTGGCTGAATTCAAGGGCTCGCGCTGGATCGCGGTCCTGCTGTCCGGGGATGGAGAGCCCTATGCGCCGCGCAAGACGCCGCCGGAAAAGCCGAAGGGGGGCGGCTGGTTCAGGGGCCTGTGGGGGCGCGGCAAGGCGCCGCATGAAAAAGACCTGAAAGAAGGCTGATCCTGCCCTTGATCCGCCATATCTGGCGACTATCTACCCAATCAGACGACGCGGCCCCCCTCCCCCTCCCGGCCGCGAAGTCCAGAGGACCGGCGCTCCCTCCCCCTCCTGCGCCGGACCCCAAGCAGGCCGTCGAGCGTTTCACGCTCGGCGGCCTTGTTCTTTTCAGCTCTGTGATGTGTTGAAGACGGCGCGCCGGATCGGGGCTGAATTGGGGCGGTTGTTGTCTGGTTTCCGGCTTGAGAGACCAAAATTCGCCCAACTGTGGGCCTCTGGCGCAACATGGTGCGCTGCACACTGAAATTCAGGGTCTTAGCCGCCTCAGGCGGCCTAGCCAGTTCCGCCAGCGGCGCTAAGGTGGCGGGGTCAAATCCCTGCGGCCTAGAGCCGTGCTGTTCGAGACCACACCATGTCCGCCGCTCCGCGCACAGTTTCCGCCACGCCAGCAACTCTGGAGGCGCTGGAGGCGGCCTATGCGCGGATTGTCGACGGCCCGCCGGGCGCCGCTGAAAAATCCTTCCTGGCCCAGGCCTTCGACGACTACGCCGCCGATGAGACGCCCGAGCTGGGCGGCGACGACCTGGCCGCCCTGTTGGGCCAGGCCTGGCGTTCGGCCCAGAGCCGCAAGGCCGGCGAGCCGGCGCGCGTCACCGTCAGTCCCCTGGCCGGCGCCGATGGCGCCCCGACGGGCTATGACAGCCTTCTGATCCTGCAAGACGACGCCCCCTTCCTGGTCGACAGCGTCCTGGGCGAACTGGCCGAGGCCGGCGTCACCGTCCGCGCCCTCTTCCACCCGATCGTCGAGGTCGAGGCCGGCCGTCGCGACTCGCTGATCATCGTCGTTATCGACCCCCTGCCCCAGGAACGCCGCGACGCCCTGGGCGAAGGCCTGGCCCAGGCCATGGCCGACGTGCGCGCTGCCGTGGCCGATCACGCCGCCATGGTCCAGTTGATGCGCGAAGCCGTCGAGCAATTGGAAGCCTCGCCGCCCGCCGCTGTCGATCCCGCGGTGCTGGAAGAGAACATCGCCTTCCTGCGCTGGGCCAAGAGCGACCACTTCGTCTTCCTGGGCGCTCGCGACTACGCCTATCCGCGCAGCGCCGACGGCGGTTACGCGGCCGAGGCTCCGCTGGAGGTCTCGGACCAGGGCCTGGGCATCCTGAACGATCCCGAGCGCCGCGTCCTGCGTCGCGCGTCAGAACCCGCCGTCCTGACCCCGGCCATGCAGCGTCAGCTGGACGAGAGCGAGCCGGTCACCGTGGCCAAGGCCAATATGCGCTCGCGCGTGCATCGCCGCGCCTACATGGACTACGTCGGCGTCAAGCGTTACGGCGCGGACGGCAAGGCCTCGGGCGAGACCCGTTTCGTCGGCCTGTTCACCGCCGAGGCCTATGACAAGATGGCCAAGGAGGTGCCGCTGATCCGGCGCAAGGTGGCCAATGCCCTGGAGCGCGCCGGCAAGACGCCCGGCAGCCACAACTACAAGCGCCTCAAGAACATCCTCGAGAACTATCCGCGCGACGAGCTGTTCCAGATCAGCGAGGACGAGCTGCTGGATACGGCGCTGGGCGTCCTGCACCTCTATGACCGTCCGCGCATCCGCCTGTTCACGCGTTGTGACCCGTTCGACCGCTTTGTCTCGGTGCTCTGCTTCATTCCGCGCGAACGCTTCGACGCCGGCCTGCGCCAGCGCATCGGCGGCATCCTGGCCAAGGCCTGGGGCGGCCGGGTTTCGGCCTGGTATCCGCAACTGACGGACCAGCCGCTGACGCGCGTCCACTACATCATCGGCGTCGAGCCGGGCGCCCACCTCAACCCCGATCCCAAGGCCCTGGAGGCCGAGGTGGCCGAGGCCGGCCGCAGCTGGATCGACCGCTTCGAGACCGCCCTGCGCGCCGCCGACGTCGATGAAGTCGCCGTCGGTCCGACCAGCGCAAAATGGGCCGAGGGCTTCGGCGTCTCCTACCGCGACCGCTACGACGCGGCCGAGGCCGTGGCCGACCTGGAGCAGTTCGACCGCCTGAACGACGGCTCGATGGGCGACGGCGTCCACGCCGAGCCGGTGGCCGTCCGCGCCTTCCGCACCGCCGACGAAAGCCCGCTGCAGTTCCGCTTCAAGCTCTATCGTCGCGGCTCGGCCGTGCCGCTGTCCGACGTCCTGCCGATCCTGGCCGACATGGGCCTGAAGACGCTGGAAGAATCCGACCACGTCGTCCGCACGACCGGCGACGCCCCCATCTATATCCATGACTTCCTGCTGGAAGACCCGCGCGGCGAGGCCCTGACGTTTGCCGACATCAAGGCCCCGTTCGAGGCCGCCTTCTCGGCGGTCTGGACCGGCCGCACCGAGAGCGACGGCTTCAACCGTCTGGTGCTGGAGCTGGGTGTGGACTGGCGCGAGGCGGCCCTGATCCGCACCCTGGCCCGCTATCGCCAGCAGACCGGTCTGGACCCGTCGCAGGCGGTTCAGGAAACGGCCCTGCGCGAATACCCGACCGTGGCCCGCGCCATCCTGTCGCTGTTCAAGGCCAGGTTCGATCCGGCCCACGGCGGCAGCGTCGAAGAGCGTGAGGCCCTGGTCGCCGAGCTGAACGACAAGATCGTCGCCCTGCTGCAGGACGTGAAGAGCCTGGATCACGACCGGGTGCTGCGCCGCATCGCCCTGCTGATCGGCGCTATCAAGCGCACCAACTTCTATCAGGTCGACGCCGAGGGCGTGGCCAAGCCGCACATCTCGATCAAGATCGCCTCGCGCGAGCTTGAAGACCTGCCCCTGCCCAAGCCCTTCCGCGAGATCTTCGTCTGGGCCCCGCACATCGAGGGCGTCCACCTGCGCTTCGGCCCCGTCGCGCGCGGCGGTCTGCGCTGGTCGGACCGTCGTGACGACTTCCGCACCGAGGTCCTGGGTCTGGTGAAGGCCCAGCAGGTCAAGAACTCGGTCATCGTCCCGGTTGGCTCCAAGGGCGGCTTCTATCCCAAGCAACTGCCGGTCGGCGGCGACCGCGACGCGGTCCAGGCCGAGGCCATCCGCGCCTACAAGACCTTCCTGTCGGGCCTGCTGGACATCACCGACAACATCGTCGGCGAGGGCGCCCCGGTGCGTCCGGCGGATGTCGTGGCCTGGGAAGGCGACGACCCCTATCTGGTCGTGGCCGCCGACAAGGGCACGGCAACCTTCTCGGACATCGCCAACGGCGTGAGCCAGTCCTACGGCTTCTGGCTGGACGACGCTTTCGCGAGCGGTGGTTCGGTCGGCTACGACCACAAGGAAATGGGCATTACGGCGCGCGGCGCCTGGGAGGCGGTCAAGCGCCACTTCCGCGAGATGGGCAAGGACATCCAGTCCGAGCCCTTCACCGTGGTCGGCGTGGGCGACATGTCCGGCGACGTCTTCGGCAACGGCATGCTGCTGTCCAAGGCGATCAAGCTGGTCGCCGCCTTCGATCACCGCGACATCTTCATCGACCCCAACCCGGACACGGCCAGGTCGTGGGAAGAGCGCAAGCGCCTGTTCGAGACCCCGCGCACCAGCTGGCAGGACTATGACAAGGGCCTGATCTCGCAAGGCGGCGGCGTCTTCTCGCGCTCGGCCAAGACCATTGAGCTGACGCCGGAAATCAAGGCGCTGCTGGACATCGAGGCCGACAGCGTCGATCCGACCACCCTGATGCAGGCCATCCTCAAGGCCCGCGCCGAGCTGCTCTACTTCGGCGGCATCGGCACCTACATCAAGGGCGGCGGCGAGACCAACGCCCAGGCCGGCGACAAGGCCAATGACGCCATCCGCATCAACGGCGGCGACGTGCGCGCCCTGGTCCTGGGCGAGGGCGCCAACCTGGGCGCCACCCAGCTGGGCCGCATCGAGGCGGCGCGTGCGGGCATGCGTCTGAACACCGACGCCATCGACAACTCGGCCGGTGTGGACTCGTCCGACCATGAGGTGAACATCAAGATCCTCACCGGCGGCGCCATCGCCTCGGGCAACCTCAAGGCCGAGGACCGCAACGCCCTGCTGAAGTCGATGACTGACGAGGTCGGCCTCAAGGTCCTGGTCCACAACTACGACCAGACCCTGGCGGTCAGCCTGCAGCAGGCCGAGGGTGCCGAGGCGCTGGACGCCCAGCAGGCCTTCATGCAGCACCTGTCCTCGATCGGTAAGCTGAACCGGGCGGTGGAATACCTGCCCGACGACGTTCGCGTCGCCGAGATGAAGCTGCAGGGCACGGCCCTGACCCGCCCCGAACTGGCGGTGCTGACGGCCTATTCCAAGCTGGAGCTGTTCGACGAGATCGTCGGCTCCTCGGCCCCCGACGACGCCTTCTTCGAGCGCCTTCTGGTCCACTACTTCCCGGCGCCGCTGGCCAAGTTCGAAGACGACATGAAGCGTCACCGCCTGCGTCGCGACATCATCGCCACCGTGCTGTCGAACGAGATCGTCAACATGGCCGGGCCGACCTTCCCCGACCGCCTGCGCGCGGCGGCGGAATGCGACACCGCCGCCATGGTCACGGCCTTTGAAACGGCGCGTCAGGTCTTCCGCCTGGACCAGGCCTGGAAGGCGGTTTCGGCCCTGGACCTGAAGATCCCTGCCGAGGCCCAGACGGCCCTCTATCGTGAGATCGCCAAGGTCCTGCGTCGCCAGACCTACTGGCTGGCCCGTCGCGCCGCCCGCACCGAAACCACGGTCGGCGGCATGATCGCCGCCTATCAGCCCGCCGCCGACGCCCTGCGCGCCGCCGGTCCTGAGGTGCTGTCGCGCTTCGAGCAAGGGCAGTATGAGGCCCGCGTCGCCACCTTCGTCGGTCTGGGCGCGCCGGAAGACCTGGCGCGTGACATCGCCCTGCTGCGGCCCATGGTGGCCACGGCGGACATCGGCGACCTGGCCAATGAACTGGGCTGGAGCGCGCCGGCCATGGCCCGTCTCTATCACCAGGTCGGCGCCGCCTTCGACTTCGACCGTCTGCGCGTGGCGGCCGGTTCGGTGCCGTCGGGCGATCACTTCGACCGTCTGGCCGTGCGTCGCCTGATCCAGGACCTGATGGCCGAGCAGCAGCAACTGACCCGCGCCGTGGCCAAGGCCTCGGCCGAGGCGGCGGGCGCCAGCGAGGAAACCGCCGAACGGGCCGTCGACGCCTGGATCGGCGCCCGCATCGGCCAGGTCGAATCCCTGCGCGCCTCGGTCGACGAGATCGAGACCTCGGGCACGGGCTGGACCTTCGCCAAGCTGACCATCGCCAACGGGGCTATCAGAGAAGTTCTGGGAAGCTAGGGCTTCCCAGAGCGCTACGCTCGCGACGCAGTCGCTCGCTGCTTGAGCGAGTCTTTGGGCGCTATGCTCGGCTCGCGGAGCCTCGCGACTTGAGCGCATGACCCCGCGCTTTGGCGTCAGTTCAGGGCCCGCTCGTTTCGTCGTTCACGGCGAGGCGGGCGGGCCTTGGCGTTTGGGGCGGCTTGGCGTTAGGTGGTTCCCGCTGTTCAGAGATCCGCAAGGCCGTCCGTCCCATGCCCAGGAAGTTTCTCGTCGTCGTCGACGACAGTCCCGAGTTCGGCGCCGCCCTCGGCTATGCCGCCCGGCGGGCCAAATCGACCGGGGGCCGTGTCGTTCTTCTGCGCGCCCTGCCCGGCGGCTCGGACGAGCACTGGTCCGGCGTCCGCGACGAAATCCGCCGCCAGCAGCGTGAGGAGGCCGAGCTTCTGCTGAACCGTCTCGGCGAGGAGGCCGCCGAGAAATCCGGCGCCCCGCCCATCTTCCTGATCGAGGAAGGCGACCCCCAGGGCGCCATCCGCAAGGCCGTGGGCGCCGACCCCGACATCAAGATCCTGGTGCTGGCGGCGGGCTCCGGCTCGCGCGGTCCGGGGCCCCTGGTTTCGGCGGTGCTGAAACAGGGCGGGGCCTTCACCGGCCGCAAGCTGCCCGTGACCATCGTGCCCGGCGAACTGACCGAGGCGGATATTGAGGATTTGGCGTAATTCTTAGGGTCGCTATCGCAAGCCGCGCGGAACCGAGCTGCTTGAGCAACGCGACGCCTCTCCCTCCCCTTCATGGGGAGGGTGGCTGACGCGAAGCGTCGGACGGGTGGGGGCGCTTTGGCAACTCAAGCGCCGCGCCCCTGCATCACCTCGCCCTCCCCACCCGCTCGTCGCTCTGCGACGACCACCCTCCTCATAAAGGGGAGGGAGAAGGGTTGCGGACGGTTCGCCCAAGGCGCATCTCCCGGCCATGTTCATCCAGACCGAACCCACGCCGAACCCCAATGTCCTGAAATTCCTGCCGGGCCGCGATGTGGCGCCGGAAGGCGTGCTGGAATATCGCACCATCGACGAGGCGGCCGCCTCGTCCCTGGCCGAGGCCCTGTTCGAACTGGAGGGCGTCGAGGGCGTCTTCTTCGGCGCCGACTATGTCTCGGTGACGCGCGGCGCCCAGGCCCCGGACTGGAGCGCGATGAAGGCCCCGATCCTGTCGGTCATCATGGATCACTTCGTTTCGGGCGCGCCGCTGACGCGCGGCATCGAGGCCGCGGCCGAAGACGCCGGCGAGGACAGCGAGATCGTGGCCGAGATCAAGGGTCTGCTGGACAGCCGCATCCGCCCGGCCGTGGCCCAGGACGGCGGCGACATCCTGTTCGACCACTTCGATGTGGAAACCGGCGTCCTTCGTCTGCGCATGCGCGGCGCCTGCTCGGGCTGTCCCTCCTCCTCGGCCACCCTGAAGGCCGGCGTCGAGCAGATGATGCGCCACTACGTTCCCGAAGTGACCAGCGTCGAGCAGGTGATTTAAGCGAAGGGCGACATTCTTGGGGCGCTGCCGCTCGCCACGTGGCGGCTCGCTGCTTGAGCGCGCGCGAAGCGCCAGGCCGCGTCGGGTCGAGAAGGCGGAGGCTTCTGACCGCGGCCCACAAGAAAGCCGCGTCGGGTCGGGAGGTCCCGCAGGGCCGACGACTGCGGCCCACAAGAAAGCCGCGTCGGGTCGAGAAGGCGGAGCCTTCTGACCGCGGCCCGCCAAGATGTTTCACATGAAACACTATCGTCCGAACGGGCCGTGGGGCATGATCGCTGCATGGCCCGTTTCACATCCGATGATGACGCCGGGACCGAGGGGCGCGCCCTCGGCGAGGCCCTGTCCGCCCTGCGCCGCGAGCGCGGGCTGAGCCAGGCCGAGGCCGGCGCGAGGATCGGCATGACCAGCCAGGGCTGGGGCCTCTACGAAGCCGGCAAGCGCCCCGGCCTGTTCCGCCCCGACGTTCAGCGCCGCCTGACCGGCGCCCTGGACGCCACGCCCGAGGATTTGGCCCTTCTGGTCGGCGCCGCCCCTGCCCCCTCACCCAAGCCCGCCGTGGAGGGCCTGCAGGCGCGGGGCCGCGCCTTCGAGGCCGCGCCGGTCGCCGAGCGGCGGCGGATGCAGCTGTCGAGCGACGACCTGGCGCCCTGGGCCGCCGCCGGAACGGTGCTGGAATACGCCCCCGGCCGCTGGCCGCGCCGGGATCAGGGCTGCGTCATCGAGATGGACGACGGCAGTCTGCGGGCGCGGCTCTATGTCCGGTCCGACGAGGCTGAACTGGTGGTGCGCGGCGCCGGCGCCCTGCTGACCATCGAGCGGATTCCGCGCGAGCGCGCCCGAACGGTCGCGGCGGTCGTCGCCCGCCTGGATGAATGATGAAACGAAACAGTTGTGTTTCATTCTGCTTCATGAAACTCTCCCTTCATTATCAGGGAGACGCCGCCCATGAACCGCCGCACTCAAGATATCGACGCCGCCGTGGGCCTGCGCATGGCCGCGCGACGATCGGCCCTGGGCCTGTCGCAGACCGCCCTGGCCCTACAATTGGGCGTCAGCTTCCAGCAGGTGCAGAAATACGAAAAGGGCGCCAACCGCGTTTCAGCCTCGCGCCTGCATCAGGTGGCGACTGTCCTGGGTTGTTCGGTGGCCGACTTTTTCCCTGCGCGGGCCGACGCGCTCGACCCGTTGGCGGGTCTGCGCGACCTGACGGCGACGGCGGACGGACGCGCCCTGGCCGAGGCCTTCCCCCGGATCAGCGATCCGGTCCTGCGTCAGGCGGTCAGCCGGGTGGTCGAGGCGCTGGCGTCGGCCTGAGCGCCCCGATAGGAAGGCCGCGATGAGAATTCTGATCGTGGATACGGCGCTGGGCGCCTGTACGGCCGGCGTGGTCGAGAATGGACGCGTGCTGGGCCTTCGTTCCGAGTTGATGACCAAGGGCCATCAGGAACGGCTGGCGGGCATGGTTCGTGACGCCGTGGCCGATGCGGGCGGCGGCTTCGGGGTCATCGACAGGATCGGAGTCACCGTCGGGCCCGGCTCCTTCACTGGCCTGCGCGTCGGTCTGGCCTTTGCGCAGGGGCTGGGCGCGGCATTGGATCGGCCCGTGGTCGGCGTCTCGACGCTGGACGCCTTGGCGGCTTCGGTTGACGCAGCCGGTCTGGTCGCCGCCGTGATCGACGCCCGACGGGGGCAGGTCTATACGCGTCTGTTCCGCGACGGCGTTGCCCAGGGGCCGGCCGAGGCCCTGTCGCTGGAGGCTGCGACGGACCTTATCCTGGACGTTGCCGCTGGGACCAGGCCTGGGCTGGTCGGCTCGGGCGCGGCCGTCCTGGTCGAAACCTTCCTCGAGCGATTGGAGCGCGCTGAGGCCGCGCCCCTGGTTGCGCCCTCGCCGGAGGCCCTGGCGCGTCTGGCGGCCGCAGCGGACCCGGCGGTCGCCCTGCCCGCGCCCCTCTATCTGCGTGCGCCCGACGCCACGCCGCCCAGCCGTCTGCCGGGTCAGGCGCGTCCGCCCGCGACATCATGACCGACCCCCGCGCCCTTGCGGTGATCCACGCCGAGGCCTTCGACGCCCCCTGGGACGCGGCCAGTCTGGCGGCCTTGCTGGCCTCGCCCGGCGTCTTCGCCATCAAGGACGGCGACGGCTTCATCCTGATCCGCGTCGTAGCCGACGAGGCCGAGATCCTGACTCTGGCCGTACGAGCCGCCGCCCGGCGCAGCGGCCTGGGGGGCCGTCTGGTCCAGGCGGCCGTGGTGCGCGCCGCCGCCCTGGGGGCCGAGCGTCTGTTCCTGGAAGTGGCCGAGGACAATGTCGCCGCCCGCGCCCTCTACGCCCGCACGGGCTTTGTCGAGGCCGGCCGACGACGCGGATATTATGCGCGTGCGGACGGAAGCCGCGAGGATGCTCTGGTCCTGTCGCTGAACTTCACTCGATAGCTTCCATAAGCTGACGGCTCAGCCTATCTTCCGGCCCATGGAACGGATCGAAAAACTCTGCGCCGACCGCGGCATGCGTATGACCGAACAGCGGCGCGTGATCGCCCGCGTCCTGTCGCAGGCCGAGGATCACCCTGACGTCGAGGAGCTGTATCGTCGCGCCTCGGCTATCGACCCGCACATCTCGATCGCCACCGTCTATCGCACCGTGCGTCTGTTCGAAGAAGCGGGCGTGGTCGAGAAGCACGACTTCGGCGACGGCCGCAGCCGCTATGAAGAGGCCGGCGACGATCACCACGACCACCTGATCGACACCAAGACGGGCGAAGTCATCGAGTTCTTCGACGCCGAGATCGAGCGCCTGAAGACCGAGATCGCCAAGCGTCTGGGCTTCGAACTGGTCGGCCACAAGCTCGAGCTTTATGGCCACGCCATCCCCGGCGCCGAGCCGGTCGAGCGCGAGGGTCTGATCTACAAGCGCCACGCCGCACGGGTCGAACCGGAAACGGCCGACAGCTGAGACTGATCGCGGTCGAGCGCTCGCCTTGCCGTCGCCCGCTTGGGCGATCATAAGCCGGGCATGACCGATACCCTCGAAAAGCCCGTTGAAAAGGCTGAAGGCGCGCCGCTGGCCGACGCGCCCAAACGCCTGTTCATCAAGACCTACGGCTGTCAGATGAACGTCTATGACAGTGAGCGCATGGCCGATGTCCTGCGCCCGCTGGGCTATGCGCCGACGGATGCGCCCGAGGGGGCGGACTTTGTCATCCTCAACACCTGCCATATCCGCGAACGGGCCGCCGAGAAGGTCTATTCGGAACTCGGCAAGCTGAAGCAGATGCGCGAGCGCAAGCTGGCGCGCGGCGACGGCGGCATGACCATCGCAGTCGCCGGCTGCGTCGCTCAGGCCGAGGGCGAGGAGATCATGAAGCGTCAGCCGGCGGTGGACCTGGTGGTCGGACCCCAGGCCTATCACCAACTGCCGGAACTGCTGACCCGCACGGCGCGGGCCCGCGGCGAACGCATCGGCGCGGACTTCGCCCCGCATGAGAAGTTCGACGCCTTGACGCCCGAGATGATCGCGACGCGCGGCGGCGAAGGCCCGACCGCCTTCCTGACGGTGCAGGAGGGCTGCGACAAGTTCTGCACCTTCTGCGTCGTGCCCTATACGCGCGGGGCCGAGTGGTCGCGTCCCGTCGCGGCGGTCCTGGCTGAGGCCCGCGCCCTGGCCGACCGGGGCGTGCGCGAAGTCACCCTGCTGGGCCAGAACGTCAACGCCTATGACGGCGAAGGCCCGGACGGAAAGCCCTGGACCCTGGCCAAGCTGGCCTATGCCTTGGCAGAAATCTCCGGGCTGGACCGCATCCGTTATACGACCAGCCACGCCAACGACATGAGCGACGACCTGATCGCCGCCCACGCCGATCTGGACGCGCTGATGCCCTATCTGCACCTGCCGGTGCAGGCCGGGTCGGACCGGGTATTGCGGCTGATGAACCGCAAGCATGGCCGCCAGAAATACATCGATCTGATCGCCCGTATTCGCGAGGCGCGGCCCGACATGGCCATCGCCGGGGACTTCATCGTCGGCTTCCCCGGCGAGACGGATCGCGATTTCGAGGACAGCCTCGATCTGGTGCGCCAGGTCACCTATGCGGGCGCCTTCAGCTTCGTCTATTCGCCGCGCCCCGGCACGCCCGCCGCCACCATGCCGGGCCAGATCGAGGAGAAGGTCGGGCTGGAGCGACTTCAGCGGCTTCAGGCCCTTTTGTTCGAGCAACAGACCGCCTTCAACGCCGCCCAGGCGGGCAAGACATTGAACGTCCTGTTCGAGAAGAAGGGTCGGTATGACCGCCAAGCCATCGGTCGGACGCCCTATCTGCAGGCTGTCCACGTCGAGGGCGCGGATCATCTGCTGGGTCAGATCGTTCCGGTCGAGATCATCAGCGGCGCACAGAACAGTTTGAACGGGCGGTTGGCGGGCGCCGTCACTATCTAGGTCCGCTGGTCCCACGACGAGACCGCGAACTATAATACGGTGTCCCTCAAGCAGCTTCGCTCCGCGAGCGAGGCGATAGGGACCCTAAAACGCTCTCAGGCAGCCCCGCTCCGCGAGCGGGGCGCTAGAGCAACAAAGATGGAGCCTTAATGGCGCGAGAGTCCGAGTTCCTGTCCCTGAGCGATCAGGCCCTGCGAGCCGTGATCGGTCCCAACAGCCGCCACGTCGCCCTGATCGAGGACGCCTTCAAGGTGCTGGTCGAGGCGCCCGGCGGCGGCGTGTCGATCAACGGCTCTGCGCGGGACCGGGCTCAGGCCAAGCGCGTGGTCGAGACCCTGGCCAAGCGCGCCGACGCCGGGGCCGAGATCACCGAAGCCGACGTGCGCATGGCCCTGGGCGCCGCCGTATCGCAGCCGCGACCGGATCAGGGCCGGGTCGTGCCCGACGCCATCAGCCTGCCGGTCGGGCGGCGCGGGGCCATCGCGCCCAAGACGGCAGCCCAGGCCCAGTATCTGGACCTGCTCAGCCGCTGCGAGCTGACCTTCGGCGTCGGCCCGGCGGGCACGGGCAAGACCTTCCTGGCGGCGGCCTATGGCGCCAGCCTGCTGCGGCGCGGCCAGGTGGACCGTCTGGTCATCACCCGTCCGGCGGTGGAGGCGGGCGAGAAGCTGGGCTTCCTGCCAGGCGATCTGAACGAGAAGGTCGACCCCTATCTGGCCCCGATCTGGGAGGCGCTGAACGACATTCTCGGCGTCGAGGACGTGCGCCGCCGCCGCGAAAAGGGTGAGATCGAAGCCGCCCCCATCGCCTTCATGCGCGGCCGCACCCTCAGCCACGCCTTCATCATCGTCGATGAGGCGCAGAACACCTCGCGCCTGCAGATGAAGATGGTCCTGACCCGTCTGGGCGAGGGCGCGCGTATGGTCGTCACCGGCGACCCATCGCAGATCGACCTGTTGAACCCGCGCGATTCCGGCCTCAGCCACGCCCTGCGCATCCTGAAGGACGTGAAAGGGGTCGGGGTTCAGGCCTTCAAGGCCGAGGACGTGGTGCGCCACGCCATGGTCGAGCGCATCGTGCGCGCCTATGACGCCGATTCTGCGCGCAACCGCCCGACAGCGGACCTCGAGGACGAAGACTGAATGATCGAGATCGAAGTCGAGGACGTGGCCTGGAGCACCGCCATGCCGGACGCCGAAGCCGTGGTCCTGCGCGCGGCGACGGCGGCGCTGGGCACGCTTGAGGGCGACCTGGTCGTCCTGCTGACCGACGACGCGGAGGTTCAGGACCTGAACAAGCGGTTCCGCGACAAGGACCGGCCGACCAATGTCCTGTCCTTCCCTGCGGCCGAGAGCGCCTTCCCCCATCTGGGCGACGTGGTTCTGGGCTACGCCTATTGCGCGGCCGAGGCCGAGGCCCAGGGCAAGACCCTGTCCGATCATCTGAGCCATCTGGTCGTCCATGGGGTGCTGCATCTGCTGGGCCGCGACCATGAGGACGAGGCCGAGGCCGAGGAGATGGAGGCCGAGGAGCGAGAGATCCTGGCCGCGCTCGGCGTCGCCGACCCCTATGCCGTCGAACACGAGGCCAATGCATGAACGACCGCTTGTCAGCCCTTTGGGGGGGCGTGCTGACGAACCGCTGGGGCCGCATCGCCCTGGCCCTGCTGGCCGGCGCCGGCGCCGCTTTGGCCCATCCGCCGTTCGGGGTCCTGCCGGGGCTGTTGGGCTATCCCCTGCTGATGCTGCTGGCCGAGCGGTCGCGTAACGTGAAGGGCGGCTTCTGGGTCGGCTGGCTGGCCGGCTTCGCCTATTTCTTCATCGGCTGCTGGTGGGTGGCCGAGGCCTTCCTGGTCAACAAGGACCAGGCCTGGATGGCGCCCTTCGCCGCCAGTCTGCTGCCCATGGGGCTGGGCTTGTTCTTCGGGACGGCGACGGCGCTTTATCGCCGGTTCGCCCCGCAGGGCGTGCGCCGCGTCCTGCTGTTCGCCGCCCTGTTCGCCCTGCTGGAATGGCTGCGCGGCCATGTCCTGACGGGCTTTCCCTGGAATCCGACCGGGGCCGCCTGGCAGGCGGGGTCGGCCATGTCGCAGTTCGCCTCGGTCGCGGGCGTCTATGGCCTGGGGCTGGTGACGCTGGCGGCGGTCTCCGCGCTCGGCCCCTTGGTCGCAGGCGGGCCACGCCGTCCGCGCCTGTTCGCCGCGGGCCTGGGCGTCGCGGCTCTGGCCGGCCTGTTCGCCTTTGGAGCCCTGCGCCTGTCGTCGGCCGAGCGAGTCGACGGCCCGACCCTGGTGCGTCTGGTCCAGGCCGACATTCCGCAAGAATCCAAGTGGTCGCCTGAGGCCTATCAGGCCATCGTCGATCGCTATGTGGCGCTGACGGCTCAGAAAGGCGCGGCGGTTCCTGACGTGGTGGTCTGGCCCGAGGGCGCCCTGCCCGCCACCGCCAATGACGTGTTCAACTCGCCTGACGCCCAGGCCATCGCCGGCGCCCTGCAGACCGGCCAGACCCTGCTGATGGGCATCAGCCGCGGCGAGGCTGATCCGAGCGCCGAGGGCGGCGCGCGCTATTACAACAGCCTGTTCGCCTTGAACGACGAGGGCGCGGCGGGGCTGCGGATCGGCGCCATCTACGACAAGCATCGTCTGGTGCCCTTCGGCGAATACCTGCCGCTGGGGCGGCTGATGAGCCAGATCGGGGTGCGCAGCCTGGTGCACGTCCCCGCCGACTTCAGCGCCGGGCCTGCCCCCGCGCCGATCAGCCTGGCCAATGCGCCCAGGGTCCAGCCGCTGATCTGCTATGAAAGCCTCTATCCGGGCTTCACCCCGGCCAGCGGCGATGCGCGTCCGGCCTGGATCGTCAATGTCTCCAACGACGCCTGGTTCGGCGCCACCTCAGGCCCGCGTCAGCACCTGAACCTGGCCAGCTATCGCGCCATTGAAACCGGCCTGCCGATCGCGCGGGCCACTCCGACCGGGGTCTCGGCCATGATCGACCCCTGGGGCCGGGTGGTGGACGGCAAGCGGCTGGATCCGGGTCATGCCGGCGTCATCGACGTGCGCCTGCCGGAACCGGCGGCGCCGACCTTCTACGGTCGCTGGGGCGACGGTCTGTTCGCTGTTCTGCTGGCCCTCATGCTGGCGGGCGGCCTGTCGTGGAGCCGCCGCAAGGGGCGGGCATGACCAAGGCCGAGGATGACGAGGATCGCAAGCGCACGCAGCATATCGACGTGCCCCTGGGCGTGCGCGTGCGCGCCATTCGCGAGAACCACGGCCTGACCCAGGCCGACATGGCGCGGATGCTCGACATTTCCACGAACCAGTGGGGACGCCATGAAAGCGGCGCGAACCGTTTGCCGGCCGCGCGCCTGTGGCAGTTCTGCGAGGCGTTGAATATAGAGGTGGCGGCGGTGTTCAGGGATCAGCCGTTCGTGGCGGTCCGGCCTTCTGCAGCCTTCGTCCCCCTTCCTGAGCCGCAACGTCCTTTCAGTCTGCACGATGATGCGAGCGGGCCAGCAGACCCTGCGCCGAACGAAAGTGGCGGGGCGCTGGTGCAGAGGATCGGCGCGGCCGTGCGAGCGCTATCGCCGGAGCGTCAGCGCACAGCCCTGGCGGTTATTCGGGCCTTGAAGAACGAAGACCCGGAGTGAGGCGACGCCGTCGAGGCGGCGCTAAACCCGCGTCGCGCGAATTGTCGTGACAGCGCAGGCTATCCGTCGCATTTCGAGACAAGTGAGTAATCGATTTCGGGCGTAATTTTAGGCGAGAAGGCAATGGTCAGAGGCTCTGCTGAGGACGGTCCCCATCCGGTGGACCGGCACGTGGGTCGGCGAGTCTGCGAAAAACGGATCGCCCTGGGCTACAACCAAAGCGATCTGGGGCGCGCCCTGGGTCTGACCTTCCAGCAGATTCAGAAGTACGAGAAGGGCACGAACCGCGTGTCCGCGTCCAAGCTCTGGGACATCGCCCGCTTCTTCAAGGTCGACATCGCCTACTTCTTCGAAGGATTGACAACGGCGGCGCCGGGCATGGCCGAAGGCGAGGCCGAGCCCTTCGTGAACGATTTTCCCGCGACGCGTCAGAGCATCGAGATCGGTCGTCTGGCGCCTCAGCTGTCGGTGCGTCAGCAGAAGCTGGTGCTGGACATGATGCGCGAAATGACGGGCGCCGAGAGCGCGGCCGACAAGGACTGAGGCCGGGTCCGAGCTGGAATTGAAAAGGCGCGGATTGCTCCGCGCCTTATTGTTGTCTGGGGCCGAGGAAGTCCGGTCGCCTGACTATTCGGCCAGGGCGGCTTCCGAAGCCAGGATGCGGCTGGCGGCGTGGACCACGGCGCCGATGCGCAGCGCGGCCTGGATCTGCACGTTCGGCACAGCGTGCTTGCGCAGTTCGCCCTCGTGGGCGTCGATGCAGGCGCCGCAGCCGTTGATGGCCGAGACGGCGGTGGACCACAGTTCGAAGTCCAGCTTGTCGACGCCCGGATTGGCGATGACGTTCATCCGAAGCTTGGCCGGCAGGGTCGTGTACTCGTTGTTCTTCATCAGGTGCAGCGAGCGATAGTAGATGTTGTTCATGCCCATGATGGCGGCGGCGGCCTTGGCGGCGTTCATCGCCTCGGGCGACAGCACCGTCGCGGCCTGGGCCTCGATCAGCCTGACCGCCGGAGCGACGCCGATGGCGTGGGCCGAGGCCAGGAAGCAGCCCCACTTCTGCTGGTCGTTCAGCACCGTCTCATTGGCGAGCGACGACAGGTTCAGCGAGATGTCCTTGCCGTAGGCCGGGATGAGGTCGCGCAGGGCGTCGAGGGACATGGGGAAATCTCCGATAAGGGCCGACTGCCGGCCGGTGGCGCCAGGGGGCATTGAGACAGCGTATTCAGAACGCGCTCAAGCTGTCCGAAGGACGATAGCGCCCAAAAAAGAAAAAAGGCGGCGACAGTCGCCCGCCGCCGCCTCTTCAAAGAGGGGCGACCCGAACCATTACGAACGCGGTCCGGGCCTATCCTTGGCCAGTACTTAGGCGGCCAGGGTCTCGCCGCCGACCGGGCGGTTGCAGGCGCACAGTTCGTCGGTCTGCAGAGCATCGACCACGCGAAGCGTGTCTTCCGGCGAACGGCCGACGTTCAGGTTGGTGACATAGACGTGCTGCACGACGTTGTGCGGGTCCACGACGAAGGTGGCGCGCAGGGCGACGCCGTTTTCTTCGTCCAGGATGCCCAGATCGCGGGCCAGCTTGCCGCCGGCGTCAGCGAACTGCCAGATCGGCAGCTTGTTCAGGTCGGCGTGGTCGCGGCGCCAGGCCAGCTTGACGAATTCGTTATCGGTCGAACCGCCGAGGACGATGGTGTCGCGATCCTCGAAGTCCTTGCCCAGCTTGGCGAAGGCGGCGATTTCGGTCGGGCAGACGAAGGTGAAGTCCTTCGGATAGAAGAAGATGACCTTCCACTTGCCGTCAAAGCTGTCCTGCGTCAGCGTCTCAAAGGCCGAGACGCCGTTTTCTTCGTGGTCGTTGAAGCCCGGCTTCACGCCAGTGATCTTGAATTCAGGCAGTTTTTGACCGACGCCCAGCATAGTGGAGCTCCATTCTGACAATGTAAGACAGGCGGCGACGCAGGGAGGTGCATCGCCGATGGGGGTCAGATGGGCTTTGGCGGCCTGGAAGTCAAATCGATCATTTCGCAACTGCGAATAGATTTTTATTATGGATTGGGCGCGGGGGTTTGTCCGCCCCTACAAGCCTGACCATAAATTTTATTGCTTATCAGGTTAAAGTTTATCGATTTTCCTTCGGCGCGGAACCGGGCGTAGGCTCGAGGCCTAAACAAGCCAGGCAGGAGGAAAGTCATGGACGGACAAGCAGGCGGCCCCACCCCTCTCAATGATCCCAGGAAGGAGCCGGGCGCGCTGCGTTCGCTTCTGGGGCGCACCAACCGCGACTGGTGGCCCAATCAGATGGCCATGGACATCCTGCATCAGCAGGGCAAGTCGGGCGACCCGATGGGCGACGACTTCGACTACGCCGAGGCGTTCAAGTCGCTGGATCTGGCGGCGGTCAAGCGCGACCTGACCGCCCTGATGACCGACAGCCAGCCCTGGTGGCCGGCGGACTATGGCCATTATGGCCCCTTCTTCATCCGCATGGCTTGGCACTCGGCGGGCACCTATCGCACCGGCGACGGGCGCGGCGGCGCCGGCGCGGGCCAGCAGCGGTTCGCCCCGCTCAACTCCTGGCCGGACAACGGCAATCTGGACAAGGCGCGTCGCCTGCTGTGGCCGGTCAAGCAGAAGTATGGGGCCAAGCTCAGTTGGGCCGACCTGATGATCTTGGCTGGCAACGTCGCCATCGAAAGCATGGGCGGGCCGGTCTTCGGCTTTGGCGGCGGTCGCGCCGACGTCTGGGAGCCTGAAAAGGACGTCTATTGGGGCACCGAGGAAAACTGGGTCGGGGACGAGGGCAACCAGACCCGCATCCAGCCCGACAAGGACATGGCCCTGGAGGAACCTCTGGCCGCCATCCAGATGGGCCTCATCTATGTGAACCCGGAAGGCCCCGGCGGCGTGCCCGAAGCCCTGGCCTCGGCCCGCGACATCCGCGAGACCTTCGCCCGCATGGGCATGAACGACGAGGAGACGGCCGCCCTGACCGCCGGGGGCCACACCTTCGGCAAGGCCCACGGCGCCGGCGACGCCTCCAAGGTGGGCGCCAGCCCCGAGGGCGCCGACATCGCCCAGCAGGGCCTCGGCTGGATCTCGGGTCATGAGAGCGGCGTCGGCGATCACACGATCACCTCGGGCATCGAAGGCGCCTGGACCCCCACGCCGACCACCTGGGACATGACCTTCTTCGACATGCTGCTGGACCACGACTACGAGCTGGTCCGTAGCCCGGCGGGCGCCAAGCAGTGGCAGCCGGTCGGCAATCCGCCGGAGACCCTGGCCCCCGCCGCCCATACGCCCGGCAAACGCGTGCCGACGATGATGACGACGGCCGACATGGCCTTCAAGATGGACCCGATCTATCGCCCGATCATGGAGCGGTTCCGCGCCGACCCGGCCTATTTCAGCGATGCCTTCGCCCGCGCCTGGTTCAAGCTGTGCCACCGCGACATGGGGCCCAAGGCCCGCTACCTCGGCCCCGACGTGCCGGCGGAAGATCTGATCTGGCAGGACCCCGTCCCGGCCCAAACGGGGGCGAAGCTGTCGGACGCCGACGTCAAGGCGCTGAAGGACCGCATTGCGGCGTCCGGCCTGTCGGTGGCCGATCTGGTCTCGACCGCCTGGGCCTCGGCTGTGACCTATCGCGGCTCGGACCATCGCGGCGGCGCCAATGGCGGACGTCTGCGCCTGGCCCCGCAAAAGGACTGGGACGTCAACGAACCGGCCAAGCTGGCGAAGGTGCTCAAGGTCTATGAGGACATCCAGGCGGCGTCTGGCCTGAACGTCTCCATCGCTGACCTGATCGTCCTGGGCGGCGGCGTCGGGGTCGAGCAGGCGGCCAAGGCTGGCGGTCATGACGTGACGGTTCCCTTCACGCCGGGCCGCACCGACGCCTCGGCCGAGCAGACGGACGTGGAGGGCTTTGCGGTGCTGGAGCCGCGCGCCGACGGCTTCCGCAACTATCTGCAGGTCCGCTTCAACGTCCCGACCGAGGAACTGCTGATCGACCGGGCGCAACTGCTGGGCCTGACCGCGCCGCAGATGACGGTCCTGGTCGGCGGCCTGCGGGTTCTGGGGGCCAACCACGGCGGATCGAAGCATGGCGTCTTCACCGACCGGCCGGGCCAGTTGACCAACGACTTCTTCGTCAACCTGCTGGACATGAAGACCGGCTGGAAACAGGTGGATGGCGAAGGGGATGAGACCTTCGTCGGCTCCGACCTCCTGACCGGCGAGCAACGCTGGACCGCGACCCGCACCGATCTGGTGTTCGGCTCCAACGCCCAGCTGCGGGCCCTGTCCGAGGTCTATGCCTCGGCCGATGCGGGCAAGAAGTTCGTCACGGACTTCGTCGCGGCCTGGACCCAGGTCATGAACGCCGACCGGTTCGACCTGAACTAGGGCCCAAGAAACGGGAGAGCGGGCGCCGCGGGCCAGTCGGTTCGCGGCGCCTTGCTTCATCAATGACTTCGATTGTCTTTGAAAACACCATAGGGCGCGCCTATGTGGGGCGGATGCTCCCCACCCTGCGACAGCTCCACTATCTCAAGCTCCTGGCCGAGCACGCCTCCTTCAGCCGCGCGGCCGAGGCGGCCCACGTCAGCCAGCCGGCCCTGTCGGCCGGGGTGCAGGAGCTGGAGAAGATTCTCGGCGCGCCGGTGGTCGAGCGCACGCGCGGCGCGGTGCAACTGACGGCCGTCGGCGCCGAGGCGGTCAAACGCGCCGAGGACGTCCTGGCCCGCACCGAGGACCTGGTCGAGGCGGCGCGCAACGCGGGCAAGCCCCTGTCGGGCCGCTTCCGTCTGGGCATCATCCCCACCGTCGCCCCCTTCCTGCTGCCCCGCGCCCTGCCCGGTCTGCGCGACCGATACCCGGCCCTACGTCTGTTTATCCGCGAGGACCTGACCCCGCGCCTGATCGCCGGGCTGAAGGCGGGCCAGTTGGACGCCGCTGTCATCGCCCTGCCCTACGACGCGCCCGGCATCGACCACGCCCGTATCGGCGACGACGAAATCCTGGCCGCCGCCCCGGTCGGCCACCCGCTGGCGGGCGCCGGACCCATCCCCGAGGGGATGCTGAAGGCCGACGACCTGATCCTGCTGGAGGACGGCCACTGTCTGCGCGATCAGGCCCTGGCCGCCGTCAACATCGAGGCCCCGCGCGGCGAGGACGTCTTCGCCGCCACCTCGCTACATACTCTGGTGCAGATGGTGTCCTCGGGCCTGGGGGTCAGCTTCCTGCCGCAGATGGCGGTCCAGGCGGGCCTGGCCGACAACCCCGGCGTCGTCGTCCGCCCCATCTCCGCCGACGCCCCCCGCCGCGAGATCGTCGTCGCCTGGCGCGCCGGCTCCAGCCGCGCCGCCGAAGCCCGCCTGCTGGCCGAGGCTCTCAAGCTGGACTAACTCCCCCTACGACGGAGGTCGAAGGCCGAAGCGGTCCCCTTCCCTTGCGACCCTGACCCTTATGTGGGAAAGGCCACGCGCGGTTTTGGCGGGCCGACAGGTCGGTCATGCCGCGACTGGACCAAGGAAGGCCGCTCATGCTCGAAACCTATCGTCTTCACGTCGCCGAACGCGCGGCCCTGGGCATTCCGCCGCTGCCGCTGTCGGCCGAGCAGACCGCCGACCTGATCGAGCTGATCAAGGCGCCGCCCGCCGGTGAATCCGAGCAGGAACTGCTGGACCTGCTGACCCATCGCGTGCCGCCCGGCGTGGATGACGCGGCCAAGGTCAAGGCCTCCTTCCTGTCCGCCGTGGCCCACGGCGACTTCGCCGTGCCGTCGTTGTCGCGCGAACGCGCCACCGAGCTGCTGGGCACCATGGTCGGCGGCTATAACGTCAAGCCGCTGATCGACCTGCTGACTGATGCCGTGGTCGGCGCCGTCGCCGCCGAGGGTCTGAAGAGGACCCTGCTGATGTTCGACTTCTTCCATGACGTCGCCGAACTGGCCAAGGGCGGCAACGCCAACGCTCAGGCCGTGCTGAAGTCCTGGGCCGAGGCCGAGTGGTTCACGTCGCGCGACAAGGTCGCCGACAAGATCACCGTCACCGTCTTCAAGGTCACCGGCGAGACCAATACCGACGACCTGTCCCCGGCGCCCGACGCCTGGTCGCGTCCCGACATTCCGTTGCACTACCTGGCCATGCTGAAGAACGCGCGTCCGGGCATCACGCCGGAACAGGACGGCGTGCGCGGCCCGATGTCCTTCATCGAAGACCTGAAGGCCAAGGGCCATCTGGTCGCCTATGTCGGCGACGTGGTCGGCACCGGCTCGTCGCGCAAGTCGGCGACCAACAGCGTCATCTGGGCTACCGGCCAGGACATCCCCTTTGTGCCGAACAAGCGTTTCGGCGGCGTGACCCTGGGCGGCAAGATCGCCCCGATCTTCTTCAACACCCAGGAAGACTCGGGCGCCCTGCCGATCGAGGTCGACGTGACCAGCCTGAACATGGGCGACGTCATCGACATCTATCCCTATGCGGGCAAGATCGAGAAGGACGGCGCTGTCGTCTCGACCTTCGAGCTGAAATCGCAGGTCCTGCTGGATGAGGTGCAGGCCGGCGGCCGCATCAATCTGATCATCGGCCGTTCGCTGACCGCCCGCGCCCGCGAGGCTCTGGGCCTGGCCGCCTCGGCCGAGTTCCGCCTGCCTGTGACCCCCGAGGACAGCGGCAAGGGCTTCACCGTCGCCCAGAAGATGGTCGGCCGCGCCTGCGGTCTGCCGGAAGGCCAGGGCATCCGTCCGGGCACCTATTGCGAACCGCGCATGGCCACGGTCGGCTCGCAGGACACGACCGGCCCGATGACGCGCGACGAGCTGAAGGACCTGGCCTGCCTCGGCTTCTCGGCCGACATGGTGATGCAGTCCTTCTGCCACACCGCCGCCTATCCCAAGCCGGTCGACGTCAAGACGCACCGCGAACTGCCGCAGTTCATCTCCAACCGCGGCGGCGTGGCCCTGCGTCCCGGCGACGGCGTGATCCACTCCTGGCTGAACCGTCTGCTGCTGCCCGACACCGTCGGCACCGGCGGCGACAGCCACACCCGCTTCCCCATCGGCATCTCCTTCCCGGCCGGTTCGGGCCTGGTGGCCTTCGGCGCCGCCACCGGCGTCATGCCGCTGGACATGCCGGAGTCGATCCTGGTCCGCTTCAAGGGTGAGATGCAGCCCGGCATCACCCTGCGCGACCTGGTTCACGCCATCCCCTACTACGCCATCCAGCAGGGCCTGCTGACGGTGGCCAAGGCGGGCAAGGTGAACGAGTTCTCGGGCCGCATCCTCGAGATCGAGGGCCTGCCGGACCTGAAGGTGGAACAGGCGTTCGAACTGACCGACGCCTCGGCCGAGCGTTCGGCGGCGGGTTGCACCGTCAAGCTGAACAAGGCGCCGATCATCGAGTACATGACCTCGAACATCGTGCTCATGAAGAACATGATCGCCGACGGTTACGCCGACGCCCGCACCCTGCAGCGCCGCATCGACGCCATGGAGGCCTGGCTGGCCGCGCCGAACCTGCTGGAGGCCGACGCCGACGCCGAATACGCCCACGTCATCGAGATCGACCTGGCGGACGTCAAGGAGCCCATCCTGTGCGCCCCCAACGACCCCGATGACGCGCGCCTGCTGTCGGCGGTGCAGGAGACCCCGATCGACGAGGTCTTCATCGGTTCGTGCATGACCAACATCGGCCACTTCCGCGCCGCCTCGCTGCTGCTGAAGGGCAAGAAGGACATCCCGACCCGTCTGTGGGTGGCCCCGCCGACCAAGATGGACGCCTCGGAACTGACCAAGGAGGGCCACTATTCGACCCTCGGCGGCGCCGGCGCCCGTATGGAGATGCCGGGCTGCTCGCTGTGCATGGGCAACCAGGCCCAGGTGAAGGAGGGCGCGACCGTGGTCTCGACCTCGACCCGCAACTTCCCCAACCGTCTGGGCAAGGGCTCGAACGTCTATCTGGCCTCGGCCGAACTGGCCGCCGTCGCCTCCAAGATGGGCCGCATCCCCACCGTGGCCGAATACATGGCCGAGATGGGCGTCATCGACGCCGACCGCGACGAGGTCTACCGCTACATGAACTTCGACCAGATCCCCGAATACGCGGATCGCGTCGCGGCCGAATAGGGCGGACGACCGTCTGAAAGACAAACGGCCGGTGGAGCGATCCATCGGCCGTTTTCATGGGCGGCGCGTTTACGTCGCCGTCTGTCCGACCATTGATCGGGCGACGGCCTCAGCGACCTTGATGCCGTCGACGGCGGCCGACAGGATGCCTCCTGCATAGCCTGCGCCTTCGCCGGCGGGAAACAGACCGCGCACGTTCAGGCTCTGGAAGTCCGTGCCCCGGGTCATGCGGATCGGTGACGAACTGCGGGTCTCGACGCCCGTCAGAACCGCTTGGGCATCGTCATAGCGGGCGATCTTGCGGCCGAAGACGGGTAGGGCCTCACGCATGGCGGCGATCACATAGTCCGGCATCAGCGGGGCCAGATCAGTCGGGCGCACGCCTGGCCTATAGCTGGGAACGACCTCCCCCAGCGTCGTCGAGGCGCGTCCCGCCAGAAAGTCGCCGACCAGCTGGCCCGGCGCGAAATAGTCGCCGCCGCCCGCCGCATAGGCGCGGGTCTCCAGATCGCGTTGCAGCTCGATCCCCGCCAGCGGGTGGTCGCTCGGATAGTCTTCAGGCGAGATGCCGACCACGAAGCCTGAGTTGGCGTTCCGCTCATTGCGCGAATACTGGCTCATGCCGTTGGTCACGACGCGGCCCGGCTCGCTGGTCGCCGCCACCACCGTCCCGCCCGGGCACATGCAGAAGCTGTAGACTGTCCGCCCGTTCGAGCAGTGGTGCGAAAGCGAATAGGCCGCCGCCCCCAGATCGGGGTGTCCGGCGCAGGGCCCGAACAGCGCCCTGTCGATCCATGACTGCGGATGTTCGATCCGAAAACCGATCGAGAAGGCTTTGGCCTCGATGTGGACGCCCCGGTCGTACAGCGTCTTGAATGTATCACGCGACGAATGGCCGATGGCGAAGACCACATGGTCGGCCTCCAGGAACTCCCCGGTGTGCAGGTGCACGCCACGCAGCTTCCCCTTGTCGAGCTCGATATCGACCACCCGATGCTCGAAGCGGTATTCGCCGCCCAGGGCCTCGATCTTCTCGCGCATGGCCTCGACCATGGTCACCAGACGGAAGGTGCCGATATGCGGATGGGCCTCTGTCAGAATCTCCTCCGGCGCCCCGGCCGCGACGAACTCGGTCAGCACCTTGCGAGCCAGGAAGCGCGGGTCCTTGATCTGGCTGTAGAGCTTGCCGTCGGAGAAGGTGCCGGCGCCGCCCTCGCCGAACTGGACGTTGGATTCCGGGTGCAGTTTGCTCTTGCGCCACAGCTCCCAGGTATCCTTGGTGCGTTCCCGCACCACCTTGCCGCGGTCGAGGATAATGGGCTTGAAGCCCATTTCGGCCAGGATCAGCCCAGCGAACAAGCCGCATGGCCCGGCTCCGATCACGACGGGCCTCAGGCGCTGGTCTTTGGGCGCGACCGCAACCGGGCGATAGGCGACGTCCGGCGCGGGCTGAACGTGCACGTCGTCCTTGAAGCGGGCCAGCAAAACGGCCTCGTCCCTGACCTCGACGTCGAGAATATAGACCTTCAGGATCGCGGACTTCCGACGTGCGTCGTGCGCCCGCTTCCAGACCGACCAGGAAATGACATCACTCGGCGGCACGCCCAGGCGGGTAGCGATCGCGGCGGGCAAGGCCTCCTGCGGGTGATCGAGGGGCAGCTTGAGTTCTGACAGGCGCAACATCGGCGTCTTGTAGCCGTTTGTGACGCCAAACGCATGAGGCAAGAGGCGGCGGATGGCCGAAGAAAAAGGCCGGCGGATCGCTCCGCCGGCCTTTCCAGTTCTTGCCTGACGCCTCGCCTTATTCGGCGGCGGCGGGCGCCTCGGCTTCCGGGCCGCGGGCCAGGTTGCGCAGGACGTAGGGCATGACGCCGCCGGCCAGCAGGTAGTCCAGCTCGGTCTGGTTATCGATGCGGCAGCGGACCGGGAAGCGGGCCATCTTGCCGTCCGAGGGGCGGAACATCTCGACCCAGAGGTCCTGACGCGGCTTCAGCTTGCCGATGTTGGCGTCGGTCAGGCCGCGGATGGTGACGATCTCCTCGCCGGTCAGGCCCAACTTCTGCCAGCCGTCCTGCTTGAACTGCAGCGGGACCACGCCCATGCCGACCAGGTTCGAGCGGTGGATGCGCTCATAGCTTTCGGCGATGACGGCGCGGACGCCCAGCAGACGCGTGCCCTTGGCCGCCCAGTCGCGCGACGAGCCGGTGCCGTATTCCTTGCCGGCGAAGACGACCAGGGGACGGCCTTCCGACTGGTAGCGCATGGCCGCGTCATAGATCGACATGGTGTCGCCCGACGGGAAGTGCTTGGTGACGCCGCCCTCGATGTCCGGGGTGATCTTGTTGCGGATGCGAATGTTGGCGAAGGTGCCGCGCATCATGACTTCGTGGTTGCCGCGGCGGGCGCCGTAGCTGTTGAAGTCCAGGGCGTCGACGCCGTGGTTGGTCAGATAGACGCCAGCGGGCGAGGCCTTCTTGATCGAACCGGCCGGGCTGATGTGGTCGGTGGTGATCGAGTCGCCGAAGATGCCCAGGATGCGGGCCTCCACGATGTCGCTGACCGGGGCCGGCTCCATCGACAGGCCTTCGAAGTAGGGCGGGTTCTGGACGTAGGTGGAGGTATCCTCCCACTCATAGGTCTGGCCGCCGGTGACCTTGATGGCCTGCCAGTGCTTGTCGCCCTTGAAGACGTCCTTGTAGCGCTTGGCGAACATGGCCGGGGTGACCGACTTCTTCTGGATGTCGGCGATCTCCTGCGAGGTCGGCCAGATGTCCTTCAGGAAGACGTCCTTGCCCTTCTTGTCCTGACCGATGGCGTCCTTGGTGATGTCGATGCGCATCGAACCGGCGATGGCGTAGGCCACGACCAGCGGCGGCGAGGCCAGGTAGTTGGCCTGGACGTCCGGGTTCACGCGGCCCTCGAAGTTGCGGTTGCCCGACAGGACCGAGGTCGCGACCAGGCCGTTGTCGTTGATCGCCTTCGAGATCGCCGGGTCCAGCGGGCCCGAGTTGCCGATGCAGGTGGTGCAGCCGTAGCCGACCAGGTTGAAGCCCATGGCGTCCAGGTCTTTTTGCAGGCCGGCGTCGGTCAGATAGTCGGTGACGACCTGCGAGCCGGGAGCCAGCGAGGTCTTGACCCAGGGCTTGACCTTCAGACCCAGGGCGTGGGCCTTGCGCGCCACCAGACCGGCGGCGATCAGGACCGACGGGTTGGAGGTATTGGTGCACGAGGTGATGGCGGCGATGACCACGTCGCCGTCGCCGACGGTGAACTTCTCGCCTTCGACAGCCACGCGCTCGGCGTCGGTGACGCGGCCGAAGACGTCGGCCAGGGCGGTCTCGAAGGCCGGGGCGGCGGTGGTCAGTTCAACGCGGTCCTGCGGACGCTTGGGACCGGCCAGCGACGGCACGACCGTCGAGATGTCCAGTTCCAGCACGTCGGTGAAGACGGGGTCTTCCGAGGTCTCGTCGATCCACAGGCCTTGCGCCTTGGCGTAGGCTTCGACCAGGGCGACGCGCGCCTTATCGCGGCCGGTGGCCGTCAGATAGTCGATGGTCGCGCGCGAGACGGGGAAGAAGCCGCAGGTGGCGCCGTATTCCGGGGCCATGTTGGCGATGGTGGCCTGATCCTCGATGGTCATTCCGGCGATGGCGTCGCCGAAGAATTCCACGAACTTGCCGACCACGCCCTTCTTGCGCAGCATCTGGGTGACGGTCAGCACCAGGTCGGTGGCCGTCGCGCCTTCCGGCAGCTTGCCGGTCAGCTTGAAGCCGATGACTTCCGGGATCAGCATGGGGATCGGCTGGCCCAGCATGGCGGCCTCGGCCTCGATGCCGCCGACGCCCCAGCCCAGGACGGCCAGGCCGTTGATCATGGTGGTGTGGCTGTCGGTGCCGACGACGGTGTCGGGATAGGCGACGGTCTTCTTGCCTTCGTCCAGGGTCCAGACGGTCTGGGCCAGGTTCTCCAGGTTCACCTGGTGGCAGATGCCGGTGCCGGGCGGCACGACGCGGAAGTTGTTGAAGGCCGACGAACCCCAGCGCAGGAAATTGTAGCGCTCGATGTTGCGCTCATACTCGCGTTCGACGTTCTGGCCGAAAGCCTTGGCGTTGCCGAAGTGGTCGACCATGACCGAGTGGTCGATGACCAGGTCGACGGGGACCAGCGGATTGATCTTGGCGGCGTCGGCGCCCAGCTTGGCCATGGCGTCGCGCATCGCGGCCAGGTCGACCACGGCGGGCACGCCGGTGAAGTCCTGCATCAGGACGCGGGCCGGACGGAAGGCGATCTCGTGCTCGACGGCGCCCTTGTTCTCGATCCAGGCGGCGACGGCCTTCAGGTCGTCCTCGGTGACCGAGACGCCGTCTTCGTTGCGCAGCAGGTTCTCGAGAAGCACCTTCATCGAGCGCGGCAGACGGGAAATCCCGGCCAGACCGGCTTCCTCGGCGGCGGGAAGGCTGTAATAGGCGTACTTCTTGCGTCCGACGGCAAGGTCCAGACGGGTCTTGAGGCTGTCAATCGACGGCATGGAGATAAGTCCTCTGACTAACGCCGCCCGACAATTCGGTTGCGCCTTCGCGCGCTGGACGCCGGGGCGCACAGGTCCCAGGCGCGCGCGGCGAAAGCCTGCTGCGGCGCTTGGGGATATAGTCCTGCGCGGGGAAGCCGTCCATGTATCCACAACGGCGTCATGGACATTGAGAAGGGTTCGCAAATCGGCGGGATCATGCTGACGGCGGTCGAGATCAAGGACTTGAGCCTGTCGCGGGGCGAGCGCGTCCTGTTCCAGGGCCTGTCGTTGCGGCTTTCGGCGGGCGAGGCTGTGGCCCTGACCGGGGCCAACGGGGCGGGCAAGACCAGCCTGCTGCGGGCTGTGGCGGGCTTTATCCGGCCGGATTCGGGCGCGATCACTTTTGGCGGCGCGGACGGTGAGGCGCTGGATTCGGAGGCTGCGCGGCGCGATGGCGTCCACCTGCTGGGTCACCTCGAAGGGTTGAAGCCGACGCGGACGGCGCGGCAGGAGTTCGAATTTCAGACGGACTGGCTGGGCGGGACCGGCGCGGCGCGCGAGGCGGCCATTGCGCGTCTGGCGCTGACGCCCCTGCTGGATCTGGAGACGCGCAAGCTGTCGGCGGGGCAGAAACGTCGCCTGTCGCTGGCCCGACTGGTGGCCGCGCCGCGCGCCCTGTGGCTGCTGGATGAACCCCTGGCTCCGCTGGACGAGCGTTGGCGGGCGGCCGCGGCCGAGTTGATGGCGGCGCATCTGGCCTCGGGCGGGATGATTCTGGCGGCGGTGCACGACCCCCTGCCCGTTCTGGCCCGCAATCTTGATCTCGGAGGGCTGTCTTGAGGGCCGCGCGCGTCCTGTTCGGCCGCGAGCTGTCGCTGGCCTGGGGCGGGGGCGGCGGGCCTTTGCTGGCCTGCGGCTTCATGCTGTGCCTGACCGCCATCCTGCCGCTGGCGGCGGGCGGCGATCCGCGCGTCCTGGCCCCGGCGGCCTCGGGCGCCAGCTGGATGGCGCTGGCCCTGGCGTCCCTGTTGTCGCTGGAACGTCTGTTCGAGCGCGATCTGGAGGACGGGGCTCTGGACCTCTTGGCGCTCGGCCCCCTGCCGCTGGAGGCGACGGTGGCGATCAAGGCCCTGGCGCAATGGCTGGCGACGGGTCTGCCTTTGGCCCTGACTGCTCCGGTTGCCGCCCTGGCTCTGGGACAGCCGGCCCATCTGATCGGTCTGACGGCCCTGGCGGCGGCCATCGGCGCTCTGGGTTTCGCCTTCACCGGGGCCCTGGGCGCGGCCCTGGCGCTGGGGGCCAGGCGCGGCGGTCTGCTGATCGCGGTGGTGGTTCTGCCCCTGTTCATTCCGCCGGTGGTGTTCGGCGCGGGCGCGCTGACGCGGGCGGCGGGAGGCGGCGATCCCCTGTCGGCTCTGGCCCTGCTGAGCGCCTATGTCCTGTTCGCCATTGTCATCGCCCCGGTGGCCGGGGCGGCGGCGATCCGCAATGCTCAGGGCTAACCTTCTTTTGCCGTCATCCCGGACAAGGCTCGCTGGCGAGCCGCAGATCCGGGACCCAGACGGGTGATGTTCTCGTGGGTGTCGATGATGTCCAGAGCCGACGCCTGGGTCCCGGATCGGCCTGGCGGCCGTCCGGGATGACGGAGGGTTTTAACCGCGCGGCTTCAGCGTGACATAGAGGGCGCCGTCGCCGCCGTGGCGGCGGTGGGCCGAGGCGAAGCCGGACACCACCCCGCGCAGGTGCGGCCCGGTCAGCCAGTCGTGCACCGAGCCGCGGATGATCCCGCCGCCGCGTCGTCCCTGCCCGGTGATGACCAGAACCGAACGCAGGCCGCGCATCTGACAGCTGATGAGGAAGCCGCGTAGTTGGTCCTCAGCCTCAAAGCGGCCGAAGCCGTGCAGATCGATGCGCGCCTCGATGGGATCGCGCTCGCGCGACAGGCGGCGCTGGCGCCGGGGCTCCAATTCCTCTGGCGTGGGGCGGATGCGAGCCGGCGCCGGCCGTGCCGGGACGACGAGGCCCAGGGCCTCGAAGCTGGGCGTCTGGTCGGGGGTGTTGCGCTTCTTGCCGGCGACGCCGCGCGCGGGCCTGGCCGCGACGGGGGGCGCTTCGGGATCGGGCAGGACCGCGCCGGGGGTGACGCGGGCGGCCTTGCGGCGCGCGGGCGGCGTCACCGTCCCGGTCACGCGGGCCCAGATACGCTTGTCGTCGTCGGAAGTGGTTGGCGGGCCTTTGCGGGCCACCTCAATCCTCGTCGTCGAAGGCGTCGCCGGGGCCAGGCTCGTGGGCCAGCAGGTCGCCCGGCTGGCAGTCCAGCTCGCGGCACAGGGCGTCCAGGGTCGAGAAGCGCACGGCGCGCGCCTTGCCGGTCTTGAGGATCGACAGATTGGCCACGGTCACGCCGACGCGGTCGGCGAGCTCCGTCAGCGACATGCGCCGTTCAGCAAGGATGCGGTCAAGTTGGACGCGGATGGCCATGGGGTGAGCTTAGCGTTTTCAGATCAGATCGTCAGTTCGGATTCGCGGCGCAGGCGGGCGCCTTCGCGGAAGACCTCCGCCAGGACGAAGACGACGAGGATGGAGAAGACGGGGGTGAGCAGGTCGCTGATCCCTTGCGGCTCCATGACGCCAGGGGCCAGGCGGGCCGCCACCAGGCCCTGCGCCAGCCAGACGCCGCCGGTCACGACGGCCAGGATCAGGCCGATCTGGCGCAGGCGGCGCACATTGTCGGGCTGGAAGGGATCGCCCAGGGTCAGGGTGCGGAAGATCTTTCTCAGGCCGCGCAGGATCATCAGGAAGCCGCCGAAATAGGCGGTCATGGCGCCGACGCCGAACAGCAGCAGCGGACGGGTCAGCGGCATCTGCCGGCCATTGTCGCCGTCCGTGACGGTGACGTTGATGTTGTCGAGCGGAATGAAGATGGAGGCGACCCAGAGCAACAGCAGGACGCCGGTGATCAGGGCCAGCAGGACATAGGCCACATCCAGCGCGATCTTCAGCAGGCTGGATACGGAACCTGGACCCAATGTCCGAAGCGGGGTGCGCAGGTTGGCGCCCGTCAGGCGCGGCGCTCCTATCCCGATGGCAGGCAGTTTCGGGAGGCGCATGAAGTCTGGTCTCAGGCCGGAGGGTTCGGGCGGCGATCGCCGCGCGGGGTCCGGCAAACCCTCACGCGGCGCTATTCTTCGCGGTGTTCATGCTGATCGTCAAAGCCCTCATCTCATCACCTGGGCGATCGAAGGGACGATCACAGGCTCTGGATGAACAGGGCGATGGCGGCGGTGGGCAGGGCGGCCAGCAGAAGGGCGTTGAAGAAGCCGTGGCCGACGCGGTCCATCCAGATCGAGGTTTTCATCGCTTGCATCGCATCTCTCCGTTGTTGCACGATTTTCGTGCGTTTCTGTGGTGCCGCTGGGTGAACGTTGCGTTGTTTTCGCTTCGTTTGAACGGTGCGACCCCCGTTCTTGAGATTGAAGATAGGGGCGACCCCGTCGAAAAGCACGTTACATATCGTTTAACGATGTTAAACTTCCGCAATGCGTCGGACGGAGGTAAGGTCGCGCCATGAATCTCAAGCTGATCAAGGGGATGCGGCTGGTGGCCGCGACCCACAATCCGGGCAAGGCGCGCGAGATCGAAGCGCTGCTGGACGGAAATTACAGGATCGTCACGGCCGGCAGCCTCAACCTGCCCGAACCGGACGAGACCGAGAGCACCTTTGTCGGCAACGCCATGCTGAAGGCGCGCCACGCGGCCGAGGCCTCGGGCGAAGTCTCTCTGGCCGACGACTCCGGTCTGTCGGTCGCGGCCCTGGATGGGGCGCCCGGCATCTTCTCCGCGCGCTGGGCCGGGCCCGGCAAGGACTTCGCCCTGGCCATGAAGAAGGTCGAGGAGCGGCTGGAGGAGATCGGCTCGACCGATCGTCGCGCCTGGTTCACCTCTGCGCTCGCTGTGGCCTGGCCCGACGGCCCCTGCGTGGTGGTCGAGGGCCGCCTCGACGGCGATCTGGTGTTTCCGCCACGCGGCGACCGGGGCCACGGCTATGATCCCATCTTCCGGCCGGAAGGCTCGGACAGGACCTTCGCCGAGATGACGGACGCCGAGAAGGACGCGATCAGCCACCGCGCCCGCGCCTTCGCCCGGCTCAAGGCGGCGCTGATTGACTGAGGCCGTCCCTCAAGCCGCCTTCCTCTGCAAGGGAGGCGATGGGGACCAAAAGGATACCCTCGCCCTCTACGTCCACTGGCCCTACTGCGCCCGCATCTGTCCCTATTGCGACTTCAACGTCGTGCGCGACCGGGGCCGGATCGAGGAGCAGGCCGGGCTGGTCCAGGCCATCCTCGCGGACATGGAGGCGCAGAGCCGCCTGATCGGGCCACGCAATCTGGCCTCGATCTTCTTCGGCGGCGGCACCCCCTCCTTGATGCCGCCCGAAGCGGTGGCGGCGGTGATCGAACGGGCCAAGACCCTGTTTCCCCCTGACGGCGACATAGAGATTACGCTGGAGGCCAACCCCACAGACGCCGAGGCGGACCGGTATGCCGCCCTGGCCGCCGCCGGGATCAACCGCCTGTCCATGGGGGTGCAGTCGTTCGACGACGCGGCCCTGACCTTCCTCGGCCGCGACCATTCGGCGGCGGAGGCGCGTCGCGCGGTTCAGACGGCGGCTGCGGCCTTCCCGCGCCTGTCGATCGACCTGATCTACGCCCGGCCGGGGCAGTCGGTCGCTGAGTGGACGGCGGAGCTGACCACGGCGCTGGACCTGGGGTTCGAGCACATCTCGCCCTACCAACTGACCATAGAGCCGACCACGGCCTTTGGTCGGGCCTTCGCGCGCGGGACATTGACCCCGCCGGACGAGGATCTGGCGGCGGCCCTCTATGAGGCCACGCAGGCCGTGTTGGAGGGCGCGGGGTTTGAGGCCTATGAGGTGTCCAACCACGCCCGCGACGAGGCCGCCCGGTCGAGCCACAACCTGCACGTCTGGCGCGGCGGCGACTATCTGGGCCTCGGCCCCGGCGCCCACGGACGGCTGACGCTGGCGGGAGCGCGGACGGCCACGGTCGCCCACCGCCGCATCGCCGACTATGTCGCCGGCGTCGCGGCCGGGGCACCCTGGGCCGAGCGCGAGACGCTGGACCCGCAGGGCGCCGCCGAGGAACTGGTGCTGTTGGGGCTGCGAACCGTCGAAGGGGTGTCTGTGACCACCCTGCAGGCCCTGGGCCTGTCCGATCGGACGGGGCCTCTGGTCGACCTGCTGGCCGATGGCTTCCTGACCCTGCATCAGGGCCGGGTCGCAGCGACGGCGTCCGGGCGTCCGGTGCTGGACGCCGTGCTGCGGACCCTTCTGACCTAGATCAGATCGCCGCGACCGCTTCCTCGATCAGGTCGCTGATCTCGACCGGATGGGAGGCGAGTGAGGCGTGGCTGGCGTCCAGGGTGATGACCTTGCGGGCGTTCATCCGCGCCGACATCCGTTCCTGATTGGTCGGGGCGATCATGTGGTCCTGGCTCGAGACCTGGTACCAGACCGGCTTTTTGCGCCAGGCTGGGGCGGTGACCGCATCGCCGAAGGTCGTGGCCAGGGGCGCCTTCTGCGTCACGGCCATGACCAGGGCCTCGTCCGCCGTCAGGTCCTGGCAGAAGCTCTCGTGGAACTTGTCGGGCTTGACCCACAGATAGCCGTCGCTGTCGGGCGCCAGGTTGGGCGCGGCGATCGGCGGGTCCTGCTGGGTGATGCCGCCGGGGCTTTCGCCCGCGTCGGGGGCGAAGGCGGCGACATAGACCAGGCCCGCCACGTTCGGCAGGTCGCCGGCCTCCGACAGCACGGCGCCGCCGTAGGAGTGACCGACCAGGATGACCGGACCTTCCTGCTGACGCACCATCTTGCGCACCCGTTCGGCGTCGTCGGCCAGGGAGGTCAGGGGCATTTCGACGGCGTGCAGGGAGGTATAGCCGCGCCGGCTCAGCTCCGTGATGACCTTGGCCCAGTGGGCGGCGCCGCCCCAGAAGCCATGGACGAGGACGATGGCGGTGGATTTGGACATGGGTGCGTTTCCTAAGCTTGGCGGTTTCGTAGCCGCTCGGACACATGAGCGCCTCAATTGGAGCCCGGTTCCCAGAACTGGCGGGTTTCACGACAGGGTGACGCCCATTAGGATGGGGCATGTCTTCAGACGCCTCCCTGTTCCCGCCGACCGCCCCGCCCGCACGCTCTGTCGCGCCGGGCCTCTATCTGGTGGCCACGCCCATCGGCAATCTGCGCGACATGACGCTACGGGCGCTGGACGTCCTGGCCGCCGCCGACCTGGTCCTGGCCGAAGACACCCGCGTCACGGCCAAGCTGCTGACCGCCTATGGGCTTCGCGCCAAGCTGGAACGCTGCGACGATCATGCTTCGGCGCGCGCCGCCGAGATCGCGGTCGAGCGGCTGAAGGCGGGCGAGGTCGTGGCTCTGGTGTCGGACGCCGGCACGCCCCTGGTGTCGGACCCCGGCTATGTCGTGGCTCGCGCAGCCATCGCCGAGGGCCTGCCTGTCCATCCCATCCCCGGCGCCTCCAGCCTGCTGGCCGCCCTGTGTCTGGCGGGGCAGCCGGCTGATCGGGTGCTGTTCGCCGGTTTCCTGCCGCCCAAGTCGGGGGCAAGAAAGACCATGCTGGAGGAGTTGCGGACCGGACGTCAGACCCTGGTCTTCTTCGAGAGCGGTCCGCGTCTGAAGGACAGCCTGACCGACATGGCCGAGGTCCTGGGCGACCGCCCCGCCGCTGTCACCCGCGAACTGACCAAGCTCTATGAGGAGGCCGTGCGCGGCACCCTGTCCGAACTGGCCGTCGACCCGCGCTGCGACGCGCCCAAGGGCGAGATCGTCGTGGTCGTGGGCCCCGGCGAGGCCGAGGTCGCCAGCGCCGCCGACGCCGATGCGGCCCTGGCCGAGGCCATGACCCGCCTGCCGCCGGGCGAGGCCGCCGCCGAGGTGTCCAAGGCGCTCAATCTTCCCCGCAAACCGCTCTACAAGCGGGCGTTGGAAATGCAGGGCCGGTGAAGCCCCGCCTGCGCCCCGGTCCGTCGCCGCGTCAGCCGAAAGCGGGCTGGCGTCAGGCGCTGGGCGGGCGGTCGCATCGCGAAGGCCACAGCGCCGAATGGATCGCCGCTGCCTGGCTGATGCTCAAGGGCTATCAAATCCTGGCCTTTCGTCTGAAGGGGCGCGGCGGCGAGATCGATATTCTGGCCAAACGGGGCGGCACCCTGGCGGTGGTCGAGGTCAAGCGACGGCGCACGATCGAGGCCGCCATTCTGGCGCTGGGGTCGGAACAACACGGTCGTCTGGCCGTCGCCGGCGCCGCCGTGGCCCGCAGCCGGCCCTCATTGCAGGGGCTGAACCTGCGGATTGATATGGTGGCGCTGGCTCCCGGACGATTTCCGCGTCATCTTCGCGGGGTGACGACCACAGGAACGGACATCGCGTGACCCGCGACGAGGCCGAGATCATTCTGACTCAGGCGGGAACCGCCCAGGACGACGGCTTCCCGCTGCTCGCCTGCGCCATCGCCTGCGCCATTCACGACTACCCGTTCCGCGATCCCGAACCGGTCCGGCTGCTGGCCGATCAGGCCGCCCAGCGGGTCAAGGAACGCGCAGCCAACGAAAGTCCCGACGACGCCCTGGCCGAGACCATGGCCTGCGACCTGCGTCTGAACGGCGATCTTCTGAACTATGATCATCCGGGCAACACCGACGTCATCGACGTGGCCGAACGGCGGCGCGGCCTGTCGGCGGCCCTGGTGGTCTTCTATCTGGACGCGGCACGGCGTGCAGGGCTGAAGGCGGCGGCGGTGGACTTCCCCGGACATGTTCTCTTGCGCGTGGAGACGCCCGAGGGGCCGGTGGCGCTGGACCCCTTCAGCCAGGGTCGTCTGGTCCTGCCTAGCGAGTTGACGCGGCGCGCCCTGCTGGCGGGACTGACGCCGCATGTGGCCGACCGGCTGGACCTGCTGATGGCCCCGGTCAGCGATCGCCAGGCCTTGATCCGTCTGCAGAACCTTCTCTTCACTCGCGCCTTGCTGGCTGAGGACTATGAGGGGGCGGAGCGCTCGGCCCTGCGCCGCGCCCTGCTGGACCCGGAAGATCACCGGCCCTGGCTTGACGTCGCCGCCGCCCGTGAGAAACAGGGCGCTTTGACCGGAGCGCTGCAGGCCCTGTCGCGCGCCCGCGCCATCGACGGCCCCGCCGACGCCCACCGCGCCAGCATGGACCGGGTGCGGATGCGCCTGAACTGAAGCCTTGCGGTACGCATCCTGCGCCATCAAGTAGGAGCTAGCGCGCTTCGGCGCTCAAGCCGTGATCGTCCGCGACGCGAGCATAGCGCACTAAAACTAGCTCAAGCAGCGAGCGCCCGCGGCGCGAGCGATAGCGCCTCTTACTAAGGACTACCCATGCTGAAAGTCGCCATCCAGATGGACCCGCTCGAGGCGGTGAACGTCGAGTCCGACACCACCTTCCTGATGGCCCTGTCGGGTCAGGCGCGCGGCCACAAGCTGTGGATCTACGACTTCCGCACCCTGGCGCTGGACGAAGGCCGCCTGTTCTGCCGCGCCCGCCCGGTGACGGTGAACGCGGTCCAGGGCGAGCACGCCGACTTCGGCCCCGAGGTGGTCCTTGATCTGGCTGAGGACGTGGACGTCATCCTGATGCGTCAGGACCCGCCTTTCGACATGGCCTATGTCACCGCCACCTATCTGCTGGAGCGGGTGCATCCGAAGACCCTGGTGGTCAACAATCCCGCAGAGGTGCGCTCGGCGCCCGAGAAGCTGATCGCCACCCTCTTCCCCGGCCTGCAGCCGCCGACCCTGGTGTCGTCCGACCCGGTCGCCCTGGTCGACTTCCACCGCCGCCACGGCGACGTGGTGCTCAAGCCCCTGCACGGCGCCGCCGGGTCGGGCGTGGTGCGGCTGAAGGCCGACGATCCCAATCTGGAAGCCCTGATCGAGATTCACGCCGCCGGGTCGCGCGACCCCCTGGTGATCCAGAAATTCATCCCCGCCGTGTCCAAGGGCGACAAACGCATCATCCTGATCGACGGCGAGGCGGTCGGCGCCATCAACCGCATCCCGGCCAAGGATCAGGTGCGCTCGAACCTGCGCGTCGGCGGCACGGCGGCCCCGGTCGAACTGACCCCGCGCGACCTGGAAATCTGCGCCGCCATCGGCCCCTATCTGAAGGAACGCGGCCTGATCTTCGTCGGCATCGACGTGATCGGCGACTACCTGACCGAGATCAACGTCACCTCGCCCACCGGCGCCCAGCAACTGCTGAAGTTCTCGGGCGTCGATGCGACGGCCCTGATGTGGGACGTGATCGAAAGGAAGACGCGCGAAGCCCGCTAGGGCGCGCACAACGGGAGGGGACCCCATGACCAGAACGACGACCGCCGGCGCGCTGACCGCCTTGACCCTGCTTATCGCCGCGCCGGCCTCGGCTCAGGAGGCGGCGCCGAAACGCCCGTCGATGGAGGTGCTGGAGCGGATCATCGAGACCCGCACCCCCCAGACCCGCGTCGAGACGCCGGATCACGACCGCATCACCGCCCGCCGCATCGACATCGTCGACGCCGATGGGACCATTCGCATGACCCTGTCAGGCGCCACGCCCGCCCCGATCATCGACGGCATCCAGTACAAGCGCGCCTTCAATGTCGCCGGCCTGATCCTCTATGACGACAAGGGCAGCGAGCGCGGGGGCTTCGGCACGGCGGATGTGGACGGCGGTATGGCGGTGCTGGCCCTGGATCACCCGGCTATGGACGCCATCGGCTGGCGCGTGTCGCCGGACGGCGCGGTCAGCTTCGTCATCAACCAGGCGCCGCCCTTGATCCGTGAGCCGGGTCTGGGCGACGCTCTCGTGCCCGGCGTGCAGACGCCGACGCGGATGCGGCTGTCGGTCGCCGCCGACGGCACGCCCGCAGTCGCCCTGTCCGACAAGCATGACAGACCGCGCGTTCGCATGACGGTGACGGAAGAAGGCTTTGGCGCCATCCAGTTCCTCAATGCGGCGGGCGAGGTGATCCACACCCTGGCGCCGGAAGCCGATCTGCCTTGATCTGGTGACATAACGACGCTCTTGCAGTTGCTATGAGTTCGTGATTTGTTCCCTCTTGGTCCGCAGGAGGGAGCCTATGGTCGCGCGCGTGGTGACAGTCGCCTTCGACGGGGTCGAGGCGCGACGGGTCGATGTCGAGGTGCAACAGGTGGCGACCCCCGCTGGGGCCTTCGCCATCGTCGGCCTGCCGGACAAGGCGGTGGCCGAGAGCCGCGAGCGGGTGCGCGGGGCCTTCGCCGGCATCGGCCTGGCCCTGCCGCCCAAGAAGGTCATCGCCAACCTGGCCCCAGCAGACCTGCCCAAGGAAGGCAGCCATTTCGACCTGCCCATCGCCCTGGCCCTGCTGGCCTCCATGGGGGTGATCGCGCCGGACGCCCTCGACGGCTGGGCGGCGGTCGGCGAGCTGGGCCTGGACGGCCAGATCGCGGCGGTGGGCGGAACCCTGCCTGCGGCCATGGCCGCTGGCGCCATGGGGCTGGGCCTCATCTGTCCCGAGGCCAACGGCCCCGAGGCGGCCTGGGCCGGGGAGACCGCCATCCTGGCGCCCCGCTCTCTGATCGGCCTGATCAATCATTTTCGCGGCACGCAGATCCTGCGCCCGCCCGAGCCCGGCCCGGTGACGGCGGGCGGCGCCGTGCCGGACCTGCGCGAGGTCAAGGGTCAGGAGAGCGCCAAACGAGTGCTGGAGATCGCCGCGGCCGGCGGCCACAACCTGCTGTTCGTCGGCCCGCCCGGCTCGGGCAAGTCGATGATGGCCCAGCGTCTGCCGGGCCTCTTGCCGCCATTGACGCCGCAGGAACTGCTGGAGACTTCGATGGTCTGGTCGGTGGCGGGCCTGATCCAGCGTGGCGCCTTGACCCGCGACCGGCCCTTCCGCGCGCCGCACCATTCAGCCTCCATGGCCGCCCTGACCGGGGGCGGTTTGCGGGCCAAGCCGGGCGAAGCCTCGCTGGCGCACAACGGCGTGCTGTTTCTTGATGAACTGCCGGAATATTCCGCCCAGGCGCTGGACAGCCTGCGTCAGCCGCTGGAGACGGGCGAGATCGTGGTGGCGCGCGCCAACGCCCATGTCCGCTATCCGGCGCGGTTCCAGCTGGTGGCGGCGATGAACCCCTGCCGCTGCGGCCTGGGCGGGGCCGGGCGCGGCGCCTGCGGCAAGGCTCCTCGCTGCCAGAAGGATTACCAGAACCGCATCTCCGGCCCGATGTTCGACCGCATCGACCTGACGGTGGAGACGCCGCCGGTCACCGCCGCCGACATGGCCCTGCCTCCGCCCGCTGAGGGCACGGTCGAGGCCGCCGCCCGCGTGGCCACAGCCCGCGCCCAGCAGGAGGAACGCGTCCGGGAAGCCGGATTCGACTCGGAGAAGGCGCGCGATCAGGCGATCAACGCCCGCGCCTCGGGCGAGACCCTGGATCGCTTCGCGGCGCCGGATGACGCAGGCCGGGCCCTGCTGATGCGGGCGGGCGAGGCCGGCGGGTTGACGGCGCGGGGGTGGACCCGGACCCTGCGGCTGGCGCGCACCATCGCCGACCTGGACGGCTCGACCGGGGTGCTGCGACGCCATGTCGCCGAAGCCCTGATGTATCGCCGCACCACCGTTGGAGCTCAGGGCGACTTCGACCGGCAGACCGCCCATCGCAGCGAGGCGCCAGCCTTCTGAAGCGTGGCCTTTTGAGGGCTGAAATCTGCGTTCGGTCACGCTTAACTCTTGGGCTCTAGGGTGGCGGATATGGGACAGGCACGCAGAACGCACGCACCGACCGAGATTACGCCCGCCGCCCCCCCCGGAGCGCCGTCGGGCGCGCCGGAACAGCAGTTCCTACGGCTCATGAGCCATGAGATGCGCACCCCTCTGAACGGGGTGATCGGCATGCTGGGCCTGCTCTCGAGGACCAAGCTGGACGGGGCCCAGCGCGCCTATGCCGAGGCGGCGCAGAAGTCGGCTGAGCATCTGTTGGGTCTGGTCAACGACCTGCTGGATTTCGCTCGCCTTGAAGCCGGGGCGCTGGAGTTCGATCCCGCTCCTGTCGATCTGGAAGGCCTGACGCGCGGCGTGGCCGAACTGCTCAGCCCCAAGGCCCACGACAAGGGGCTGGAGATCGTCTGGTCCGTCGCCGCCGATGCGCCCGACGTCATCGCCGACGAGGGCCGTCTGCGTCAGGTCCTGTTCAACCTGGCCGGCAATGCGGTGAAGTTCACCGACCGCGGCGGGGTCCGCCTGACGGTTGAGCGCGCCGGCGGGACCGCCGCGCGCCCGCGTCTGGCCTTTGTCGTCGATGACAGCGGCCCTGGCGTGCCGGAAGAGGCGCGCGGCCGCATCTTCGACGAGTTCGGCCACGCCGACGCCTCGGACGCCGCCCGTTTCGACGGCGCCGGTCTGGGCCTGGCCGTGGTCCGGCGTCTGGCCCAGGCCATGGGCGGCACGGTCGCCGTGAGCGATAGGCCGGACGGCCTCGGCGCTCGTTTCCGCTTCGAGGCCCCCTTCCCGGTCGCCGAAACCGCCCCGCGCGCCCGTCTGTTGGACGGCGTGGCCGTGGCGGTGCGCACCCCCGATCCCTTCGTGCGCCAGGCGGCGACCGCCCAGATCGAGGCCTCGGGCGGCCGTGTCGCGCGTCAGGCAGGGGTGACCCTGATCGACCACGCCATGGCCGAGGACGGCGCCCTGATGGTCAAGCCGTCGCAGGGCGAGGCCATCATTCTGTTGAAGCCCAGCGAGCGTGATCTGGTCGACCGCTACCGGGCGGCCGGTTTTCACGGCTATCTGATCAAGCCCCTGCGCCGCGCCTCCCTTGCTGAAAGGGTGCTGGCGGCCGCGGGCCGTCGCAAGGGGCTGACGGTTGCGGTCGGACGCGGTCAGGACGACGACCGTGTCACGCCCGTCGCCTTCAAGGGGCTGCGGGTCCTATTGGTCGAGGACAATCCGGTCGGCGCCCTGCTGGCCAAGACCCTGCTGCGCCGCGAGGGCTGCGTGGTTCAGACGGCGGCGGACGGCCATGAGGCCCTGCTGACGCTCAAAGAGGCCCGCTTCGATCTGATCTTCATGGACATGCGGATGCCGCGCATGGATGGCCCGGCAGCGGCGCGCGCGCTGCGCGAGCGTGGGGAACGCACCCCCATCATCGCCCTGACGGCCAACGCCTTCGCGGAGGACCGGATCGCCTGTCTGGAGGCGGGCATGAACGATCATCTGACCAAGCCGCTGGAGGCCGACGCCCTGCGCGCCGCCCTGATCCGCTGGACGAACGTCGGCAACCGCGCCAAGGTCGGGGCTCAGTAACCACGACCGCCCGTTTTCCGGCGGCGTCCCGCCGGAGACCTGCATGACCGACACGAAGACGCCCGCTTCCGAGGTTGCGGCACTGCAGCCGTCGCCGAAAGGTCTGGGCGTTCTGAAGGCGGCCTTCCGTGAGCGCCGCACCCTGGCCATGCTGCTGCTGGGCTTCTCCGCCGGCCTGCCCTTCGCCATGCTGTTCGGCACCCTGAACGCCTGGCTGTCGGATGCGGGCGTGTCGGTGGCCACCATCGGCGTCCTGTCCTGGGTGGGTCTGTTCGGCGCCTTCAAATTCCTCTGGTCGCCCTCGGTCGGCCTGACGCCGCCGATCATTGGAAGAATGGGGCGGCGCCGGTCCTGGCTGATCCTGTGCCAGGTGGTTCTGGTCGGCGCCCTGCTGACCATCGCCCTGTCGCATCCGGGCACGGGCGCCATTGCCCTGCTGGCCGGGGCGGCGGCGCTGGGCGCCTTCGCCTCGGCGACCCAGGACATCGTCATCGACACCTGGCGGATCGAAGTCGCCGACGAACGCGTCCCGGTGGATCTGCTGTCCACCGTCTACCAGTTGGGCTTCCGCACTGCGGCCCTGGTCGGCGGCGCCGGCGCCCTGTTGCTGGCGGATCGCTTCGGCTGGTCTTCCACCTTCGTCATCGGCGCTGGCCTGATGGGGCTGGGGGTGATCGGGACCCTGATCGCGCCGGAGCCGAAGCCAGCGCCGAAACAAGCCATCGCCCGCGAGCGCATCGGTTCGCCGCGTCTGCGCATGATCGCCCTGGCCGCCACTCTGATCGCCTGGGCCTGGGCCGCCTTCATGCTGATCCGTTTCATGGTCACGGCGCTGAGCGTCACCCCGGCGCCGAGTGCGGGCGAGTTCACCGCCACATGGGGGCCGTGGATCGTCGGCGGCGCCGTGATCCTTCCGGCGGCTCTGGCCGGGTTGATCGTCTGGCGCGGAGGCAAGACCGGGCCGGTCCAAGACGAGCGTGAGGCCCCGCCGCTGCTGAACACACTCTATGACGCCATCCTCGCGCCCCTGGTCGAGTTGATGGGGCGTCTGGGCTGGGGCGCGATCATCGTCCTGGGCCTGATCCTGACCTACCGCATCACGGACGGGGTCTGGGGGCCGTTCGCCTTTCCCTTCTATATGGGCGATACGGGCGGCGCCCTGGGTCACACCAAGACCGAGATCGCCCTGGCGTCCAAGACCTTCGGCGTCGTCATGACCATCCTTGGCATCGGTCTGGGCGGTTGGGCCCTGTTGGTCATCGGGCGCATGGCCAGCCTGCTGCTGGGCGCGGCCCTGTCGGCGGCCACCAATCTGCTGATGATGGATCTGGCGCTCGGCGCGCCGGTCATCCACGGCTTCATGCAGGTCAGCGGTCTCTACAAGGTGTTCGGCCTGTTCCATGTGGGCGAGCCCCTGGCGCGACTGATGCTGGCCATCGCGGGCGAGAACATCGCCGGCGGCTTCGCGGGCGCGGCCTTCGTCGCCTATCTGTCGGCCCTGTCGAACAAGATGTTCGGGGCGGTCCAGTTCGCGGTCTTTACCTCTCTGGCCCTGTTGATCGGCACCTTGGGGCGCGGCGCCCTGGGCGAACTGATCGAGCGTCAGGGCTATGCCGCCATGTTCGTCATCGCCGCCTGGCTGGGTCTGATCGCCGTCGTCTTCTGCGCCGTGGAGTGGGTGCGTGTGACGGTCGAACGTCGGCGGTTGACCCGGTAGACCTGACGCGCAAACGCAAAGAGGCGGCCCGAAGGCCGCCTCTCGACTTTCCAGCGATGGAAAGCGATCAGTCCTCGACCGACGCGCCTTCGGCGTAGGCGGCGAAGGTGGCGGCGGTGATGATCTCGTTGACCGAGGCGCCCAGGGGCACGATCTGCACCGACTTCTCCAGGCCGACCAGCAGCGGGCCGATCACGGTGGCGCCGCCCAGCGACTGCACCAGACGGGTCGAGATAGCCGCCGAATGAATGGCCGGCATGACCAGGACGTTGGCGTCGCCGGTCAGGCGCATGAAGGGATAGTTGGCGCGGGCTTCGGGGTTGAGCGCCAACTCGGGCGGCATTTCGCCTTCGTATTCGAAGCCGACGTCCATGCTGTCCAGAATGCGGATGGCCTCGCGGACCTTCTCGCCACGATCGCCGGGGGGATCACCGAAGGTCGAGTAGCTGAGGAAGGCGACGCGCGGCGTGCGGCCCAGCTTCTTGACCGTGGCGGCGGCCTTGATGGCGATTTCGGCCAGTTCGGCGGCGTTGGGCAGTTCGTGGATCGAGGTGTCGGCCACGAACAGGGTGCGCCCCTTGGCCAGAAGGATCGACAGGCCGATCATGCGGTCCGTGACGTCGAGGACGCGACGGACTTCCTTCAGGGCCATGTTGAAGTTGCGGGTCACGCCGGTGACCATGCAGTCGGCCTGACCGCGCGCAATCATGGTGGCGCCGAAGTAGTTGCGGTCCTGATTGATCATGCGCTGCACGTCGCGACGCAGATAGCCGCGACGGTTCAGGCGCTCATACAGCCAGTCCGTGTATTCGACATTGTGGCCCGAGGTGCGGGCGTTGACGATCTCGATGCCCAGCTCGTCGAAGTTCAGGCCGGCCTCGGCGGCGTTCTGACGGATCAGATCCTCGCGGCCGACCAGGATGGGCGTGCCCAGCTCGGCCTGCTTGAAGGCCCAGGCGGCGCGGATGACGGACTGCTCCTCGCCCTCGGCGAAGACCACCCGCTGCTTGGGTCCCGAGCGCACGGCCGAGGAGATCTTCTGCATCAGGGCGGCGGACGGATCGACGCGCTGCTTCAGCGAGATGCGATAGGCGTCCATGTCGGCGATGGGCTTGCGCGCCACGCCGGTCTCCATCGCCGTCTGGGCGATGAAGGGGGGGATGTACCAGATCAGGCGCGGGTCGAACGGGGTCGGTATGATGTATTCCGGGCCGAACTTCAGCTTGCGGCCGCGATAGGCGGCGGCGACTTCGTCCGGCACGTCCTCGCGGGCCAGGGCCGCCAGGGCGTGGGCGCAGGCGATCTTCATCTCGTGGTTGATCTGACGCGCGCGCACGTCCAGGGCGCCCCGGAACAGATAGGGGAAGGCCAGGACGTTGTTGACCTGGTTCACATAGTCCGAGCGGCCGGTGGCGATGATGGCGTCCGAGCGCACCGACTTGACGTCTTCCGGGGTAATCTCGGGGTCCGGGTTGGCCATGGCGAAGATGATGGGCTTGGGCGCCATGGAGGCGACCATTTCCTTGCTGATTGCGCCCTTCGCGCTCAGGCCCAGCACCACATCGGCGCCGACCATGGCTTCTTCCAGGGTGCGCAACGGGGTGTCGGTGGCGTGCGCCGCCTGCCATTGAGAGACGTTGTCGCGGCCCTTGTAGATGACGCCCTGACGATCGCAGATGACCGTGTTCTCGGCCTTGACCCCGGCGGCCTTCATCAGGGCGATGGACGACAGGCCGGCGGCGCCGGCGCCCGACAGGACGACCTTGAGGTCTTCCAGCTTCTTGCCGACGATATGGGCGGCGTTGATCAGGCCGGCGGTCGAGATGATGGCCGTGCCGTGCTGGTCGTCATGGAAGACGGGGATGTCGAGCAGGTCTTGAAGTTGGGCTTCGATCTCGAAGCACTCGGGGGACTTGATGTCCTCCAGGTTGATGCCGCCCCAGGTGTCGCCGATGTTCTTGACCACCGTGACGAACTCGTCCGGGTCGGTGGTCTTCACCTCGACGTCGAAGCTGTCCACGTCGGCGAAGCGCTTGAACAGGACCGACTTGCCCTCCATCACCGGCTTGGACGCCATGTGGCCGAGGTTGCCCAGGCCCAGGATGGCCGTGCCGTTGGAAATGACGGCGACCATGTTCCCCTTGGAGGTGTAGTCATAGGCCTTGTCCGCATCGGCGGCGATGGCCAGGACCGGCACGGCCACGCCCGGCGAATAGGCCAGCGACAGGTCGCGCTGGGTCGCCATCGGCTTGGTCGGGGCCATGGAGATCTTGCCCGGGATCGGATCGCTGTGGAACTCCAGAGCGTCGTCGTCGGAGAAGGTCTGTTTATCGGTCAATTCGGGCATTTCGATCTCGGGAAGGGCAGGCGCCCCATGTTCCTAGATCGTGGGACGGGTGGGGACAACTGCTGACGCTACGTCAGGGCCGATTGCTTAAGCCTGTGGCAAAAGCCCCGTGCGCTCGACTTCGACCGGTCCGGTCATGAAGACATGGCCGGACGCCTCGTCCCAGTCGATGGTCAGTTCGCCGCCGTCGACGACGACCGTGGCCTTGCGGTCGGTCAGACCGCGCCGCGCCGTGGCCACCAGGGCGGCGCAGGCGCCGGTGCCGCAGGCCAGGGTCAGGCCCGCGCCGCGCTCCCACACCCGCAGCCGGATATGGTCGCGGTCGATGACCTTGGCGAAGCCGACGTTGACCCCCTCGGGGAAGAGCGGGTGATGCTCGACCAGGGAGCCCGAGCCGCGCACGAAGGCGTCGTCCTGCTGATCGGTGAAAAAGACGACGTGAGGATTGCCCATCGAGACCGCGCCGGGCGTATGCAGAACCGGGGCGTCGATCGGCCCGACCTGCAGTTCGATGCCGCGCGTGTCCATTTCCTCGGCCAGCGGCACCTGGTCCCAGTTCAGACGCGGTTGGCCCATATCCACCGTGACCTGATGATGGGCCGCGGTCGTCGACCCTCCGATCAAGTCGAGAGGATCTCCCGACCCGACGCGGCCGTGATCGCCCGCGCGCCTTGCCGTCGTCGGTCCGCCCAGGGTGTCGATGACCACCTCTTCCTTGTCGGTGGCTTCCAGCAACAGCCAGCCGACGCAGCGCAGGGCGTTGCCGCAGGTCTCGACCATCGAGCCGTCGGCGTTCCACACCCTCATGAAGGCGTCGGCCGTCTCGGACGGCTCGACGCCGATCAACTGATCGAAACCGCCCAGACCTGCCTCAGGGCTGGCCAGGGCGCGCACCTGATCCTCGGTGGGGTGGAAGCCCTCCTCGAAGGCCTGAACGACGATGAAGGCGTTTCCGGCGCCGTTCATGCGGATGTAGGGGCGTGCGGCCTGGGTCATGATCGCCTTCATATAGGATTTTTCGCCGGTTCATGTATCGCTGACGCGGATGACGTCTGATCACATCGAAACCGCCAAACCTGATGGACTGCGGCTGAAGGCGCGGCTGCGCTACCTCTATCACGGGACCCAGCCGGCGGCGGTCAAGTTCCGCCTGATGGTCATCATCGTCGACCTGATCATCATCGGCTTCTTCCTGGCCACGCCCATCCTCAAGGAGGCGGGCTGGGCCTTCTATGTGATGGACTATCTGATCGCCGCCATCCTGGGGCTGGATCTGGCGGCTCGGGCCTATGCCTGGTCCGACATCAAGGACTGGCTGAAGCGGCCGATCGTCTGGATCGACCTCTTCGTCCTGGCCACCCTGCTCTTTCCGGTCTGGCTGGCCAATCTCGGCTTCCTGCGGCTGTTGCGGCTGTGGACCCTGCTCAACTCGGACTTCTTCTGGCGCACCATCGGCCGGCGCTTCGATGATACCCGGGTCGAGGAGATCACCCGCGCCCTGGCCTCGCTGGTGACCTTCGTCTTTGTCGTCACCGGCTTCGTCTATGCCGCCTTCCGGGGGCGGGCCGAGCATATCAACGGCTATCTGGATGCCCTGTATTTCACTGTGGCGACCCTGACGACGACGGGCTTTGGCGACATCACCCTGCCGGGCAACTGGGGGCGGGTCATCTCCATCGTCGTCATGCTGGTAGGCATCACCCTGTTCATCCGTCTGGCCCAGACCCTGATCCGTCCGCACAAGGTCAAGTTCCCCTGCCCCACCTGCGGCCTGCAGAAGCACGACCCCGACGCCGTTCATTGCAAGGCCTGCGGCCAGATCCTGTGCATCCCGGACGAGGGGGACTGACGACGGTCGCGCCGTCGCTGCGACGAAAGATGACAGGCTTGTAAGATTTCCGCCGCTTGCCGCCGTCCTTTCGTCTCGCCAAGGTGCCGCCCGAATTCTGTTGGGGAAATGAACCATGATCCGCACCCTGGCGTCCGCCGCCGCCCTTCTTCTCGCCGCCGGAGCCGCACCCGTCGCCATGGCCCATTCGACTGACACGCCCGCCGCCGTCGCTTCCACGCCGGGTTTCGCCACCAGCGACGCGACTGACCCCTATATCTGGCTGGAAGAGGTCGAGGGCGAGCGCGCCATGGACTGGGTCAAGGCCCACAACCAGACCTCGCTGGGCACGCTGCAGGGCGACCCCCGCTACGACGCCCTGCACCAGCAGGCCCTGGACCTGGTTCAGTCGCGCGACCGCATCCCCTCGCCGGGATTCACCCATGACGGTCATGTCGACAACTTCTGGCAGGATGCGACCCACGTGCGCGGTATCTGGCGCCGCACGACGCTGGACAGCTATCGCACCGACGCCCCGACCTGGGAGACCATTCTTGACATCGACGCCCTGTCGGCCGCCGAGGGCAAGAATTGGGTTTACAAGGGCGCGACCTGCCTGGCGCCTGAGGAACGCTACTGCCTGCTGTCCCTGTCGGACGGCGGCAAGGATGCGGTGACCATCCGCGAGTTCGACAGCGTGACGAAAACCTTTGTCGAAGGCGGCATCAACCTGCCGGAATCCAAGGGCGGGGCCAGCTGGATCGACAAGGACACCCTGCTGATCTCGCGCGACTTCGGCGAGGGCTCGCTGACGGACTCGGGCTATCCGCGCACCGTGCGCCTGATGAAGCGCGGCCAGAGCGTCGATCAGGCGGTCGAGGTCTTCGCCGGTCAGCAGGCCGACGTCTCGGTCTCGGGCTACACCCTGCGCGACGCCGACGGCGTGGTGCAGGCCGTGCTGCTGAACCGCGGGATCAACTTCTATGAGAGCGAAACCTGGCGTCTGAACGCCGACGGCACGACCACCCAGCTGGCCCTGCCGCTCAAGGGCAACATCAACGCCCTGGTCAACGGCCAACTGGTGGTGACGACGGATCAGGACTGGACCGCGCCCTCGGGTCAGGAATTCAAGACCGGCGACGTCATCGCCTGGAACCTGCAAGCTTGGCTGGCCGATCCCAAGACCCCGGCGCAACTGGTCATCCGTCCGGGCGAGCGCGAGGCGATCGAGGGCATCAGCGCCACGCGCAACAAGCTGGTCGTGGCCCTTTATGAAAACGTGCGCGGCTCGGTCTATGTCTATGACCCGGCCGACTGGAGCCGCACCCGTCTGGACCTGCCGCAGAACGTCTCGGTCGGCGTCGGCTCGGCCTCCGAGCAGGACGACAAGATCTTCGTCAGCGTCACCGGCTATCTGAACCCGTCCAGCCTCTATCTGGCGGATGCGGCGACCGGCGCCGTCGCCCTGACCAAGTCCCTGCCGGCCAAGTTCGACGCCAGCGGAATGCGCGTGGATCAGTTCGAGGCCCGTTCGGCCGACGGGACGATGATTCCCTATTTCGTCGTCCACAAGGACGCCATGGCCATGGACGGGTCGAACCCGACGCTGCTCTATGGTTACGGCGGCTTCCAGTCGTCGCTGCTGCCGGGCTATTCGCCCACGGTCGGCAAGCTGTGGCTGGAGCGCGGCGGCGTCTATGTCATCGCCAATACGCGCGGCGGCGGCGAGTTCGGACCCAAGTGGCACCAGGCGGCCCAGCAGGAAAACCGCCAGCGCGCCCATGAGGACTTCCAGGCCGTGGCCCTGGACCTGATCGCGCGCAACATCACCAGCCAGCCGCACCTCGGCGTCATGGGCGGCTCGCAAGGCGGCCTGTTCATGGGGGCGATGCTGACCCAGCGCCCGGACCTGATCAACGCGGCGGTCATCCAGGTGCCCCTGTTCGACATGCTGCGCTTCCACAAGCTGTTGGCCGGCGCCTCGTGGATCGGTGAATACGGCAACCCGGACATCCCGGAGCAGCGCGCCTGGATCGAGGAGTACTCGCCCTATCAGCGTCTGGCGGCGGGCCAGCCCTACCCCGAGGTCTTCATCCACACCTCGACCAAGGACGACCGCGTCCACCCCGGCCACGCCCGCAAGGCGGCGGCCCGTCTGGAAGAGCTCGGCTATCCGGTGCTCTTCTATGAAAACGTCGACGGCGGCCACGCGGCCGGCGCCAACCTGCGCGAAACGGCCCGCCGCATCGCGCTGGAATACACCTATCTGACGCGTCGCCTGATGGACGACCCGGCGCAGCAGTAACCCCGGCCCGCTCATCCCGCAGAAGCGGGGACCCAGGTTTGAGCCTCGCGCCCAGACCTGGGACATGAGCGATGATTCTGACGGCGGCTGGTTCAGCCAAAGCCCTGGGTCCCCGCTTCCGCGGGGATGAGCGGAGAAAATCATGAAGTCCCTGTTCCTGTCCGCCGCCCTGCCGGTGCTGATCCTCGCCGCCGCTCCGGCCCTGGCTTTGGCGCCCGCCGATCCGACCGCCGCCGCTGCGACCAACCCGCCGCCGCACTTCCCGCGCGACCTGTCGCCTGAGGGAGTCAAGGCCGCCGACGACCATCTGGCGCTGGAAGAGGTGGACGGGGTCGAGGCCAAGGCCTTTGTCGCCGCCTCGAACGAGAAGGCCCTGTCGGCCCTGACCGGCGACCGCCGCTACGAGCCCTTCCGCCAGCAGGCCGAGGCCATTCTGACGGCCACCGACCGTATCCCCGGCGTCAGCTTCCTGGGCGAAGGCCTCGGCAACTTCTGGCAGGACGCGGCCAATCCCAAGGGCGTCTGGCGCCGCACGACCCTGGACAGCTATCGCAGCAACCAGCCGCAGTGGGAGACCCTGCTCGACATCGACGCCCTCGCAAAAGCTGAAGGCCGCGACTGGGTGTTCAAGGGCGCTGACTGCCTGGCGCCGGACGAGACCCGCTGCCTGATCAACCTGTCGGACGGCGGCAAGGACGCCGTGACGGTCCGCGAGTTCGACCTGACGACGAAAACCTTCGTCACTCCGGAGAATGGGGGCGGCTTCGTCATCCCCGAGGGCAAGCACCGCCTGACCTGGCTGGATCGCGACACCCTGCTGATCGCCACCGACTTCGGACCCGGCACGATGACCGAGTCGGGCTATCCCTTCATCGTCAAATCCCTGAAACGCGGCCACCCTCTGGCCCATGCGACCGAGGTCTATCGCGGCCAGCAGTCCGACGGCGGCTATGGCGTCTCGCCCATGGTCTTCCGCGACAAGGCCGGGGCGGTCGAGGCGGTCCTGTTCAGCCGCCCGCTGGACACCTTCCGTTCGGAGATCTGGGCGCTCGGCGCTGAGGGCAAGCCGTACAAGCTGAGCCTGCCGGAACGCGTCGCTGTCGAAGGCGTCATGGGCGGCAATCTCATCTTCTCGCCGGATCAGGCGTGGCGCTTCGACGGCCAGGACTATGCGGCGGGTTCGCTGCTGTCCCTGCCGCTGGGCGTCCTGGGACCGGTTCGGCTGGATATCGCCATCGGCGCGGACCGCGCGACCATCTTCACGCCGACGCCGCGCCAGTCGCTGCAGAACGTGACGGTCCTGTCCGACAGCATCGTGGCCGTGATCGCGGACAATGTCGTGGGCACGCTGAAGCGTTTCATTCCGAGCGCGAACGGCTGGACCGCGACTGAGCTCGCTGTTCCCGCCAACAGCGCTGTGGGCCTGGGCGACAGCTCCAAGTCCAGGGGCCAGGTCTTTGTCTCGACCCAGGGCTTCCTGACGCCGCCGACCCTCAGCCTTGCCGACGTCTCGACCGGCGCCCTGACCGAGCTGAAGTCGGCCCCGGCCAAGTTCGACGCCTCGACCCATGTGGTCGAACAGTTCGAGGCGACCTCGACCGACGGGACGAAAATCCCCTACTTCGTCACCCGTCCGAAGAACCTGGCGATGGACGGCACCGGTCCGTCCATCCTGTTCGGCTACGGCGGCTTCCAGGCCAGCTTCCCGCCCGCCTACAAGCCCGAGATGGGCAAGCTGTGGCTCGAGAACGGCGGCGTCTTCGTTCAGGCCAACATCCGCGGCGGCGGCGAGTTCGGCCCCGGCTGGCACCAGGCGGCCCTGCGGGAAAACCGCCAGCGCGCCTTCGACGACTTCGCCGCCGTGGCCCGCGATCTGGAGCAGCGCAAGATCACCAGCCCACGCCACCTGGGCATCTACGGCCGCTCGAACGGCGGGGTTCTGACCTCGGTGTCGATCACCCAGCGTCCGGAACTGTTCAACGCGGCGGTGATCGAAAGCCCGCTGATCGACATGCTGCGCTATCAGGACCTGCCCGCCGGCGCCTCGTGGATCGGCGAATACGGCGACCCGCGCATCCCCGGCGACGCCGAGTTCATCGCGCGTTATTCGGCCTATCAGCAGCTGCGACCCGAGGCGAAATACCCGCGCGTCTACATCACCACCAATACACGCGACGACCGTGTCCACCCCGGCCACGCCCGCAAGTTCGCGGCGCGCCTGGGCGATCAGGGCCACGACCACCTCTATTACGAGGACACGGCGGGGGGGCATTCCAACGACGCCGACCCGGTCGCCAACGCCCGCCGCTGGGCCCGGCACTATGTCTATCTCAGCCAGCAGCTGATGGACTGAACCGGCGCGGCCCTGGGCAGCCCAGGGGCGGCAGGCCAATGAAGCCAATGAATATGTGAGGTTCTTGCCGCTCACGGTTTTATGAGCGGCGCGGATGGATCGAAGGGCTAGGATCGCGGCCATGAAGGCAAGGGGTCTGATCAAGAGCGGTTTTCTCGTTGCGGCGATCATCGGCGTCGGCGCGGCCGCCCCGTCACGTGAGCGCGACGCCTCGGTCCAGCCGGTGGTGGTCGAACTGTTCACGGCCCAGGGCTGTTCCGGCTGTCCCGACGCCAACCGCACCCTGGAGGCGGTGGCCGATGAGCCGGGCGTCATCGTCCTGACCTACGGCGTTGGCTACTGGGACTATCTGGGCTGGTCCGACACCTTCGCCAAGCCCGAGTTCGCCGCGCGGCAGCAGGCCTATCGTCAGGCGCTCAGGTTGAGGAATGTTTCGACGCCCCAGGTGGTGATCGACGGCCGCCGCCATCTGTCCGGCGCCCGCTCGCCCGAGCTTCAGGCCGCGATCGACGCCGAGGCGGCGGCTCGCCTGCATCCGCCCGAGATCGAGTTTCGCGAAACCGGCGACCGCGTCGGCGTCGGCTCCGGCCGTCCACCCGCCGGCGGGGCCGAGGTCATGGCCGTCGTCTATCAACCGGGGCTGCAGACGGTGGAGGTGCGCCAGGGCGACAACCGCGGTCAGGCCGTGCGCCACGTCAACGTCGTGCGTGAAGTGAAGCGTCTGGGCGACTGGACCGGCCGTCCGGTCCTGTTTGTCCTTCCGCCGGATTCCGCCTCAGAAGACAATGTCGTAGTTCTGGTTCAGGCCAAGACGGATCGGCGCATCCTGTCGGCGGCGCGTCGGGCGGAACCGGCGCGCGATTGAACCGCTGACCGAAAGGGGCTAAAGGCCCGCCGCTCTTGATGGGCGCGCCGCTCCGCGCGACCCGGAGGTTATGCATGGCCGGGGATACGCCCCGCGGCGACGCTGAGACGTCCGCCGCAAACGCTTCTGAACAACCCAACGCCCAGACTCCCGCTCCGCAGGGTCATGGCAAGGCGACGCATCGCGCCTTGATTCTGGGCGCCATCGGCGTCGTCTTCGGCGACATCGGCACCAGCCCCATCTACGCCCTGCGCGAGGCCATCGGCCACGCCCAGAAGGGCGTCGGCGGCGAACTGGCCATTATCGGCGTCGTCTCCCTGGCCTTCTGGGCCCTGATGGTGGTGGTGACGTTCAAATACGTCATGTTCCTGATGCGGGCCGACAACAAGGGCGAGGGCGGCACCCTGTCGCTGATGGCCCTGGCCCAGCACGCGGTCGGCCGACGCAGCGCCTGGCTGTTCATCCTCGGCGTCTGCGGCGCGGCGCTGTTTTACAGCGACGGCGTCATCACCCCCGCCATTTCGGTGCTGTCCGCGGTCGAGGGTCTGAAGGACGCGCCGGGTCTGAATGGCGAGCTGGACCCCTTCATCCTGCCGATCTCGGCCGGCATCCTGGTCGCCCTTTTCATGGTTCAGTCGCGCGGCACCGCCGGCCTGGCCAAGTTCTTTGGTCCCATCACTGCGGTCTGGTTCCTCAGCCTGGGCGTCCTGGGCCTGACCCATATCTTCGACGACCTGTCGATCCTGCGCGCCCTGTCGCCGATTTACGGGATTGAGCTGCTGCTCAAGGACGGTTTCCTCGGCTTCGTCATCCTCGGCAGCGTCTTCCTGGCCGTGACGGGGGCCGAGGCCCTCTATGCGGACATGGGCCATTTCGGCAAGGCGCCGATCCGTCAGGGCTGGCTCTTCGTGGTCCTGCCCTGTCTGACTCTCAACTATCTGGGCCAGGGCGCCTTCCTGCTGGACAACCCCGGCGCGGCGGACAATCCGTTCTGGAACATGGTGCCGCAGATGATCTACTGGCCCATGCTGATCCTGGCCACGGCGGCTACGGTCATCGCCAGCCAGGCGGTCATCACCGGGGCCTTCTCGGTGACGCAGCAGGCGGTTCAACTGGGCCTGCTGCCGCGCATCGACATTCGCAACACCTCCGAGACCCTGGCCGGCCAGATCTATGTCCCGGCGGTCAACAGTCTGCTGATGATCGGGGTCCTGTTCCTGCTGCTGACCTTCCAGTCGTCGCATAATCTGACGGCGGCCTATGGCGTGGCCGTCACCGGCACCATGCTGGTCAACACCCTGATGTCCTGGTCGGTGGTGACCAAGAAATGGAAGTGGCCGATGTGGGCGGTGCTGGGCACCCTGGTCCCGTTCGGGATCATCGACGGCGTCTTCCTGACCTCCAACCTGCTCAAGATCCCCGACGGCGCCTGGATGCCCCTGGTGCTGGGCGGCGGTCTGGTGCTGATCATGTGGACCTGGGTGCGCGGCACGCAGATCCTGACCGAGAAGACCCGCAAGGACAGCCTGCCCTTGCATGACCTGATCGAGATGCTGAAGGCGCGCCCGCCGCACCGCGCGCCGGGCACGGCCATCTTCCTGACTTCGGACCCCGAGGTCGCGCCGGTGGCCCTGATGCACAACCTCAAGCACAACAAGGTGCTGCACGAGAAGAACGTCATCCTGACGGTCCACACCGCCGACCGGCCGCGTGTGGCCGACAGCCATCGCGTGACGATGGAGCCGATCAGCGACGACTTCAAACGCCTGACCATCACCTACGGCTTCATGGAGACGCCCAATGTGCCGCGCGCCCTGGGCCTGTGCCGCAAACAGGGTCTGAAGTTCGACATCATGTCGACCAGCTTCTTCCTGGGCCGTCGCTCGGTGGTGCCGTCGGCGCGTCAGGGCATGCCGCTGTGGCAGGACAAGCTGTTCATCTTCCTGATGCGCAACGCGGCCAATCCGACCGACTTCTTCCATATTCCGCCCGGCCGCGTGGTCGAACTGGGCACGCAGGTATCCGTATGAGTGGTGGCACCCCCAAGGGCAAAAGCTCGGCCGCACGCGGTCGTCGCATGGCTGAGAAATCGCGTCCGCGTCGTGAGGCCAAGCCCGAGATCGTCGCTGACGACCCCCACGCCGACATTGGCGTCGAGGCGCGTCTGGTGGCCGGCATCCTGCTGAACGCGGCCCTGGAGAAGCGCACAGGTCTGGACGAGGCGCTCGGCCAGTCTCCGGCCAAGGATCTGGCCGGTCCCGACCGGGCCTTCGCCCGCGCCGTGGCCATGGCCGCCCTGCGCCGTCTGGGCGAGATCGATCAGATTCTGGACCGCCGCCTGCAGAAGGCCCCGCCGGCCCCGGTGCGCACCATCCTGCGCGTCGCCCTGGCTCAGACCCTGGTGCTGGGCACGCCCGCCTTCGCCGCCGTCTCGACCGCGGTGAAGCTGGCCGAGCGCGACGCCAAGACCCGCCCCTACAAGAACCTGGTCAACGCCGTCCTGCGCGGCGTCGATCGCGACGGCCCGGGCCTGACGACCGCTGAGTCCAACCTGCCCGACTGGCTGGCCGCGCGCTGGAAGGCGACCTACGGCGAGGCCGCCCTCCTGGGTCTGGCCCTGGCCACCCGCGAGGAACCCGCCACCGACCTCAGCGCCAAGCCGGGCGTCGATCTCGAAGTCCTGGCTCAGGACGTCGAGGGCGAGGTCCTGCCCGGCGGCACGGTCCGCACCGGCAAGCGCGGCGACGTGGCCGGCTGGCCCGGCTTCGAGGCCGGCGACTGGTGGGTCCAGGACGCCGCCGCCGCCGTCCCCGCCCGCCTGCTGGACGCCCAGACCGGCGAGACCGTGCTGGACATGTGCGCCGCCCCCGGCGGCAAGACCCTGCAACTGGCCGCCGCCGGCGCCGAAGTCGTCGCCGTGGACCGCTCGCCCGCACGCCTGAAGCGCCTGAAACAGAACTTCGATCGCACCGGCCTGCCGGTCGAGGTCGTGGCGATCCCGGTCGAGGACTGGGAGGATGCGCGCACCTTCGACGCCGTCCTGCTGGACGCGCCCTGCACCGCCACCGGCACCTATCGTCGCAACCCCGAAGTCCTGCGCGCCACCCGACCCGCCGAGGTCGCCAAGCTGGCCGATGTGCAGCACCGTCTGCTCGACGTGGCCGCCGAGAAGGTGAAGCCCGGCGGTCGTCTGGTCTATTGCGTCTGTTCGCTGGAACGCGAAGAGGGCGAGACCCAGGTCATCGCCTTCCTGCGCCGCAACCCGGCCTTCCGCACCGTGCCGGCTGTTCCGGCGGAGATCGGGGCCCCGGACGAAGCCCTGACGCCCGAAGGCTGGCTGCGCATCCTGCCCTCGCAGTGGGCCGAGCGCGGCGGCGTGGACGGCTTCTTCGCGGCCAGGCTGGAGCGGATCGCCGACTAGGAGACGGTTCCGGCGTAAAGGCCGATGGCCGCCACAAGGATGGAGCCGAGCAGTCCGATGACGGCGATAACCGCCGTCAGGATCACCGCCTTGACGCCCCCAACCAGTGGGGAGCGATACCATCGGCCTCGCCCCATCCTCAGGAAGGCGACCAGGCCGAGGACCGCCATGGCCAGGCTGGCCAAGGCCGCGAGCGGCCCGGCGCCGTAGAGGAACCAGGCAATGGGCAGAAGCGGCACGGTCCAGGCGTTCAGATAGGCGCAGGCGGCGCGAAAGCCGCGGCGCCAGCCCAGCGTCTCCGGGTCCCACCAGCGCAGCAAAGGCGTGGCGGCGACAACGTAGAAGGTCGCCAAAAGCGGAACCATGATCAGGCTCATCCAGCCGTCGGCGTCGGCGATGAAGGCGTCGCGCGTCTTGCCGGAGGCTTCAATGGCGGGAAGCAGGATCTCGGGCGGCAATCCCCGCAGCAGGTTGGCCGACCCGCCGTTGAGGAACTGGATCAGCATGAGGACGCCGTTCAGCGCCAGATAAAGACGCAAGGGTCGGGCGTAGCGACCGGCGCCTGTCGCGCCCTGCGTCATCCAGGCCTCCAGCACCTGACGGGGGCGCAGCAGCAGGTCCCTGATGGTGCGAAGGTCGGTCGAGCCGACGCCCAGGGCGTCCTCCGACAGATCGTCGATGGTCTGCGCCCGCGCGGATCGGGTGTTCTCGTGGTCGGTCATCTTGCGTCCCCTGCCCCGTCTGGATCGCATTGCGGCGCGGCCAGGGCAAGGGTGGGGGGCAAGGGTGGGGCATACAGGGCGAGGGCGGCTAGTCCTCGTCTTCGATGTGGTGGATCTGGTCGTCGTCGAGCCCCAGGTGGTGGCCGATCTCATGGATCAGGACGTGGGCGATGATCTCGGCCAGGCCGACGTCGCCGCGTTCGCACCACTCATCCAGGATCGGACGGCGATAGAGGAAGATGCGCGAGGGTTCCGCCGCCGGACCCATGGCGTCGCGCTCGCCGATGTGAACCCCGGAATAGAGGCCGGTCAGTTCGAACGGGTCCTCGATCTCGAGGTCGGCCAGGGTCTCCTCGTCCGCGAAGTCATCGACGCGGATGACCACCTCTCCCGCGGCGTGGCGGAACACGTCGGGTAGGGCGGCGAAGGCGGCCTCAGCCAGGCGGGCGAAGTCGTCGAGCGAGGGGGCGGGCTGGTCGTTCCACGCCGGGTTCGGGGTCTGGGTCATGCTTTCGGTATCGCCTTGGGAGGGGCGCGCCGCAATCCGTCGTCTCGCCGCATCGCAATCGCTGCAATCAGGGTATGGTAAACGCGAATCGGTCCGGCGCCCGCGTGGCGCGGGTCCGGCGACAGACGGGTTTCTTGGGGAAGGCATGGCCGAGGCCGACATCGCCTATGTGGCCACCGCGGGCGCGGCAGGGCTGGCGCTGGCGATCAGCGCCTGGGCCTGGCGGCTGCGCAAGCGTCTGGGCGCGCGCGAGACCGAGATCGAGACCTGGCTGTCCGGTGAACGCGCCCACGCCGCCGCCTGCGAAGGCGCGCTCAACGTCTTCGACGACGTGAGGCTGGCTCTGACGCCCGAGGGCGCGGCCCAGTCGGTGTTCGGCGCGCCCGAGGCTCTGGCCGTGCTTGCGCCGGGTCGCGAAGGCGTCGCGGCGGCCGAGGCCATCGTGGGGGCGCTCAACCAAACCCATACAGGTCACATGGAAGGCCTGATCCAGCGCGGCGAACCGTTCGAAACCCTGCTGGAAACGGCGGACGGCGCCTGGGCGGTCGAGGGCCGCGCCCTGGGCGGTTCGGCCTGGCTGCGACTGTCGAAACTGGGCGGGGCTGAAACCGCCGCCGACGCCGGTCTGGGCGCTCTGACCGAGGCCTCGCCCGCTCCGACCTGGGTGGTCGACGGCGCCGGTCAGCTGATCTGGGCCAACAAGGCCTGGCTGACCGAGACCAAGGCCGAGACCCTGGCTGAGGCGCATGAGGCGGGGCTCAGCTTCGATCGCGGCGCCGACCTGATCGTGGCCGAGGCGTCGCGCCTGAATGCGCGCCAGGAGGGCTTCCGCTGGGTGTCGTCGGACGGTCGGCGCAAGGCCTGGCGCATCCTGGCCGAGCCGCTGGCGGGCGGGCGCGGGGCCGTCATCGCCTTCGCCATCGACATGACCGAGGCCGAGGAGACGCGCGACACCCTGCGCCGTCACGTCGAAGCCCATGACGAGACCCTGAACCACCTGGCCGACGCCGTGGCCATCTTTGGCCCGGCCAAGCGGCTGGCCTTCCACAACACCGCCTTCCAGTCGTTGTTCAACATCGACCCGGCCTGGCTGGACGAGCGCCCGACCCACGCGGAGTTGCTGGACCGTCTGCGCCAGAAGCGACAACTGCCCGAGGTCATCGACTACGCCGGGTGGAAGGCCAGCGAGCTGGAATTCTACGGCGCCGCCCAGGCCGCGCCGGATGACAGTTGGTCCCTGCCCGACGGCCGCACCCTGCGGGTGGTGCGCCAGCCCCACCCCCTGGGCGGCATCCTGCTGATCTTTTCGGACATCACCGACGAGCTGCAGCTGCGCAGCCGCTACAACGCCCAGATCCAGGTCCAGACAGCGACTCTGGACAAGCTGAACGACGCGGTCGCCGTCTTCGGCTCAGACGGACGGCTGCGCCTCAACAACGACGCCTTCGAGAGCTTCTGGGGCGTGACGGCCGACCAGTTGGCCGAGGCCGGTGATTTCGACGCGGTGGCCGCCCTGTGCCGCCCGGTGCTGGACGACGCCGCCCTGTGGCTGGGCCTGAAGGCGCGCGTGGCCGATCCCGATCCCGAAAGCCGTGTTCCGATCTCGGGCGAAGGGCGCACCGATGACGACCGCGTGGTGGCCTGGCAGACCCGCCCCCTGCCCGACGGCGCCACCCTGGTCGCCTTCTCGGACGTCACGGCCCGGCGCGAGCTGGAACAGGCCCTGGCCGCCAAGGAAGCCGCCTTGGCCGAGAGCCAGGCCCTGAAGCGCGAGTTCGTCGGCAGCGTCTCCTATGAACTGCGCACCCCCCTGACGACCATCGTCGGCTATTCCGAACTGCTGGAAGCCATGGGCGACCTGCCCGAGCGCAGTCGCCAGCATGCTGGGGCCATTCGCGTCGCCGCCAGCCACCTGGCGCGCTCGATCGACGATGTTCTGGACATGGCCCAGATCGACGCCGGGGAGATGGAGCTGACGCTGGGCGACATGCGCGTCTGCGACCTTCTGGAGGCCGCCGCCGACAAGGTGCGGGCCAAGGTCGAGGGCCGCGGCGCGGCCCTGAGCGTCGCCTGCCCGCCCCGGCTCAAGCCGATCCGCGGCGACGTCCGCCGCATCGCCCAGGCCGTAGATCACCTGCTGGAAAACGCCTGCCGCGCCGTGTCCGAAGGCGGGGCCGTGACGCTGACGGCCGAGGTCGGCGCGGGCGAGGTGCGCATCCGGGTCGAGGACACCGGACGCGGCATTCCCTATCACCTGCAGGCCCACGTCTTCGACCGCTTCGTGCGGCGCGAGCGCGGCGGGCCGGGCGTGGCCCTGGCCCTGGTCAAGGCCCTGGTCGAGCTGCACGGCGGCTGGGCCGAGGTTCAGTCCGAACCGGGCAAGGGCGCGGCCTTCATCCTGCACCTGCCGGTCGAGGCCACGGCGCCCACGGCGGCCCCGGAACTGCTGCTGGGCTGATCTTTGCGTCAACGACGTGCTAGAGGGCTTGTCCAAGCCCCTCAGGACGTCCCCATGGCCGACACGACCCGCCCCCTGCTCAAGACCGCCATCATCTATGATTTCGACGGCACCCTGGCGCGGGGAAACATGCAGGAGGTCAGCTTCATCCCCTCGATCGGGATGACGCCGGCCCAGTTCTGGAACGAGACCGTTCGTCCCCGGACCATCGCCTCCGACGGCGACGGCATCCTGATGTATATGCAGATGATGCTGTTGGCCGCGCGCGAGCAGGGCAATCCCGTCACGCGCCAGACGCTTCAGGATCACGGCCGCGACGTGGCTCTGTTCGAGGGTCTGCGGGACGGCAGCTGGTTCGACCGCATGAACGCGTTCGGCGCCCAGTACGGCCTGGAAATCGAGCACTACATCATCTCGGCGGGCCTTGAGGAGATGATCCAGGGCTGCCCCATCGCCGAGGCCTTCACCCACGTCTTCGCCTCGAAATACGCCTATGACGACAACGAGGTCGCCGTCTGGCCCGCGGTCGGCGTCAACTACACCACCAAGACCCAGTACCTGTTCCGCATCAACAAGGGCGTGCACAACCACTGGGACGACGAGCGCATCAACCGCTTCATCCCCGACGAGGAACGCCCCATCCCGTTCGACCGGATGATCTTCCTCGGCGACGGCGACACCGACGTGCCGACCATGAAGATGATGCACACCAAGGGCGGCTTCTCGATCGCCGTCTATGACCCCGACAACACCCCGCGCGATCACAACAAGATCCACCGCCTGATCTCGGAAGACCGCGTCAACTTCGTCGCCGAGGGCGATTACCGCGAAGGCACGCCGGTCGACCTGATCGTCAAAGGCCTGATCGGCCGCATCGCCGTCAACTACGGCCGCATGCCGGCGGACTGATCCGGCGGCAGCCCGAGAGCCTCTTAACGAGGGGCGCGCTTGGCCAGGATGCGTTGCAGGGTGCGGCGGTGCATGCCCAGGCGGCGGGCGGTTTCCGAGACATTGTGGTCGCACAGCTCATAGACGCGCTGGATATGCTCCCAGCGCACCCGGTCGGCGCTCATGGGGTTTTCCGGCGGCTCGGGCGCCTCGCCGACCGAGAGCAGGGCCTTGACCACATCGTCGGCATCGGCGGGCTTTTGCATGTAGTCGACGGCGCCGGCCTTGACCGCTGCGACGGCGGTGGCGATGGCGCCATAGCCGGTCAGCATGACGATGCGGGCGTCCTCACGGCGCTCGCGGATGGCCTCGACCACCTTGAGGCCGTTGCCGTCTTCCAGCCGCATGTCCAGCACGGCGAAGGCGGGGACCGAGACGCGCAGGGCGTCGCCGGCCTCGGCCACTGACCCGGCCAGAGTGACCTCGAAGCCGCGCGCTTCCAGCGCCCGGCCCATGCGGGTGCGCAGGGCCGCGTCGTCGTCGAGCAATAGCAGGGTCTTGTCGGCGAGGGTGGCGATGCGGGCTTCGAGTTCGGACATTCGGTTCTCCTGACGCTCAGGTCGTGCGTCTCAGCCGCATGGTCAAGGTTTTAGCTCGCGACTGCGACATCAGGTTCCACCTAGACCTTGGCGGTTTCAAGGGCGGGATCGGCGACTTCGAGGGCTTGTCGCGGCCAGCGGACGGTGACGCGGGCGCCGCGCGGTTGGCCCTTTTCGCCGTCGCCGGATCCGACCGAGACCTTGCCGCCGCTGCGTTCCAGCAGGGTGCGGGCGATGAAGAAGCCCAGGCCCATGCCGCCCTGGCTGGGGGCGATGGGGGCGGTGACGGGGGGCGGGCTCTTGCTGCCCTTGG
>NZ_PCPB01000010.1 GCF_002979535.1 Brevundimonas sp. MYb52 | reverse complement strand
GGGCGGGGCAGGGCGTCGAGCAGGCGCTGCAGGGGTCTCGCCAAAGGCGTTGGGCAGGGTGGCGGCGGCGGTCCCGCTGGGCGTAGTCGTCGTCTGGGCCGCGACGGGCAGGGCCAGCAGGCTGGCGCCCAGCACGGCGGCGAGGATCGGGGTCTTCATAGGCGGCAGGCTCCGAAGAAACGTCAGGCGACGATCATCGGCCAGAGTGTCAGGACCAAGGCGGCGACCGACGCACAGACAGCGACGGTGACGGCGGCGACCACCCAGGGCCGGGTTCCGGCCTTCTCGATCACTAACGTCTGAGATTGCGGCGGGTTCTGCGCCAGATGCGACAGAGCCTTCAGCGTCGCCAGGGCCTCTTCCACCGTCTCCCTGATCTGCGCCTGCGGACCCAGCTCGCGCTTGATCCAGCGTTCGACCACGGGCTTGGCCGCCTCCCACAGGTCGTGATCGGGGTTGAGGCGACGCGCCACCCCCTCGACCGAGACCATGGTCTTTTGCAGCAGCACCAGCTCGGGCCGCATATGCATGTCGAACAGGGCGGTGATCTCGAACAGCTGGCCCAGCAGACGGCCCATCGACACCTGGCTGGCCTGACGGCCGATCACCGGCTCGCCGACCGCGCGCAGGGCCTGGGCGAAGGTGTCGACCGAGTGGTGCGGCGGCACATAGCCGGCCTCGAAATGGACGCGGCTGATGCGATCATAGTCGCGACTGATGAAGCCCCAGAGGATCTCGGCCAGGTAGCGGCGCTCGGCCGGGCCCAGACGCCCGACAATGCCGAAATCGATGGCCGTCAGCTGCGCCGGGGCGTCGGCGAAGAGATTGCCCTCGTGCAGGTCGGCGTGGAAGACGCCGTGGTCCAGCGCCTGGATCAGGAAGGCGCGCACCACCTTGTCGGCCAGGGCGTCGGCGTCGAGACCGGGCAGGTCCATCAGGGCCGGATCGGTCATGGGCAGACCGGGCGCCCACTCCAGGGTCAGCACCCGCTTGCCGACCCCGTCCCAGACGATGGCGGGGGCCGACATATAGCCGTCCTTGGCCATGACCTCGGCCAGCTCGGAGGCGGCGGCCGCTTCCAGCCTCATGTCCAACTCCAGCGACAGGGCGCGGGCGATGATCTCGACAAAGGCCTGCGGCTCCAGCCGTCGGGCCGGTTCGACGAACTTCTGCACCAGCTTGGCGCCCAGACGCATGGAATCCAGACCGCGCGCCACGCGGCGCTCGACGCCGGGGCGCAGGACCTTGACCGCCACCTTGCGGCCGTCGGCCAGATAAGCGGGATGGGCTTGGGCCAGGGAGGCGGCGGCGACGGGGGCGCCCAGATCGCGGAACAGGCTCTCGACCGGGCGGCCCAGCGAGCGTTCGATCTCGGCGCGGGCCTCGTCCAGCGGGAAGGGCGGCAGCTTGTCTTTCAGCCGCCCCAGATCCTGGGCGAACTGGATGCCGAAGATGTCGGCGCGGGTGGCCAGAACCTGACCCAGCTTGATGGCCACGGGGCCGAGGTGTTCGAAGGCTTGCCCCACGCGCTGGCCGGGGCGGCCGGCGCGATGCTTGCGGCTGGCCGTCATCTGCACCAGCCGCGCGAACGGGCGCGTCCAGGCGGGCAGCAGCGGATTGACCTCGCGCGGGATCAGGGCGTCGTGACGCGCCAGCACCCAGCCCCAGCCGATCAGGCGGAGCGTCGCGCCCAGCGGGTCGCGGACGGGTTCCGGCGTCGGCGCGGCAGGCGGGGTCTTGACGGACAGCCGGCTCAGATCGCCCACCCGTGGTGGATGGCGGCGATGCCGCCCGACAGGTTGGTGACGCTGACGCGGCTGAACCCGGCGTCTTCGATCATGCCCTTGAAAGTGGCTTGGTCGGGGAAGCGGCGGATGCTTTCCACCAGATACTGATAGCTGTCGCGATCCTTGGCGACCCAGCCGCCGATGCGCGGAATGGCGTGGAAGGACCAGGCGTCATAGGCCTTGCGCAGGGCCTCGGTCGTGGGGCGCGAGAACTCCAGGCAGATGAAGCGCCCGCCCGGCTTCAACGCGCGCCGCGCCTCTTTCAACGCGCCCGCCACGTCCGACACATTGCGGATGCCGAAGCTGATCGAATAGGCGTCAAGGCAGGCGTCGGGGAAGGGCAGGTTCATGGCGTCGCCGACGCCCCAGGCCATCTCGGGCTCGCCGCCCTTGGCCACGCCGTTCAGGATCATCTCGGCGTTGTAGTCCATGACGATGACGGTGGCGTCCTCGCCGCCGCGACGTTGCTGGGCCGCGCGCGCCATCTTGGAATAGCGCCGCGCCATGTCGCCGGTGCCGCCGGCCATGTCGAGGATGACCTCGCCGGGACGGGCGTTCAGCTTGGCCGCCGTGGCGTCCTTCCACAGGCGGTGCACGCCCGCGCTCATCAGGTCGTTCATCAGGTCGTAGTTGGACGCAACGGAGTCAAAGACGCCGCGCACCATCTGCACCTTTTCCCTGGCGTCCACGTCGCGGAAGCCAAAGGAGGAGGTCTTGCCAGAGGGGGAAGAGGGATCGGCCTGGGTCATGACAGGGGGTGTAACGCCTCACGCGGGCGGCGTCATCCGGGGAAGCGTCGCAGACATCGACGCGATGACGCGGCGTCACGGCTTGTCGCCTTCTCGGGCGCGCGATACGCCTGAAGAAAATCAAGGAGACGCTCATGACCGCCGCCCTCGACGTGACCGAAGTTCTGGCGGGCCTGCCCGACTGGCGCCGCGCCGACGATCCGCGCCCGGCCATCGCGCGCTCGCTGAAGTTCGCCGATTTCAACGCCGCCTTCGGCTTCATGACCCGCGTGGCCCTGCTGGCCGACAAGGCCGACCACCATCCCGAATGGTCCAACGTCTACAACCGGGTCGAGGTGTTGCTGACCACCCACGACGCGGGCGGCGTGACCGAGCGCGATGTCGCCATGGCCCGCTTCATCGACGAAATCGTCAAAGGTCAGACCACATGACCGCCCCTCGTCAGGGCCGCGTCGCCGGCAAGGCCGCCCTGATCACCGGGGCGGCGGGCGGTCTGGGTCAGGCCATGGCGCGGATGCTGGTCAAAGAAGGCGCCAAGGTCGCCGTTTCCGACCGCGACCTGAACGGGGCGCGGGCTCTGGCCGACAGCATCAACGCCGAGCATCCGGGCGCCGCCTTCGCCTATGAGCACGACGTGACGCGCGAGGACGACTGGGTCCGCGTGGTCGCCGCCGCCGCCGAGGACATGGGCGGCCTGTCCATCCTGGTGAACAACGCCGGCATCGGCGGCGCGCTGACCTGGGCCGAGCAGGACACGCTGGAGAACTGGCGGCTGGTTCAGGCGGTCAATATCGAGTCCGTCATGCTGGGTTGCAAGCACGCCCTGCCGCATCTGCGGGCCTCCGGCGCGGGCTCCATCGTCAACATCTCGTCGATCGCGGGACTGGCGGCGGCGCCGGGCATGGGCGCCTATAACGCCACCAAGGCGGCGGTCTGGCTCTACACCAAGACGGTGGCGCTGGAGTGCGCCAAAGCCGGCTGGAACGTGCGCGCCAACTCGGTCCACCCGGTCTTCATCAAGACGCCGATTCTTGATCCCTTCATCGCCATGGCCGGCGGCGACGAAGCCAACGCCCATGAAAAACTGGCGCGCGGCATCCCCCTGAAGCGCATCGGCGAGCCCGACGACGTGGCCTACTGCGTCCTCTATCTGGCCTCGGACGAGTCCAAGTTCGTGACGGGGGCGGAGTTCAAGATCGACGGCGGCATGACGGCGCAGTGAACGCCCCTCTTGCCGTCATCCCGGACGAAGGCTCGCGTCGTGAGCCGAAGATCCGGGACCCAGGCGGCGGAGTTACGTGAGGCGGTGATGTGTCTGGAGCCGCCGCCTGGGTCCCGGATAGCCCTGCGGGCTTCCGGGATGACGGAGGAAAGGGGCGGTGAACCCTAAGAACAACGCCCCGGCCTTTCGACCGGGGCGTTCTCATATTCAGGCCACGCCGTCGCGGAGGCGCTTCAGGTCCGGCGCCAAGGCCTCGTCCGTCAGGATGGCGATGGCCTCCTCGACGGTGACGATGGTCTGGGCCTGGCTGCCCAGGCGGCGGATGGCGACCTTGCCTTCTTCGGCTTCCTTGCGGCCGACGACGGCGATGGCGGGCACCTTGCCGACCGAGTGTTCGCGGATCTTGTAGTTGATCTTCTCGTTGCGCAGATCGGTCTCGACGCGCAGGCCGGCCGCCCGGAACTTGGCGGTGACTTCCTCGGCATAACCGTCGGCGTCCGAGGTGATGGTGGCCACCACGGCCTGGGTCGGCGCCAGCCACAGGGGGAAGGCCCCGGCGTAGTTCTCGATCATGATGCCGATGAAGCGCTCGAATGAGCCCAGGATCGCGCGGTGCAGCATGACCGGGCGGTGCTTCTGGCCGTCTTCGGCGATGTAGGTCGCGTCCAGACGGTCCGGCAGGACATAGTCCAGCTGGATCGTGCCGCAGGTCCATTCGCGGCCGATGGCGTCCTTGACGATGAAGTCCAGCTTGGGCGCATAGAAGGCGCCATCGCCCTCGGCGATGACCACATCGACCCCGGCGTGACGGGCGGCTTCGGCCATCTGGGCCTCGGCCTTGTCCCAGAACTCGTCCGACCCGGCGCGGACGTCCGGGCGGGTGGCCAGGTTGATATAGGCCGTCTCCATGCCGAGGTCGGCGTGGACCGACTGGGCCAGCTTGATGAACTCGGCCGTCTCATCGACGATCTGGTCTTCGCGGCAGAAGATGTGGGCATCGTCCTGGGTGAAGCCGCGCACGCGCATCAGGCCGTGCAGCGAACCCGACGGCTCATAGCGGTGGCAGGCGCCGAACTCGGCCATGCGCAGCGGCAGTTCACGATAGGAGCGCTGGCCCTGATCGAAGATCTGCACGTGGCCGGGGCAGTTCATCGGCTTGAGGGAAAGGGTTTCACCCTCCACCGTCTCGCAGACGAACATGTTGGGACGATACTTCTCCCAGTGGCCCGAGGCCTCCCAGAACTTGCGGTCCAGAACCTGAGGCGTCTTGACCTCGACATAGCCCGAGGCGTCCAGACGGCGGCGCATATAGGCCTCCAGCACGCGCCACAGGACCCAGCCCTTGGGGTGCCAGAAGACCATGCCGCGGCCCTCTTCCTGCATGTGGAAGAGCTCCATGGCGCGGCCCAGCTTGCGGTGGTCGCGCTTCTCGGCCTCTTCGATGCGCAGCAGATAGGCGTCCAGATCCTCCTTGGTCGCCCAGGCGGTGCCATAGATGCGCTGCAGCTGGGCGCGCGAGGAATCACCGCGCCAGTAGGCGCCGGCCAGCTTGGTCAGCTTGAAGGCCTTGCCCACGAACTTGGTGGTGGGGAAGTGCGGTCCCCGGCACAGGTCGGCCCATTCGCCCTGCTTGTAGACGGTGATGGTCTCCGTGCCCGGCAGGTCGCGGATCAGCTCGGCCTTGTAGGTCTCGCCGATCTTTTCGAAGTGGGCGATGGCCGTCTCGCGGTCCCAGACCTGACGCTCCAGCGGGGCGCCCCGGTCGATGATCTCGCCCATCTTCTTTTCGATCTTGGCGAAGTCGTCGGTCGAGAAGGGCTCGTCGCGCGCGAAGTCGTAATAGAAGCCGTCCTCGATGGCCGGGCCGATGGTGACCTGGGTGCCGGGGAACAGCTCCTGCACCGCCTGCGCCAGCACGTGGGCGGCGTCGTGGCGGATGGTCTCCAGCGCCTCGGGATCGTCGCGCATCAACAGGCGGAAGTCGCCGTCGCCGTCGATCACGCGGTCCAGGTCGCGCTGCTCGCCGTTCCAGACGACCAGGGCCGCCTTCTTGGCCAGCGAGGGCGAGATGGCGGCGGCAACATCACGGCCCGTCGAGCCGGCCGGATACTGACGCACGGCGCCGTCGGGGAATTTCAGTTCGATCATGACGGTCGTTCTTTTTCGATCTTGGCGGGCGGCACGGGATCATAGCCCGAACCGCCGAAGGGATGGCATTTACAGAGACGGCGCACGGTGAGCCATCCCCCCCTGACCGGACCGTGCTGGAGCAGGGCGTCGCGCCCATAGTCCGAACAGGTCGGCAGAAACCGGCACGATTGGCCGAAGAAGGGGGACAGCGTCACCTTATAGCCCCGATGGGCCGCGCGGACGCTGCGTTCGTAGAGAGACATCTGTCCCTTCGCCGGGGGCTCTGTTTCGGGTTCGCGCCGCTTATCCCTCTTCATCGCAGGGGGATCAACCGGACGCGCCCTTCAGGCCGCGCCGGCGAGGCGAGTTCGCGTATCGCTGTGGTGCTTTTCGAGCGCCTGATTCACGGCGTCGAGCGTGGCTTCCAGCGCCACCATGGTCGAGGCGTGCCGGGCCGGATAGTCCGCCACCTGCTTCAGCACCCGCAGGCCCTCGAAGCGCCCCTCGGGACCGTCGCCGCCGGATTTCAGCATGGCCAGCATGGCGTCGCGCGCCTCGACGATCTCTTGGGCGGTGGCGCCGAGGATGCTTTCGCCCACCACGCCCGCCGCCGCCTGACCCAGGGCGCAGGCCTTCACCGTCTGGGCGAAGTCGCTGATGCGGCCCCGATCGTCCAGCGCCACGTCCACCGTCGCCTTCGACCCGCACAGTTTGGCCACGCGCTCGGCGGTCCCCTCGGGCGCTGCCAGCCGCCCGCTGTGCGGCAGGTTGGCCGCCAGCGACAGAATGCGCGCGCTGTAGAGGTCGTCGATCATGGGATGAAGATAGGCGTTCGATATCCGTCAGGCCAGAGCCCGCGCCGCTTCCAGATCGGCCGGGTTGTCGACCGACAGCGGGGCTTCGGCGATGACCGATGCCCAGATCTGCAGGCCCATCTCCAGGGCGCGCAGCTGCTCCAGCTTTTCGCGCTTCTCCAGCGGCGACGGCGGGGCGGCGCAGAAGCGCATCAGGGCGTCGCGGCGATAGCCGTAGATGCCGACGTGGCGCCAGATCGGGCCGTCGCCATAAAGCGTCGAGCGGGTGAAGTAGAGGGCGCGGCCGCTGGTTTCGCCTTCCGGCAGGGCCAGGACGGCTTTCACCACGTCGGGATTGGCGCGGTCCGAGACGTCGGCCTCGGCGGCGACCAGGGTGGCGATGTCGCAGCCTGATTCGCGGGCCAGCAGGTCGGCGCAGGCGCGGGCCAGATCGGGCGAGGCGAAGGGCATGTCGCCCTGAATATTGATGACGATGTCGTGGGCCGCGTCAGGATCGACGGCCTCGACCGCCGCGCGGATGCGGTCCGAGCCGCTGGGCAGGGCCGGATCGGTCAGGACCGCCAGGCCGCCCGCCGCCTCGACAGCCTCGACGATCTCGGGATCGCCCGCCGCCACGGCGACGCGGAAACCGGACCGGGCCGCCTGTTCCCAGGCGCGCACGATCATCGGCTTGCCGCCGATGTCGGCCAGCGGCTTGTCAGGCAAACGGGTCGCCGCCATGCGAGCGGGTATCATTATCAGCGGATTCATCGACTTGACGACGTCCTGAGGCGCCCGGAAGCGGCCGGGCCGGTTGCGAAGGTCGCGCTAGCGTGTCAGAGACGCCGACGCAAGAATATGCCTGAGGCCGCTTCGCGGTTGGGGGGCTCATTAGAGACGGGAAGCGACGACGCGCATGAGCGGCGATCTGAAGTGGAACAAGATTATGGGCGCGTGCCTGGGCACCGCCTTTGTCATCCTGGTGGTCCAGCAGGTGTCTGGCATGGTCTACCACACCAAGCAGCCTGAAAAGATGGGCTACTTTGTGGACGCGCCGGAAGAATCCGCCGGCGGCGAAGCCGCCCCTCTGCCGATCGACTGGGGCACGGTCCTTCCAGCCGCCGATCTGGCCGCCGGTGAAGCCGCCTTTGCGCGCTGCCAGGCCTGCCATACCGCCAACACCGGCGGCGCGGACGGTATCGGCCCCAACCTGTTCGGCGTCATCGGCGGTCCCGCCATGCACCGCGCCGGCTTTGCCTATTCGGACGCCATGGCCAAGCACAAGGCCGAGGCGCCGACCTGGGGCTATGACGAGATCGACCACTTCCTGACCGCGCCGGGCCGCTACATCCCCGGCACCAAGATGTCCTTCGCCGGCATCCGCGACGAGAAGACCCGCATCAACCTGATCGCCTGGCTGCGTTCGAACGGCTCCGGCGGCTTCGCCATCCCGGCGCCCGATCCGGCCCGTCAACCGGGCGCCGCCGCTGCGGCTCCGGCGGCTGATGCGGCTGCTGCTCCGGCAGAAGACGCTGCGGCGGCTCCGGCCGCTGAAGGCGCGGCTCCGGCTGCGGCTCCTGCGGCAGCCCCCGCCGCCTAAGGGCGACGGACAGTCGAACGATTGGAAAAGGCGGCCTTCGGGTCGCCTTTTCTGCGTTTGGGGGTCAGGCCGCCTGATATGCCGTCACCCCGGAAGCCCGCAGGGCTATCCGGGGCCCAGACGTCAGCGTCCGAACAGGCTTTTGCTGATGGGAGTTCCGCCGCCTGGGTCCCGGATCTGCGGCTCGCAAGCGAGCCTTGTCCAGGATGACGACAGGGTTTTCAGAGGCGCCGGAAGACCGCCGAGGCGAAGCCTTCGCGGGTCAGGCGGGCTTCGACCTCGGCCAGAGGCTCGATGACCACGCCGCCGCGTGCGCCGGTCGAGTGGATGACCTGATCGGCGTCGACCATGATGGCCGAGTGGCCGGTCCAGTCGTCGCCCGCCGGGGCCATCCAGACGACCAGATCGCCGCGCTGGGCGGCGTCTCGGACGATAGGGCGGCCCAGATCGGCCTGGGCGTCAGAACGACGCGGACCGGGCAGACCGCAGGCCAGCAGGGCCTGCTGCACCAGACCCGAACAGTCGGTCTCGAACGAGGAACGGGCGCCCAGGGCATGGGGACGGCCCAGCAGGCGTTCGGCCACGGTCACCGGCTCCCGCTCGAAATCGCCGACGGGTTGCAGATCTTCAGCACTGACGCCCTCGGCCGTCTCGCCCACCAGGGCGTTCAGCGGCAAGGCGGCGGAAATCGAAGAGACGCGGCGGCTGGCCAGGGGCGCGCCGGGCGACAGGACGTCCAGCGCGATCCAGCCGACGATCCCGTCGCGGCGCGCGCGGCCCCAGCCTCGGTCGCTCTGGCGGTGCAGAATGTCGAAGGCTTCGCCGTGCAGCAACTGGTCGATGCGCTGGCCAGCGTCAGAGACAATGTCCGCGACCGGGACCCGGCAATGCATGGGTTCAAGCCGCCCATAGGCCTCGGCCCGCATCAGACCTTCCAGCGCCTGTTCGGCCAGCACGATCCGATCTCCGTCCCTAAGGATCAGAGGCGGGCCGGGCGGGATCAGGTCGAGGGCGTCGGACAATACGAGGACTCGGCGGTTCACGCGGGTAAGTCGTCGCTTGTAAACGCCGAAGCCAAATCGGGCGTTAACAGCCTTGGCTATTTGACGAATCGGTCGCGCAGATAGCGATAGCAGGCGCGCAGGGCCTGAGCTTCCCCACCCTCGGGATGACCCGGACGAGCGCGCGGGTTCCAGGCGAAGATGTCCATGTGGGCCCATGCCCCCGTCGTCGGCGCGAACTTCTGCAGGAACAGGGCCGCCGTCACCGAACCGGCCTGGGCCCAGGCGGCGGAATCATTCCTGACGTCGGCGATCTCGCTGTCCAGCGAGGCGCGATAGCCGGCCCAAAGCGGCATCCGCCACAGAGGATCGCCCACCGCCCGCCCGGCGCTGAGAAGGCCCTCGGCCAGGGCCTCGTCGTCGGTATAGAGCGGCGGCAGTTCGGGGCCGAGCGCCATGCGCGCCGCCCCGGTCAGGGTGGCGAAGTCCAGGGTCAGGTCGGGATTGTGCTCGCTTGCCCGCGTCAGGACGTCGGCCAGGATCAGGCGGCCCTCGGCGTCGGTATTGCCGATCTCGATGGTCAGGCCCATGCGGCTCGACAGGATGTCGCCAGGACGGAAGGCGTCGGCGGAGACCGCGTTCTCGACGGCGGCGACCAGCACCACCAGCCGCACCGGCAGATCGGCCTGCATGATCAAACGGCCCAGGGCCAGGGCATGGGCCGAACCGCCCATGTCCTTCTTCATATTGCGCATCCCGGCGGCGGGCTTGAGGTCCAGACCGCCGGTGTCGAACACCACCCCCTTGCCGACCAAGGCCACCAGCGGCAGGTCGGTCTGGTCCAGCTTCCAGCCGATCTCCAGCACGCGCGGGGCGCGGTGCGGCGCGGCGGCGCGGCCGACGGCGTGGACGGCCGGGTAATTCTCTTCCAGCAGGGCGTCGCCGGTGACGACGGTCAGGCTCGCGCCCGCCGACTCGGCGATCTCGCGGGCGATGGTCTCGATCTGCAGCGGCCCCATGTCGGCGGCGGGGGTGTCCACCATCTCGCGCGCCAGGGCCGCGGCGCCGGCGATGTTCAGGGCCTCGGCGAGGTCGAGGTCCGCTGGCGCGACCAGACGCGCACGGCCGCGCTCGGGCCGGGCCTTATAGCGGTCGAACAGATAGCCGCCGAGGGCGAAGGCCAGCGCCGCCTGTTGAGCCGCCTCGCCCTCAACGCCATCGAGCCGCCAGTCGCCGGCGGGCAGGCGCGTCGGCAGCGACCGCGCGCTCATCGGCTCGAAGGTCTCGCCGGCGCCGAACAGGGCCTCAGACGCCGCGCCGTCGTCGCCGGGGACGATCAGCAGTTGGCCCGCCTTGCCGGTGAAGCCGTTGGCCTCGGCCCAGACCGCCGCCTTGCCGGTCAGGGTCTGCCCCTGCGCGACCACACGCACCGGGCGCGCCGTCTCGGCGGCGGCGATCAGCAGGTCGGAGTGAACCACGGACATGGGGCGAGCCTTTCCGGCCCTTAAAGGCCGATTAACCAAACCTTGACCCGGAGGCGCGACGCTGGGGCCGCAGGAAACCGTCCGGACCCTCTCCATGTCGCGCACCGCCGCCGCCGCCGCAACCATGACGCTGGCTCTTATGGGTCTGACGGGCGCTGTTCAGGCGCAGACCGCCGCCCCGACGGCGACTTCCGCCCCCGCACGCCAGCCCGCCGACGCCGCCACCCGCGCCAGCTATGACCGCGCCGACGCCCTCAGCCGTTCGGTCTTCTGGTCGCAGGAACAGCAGATCAACCCGATGGACCCGATCGCCGGCGTCAAGACGGCCCAGGCCCTGCGCGAACTGGGCCAGTTCGATCAGGCGGCGGAGACGGCCCAGGGCGTGCTGACGCTTCAGCCCGGCAACGTCGAGGCCATGCTGGAGGTCGGCCGCGCCCACATCGCGCGCGGTCAGGCCTTCTACGGCATCGCCGCGCTGGAGCAGGCCCGCGCCGCGGCCCCCCGTGACTGGCGCTCGCTCTCGTTGCTCGGCGTGGCCTATCAGCAGGTGCGCCGCCCCGACGACGCCAAGGCGGCCTGGACCGAGGCCCTGCGCCTGTCGCCCGATAACCCCGACGTCCTGACCAACGCCGCCATCGCCCGCATGGGTGAAGGCGATGCGCCTTCGGCCGAAATCCTGCTGCGCCGCGCCGCCGCCCAGCCGGGCGCCAGCCTGAAGGTGCGCCAGAACCTGGCCCTGTCCCTGGGCCTGCAGGGCAAGACCGCCGAGGCCGAGGCCATCCTGCGCCGCGACCTGCCGCCCGAAGCCGCCGACGCCAACCTGCGCTGGCTGGCCGAACGCACGGCGGCGGCGCAAGCCGTGGCCGCCGTCCCGGTCGCCGAAGCGGGCACGGCCCGAACCTGGTCCTCGGTTCAGGGCGGCTAGTAACAGCAGGCCCAGCTTTCCAGCAGTCGCCGCGCAATCGCGAACGGCGGGGGCGCATGGATGGTCCCATGCGTGCCCGCCAGCACCGCCCGCGCCTCGGCGCGCGTCAGCCAGGCCACGGCTTCCAGCTCGGTCTGATCCGGCGCGGCGTTGTCGTCCGTGACCTCGGCGACCAGGCCGATCATCAGCTGGGCCGGGAAGGGCCAGGGCTGGCTGGAGTGATAGGCGACGCCCGAGACGGTCAGCCCCGCCTCCTCCATCACTTCGCGCGCGCAGGCCTCCTCGATGGATTCGCCGGGCTCCATGAAACCGGCCAGAGCTGACATGCGACCGGCGGGCCAGGCGGCCTGACGCCCCAGCAGGCAGCGCGGTTCATCCTTGTTTTCTGGGCCGCCCTTATAGACCGGCAGCATGATGACGACCGGATCGACGCGCGGGAAATGCTCGACCCCGCAGGCCGGGCAGATGCGCCGCCAGCCGCCCGAGGCCTGATCCGTGGCCTTGCCGCAGGCGGCGCAGAATCCATGACGCCGGCGCCAGTCGAACAGGCTCTTGGCCGTCCCTGCGATGGCGACGTCGGCTTCGGACAGGGCGGCGGCGGCCGCGCGCATCTCGATGAACTGGCCCAGGCCCCCGGCGGGGCCGGTGGTCGGGTCGATGGAGCTTTCGAACTCCACCGCAAACACCGGCGCCCCCTTCCACAGACCCAGGAAGATGTCGCGGTCCGGGACCAGGTCGCGGCCGTGGCTCAGCGCCAGCCAGACCAGACGCTGGCCGCCCTCATGATCTTCGACCAGAGGCCGCCCCTCCCACAGCACCATGGCCAGGGCCTCGGGGTTGGCCTCCTGCTCGCCCAGCCAGGCGGCGTCGTTGCGAAGGTCGCCCGAGCGGTCGAGCGGATTGCCGGAGAAGACGTTGGTATGGGGCATGGCGCTTCATACCCCCGACAAGACGACGCGGGGAGGGGTCTTGATTCCCGCGTCATCAGCCGTCATATCCCTCCTCGGAGATCGCGGGCGAAGGCTTCGCCAACTTGGTCAGGGCCGGAAGGCAGCAGCCACAACGAATTCACCTTCGGGTCGCGGTCTCTACCTTCCATCTTTGTGGCGCTACCGCTCGCCATGCGATGGCTCGCTGCTTGAGCGCCGTTCGGCGCTATGCTTGCGGCTTGAGCGGTTGATTTCAGACAGATTAGACGAATTGGACTCTGTTTTTTGGCAGGGGCTCCCGGCGTCTCGCAAGCTTCACGGAACCGGAATCGCTCTGGCTCGCTGAAAGGGCTTCACCTTTCAGGAGCAGGCGAATGAGCATTCTCGGGTCCATCCTCGGCGGCATCTTCAAGAAGAAGAAGGAAGAGGCGGCCCCCGCCGCACCGGCGGCGCCCGCGCCGACTGCAGCCCCGGTCGCGCCTGCCGCGCCCGCAGCGCCGGCCGCAGCGGCTCCTGCGCCCGAAGTCGATGTCGCCGGCATCCTCGACTTCATGAACGACCAGCGGGCGCAGAAGCTGAACTGGCGCACCTCCATCGTCGACCTGATGAAGCTGGTTGGGCTGGAATCCTCGCTGGCCGAGCGCAAGGAACTGGCCGACGAACTGGGCTACACCGGCGATAAGTCCGACAGCGCCTCGATGAATATCTGGCTGCACGCCCAGGTGATTCAGAAGATCAAGGACAACGGCGGCCGTCTGCCCACCGATCTCTAAGGCTCCCCTTTGCCGTCATCCTCGGGCGCCCGCAGGGCGACCCGGGGACCCAGGCGGCGGGGTTTTCTGCGGCGATGATCCGTTGAGAGCCGCCGTCTGGGTTCCCGGGTTCCGCCGCCTTGCGTCGGCCCCGAGAATGACGGTGCATATCGGCCAAGCGGAGGATGCGCTGGCGGCTCGCGCGCGCTAAGACAGGATCATGAGCGACGTCGATCCTGATCTTGATGGCCCTCCCTGGGAGGAGGACGTTCCCGAGCGGGACGAGAACACCGACGACATGTTCGGCGCGCCCGCCGCTGCGCCCGAGCCTGCAGCGGCGCCCGTTGCGTCCGCGGCGACTGCGCCGACCGAGGCCCAACCCTTCGCGGATGAGCTCGCTGACGACGGCGCCTACAAGGTTCTGGCGCGCAAATACCGCCCGCGCACCTTCGAGGACCTGATCGGTCAGGAGGCCATGGTCAGGACCCTGACCAACGCCTTCGCCACCGGCCGCATCGCCCACGCCTTCATGCTGACCGGGGTGCGGGGCGTCGGCAAGACGACGACCGCCCGCCTCTTGGCTCGCGCCCTGAACAACGAAACCGACGTTATCGACAAGCCGTCGCTGGCCTTGTCGGCCCACGGCCGCCACGACGCCTCCATCATGGCCGGCCAGCACATGGACGTCATGGAGATGGACGCCGCCTCGCACACCGGCGTCAACGACATCCGCGACATCCTGGAAAGCGTCCGCTACGCCCCGGTCGAGGCCCGCTACAAGGTCTATGTTCTCGACGAGGTCCACATGCTGTCGACGCAGGCGTTCAACGCCCTGCTGAAGACGCTGGAGGAGCCGCCGCCCCACGCCAAATTCATCTTCGCCACGACCGAGATCCGCAAGGTCCCGGTGACGATCCTGTCGCGCTGCCAGCGTTTCGACCTGCGCCGCGTCGAGCCCGAGGTCCTGGTCGGGCATCTGGGCCGTATCGCCGATCGCGAAGGCATGAAGATCGAGCAGGAGGCTCTGGCGCTGATCTCGCGCGCGGCCGAGGGCTCGGTCCGCGACGGCCTTAGCTTGCTGGATCAGGCCCTGGTTCAGGCCGAGAGCGGCGCGACGGTGCAGACCGCGACCGTGCGCGACATGCTGGGTCTGGCCGACCGCACCCAGACCATCGCCCTGTTCGAATCCATTATGGCCGGCCGCACCGCCGAGGCGCTGGAAAACTTCCGCACCCTCTACGGCTTCGGCGCCGATCCGGTGCAGGTGACCAACGACCTGCTGGAACATTGCCACGCGGCCTCGGTCGCCAAGATGCTGGGCCCCAACGCCACCCGCCTGCCCAATGATCAGGCGCAGAAGCTGACGGCCCTGGGTGCGGCCATCTCGGCTGGGACCCTGTCACGCACCTGGCAGATGCTGCTCAAGGCCCTGGACGAGGTGCGGCGCGCGCCGAACCCGGCGGACGCGGTGGAAATGGCCATCGTCCGTCTGGCCTACGCCGCCGACCTGCCGGGACCGGAAGAGGCGCTGAAGGCCATCCAGTCCGGCGGGACCCTGCCGGGCGGTGGCGGCGCGGGGGGTCCGCGCGGCGGTGGCGGAGGCGGCGGCGCCTCGGCCATGCTGGCGGCGCGTCCTGTGGCTCAACCCGCCTTTCCCGACCCCCAAACCTTCGAGGCCGTCGTCGCCCTGATCGGCGACAAGCGTGAAATCACGCTGCAGATGGACGTCGAGCGCTATGTGAAGCCGGTGTCGTTCAAGCCGGGCGCCATCGTCTATGAGCCGGCGGCGGGCTCGCCCGTCGATCTGGCGCGGCGCCTGGCCTCGCGGCTCAAGGAATGGACCGGCCGCACCTGGCTGATCGCCGCCAACGGCCAGGGCGGCGGCGAGACCCTGATCGAGATCGAGAAAAAGGCCCGCTCCGCCCGCCGTGCGGCGGTCGAGGCGGACCCCTTTGTCGTGTCCATCATGCAGGCCTTCCCCGGCGCCGAGATCAAGGAGATCAAGACCCTGGCCCCGGCGGTCGAAATGCCCGCCATCCCTGAGGATGACGAGGTGGGCGAGTACGACTGATCGTCCTCGCCGCTTTCGCGCTTACAGAATCTGCGCGGCCTCCTCGAAGTCGAGGCGGGGCGAGCGCGGGAACAGGTTCTCGTCCGTGCCGTAGCCGAGGTTCATGATGAAGTTCGGCTCGACATTGCTGTCGGGGAAGAACTCGGCCTTCACGCCAGCGGCGTCAAAGCCCGACATCGGACCCACGTCCAGACCCAGGGCGCGCGCGGCGATGGTCAGGTAGCCGCCCTGCAGCGAGGCGTTGCGGAAGGCGGCTTCGCGACGACCGGTCTCGTCCAGGAACCAGTCGCGAGCGCCCGGCGCGTGCGGGAAGAGACGCGGCAGGGTGTCGTGGAAATCGATGTCCTGGGCGATGATCAGGTTGACCGGCGCGGCCAGGGTCTTGGCGCGGTTGCCCTCGGCCATGTGCGTCGACAGGCGGGCCTTGGCCTCCGGCGAGGTGACGAAGACGAAGCGGGCGGGGGTCATGTTGACCGCCGTCGGGCCGAACTTGGTCAGGTCGTAGAGCTGGCGGATGATGTCTTCGGACACGGGCCGGTCGCTCCAGCCGTTGCGCGTGCGCGCCTCGGTGAACAACTGGGCCAGGACCGAATCGGAAACCGGAACGTCGCGGGCGGAAAGGGCGTCGAAGGCCATGGGAAAAGCTCCTGAACAGGATTAGTAACTTCAGTTGTGGCTAATATGGCCTGCGCCGGGGCGCCGTCAAGGGGATTGCTACAAAATCTGTTGCTGATGTGAATCGCTGTTCTGCAAGAGGGTCTGGAGCCGCGATGCGGATCACCCTATCTAGGGGGAATGAAAGACCTCAACGCCCTGATGCAACAGGCCCAGGCCATGCAGCAAAAGCTGCAGGACGCCCAGGCGAAAATGGCCGAAACCACCGCCGAGGGCACCTCGGGCGGCGGCCTTGTCTCTATCGCCCTGAAAGGCCCCGGAGAGATCACTGCGGTCAAGATCGACGACAGCCTGATGGCGCCTGGCGAGGGTGAAATCCTGGCCGATCTGATCGTCGCCGCCCACGCCGACGCCAAGCGCAAGCTGGACGAGGTCAACAACGCCCTGATGCGCGAGGCCGCCGGCCCCATGGCCGGGATGAACATCCCGGGAATGCCGAAACTCTTCTGATGGCCGCCTCCGCCGGGCCGGAAATCGAACGGCTCATCAGCCTGCTGGCCAAGCTGCCGGGCATGGGGCCGCGCTCGGCCCGGCGCGCGGCGCTCGCCCTGCTGAAGCGGCGCGAGCAGTTGCTGGTTCCGCTGGCGGCGTCGCTGGCCGAGACGGCGGCCAAGGTCGTCAACTGCTCGGTCTGCGCCGCGCCCGACACGCGTAATCCCTGCTCCATCTGCTCGGACCAGAGCCGCGACAACGCCCTGATCTGCGTGGTCGAGGAGGCCGGCGCCCTGTGGGCCATGGAGCGGTCCGGCGCCTTTCGCGGCAAGTATCACGTCCTGGGCGGACTGCTGTCCGCGCTGGACGGCGTCGGGCCTGAACAGCTGCGCATCGCTGAACTGATTGGCCGCGCGAAAGGCGGCGAGGCTCGGGAGGTCGTCCTGGCCCTGCCCGCCACCGTCGACGGCCAGACCACGGCCCATTACCTGGCCGAGCGCCTGTCGGCGGCGGGGGTCGAGGTCACCTCGCTGGCGCGCGGCGTCCCTGTCGGCGGCGAACTGGACTGGCTGGACGACGGCACCATCGTTCAGGCGTTGCGGGCGCGACGCCCCGCTTAGCTCCCTTCCCCCTCGAGGGGGGAAGGGTTGGGGATGGGGGTGTGGCCACAACCTTAATGTTAAGGGCAAATGAGGCTCTGACGACGACGGCGTGGCGCCGCTGATTTCCAGGTATCAGGCATCGCCATATTCCTGCGAAACGGGCTAGGTTGCCTACCAGCTCGAATAGGGCGTTCAGGTTGTCGATTAGGCCCACCGCTGTCTCCATCCAAAAGAAAGAATGGATGCTCAGGCCGGTCTGAAATCGGCAACGCGCTCCTGTTGTCAGGTCCGCCCCACACAATAGGAACTTGGCCCAGTCTCTTGCGAGCCCACGGAAACCGGCTGCCTTCACCCCCATCCAACCCTCCCCCCTCGAAGGGGAGGGCTTCGCATGAGCTTTCAACGGCCCCCGACTCCGGCTAGGAACGGAGCATGAACACGCTCGAACTCATCCTTCTGGTCGCCGCCGTGGCCGCCGTCGCCGGTTTCTTCTGGGCCTTCATGGGCTGGCAGAAGGCCAAGGGGGCGCTCGACGCCGCCGACGCCCGGCTGGATCTGATGGAGGAGAGCCGCGATTCCATGGCCGAGTTCCTCAAGGCCCAGGCCTCGCAGTCGGCCGAGGCCGTGGCGACCAAGCTGGTGGCCCGCGCCACCGAGACCTTCCAGGCCCAGGACCGCGTCGCCCGCGAGCGGATGGAGGCCCAGCTCAAGCCGGTTTCTGAAACCCTCGCCAAGTTCCAGGAGCACGTGGCCGCGCTGGAGAAGACCCGCGCCGAGGACACCGGCGGGCTGAAGGAGCAACTGGCCGCCCTGATGACCGCCTCGACCGCCACTCGCGACGAGGCCCGCCGCCTGACCGAAGCCCTGAAGGGCAATACCGGCCGTCGCGGCCGTTGGGGCGAGCAGACCTGCCGTAACGTGCTGGAGGCCGCCGGCATGGCGGGCCGCTTCGACTTCGAGGAGCAGAACTCCTCGGCCAATGACGAGGGGCGCCAGCAGCGCCCCGACTTCATCGTCAAACTGCCCGGCGGCGGCATGTTTGTCATCGACGCCAAGGTGTCGCTGGCCTTCGCCGACGAGGCCGACGGCGACGACGACGCCCAGGCCCAGGCCATGTCGCTGCGCACCGCCGCCAGCATGAAGACCCACGTGCGCCAGCTGTCGTCCAAGGCCTATCAGGACCAGTTCAAGCCCAGCCCCGACTTCGTCGCCATGTTCGTGCCGGGCGACGCCTTCCTGGCCGCTGCCCTGGATCACGAGCCCAACCTGATGACCGACGCCATGGCCTCGCGCGTCGTCATCGTCACCCCGACCACCTTGTTCGCCCTGTGCAAGGCGGTCGCCTATGGTTGGCGCGCCGAGGAGCAGGCCAAGAACGCCGAGGACGTCGCCAAGCTGGGTAAGGAGCTCTACAAGCGCCTGTCGGTCATGGGCGGCCACGCCGCTTCGGTCGGCAAGGCGCTGGACGCGGCGGTCGGGCGCTACAACCAGTTTGTCGGTTCGCTGGAGAGCCAGGTCATGGTTTCGGCGCGTCGCTTCGAGGACCTCAAGGTCGATCACGAAGGCAAGGACCTGCCCGAACTGCCGCCCGTCGAGCAGTCGCCGCGCACCCTTAGCCGCCCGGAACTGCTGAACGCCCCGGCAGAGTAGGCGGCTCTGACAACCTTCCTTGACGCCGACCGGCGCGCCTGTAAAACAAGCTTGTCTGTTTTTCGGGGAGAGCGTCCATGTCTTCAAAGCCCGCAAAGCCCTATGGCGCGTCCGCCCTGGTCGGCATGGCTGTCGGCACCCTGGTTCTGGGGGTGGTGGTGGGGCTGGGCGCCGGCTTCTTGTCCGAACTGCCCGGTCAGGTCGGCGTGCTGCTGACGGCGATCTTGCTGGCCGTAGGCATGGGCGGGGCTGTCTGGCTCAGCGTCGGCTGGTGGCGCCGCGTCGATGAAGCCGCGCGTGAGGCGCACAAGTGGGCCTGGTTCTGGGGTGGGACGTGCGGCATGGCTGTCGGTTTCGTCTGCCTGTTGACCGTGTCGATGCGCGGTGCGGAACTGCCCTTGCCGACCTGGCTCGGGACTGCGCCGCAGGACCTGCTGGTGTCGGGCATGATGGCGATCCTGGCCTTCCAGATCGTCGGTTATCTGATCGCTTGGGCCTGGTGGTGGCTGGGTCAGCGATGAGGGCGACAGCATGAACAACCGTCTCAAGGTCCTGCGCGCCGAGCGCGACTGGAGCCAGGCGCACCTGGCGACCGAGCTCGGCGTCTCACGCCAGACCGTCAATGCGCTGGAGACCGGTCGCTACGACCCCTCCCTGCCGCTGGCCTTCAAGATCGCGCGTCTGTTCCAACTGCCGATCGAATCCATCTTCTCGGACGAGGAATAGGTCCGGCGCGCGCCGGACCGATTGACCCTCAGTCACATGAAAGGACGCCTCTGATGCCTATCGCCCGACTGACCGCCTGCGTTCGATCGACCTTGGCCGTCGGCGCCGCCCTGTCGGCCCTGCTGCTGGCACCCTCGGTCATGGCTCAGCAGCCGGCGGTGTCGGGGCCGGTGGCCGTCGCTGCGGCGCCCGTGGGATCGGGACCGGGTCTGTGGGTGGTGCGCGACGCGGATTCGACCGTCTATCTGTTCGGCACGGTCCATGTGCTGAAGCCCGAAACCCCCTGGGGTACGGCCCGCGTCGATCAGGCCTTCGCCAGCGCTGACGAATACTGGTTCGAGATCGCGGACCTGGCCGATCAGACCGGCGTCATGCCTGTGATTCAGGCCAAGGGCGTGTCGCCCGACCGTCCTTTGTCCAGCCTGCTGACCGTCGAGGAGATGGCTGACCTCGACGCCGCCGCTCGCACGGTTGGGGCGACCGCGGCGCAACTGGACCCGCTGCGCCCCTGGCTGGCCAGCCTCCAGCTGGCGCTCGCCTCGATCCAGAAGGCCGGCTATGTCGCGGCCAATGGCGGGGACCAGATCCTGCACGCCCGCGCAGCCGCCACCGGCAAGCCGATCAAGGGCTTCGAGACCGCGCCCCAGCAGATCGGCTTCATCGCCGACATGTCGGAAGACGCTCAACTGGCCATGCTGCGCTCGGGCCTCAAGGAGTTCGACACCGCCGAAGCTGTCCTGGGCCAGATGGTCACCGCCTGGTCCACCGGGGATGTCGAAGGACTGGACGCCCTGATCGGTCAGGAGATGAAGGTGGAATCACCCGAGCTGTACGCCGTCATGCTGACACAGCGGAACACGAAGTGGGCCGATCAGATCCAGACCCTGCTGGCCGGTTCGGGCACGGCCTTCGTCTCGGTCGGCGCGGGCCATTTGGCGGGCTCTGACAGTCTTCAGGCGCAGTTGGAACGGCGCGGCGTCTCGATCGAACGCATCCGCGACTGAGCCGCAGGGTCCAGCCGATTTTCCATAGGCCCGGCCCCGCGCCGGGCCTTTCCTTTTCGGCCCCGCCCTCTATGGTCCGCCCCCAGCGCGGCCGTAGTTCAGAGGTAGAACGTCAGCTTCCCAAGCTGAATGTCGCGGGTTCGATTCCCGCCGGCCGCTCCATTCCCTCTCGCGATTATACGGACAGGTCTCGCTCGAGGCGGCAGGCCTGACGCTTCGGCGGCGACTCCGGTCGTGCGGAACGCTGGGGGGCGTGCAGTTCCGCGTGAGGTCGTCGCGCCGAAGCGCCCATGTTTGAGCGGAGGCGGAGCGCCCACGCCCGGCCCGCCCTTTGACGCGTCGACCCCGCAAACGCGGTGGTGGCGATCGGCGCGCCTGGGGTCCGGCGGGACAGGCTCGCGACGCGGCCTCGCGCGCGATGTCATTTCGCGGCGGTTGGTGCGGTCTTGGACCCGTCCGAAGTCTTTCCGGCGTCTCTGATTGTAAAATCACCGAGGGGCTCAGGGCTGTCGGCGGCGTCTTGCCCAGGAAAAACGTGTCAGTTCATCAATTTGCGACGTTAACAACTTGTTAGTAATCTCCATTTCACTTTGTTGATAGATTAATTGGTAGAAATCAAAGTATTTGATCAAACTAATTATGTAAAATGTAGACTATTACTGATCTTCGATCTGAATTTTGCATCGAATTTCAGTTTTGAATATCACCAATCTGTGGGGTGTTTGCGGGAATATTTTGGGGTATGGTCAATTCCGTCGACATTGTGGCGTTGTGACGTGGTGGTGAAACAACAGGTCGGACGGGGGCGGCCAGAGCTTGGAGTGTCAGGGTGGCGCAGAGTTCTGTTGAGATTGATCTGGCGACCAGCGTGCCGGGAGAACCGTTCTGGTTTTCGACTGATCGGCGCGTGTCGCGTGACCGGCGACGTCCTTCCACGTCGGACGAGGGCGGGCCAGACGCCGTCTGCGGCCGGGCTTTGGCCAACTGGATCGACAGCGAGCGGCGAGCCCGGCTGATTGTGACGCGCGATCTTGACGTGATGTGGATGAACGAGGCGGCGCGGCGACTGCGCGATGAGGGCGAGGCGTTCGAGATGTGCGACGGGCGCCTGACGCCGCGGTCCGCCATCATCGCCGGCCTGGTCGCGGCGGCGCGGTCCGAGGAGGCGGGCTGCGCCGTGGTGCCGGGCGAGGGCGGGCGCCATTGGGTGGCCTGGGCGCGCGAGGTCTGCGCCGCGCCCGACGCCCTGATCGGTCTGACCTTGCAGCGGGCGCGAAGCGAGATCCGCTTTCAGGCCCTGATCGAGAACCACCTGCTGACGCCGTCGGAAGGCCGGATCATCGAAATGCTGCTGGCCGGCGCCGAGACGGGACGGGTCGCCCAGGCGCTGGATATTTCGATCGAGACCCTGCGCACCCACCTGAAGCACGCCTATCAGAAGCTGGGCGTGCGCAGCCGCGGCGAGTTGTTCGCCGAGGCGTTGAGTTTCGTCGGCCCCTGATCGGCCGCAGACCTTAGGCGGCCGGGGAGGGAACGCCGACCACGGCGGGTGTCGGCGTGACCGATCCAGGCGCGACAGACCCAGACGCGAGGGGCGTTGGCGTGGCGGCGCTGGCGGCGTCGGCCTGGACCAGCAGGGGGCCCAGAGCGAAGGCGGCGACCGCCGCGCCGGCCGACAGGGCCAGGACCGCCACCACCACATAGGCCGCGATAGAACGCGAACGGCGACGACGGAAACCGCCGGATTTCACGGCGCGGATGATGACGAAGGGGCCCTTGTTGAAGGCCTCGGAACCCATGATGTTATGCTGGGACAAGAACGCGCTCCCCGACTGTCCAGGAATGGATCAGTTCACAGAGCGGTCCTGTAAGGCCAAAGGATGGCGAACGCTGATCCCTGGCGTCGTTCAGCTTCCGAGCGTGACGTTGATCATACGCCCGCCGCGCGTCTGGACGCGCTTCATCAGCACCACGATGTCGTCGCCCGCCTTGACCGGCGAGATCAGGAACCAACTGCCGTCGGGCAGGCCGTTGAAGCGGAAGGCGTCGTTGGCGCAGGCTTGGGCGCGCTCGAACGAGCGGTAGTCGGCGCCCTGCTCGCCGGCCGAGCGGGCGCGCACCACGGCGGCGGGCACGGCGGCGCGTTCGGTCGAACCATAGAGGCGCTGCATCCGGGCGCGGGTGTAGCCGGTGTCGGGGATCAGGCCGACATTGCCGACGCAATGGAAGCTCTTGCCGTCCTGAGCGAAGACGACGCGGCCTTCGATCGAGGCTTGGCCCGCGCGAGTCGACCAGGCGAAGGCGTCGGCGCTGAATTCAGCCGAGTTGACGGGCGCGCCGCCGCTCATGGGCATGGTGGCGCAGGCGCCGAGCGCGAGGGCGCCGGCCAGAATGGCGGCTAGGGCGAGGTAAGGGCGACGGGTCGACATGGAGGGGGCTCCCAGAACGCATTTCAAGCGTCACCGGCATGACCCTCCATGGCCTCGAGAGTCAAGGTTGCCCGTCCGCTTCGGGTGCGTCACAAGGGCGCCGGAGACCGGACGCAGAGACCGGCCGAGAAACGAATTCAGGGGCTTCATGACCGTCACCATCGACGATATTCGCGCGGCGCAATCCCGCATCGCCGGCCAGGTGGACCGCACCCCCGTCCGCTATTCGCGCCGCCTGTCGCAGCTGACCGGCGCCGAGATCTGGATCAAGTACGACAACCTGCACTTCACCGGCAGCTTCAAGGAGCGCGGCGCCTTGAACCGGCTGCTGCAGTTGACGCCGGATGAGATGAAGCGAGGCGTGGTCGCCGCCTCGGCGGGCAACCACGCCCAGGCCCTGGCCTATCACGGCGGTCGTCTGGGCGTGCCGGTGACCATCGTCATGCCCGAGGGCACCCCCTTTGTGAAGGTGGACGGCACGCGCGCCCACGGCGCCAATGTCGTCATCCACGGCCTCGACTTCTCCGGCTCAACCGAGGAGGCCAGGCGGCTTCAGGCCGAGCACGGCTATGTCTTCGTCTCGGCCTTCGACGACGAGGGCATTGTCGCGGGTCAGGGCGTCTGCGGCCTGGAGTTTTTGGAGGATGCGCCGGATCTCGACGCCCTGATCATCCCCATCGGCGGCGGCGGCTTGATCGCGGGCAGCGCCATCGCCGCCAAGGCGATGAAGCCGGGCATCAAGGTCTTCGGGGTCGAGGCGGCGCGCTATCCCTCCTTCACCGCCCGTCGTCGCGGCGAACCGGCCAAGTGCAGCGGCCAGACCATCGCCGAGGGCATCGCCATCAAGGCCGTGGGCGAGATCCCCTTCGCCCTGGCCGACAGCCTGATCGACGAGGTCTTCGTCTGCGAAGAGGCCGATTTCGAAAAGGGCGTGGCCCTGCTGGCGACGCTGGAGAAGACGGTGGCCGAGGGCGCCGGGGTCGGCGGTCTGGCCGCCGTCCTGGCCAATCCGGAACGCTTCAAGGGCATGAAGATCGGCATCGAACTGACCGGCGGCAATATCGACGCCCGCATGCTGGCCGTGGTGCTGAACCGCGAAATGGTCCGCGAGAAGCGGCTGATCGTCTATCGCATCCTGGGCGACGACCGCCCCGGCATGCTGTCGGCCATGGCCGCCGTGATCGGCGGGCTGGGCGGCAATATCATCGACGTCGTGCACAACCGGCTGGCGCTGGACGTGCCGGCCAAGGGGGCGGAGTTCGACATCATGGTCGAGACCCGCGATGCCAGACATGCCGAGGAAATCGGCGAAGCATTGAAAGAACGTGGCTATGAACTTCGCATGGGCTAGGCCCGTTTTGGTCGCGGCGTCCGCCGCCGCCCTGTTGGCCGTGGCCGCCTGCAATCGCCAGCCCGCCGTGTCGAGCGCGGACCTGGCCAGGAACGCCGAGGCCGCCGCCGCCTTCATGAAGACCAACGCCTCGGCGGAGGGGGTGCAAACCCTGCCGTCGGGTCTGCAGTACAAGGTGGTCGCCAGCGGTCCGGCGGGCGGCGTCCATCCCGACCGCAACGACCTGGTGCGCGTCGACTACGAAGGCAGCCTGACCGACGGCACGGTTTTCGATAGCTCGTTCAAACGCGGCGCCCCCGCCGTCTTCTCGCCCGAGGGCGTGGTGCCCGGCTGGACCGAGGCCCTGCAGCTGATGAAGCCCGGCGACGAATGGCTGCTCTATCTGCCGCCCGAGCTGGGCTACGGCGAAGCGGGCGGTCCGCCGATGATTCCGGGCAATGCGGTGCTGGTGTTCCGGCTGAAGTTGCTGGACGTGGCGGCGGTGCCGGGCGGCGGTCGCGGCGTCGGTTCGGCCGAGGTCTGATCTTTCTCCCTCCCCTTCATGAGGAGGGTGGTCGCGTAGCGACCGGGTGGGGAGGGCGAGGCTGATTATCAGCAGCGTCCGATTGCCGAAGCGCCCCCACCCGACTTCGGCCCCAAGTCGGGGCCTCAGCCACCCTCCCCATGGGGAGGGAGAGGCGTGCTCCACTCGACTCTCACGCTCTCGTCGTCTTCCCCCGCCAGTCGCGCCTCGCGCAGCGCCGTGAACCGCGCGCCGTTAAGCCGTGACAGCGCCCAGGCCGCTGCGCCGCGCACCACGGGGGCCGGGTCGTCCAGCAGGGCCTCGACCGGCGTGATCAACTCGGCGTCGCCGGAGTTCCCCGCCGCATAGAGGACGTTGCGGATAAATCGATCGCGCCCGATCCGCTTGACCGGGCTCTTGGTGAACAGGGCGCGAAAGGCTGGATCGTCCAGGGCCAGCAGGTCGGCCAGTCGCGGCCCCTTCAGGCTGTCGCGGGCGTGCAGCCGGGCCTCAGACGCCCCTTGCGCGAACTTGTTCCACGGACAGGCACCCAGGCAGTCGTCGCAGCCATAGATGCGCGGTCCCGCCGCGATGCGGAACTCGACCGGCCAGGGATCGGCGAACTCGATGGTCAGATAGGACAGGCAGCGCCGCGCATCGATCTGGAACGGTGCGGGAAAGGCCTTGGTCGGACAGGCGTCCAGACAGGCGGTGCAGCGGCCGCAATGCTCGGTCTCGGCCTCGTCCGGTTCGATCTCGGCGGCGGTCAGGATGACCCCGAGGAAGAGCCAGTTGCCGTGGGTCCGGCTCAGCAGATTGGTGTGCTTGCCCTGCCAGCCCAGACCGGCGCGCTGGGCCAGGGGTTTCTCCATCAGGGGGGCGGTGTCGACAAAGACCTTCACGTCTTGACCCAGACGCGCCGCCATCTGCCCGGCCAGGATCTTCAGCCGCCCCTTGATGACCTCGTGATAATCGTCGCCGCGCGCATAGACGGAAATATAGCCCGCCGACCGGTCCTCGAGCTCCGGCAGGGGATCAGCCTCGGGGCCGTAGTTCATGCCCAGGACGATGGCGGTCTTCGCCCCGTCCCACATGGCGGTGGGGTGAGCGCGGCGCTCCAGCGTCGTCTCCATCCAGCCCATGTCGCCGTGCCGCCCGGCCTCGACGAAGTGGGCCAGCTTCTCGCCCGCGCTCCACGGTTCGCTGGCCGAGGCGAAGCGGCACACGCCGAAGCCCAGTTCGGCGGCGCGTTTCCGGATAAAGATGCGGGGATCGGCCGCCATGACGCTCGTTTGGTGCGGTTGGGTGAGGGAGTCGAGTCCGATGATGTTCCCCTGCCGTCATCCCGGACGGCCGTCAGGCCGATCCGGGGCCCAGGCGGGGGCTTTATGAACGACAAGGGTCAGTCGATCTCTACCGTCTGGGTCCCGGATCTTCGGCCCGCTGCGCGCGCCTTCGTCCGGGATGACGACAAGGAAGTAGGACCTCAGAAGTCGAGGTCGGCGTACCAGGTGGCCGGATGGACGCCGGGGAAACGGTCGCTCAGCAGGGGACGGAAGCAGGGGCGCGACTTCAGCTTGGAATACCAGGTCTTCAGCGACGGATAGGACGCCCAGGTGATCTCGCCGAAATAGTCCAGCACCGACAGGTGGCCCGCTGCGATCAGGTCGGCCTGGCTGAGCCGACGCCCGGCCAGCCATTCGCGCCCGGCGGCTAGACTTTCCAGCATGGCCAGATGGGCGCGCAGGGCGTCGCGTCCCTCGCGCAGCATCCGCGCCTCGGGCGGACCGAGGCGCAGCAGGGGCTTTTCCATCCGCTCGTGCAGCAGGACGGCGTCGACCTCGTCGATGAAGCGGCGGTTGAACCAGGTCGCCAGTCTTCGTGCCTCGGCGCGCTCACCGATGTCGGCGGGCATCAGGACGTCGCCCTTGGCCCGATCCTCGATCCAGCCGAGGATGGCGTCGGTCTCGCACAGGGTCAGGGTCTTGCCCTTTTCCGTCACGCTCAGGACCGGCGGCATCCCCGAAGGATTGAGGTCGAAGAGGGGGCAGTCCTCTTCCCACGGCTTGACCAGTTCTTCGCCGAAATCGATGCGCGCCTCGCCCAGCGCCAAGCGCGCCGTGCGCGAGCCGGGGTGGAAGGCGAAATGATAGAGGACGGCGGACGCGGACATTGCTCCACCCATGCGCCCGCGCTCGTTAAGGCTCCGTTTACCGCGACGCCCGGTCGCAGGTCAGGACCAGGGGCCGTTGGATGTCGAGGCGGACAGATGCGGCGCCGACGCTTCTGACGTTTCGGGGGCCGCCGTTTCAGCAAAGACCCCGCCGTGCGGCTCGGCCAGCCCCCTCGGGTCGGCGTGGATCAGGATGTCGGCGTGGGGGAAGGCGGCCAGGATGCGCTGCTCGGCCTCGACCACGATGGCGTGGGCGGCCTCCAGCGTCAGGCTGGGCTCCAGATCGACGTGCATCTGCACCATCAGCACCTGTCCGCCCATGCGGGTGCGCAACTGGTGGACGCCCGAGATCCGCGGGTCGGCCAGGACGGCGGCGACCACGGCGGCGCGGTCGGCGTCGGGGGCGGCCCGGTCCAGCAGGTGATCGGCGGCGTCGCGCAGGATGGAGATGGCGCCCCAGAACAGCCAGACGGCCACGACCAGACCCGCCGCCGCGTCCAGCCCAGGCGCCCCCAGGTAAGCCCCCGAGATCACGCCGATCAGGACCACGGCATTGGCGGCCAGATCGGCGGCGTAGTGGGCGCGGTCGCCCGCCACGGCCAGGGACGAGGTCTTCTTCAGGGCTTGGGTCTGCATCCACACCAGCCACAGGGTGACGGCGATCGAGACCACGACCACGCCGACGGCCCAGCCGCCGGCCGTCACCGGGCGTGGATCGAAGATGCGCTGCACCGCCTCCCAGCCGATGAAGACGGCGGAGGCGAACACCAGGCCCGCCTGCACCAGGGCGGCCAGGGCCTCGGCCTTGCCGTGGCCATAGCGGTGCTCCTCGTCCGGCGGGGCGGCAGCCCAGCGCACGGCGAAGAAGGTGGCCAGTGAGGCGATCAGGTCCAGCGACGAGTCCGCCAGGGTCGCCAGGATCGACACAGAGCCCGAAGCGCCCAGCGCAAAGGCCTTCATCACGATCAGGATGGTCGCCGTCCCCACCGACAGGGTGGTGATCCGGCGGGTCTCTGCGTGGGCGGCGTCGAGGGAGGAGGCGGTCATCCCCGCCCTTGTCGCGCAAAACCGCGTATCCGCCAATGGCGGCGTCTTGTCCGGGGCGCTAAGGAAGGAGCCTGCCCGGCGCGGACGAACCGTCGCCGGTCGAGACGGAGTTTCCATGGCGGACTGGCTGACGGCGATCCTTCTGGGTCTGGTCGAGGGATTGACCGAGTTCATACCGGTGTCCTCCACCGGCCACCTGCTGCTGCTGGGGCATTTCCTCGGCTTCGAGAGCACCGGCAAGACGTTCGAGATCGTCATCCAACTGGGGGCTTTGCTGGCCATCATCAGCGTCTATTTCAAGCGGCTGTGGACCCTGGCGACGCGTTGGCCCTTCGATCCGGCGGCGCGGCGGTTTCTGATCGGTCTGCTGGTCGCCTTCCTTCCGGCGGCGGTGATCGGCTTCTTCGCCTACGGCTTCATCAAGACGGTGCTGTTCGAGACGCCCCTGGTCATCTGCATCGCCCTGATCCTCGGCGGCTTCCTGCTGCTGTGGCTGGATCGGGTGGACAAGTTCCCGGTCTATCTGGACGCCGACCGCTATCCCATGCGCGTCTATTTCCTGATCGGCCTGTTCCAGTGCCTGGCCATGATCCCCGGCGTGTCGCGCTCGGGCGCCACCATCGCCGGCGGCCTGCTGCTGAAGACCGACAAGCGTTCGGCGGCCGAGTTCAGCTTCTTCCTGGCCCTGCCCACCATGGGGGCGGCGGTGGCCTATGACCTGTTCAAGAACCGCGACGTGCTGGACTTCAGCGACTTCGGCCTGATCGCGGTGGGCTTCATCGCCGCCTTCCTGACGGCCCTGGTTGTGGTGCGCTTCCTGCTCGACTTCGTGTCCAAGCGCGGCTTTGGCCCCTTCGCCTGGTGGCGGATCGTGGTCGGCGTGGCGGGCATCATCGGTCTGGCCGTGACCGGCGCCTTTTAAGTTTCTTTCCTCCCCACTCTGTGGCGAGGGGGACCGCGTAGCGGTGGAGGGGGCGGCGCGATCGGTTGACGTGGAGTCGCCCCCTCCGTCACGGCGCTAGAGCGCCGCGCCACCTCCCCATGGAATGGGGAGGAAAGCCTAGCCACTAGCCATAGAAAAACCCCTCGGGACGCGGTCCCGAGGGGTTTTTTTGTTCGTCGCCCGATCAGGCGGCGGCGGGGCTTTCGGCGTATTGCCCGCCGACGCGGTAGCGGAACAGATAGCTCGGCGCGATGGCTTCCAGACCCGTGGGCTCGACGCCCAGTTCGGCCAGACCCTCAGCGCCCGGCGAGACGACATTGTCGCCTTCCAGCAGCAGGACCTGATCCTTGGTCAGCATCGGCTTCAGGCCGATCGCCGCCGGGATTTGCGCCAGCGAACCCAGAATGCGGGCGGCGAAGAAGGGCACGGGGACCAGGAAGCGGTTGCGGTTGGTCTCGCGCAGGATGAACTTGAGGATGTCCTCGAAGGTCCAGACCGAGGGGCCGCCCAGTTCGAAAGTCTTGCCCTCGGCTTCCGGGGCGACGGTGGCGCGGGCCGCAGCCTCGGCCACATCGCCGACATAGACGGGCTGGAACCTGGTCACGCCGCCGCCGATCAGGGGCAGGGCGGGCGACCAGGTGGCCATGGCGGCGAACTTGTTCAGGAAATCGTCGCCCTTGCCGAAGACGACCGAGGGGCGGATGACCACGGCGCCGGGGAAGGCGGCGCGCACGGCGACCTCGGCGGCGCCCTTGGTGCGGGCATAGGCGGCCTTGCCGTTCACATCGGCGCTCAGGGCCGACATATGGGTCAGGCGCTTGACGCCCGCGGCCTTGGCGGCCTCGGCGACATTGACGGCACCCTCGACGTGCAGGGCCTCGAACTTGCGGCCGCCGGTCTCGAACAGGATGCCGACCAGGTTGACCACGGCGTCGGCGCCTTTCAGCGCCTCGGCTACGGCGGCCTTGTCGGTGATGTCGCAGCGGACGGTCTGGATCTGACCGACGTCGCCGGCCATGCGCAGTTCATAGGCCAGGGCAGGCTTGCGCACGGCGACGCGCACGCGCCAGCCGCGCTTGGCCAGGGCCCGCACCACCTGGGTTCCGACAAAGCCCGAGCCGCCGAAAACGGTGACCAGTCCGGGGGCGAAATCAGCCATCTGAGCGCTCCAACGCCAAGCCCCGGCCGCAACGGGCGACCGGAGGAGAATTCCATGGGCGGGGCTTAACCGATGCGCCGCCCCGCCGCAACGCACAGGCGGGTCAGGATGCAAGGTCTGCTCCCTATGTCGTCACCCTCGGGCTTGTCCCGAGGGCCCATCGTTCGACTGACGCGGCCACGGTCATCGGGGCGCAGCCTGCGATCCGCCATAGGCCCTCGGGACAAGCCCGAGGGTGACGTCTTTTCTCAATCGGCCTGATACACCACCTGGCCGTCCACCACGGTCAGGACCGCATGGCCCTTGGGGATGTCGGCGGCGGGGACGGTCATCAGGTCGATGTTGAAGGCGGTGAAGTCGGCGCGCTTGCCGACTTCGATGGTGCCCAGCTCATTCTCGCGGAAGCTGGCGTAGGCCGGCCACAGGGTGAACATCTTCAGCGCCGTGGCCCGGTCCACGGCCTCGTTGGGGCGCCAGTCCGGGCCCTGGAAGCCGTTCAGGTCGCGCCGCGCCACGGCGGCGTAGAACTCGATCAGGGGATCGCCGCGTTCGACCGGCGCGTCCGAGCCGCCGACCACGATCACGCCGCGATCCACCAGGGTGTGCCAGGCATAGGCCCCGTCCAGCCGCGCGTCGCCCAGACGGTCGGCGGCGAAATGCAGGTCGCCGATGGCGTGGCTGGGCTGCATGGAGGCGATGATCGGCAACTCGTCGAAGTAGTGATAGTCGCTGGGTCGGATGATCTGGGCGTGCTCGATGCGCCAGCGCGGATCGGCCAGCTTCCACTCTGACTTGGGCACGGAGCGCAGGGCCTCCTCGTACCAGGCGGCGACCTCGTGATTGCCCTTGTCGCCTATGGCGTGGGTGGCGATCTGGATGCCGGTGCGCAGCGCCTCCTGATAAAGCGGCATGACCTCGTCGTGCGAGGTGCGCATCAGGCCGTGGGTGTCGGGCCGGTCGGAGTAGGGCTCGAACAGCATGGCCCCGCGCGAGCCCAGGGCCCCGTCGGCGTAGAACTTGATGGCGCGGGTGATGATCCGACCATCCGCCGCCTCGCGCGGTCCGCCCGCCATCAGGGCGCGGGCGTCGCCCATGTCGATGCTGTTGTAGACCCGAACCGGCGCCTCGCCGTTCTGCGCCATCTGCTCCAGCAGGGGCACGTCCTTCCACGGCGCGCTCATGAAGTGGATGCCGGTCCAGCCGTAGCGGGCATAGACGCCAAAGCCCGCGCGATAGGCCGCCCGCGTCGCCGCCGCATCGGCCTGGGGCGCCAGACCCGAGATCAGGTCGCCCGAGGCGTCGATCAGCAGGCCCGTCGGCTGGCCGTCCGCGCCTTTCAGAATGTCGCCGCCCGAGGGCGAAGGCGTCGAGGCGTTGATCCCGGCGGCGGTCATGGCGGCGCTCGACACCGCGACCGCGTGACCGTCGGCGCGGGTCAGCAGGACGATGCGCCCTGGCGCCGCCGCGTCCAGATCGGCGGCGGTCAGGAAGCGTTTTTCCGGCCAATGGGTCTCGATCCAGCCACGGCCGACGATGACGCCCTCGGGATGGGCCTTGGCCCAATCCGACAACCGCTGCATGGCCTCGACGACCGAGGCCGAGCCTTCCAGGTTCAGCGTCATCTCGCGCCAGCCGATGCCGTCCAGATGGGCGTGGCCGTCGGTGAAACCGGGAAACAGGGTCGCGCCCTTCAGGTCGATGACCTGCATATCGGCAGGGCCCGCCACCGCTGTCTCGGGCCCCACCGACAGGATCCGTCCGTCGCGGACGATCACCTGCTCCGCGGTCGGCTGATCGGGGGCGCCGGTGTAGATGGTCCCGCCACGGATCAGCAGGCTCTGAGCGAAGGCGGCGGGCGCGGCGGCGGCCATCAGGGCGGCGCCCAGCGGGATGGCCTTCAGGGCGTAACGGATCATGGGGTGTCCTCCAACGTCAGCGCAGGGAGCGGGTCGCAAGGTCCGGCGTCAAGCCCGGGACCGCGTATTGCACGATGCGTCAGAAAAAACAGTGCAATCGGTGCGATGGCGAGGGCGCGCGATCTGATCCAGGCTTCCAAGGAGGCTTGAGGCAACCGTTCGCCGGGATGCACTGCCGTTCACCGATCAAGGCGCGCCATTGACCGAGCCGAGGTGGACCAGTCTGCCGCAAACGGGTCAACCGACGCCATGGCCAACTCGCCGCTCAGTCATGCGCCGTTGCGCCCAATCCATGATCGCAGCCGATACCCCCTAAACTCTGGACACCCAAAAGAATGCTGAACAAGATTTCTGCCGCAATGGGCCTGATCACCGTCATCGGCGGTCTCGCCGACAGCGCAAACGCCCAAACAACGCCGGTCGCAGAAGCGGACAACAAGACCGCCGCGATCGAACGCCTGGTCCAGGACGAGATGGCCGCCCGCCGCATTCCGGGGCTCCAGCTGGCGATCGTGAAAAGCGGCGAAATCGTCTTCACGGGCGCCTACGGCCAGACCAACCTCGAGACCGCGACGCCTGTGACGGAACGCACTGTTTTCATGATCAACTCGATCAGCAAGGCCTTCACCGGCGTTGCGGCGATGCAGCTTGTCGAGGCCGGAAAACTGGATCTCGACGCCTCGGTGACGCAATACCTCGAAGGGCTTCCGGCATCGTGGAAAGAGATCACGGTCCGCCAGATCCTGACGCACACCTCCGGCCTGCCTGAGATCATTGACGACAACACCCGACTGATCGACGGCGCCGAGCCCGACGCCGCCTGGGCCAAGGTGCAGGAACTTCCCTTGAGATCTGCGCCGGGGACGCAGTACGCCTACAATCAGACCGGCTATGCCCTGATGGGCAAGATCATCGAGAGGATCTCAGGCAAGCCCTTCGTGGATTTCGTTCGCGAGGGGCAGTTCAATGCGGCGGGCATGGCGCAGGCGCGCTTTGGGCACACCGCCGACACCGTGCCCGAGCTCGCTTCGCTCTATACCTATCTGACGCTGAAGATGGAGGGCATGAGGGCTGTCGGTGTCGAGCGCAGCGAGACCCCGATGGCGCGTCATGAGACGTGGCCGGCCTATATGCATCCCACGGGCGGTGTTCAGACCACGGCTAGAGACCTGGCTGCATGGGTTATCGCGCTGCAGAATCGCAAACTGGTCAGCGAAAGGGGCCTCGAACAGCTCTGGGCGCCGCAGCAACTGCCCGACGGAAGCTATCGCGGCTTCAATCGGACCATCAACGGCTATGGACTGGGCTGGCCGTCCATCCGCCGCGCGGAACATCCGGCGATCACGCCCACGGGCGGCGATCGCGCGGCCATCTTCATCTACCCCGAGGACGATCTGACGGTGATTGTTCTGACGAACCTGATGGGCGCTTCACCCCAGAAGTTCGTCGACAAGATCGCGGCGCAATACATCTCCGACCTCGCCGTCGAAAACTGACGATAGCGGCGCATCGCGAGTGCGGCCGGATTGGCGGGGCGCCGTCAGTCTGACACGAGGCCGGACGTCGAGCCGCAAGGCTTGGCGTCGGGCGGCTTTCGTCCGATGCTGGCCGGATGAAGCTGTTCACCATCGGCTATGAAGGTTCGACCCAGCCCCAGGTCGTTGCGCGGCTGAAGGACGCGGGCGTCGAACTGGTCGCCGACGTGCGCGCCGTGGCCTCGTCGCGCATCGCCGGCTTTTCCAAGACGGTGCTGGGCGAAAGTCTGAAGGCGGAAGGCGTCGACTATCTGCAACTGCGGGCGTTGGGAACGCCCAAGGCCGGGCGCGATGCGGCGAGGAAGGGCGACGTGGCGACCATGCACGCCATCTTCAATGCCCATATGCGCGAGCCCGACGCCGAGGCCGCCTTCCAGCAACTGCGTCATGTTGCGGGCGAGAAACGTGTCGCCCTGCTGTGCTTCGAGGCCGACGCCTGCGGCTGCCACCGCGCCGTCCTCGCGGACCGGCTGGCTCGCGAGGACGGGGCTGAGGTGACGAACCTCTAGGCCTTACGGACGGCCCACCAACTGATCCACCGAGCCCGTCGTGACCGGGTGATAGAGGGGCCGGGCCTTGGCGTAGATGCGCGTGGCATTGGCGCGGCCCCAGTCGCCTTCGTTCCACAAGGTCTGGAACAGGGGTAGGACGAATTTGCGGCGGCCCTGGCTGGTCAGGAAGCGGTCGGCGGTGGCCACGGCGGGCTCATAGCGATGGGCCAGGGCGATCTGCAGCCAGGCGAAGGTCAGCTCGGCGTTGCCTTCATTGGCCAGGTTCAGCGTCTTTTCCAGATCGGCCAGTTGGGCGGTGGTCAGCCAGTCGGAACCGGCCTTAAGCCCTTCGGGGCGCCAGGCGAGGAAGCGCTGGCGCTGCTGGGTGTTCCAGTTCTTCCAGTCGATGGCCGAGGCCGGGCCCTGGTCGCCGAAGAAGGCCTTGGCCTGGGCGTCCACGGCCTCGAAGGCGTGCGACACCGGCGGGACCCAGTTCGACGGCATGCCGGGCTGGTAGATCCAGTTGTCGAGCTGAAGCTGGGCCTCCAGAGCGGCGTCGCCCTTGATCAGGTGCTCGCGGATGTCGGCCAGGAAGCCGACGTCGGTCATGGGCTGGAAGGCGTGGCGGTCGAAATAGCCGCGCAGCCAGGCGTCAAACGCCTCGCGCCCGACGATGCGCTCGATGGTGCGCAGCATGGCCGCGCCCTTTTCATAGGGCACGCCCGACAGGCCGTCGTCCGGGTCGCGCCCGGTCAGGTCGATGTGCAGCTTGGTGTCGTCCGGCGCGGTGGTCGCCAGTTCGGCCGACAGCTCGCCCCAGCCCAGAACCTGCTCCTGCAGCGCGCGGTCGCGACCGTAGAGGGATTCCATGATCCGGTTCTCGAAATAGACGGTGGTGCCTTCGTTCAGCCAGATGTCCGACCAGGTGGCGTTGGTCACCAGATTGCCTGACCAGCTATGCGCCAACTCGTGCGCCACCAGCGAGACCAGGGACTGATCCCCGGCGATGATGGTCGGGGTGGCGAAGGTCAGGCGCGGATTCTCCATCCCGCCGAAGGGGAAGCTGGGCGGCAGGACCAGCAGGTCGTAGCGGCCCCAGCGATAGGGGCCGTACAGGGCCTCGGCTGCGTCGACCATGCGCGGGGTCGACACCAACTCGGCGCGGGCGGCCTCCAGTCGGCTGGGCTCGGTCCAGACGCCGGTGCGACCGTCGAACGGGGCGAAGGCGATGTCGCCGATGGCGACGGCCATCAGATAGGGCGGGATCGGGCGATCCATGTCGAAGCGCCAGGCCTTGGTCCCTGCGCCCGCCGCCTCGCCGTTCGGCGTCAGGTGCTCGGCGGACATGACCACGGTCAGGTCGGCGGGAGCGACAACGCGCGCCGAATAGGTCTGGCGGATGCCGGGGCTGTCTTGGGTCGGGACCCAGGTGCGGGTCAGGATCGCCTGGCCCTGGCTGAACAGATAGGGCTTTTGACCGCCCGCCGTCTGCTGCGGGCTGAGCCATTGCAGGGCCGCCGCGTCGGGACGGGTCGAATAGTCGACGACGACCTTCTGGATCTCGGTCCCAGCGAAGGCGGGCAGGTGGACGGTCAGGGCCTGACCCTTGATGGCGTCGACGGCGCCCAGCTCATAGCGCAGGGGGCGCCCCCGCGCGTCGCGCACGCCGCGGATGTCCAGGTTCTTGGTGTCCAGCACCACCTCGGTCGCGCCGACACGGCCGGTGACGTCCAGCGTCGCCGAACCCGACAGGGTCTTGCTCGCGAAGTCGGCGGTCAGGTCCAGGGCCACATGGCCGACCCGCGCCTCGGCCGGGCGGGCGTTGGAGTGGATGTCGTTGGCGTAGGCGAAAGCGGGCGCGGCCGGGGTCGCGGGGGCGAGAGGCGTCATCGGCACGCTTCCTGCGTCGGGGGCGGTGGCGCAGGCGCCAAGCGCTGCGGTCAGGGCGAGGGCGGATACCAGGCCGGCCAGCTTCAGGGTCATCGAACGCTCCGTATTCAGATGCGTGCGAAAAGGCTCCCTCCGACCCGAAAGATCAAGCCTTTGCGGTGGGCGGCAGGTGGTGCGCCTTGAACAGCCGTCCCTTTTCGGCGGTCAGCACCAGCAGCAGGGCGACGAAGCCCAGCACGGCGAAACCGACCGTCATCGGCACGGTGGTGCCGTCGAAATGCTGGCCGATCCAGAATCCCAGCAGGGCGCCGCCTATGGTCGAGATGAAGCCCTGGGCCGAGGCCGCCGTGCCGGCGATATGGCCCATGGGCTCCATGGCCATGGAGCCGAAGTTGCCGGCGATGAAGCCGAAGCAGAACATCTTGCAGGCCTGCAGCGCGGCGAAGACCCACAGGCTGTCGTGGCCGGCATAGGCGATGGCGGCGTGCAGCAGGCTGAAACCGATGAAGCCGAACAGGGCGGTGTGGGCGATCAGGCGCGAGCCCAGTTTTTCCACCATGCGCGAGTTCAGCACCGAGGCCAGGGCGATGCCGCCGGCCACCATGGCGAAGACGGTGGTGAACAGGCCGGGCGACTTGAAGACGTCGAAGAAGATCTGCTGCGACGAGTTGATGAAGGCGAACAGGGCGCCGCTGATCGCCGTCATGGCCAGGGTGTAGCCCATGCCGATGCGGCTGGTCAGGGCCTGACCAAAGGCGCCCGCGATGCGCTTGACCTTGATCGGCATGCGGTCTTCGGGGTGCAGGGTTTCGGGCAGGCGCAGGGCGGCCCACAGCAGGAAGGACCCGCCGAACAGGGCGAAGAAGCCGAAGATCCAGCGCCAGGGCGCCACCAGCATGATCAACTGGCCGACCGTCGGGGCCAGGATGGGCACGCCGAGGAAGACCAGGAAGCTCAGCGACATGACCCGCGCCATGGTCCGCCCGGAATAGCGGTCGCGCACGATCGACACGGCCAGGACCCGCGTCGCCGCCGAGCCCAGACCCATGCCGATGCGCGACAGGATCAGCCACTCGAACGACTGGGCGAAGGCGGCCAGGATGCTGAAGGCCACATAGAGACCGATGCCGACGAACAGGATGGGGCGACGCCCGAACCGATCCGCCAGTGGACCGTAGAAGAGCTGCGCTCCGCCAAAGCCCAGCAGATAGGCGGTGATCACCCACTGACGCGTGTTCTCGTTGACGACGCCCAGATCCTCGCCGATGTGCGGCAGGGCCGGCAGCATGGCGTCGATGGCCAGGGCGTTCATCGCCATCATGACGGCGATCAGGCAGACGAATTCGGCGAACCCCGGCCCCTTGGGCGTCGTGGCTGTGGCGGTGGGGGTGCTGGTCATCGGGACCAGATGCGGGCTGCGTCAGCCTGACGCAACCCTCAAGCTGGATGAAGTTTTCGCGTCGGCGCGGTTCAGCGGGCGCCGGCGACGTCGATCCGCGCCGTCACCGACATGCCGGGGGCCAGTCGCGTCGCCGCTTCCTGACCGGGATCGATGGAGATGCGGACCGGGATGCGCTGGGCCACCTTGGTGAAGTTGCCGGTGGCGTTGTCGGGGCGGATGACGCTGAATTCGGACCCAGCGGCGGGCGAGATGCGCTCGACCTTGCCCTTCAGCTTCGCCCCGCCCAGGGCGTCGACGGCGACCTCGACCGGCTGACCGACGCGGACGTCGCGCATCTGCGTCTCCTTCATATTGGCTGTGACCCAGACCACGTCGGGGACCAGGGCGGTCAGTTGCGTGCCCACGGCGACCTGCTGGCCGACGCGGACCGCGACCTCGCCCAGACGTCCGGCGCGCGGAGCCTCGATGCGGGTATTGTCCAGATCGATCTGGGCCAGGCGCACCTGGGCCTGGGCGTTCTCGACCGCGGCCTCCAGCGAGCCGCGCCCGACCACGGCCGAGGTCACGCCGGTCTGGGCCACGCCCTCGGCGGCGCGGGCGGCGGCCAGTTGCGCCTCAGCGGCGCGCAGGGCGTTCTGGGCGACATCCACCTGGGCCTGGGCGACCCAGCCTCCGGCGAACAGGGTGCGTACGCGCTGGGCGTCGGCGCGGGCTTTCGTCACGGCGGATTCAGCCCCGGCGATGGAGGCGCGGGTCTGGGCGACCGAGCCGCGGGCCGAGGCCTGGCTCTGGGTCGAGTTGGCCAGAGCCGCTTCGGCCGAATGCAGGGCCGCCTTCGCCTGATCCAGCCGCTGGCGATAGATACGGTCGTCCACGGTGGCCAGAAGCTGGCCCTGCTGCACGGTCTGGAAGTCCTGCACCTCGACCGCGGTGACATAACCGCTGACCTGGGGGCTGATGACCGTCACCTGACCGCGCACATAGGCGTTGTCCGTGACCTGGGGGCCGCCGTCGAAGGGCGGCAGACGCCAGGCGTGCAGGATCAGCCCGACCCCGACCAGGGCGAGCAGGGCCAGCACCACGCTGATCATGACGCGGCGGCCGCTGGACGGCTGGGGCGCAGCGGCGGGCGCGGGCGGCGGCGGGGGAGCGGCCGGCGCGGCGGGGGCTTGAGCTGGGCCCGAGGAGGAAGCGGGAGTAGCGTCGGTCATGGTCGGGTCCGGGTCATTCGACAGCGGCGGCGGCGGCGGCCTGGGCCGCCTCGCGGTGGGCGGCGCGGCGCGCCTCGATACGGGGGCGATAATGGTTCACGGCGACCCAGAGCGCGCCCACTGCGGCGGCGGCGGCGATCAGCAGAAAGACGTCGTTATAGGCCAGCACCTGGGCCTGCTGGCTGATCTGCTGTTGCAGCAGCTTCAGCGCCAGGGCCTGTCGCTGGGCGGCGTCGCCGACGGTGTGGGCGTAGGCCCCGCCCAGTTGCTGCAGCCGCAGCACCACCTCGGGGTCGCCCATGTCGATGTGGGCGCTCAACTGGTTGGAGTGAAATTTCTCGCGCAGGGTCTGGATGGTGCCGACCAGGGCCGAGCCCATAAGGCCGCCGACATTCTGGCCGATCGAAAAGACGACGATGAAGCTGACCATGTGCTTGCCGCCGCCCTGCAGCACCTTGCCGAAGCCGATAATCATGGTCGGGCCGATGAAGAAGGCGGCGGCGAAGCCCAGCAGGGCCTGGCTGAAATAGAGGTTGGCCGGGCGCGTCAGCACCGTAGCGTGGCTGTCCATGAAGGCGCCGACGGCGATCAGGCCGAGCGCGATGGAGATGGGCTTCCACAGCTTGGTCGGGTTCAGGGTGAAGGCGCTGGTCAGGGTCCCCGCCGCCGTGGCGAACAGCATGACCCAGAACAGACTGTGCATCTGCTCGTAGCCCAGGCCCATCTGCTGCAGGAAGCCGACCGCGCCGGTCGTCTGCTCCGACAGGACGATCCGCACCAGCAGGATGGCCAGAAGCAGCCGCACGATGTCGCCGCCGGCCAGCCATTTCAGGTCGATCAGGGGATTGGCGCGGTTGTATTCGATGATGACGGCGGCGGTCAGCAGCACCAGGGCCCCGATCAGGGCCAGGCCGATCCACGGCGCCTCGGTCCACCAGACGATGCGACCTAGGCCCAGAACCGCAGTCAGCAGAGCCACCCCCGGCGCGAACAGGGCGAAGGTGACGAAGTCCAGCGTCTCGAAGGCCTTGACCCGCTGCGACGGCGGCATCTTCAGGGCGAAGACGGCGGGCAGGGCGATCAGCACCAGCCCCAGGTCGAACATGTAGACGGCTCGCCACAGGTCGCGATCCAGCAGATAGCCGACTCCCAGCCGCGCCAGGGGAATGGCCAGGCTGGACAGGCCGACGCCGATGATGATGCCCTTCAGCCGGTGCTGCGCCGGAAAGGCCTGGATGATGTAGAGGATGCCGAGCGTCGACATCCCCGCCGCCGCGATCCCGGCGATGCCGCGCACCACCAGGGTCGAGCCGTAGTCCTCGAGGAAGAGGTGAGCGGTCGCCGTCGCCAGGAAGATCATCAGGATGATCTCGGTGAACAGCCGCAGCCCGTACTGCATCCTGAACTTGACCAGCAGCAGGTTCATGCAGGCGTTGGTCATGACGAAGACGATGGGCAGCCAGGAGGCCTCGGTCGTCGTCACGCCCAGAGAGCCCGCCAGCAGGGGGATGTTGGCCGTCACCGCCGCATTGCCCAGACTGCCGGTCAGGGCCACCAGAACCCCGACGCAGGCATAGGCCAGCCGCCAGGGCGTCGAATGATCGGGCGTGGCGGGCGAACCGGGCAGGGCCGGCCGCTCGTGCGGCTTCAACGTCGCCAGATAGTCGTCCCAGGGCAGATCCCAGTTGCGGCGGCTCATGCGGCGCGCCTTTCAGGCTTCACCGCGTCCAGCACCAGCTCCAGCGCGCGGCGGCTCAGTTGATCCCGGTCCGCCGCCCCGACGGTGCGCGACGGCGCCCCCAGCATCAGGGCCAGGACGCGGGTGTCCTCGACGCTCAGATCGGTCCGCACCCGGCCCGCCGCCTGCGACACGGCCAGGGCCTCGGCCCCCGCGCGCTTCAGCCCGGTGCGGATCGGGGCCAGGGCCTCGTCCTTCAGATCGCGGATGGCGCCGGCCAGGCCCGCGCTCTGGATCATCAGCTCGACCATCTGGCCGAGGAACCACAGAAAGACATCCGGGTCGTCCAGCCGCGCCTGGGTGCGTTCGTGCAAGTCGTCGATCTGTCCGACGAAGACCGCCAAGGCCAGCTCGGAGCGGTCGGCGAAGTTGCGATAGAGGGTCGCCCGTCCCACCCCCGCCCGCTCGGCGATGACGTGCAGGGGCGTCTCCAGTCCGTCGCGCGCAAAGGCCTCGGCGGCGGCCTGCAGCAGGGCCTCGCGGCGTTGGGCGGCGTCTTTTCTCAGGGGACGGGTCATGAAGATCGCCAAGTGGACACTTGTGTCCGCTTAATCAAGTGCGGTGGGACTCATTCTTTGTTTCGGCCCATGTCGCGGGCGCGCGACATCCCTCCTCGCCAAGCGGAATGCGCCAGAACGGCTAAGGCTGCGTTCGGGTCGATGACGATGTCGGTCAAAAAGAAGACGGCGCCTTGGGGCGCTCATCCAGATGTGGTGCCGGTGGCCGGGCTCGAACCGGCACTCCTCTCGGAACAGGATTTTGAATCCAGCGCGTCTACCAATTCCACCACACCGGCACAGGTCTGGGAGGCGCGCAATCTAGCGGCGGAATTCGGGGGGTCAATCGCAGCGCTGACGATTAATTGGATCTCAGACGGCTTCCCGTGGAGGGGGAGGATTCCATCGTAAAGGTGGTTCGGTACTGGATCATGCCCAACGGCACCTCGCCGCCATTCTTGTTCCGCAGCCGAGCGCGACGCGTCGCCTCAATCGCCGCCTGGCCGAAACCGCCGTCGATGGGGTGCTCCGTCTCGACCACGCAGTCGCGCACGCGGCCGTCGGGCTGGGTCAAGCAACTCACCGTGGCGAACCCGCGGGAATAGGTCCGTCCCCGAGGATAGGCGGGTTCGGGGGCCGCGACCACTCAGTGTCTAGCGGCAGCCCGTCGTCCGCGAGGGCGTCGAGTTCTGCGTCGCGTGGATCGACCAAGGGGCGACCGCAGGCTTGCAAGGCTTCGTCGATGGCGGTGCTCGAGGCGGGCAGGTCCAGAACATAGCGCAGATTGCGTCCGCCCTCGCCGCCTCCCGGCACAATGACCTGCATCTTGCCGCCTTCGCGCATGTCGCGGGCCAGGGGGCTGGGGCTGTCGCTGATGGCGACCACGGGGTTCTCGGCCACATTCCAGCGCTGGTCGTTGAAGTCGTCGTCCTGGAACGCGACCTTCAAGGTGCGCGTCGCGCCGGTTGCCGGGGGCAAGCCGCTGATCAAGACCTGGAACGAGCCGTTCATGCAGCGCGCGCCGATGCCCAGGCCGTTGTCAAACGCGGTGTAGGCGATGACCAGTTTCTTGTCCGGATCGCGGGTCATGTCCCAGTCGCTCGCCGTGTCCTGGGCCAGGAGGGGGATGGCGTGGGCCAGGGCTGCGGCGGCGATCAGGGCGGTCTTCACGCCGCGATCTCGACATGGCTGTCGCTTCCGCCGGCCAGGATGCGGCGGGCGCGGATGTAGAGTTCGATGCGCTGGGTCACGATCATGCCGACGGCGAACAGCATGAAGGCGTCGGTGACGACCACGGCGTCCAGATGCCAGGCGGCGGCGTTGGCTTCCATCACCTCGCGCAGGCCCGCGCGCGCCGCGAACAGGCCGACGACCAGAATCAGCCCCAGGGGCGAGGCCTGGGCCTTCAGCGAGCCGTCCGGCTCCTTCTCGATGGTGATGGTCTTGCCGCGCTGCCAGCCGGCGAGGCAGCCAAGCGCCAGAGCCGCGATGAAGGCGATCCAGGCCAGGGGGCCGAAATGCGGATGCTGGGTGTTGGCCCACAGGCCAAAGCCGATCGCCGCCGTGACCAGCAAGGGCATGACCCACAGCAGGTGCGGCCGCAGGGTCCGTTTGCGCCGATTACGCAGCAGGATGATGATCAGGGCCACGCCGATGCCGATTAGCGGCCCCATGGTTTGCGGCGACATGACGGAACTCCCCCTCCGAACGCCGTCAGCCTAACCCGACGAACGGCGCTCGAAAAGCGGAGATCAGGCGGGCGCGACCGTCTGTTCGATGGCGCCGAAGAGGGTGTGGTGCTTGTCGTCCAGCATTTCGATGCGGACGGTGTCGCCATGCTTGAGGAAGGGGGTCTTGGCCTCGCCGGTCAGGATGGTCTCGACGGTGCGGACTTCGGCGATGCAGGAATAGCCCAGACCGCCTTCGGCCACCGGCTTGCCGGGACCGCCGTCGGCGTCCTTGTTCGACACCGTGCCCGAACCGATGATCGAGCCGGCGATCAGGGCGCGGGTCTTGGCCAGATGGGCGATCAGGACGCCGAAGTCGAAGGTCATGTCGACGCCCGCGTCGGCCTGACCGAAGTCCTGGCCGTTCAGTTGCACCAGCAAGGCGCCCGACAGCTTGCCGTCCTTCCAGCGGTCACCCAGCGCATCCGGGGTGACGAAGACCGGCGACAGAGCGCTGGCCGGCTTGGACTGGACGAAACCGAAGCCCTTGGCCAGTTCGCCGGGGATCAGGTTGCGCAGGCTGACGTCGTTGACCAGGCCAACCAGACGGATCGAGGCCAGGGCCTCGTCGCGGCTGGCGCCCAGGGGCACGTCGCCGGTCACGACCACGATCTCGGCCTCCAGGTCGCAGCCCCAGGCCTCGTCCTTCAGCGGGATGGCGTCGCGCGGGCCCATGAAGTGGTCGGAACCGCCCTGATACATCAGAGGATCGGTCCAGAAGGTCGCCGGCATCTCGGCGTTGCGGGCTTTGCGCACCAGTTCGACGTGGTTCACATAGGCCGAGCCATCGGCCCACTGATAGGCGCGGGGCAGGGGAGCGGCGGCGTCGCGCTCATGGAAGCGGCCGCGCGGCACGCCTTCGTGCTCCAGGCTTTCGGCCAGGGCCCGCAACAGGGGCTCGCAACGGTCCCAGTCATCCAGCGCCGCCTGTAGGGTGGGGGCGATCAGGAAGGCGTCCGTGAACCAGTTCAGGTCATTGGAGACGACGACGAGGCGGCCGTCACGGCCGTGCTTGAGCGAGGCGAGTTTCATGAGGCGAAGCTAATCCGGCGCGAGGCGGTTGGGAAGCGGCGTCGGCGACCGAAAAGCCGCAGTTCGATCAACTGTTTGGGGGCGAGATCACGGCGCGGGCCTCAGCCCCGGTGCGCAGGGCCGGGTCGCGCACCTCGACCTCGACGGCGATGGCGCCCGCGGGCTCATGTGCCCACAGGTAGCGACGCTCGATCTGGACCGCGCGGCCGGACGGGGCCGTGCCTTCATAGGTGTCGCCCCAGGGGGTGACGGATTTCATCTCGACCCAGTGCAGGCTGCAGGCGGCGTCCAGTTCCTCGATGGTCATTTCCGACAGTTCGTCGGCGTGGGGCGCGGGGCGGTTCGGGGTCACAGCCATCGGCGGACCTTTCCTTTGTAGGCTTGATACTCGGCGCCGAACTTGGCGCTCAGATAGGTTTCTTCACGCGCGATGACGAAGCGGTCGATCACGATCAGACAGGGCACCAGCAGGGCCAATGCGACCGGGCTGTCCATGGCCAGGGCGAACCCGGCGTAGGTGATGCCGAAGCCGACATAGATGGGGTTGCGGCTGTATTTGTAGAGGCCGCCGGTGGCCAGGGCCGTGGTCGGCTTCCACGGCTCGGGCGGCGTGCCCAGGCGGCGGAAGGTCCCGGCCGCGATCCCGTCCAGCAGCAGGCCGCCGATCACCAGCGTAAAGGCCAGTCCGCGCCGCAGATCGACGTTGAGGCCCAGCGACGGCTCGCTGACCAGTTGGCCGACGCCGTACCCGGCCAGCAGGAAACCGAGATAGATCAGCGGCGGCGGGGCGATGACGCCGGGATGGTCGCGGGTGCTCATAGAGGCTGGGTCAAATCGTCTGGCCCGAAGGCGCGGTGAAGTCCGAGGGCGGGGCGTCGCCGGTGTTGATCACTTCGGAGGGCTCGAAAATCATCACCTCGGCCTCTTCGTCGGCGGCGGTGCGGTGCTCGATCCCGCGCGGCACGACGATGAACTGGCCGGGACCGAGGGTCTCGATGCGGTCGCGGAACTCGACGCGGAACCGCCCCTTCCAGACCAGAAACATCTCCTCGGCGTCCGCGTGGCTGTGCCAGGGGAAGACCCCCTGGACCTTGACCAGCCGCACGTCCTGTCCGTTCAGCTGCGCCGCGACGCGCGGCCGCCAGTGGTCGGAAAAGCCGCCGAACTTCTGCTCCAGATCGACGACCCTGCCGGTCATCGCGGGGTTTCCTCGTCGGCGTAGATGGCGACACGCGAGGTGCGGCCCGAACCGGCCTCGCCGCGATACATGCCCGAGGTGTTCATCGAGAAGGCGACCGTGCCGTCCTTGCCCATGACGATGACGCCGCCGTCGCCGCCAATGGCCCCGACTTCAGCAATCTCGGCGTCGGCGGCGGGCTTGACCGCCATGCCTTCGGCGGTGCGATGGCAGATGTCGCGCGCCACGGTGGCGCGGATGAAATACTCGCCCGAGCCGGTGGCCGAGACGGCGCAGCCGTCGGCGTTGGAGGCGTAGGTCCCGGCGCCGATGACCGGCACGTCGCCGACCCGGCCCCACTGCTTGGCGGTCATGCCGCCGGTCGAGGTGGCGGCCGCCAGACGGCCCTGGCTGTCCAGGGCCACGGCGCCGACGGTGCCGAACTTGCGCTCGTCCAGCGGGGCTTCGTTCAGGGAGGCCAGCGGAACCGGCCGGGCCAGGGTCGCCGGTTCCGGCGGGGCGCCTTCAGGGCGCGGCGGGAGGGGCAGGCCCTTGTCGCGCAGGGCCTTCAGCAGGGCCTGCCAGCGGCTCTCGGTGAAGAAGAAGTCGGGCTCCACCTGCTCCAGACCGACCGAGGCGGCGAAGGTCTCGGCGCCTTCGCCGATCAGCATGACGTGGGGCGACTTCTCCATCACCGCGCGCGCCGCCGCGATCGGATGGCGGGTGCGGGTCAGACCGGCCACGGCCCCCGCCGTCAGGTCGGCCCCGTTCATTACGGCGGCATCCAACTCGTTCTTGCCGGCGGCGGTGAACACCGCGCCGCGTCCGGCGTTGAACAAGGGATTGTCCTCCATGGTCTGAACCGCGGCCTGAACCGCGTCCAGCGACGAGCCCCCGTTCGCCAGCACGGCCGAACCGGCGTCCAGCGCCGCCTGCAGACCGGCGCGATAGGCGGCGTCGCGCTCCGGGCTCAGGCTGGCGCGCTCGATGACGCCTGCGCCGCCGTGGATGGCCAGGGACCAGGTCGGCGCCTCCTGCGCGAGCGCGGGCGACGCCAGCAGGGCCAGGACGCTGGTTGTCAGGGCGGCTGTGGCGGTCAGGATGGATTTCATCGGCGATTTCCCCTCGGATATTTCCTCCCCACTCTGTGGGGAGGCGGCACGGACGCGCAAGCGGTCGTGACGGAGAGGGGCGGCACAGGCGGCTGATGTCAGCGCCGCCCCCTCCACCACTTCGTGGCCCCCCTCCCCATGGTCATGGGGAGGAAGTCCTCAACGGTGGTGCAGTCGTTTCCAGACGCGGTAGATCACGATGGGGGCAAAGCCGAAGATCAGGGCGATCAAGAGGATTCCCCAGAACCCACCCTCAGGCCATTGCCTGTCAGCCAAACCCGCCGCCAGTCCCGCAAACGCAGGGCCCAGATAGGGCAGCCAGTGCGGCGGCCGCATCTTCATTCAGGCGTCGACCTTGATGACGCCGCGACGGATCTGGTCCAGCTCGATCGAGTCGAACAGGGCCTGGAAGTTGCCATTGCCGAAGCCCTCATTGCCCTTGCGCTGGATGATCTCGAAGAAGATCGGGCCAAAGGTGTCCTGGGTGAAGATCTGCAGCAGCAGGCCTTCTTCGTCCGAACCATCGATCAGGATGCGGTTCTTGCGCATCCGCTCCACGTCTTCGCCGTGGTTGGGCAGGCGCTTGTCGATCAGTTCGAAATAGGTCTCGATCGTGTCCTGGAAGTCCACGCCGCGCGCCTTCATGGCCTCGACCGTCTCGAAGATGTTCTCGGTGGTCAGGGCGATGTGCTGGATGCCCTCGCCGTTATAGCGACGCAGGAACTCCTCGATCTGCGAGTTGTCGTCCTGGCTCTCGTTCAGCGGGATGCGGATGGCGCGGTCGGGCGCGATCATGGCCTGAGAGAACAGGCCGGTCGCCTTGCCCTTGATGTCGAAATACTTCTGCTCTTCGAAGTTGAACACCGAACCATAGAAGCCCGACCAGGTGCGCATCTCGCCGCGACGCACATTGTGCGTCAGGTGGTCCAGGATCTCCAGACCCATGGAGTTCTTGCGCTCGGCCTCTTCCCAGCCCTCGATCTCGTCCCAGGCCTCATACAGCGAGCCGTGCTCGCCATACTGGTCGATGACGTAGAGCAGCGAACCGCCAATGCCTTGCAGGATGTAAGGGTAGTCGTTGCCCAGCGCGCCGCCGTTGACGCCCTCGGCCTTGACGGCGCCGCGTTCCAGCGCGCCCTCGAAGGCGGCCTTGGCGTCAGCGACGCGGAAGGCCATGCCGTTGGCCGAGGGGCCGTGGTCCTTGGCGAAGTCCGCCGCCTGGCCCTTGGGCGCGCGGTTGACCAGCATGGTGATGTCGCCCTGCTTCAGGCGCACCGCGTCGGTGGTCGGGTTCACATGGGTCGGGGTGAAGCCCATCAGCTCCAGCCGGGCGACCATGGCCTCGGGCTCGGGACCGGTGAATTCGACGAATTCGAAACCGTCCACGCCCAGCGGGTTTTCCTGGTCGAGTTTGGCGGCGGCGTCCTGCATGACGCGTCTCCTCTCACTGTATTTTGTGGCGGCTGCTGCCGCCGATTGGGGCGGAACCTAATGGGCGGCCCCGGTCGGGCGCAAGGCGGAGCTGCATCGAAACAGGACACGTTGCGGTGTCGCAGGCGATTATCGGCGGATGCGCGCGCGCTTCCAGCCTGCTAGAGCCCCAGGCTCAACCGGGACGCCTGTATGCTTCGCAAGCTCTATGACTGGGTCTTCTCTCTGGCCCGCCACCGTCACGCGACCCGGTCGCTGGCCGTGGTCTCCTTCGCGGAGAGCTCCTTCTTCCCCATTCCGCCGGACGTCATGCTGGCGCCCATGGTGCTGGCCAAGCCCGAGCGCGCCTACTTCTACGCCACGGTCTGCACCGTGGCGTCGGTGCTGGGTGGCCTGTTGGGCTACGCCATCGGCTTCTTCCTCGAGCCGGTCGGGATGTGGATGCTGGCGGTTCTGGGCAAGGCCGACACGTTCGAGGCCTCCAAGGCCCTGTTCCAGCAGCACGGCGCCTGGGTCATCCTGATCAAGGGGCTGACTCCGATCCCGTTCAAGCTGATCACCATCGCCTCGGGTATCTTCCAGTTCAACCTGGCCCTGTTCGTCGCCCTGTGCGTCGTCACGCGCGGCGCCCGCTTCTTCCTGGTGGCCTTTGTGCTCAAGCGCTGGGGCGAGCCCATGCTGGCCGTCATCGAGAAAAGGCTGGCGCTTTTCACCGTGCTTTTCCTGGTCCTGCTGGTCGGCGCCGTCTTTGCGGTCAAGCTTGTCGGTCACTGATCGACGCGGGCTTCGGCTGAGGCTAAGAAAGGCGCCATGACGCGCCTGTATCAACTCCTGACCCGCTGGTGGACCGCCTTCGCGCTGGCGGCCTCTCTGGCCATGCTCGGCGCGGCCCACGCCTTCGAGCGGTTCGGCGGCCTGCCGCCCTGCAACCTCTGCCTCAAGCAGCGTGAGGTCTATTGGGCCGCCGTGGCCATCGCCGGGGCCGCCACCTTCTGGGCCGTGTTCAGCCGCGCCAGCCGCGGCACGCCGCGCATCGCCTCCTTCCTGCTGGCCGCCGTCTTCTTCACCGGCGCGATTACGGCGGGCTTCCACGCGGGCGGCGAGCTGCATTGGTGGGCCCTGCCGGCCACCTGTTCGGCCGCGCCCTCGACCGCCATCGACTTCAGCGCGCTGAACGCCCTGGCCGACGGCACGGCCGAGATCAAACCCATCGTCGGCTGCGGCGACGTGTCCTGGAGCATGCTCGGGGTCTCGATGGCGGGCTGGAACTTCCTGATCTCCTTGGCGCTGGCGATCTTCAGTCTGCTGGCGGCGAAACGTCCCAAGGACGCGCGCGCGCCCAAGGCTTAAGAAGAGGGGATCATGACCGACGCATCCGACACCGTCGCCGCCGCCCGCCGCATCCCCCTGCCGCGCCCCGGCGTGGGCCAGACCCGCGCCCGCATGGCCGAAATGCTGCGCGTCGATCACGCGGGCGAGTTCGCCGCCGTCCACATCTACCGCGCCCAGCGCGCCGTGCTGGAAGGCCGCAAGGGCAAGGGCGCCATCACCGCCGACCTGACCGAGATGGAGGGCCACGAGGCCGTTCACCTGGCCCGGTTCGAGGCCCTGCTGACCGAGAACCGGGTGCGCCCCACGGCCATGATCCCGCTGTGGAAGCTGGCCGCCACGGCGCTCGGCGCCGGCACGGCCCTGATCTCGGAAAAGGCCGCCCACGCCTGCACCGAGGCGGTCGAGAGCGTCATCGAAAAACACTACGCTGATCAGATCGAGGAGGTCCGCGAGCGTGACCCCGAACTCGCCGCCGAGCTGACCAAGTTCCGCGAAGAGGAACTGGCCCACCACGACCACGCCATCGAGCACGGTAGTCGTGAAGCCCCCGCCTATCGGCTGCTCAGCAGCGTCATCAAGGTCGGCTGCAAGGCCGCCATCAAGATCAGCGAACGGATCTAGGGGCTCGACGCCTCTCCCTCCCCTTCATGGGGAGGGAGAATTCTTCAGCTCACATCAAACGCCAGCATCATCGTCCGCTGCACGGCGTTGAAATTGTCGTCGGACAGGATGTAGAGCCGCGTCCGGTTGCCGCGCCGCTCGACCGCGATGCCCTCGAAATTATCCGTCGTTCCGGGCAGTTTCAACTCCACCAGAACCGGCCCCAGGGTCCCGTCCTGCGCCATGCGCCGCACTCGCGCCCGCACGTCGATCGGGGCGCGATAGGAGCGCTGCACCACGAACCAGCCGCCCGCCGGATCGCGGTCCATGCCGGTGATGCGATAGTCACTGTCGGCCAGAGGCGTCTCGGGCGGGGCGGCTGCGACGGCGCAACGCGCAGGCGAACAGTCCCAAACCCCGCCGGATTCACCCGCCACGCGCCAGCCGTCGCCGGACGCCGCCAGCCCCTCCATCCCGTCGTTCTCGGCGAAGGGGAAGTCGGGCCGTCGCACGGCCTGCGGCGTCCGCAAGGCGTTCAGCGGCCCATAGTTCCAGATGCGGTGGTCGCGCTCGAAACTGACCAGCAAGTCGCCGTTCGTGGTGACGGCCAATCCCTCGGCGTCGCCCTCCATCTTCTGGCTGATTGGCGTCCCGTCGGTCAGGGTCAGGCGACGCACGCTCAAGCCCTCCAGCCCGATCAGCCGCCCGCGCGCATCCAGCGCCAGCCTGCCACGCGCCAGATCCCCCACGTCCGACACGGCGATGAAGCCGCCGTCGCCGGTCAGCTTCAGGTCCGACAGGCTGTGCAGGGGCGAATCCATGCCGGCCAGCACCGTCACGCCCCCGGCGTAGCGCACGTCCTTGCCGAGCACCGCTGCGCCCGGCAGGCCCAGCCCCACCGCGCGGGTCGAGACGCTGATCGGCGTCCAGCCGTCGGCCTGCGGCGTCGGCGTCCACGGCTGCGAGGTCACGACCGCGCTGGCGCAGGCCGCCAGGGTCAGCGCCGCCAGGGCCGCGACATAGATCCGCCGGTTCAAGCCGCGCGCTTCTTCGCCGCCCGGGCCACCGTCTTGGGCTTGGCGTCGAACAGCTCGGCCAGCTTCTCGGTCATGACGCCCGCCAACTGCTCGACATCGACGATGGTGACGGCGCGGCGATACCAGCGGGTCACGTCGTGGCCGATGCCGATGGCGATCAGTTCGACCGGCGACTTCGTCTCGATCTGCTCGATCACCTGACGCAGGTGCTTGTCCAGATAGAGCGCCGCATTGGCGGATTGCGTCGAGTCGTCCACCGGCGAGCCGTCCGAGATAACCATCAGGATCTGGCGCGACTCGGTCCGCCCCTTGAGCCGCTCATGGGCCCAGGTCAGGGCCTCGCCGTCGATGTTTTCCTTCAGCAGGCCCTCGCGCATCATCAGGCCCAGGTTCTTCTTGGCCCGGCGCCAGGGTGCGTCCGCCGACTTGTAGATGATGTGGCGCAGGTCGTTCAGGCGCCCCGGATTGGCGGGCTTGCCCGCGCTGATCCAGGCCTCGCGCGACTGGCCGCCCTTCCAGGCGCGGGTGGTGAAGCCCAGGATCTCGACCTTGACCCCGCACCGTTCCAGCGTCCGCGCCAGGATGTCGGCGCAGACCGCCGCCACCATGATCGGTCGCCCGCGCATCGAGCCCGAGTTGTCGATCAGCAGGGTCACGACCGTGTCCCGGAACGGGCTTTCGCTCTCCATCTTGAACGACAGGGGGCTGGTCGGATCGGTGATGACGCGGGTCAGGCGCGCGGTGTCCAGCACGCCCTCTTCCAGATCAAAGGCCCAACTGCGGTTCTGCTGCGCCATCAGGCGGCGCTGCAGCTTGTTGGCCAGGCGCGACACGACGCTCGACAGGGTCGCCAACTGGGCGTCCAGCAGGGACCGCAGCCGGTCCAGCTCCATCGGATCGCACAGCTCCTCGGCGCCGATGGTCTCGTCATAGACGGTGGTGAAGGCGTGGTAGGCGTTGACGGCGCGGCCGTCGTCGGTGTTGTCCTGACGGTTGGGCAGGGCGCCTTCGTTCAGTTCGGGGCCGTCGTCGTTCGCCTCGCCGTCGGGGTCGGCGGGGGCGCCGTCGGGGCGGGTCTGGCGCTCATCCTCGGCGGACTGGTCGTCGGCCGTGCCTTCCAGCGACTGACCGCCTTCGCCGCCGTCCTCTTCTTCTTGTTCCTGCTCGTCGGGCGCGTCTTGCTGCGACTGATCGGGTTCGTCCTCGCCCTGTTCGTCGTTGGCGTCCTCGGCCTGGCCGTCGCCGGGATCGAGGTCCAGCGCCCGCAGCACGTCCTTCAGTTTCGCGGCAAAGGCCGTCTGGTCGTCGGCCACGGCGGCCAGGGCGTCCAGTTCGGCCCCCGCCTTCAGCTCCATATTGGACCGCACCAGATCCAGCATGGTCTTCAGTCCGTCACGCGACGGCTCGCCTGTCAGCCGTTCGCGCACCAGAAGCGCCGCCGCCTCGGCCACCGGCACCCGCTCGGCCTCGGCCCGCAGGGCGCCGGACTTCTCCAGTCGGGTCAGAAGGGCCGCGTTTAGATTGTTGCGAACCCCCTTCAGCTCGCGCGCGCCGACCGCCTCGACCCGTGCCTGTTCGACCGCGTCAAAGACCTCGGCCGCCGTCTGATCCACGGGGCGCAAGCGGGCGTTCAGCCCCTCGTCGTGATTGGCCAGCCGCAGCGCCAGCCTGTCCGCCTGACCGCGCAGGGTCGCGCTCTCGGGCGCGCCCGGATCGCGCGGCGGGTGGGGCAGGGTCAGGACGCCGTTCGCCAGCCTCGGCCCGTCCGAGCCGAAGTGGACTTCTAGCTCGGCCTGTTCGGCCAAGGCGCGCGCGGCATTGGCTAATGCGCGTTTGAAGGTCTCTGCGGGGGTCTCTGCGGCAGCCATGGCTCACACATAGACCACCCCGCGCGCGGGGAAAGGGGCTATCCCGCTAGAATGACGGTTGGCGCGTCAGCCGACGTCTGGCGTACGCGATCTTTGCAGGCCGCGCAGGGTATCGCGCCCCATTCGCTCGTTCTGACCGTCCATGATTGGAACCTTCCGACACACCCGCCGTCCGATCGTGCTGCCCATCGGCCGTTCCCAGGCGCAAACCGTGCGGGTCGGCCGATCAGGATCGACCGGTCGACTGGCCGTAATGGTGCGCGTCGAGACGCCAGCCGGCGGCGGCGCAGCATCGGGTTGCTGAACATCGAGGATGAAAAGCGCGGCGGCCGCAGCGATAACCGTCAACATATATCTGCTCCATGAGGTGCGGACTGACAGATTGCGCCGGAACGGCCGTTTTGACAACGATGTTCTTTGACTATGCTCGGTGCGGCTTGACCCGCACCCGCATGGCCCCGCCGGCCCCGGCCTCGACGTCGAAACGACCGGTGGCGCGGATCAACTCTGACAGCTTGGCGTGGCCATAGGTGCGCTGGTCGAAGTCGGGATAGGCGTTCCTCAACCGGTTGCCGATGCCGCCGATATTGACCCAGCCGTCGCCGTCCTCGTCCATGTCGGCGATGGCGGCGGCGATCAGGCGCACCGCGTCCGACGGCTTCTTCTCGGCGGGGGCAGGGGCGGCTTCGTCGTTATCGCCGCCGCCGCCGCCGCGTCCTGTCAGGTTCTCGGTGTAGATGAAACGGGTGCAGGCCTGACGGAAGCTCTCGGGCGTCTTGCGCTCGCCAAAGCCATAGACCGGCACGCCCTGCTCGCGGATCCGCGCCGCCAGCCGGGTGAAGTCGCTGTCCGACGACACCAGGCAGAAGCCGTCGAACCGCCCCGAGTGCAACAGGTCCATGGCGTCGATCACCAGAGCGATGTCGCCCGAGTTCTTGCCCTTGGTGTTCTGGAAATTCTGCTGCCACTGGATGGCCCAACGGGGCAGGACGTCAATCCAGGACCGCAGCGCCGGACTGGCCGCGTCGCCATAGATGCGCCGGGCCGAGGCCTCGCCCAGGGTGGCGATCTCGGTGAACAGGGCCTCCGCGATCCGGGCCGAGGCGTTCTCCCCGTCGATCAGGACGGCCAGGCGCGGCGCACGGGCGGCGGTGGGCAGGTCGGTCGGCATGGGCGAGGCCTTCTCTGTTGACGCCCCGCCAGCCTCGACCCGCACGTGGGCGCGGTCAACCGCCGACAGGCGTGCTAGAGGGCGGCTCATGACCCAAGCCCCCATGCGCCGCCTGATCGACCTGCCCGGCGTCGATGATCTGGAACTGAAGGCGCTGATGAAGCCGCGCTACGCCGATCCCGACGCCCGCGACGAATTCCCCGAGATCGACGCCCTGACCAGCGCCCTGTTCGGCCTGACCGGCGACGAAGCCGAGGCTGTGACGCTTCCCGCCGACTGGGACGACATCCACCGCCTGAGCGGCGCCGACCTGGCCGAGGCCTTCGAGGCCCTGGGCTGGGACGTGACCGACAAGCGCCGCAAGCCGCTGCGCCTCATGCTCCACTACGCCCTGCCTCTGGCGCTGGCGATCCGCGGCGTCGCCGGCGAACTGCCCTTCGTCGCCGAGCCCGACCACCCCGCGACCGACTGGGGCGCCGGCCTGGCCGCTGACGCCGCCCGCTTCAGGAAGCGCTAGCGGCCACAACGAAAAAAGGCCGGGGGGTCGCCCCGCCGGCCTTTCTGTTCGTCTCGACTGACGCGGCCTACTGGGCCGTCGTCGGCGCCGCGGCCGCACGCACCTCGACCGGCAGGCCGAGCGCGTCCAACTGCGGCTTGACCACCGAGGCGTCGCCGACCACCACCCAGACGAAGGTGTCAGGCTTGATGGCGGCGCGGGCGGCGGCGTCCATCTGTTGCGCCGTCAGGGCGTTGATGCGGCCGGCCAGGGCCTCCTGATAGCCGTCGGGACGGCCATAGAGGGCGTTGGAGCGCAGGGCGCCCAGCACCTGGGCCGAGGTCTCATAGCTGCCCGACAGGCCGCGCGTGTCGCCCAGAACCGTGCGGTCGCGCTCGGCCTGGGTCACGCCGTCGGCGCCGAGGAAGCGCTCGTACTGGCCGATCAGGGCGGCGATCGACTCGCCTGTGCGGTTGGCCTGGACCGGGGCGTTGACGATGTAGGGCGAGCGGTTCTGCAGGGTGCTGACATTGCCGCGCACGCCGTAGGACCAGCCCTTGGTCTCGCGCAGGTCGGCGTTGATCCGCGACAGGAAGTCCGCACCCAGCACGGTATTGGCCGTGGTCAGGGTCAGCAGGTCGTCGGTGCCCGACACCGGCAGGACCTGACCGCCGTAGATCAGCGACTGCGGCGACTGCGGACGGTCGATCAGGACGATGCGGGCCGAGGTCTGGGGCAGGGCGGCGGTGAACGTCTTGGTTCCCTTGGCCGTCGTCGGGGCGCGCCAGTCGCCGAAGGCGGCCTCCAGTTGCGGCTTCAGCTCGGCCAGGGGCAGATCCGAGACCACAAACAGCTTGGCGTTGTCCGGGCGGACCCAGGCGGCGTGGTCGGCGACCAGGTCGGCGCGCGTCAGGCCGCGGATGACGGCCTCGTCGCCGGAGCCGCTGAACGAACGACCATAGGGGTGGCTCTCGCCATAGATCAGCGGCGGCAGGGCGCGACCGGCGATCGAAGCCGGCTGGGTCTTCTCATTGGCCAGGGCCGCCAGACGCACGGCGCGCAGGCGCTCGACCTCGCTGGGGGCGAAGGCGGGGTTGCGCACCACGTCCGACAGCAGGGTCAGCGACGGCTGCAGGTTTGTGGTCACCGCCGACAGGCTGGCGACGGTGCGGTCCATCGACGAGCCGACCGAGACGCTGGCGCCCAGGCGTTCCTGTGCCTCGGCCAGGGCCTTGGAGTCGCGCGTCGTCGTGCCTTCCTGCATGACGTTCAGCATCAGGGTGTGGGCGCCCAGACGATCGGCGCGGTCGGCGGCGACGCCGGCGTCGAACTCCAGCGCCACGCGGGTCACCGGCACGGTGGTCGAGCGGGCGTAGACCACCTCGATCCCGTTCGACAGGGCGGCGCGCTCGACGGCGGGGAAGTCGACGTTGGACACTTCGCCGATGGCCGGGGTCGCCTCGCGGGCCACGCGCTGGATCGGGGCGGCCGGCGTCGGGGTCGCGCCCGACGGGGCGGCGGCGGCGTCGACGTAGGCCTCGCGGTCGCCCGGCATGACGATCTGGCTATAGACCGGGCGGCTCAGCCACTTCTTCAGGGCGGCCTGCACCTGGGCCGGCGTCACGGCGGCATAGGCCGCCAGTTCCTTCTTGTAGAAATCGGGATCGCCCGAATAGAGCTGACCCTCGGCCAGGACCGAGGCCTTGCCGTTGGCCATTTCCAGACCCTGGATGCGGCGCGAGGCGTATTGGGTCACGACGCGGTCGATCTCGTCCTGGGTCGGGCCGTTGGCGATCAGGTCCGCCAGGACGGCGTCCATGCGGCGGGCCACGGCGTCGGCGTCGGCGCCTGGCTTCACCATGGCCGAATAGCTGAACATGCTGACGCGCTGGAAGGCCTGGTTGCCAGCCGAGACGCTGGAGGCGATCTGCTCGTCGCGCACCAGGACATTGTCCAGACGCGAACTGGCCAGTCCCCCCAGCACCGAGGCGCCGACGCTCAGCGGCACCGAGTCCGGGTCGTTCAGGCCCGGCGTCGTCCAGGTGCGGCTGATGCGGGTCTGGGCCACGCGGTCGTGCAGCACCTGCTCGACGGGGGCCGCCAGGGTCGGGATCGGGGCCGCCGCCGGGGTGTTGACCGGGCCGCGGGCGATGGCGCCGAAGTATTTCTGGGTCAGCTCGCGGGCCTTGGCCTCGTCGATGTCGCCGGACAGGACCAGGATGGCGTTGTTGGGGCCGTAGTTCTCACGGAACCAGTCGCGCACCGTCTCCATGCTGGCCGAATCCAGGTCAGCCATCGAACCGATGGTCGAGTGGCGATAGGGGTGACCCTCGGGGAACAGCGCTTCCAGCGTGGCGTAGTAGGTCAGGCCGTAGGGCTGGTTGTCGCCCTGGCGCTTTTCGTTCTGGACGACGCCGCGTTGCAGATCCAGGACCTCCTGACTGACCTGCCCCAGCAGGTAGCCCATGCGGTCGGATTCCAGATACAGGGTGTAGTCCAGCGCCGGGGTCGGCACCGTCTGGAAATAGTTGGTGCGGTCGAACCAGGTCGTGCCGTTCAGGCCCGTGGCGCCCGCCGCATTCATCGTCTGGATGTGGCTGGACGGCGAGTTCTCCGATCCGCCGAACATCAGGTGTTCGAACAGGTGGGCGAACCCGGTCGAGCCCTTGGGCTCGTCCTTGGAGCCGACATTATACCAGACCGACACCGCCACGACCGGCGCCTTGTGGTCCTCGTTCACCAGGACCGTCAGGCCGTTGTCCAACTGGAAGCGCTTCCACGGAATATCGACGCGGGCGACCAGTTCGGACACCGGCGCCCCGCGCAGCGGCGTGGCCGACGGCGCGGTCACAGCGGTCGCGGCGGCCGGAGCATGGGCCATAACGGGTGAAGCGACGGCCACAAGGGCGGCCAGGGCTACGGATGAAGCGGCAAGGCGCATGGATTTCAGTCCCCAACAGATAGTGCTGGGCCGGGACCTTAACGGTGCATCACGTCGCGGCAACGCGACACGTTCGTCTATGAACGATTGTTCATGTTGAGGACCGGCATGCAAAAAGGGCGGAAAGCTCGCGCCTTCCGCCCTTTTAAGATTCAGCCGTCTGCGGCGAGGATCAATCCTCGTCCATCTTCAGGGCCGCGATGAAGGCTTCCTGCGGGATCTCGACCTTGCCGAACTGGCGCATCCGCTTCTTGCCGGCCTTCTGCTTCTCCAGCAGCTTCTTCTTGCGGGTGGCGTCGCCGCCATAGCATTTCGACGTCACGTCCTTGCGCAGGGCGCGGACGGTTTCGCGGGCGATGATCTTGCCGCCGATGGCCGCCTGGATCGGGATAACGAACATGTGGGGCGGGATCAGCTCCTTCATCTTCTCGACCATGCCGCGTCCGCGCGTCTCGGCGCGGCCGCGGTGAACCAGCATCGACAGGGCGTCGACCGGCTCGGCGTTGACCAGGATGCTCATCTTGACCAGATCGCCGACCTTGTAGTCCGTCAGTTCATAGTCGAACGAGGCGTAGCCCTTCGAGATCGACTTCAGGCGGTCGTAGAAGTCGAAGACCACCTCGTTCAGCGGCAGCTCATAGACCACCAGGGCGCGGCTGCCGACGTAGGACAGCTCGATCTGGGTGCCGCGACGGTCCTGACACAGCTTGATGACGCCGCCCAGATATTCGTCGGGGGTCAGGATGGTGGCCTTGATCCACGGCTCGCTGATGGTCTCGATCTGCATGACGTCGGGCAGGTCGGCCGGGTTGTGCAGGTCGATCTCGGTGCCGTCGCGCTTGCCGATCTTGTAGACGACCGAGGGGGCCGTCGCGATCAGGTCCAGGTTGAACTCGCGGCTCAGGCGCTCCTGGATGATCTCCAGGTGCAGCAGGCCGAGGAAGCCGCAGCGGAAACCGAAGCCGAGGGCCGCGCTGGATTCCATTTCGAAGGTGAAGCTGGCGTCGTTCAGACGCAGCTTGCCGATGGCGGCGCGCAGGTCCTCGAAGTCGGCGGCGTCCACCGGGAACAGGCCGCAGAAGACCACCGACTGGACTTCCTTGAAGCCCTTAAGCGGTTCGGCGGTCGGCTTCTTCTCGTCGGTGATGGTGTCGCCGACGGCGGCGTGGGCCACTTCCTTGATCTGGGCGGTGATGAAGCCGACCTCGCCCGGGCCAAGCTGATCGACCGGGGTGTTCTTGGGCAGGAAGACGCCGACGCGGTCGACCAGATGGGTCGAACCCGACTGCATCATCTGCACCCGCTGGCCGGCCTTCAGCACGCCGTCGAAGACGCGCACCAGCAGGACCACGCCCAGGTAGGGGTCGTACCAGGCGTCGACCAGCATGGCCTTCAGCGGCGCATTGACGTCCCCCTTGGGCGCCGGCAGGCGGGTGACGATGGCCTCCAGCACGTCCTCGATGCCGATGCCTGACTTGGCCGAGGCCATGACGGCGTCCGAGGCGTCGATGCCGATGACGTCCTCTATCTGGCTGCGCACGCGCTCGGGTTCGGCGGCGGGCAGGTCGATCTTGTTCAGGACCGGCACGATCTCGTGGTTGTTGTCGATGGCCTGATAGACGTTGGCCAGGGTCTGGGCCTCGACGCCTTGCGACGCATCGACCACCAGCAGCGAGCCTTCGCACGCAGCCAGCGAACGCGACACCTCATAGGCGAAGTCGACGTGCCCCGGCGTGTCCATCAGGTTCAGCACATAGTCCAGCCCGTCCTGGGCCTTGTAGTGCAGGCGCACGGTCTGCGCCTTGATAGTGATGCCGCGCTCCTTCTCGATGTCCATATTATCAAGGACTTGAGCCGACATTTCGCGCGCGGTCAGGCCGCCGGTGTGCTGAATCAGCCGGTCCGACAGCGTGGACTTGCCGTGGTCGATGTGGGCGACCACCGAGAAATTGCGGATGCGTTCGATAGGGGGCGTCGTCATGGTCCGCGCGCTTAGCATCCGCAGCGCTGGAACGCCATGCGCAGGGCGCGAAGGTCGACAGCGAAAGAAGAGACCAGATCGCGAGAGTTTATTCCGGGTGGTCGTCTGATCAAATGATCCGATCTCAAAACCGGCGATCCAGGTGACTATAACAAATGACGTGTCACGCCCTGTGAATGGCTAAAAAGCGTCTCATTTCGGGGCGGTTCGCCTATCGGGCGAAGTCGGAACGACGAGGTCTCAGGGCGATTGGGTTGTCCGGAGGTGGAGGAACCTCCGTATCCATTTTGATCTGGAGGCTAAAGATATGCGTGCCAAATTGATGACTTCGGCGGCTGTCCTGGCGGGGGTGCTGGCGTTTGCAACCGTGACCCAGGCCCAAACCACTTCGAGCGGGCCCAACGGCGGCGTGGGTGGCAACACCAACGCGACCGATTCCTACAACAGCACTGATCTGGACGTGGGGATTGCAGACTCCCTGAATGACAATTCAGATAATTCGACCAATCTCGGCGTCAATGACTCGCTGAATGACAACTCGAACAACTCGACCAATACCGACCTTGATGTCGGCATTTCCGATTCACTGAACGACAATTCCAACAACTCCACCAACACCGATCTCGACCTTGGCGTGAGCGACTCGTTCAACGACAACTCGACCAATATCGCTGACTCGGGCAACGACAACTCGACCAACATGGATAACTCGACGGACCTGGCCGTGGATATCGCGGACTCGTTCAACGACAATTCCAACAACTCCACCAATACGGACAACTCGACCAACACCAACCTGGATCTGGCTGTCGATATCGCTGACTCGTTCAACGATAACTCCGACAACTCGACCCATGTCGGCATTACCGACTCGTTCAATGACAACTCGACCTGGCGGGTGTCGCTGAGCAACCAGTCGCTGGCGGCCAACGTCAGTGATCTGAGCTTCGACCTGTCCGAAGGCGGCGACGGCCCGCAAAACGGCCGCATCCGCAGCGGCGACATCAACCAAAACGGCGGCGCATTCGCCGGCTTCGCGGGCATTCAGACCGTCAGCAACATCACCGGCCAGGCTTCGGTCGGTCAGGCTGCTACGGCTGTCGCCGCCAACGCCAACATCACGTTCGGCAACGGCGGTTAAGCGTTCTGTCGGCGGCCGGTTTGACCGGCCGCCGATTTCTTTCGGGAGGAAGCCAATGCTAATCCTTATTACAGCCGCGCTGTTGTTCGCCGGCTCGGATCCTGCCCCGCCGCCGCAAGTTCTTTCGCCCGCCGAACCGCAGAGCGCATCGGCATCGGCGCCGTTGGCGATGCAGCCCCTGGACCTGGCGGAACTTCATGATTTGAACGCGCGCGAGGGCGTCAATGTCCTTGTCGCCAGTGATCAACTGCTCAAGGCCACGAACAGCGGCAATAGCGTCACCGCCAACACCGTGGGGTCGGGTTCCATCTCCATCGGCGCCAACGCCTTCGCAGGCTATAGTGGTGTCGGCAACTTCGTGATGAACACGGGCCATAACAACAATCTCCAGGGCGCCATCACGATCAATATCGTGACCACGAGTCCGACGCCGTGACACGCAGCGGCTTTCGCTTTCACAAGGGCCTCGGCCTTTCGGCCGCGGCTCTGTGTGCGACCTGGTTCTGTGCGGCGCCTGCGGGCGCCGATGTGCTTCTCAGCAGCGGGCCGGCGCCGGCGCGGGTCAGCGTGGTCAGCTATCGCGATATTCCGTTCCGCACCGTGGTGCGACAACGCTATGACTTCAGTTGCGGCTCGGCGGCGCTGGCGACCCTGCTACGCTATCACTATGATCGAGAAGTGGGTGAGGAACAGATCTTCCGCGCCATGTACGCCGCCGGCGATCAGGACGTGATCCGGCGAGTTGGCTTCTCCCTGCTCGACATCAAGCAATTTCTTGAAACCAACGGCTATCAGGCGGATGGCTACCGACTGACGCTGGAGAACCTGGCCAGTATGAACCGGCCGGCGATCGTGATGATCGACACGGCCGGCTATAAGCATTTTGTCGTCTTCAAGGGGAACGACGCTGATCGCGTCCTGATCGGCGATCCGGCCCTGGGGCTGAAGATCTACAGCCGCGAACAGTTCATATCCATGTGGAACGGCATCGCCTTCGTGGTGCGTGAACCGGCGGATAGCTTCAATGAGGCGTCGGAATGGACGCCCTGGAACCGGTCGCGGCCGGCGCAGGCCCTGCCCAATCATTCCCTGGCTGAGCTGACGCGCGAACTGCCGCCGCTCTACCAGATCACCACACGTTTCCCTATTGATCCCTATTTGCGGTGACGATCATGCGACGTGTTCGTTCCCTTCTCTTATTCACTCTGACAGCCTTGGCGCCGGCCTTCGTGGTGTCTTCGGCGTCGGCGCAGGCCTTCCTGGCGCAGACGTCTCTGGCGCAGTTGTATGTGGAACAGACCTCGCCAGCTGCGGCGCTGACGCCGACGGGGCCACAGGCTCTGTCCGATGAAGAGTTGTCAGGGCTGCGTGGCGGGTTTCTGACGACCAACGGCTTCACCTTCGGCTTCGGCGTGGTCATTCGCTCCTATGTTGATGATCGGTTGGCCTTGGAGACCCGAATGACCTGGACGCCGACCGGGCCGGCCACGGAACAGACGCGCGGTGATGTGCCGGGCATGACTGACCTAGCCTCGGCTCTGACCTCCTTGCTGAACAGCGGCATAGATCTCAGAAATCTCGGCGGGACCAGCGGCGGCGTGGCTCTGGTCAGCGGTGACGGCGCGACGGCCCTGATCCATAATGTGACGTCCGGCCAGTTGCAGAACCTGATCGTCAACAACGCCAGCAATCGTGACCTGCGTCAGGATATGGAGTTGAATCTCTATCTGCCGGATCTGGCGACGATGCAGGCCTCAAGCAGCGCCCATGCGCGGGCGGCCCAACTGACCTACGATCTCAATACCTCCCTCGTCGGCTCGCTTGGCCGCTGAAGGCCTCCGACTACGTCGGAAGCCTTCGCGCCGCCATGACCTAGAAGATGATCGGCAGGCGCAGCACGAACCGCATGTCTGGCGCATCTTCCGTCACCCCGAACTCGAAATTGCCGTTCAGGCTGAAGCGGTCGGTCAGCAGGTAGGACATGCCGAACTGCAGGGCGCCGACCTGCAGGTCGTCGGACTTTTCCGTCAGGTCGTTCAACTCGCTGGTGGTCGGCCGGATGTAGCTGTGCTTGTAGCCCAACGAGAATGAGAACTTGGGATTGAGCGAGAAGCCGAAACCGATCGACATGCCGATGGCGTCGCCAGGATCGACCTCGCCGATCAGCACCTCGCCCTCGGTCTTGTTGATGTCCTTGGGCAGGTGGGCGAAGTAGCTGAGGCTGCCGAAGATCACCGCCGGATCGCTGGGGTAGAGGAAGCTGACGCTGGATTCCACGCCCCAGAAGCCGGAGCCGGTGGCCAACCGGGACGCCACGCCGAACTCATCACGCGGGATGTCGAAGGGACCTTCGCCGGTGTTGCTCTTGACCCTCAGGCCGGCGATGAAAATGGGGCGCCCGCGCTCGCCGCCGTTGATCTGATAGCGGACGGCGCCCTCGACATCGCCGATGCCGTCGCCGCTCAGGTCGATGGTGCGGGTGACGGCTTCGTCACGCTGCTGGACGGTGGTGATGGTGTCGTTGCGCCAGACGTAGGGCGCCCGCAGTTCGACCTCCATGCGGGAGGTTACGCCGTATTTGGCGGCGATGGTCGCCACGCCCGTGTCGCGATCGGCCTCGTTGGCCTCGATCACGCCGATCTGGACGCCGGGCACGATCTCGATGCCCCGGAACACCAGGCGATTGGCGCTGGAGCGCGTGTATTCGGTGGACACATCCAGGGTCAGTTTGCCAGGCCGTGTCAGAACCGCGATGCCCTCGGGTATGGCGGCCAACTGTTCGCGGCGAGCCTGCAGCAGGGGCGGCTCGACCGGCGGGGCGCCGGCCGGCGCGGGGGCGGTCTGCGGCTGAGCGCCGGCCTGGCCAGTCGCCTGACCGGCGCGCAAGGCGGCCATCTCTGTGTCGGCGAAGGGGCGTGAGGCGTCGGACTGGAACCGCCAGCGCGGGTCGATGCCGGACTCGGCGACGTCGGCGGGCGGCGCGACCCCCGCTGCGCGTTGGGCCAAGAGCGCGTCCTGGGCCTCGATGCGTTTCTGCTGGTCCAGAACCAAGGCCTCCAGCCGCGCCACGCGCGCAGCCAGATCGTCGTCCTGGGCCAGGGCGAGGCCGGGGCTGAGCAAGGCCGCCGCGGCGACCGACGCCAGCAGCAGACCGGCTCTGGGACCCTTTCGACGAGCGCCGCGCAAGTCGCGCTGCCGAGGCGAAGGACGATGCTGGGTCATGACGCGCTCTCTCTCATACGGTTGTGGGTCAATGAAGGACGGGAAAGTCGCCGCCATAGTCGCAGGCGGCGCGCAGGTAGGATTCGTCCAGAAGGGTCAGCCAGCCGTTCTGCATGGCGATCAATCGATTGCGTTTCATCTGGCCCAGGGTGCGGCTGACGTGCACCAGGCTGAGGCCCAGGGCGTCGGCCAGCGCCTCCTGCGTCAGCGGCAGATGCATCCGGTCGTGGCTGCACAGGCCGGCGCGGTGCAGCCGGTCGCGCAACTCGAGTAACAGGTGCGCCAAGCGGGCCACGGCGGACTGTCGCCCCAGCCGGACCACGTGGTTCAGCAGGCAGATGTCTTCATAGCGACGGGCGGCGATCAGGGCCCGGCGTAGTCGGTCGTGGCGCGGGTCCTGCAGCGCCAGGATTTCTCGCAACATGACGGCGTCGACGCATTCCACCCGGGTCAGGGCGACGGTGGCTGCTTCATCCAGGGGGCGGGGCTCGGAACTCAGTCCCACGCCGTCGCCCGGCAGAAGGAAGCTGAAGATCTGACGTTGACCGTCGGCCAGAACGCGTTGGCGGCAGGCCCAGCCGCTCAGGATCAGGCGCGGCGTCACCGCCCGTCCCTCGGCGGTGAACGGGTCTCCGGCGGCGATGACTTCCTGAAAGACGCATAGGCGTCGCACCAGGGCGCGTTCTTCGTCGGATAGCCGTGCGGCGGTGTTGAGCAGGCGCAAGGTCGGCGTGTCCGCAGGCACGGTCAGGCTGCGTCGCACGCTGAGGGTTCGCGACGTCATCGCTTGCACGCTTTGCGGCGCGACGGCGGCCCTCCAGCCGCGCAGCGCCCCTCCTTCGCCAAATACATATCCGGCGCTCCTCCGCGGGGCCAAACGGCCACCGAACGCCGGTGTTCCTCTTTGGGACGGGAAACATTTATTTCCGCAGGATCTGTGGCCTAGACGCCAGACCCTCCAGCCTCGGGGCGCTGGGTCAGCGGGGTCGCGGCTGGTTCCAGGGGGCGAGCGCCAGCAGGCGGGCCATGCCGCAGAACCCCGTGGCCCCCGCCACGAACAGGCCGACGCCGACAAGGGCGCTGAGACCCCAGAAGCCGGGGTGGACCAAGCTCCCCAGCAGGGCGCCGGTCAGGATCAGACCCCCGGCGGCCATCTGCACCTGCCGCATCAGTTCCAGAGGGGCCTTGGCGTCGGCGCGGACGGGCAGGCCGGCCCTTCTCCAGGCGTCCAGGCCGCCGTCCAGGACATAGGTCGGGCCGCTGAAGCGCTCGGCCAGGCGCGCGCCGTTCATGCCGGTGCGATGACCTGTGCGGCACATGAAGACAACGGCCTGGTCGGGCGCGACAGCCAGCGGCGTCTCGTCGAAGACCGAGAGAGGCGCGGGCAGGGCGCCGAGGACGTGGGCGCGGCTGAACTCGTCCGGCTCGCGGATGTCGATCAGGCGCACGGCGCCGGACTTCAAGCGAGCGGCGACTTCGGCGGGCGACAGAAGGGCAGGGGCGGTCATGGTCGAGTCTTTCAGGCGGGCGGGGGGCAATAGATCTGGGCGAGGACGGCGATTACGCTGAGCGCGGCGGGATCGGCGATGCGATAGAAGACAGCGGTGCCGTCGCGCCGCGTCGCCACCAGACCATCCTCCCGCAGCCGAGCCAGATGCTGGGACAGGGCGGATTGAGATAGCCCCGTCTGCAGTTGGGACACCTGCTGTTCACCTTCGCCGAGTTGGCACAGCAGCATCAGTCGATGTTCGTTCGACAGGGATTTGAGCAGCCGCGCGGCCTCTGCGGCGTTACGCTGGAATGCGTCCAATCCGATGGCTTCAAGTGTGGTCATGGCGACAGTATATTAGGTATTGCTAAATTAGCAAATCCTAATAAATAAAAGGCCGAAGGAGATCCGCATGATCCAGTCCGCGCCGCACTCGCCGCATGTCGTCGGGGTGTTCGATCCGGCGACCCATACCGTCAGCTATGTGGTGGCTGATCCGACGAAGGGGGCGGCGGCCATCATCGATCCTGTGCTGGATTTCGACTCCGCTGCGGCGCGCACCTCGACTGGATCGGTCGAGCGCTTGCTGGCCCTGATCGCCGAAAAGGGGTGGCGTCTAGACCGGGTGCTGGAGACCCATGCCCATGCCGACCACCTGACGGGCGCCGATGAAATTCGCGTCCGCACCGGGGCGCCGATCGGCATAGGCGAGCATATCAAGCAGGTGCAGAAGACGTTCGGCGACCTGTTCGAGGCTTCGGACGTCTCACCGGACGCCAGCGTCTTTGACCAGACCTTCGCTGACGGCGACTGCTTCCTTTTGGGGGAACTGGAGGTCGAGGTCCTGCACACGCCGGGCCATACCCCCGCCTGCGTCAGCTACCGGATCGGTGACGCCGTCTTCGTCGGCGACACCCTGTTCATGCCCGACTACGGCACAGCGCGCTGCGACTTTCCGGGCGGCGACGCGCGAACCCTGCACCGCTCGATCCAGAAGCTGCTGGCCCTGCCGGACGCCACGCGGGTCTTTGTCGGCCATGACTACCTGTCTCAGGGCCGCGAGACCTTCGCCTGGGAAACCACCATCGGGGCGCAGAAGGCCGGGAATATCCACATCGGCGGCGGGCGATCCGAAGACGACTTCGTCGCCCTGCGCGAGGCGCGGGACGCGACGCTCAGCCCGCCGCAACTGATTCTGACGGCGTTGCAGGTCAATATTCGCGCCGGCGCTCTGCCGCCCTCCGCCTCCTCGGGGCGTCGGTTCCTGAAGACGCCCTTGAATGCGATCTGAGTAGCGGCGTCCAGAGGGCTGTGTTTTGACAATCCGTCGCGGCAGATGAACCTTATAACAGATTGCCGCGCGTTCGGGCGGACAGTATCCAGCGGCGCATGACCTGGCCGATGGGGACATGGACGAAGCTGGTTGTGGCGGTGGCCTTCCTCGCCGCCGTCTTTTGCTTCGCCCCCATCGCTGATGCAGCGACCTGTGCGCCCGAACCGCCTGTGGCGCACGCCTCGGTCGATCATGACGCGGGCGACGGCGATCACGGCGGGCAGGCGGGCGGTCACGGCGTTTGCGCCCATGGCCATTGCCATCACAACAATACAGCGCGAACGGACGCAGGCGATAGCCTGCCGGTCCAGGCGCATGCGCGGCCGGTCCACGCCTTTCCCGCCAGTGATTTCCCCACCTCGGTGTCTCCCGACGGCCTGAAGCGACCGCCCAGAGTCTGACCCGACGACGGCGCCCCTGCGCGCTGATGTTCGTGTCAAACCTCTGAAAGATGAATCATGCCTCCCTCCTATCGCCGGCCGCCGCGTGTCGCGGTCGGCTGCGCCCTGGCCGCCTGGGCGGTCCTGTCGGCTGGCTCCGCCTGGGCCGACCCGGCGCCTTCGTTCGCCGAACTGTTGTCTCGGCTGGATCAGACCCCGGCGACGCTTGAAGCCGACGCCCTGACGCAGGCCGCTGAAGCGCGGGTGCGCCAGGCCGGCGTGCGTCCCAACCCGATGCTGGGGTTAGAAGCTGACAGCCTCTTCGGCACAGGACCCTATGCGGGGACTGCAAACGCTGAAGCCACGCTGTCGATCAGTCAGGATCTGGAGCTGTGGGGCCGACGCGCCGCGCGGGTCGAGGCCGCACGGGCGGATGCCGGCGCGGCGGCGCGCCAACGCGACCTGGCGGTCGTGGACGCCGCGGGGCGTCTGGCCTTGATCTACGCCGAAGCCGAGGCGGCCGAACGTCGGGCCGAACTGGCCGAAGAGAGCCTGATCCTGACCGTCGCCGATGCGCGCGCGGCGTTGGCTTTGGTGGAGCAGGGGCGCGAGCCCTTGCTGCGCGGCATCCAGAGCGAAAGCGAAGCCGCCGCCGCCCGCGCCGCGCGCGATGAGGCTCAGGCCGAACGGGATGCGGCCTTTGCACGCCTCGCCGCCGTCGCCATGCTGGCGGTTCCTGTGACCGGGATCGACGCCAGCCTTCTGGATCAAACCCCCAGCGCGGCCCGTGAGGCGCCGACGGCCGCGCCGACGGTGCGTGTGGCTGAGGCCGGGCGTGACGCCGCCGAGCGTCGTATCACCGTCGAACGCATTCGTGCCCGGCCGGACGTCAACGCCAGCCTGGGCCTGCGCCGCTATGAGGCCGAGGACGCCACAGCCCTGACGTTCGGGATCAGCATGCCCCTGCCGCTGTTCGACCGGAACCGGGGCAATATCGACGCCGCCCAGGCCGAGTTCCGCGCCGCCGAGGCAAGGTTGGCGGCTGTGCGGCTAGAGGCTCAGGCGGATCGCGCCGCAGCCCGAGCCCGGCTGGCCGCCTCGGCCAGCCGGGTCGGCGCCGCCGACGCCGGGATCGCCTCGGCCGAGGAAGCCTATCGCCTGTCGCGGATCGGCTTCGAGGCGGGACGTATCTCGCAACTGGAGCTTCGCGTGACCCGCGCGGCCCTGGTCAACGCCAGAACCACCGCCGTGGATGCGCGACTGGCGCGTGTCCGGGCGGAAATCGACCTTGCGCGCCAGGACGGCCGCGCCCCCTTCCAGGGAGATCAATGATGCTGAAGCTCACATCCGACAAAAAGCTGCTGGTCGGCGGCGTGGCCGCGTTCGTCGTCCTGGCCGGCGCCGGTTTTTATCTGGTGACGGGGTGGTCCGAGGCGCCGCCCGCCGTCACAGGCGCAGCCGCCCAGAATGAGAACGAAGCGGACCAGGCCGAGACCGAGGGCCCCGAGGGCTTTGTCGCGCTAGATCCCGCCCAGGCCCAGGCCGTGGGCGTCGTCGTGGTCGGCGTCGGGCGGGGCGGCGGGGCCGAGACGCGGCTGGCCGGACGGGTCGAACCGATGATCGACGCCCGCGCCGCCGTCGCCGCCGCTGTCGGCGGTCGCGTTGAGCGTGTTCTGGTCGCGCCGGGCCAGACGGTCAGGATCGGCCAGCCCCTGGTCTCGCTGGTCAGCGGCGACGCCGCCAGCCTGAGGGCCGAAGCCGACGCCGCCGAGGCCGCCTACATCGCCACCGAACAGGCGCATGGCCGCGACGAGGAACTGGCGGAACAGGGCGTCGTGTCGCAACGCGAGGCCGAGGTGTCGCACGCCCAGGCCCTCAGCGCCCAGGCCGCGGCGCGGGCGGCGCGCGCACGCGCCGTTGCGGCGGGTTCGCCCAACGCCTCGGGCCGTCTCAATGTCGTCAGTCCCATCGCCGGGGTGGTCACCAACGTCCAGGTCGGACCGGGCGGCTTTGTCGCCCAGGGCGGGGTGGTGGCCGAGGTCGCCAACCCGGCGCGCGTCGAGTTGGTGTTCAACGCCCCGCCGACCTTGGCCGCCCATGTGCGGGCTGGTTCGCCCCTGAGGGTCAGCAGTCCGGCGGGCGATTTCGACGCCGTCGTCACCGGCGTCGCCGCCGGGGCGAATCTGAACAGCGGGGCCACTGTGATCCGGGCGCGGCCGAACGGTGCAGGATTGCCGCCCGCCGGTTCAGCGGTCACCGGCGCCATCGTCACCGGCGAGGCTGTGGGCGGTCTGACCGTCCCGACCGAGGCGGTGCAGACCGTCGAGGGCAGGGCGGTCGTCTTCGTTCAGGTCGCGGGCGGGTTCCAGGCCCAGCCGGTTCTGGCGGGGCGGCAGGCCGGGGGCCGCACCGAAATCCTTCGCGGCTTGGCTGGAACCGAACGGGTCGCCGGCGCCAACGCCTTTCTGCTGAAGGCTGAGCTCGCCAAGGGCGAAGCCGAGCACGGTCACTAGGGGCGCGCCATGTTCAAATTCATCATCGAACAGTCGGTCAGGCTCCGATGGTTCGTCGTTCTGGTCACGGCCCTGGTCGCGGCCTACGGCCTGCTGGAACTGACGCGCCTGCCCATCGACGCGGTGCCCGACATCACCAACCGCCAGGTTCAGGTGACTACCGTCGCCCCGGCCCTGGCGCCGGAACAGATCGAGCGCCAGGTCACCTATCCGATTGAAACGGCCATGGCCGGTATTCCCGGCCTGACCTCGACCCGGTCCCTGAGCCGCAACGGTTTCAGCCAGGTGACGGTCATCTTCACCGACCGGACGGACATCTATTTCGCCCGTCAACAGGTGGCCGAGCGGCTGGCCCAGGCCCGCGAAACCATGCCCGAAGGCGTCGAACCGGCATTGGCCCCGATCACGACGGGTCTGGGCGAGGTCCTGATGTGGACCGTCGACTACAAGCCGTTCAACAGCGCCAACCTGGCCAGGCCCGGTCAGCCGGGCTGGCAGCCGGGCGGGGCCTATCTGACGCCCGAGGGCGATTTGCTGACCACGCCGCAGCAGCGGGCCACCTATCTGCGGACGGTGCAGGACTGGATCGTCGCGCCGCAGATGCGGACGGCGCCCGGACTGGCCGGGGTCGATACGGTCGGCGGCTACGTGAAGGAGTATGCGGTGCGCCCGGACCCGGCGCGCCTGTCCGCCTATGGCCTGAGCCTGGGCGACCTGATCCAGGCGCTGGATCGGGCCAACGCCCAGGCGGGGGCGGGTTATGTCCAGCGCGCGGGCGAGGCCTTGACGGTGCGCACCGACGCTCTGGCCTCGACGGTCGATGATCTGGCCCAGGCGCCGGTGGTCAATCGCAATGGTCTGGTCGTTCGGGTCGCCGACGTGGCGACGGTCGAGATCGGCCAGGCGCCGCGTCTGGGCGGGGCCAGCCGCGACGGCCACGAAGCCGTCCTCGGCACCGCCTTGATGATTGCGGGCGGCAACAGCCGCACCGTGGCCCAGGCGGCGGGCGAACGTCTGGAGCAGGTTCGCAAGACCCTGCCCGCCGGGATCGAGGCCGTGACGGTTCTGGACCGCAGCGCCCTGGTCAACGCGACCATCTCGACGGTGGCGCGCAACCTGACCGAAGGGGCGGTTCTGGTCATCGTCGTGCTCTTCCTGCTGCTCGGCAATATCCGGGCGGCGACCATCGCAGCCCTGATGATCCCGATCAGCTTCCTGTTCGCCGTCATCGGCATGAACCGTTTCGGGATCAGCGGAAACCTGATGAGCCTGGGGGCGCTGGACTTCGGCCTTCTGGTCGACGGCGCGGTCGTGGTGGTCGAGAACACGCTTCTGAGACTGAGCCAGCGCCGTGCCGAGATCGGACGGATGCTGACCCGGAACGAGCGGCTGGGCGTCGCCGTTGCGGCGGCGCGGCAGATGGTCAAACCGGCCGCCTTTGGTCAGTTGATCATCCTGCTGGTCTTCACGCCGCTGCTGATGCTGGAAGGGGTCGAGGGCAAGACCTTCATCCCGATGGGGGCGACGGTCATGTTGGCCCTGGTGGGGGCCTTCATCTTCTCCTTCACCTTCGTCCCGGCCATGACGGCCTTGCTGGTGCGCGATCCCAAGGTGGTCGAGGTCGATGAGCGCGGTCAGGCCCGTGAGCATGAAACCTTCCTGCTTCGCCACGCGCGGCGCTGGATTCAGCCGGCCATCGGGGCGGCGGTCGATCGGCCGAAGGTCGTCCTGCTGTCGGCGCTCGGGGCTCTGGCCATCGGCGGTGTCGCCTTCAGCACCCTGGGCCGGGAGTTCATTCCGACTCTGGACGAGGGGGATGTCGCCATGCAGGCCTTGCGCGTGCCCTCGGCTTCGCTGGAGCAGTCGCTGGCCATGCAGATGGCGCTGGAGCGGGCGATCCGCGCCCAACCCGAGGTCAAGACCGTCTTTTCGCGCACCGGCACCGCCGAGGCCGCCGTCGATCCCATGCCGCCGAACATCTCCGACAGCGTGATCGTGCTGAAGGATCGCAAGGACTGGCCGAACCCCAGGCTCAAGAAAGAGGCCCTGATCGCCCGCTTTGAAGAGGCGGCGTCCAAACAGATCGGCAACAGCTTCGAGTTCAGCCAGCCGATCGAATTGCGCTTCAACGAGTTGATCTCGGGCGTCCGCACGGACCTGGCGGTCATGATCTATGGCGAGGACTTCGCCGTCATGCAGAAGGTCGCTGACCAGGTAGCGACCGCCCTGCGAGACACTCAGGGCGCGGCGGATGTTCGGGTGGAGCAGGTCTCGGGTCTGCCGACCCTGACGGTCCGCGTCGATCGGTTCGCAGCGGCCAGTTACGGCCTGTCGGCGGCGGATGTGTCGGAAGCGGTTTCGGCGGCTGTCGGCGGCGCCGAGGCGGGACGGATCTTCGAGGGCGACCGTCGCTTCGACGTCGTGGTGCGTCTGGCCGAGGACACGCGCAACGACCCGGCGGCGCTAGCGGCCCTGCCTATAGTCTCCGCGACCGGCGTTACCGTGCCGCTGTCGTCGGTGGCCCATATCCAGACCGCCGAGGGGCCGAACCAGATCAGCCGCCACGACGGAAGTCGTCGCATGGTGGTTCAGGCCAATGTCCGGGGCCGCGATCTGGGCGGCTTTGTCGCCGACGCCCAGAAACAGGTCGATCAGATCCAGCTGCCGGCAGGCGTTCGTCTGGACTGGGGCGGGCAGTTTGAAAACCTGAAGCGGGCCGAGCAACGTCTGGGTCTGGTCATCCCCATTGTCTTCGTCCTGATCGGGGTCTTGCTGTTCATGGCCTTGGGGTCGTTTTCGGAAGCCGGCCTGGTGTTCGCCTGCGTGCCTCTGGCCCTGATCGGCGGGGCGCTGGCGCTGCTGCTGCGGGGCATGCCCTTCTCGGTCTCGGCGGCGGTGGGCTTCATCGCCGTGTCCGGGGTGGCGACGCTCAACGGCCTGGTCCTGATGCAGGCGATCCGCGAGCGCTTGCAGGCGGGATTGGCTCCACGCGACGCGGCTGTCGAGGGGGCGTCCAGTCGTCTTCGCGCGGTGCTGACGACGGCTCTCGTCGCCATCGTCGGCTTCATCCCCATGGCCATTGCTCACGGGGCGGGGGCCGAGGTTCAGAAGCCGCTGGCGACGGTGGTGATCGGCGGCCTGCTGACCGCGACGGCCCTGACCCTCCTTGTCCTGCCGACCTTCGCAGCCAGAGCGGTGCGGCGTCGGGCGGTAGAGGGCGGCGCGGACTAGGCGCTGGTCTTCCGGTGATCGGTCGCGGCGTTCAGGACGCGTCGCGACCGATTTCGCTCTCGCCAGTCTTGCTCTCGTTCCGGGTTGCCCGGCCCCAGGCGTCGTCGGCGCGGGCTTGGGCGATTTCCTCCGGGGTGGCGTCAGGGGCGCCGTCGGCGTCGCGGTCGGTGAAGCGGCGCGGCTGGACGAAGGCGAAGCCTGCGCCGGCCAGGATCATGGCGACCACGCCCACCAGGATCAGCGCCGTCATCGTGTCCATGCTTGTCTCCTTGGGTTCAGAGGGGCAACGCCCTGGCCCGCCTTCGGCTCCGTCGGCGGCGCGCCTCGTCCTTTCCTTATGCGCGCCTTATGCACGGCGCCGCTTTCCGCATGGCTCCCTTACGCCCCAAAGGCGTCTGTTCCGGCTCTCACTGAGTTGGAGGCTTCGGCATGGCCGATATGATCTTTCTGGCGATCGGCGGCGGGGCCTTCCTGGCCTTCGCCGCCCTCGCTGCTGCGTTGAAAAGGCTGTGACCATGGTGCTGAACCTCCTGTGGGGCGCCGGCGCCCTGGTCATCGCCGGCTACATGGTCGCGGCCCTGCTGCGCCCCGAGCGGTTCTGAGCGGAGCCGCCTTCTCATGAATATTCAAGGATGGGCCGAGATCGCCCTGACCCTCGGTCTGGCCGTCGTGCTCGGCTGGCCGATCGGGATCTATATGTCGCGCGTCTGGAACGGCGAGCGCACCTGGCTGGACCCGGTGCTGAAGCCGGTCGAGGGCCTGTTTTATCGCGCTGCCGGGGTGGACCCGACGCGCATCCAGGGCTGGCTGGGCTATGTCGGCGCCCTGCTCGCCTTCAATCTGGCGGGCTTCCTGCTGCTCTACGGCCTGCTGCGTCTGCAGGGGGTTCTGCCGATGAACCCGCAGGGGTTTGACGGCCTCAGTCCGCACCTGGCCTTCAACACCGCCGTCAGCTTCGTCACCAACACCAACTGGCAGAGCTATGGCGGCGAGGCGACGATGTCGACCTTCACCCAGATGGTGGGTCTGACGGTGCAGAACTTCGTCTCGGCGGCCACCGGCGCGACGATTGCGGCAGCTCTGGCCCGCGCCTTCATCGCCAATCGCGGAGAGGGAGTCGGCAACTTCTGGGCCGACCTGACGCGGACCAGCCTCTATGTCCTGCTGCCCATCGCCTTCATCGTCGCCGTGACTCTGGCCGGGCTGGGCGTGGCGCAGTCGCTGGCGGCCTCGGCCCATGCGACGACGCTTGAAGGCGGCTCGCAGACCATCAGCCTGTTCCCGACCGCCAGCCAGCTGGCGATCAAGCAGCTGGGCATCAACGGCGGCGGCGTGTTCAACGTCAACTCGGCCCACCCGCTGGAGAACCCGACGCCGCTGACCAATCTGATCACGGCGATCTGCATCAATGTCATGGGCTGGGCGGCCTTCTTCGCCTTTGGTTGCAGCGTCCTGGCCAAGAAGGAGGTCCGCGCCTTGGCGGTGGCCGCCGTCATCCTGCTGGGGGGCGCAGCCTCGGCCCTCTACGTCATCGAAAGCCAGCCGGCGCCCGCCCTGGTCGCCGCCAGCGTGGATGCCTCGGTTGGCAATATGGAGGGCAAGGAGGTCCGCTTTGGCGTCCCGGCCTCCGTGGCCTGGGCGGCCCAGACGACCGGCGCCTCGAACGGCTCGGTCAACTCCATGCACGCCAGCTACATGCCGCTGGGCGGGGCCGTGACCATGTTCCTGATGCAGTTGGGCGAGATCCTGCCCGGCGGGATCGGTTCGGGCGTCGCCGTCATGGTCTTGATGGCCATGCTGGCGGTCTTTGTCGCGGGCCTGATGGTCGGCCGCACGCCGGAATATCTGGGCAAGAAGATCGAGGCGCGCGAGATCCAGTTCGCCATGCTGGCGGTTCTGGTGGTGCCCCTGTCGGTGCTGGGCTTTTCGGCCGTCGCCGCCGTCCTGCCCGAGGCCCTGGCGGGTCTGCTGAACAAGGGGCCGCACGGCCTGTCCGAGGTCCTCTATGCCTATACCTCGGCGACGGGGAACAACGGCTCGGCCTTTGCCGGTCTGACCGCTAACGCGCCTTGGTGGAACACCACCCTGGGTCTGGCCATGCTGCTGGGCCGGTTCGTGCCCGCTATTGCGGTTCTGGCCGTCGCCGGCGCCCTGGTCGCCAAGCCCCGGCTGGCGCCCTCGACCGGGACCCTGCCGACCCATGGCCCGCTGTTCATCGGCCTGCTGATCGGGGTGATCCTGATCCTCGGCGGCCTGCAGTTCTTCCCCGCCCTCTCGCTGGGTCCGATCGTGGAGCATTTCGACATGCTTCAGGTCGTGGCCCGGTTCTGATCGGATAATCCCATGACTCAAGTCACGCTCGATCCGTCGAGCCCTCGGTCCCCCCACGTCTCATCGCCCATCGCAGGCGGACTGACCGGGGCCATGCTCGGCCGGGCGCTAGGCGACGCTGTCGTCAAGCTGAACCCGACCAAGCTTCTCAGAAACCCGGTGATCTTCGCCACCTGGATCGTCGCCCTGCTGGCGACCGCTTCGGCGGTCGTGGCGGTCGCCAGCGGCCAGGCGGCGGGCTTCGCCATCCAGCTGGCGCTGTGGCTGTGGGCCACGGTCCTGTTCGCCAATGTCGCCGAAAGCATCGCCGAAGGGCGCGGCAAGGCGGCGGCGGACTCCTTGCGCGCCACCCGCGTCACCACCAAGGCCAAGCTGATCGTCGATCCGGCGACCGGCACGGTGGTCCCGACCCCGGCGGGGGAGCTGGAGATCGGCTCCATCGTCCTGGTCGAGGCCGGCGACGTCATCCCCTCGGACGGCGAGATCATCGAGGGCGTCGCCTCGGTCAACGAGGCCGCCATCACCGGCGAAAGCGCCCCCGTCATCCGCGAAAGCGGCGGCGACCGTTCCGCCGTCACCGGCGGCACCACCGTGGTGTCGGACTGGATCAAGGTCCGCATCACCTCGGCTCCCGGCGCCACCTTCCTCGACCGCATGATCGCCATGGTCGAGGGCGCGGACCGTCGCAAGACGCCGAACGAGCTGGCCCTGTCGGTGCTGCTGGCCGGGCTGACCCTGGTTTTCCTGATCGCGGTCGCCAGCCTGCTGGGTCTGGGCGCCTATTCGGGGATCAAGCTGGACCCCATTGTGCTGGGCGCCCTGTTCATCACCCTCATTCCGACGACTATTGGTGGCCTGCTGTCCGCCGTCGGCATCGCCGGCATGGACCGCCTGCTGAAGGTCAACGTCCTGGCCACCTCGGGCCGTGCGGTGGAGGCGGCAGGCGACGTCGACACCTTGCTGCTCGACAAGACCGGCACCATCACCTTCGGCAACCGCATGGCCACCGAGGTCATCGCTGTGCCGTGCGTGCGTCCCGACGCCGCCATGCGGGCGGCGGTCATGGCTTCGCTGGCGGACGAGACGCCGGAGGGTCGCTCCATCGTCGAACTGGGCCGCAACGCCGGGGTGACGGGCGATCTGCCGTCTGGCGCCCGGACCATCCCCTTCAGCGCCGTGACCCGCCAATCGGGTCTGGAGGCCGACGGCCAGTCGTGGCGAAAGGGGGCGGTCGACGCCGTGCTGAAGTCCCTTGGTCTGGCCGAAGCGGATGCTCCGGCCGAGTTCCGCGCCGCCGTGGACCGCGTCGCCCGCTCGGGCGGCACGCCCCTGGCCGTGACCGAGAACGAAGCTCTGGTCGGCGTCATCCACCTGAAGGACGTGGTCAAGCCGGGCGTGAAGGCGCGCTTCGCCGACCTGCGCCGCATGGGCCTGCGCACCGTCATGATCACCGGCGACAATCCGGTGACGGCGGCGGCCATCGCTTCGGAGGCCGGGGTCGACGACTTCCTGGCAGAGGCCACGCCCGAGGACAAGATGCGCCTGATCAAGGCGGAACAGGCCAAGGGGCGGATGGTCGCCATGTGCGGCGACGGGGCCAATGACGCCCCCGCTCTGGCTCAGGCTGATGTCGGCGTGGCCATGCAGACCGGGGCCCAGGCCGCGCGCGAGGCCGGCAACATGGTCGATCTCGACAGCGACCCGACCAAGGTCATCGAGATCGTCGAGGTCGGCAAGCAACTGCTGATCACGCGCGGCGCCCTGACCACCTTCTCGATCGCCAACGACGTGGCCAAGTATTTCGCCATCATCCCGGCCATGTTCGTGGTCGGCCTGCCGTCGCTGGCGGCGCTGAACGTGATGAAGCTGTCCAGCCCGGAAAGCGCCATCCTGTCGGCGGTCATCTTCAACGCCCTGGTCATCATCGCCCTGATCCCGCTGGCGCTGCGCGGGGTGAAATACCGCGCCGTGGGGGCCGGGAAACTGCTGGGCCGCAACCTGCTGATCTACGGCCTGGGCGGCCTGATCGCGCCCTTCGTCGGCATCAAACTGATCGACATCCTCATCTCCGCCCTCGGCCTGGCCTGAGGGGAAGGACACCATCATGACGAAACGCAACACACCCAAAGCCTCGGGCGCCAATGACGCCCTGTTCGGCGGCGCCTGCCTGGTCGCCATCATCGCGCTCGGCCTGTGCAGCAGCCCGGCCCAGGCCGAGGACAGGACCGGCCCCGACGTCGCTTTCAACGCCGCCGTCGCCAGCGACTACGTCTTTCGAGGCGTCAGCCAGACCGAGGGCGATCTGGCCCTCTCCGCCGGTGTCGATGTCACCCATGGCCTGTTCTACGCCGGGGCCTGGGCCGGCAATGTCGCCTTCGCCGGGGACGCCGAAACCGACGCCGAGATCGACCTCTACGCCGGGGTCCGGCCCGAGTTCGCCGGCTTCAACTGGAACTTCGGCGTGGTCAGCTATTTCTATGCGGGTCAGTCGGACGGGGCCGACTATGACTATGTCGAGTTGAAGGCCGCAACCTCGCGCGCGGTAGGTCCGGCGACCCTGGGGGCGGCGATCTACTACTCGCCCGACTTCTTCGGCGCGTCCGAGGACGAGGCGACCTATGCCGAGATCAACGCCGCCGTCAGCCCGGCGGATCGGTGGACCCTCTCGGCGGCGGTGGGGCGGCAGTGGGTGTCGTCTGACTTCGACTACACGGCCTGGAACCTGGGCGCGGCCTATCAGCTGACGGACCATCTGGCGCTGGACGTCCGCTATTTCGACACCGACGAACACGGCTTCGGCTCGGCCTATGACAGCCGGGCCGTGGCCAGCCTGAAGGCGATTTTCTGATGCTGAACCAGATCCGTCCGGCGGTCGTGATGATCGCCCTGTTCACCGGCGTCCTCGGCGTCGCCTATCCTCTGGCCGTGACCGGGGTGGCCCAGGCCGCCTTCCCGGAACAGGCGAACGGCAGTCTGGTCCGCGACAAGGCGGGGCAGGTGGTCGGCTCGGCCCTGATCGGTCAGTCGTTCGCTGCGCCGGGCTATCTGCATCCGCGCCCCTCGGCGGCGAGCTATGACGCCTCGGCCTCGTCAGGGTCGAACCTCGGCCCGCTCAACTCGGACCTGATCGCCCGGGTCAAGACGGACGCGGAGGCGCTCAGGACCGAGGCGGGCGGGGCGGTCGTCCCCGCCGACGCCGTGACCACCTCGGCCTCGGGCCTCGACCCGCATATCTCTCCGGCCTACGCTAGGCTGCAAATCGCCCGCATCGCCAGCGCGCGCGGGGTGGGGGAGGCGCAGGTGCGAGAGGTGATCGAACAGCACGTCGAAGGCCGCACGTTCGGCGTCCTGGGCCAGCCGCGCGTCAATGTGCTGCTGACCAACCGGGCGCTGGACGCCCGCTTCGCGCGTCCCGCCGCGGAGGGCTGATGGCGCCGCCCATCCCCCCGACGATCGAGACCCCGGCCGCCCCGCGCAAGCGTGGGCGGCTGAAGGTTTTTCTGGGCATGTCGCCCGGCGTCGGCAAGACCTATGAGATGCTGCGCGCCGCCCGTCGTCGCAAAGCCGAGGGCGACGACGTCGTGGTCGGCGTGGTCGAGACTCATGGCCGCAAGGAGACCATGAGCCTGCTGCGCGGGCTGGAGGTCATGGCCCGCAGCCCCATGGCCTATCGCGACCGAACCCTGCTGGAGTTCGATCTCGACGGGGCGATCGCCCGGCGGCCCGAGCTGCTGCTGGTCGACGAATACGCCCACTCCAACGCTCCCGGATCGCGCCATCCCAAGCGGTGGCAGGACGTAGAGGAAATCCTCGACGCCGGGATCGACGTCTGGACCACGCTGAACGTCCAGCATCTGGAAAGCCTGTCGGACGTGGTGCTGCGGATCACCGGAGTGCGTCAGCGCGAGAGCGTGCCGGACAGCGCCCTGTCGCGCGCCGACGACATCGAGGTGGTGGACATCACCCCCGAGGAGCTGCGCAAGCGTCTGGCCGAGGGCAAGGTCTATGTGCCCGAGACGGCGCGGCTGGCCTCGGACAACTTCTTCAAGGTCGAGAACCTGACGGCCCTGCGCGAACTGGCCCTGCGCCGCGCGGCCCAGACGGTAGACGACCAGTTGGTCGCGCGCCTGCGTGAGCAGGGGGTGCCGGGGCCGTGGGCGGCGGGCGAGCGGATTCTGGTGTTGGTCGCGGGCGACGCCATGGCCGCGCCTCTGGTTCGCGCCGGGCGGCGGCTGTCGGACATGATGATGGACGCGCCCTGGACGGTGGCCCATGTCGACCGTCCTTCTGGCGCGCGCCACGGCGTCGGCTCGGCCGGAAAGCTGTCGGACGCGCTGAAGCTGGCCGAGCAGCTGGGCGGGCGCACCGTGGTCCTCAGCGGCGACGACACGGCGCGCGCTGTCATGGATCACGCCCATCAGAACAACATCACCCAGATCGTTCTGGCCAAGGGCCGCGACAGCCGCCTGTCCGAATGGCTGGGCCGATCGCTGGCCGCCGAACTGCTGCGTCAGGCGCGCGGGGTGGCGATCCACGTCATCACCGACGGCGCCGAGGCGGACGACAAGCCTGTGCGAGAGCCGCGCGTCAACCTGACCGGCGGCTGGCGCGGATACGCCGTCGGCGCGGCCTGCGTGGTCGCCGCTACAGGTCTGGCCCTGCTGCTGGACCGGACGTTCGAGCGGGTCGATCTGGGCGTCATCTATCTGTCGGCGGTGCTGGCGGCGGGGGTGCTCTATGGCCTGCGTCCGGCGCTGGCGGCGGCGACGCTGGCCTTCCTGACCTACAACTTCCTGTTCCTGCAGCCCAAGTTCAGCTTCGCCATCGGCTCGCCGACTGACCTTCTGACCCTGGTCGTCTTCTGGGCCGTGGCCCTGACGACCGGGGTCCTGGCGGGGCGCGTGCGCGAACAGGCGCGGGCGGCCCAGCGCCGCGCCTCGGCGGTCTCGGCCCTGCTGGCCGCCAGCCAGCGTCTGACCGGGGTGGGCGACCGCGCCGCCGCCGCCCGCATTCTGGCCGAGCAGACTGCGGCTGCGGCCGGTGCCGGGGCCGTGGTCCTGCTGCCTCTCAATGACGAACTGACCCTGATCGCGGGCGCGCCGACCAAGGCGCCGCTGGACGCCGAGGCCATGGCCGCCGCCCGCTGGGCCTGGGAGAAGGGCGAACCGGCGGGTCACGGCACCGGCACCCTGCCGCAGGCGCGCTGGACCTTCCGGCCCTTGCAGGGCGTGCGCGACCGCGCAGGCGTCGCCGGGATCGAGGCGGCGGCCCTGGCTCCCGGCTCGGACGAGGAAAAACTGGCCCTGGCCCTGCTGGATCAGGGCGCCGTGGCGGTCGAGCGCGCCGATCTGGCGGGACAGGCGGTCGAGACCGAGACCCTGCGCCGAACCGACCGTTTCCGAGGCGCGCTGATGAACTCGGTCAGCCATGACCTGCGGACGCCCCTGTCCACGGTCCTGGGCGCCTCGACCACATTGATCGACCTGGGTGACAGGCTGACGCCCGCCGTGCGCGCCGACCTGTTGCTGTCGATCCGCGAGGAGGCCGAGCGCCTTAGCCGCTATGTCGGCGACCTGCTGGACATGACCCGGCTGGAGGGCGGCGGCTTGAACATCCGCGCCGACTGGGTCGATGTGCGCGACGTGCTGAACGCGGCGGGCAAGCGCGTGGCGCGGCGGTTGGGCCAGCGCAAGATGACCCGCGACTTTCCGGCCCAGCTCAGTCTGGTCATGGTCGATCAGGGGCTGTTGGAACAGGCCCTGGTCAACATCCTCGAGAACGCCGTCGCCTACAGCCCCGACGGCTCGACCGTCGAACTGGCGGCCTATGAGGACCGAGGCGCGGTGGTCATCTCCATCGAGGACGAGGGCCAGGGCATCCCCACCGCCGAACTGGAGCGGGTCTTCGACAAGTTCCGCCGCATGGAGGAGCCGTCGGACCGCACCAAGGGGGCCGGGTTGGGCCTGGCCATCGCCAAGGGCTTCGTCGAGGCCATGAACGGCCGTATCGCCGCCGCCAGTCCCATTCAGGATGGAAAAGGCACGCGCATCCTGATCAGCCTGCCCAAGGCCGTCGTCACCCACCCGAGCCTGCTCTAGGGTCCGCCGTATGGCCGCTGTCCGTCCCCAGATTCTCGTCATCGACGACGAGCCCCAGATCCACCGCTTCCTGTCCCCGGCGCTGGACGCCGCCGGCTATGAACCGCGCCGCGCCGACAGCGGGCAGGAAGGCCTGCGCGGCATCGCCCTGTGGAGCCCCGACGCCGTGGTCCTGGACCTGGGCTTGCCCGACATGGACGGCAAGGACGTGCTGGCTCGCGCCCGCGAATTCTATGCCGGCCCCATCATCATCCTGTCGGCGCGTGACAGGGAGGCCGAGAAGATCGCGGCGCTTGATCTGGGCGCTAACGACTATGTCGAAAAGCCCTTCGGCGTGGGCGAACTGCTGGCTCGGGTCCGCGCCAATCTGCGCCAGGCCGCACCGCGCGCGGAGGTGCAGGGGCCGCTGACAGCGGGGGAGGTGGTCATCGACCTGGAGCGCCGCCTGATCACCCGCGCGGGCGAGGCCGTGCGCGTCACGCCCAAGGAATACGACGTCCTGGCCCATCTGGCGCGCAACGCCGGCAAGGTGGTCGGCCACCGCGACCTCTTGACCGCCGTCTGGGGCAAGGCCCACGCCGACGACACTCAGTACCTGCGCGTGGTCGTCGGCCAGTTGCGTCAGAAGCTGGAGGCCGATCCCGCCCAGCCCCGTCTGATCGCCACTGAACCTGGCGTGGGCTACCGGCTGACGGCCTGATTGGGCGTTGCGGCGCCAAGCACAACTTTTGCGTGTTTTGTTCGTGCGGTTTCACAACGGCACAGGTGGTTCGTGCGCGAACAGTTTGAAGAATTGGCGGTGGCTTGGCTGTGTCGCTCGTTTGAGCAGCGGTCTCCGGTGATCGGAGAGGCCTGTGTCGAGATCGCCGCCATCTGCGACGCTCTGGCCAGCCTGACGGCGCGGTTGGATGTTCTCGCGTCTCAGCAGGACTAGGGCGCGGAGCGCCGGCGGCGGCGAGGTTACGAAATCTCGAAGTCGATGATGGTTTCGGCTGTCTCATAGCCATGCTGGCGCGCCAGTTTGGCCGCGCTCTCGGGCGAGGCCATCATGTGATGCGACAGGCGTTTCGGCCCGCCGTCGATGATGGGCGCATATTCGTACCAGACGACGTCGCCATGGGGCGAAGGACGGCGCAGCCGCAGAACGGCGGCGCTTTTCGCGACCTGTTGCGTGTCAGCCATGTTGAAGCCGCCGAACCTTGACGATTTCCATACGCAGTCCCCCCAAAGGGTGTTTCCATCACCCTGTTCTGTGGAGTTGCCACCTTGCCGGCGCGGAGGGAAGGCCTGTGCGTCTCAAATCGACGAGATGTTTGGCGTTTAGGGGGCTGGCGCGTTCGCCGGCCGCGACGGCCGCGATCCGAAACATGCGTGCGCCGGCGCGAGGCAGAGGGCCGAACAGGATTTTATTTCTCGCGCCCGCCCTGGCGACGAGGAATCCTCCGTTTTTCAGAACTGGCCCCGATCGCTTGCGCCGTGCGTTTTTGTCGCGATTTGGAAGCCTGGCTTATAGCCTTGGGGCCAGGATGAGGCCCTGTCGTCAGGCGGCGATTCGCCGGTCCTGAAAGCCCTAGCGGCCAAGAAAAGCTGGAGACAAGGCGAAGGCAGGGCTTTGACGATGTCGTGTCAAAATGCACCGTGGGTGCAACCGCCTAAGCGATTGAAAAGAATGGTGGACGCGACAGGGATTGAACCTGTGACCCCTACGATGTCAACGTAGTGCTCTCCCGCTGAGCTACGCGTCCGCCTGTTCTGCGGCCCGGCCGACTGATGTGTCGGTGGGCGGGAAGGCGGCGTCTATAACCCGCAGTTCGCGGGGGCCGCAAGAGGCTTGTGTCTTCTTTTTTCGTATTTTTTCGTTAGGCGGCGATCATGCGTTCGACCTCGTTCACTAGGTCGCGCAGGTGGACGGGTTTGGACAGGACCTTGGCCTGGGGCGTGGCCTGTGCGGCCGACAGGGCGACGGCGGCGAAACCGGTGATGAACATGATGCGGATGCCGGGTTGGCGCACGGCGGCGACGCGCGCGACCTCGATCCCGTCGGCGCCGGGCATGACGATGTCAGTGAGCAGCAGGTCGTAGGGGCCTTGCTCCAGGGCGTCGATGGCGTCGTCGCCGTTTTCGCAGTCCACCACGGCATGACCGGCGCGTTCCAGCGCGCGTGTCAGGAAGCCTCGAAGCGAGCCGTCGTCTTCGGCCAGCAGAATACGCGCCATGCAGGGTCAAGTCCTTGAATATCGAAGCGGACCCTAGGCGCTGATCGGTAAACTCGCGGTGAAAATCATCCCTAGGGCGAGCGCGTAGAGGGCGCGGTCGGGGATAAATCAGTCTATGGCCAAGCCATGAACCCAGCGCCGACCGACGCGACCTTCAGCCTTGTCCCCGTCCTTCGCGGGCGTGCGACGCCTTTGGTGTTCGCCTCGCCGCATTCGGGGGAGCTCTATCCCGAAGACATGGCGGCGGCCGAGGATCTGTCCGAGATGTCGCTGCGCAGCGCCGAGGATGCGGCGGTGGATCGGCTGCTGGGCGCGGGCGCGGCGGCGGGGGCGGCGCTGATCGCCGGGCGCATAGGCCGAGCCTATGTCGATCTGAACCGTGCGCCTGAGGAACTGGACCCGATCTTGATCGACGGGGTGTCGGCGACGCCGCCGCCGGGGCTGAAGACCCAGGCCGGATACGGCGTCATTCCGCGCTTGGCCGGCGATGGCGCGCCGCTCTACGATCGCCGCCTGACGCGGGAGGAGGCGGTTGGGCGGATCACCAGGGTGCATCAGCCCTATCATGAAGCCCTCGGCGACCTGATGCGGGCGGCGTTGGCGCGTCATGGCCGCGCGGTTTTGGTCGACTGGCATTCCATGCCGTCGCGCGCCACGGGACCGAACGGGCCGGACGTGGTGCTGGGCGACCGGCATGGCGCCAGTTGCGAGACGGACCTGACGCGGCGGTTGCGGGCGCTGTTTGAGGCCATGGGTTGGCGCGTGGCGCTGAATCGGCCCTACGCGGGCGGGTATGCGACCCAGCTCTGGGGGCGGCCGGAGGAAGGCTTCGAGGCGATCCAGATCGAGCTGAACCGGCGACTTTACTGGGACGAGGCCTCGGGCGGCCCCTCGGCCGGTTGGGGGCGCTGCCAGTCAGGGCTGAACCGGGTCATTGCGGCTCTGGGTCAAGACTTCGCCGCCTGACCCAGCGAGGGCCAAAAAAAAGCCGCGCCCGGGGGCGCGGCATATAAAGTCTATAGGGAGGAAACGCCCAGGAAGGGCAAGACGCCCGAAAGCGTCGAAAGCCAAATTAGGTTGCAGCGCACAAAATTTCAAGCGCCGATTTTTGACTCGCGATCACAGGCTGTTACGTAAATCCGTTTCGCAGTTACGCCGGGTAAGGATTGCTGTCCGCACGAATCGTTCGCGGCTGCAATAAGACCAAAGTCGGGCCTAACTGCGCTCCAGCAGCCGTCGGGCCGCCCGCACGGCCCGCGCGGCCGGCGACCCAGCCTGACGCCAGACCAGAAGGCCGAAGGCCGAGATCACGCCCAGCGCCAGCCACAGAGGCCCGAACAGCCAGGCCGCCGCCGCCAGGGCGAAGTAGTAGCCCCGCACCCCCTGGCTGAAACCGCCCAGGGCCGGGTTCAGCACCTGGGCCACCGCATGGCCATAGGCGACGCGGTCCGTCTCGGTGTGGATTTCCGGTGCGGCGCCGATCAGGGCTAGGGCGTAGTTCATCTGGCGCAGCGACCAGATGAAATCGAGGAAGCCGCGGGCCAGGCAGACCAGAACCAGGGCCAGCTTGGCCTCCAGAATTTTCATCGGCACCGCCTCGGCGCCCACGGCGGCGAAGCCCTTCAGCGCGTTCTCGCCGCCGAACAGGATGCCGGCCACCGCCGCGATCAGCAGCAGGTTGGTCGAGGCGAAGAAGGAGGCGGAGTTGATAGAGTGGCCCATCAACTGGCTGTCGATCAGCCGCATCTCGCGATGGGTCATGGCCGTCATCCAGCTGTCGCGGACCACCAGCATGTCGTCGTTCAGCGATCCGCTGCGCCGCGCGATCAGCCCCAGGATCGGGCCATAGCCGAGCCAGGCGATGAAGAAGAGGCTGAGGGCGATCCAGTCGAACAGGGTCATGCCCTGTTGATGCCTTCAGTTCGGCCTATGGAGCAAGGGCGATCGCCCGCAAACGGCCCCTGAAGCTTGCTGTTCGGCGACGCAGAGCTTATCACGCGCCCCAAACTCCCCGTTCGCACCTGCAACAAGAGCGTAACATGAACATCGAAGCCATTCCGGTCGGCCCGAATGCGCCGTGGGACATCAACGTCATCATCGAGATCCCGCAAGGCGGTCTGCCGGTGAAGTACGAGATGGACAAGGAATCCGGCGCCCTGTTCGTCGACCGCTTCCTGCACACCGCCATGTATTATCCGGGCAACTACGGCTTCGTGCCGCACACCCTGTCGGACGACGGCGATCCTTGCGACGTCATCGTGCTGAACCCGACCCCGGTGGTGCCCGGCTGCGTCATCCGCTCGCGCCCGATCGGCGTGCTGAAGATGGTCGACGAAGCCGGCGGCGACGAGAAGATCTTGGCCGTGCCGGTCGACAAGCTGAACCCCTACTACACCGAGGTTTCCAGCTACCGTCAGCTGCCGGCCATCCTGATCGAGCAGATCGAGCACTTCTTCACCCGCTACAAGGATCTGGAGAAGGGCAAGTCGGTCACGGTCAACGGTTGGGGCGACGCTGGCGAGGCCGCAGAACTGATCGCCGCCGGCATGGCCGCCCACCAGGCCAAGCTGGCCAAGGCCGCCGCCGAAGCCGCCTGAGGCGCTTCGGGTTCTGAATAGGAAGGCCCCGCTGGTTCGACCGGCGGGGCCTTCTTCTTTGGGGCGCTATCGCTCGCCGCTTGAGCGCGGTTCTCCCTCCCCATGAAGGGGAGGGAGAGGCGTTGCTACTTGTTTCGGAAGGCCGCAATCGCCTCGACCGTCTGGCGCACCTTGGCCTCGATGCCGGCCCAGTCCTTCGCCTGAATCGCCGCGTCGGTGATCAGCTTGGAGCCCATGCCCGCCGCCACGATGCCCGAGCCGAACCATTTGGCGATGGAGGCTTCGTCGGGGTCGACGCCGCCGGTCGGCATGATCTTGGTCCAGGGCATGGGGCCCAGCACCGCCTTGACGAAGTCGGGGCCGCCGACCGAGGCGCCGGGGAAGAGCTTGACGATCTCACAGCCCAGGCTCTGCGCTTCGGAAATGTCGCGCACCGAGCCGCAGCCCGGCGAATAGGCGACCTGACGGCGGTTGCAGACCTGCGCCACCTCGGGCACCAGGCAGGGGCTGATGACGAAGCGTGCGCCCGACGCCAGGTAGAGAGCCGCCGTCGGCGCATCCAGGATCGAGCCGACGCCCATGATGATGTCGGGATCGGTCTGGGCGAACTGCTTGGACAGGTCGGTGAAGGTCTCCCAGGCGAAGTCGCCGCGGTTGGTGAACTCGATGGCCTTGGCCCCGCCGCGGGCGCAGGCGCGGATCACCTCGGCGCAGACCTCGGGGTCGGCGTGATAGAAGACCGGGACGACCCCTTGAGTTTCGAGGGCGGTCAGCACGCTGAGGCGGTCGTGTCGCATGGGGTCTCCTTCGGACTTTTCAGGCCCGCAGATCGGCGGTTCCCGGCGCCCCCGTCAAGGGAGCGCCGATCAATCCCGGTAACCGGTCGCCTATTCGGCGGTGGCCAGCGTCACGAGGCGCCGGACCATGCTGCTGTCCTTGTCGGCCAGCGGGTCCAGCATGGTGAAGTGATCCAGCCCGTCCAGCACCTCGACATGGGTGTCGGCGCCCTTGCCGCCCCACTCGGCGGCCATGCTGCGGCTCTGGCGGATGAACTCGTTGCTTTCCGCCCCGCCGACCCAGCAGTCCAGCGCCCGCCCGCCTGGCGCCCCGCCGTTCGGCGCGGGCCAGTAGATGGGCGACAGGGCCCGCGCCGTCATGGCGTCCAGCCCAAGCGCCGCGTTCAGCGAGGTGTGGATCAGCGGCTCGATGTCGAACACGCCCGAAATCGCCAGCGCCGCCCGCGCGCGGCCTTCGGACAGCATGCAGGCCGCCATATGGCCCCCGACCGAATGGCCGAAGACCAGGGGCCGCTTGCCGGTGCGGTCGCGCACCAGTTCGGTGGCCCGGCGCATCTGGCCGATGATGGCGCCGACCTTGACCGTCGGGGCCAGGTCATAGCCGGGGATGACGACGCTGATCCCCTGATCCAGCAGGGCCGGCGCCACCCAGGCGAACCAGGCCCGGTCCAGGGCCTGCCAGTAGCCGCCGTGGATGAAGAGGGCGGTCGGCGACCCCGCGCCGGCGTCGAACCACTCCATCTTCTGGCGCTCGCCGGGGCCGTATTCGACGGTTTCCGGCCGCCGGGCGTCGATGACGCGGGCCGAGTCTTCTCGCCATCGTTTCAGGATCGCCGGATGTCCCGGCACGCGTTCCCGATTGTTGTAAGCCGCCTCGTAATCGACTGGAGGGGCCGTCAGTGTCGCCGGAGCCTTACCCATGCCGTTTCCATCCGCTATGCACCTCCGCTTGAACGGGAGGTTCCGACCATGATGACCGCCATTTTCGTCTTCATCAAATGCGAGTTGGGCTACGCCAACGATGTCGCCGCCGATCTGGTCGACAATGTTGAAAACGTGTCGGAAGTTTACTCGACCTCGGGTCAGCACGACCTGCTGGCCAAGTTCCAGCTGCCGAAAGACGCCGACATCGGCACCTTTGTGACCAAGCAGGTGCAGACCCGCCCGCACATCCGCGACACCTTCACCGTCATCACCTTCTCGCCCTTCCTGCCCTCGAAGAAGTAGGCGCGAGCGCGCGCCGGGCGTCGGCGCGCGGGGTGTTCCGCTTCTGTAGCGTCTGAGACGGTTTTCGCGTCATCCGAGGCCGTGGGCCGGGGCTGGCCGAGCCCCCGCCCAATCCCTCTCCCTCGAAGGGGAGGGCTTTTCAGGGCGGCGGGTCGGGCTCGGGAAAAACAGAGTCCAATTCGTCCAATCTGTCTGAAATCTTCCCGTCCGGGTCCAGCCGGGCCTTGAGGGCGGCCATGCGGGCCTCGATGGCGAGGCGGCCGGCGAGGTCGTGGGGCGAGAGGGCGGCGGCGTCGCGGGCGACATCGGCGACGGCCTTCAGGTCGGCCTCCAGCGTGGCGGCGGGATCGGGGGCGGGTTCTGGTGTCAGTGCCGCGAGCAGAGCCGGGTCCGTCAGGGCGCGCCAGGTGCGCAGCCAGGAGGCGGCCTCGGCGGCGCGGCCGCGGCGGACGGCGCGGTCCAGCCGCATCAGGGCCTGGGCCGCCATCTGGGCCAGATCGGGCGGGGCGGCGCCGGGCGGGTTGTCGTCTTCGTCGTCAGGGGCGGGCCAGACGTCTTCCATGTCGCTGCGGCGCCAGCCCTCGCGCGCGGCGCGGGACCGCAGGGTGCCCGACTTCAACTGATAGCGGTCGCAGACGGCCTCGGCCGTGTCCCCGGCTAGATAGTCGCGCCGCGCCGCCGCCCAGACCGCGTCCGAGCGCACGCGATAGCCCGCCGTCTGCGAAAGGTCGGGAGAGCGGTCGGGATCAGGCGAGACGCCGGGGGCCGGGCGGTCGTCGGGATCGTCGTCATCGAGGACGGGCCGCACATGGTCGGGGATGTAGCTGATGTCGCCCAGCTCATCCTGCTCCCACCGCCCGGACCGGATCACCCGAGGCTCGCCCTCGTGCCAGTAAGCCTCGTCGCCCATCTCGCCTCCTCCTGCCTGTGGCGAGGAGGTTGGAGGATGGGTGCGTCAGGATCGGACGGGGGCGGCTGACGCTTAAAGGCAACCGGCGCATAACGTAGGTATGTCGGCAGCTATCGACTCATGTATGAGTCTTGCATGCATGCGATCACAAAACTCGAACATTCGATAATCGATGCGCGCTTGCGCGAGTATGAGAACGCTGGTCAGGCCAAAGGTGCGCCGGCAGCGTTTCAACTCCTAGCGCTCGACTGCCTGTTTCCGAAAAAAAACGAAACCAGTTTAGAGCTTATTACCGATGGAGTAGGGGATCGTGGTGTAGATGCTGTCTACATCCAAGATGACCCTATTAGTCCGACGATCAGTATTTTTCAGTTCAAATATCATACAAAGATAGAGGGTTGTTCAAAGAATTTCCCTGAAACAGAATTATACAAAATAATGGCATTCCTTCAGGAGTTGTTTGATAGGAATGAAGGGCTGTCAGCATCTGTCAACGAGGCTCTTGCCCAAAAAATAGAGCAAATAAGTTCTTATTTTGATGCCGGAATTTATTGTAAATATAAAATATATTTAGTCAGTAATGGTCAGCATCTTGCTAAAAGTGGCATAAGGATAATTGAAGAATTTTGCTCTCGTTATGATTGGATTTCATACGAGGAGGTTGGGTTTCATGAAATTGCTCGACTTATATACCGTCCAGAACGAGAAAGTGTATCTGGTCAGCTTCAGGTAATAGACAGGCAGATATTTGATAGATCTGACGGGGATGTTCGTGGAGCTATAGCTTGCGTCGATGCTTTGTCGTATCTGAAATTGATATGCAATGAAGATCTTACGTCAATCAAGAGGCATATATTTGACGACAATATTAGAGTTTTTCTTGGATTAGATGGTGGTTACAACGGCGATATTTTTAGAAGCGCTGTTTCTGATGATAATCACTTATTCTGGTATCAGAATAACGGGATAACAATTACGTGTGAAAATTTCAGCTATAATAGTGGGATCAGAAGTCCTGTCCTTACTGTGGATGGGCTTCAGGTGGTAAATGGAGCTCAAACTTCACATGCCCTGTTCCAAGCTTATCAAAGAAACCCTATCCGGACTCAAAACGTACTACTTTTGATAAAGGTTTACGAAACGGCAAAGGCGGACATATCGCGGCGAGTCGCTGTTGCTACTAATAGCCAAGCTAGAATTCTACAGCGCGATCTTCATTCGAACGACGAGATTCAGCATAAGTTGGAGGGAGCTTTTTCTGACAAAGGCTACTTCTACGAAAGAAAGAAAGGTCAGTATAGTGACAAGCCCAATACGCAACGTATAGACGCGTTCAAACTGGGTCAGGTCATACTGAGTTATTTTTTAGGTGAGCCAGAACGTGCGCGCGTACAGTCCGACGAGATATTTGGAAGTCTGTACGGCGACATTTTCCACGAGCACTACGATCTAGACGAATTGGTGCAGGTCTGGGAGCTCTCGCTGGAGATCGAGCAGAGGCGTCAACGGGAGGCTGAGATAGCTCGTTCAACCGTGGGCGAAACGCGGGAGTTGTCGTGGCTCCCTTATGGGAACTGGCATGTTCTCTACGCGATCCGGCTGCTTGCCAACGCTAAAGAAGTGAAAGTTCCGCCACACGCCGAGACGCAGGAATACGTGACGCAGGGGATCGAGATTATCCAACGTGTTGTGACCGATGGTCCCAAGCAAGCTGTCTACGAGCTGTTCCGTAGCCGTAAGACAAGGGATCGAGTGCTGCGATCGGTATATCCTCAAGCTCAACAAATGATGCTTTTTGCCGTCTAAGCTTATTGCGTAGGGGGGGGCGGACGCGAGTCTACCCGAAGCTGCCTCGCGTCCTTAGTCCTGACCCCGGCGTGAGCGGGCGGGGCGGCTAGACCTTCACCTCAATCGCTGCCCCACCCGCCCGGAACCTGGCGCTCATCTCCGCCATGCCGGCTTCGGCCTCCGTCAGCGAGGCGCCCGCGTCGTTCTGCGCCATGGCGTCGCGGCGGATGTCCTGGCTGATCTTCATGCTGCAGAACTTGGGGCCGCACATGGAGCAGAAGTGGGCGGTCTTGTGGGCCTCCTTGGGCAGGGTGGCGTCGTGGTATTTGCGGGCGGTTTCGGGGTCGAGGCCGAGGTTGAACTGGTCCTCCCAGCGGAACTCGAAGCGGGCGCGCGACAGGGCGTCGTCGTGCATGCGGGCGGCGGGGTGGCCCTTGGCCAGGTCGGCGGCGTGGGCGGCGATCTTGTAGGTGATGACGCCGTCCTTGACGTCCTGACGGTCGGGCAGGCCCAGGTGCTCCTTGGGCGTGACGTAGCAGAGCATGGCCGTGCCGAACCAGCCGATCATGGCCGCGCCGATGGCCGATGTGATGTGGTCATAGCCGGGGGCGATGTCGGTGGTCAGCGGGCCAAGCGTATAGAAGGGCGCCTCGTGGCAGTGCTTGAGCTGCTCATCCATGTTGGCCTTGATCTTGTGCATCGGCACGTGGCCGGGGCCTTCGATCATGACCTGACAGCCCTTGGCCCAGGCGATTTTCGTCAGTTCGCCCAGGGTGCGCAGCTCGGCGAACTGGGCCTCGTCGTTGGCGTCGGCGATGGAGCCGGGGCGCAGGCCGTCGCCGAGCGAGAAGCTGACATCATAGGCGCGCATGATGTCGCAGATGTCCTCGAAATGCTCGTAGAGGAAGCTCTCCTTGTGGTGGGCCAGGCACCACTTGGCCATGATGGAGCCGCCGCGCGAGACGATGCCCGTCACGCGCTTGGCCGTCATTGGCACAAACGGAAGCCGCACGCCCGCGTGGATGGTGAAGTAGTCCACGCCCTGTTCCGCCTGTTCGATCAGGGTGTCGCGGAACACCTCCCAGGTCAGGTCTTCGGCGATGCCGTTCACCTTCTCCAGCGCCTGATAGATGGGGACGGTGCCGATGGGGACGGAAGAGTTGCGGATGATCCAGTCGCGGATGTTGTGGATGTTGCGGCCCGTCGACAGGTCCATGACGTTGTCGGCGCCCCAGCGGGTGGCCCAGACCAGCTTGTCCACCTCGTCATCGACGCTGGAGAGGACGGCCGAGTTGCCGATGTTGGCGTTGATCTTCACCAGGAAGTTGCGGCCGATGATCATCGGCTCGACTTCGGGGTGGTTGATGTTGTGCGGGATGATGGCGCGGCCGCGGGCGATCTCTTGCCGCACGAACTCAGGGGTCACGAAGTCGGGGATGGCGGCGCCGAAGTCTTCGCCGTCGCGGATGCAGGGGGCGTTCTGCTCGCGGCGCAGGTTCTCGCGGATGGCGACGTATTCCATCTCGGGCGTGATGATCCCGGCTTTCGCGTATTCGTACTGGGTGACCGGGCGGCCTTCGACGCCCTTGAACACCTGATGGTTCGAGACGTCGAAGCGGGGGGCGAGGTGCTTGCCGCTGGCGTGGCCGTTGTCCTCGGGTTTGACCTCGCGCGGGTTGGCGACGGGGGCGATGTCGCCGCGGTCCAGCTGCCAGCTGGATTTGACGCGGGGCAGGCCCTTCTTGATGTCGATGGTCACGGTCGGGTCGGTGTAGGGGCCGGAGCTGTCATACATCGTCACCGGCGGCTCGTTGGCGCTGGGGTGGACGGCGACCTCGCGGAAGGGGACGCGGATGTCGGGGTAGAGCTCGCCCGCCACATAGACCTTCACGCCGCCGGCGCGGGGGCCGGTGGGGATGCGGCCGGTCTCGGCCTCGACGGCCTTGCGGGCCTCGGCGAGGGGGAGCTCGACATTGGGCTCGTGCGGCTGTTCGGTCGTCGGCGTGACGTTGATGTTCATGGCGGCCTCAAAGCGTTTGAGGTCCGCCGACGTCGGGCGTGCCGGTCCTGTGGCGTGAAGCCGGGGCCGGAAGCGTACTCATCCCTTCGCCGGCATGACCCGGATCAGGTTCGACGGGTCAGAGGAGAAACCTCTATCTCAGCCGCTCGATTGCGACCCCCCGGAGAACGGCGCGACCCTAGCCCGTTTCGGGGGTAGGTCAAGCGAGGGCGGCGTGGCAGGAAGGGGAATGATCCTTTCCCGAACCTACGCACCTGAGGACATGGCCGGGTGCCTGGCCCTGTTCGACAGCAATACGCCGCGCTTCTTTGACGTGAGCGAGCGGGAGGGGTTTGTCGGGTTTCTGAATGATCAGGCCCTGCGCTGGCCCTATCAGGTGCTTGAACTGGACGGGCGGATCGTCGGCTGCGGCGGCCATGCGGTCGAGGCGGACGGCATCAGCGTGGCCCTGTGCTGGGGGATGGTGGACAACGGCCTGCACGGTCAGGGGCTGGGAAAGGTGCTGACCGAGGCGCGGATCGCGGCGGCGTGGGCGACGCCGGGGGTGACGCACGTCATCCTGAACACCAGCCAGCACACCCAGGGCTTCTATGCCCGGTTCGGCTTCGAGACGCAGAAGGTCACGCCCGACGGCTATGCGCCCGGCATTGATCGCTGGGACATGGTGCTGAAACTGGAATGAAGGAGGGGGGGCGGTCCGGCTTCTCAGTCGGGGGGGCGTTAAGGCCGGACCGCCACAGACGACATCGGGGTTGGGGGGCGTCCGATGTGTCCGATGCAATAACAACGGACCTGAAACTTGGTTCCGCAAGAATTCGCGTGTTAGCCACGATTATTGAACGGGAGTCTTCGACCATGCATCTGGCCCGCTTTCCTCGCGTCCGACTGGCGCATCTGCCGACCCCGCTGGAGCCCGCGCCGCGGCTGTCAGAGGCGCTGGGGATCGATCTCTGGATCAAGCGCGACGACTGCACCGGCCTGGCTGGCGGGGGCAACAAGACGCGCAAGCTGGAGTTTCTGCTGGGCGACGCCTTCGAGGTCGGCGCCGACACCCTGGTGACGCAGGGGGCGGTGCAGTCGAACCATGTGCGCCAGACGGCGGCGGCCGCCGCCGCCCACGGACTGAAGTGCGAGATCATCCTGGAGGAGCGGACGGGTTCGACGGCGGCTGACTATGTCGAGAACGGCAATGTCCTGCTGGACCGGCTGTATGGAGCCGTGATCCGGCGCGTGCGGGGCGGGGCTGACATGGCGGCGGAACTGGAGACAACGGCCGAGGCGGTGCGGGCGCGCGGCGGCCGGCCCTATGTCATTCCAGGCGGCGGCTCGAACGCGGTCGGGGCCCTGGGCTATGTCGACTGCGCGCGGGAAATCCTGGTCCAGGCCGATGAACTGGACCTGGCGATCAGCCGCATCGTCACGGCGACGGGCAGCGCGGGGACCCATGCGGGCCTGGTCGCGGGTCTGGCGGTCATGGGGGCGGACATCCCGGTGCTGGGCATAGGGGTGCGGGCGCCGAGGGAGAAACAGGAGGCCAATGTCCTGAAGCTGGCGCGGGAGACGGCGTCTCTGCTGGGCCATCCCGATCGGGTGACGGATCAGATGGTGGTCGCCGACTGCGACTATGTCGGGGCTGGATACGGTCTGATCGACCAGGCGGTGATCGAGGCGCTGAAACTGGCGGCGCGCACCGACGGTCTGCTGCTGGACCCGGTCTATACGGGCAAGGCCATGAAGGGGCTGATCGCCCTGGCCAGGGCCGGGCGGTTCAGGGACGAGACGGTGGTGTTTCTGCACACCGGCGGGGCGCAGGGGCTGTTCGGCTATCAGGGCGAACTGGAAGGCGCGCTGGCGTGAATAGTCCTGCGGGCAAGAGTCTGGGCGTTCTGGGCGGCATGGGGCCGGCGGCGACGGTGGCCTTTCTGGCGCGGGTGCAGGCCCTGACCCCGGCCAGGGGCGACGAGGACCACATCCGCGTCATCGCCGACATCAATCCCCAGGTTCCGAACCGGCACGCCCAGCCCGAGGCGGCGGGCCGGGTCCTGGGCGAGATGGCGGTGCGGTTGCGCGACGCCGGGGCCGAGGTTCTGGCCATGCCGTGCAACACCGCCCACGCCCATGCAGCGGCCATTCGGGCGGCGGGCCTGCCCTTCATCGATATGGTGGCGGAGACGGCCAAGGCCGCGAAAGAGGGGGCGGCGACGAGAGCCGGCGCGCGGCGGATCGGGGTTCTGGCGACGCCGGGCGGCGAGGCGCTCTATGCCGAGGCCCTGGCCGCAGAGGGGGTGGAGATGGTGCGGCTGTCAGACGCCGACCGGGCGCGCTTCATGGCGGCGGTGTTCGGGGTCAAGGCGGGCGACGTGGGACCGGCGCAGCGCGCGGTCATGCGCGACCTGGCGGCGGTCCTGGTCGCGGCGGGGGCCGAGGGGGTGATCGGCGGCTGCACCGAGGTTCCCCTGTTGCTGGATGCGGCGGACCTGGCGGTTCCGCTGACCGACTCGGCCGAGGTGCTGGCGCAGGCCTGCGTGGATGTGTGTCGGGGGAATGGGCGTGGCTGAAACAATCAGCAGCTATATTCGGGCGGATGAGAAACTGTTGTGGCGCGGGAGGCCGCAGCAGGGGCTGCGCCTGGGCGGGCAGGAGTTCGTCTTGGCGCCGATCAGCCTGTTATGGGGCGTCATAGTGCTGTGGATGTTGTTGTCGGGAGGGTTCTCGACGGCGCGCGGGCTTCCATTTGTCCTGTTCCCGCTGATGTTCGCGCTGGCCGCCCTCTATTTCACGCTTGGCCGCTTCGTCCATGACGCCTGGCTCCGGTCGCGGATCGAGTATGCCCTGACGGACCGTCGCGTCATCGTCCTTCGGCGCGGCCTCGGCGACGAGGTGACGGCGCTGGACCTCGGGAAGGTGGATCAGGTGCGGTTCAGGCCGCGCGGCCAGCGAGGCGACATCTTCTTCGGGCCGAGTCCGAGGGGGCTCAACGTCTTCGGCACGCAGAGCTTTCGGTCGGGTCTGGCGCTGTGGGTTCCCAGCCTGTCGGAAACGCCCCAGTTGATGGGCGTCGAGAACGCCCGGCGTCTGTATGATCAGATTGAAGGCCTGCGGGCCGCCGCACGCTAAGGCGCGATTCGCGGCGGCCGCCGATGCCTTCTAGAGTTCAGAAGCGATCTGCCTCAGGGCCTGTTCAAAGGCCGCCGCCGGCTGGCCGCCGCTGATCAGATACTTGCCCTCGACCACCACGGCCGGGACCGAGGTGATGCCGCGTGCGCGCCACAGGTCCTCGGCGCTGCGAACGTCCTGGGCGTAGCGGCCCGATGCCAGGACTTCGGCCGCCTCGGTCCGGTCCAGGCCGGCGGCCTCGGCGGCCCCGGTCAGGACGCCGGCGTCGGTGATGTTGCGGTTGTCGGTGAAGTGGGCGGTGAACAGGGCGCGCTTCAGGGCTTCCTGCTTGTCGGGCGCGGTCTCATGAGCCCAGTGCAGCAGGCGGTGGGCGTCGAAGGTGTTCCAGATACGGCTGTCCGGCCCCATGCGCATGTCGAAGCCGACCTCGGCGGCGCGGGCGCGGATCATCTCGCGGTTCTGGGCCGACTGTTCGGGGGTGGAGCCGTATTTGCGGCCGATATGCTCGACGATGTTCTCGCCTTCGGGCGCGATCTGCGGGTTCAGCTCGAAGGGCTGGAAGGCGATGTCGGCGGCGACGCCTTCGCCCTTCAAGGTCTCCAGCGCGGTGGTCAGCCCGCCCAGACCTACGGCGCACCAGGGACAGACCACGTCCGAAACGAAGTCGATCTTCAGGGTCTTCAGCGGGGCGGGGGCGGCGTCGGTCATGGGGGAGCGTTTCCTGGGATCTGTTATCCGCACCATATGGTGTTGCTGATCGTGGCCGCCAGCCCCCCGTTTTCATTTCTCGCCGCCCAGGGAATGACGGGCGGCGGTTGCCTCGCGCGTCGTCGCGCGGCACACCGGGACGGTGAAACAGTCTCTCATCATTGATTGCGACCCCGGCGTGGATGACGCCACCGGGTTGCTGACCGCCTTCGCCTCTCCTGCGTTCGACCTGCTGGCCGTGACCACGGTCGGGGGCAATGTCAGCGCCGAAAAGACGGCGCGCAACGCCCGTATCCTGCGCCAGATCGCTGGGCGCGAAGACGTGCCGGTCTATGTCGGGGCCGAGCGGCCCTTGCGGCGCGAGCCGGCGGGGGCGGGCGAGTTCCACGGGGCTGAGGGGCTGGGCGATCTGGAACCGTTCGAGCCGGAGGCAGCGGTCGGCGAGGGAAGCTCGGCCGAGGCCATCGTGCGGCTGGTGATGGAACGGCCCGCCGGATCGGTGGCCCTGGCCGTCATGGGGCCGATGACCAATCTGGCCCTGGCCATGCGGGCCGAGCCGGGGCTGGCGGGCCGTCTGGGGCCGGTGGTGGTCATGGGCGGGGCGCGCTCGGAGGGCGGCAACATCACGGCCAGCGCCGAGTTCAACATCTGGGCCGACCCGGATGCGGCGGCCGAGGTCTTCGCCTCGGGCTGCCGGATGATCGTCATGGGGCTGGACGTCACCCATCAGGTGCGGGCGACCGAAGAGCGGATTGCGGCCATCGAGGCCCTGCCGACCGCTTCGGCCAAGGCGTCGGCGGCCATGCTGCGCTTCTCGCAACGGATTGAGCGGGTCATCGTCGGCTGGGACGCGGGGCCGCTGCATGACCCTTGCACCGTGGCCTGGTTGTTGCAGCCGGAGCTGTTCGAACTGGCGCCGTGCCGGATCGAGGTGGAGACCGAGAGCGACCTGACCCGCGGGCATACGGCGGTGGAGTTCCGCGTGGACCAGGCGACGGCGCATCATTTCTGGGCGACCGCGGCGGACGCCGACGGGGTCTTCGCCCTGATCACGGAACGACTGGGAGCAGGGCTATGAGGATCACCGTCGTCGGGTCGATCAATCTGGACATGGTGGCGTCCGCGCCCAGCCTGCCGGCGCCGGGCGAGACGGTGACGGGGGCGAGCCTGGCCCGACACGCGGGCGGCAAGGGCGCCAATCAGGCCCTGGCGGCGCGGCGGCTGGGGGCGGACGTCAGCCTGATCGGCCGCGTCGGCGAGGACGAGATGTCGGGGGCTGCGGTGGCTCTGATGCTGGCGCACGGGGTGGATCTGTCGGGGGTCGAGACGGACATCGCGGCGCCGACGGGGGTGGCTTTGATCGCGGTCGATCCGACGGGTGAGAACCAGATCGTGGTCGCCGCCGGGGCCAATCACTTCGTCACGCCGGAACAGTTGCCGTCGCGGATCGAGACGCCGCTGATCGCCCAGCTGGAGCTGCCGATCGAGACGGTCGAGGCGGCGGTGGGCCGGGCGACGGACTTCGTCTGTGTGAACCTGGCGCCGGCCGCCCCGGTGTCGGAGGCCCTGCTGCGCCGCGCCGATCTGATCGTGGTCAATGAGACGGAGGCCGCCTTCTATGGCGAGGCCCTGCACGTCGGCGGCGGTTTGGTGGTGGTGACCAAGGGGGCGCGCGGGGCGGTGATGTACCGGCGCGGCGTCGAGATGGCCTGGGCCACGCCGCCGCGCGTCGAGGCGGTGGACGCGACCGGGGCGGGCGACGCCTTCGTCGGGGCCATCACCGTGGCTCTGCTGGATGGGATGACGCCGGATGAGGCCCTGCATTTCGCCTGCGCGGCGGGCACCCTGGCCGCGACCCGGCCCGGCGCTCAGCCATCGCTGGGGACGCGGGACGAGGTCGAGGCCCTGCTGGCGGGCTAGGCGTCAGAAGGCTCGGACGACGCCGAAATTCACCTGGCTGTAGTCGTAGGTATAGCCGCTGGCGACGGGGGTGTTGCTGTAGGTGAAGCCGGCGTTGATCGCCCATTCGCGCAGAGGCGGGCTGACGACCTGGGCGTTGAAGTAACGGGCGCTGCGCCAGTCGCCGCCGGTTTCTTTCTGCCCGCCTACGCCGGCCGCCACGACATAGCGCCAGCCGCCGTGGTAGCGGCGCACCTGCAGCACCGGCATGATCTCGAAGTAGTTCTCGGGTGAGAAGTAGTCATACTCGCCGGGATCGCTGCTGTGGAAGTAGCGGGTGCGGACCTGGGCCGAGAGGCCCCATTCCGGCTTGACCACATGGATGTAGTTCAGGCGCAGGTGGGTGCGGACGTTCGAGCCGGTGAAGTCCTGCACGCCGGCGACCACGGTGAAGTTGTTGCGGTCGTCGACCGGCAGGTCGAAGGCCCCGCCGACGAAGGTGTAGTAGACGCCTTCGTCCAGGCCGCGCGGAGTCTCCAGGATCTCGCGCTCGACGAAGTATTCCTGACGGAAGCGGGCCTCGTTGTGGACGCTGGCGGAACCCAGGACGGTGTCGCCGTCGGTGCCGACCTGGCCCTTCCACGACCAGTCGCCGGTCTTGTCGGCGAAGCGCAGATAGAGGCGCTGATCCTCGGTCGCATCGCCGCCCAGAGGCTTGAAGCGGGCGGTCTCGACGCGCAGGCCCAGGTAGTCGTCGGGGCCGCGATAGCGCCAGTCGAGATTGGCGCCGAACTTGATGACGTCGGTGTCGTCGGCGTCGGTCGAGGCGAAGACGTCCAGGCCCACGGCGTGGGCGGGCAGGAAGCCGGCGGCGGTGGTGTCGGGGTGGGCGACGCGGGCGGTCTGCTGGGCGGTCTCGGTCTGGGCGTGGGCCAGGCCGGGCAGAGCGGCCGCGAGCGCGGCGGCGGCCCCCGCAAGGACGGCGGGCAGGCGGATCATTTGGTGTCCCATTTCTTTCTCATGCCCAGCAGTTCGGCGAAGTAGCCCCAGACGCAGACCGGCTGCATCACCAGACTGTAGCCCAGGGCGTAGAAGAGGAAGCCCCCGAAGTTGCGGCGCACCTTCAGCCCCTCGCGCCGGAACATCTGACGCTGGATGCGGAAGATGAACATGTTCCACAGGGCCGCCAGCGGCAACACGGCCAGGGTCAGAGGCCCCGCGATCCAGAAGATCCCGAACAGGGCCAGCACCAGGCCGGGGATGAAGATGAAGGTGTAGACCAGGTCCAACGGCAGGAAGCACAGGTTCCACCAGATGAAGATGGTGGTCAGACGCGGCTTGAGCAGCAGGGAGCCGTGGGCCTTGAAGGCCTCGATCAGGCCGCGCGACCAGCGTTTGCGCTGCAGGGCGAACTGCTTGAATTTCGTGGGGACATTGGTGAAGGCCAGGGCGTCCTCGGCATAGCCGATGCGGTGACCCTTCTCGAGCAGGGCCCAGGAGACGACGATGTCCTCGCCCACGCATTCGGGCCAGCCGCCGACCTCTTCCAGGGCGGCGCGGGTGTAGAGGGAGAAGGCCCCCTGGGCGACCAGGGTGCCGTGATACATGGACTGCATCCGCTTCACCGCGGCGATGCCGTGGAAGTAGTCCCATTCCTGGGCGCGGGTCAGGAAGTTCTCACGCGAGTTGCGGACCATGACGGCGCCGGCGATGGCGCGCGTGTTGGGCGGGTCGGTCAGCAGGCGCTCGACGATCTGGGCCAGGCCGTCGTGGCGCACCCAGGAATCGCCGTCGATGGTGATGATCAGGTCGTGGCTGGCTTCCTTCAGGCCTCGGTTCAGCACGGCGGCCTTGCCCGCGTTGACGGGGTAGTCGAGCACACGGACGACGGCGTTGCCGGGGAAGCTCAGCTCGCGAATCGCCTGCTGCGCCAGGGCGACGGTGGCGTCGGTCGAGCCGTCGTTGAGGACCAGGATCTCGTAGTCGCCGGGATAGGTCTGGGCCGCCAGGCTGGTCAGGGTGTCGCGGATGGCCGCGGCCTCGTTATAGGCGGCGACCAGGATGCTGACGGGCGGATAGGCGGCGGGCCGAACGCGCGGCAGCCTGCGGTCGAACAGCAGGGTGCCCAGCAGAAAGGCGTTCATGAAGCCCGGCACATAGGCGATGAAGCCGATGGCGATCAGGGCGAAGGCCCAGCTGGTGATCGCCGCCAGGTCATTGAGCCAGCGCTGCGACAGCCAGATGCTGAGCGCCGTCCAGGCGAAGGCCATGACCAGGGCGAGGGTGAACTTGGCCGGCACCGAGACATAGAGGCGGCGATAGGTGCGGGCGGGCGCAGCGGGTGATGCAAGCGGCGTCTCGGCGCCGGACGTCGCGGATGGCGCGCGCAGCGCCGAGGGGCGGGGCGCTTCGTCTGGGGTCGGGATCGTCGACATCTGAAGAACGAATGCTCTATTTTCGATGCGCGAATTCTATCAGCCTATTGATTTCCAGATTGTAAAACAGTGAAATCCTGGCTGTCTCTGGCGGCGCCGAAGTTAATGGTCAAGCTTGTGGGGAGCTGATTTCGGAAATCATTGTTTCCGAATGGCGAGGCGGTTGCTTGACGGCGCAAACGAAAACGTCGCCGACGCTAGAAAGCGACGGCGACGTCTGACTGTCGGCGACTATGCCCCGTAAGGCGGGATCAGCGCTCGTCGTACTGGCGCAGCAGGAACAGGGTTCCAACGGCGGTCAGGGCGCCCAGGGCGAAGGCGGCGACGATGGAGCCGGTGGCGGCGGCGGTCGAGACCGTGACGGGGCGCTTGGCGTACCATTCGACGATCTCGCCCGCATGGGCGTGGTCGAGACCTTCGTCATAGGCGTCGTCCAGATAGGTGTCGTCGGCGGCCATCAGCGTCTCCTCGTTACAGGCCTGCGCTAAATCCCCGGCGCAGTCGGGCGGTTCCCAGTCGTGACAGAGGATCGCACATCCAGTAAAGGCCTCGCCTCACGTTTCAGAAATCTGGCAGCGAGATTCATGGCCGGCCACTCGAAATTCAAGAACATCATGCACCGCAAGGGGCGCGCCGACGCCCAGCGTTCGAAGCTGTTCTCCAAATTGTCGCGCGACATCACCGTGGCGGCCAAGGGCGGAATGCCCGATCCGGCGCTGAACCCGCGCCTGCGTCTGGCGGTCAACAACGCCAAGGCCGAAAGCCTGCCCAAGGACGTGATCCAGCGCGCCATCAACAAGGCCGCCGGCGGCGACGCCGACACGATGGAAGAGGTCCGCTACGAGGGCCGGGGCCCCGGCGGCGTCGGCATCATCGTCGAGGCCCTGACGGACAACCGCAACCGCGCGGCCTCGAACATCGGCACGGCCTTCAAGAAGAACGGCGGCGCCCTGGGCGAGATGAACTCGGTCGCCTTCATGTGGGACAAGGTGGGCAAGATCACCTATCCCGCCGAGGCTGGCACCGAGGACGCCGTCATGGAGGCCGCCATCGAGGCTGGCGCCTCGGACGTCGAGAGCGATCTGGTCAAGCCGGACATCTATGAGGACGCGCCGGGCCATACGATCTGGACCGCCTATGAGGACCTGAACGAGGTGGCCGAGGCCATGTCCAAGGTGCTGGGCGACCCGAAGTCGACCGCCATCGTGTGGAAGCCGCAGTCGGAAGTGCCGGTGACCGGCGAGGCCGTGGGCACCCTGTTCAAGCTGCTGGACGCCCTGGACGCCGAGGACGACGTGTCGTCGGTCTATTCCAACGAAGACATCTCGGACGAGGACGCGGCCAAGTACGCGGGCTGATTGTCCCTGAGCCTGTCGCCTAGCGGGGGCAGGTCTCCATCCAGTCCTGATCCGGCTCGGCGGTCCTGAGGTCGCCGAGCGTCGGGATGTTGCGCTCGGCGTCGGCGGTGACCGTGAGGTAGGACAGGGCCGAGGCCGTCGGGGCTTCGCGCCGATAGACGCGGAGCGCAAAGGGCGCATGGCCGGGCGCTTCGACGCGCCAGACGCTCTCGCCTTCGCCGGCCCCATAGGCGTAGCAGCCGATCGGATCGACGCTGGCGCCGCGCACCTTCAGAGCCTCGACCGGATCATAGGGCACGGGTTCGCCCGTCGCCGACCAGTTGAAGATGATCCGCGTCGTCGGCATGCGCGTGACCTCGACATTTAGGCCGGCCAACTGGCCCTCGGTCGGCGAGCGCCAGCGGACCAAGGCGGCCCGCGCCCGCACGTCGGCAGGGTCGAGCGCTGACGGCGTGTCGGCGACGAAGATCGACAGGATGGCGTCGAGCATGGGGTTGGAGCGGGTGACGCTGGGCCATTTCTCGGCGCAGGCGGCGTCCGCCCAGTTCCCGGCGTCGGGGGCGGCGGCCAGGGTTTCGGCGCGGCAGCGGTCCAGGAACTGGCCCTGGGTTTCCTGTGCGGCGGCGGGCGCGGCGGCGGACAGGCAGGCCAGAGAAGCAACGAACAGGGCGGCGCGCATGGCGACTTCCTTTCGGCGATCGCGGATCGACGAAGGGTGCGCCCGATGTCAGATCGGGGCAAGCGCTGCGGCGGAACAGGCCGCCGGGCTGACCGTTGCCGTGACATGACCCTGACCGAGATCGAGAGCTTCGCCCTGCCGATCCTGGGCGCCGTCGCGGCGGGCGGGCTGATCGGGTTCGAGCGCGAGTGGCGCGGCCGGGCGGCGGGGTTTCGCACGCATATCCTGGTCAGCCTGGCCTCGGCCCTGCTGATGCTGGCGGCCATGGGGCAGGCGGACTGGGCGTTCCGCGCCCTGCCCGACGAGAACATCGTCACGGACCCGACGCGGATGGCGCACGGCGTGCTGACGGGCATCGGCTTTCTGTGTGCGGGGGTGATTTTCCGCACCGGGTTTTCCATCCACGGCCTGACGACGGCGGCGAGTCTGTGGATCACCTCGGCCATAGGCCTGTTGTTCGGGGCGGGGCTGTTCACCCTGGGCGTGGTCGGGACGGTGACGACGGGGCTGATCCTGGTGGCCCTGCGACTGGTCAGCGTGCGGCTGCCGGCGCGGGTGCTGACCGATGTGGAGGTGCGCTGGCGCCGCGACGGTCCGTCGCCCGAGGCTGAGGTCGAGGCGGCGTTGAAGGTAATCGACCCGACGCCGCGCCATGACCGCTTCGAGCTGATCGACGGCGGGGCGACGGTGCGGCGCAGCTGGCGCATCAAGGCCGGGAGCGAGGCCGAGCTGAAGGCGCTGGCGGCACGGCTGTGCGCCCTGCCGGGGGTGACGGACTATGTGCTGGACCCGCGGGATGATTGAGCGACGCGGCCCTCTCCCTCCCCTTCATGGGGAGGGTGGTCGCGCAGCGACCGGGTGGGGAGGGCGAGGCACGGAACGCGGGGCTCGGTGTGCCGAAGCGCCACCACCCGTCTTCGCCTTTCAGGCTCAGCCACCCTCCCCATGAAGGGGAGGGAGAAGGATGGCTTGCTGCAAGAAGCGGCGCGGTCCACGGTGGGCGGTCCTGTGCAGCTTGAGGTTCGGACATGACGGTGGATTGGGCGTTGGACGGAGGGCTGGATTGGGCCTTGATCGCCCCCGTGGCGGCGGCGATGGTCGCGGGCGGGCTGATCGGGATCGAGCGGACCTATCACGGGCATCCGGCCGGGTTCCGCACCCATATCCTGGTCTGCATGACGTCCTGCGTGCTGATGCTGGCGGCCATGCATCAGGCGACCTGGGCCTTTGTCGCCTTGCCGGATCAGAGGCTGGTGATCGACCCAACGCGGATGTCGCACGGCATCCTGACGGGCATCGGTTTCCTGTGCGCCGGGGTCATCTTCCGGGAGGGTTTCTCGGTGCACGGCCTGACCACGGCGGCCTCGTTGTGGACCACCTCGGCGGTGGGGGTCATGTTCGGCATCGGCATGTGGGACCTGGGCCTGATCGCGGGGGGCGCGACCCTGCTGGTGCTGGCCATCCTGAGATTCCTGGACGCCCGCCTGCCGCACGTCGGGGTGGTGGATGTGACCCTGCGTTGGGCGCGCGGCGAGGCGCCGGGGGAAGGGGTCCTGCGCGGCCTGCTGGCGGACAGCGGTCTGAAGCCGGTGCGCGTCGGCCATGTGGTCAGCCACGACGGCCAGATCCACGAACACCACATCAAGGCGCGCGGCCCCATGCCCCTGCGGGTCGACGACCTGTCGGCGCGGCTGGCGCAGCAGGGCGGCTTGGCCGGTTTCTCGGTCATGCCCAGGGACGACTAAGGGGACGATTGAGGCGGCCGTTCCTCTACATGCAGAAGGCGATGGCGGCGTCGAGCCAGACGGCGAGGCCGTGACGGCTCCACAGCCAGCCGCCCAGGGCGACGAGTGCGATCAGCGCCACAAGGCTGCAGCCGATGGCGAGACGGCGGCTCATTCGGCCGGGACCGTTGAGGCGCGCAGGATCGGCGCCTCGCGCACCGGGACATTGGCCAGGGCGGCCATGACGGCCAGGCCGATGGAGATGATCCAGATCGCGCCGTAGGAGCCGGTGGCGTCAAAGGCCACGCCCGCCAGCCAGGCGCCGAGAAACGCGCCGACCTGATGGCTGAGGAAGACGATGCCGGCCAGGGCCGACAGGTGACGCACGCCGAAGATCTGGGCCACCAGACCATTGGTCAGGGGCACGGTGCCCAGCCACAGGAAGCCGAAGGTCGCGGCGAAGATCAGGGCGCTGGCCGGCGACAGCGGGACCAGCAGGAAGACGGCGATGGCCACGGCGCGTGAGGCGTAGAGCAGGGTGAGCAGGCCCTTCTTCGACCCCTTGGAGCCCCAGGCGCCCCAGAGCCAGGAACCGAGTATGTTGAACAGGCCGATCAGGGCCAGGGAGGCGGCGCCGACCCCGCCGGACAGGCCCATGTCGCGCAGGTAGGCGGGCAGGTGGGTGCCGACGAAGGCGACGTGGAAGCCGCAGACGAAAAAGCCGAGGTTGAGCAGGGCGTAGCTGGGGTTGGTCAGGGCCTCCTTCAGCGCCGCCTTGAGCGGCAGGCCGTCGCGGGCGTCGGCGACGGGGGGCTTGCCCGCCACGCCCAGGGCCAGGGGAATGATCAGAGCGACCAGGCCGCCTAGGACGAACAGGGTGACGCGCCAGTCCAGGGCGTCGAGCATCCCCTGCGCCGCCGGCACCACCAGGAACTGGCCGAAGGAGCCGCCAGCGGTGACGATGCCGAAGGCCAGGGTGCGCTTTTCGGGCGGGACGGCGCGGCCGACGGCGCCCAGAACCACCACGAAGGTCACGCCCGCCATCGACAGGCCGACCATGACGCCGAAGCCGAGCATGAGGCCGAGCGCATCGGCCGCCGTCGCCGCCACGGCCAGGCCGGCCAGATAGACCAGGGCGCCGCCGACCGCGACCTTGCCGGCGCCGTGCTTGTCGGCCCAGGCGCCGACAAAGGGCTGGATCAGGCCGAACAGCAGGTTCTGGGCGGCGATGATCAGGCCAAAGGTCTGGCGATCGATCTCCAGATCCAGACCGATGGGGTTCAGGAACAGACCGAAGGCCTGGCGCACGCCCATCGACAGGGTGACGATCACCGCCCCGGTCAGGATCATGATCCAGGCGCGGCGCGACAGGCCGGAAGCGGGGGCCGGGGAAGCGGCGTCAGACATCGGTTTCAAGCTCGCTCAACAGGTCGATCAGGGCCGCTTCGCGCGGGCCGAGCAGGGCGGCGACGCGGGTCTGGGCGGTGGTCCAGTGCGGCAGGGCGTCGGCCAGCTTCTGCACGCCCTCGGGGGTCAGGCTGAGGGTCTGGCCGCGCGCGCCGGGCGCGGCCTCGGCGATGACCCACCCCTGACGGATCAGCGGCTGAAGGGTGCGCCACAGGGCGCTTTTCTCGTGAAGCGTGGCCTCGGCCAGATCGACCAGGCGCGAGGGGCCGAGGCGCGCCAGGGTCCGTAGCACCGCGAACTGGTTGATGTTCAGCCCGACGTCCGTCAGCGCCTCGTCATAGAAGCGCGACAGGGTGCGCGAGGCGCGGCGCAGGCGACCGCAGATGCAGGGAGAGGTGACATCCATTGCGTATGCAAAGCACGCCTTCATTGCATACGCAATGCGAAAGGCGAGGCGTGCGGTCATTGTTCGCTAACCCTCTTTGGGGCAATAGGAACGGATGGCGAACGAAACGACTCGCATCCTGGGGCTGGACCCCGGCCTGCGCCGCACCGGCTGGGGCGTGATCGAAAGCGAGGGCAGCCGCCTGCGCTGGATCGCGCACGGGGTGGCGGCCCCGCCGGAGAAGGCGCCCTTTCCCGAACGGCTGCTGCATCTGCTGGAGGAGGTGGGGTCGATCTGCGCCGCCTATTCCTGTGACGAGGCGGCGATCGAGGAGGTTTTCGTCAACATGAACGGGGCCTCGACGTTGAAGCTGGGCCATGCGCGGGCGGCGGTCATGCTGGCCCCTGCAAGAGCGGGCTTGAGCGTGGCGGAATATGCGCCCAGCCTGGTCAAGAAGGCCGTGGTCGGGGCGGGGCAGGCGGACAAGAGCCAGGTGGCCTTCATGATCAAGCGGCTGCTGCCCGCAGCGGGGGATGTGAAGGCGGATGCGGCGGATGCGCTGGCCGTGGCCATCACCCATGCGCATCATCGGCGGAGTTTGAGTTTGAATGCGAGCCTGAGGGGCGCGGCATGATCGGGCGTCTTAGAGGCGTGCTGGCCGAGGTCGGGGAGGCGGAATGCCTGATCGACTGCGGCGGGGTGGGCTATGTGGCGACCTGCGGGGCGCGGACCCTGGGGCGTCTGCCGGCGCCGGGCGACGAGACGACCCTCTATATCCATAGCCAGTGGAGCGAGGACGCGGGGCCGCGGCTCTATGGCTTCCTGTCGCGCGACGAGCGCCGGGCCTTCACCGTGTTGCTGGCCATTCAGGGCGTGGGGCCGAAGGCGGCGCTGAGCGTGCTGGACGTCCTGCCGCCGGGCGAACTGGCCAGCGCCGTGGCGCGTGAGGACAAGGCGGCGGTCGGCCGCGCCAACGGCGTGGGGCCGAAGCTGGCCCTGCGCATCGTCACTGAGTTGAAGGGCAAGGCTTTGGGCGACGGGCATTTCGCTCCGAACGCGCCGGGCGTTCACGCCGAGGTCGCCGCCGCTCCGCCGCCGCCGAGCGTGACGGGCGAGGCGGTCGCGGCCCTGCTGGGGCTGGGCATAGCCGAGGTCAATGCGCGTCGGGCCGTGGATCAGGCGCTGATAAGGCTGGGCGACGAGGCGGAGCTGTCGGCGGTGATCCGCGCGGCGCTGCAGGAGTTGGGGCGGTGAGGGTTTTCCAATCGCCGTCATCCTCGGGCCGCGCAGCGGACCCGGGGACCCAGACGTCTGAAGTTCGCGGGCCGTCGAACGGCCTGGGTCCCCGGGTCGCCCTGCGGGCGCCCGAGGATGACGGCAGAGGGCAGGGCGTCGCATGGAACGGGTGATCTCAGGCGACGCCGCGCCCGGCGAGCAGCACGACCGCGCGCTGCGGCCCCAGACCCTGTCCGAGTTCGTCGGCCAGTCGGCGGCCAAGGGTAATCTGAAGGTCTTCATCGATGCGGCGCGCGGGCGGTCCGAGGCGCTGGATCACGTCCTGCTGTTCGGGCCGCCCGGTCTGGGCAAGACGACGCTGGCGCAGATCGTGGCGCGCGAATTGGGCGTGGGCTTTCGGGCCACCTCAGGCCCGATCCTGGCCAAGGCGGGCGATCTGGCGGCCATCCTGACCAATCTGGAGCCGCGCGACGTCCTGTTCATCGACGAGATCCACCGGATGTCGCCGCTGGTCGAGGAGATCCTCTATCCGGCGATGGAGGACCACGTGCTGGACCTGATCATCGGCGAGGGGCCGTCGGCGCGCAGCGTGCGCATCGATCTGGCGCCCTTTACCCTGGTCGGGGCGACGACGCGGGCGGGGCTTCTGGCCACGCCGCTGCGGGATCGGTTCGGCATTCCGCTGCGGCTTGAGTTCTATACGCCCGAGGAACTGACGGCGGTGATCCGGGGGGCGGCGCGCAAGATGGGCGCGGCCATCACCGAGGACGGAGCCATGGAGATCGCGCGTCGGGCGCGGGGCACGCCACGCATCGCCGGGCGTCTGTTGCGCCGGGTGCGCGACTTCGCCGACGCCGAGGGGGGCACGATCGACCGGCTGGCGGCGGCGCGGGCGCTGGCGCGGCTGGAGGTCGATGAGCAGGGGCTGGACAGCCTCGACCGGCGTTTCCTCAAGGCCCTGATCGAGAACTATGGCGGCGGGCCGGTGGGGATGGATACGTTGGCGGCGGCGATCGCCGAGGCGCGCGACGCGGTCGAGGACGTGATCGAGCCCTATCTGCTGCAGCAGGGCTTCATCATGCGCACCCCGCGCGGACGGGTGGCCTGCGCCAAGGCCTATGAGCATCTGGGGCTGACGGCGCCGCAGGTTCAGCCCGCCCCGCCGCCGGACCTGTTCGGGAAGTAGGGACGTCAAACGCGACGCCTCCCCCTCCACATGAAGGGGGGGAGAAGGCGCTAGTCATTCGCAAAAGGGCTTCACCCGTTCTTCAAACCCGGCCATGCTGCTCGTGAAGGGAGACAGCGATGGCGCGAGGCGGGATCGGGACGGACCAGAAGATCGCCGTGCTGGGCGTGGCGGTGCTGCTGCTTGGCGCCTTGAGTCTGTTCGCCCTGAACCAGGGCGCGCGCTTCGGACCGACGCAGGCGAGCCCGGCGGAACGGGCCTTGACCCAGGTCAAGGCGCAGATGGGGCCGACCGCCGAGGTGCGCTATCTGGAAAACGGCAAGCGTCGCGCCGTTTGCGGCTACGCCGGGATCGCGGGCGAGAAGCGGGCGGTGGCCTTTGTCTCGCGGCCCAACCGCATCCTGATGGGCGACGATCCCCTGGGGGCCGAGTTCGCGGACATGAAGGCCGAGTTCTGTCCGGGCTTCAATGCGGCGGCGCCGGCCGCTAAGGCCTCGGCGACGACTTCCGTTCAGGGCTGACCCATGACCGATCTTCCCACCGCCGGCCGCTTTGACGGGCAGGATCACCTGCTGCCGGTGCGGGTCTATTACGAGGACACCGACTTCACCGGTCTGGTCTATCACGCCAACTATGTGCGGTATTTCGAGCGGGGGCGGTCGGACTTCCTGCGGGTGGCGGGGGTGGGCCATGTCGAGTTGCTGGAGCAGGACGAGCCGCTGGCCTTTGTCGTTTCGGACCTGGCGATCAAGTATGTGAAGCCGGCGCGGATCGACGACGCCCTGGTGGTGCGGACCCGCTATGAGGCCATCAAGGGGCCGCGCCTGATCATCCGTCAGACGGTCGAGCGCGACGGCGAGGTCTTGTGCCGGGCCGATGTGACGGCGGTCTGCATCCATCTGGACGGACGGCCGCGACGGCCGACCAAGCGGCTGGTCGAACTGGTGACGCCCTGGCTGTCGGGGGACTGACTTTCCTCCCTGTCGCGCAGCGATGGGGAGGTGGATCGGCGGCGTAGCCGACGAGACGGAGGGGGCGTCTCGACGTCTGCCCTCAGCGCCGCCCCCTCCACCACTGCGTGGTCCCCCTCCCCATGAAATGGGGAGGAAAGAATGCTGAAGCTTCGCAATAACGAGGTTGTCAGACGCAGCCCCCGTGACGTGAAGGCCGACGCCCGTTAGACCCGCCGCCATGAAACCGCCACGTCCGCCCGCTCGATAAGGGCTGACGACACCGGACCCATCCAAGGACGCCGCATGACCCCGCCCGCCGACGCCTCGCTGCTGAATCCCATCGAGCTGTTCATGACCGCCGACTGGGTGGTGAAGACGGTCATGATCGGCCTGGCCGCGGCCTCGGTCTGGTCCTGGACCATCATCATCGACAAGGCGGTGCGTTTCGCCCGCATGAACGCCCGCGCGACCGAGTTCGAAAAGCAGGTCGAGAGCGGCCGCTCGCTGGAAGACGTGGCGGCGCAGGCCGGGGCCCAGCCGGTCGATCCCCTGCCGCGCATGCTGGTGTCGACCCTGCAGGACTGGCGCGAGGCGCGTTCGCGCGGGGCCATGACGGACACGCAAGGAAACATGCTGATCGCCCGCATCGACCGGGCGCTGGACTCGGTCATCGCCCGCGAGAGCCAGAAGATCGAGAACGGTCTGGGCGTCCTGTCGGTGGTGGCCACCGCCTCGCCCTTCATCGGCCTGTTCGGCACCGTCTGGGGCATCATGAACGCGTTCGATCGCATCGCCGCGGCGGGCAACACCAATCTGACGACCGTGGCCCCGGCGATCGCCGAGGCCCTGTTCGCCACGGCCATCGGTCTGGCGGCGGCCATCCCGGCCTATATCGCCTTCAACGCCTTCTCGGTGTCGGCGGGCAAGTTCACCGGGCGTTTGGAAGCCTTTGCCGACGACCTGCAGTCGGCCATCGCCCGTCGTCTGGGCGCGCCCTCGGCTCCGCCGCCGCCGCCCCCGCCGCCTTCGGCTGACCTGAACCTGCGTCGGGGCGCCTGATCCATGGCCATGGGTGGAGGAGGCGGAAGCTCGGGCGGGCGCGGTCGTCGCCGCGCGCGCAAGCGTCCCTTGAGCGAAATCAACGTCACGCCGCTGGTCGACGTCATGCTGGTGCTGCTGATCATCTTCATGATCTCGGCGCCGCTGCTGACGGTCGGCGTGCCGGTGGAACTGCCCAAGACCGAGGCCAGCGCGGTCGAGACAAGCGACAAGCCGATCACGGTCTCGATCGACAAGGACGGAGCCATCTTCATCGGCGAGGGCGAGGTCCGCTGGGAGAACCTGGCGATCCGTGTGGCCGAAGAGGGCGGCGACAAGGCGCGCGACAAGGCCGTCTTCATCCGCGCCGACGGCCGGGCCCCCTATCAGGCCGTGGCCCGCGTGATGGCGCGCCTGTCGGCCTCGGGCTTCACCAAGCTGAACCTGATCACCGACACGGCCGCTGACGAGACGGCGGGGGGCTGATCGCTTGCGTCGGCCCAGTCCCGCCATTGTCGGATCTCTTGCGCTGCACGCCGGCGTGGTCGCGCTCGCCCTGGTGTCGTGGACGTCGAAGGACGAGCCCAAGCCGCTGGTGAACTCGGTGCCGGTGTCGATCGTCTCGGACATCGAGATCGCCGCCGCGCCTGCGGACAATCCGCAGCCCGAGCCCTCGCTCGAGGATGGGGCCACCGCTCCGGTCGAGACCCCGCCCGAGCCGGTCCCGCCGGAGCCGACGCCGGTCCCGCCGCAGCCTGCGCCGCGCCCGACCCCGCCGGCGCCGCGTCCCACGCCGAGGCCGCCGGAAAAGGCCCCCGCGCCGCGCCCGACGCCCACGCCTGCGCCGACGCCGCGCCCTACGCCGCCGCGACCGGCCCCGACCCCGCCTGAGAAGGCGGCCCCGCGGCCCACGCCGCCGCGCCCCAACCCGACGCCGCCGCGCCCGGCGCCCAGGCCCGCGCCGGGTCTGGACCTGGACGCCCTGGCCGGCCCGCCGCGCCAGACGCCGAACCGGGGCCGTCCGGCGCCGGGTCAGCAGGGGGCGGGGACCGCCTCGCGCGCCACCGGCCCGCAACTGGCCGCCTTGGGCGGCCAGGTGACGCCGAACTGGAACCTGAACTGCGACATGCCGGGGATGGATGAACTGGTGATCCGGGTGACGGTGCGCTTGAGCGCCGACGGCGACATCATCGGGTCGCCGCGCCTGCAGGATACGCGCAGCGATCCGACCTGGCGGGCGGCGTCGGAGGCCATGTTGCGGGCCTTGCGCGCGACCTCGCCGTTTACGGTGCCTGCCGGATTTCAGGCGCAAGAGGTGCCCTTCCGGTTTGAAACCGCGCGTCAGTGCGGGGGACGGTAGGGCTGGCCGACCCTGCGATCCTGCCTTGCGAAGCGGGGGAGGAGGAGGATTGCGGGGAGGTGGGGCTAAAGTCTGAAAGTCGCCCCATTCCGGGGCAAGCTTGTCTTTCACAAGCTGGTTTTTGTCATACGGTCTGGCGATAAGGACCGACGATCCGTCCAACTCCGGGAGTTCTTCTCATGCGTCTGCACCTTCTCCTCGCCTCGGCTGCTGCGGTCGTGATGGCGGCCCCGGCGATGGTTCAGCCGGCGTCGGCCCAGACTCAGTCTCTGACCCAGCCCCAAGCGACGGCGACCGCCGCGCCGATGCAGGACGTAGTGGTGGACGAGGGCGTGCTGCGGCCGTTGCAGATCGCGGTGGTGCCCTTCACCGGGCAGAACGGGCCGCAGATTTCCAACGTCATCAGCGGCAACCTGAAGCGCTCGGGCTTCTTTGACCCGCTGAACCCGGCCAGCTTCATCGAGACCGGGCTGACCCTGGCCAATGCGCCCAACTTCCCCCAGTGGACGACCATCGGGGCGCAGGCGGTGCTCTACGGCGGGGTGACGCCGCGCGCCGACGGGCGGGTGGACGTGGGCTTCCGCCTGTATGACCCCTATCGCCAGTGCCAGCTGGTCAGCTATCAGTTCACCGCCACCAGCGAACAGTGGCGCCGCATCGCCCACAAGATTTCCGACGTCATCTATCAGCGCATGACGGGCGAGGCGGGCTTCTTTGATTCGCGCGTCCTGTTCGTGTCCGAGAGCGGCACGCAGTTGAACAAGCTGTCGCGTCTGACCATCGTCGATCAGGACGGCTACAACCCGGTCTTCCTGACCCAGGGCGACGAGATCATCATGTCGCCGCGCTTTTCGGCGTCCAACCCGGACGAGGTCACCTATGTGGCCCTGGGCAAGGATTATAGCCGCATCTACCTCTACAACCTGTCGACCGGACGCCGCGAAAGCCTGGGCGAGTTCGACGGTCAGGTCCTGGCCCCGCGCTTCTCCAACGACGGCAACAAGATCGCCTTTTCGATCATCCGCGGCGGCAACACCGACGTCTATGTGATGAACCTGCGGACGCGTCAGCTGTCGCGTCTGACCAGCGACCCCGGCATCGACACCTCGCCCTCGTTCAGCCCCGACGGCAACCAGATCGTCTTCACCTCGGACCGTTCGGGGTCGGCGCGGCTTTACACCATGCGCTCGGACGGATCGGGTCAGCGGCCGATCAGCCGCGGCGGCGGCATCTACACCGCCCCGGCCTGGAGCCCGCGCGGCGACATGATCGCCTTCACCAAGCAGTCGGGCGGCCGTTTCCATATCGGGGTGATGAAGTCGGACGGGACGGGCGAGCGCACCCTGTCGTCCAGCTATTTCGAGGAAGGTCCGTCCTGGGCGCCGAACGGCCGCTACATCGCCTTTGCGCGCCAGAGCCCCGGCGGCGACACCCGTCTGTGGACCGTGGACCTGTCGGGCCGGGTGGTGTCGCAGGCGGGTTATGACGGACGCGGTTCAGACCCGGCCTGGTCGGGTCTGCTGGACGCCCCGCCGGTCAATCTGGGCATCGGCCAGGGCGCGGATTCCTGCCCGGCCTAGCCGTTTACGGCTTCGTGAGATCACGAGCGGAGCCATTCCCATAAACTGTGCGTTATCGCGTCTGGCGCGACGCGGCGCCGCAGTCTAGCTGACCTTCGATATAGCCAAGCTTGAGGCCGCCGTCCTCAGACCGAAACAAGGAGACGACCCGATGAACACTTCGACCCTGATCAAGCTGGCGACTGTCAGCGCCGCCGTCGCCGCCCTGGCGGCCTGCGCCCCCAAGCCCAAGGTCGAGCCGGCCGTGCCGGTCGAACCGACCCAGCCGACCGCGCCGCAATATCCGACCGCCCCGACCGGCCCTGTGACCGGCGGCAATGTCGGCGCGCCGATGCCCGGTTCGGAGCAGGACTTCGTCGTCAACGTCGGCGACCGCGTCTATTTCGATCTGGACAGCTATTCGGTGCGCCCCGAAGCCCAGCCGCGTCTGGACGCCCAGGCCGCCTGGCTGGCCCGCTATCCGCAGGTCACGGTCCGCATCGAAGGCAATGCCGACGAACGCGGCACGCGTGAATACAACCTGGCCCTGGGCGCGCGCCGCGCCGAGGCTGTCCGCACCTATCTGATCCAGCGCGGCGTGCCGGCGGCCCGCATCGACACCATCAGCTTCGGCAAGGAGCGTCCGATCGTGGAAGGCTCGAACGAGAGCGCCTGGGCTCAGAACCGTAACGCCCACACCGCCATCGTGTCGGGTGCGCCGCGCTAAGCACGGCGGAAGCGACTGAATGACGGGAGGCGTCGGCTTTGCAGCCGGCGCCTCTTTTCTTTGAGGGCGTAGCGGATCAAAGTCCGCGCCGAATCCGGGGGGAGTTTGCGTGATTGATCTGGAAGCAGCGGGCGGCGCCATGACGGGCGGCATCATCGCGGGCGCTATCGAAAAGCCGACGGGGCAGGCCGGGGACCATCATTCGACCTGCGCCGACTGCGGGGCGGAGGTCAGCGGCAACTTCTGTTCCAACTGCGGTCAGGCGGCGCACGTGCACCGCACCCTGCTGCACCTGGGCGAGGAGCTGCTGCACGGAGTCATGCACTTTGACGGGCGTTTCTGGCGCACCCTGCCGCTGCTGATCGTCAATCCTGGCCGGCTGACGCGCGAGTGGGTGCAGGGCAGGCGGACACGCTACGTCTCGCCCCTGGCCATGTTCCTGTTCACCCTGTTCGTCATGTTCTTCGCGCTGAGCTTCATGCCGCATTCGGAGGTGAAGCTGCAGGGTCTGCCGGAACAGATCGCCGCCCAGCGCGAGGCGATCACCGAGGCCGAGCAGGTCGTCGTCGCCGCCCAGAAGGAGGTCGACGCGGCCGTCGCGGCGATGGAGCCCGCCGACGGCGCGCCCCCGGCGCCCAACAGCGGCGCGCGGGCCGGGGTCGCCGCCGGGGTTCTGGCCGCCGCCCAGGCCGGGGTGATCAGCGAGAAGTCCAAGCTGGAGCGGCTGGAGCATGACGCCGTCGAGGGCCGCAAGGACGGCCTGTCGCCCGGCAGCTGGCAGGCCCAGGTGGCCGACATCGCCTCGGACGTGGGGCAGGACGGGAACGCCAACGGCCTGACCAAGACCGTGGCCAAGAAGCTGAAGAACCCGGACCTGGCGCTCTACAAGCTGCAGCAGACCATCTACAAGTTCGCCTTCCTGCTGGTGCCGCTGTCGATCCCGTTCGTGGCCCTGATGTTCCTGTGGAAGCGGGGGTTCACCCTGTATGATCACGGGGTTTTCGTTCTCTATTCGCTGACCTTCATGTCCCTGCTGCTGATGGTGGTGGTGGTCCTGGCGACGACGGTGAAGGGGGCTGGACCGGCTGCGGGGCTGATCGCCAGCCTGGTCGTGCCGGTGCACATGTTCGCTCAGTTGAAGGGCGCCTACAGCTTGAAGATCTTCTCGACCCTGTGGCGGACCATTGCCCTGGTGATCTTCTGCGAGATCGCCGCGACCCTGTTCATCGTGTCGATCATCTATCTGGGGCTGGGACACTGATCGCGGCCGCGATCTTGACCCTGAACTTGGCCTTGCGAGCGCCGCAAATCGGTGGGACGACTTGAGACATGCTGAAGCTGCCTTTTTCCAAATCCGCCGCCATGACGGCCATCGGTCTGACCCTGATCGGGGGCGCGGTCGTGGCTCAGACCGTGCCGATGGAGCCCGTCCAGTGGGACAAGCGCCGTCTGGACCAGCTGGACCGCAACGTCCGCCGTCTGGAGCGCGCCCTGACGCAGAGGAACGCCGCCGGCCAGCCGGTTCTGGTCGAGCCTGACCCCGAGGTCGTGGCCATGCAGGGCCAGCTGCAGATCATGGATCGGCGCCTGTCGGATCTGGAGCAGACCTTCCAGCGGGTAAACGCCGACAGTGAGCGCCTGACCTTCCAACTGGACGAGGCGACGCGCGACAACGCCGCCCTCAGCCGTCGTCTGCGCGACCTGGAAGGCCGGGTCGAGCGGGCCGAGAAGGCCGCCGAGGAAGAGGCCGAACTGAACGGGCCGATCACGGCCAACTCGCCGACCGGCGATGCGGCTCAGGACCTGACGGCGGCGCTGCGCCTGCTGGGGACCGACGGGCCGCGCGGGCAGCGGGCGCTGGAGACGGTCATCGTCACCTGGCCCAATACGCCGCAGTCGCGAGAAGCCAGCAGCCGTCTGGGCGACCTGCACGTCGCGGCGCGCGACAACGCCGCCGCCGTGCCCGCCTACGCCGCCGCCCTGAACGGCTGGCCGCGCACGCCCTGGGCGCCCGAGACGACGCTGAAGCTGGCCGAGGCCCTGCGCGCCACCGACCGGGCCACCCAGGCCTGCGGCGCTCTGAACGAGTTCACCCGCCGCTACGCCGACACGGCCACGGCGGCGCAGAAGACCCGCGCCACGCAACTGCGCACGCGGGCGAGCTGCAACTGACGCCAGACGACGCCGGCGGCCTGACCGGTCGGGTCTTCGCCCGGCTGGATGGGCGGCTGGACCCGGAACGGGCTGAGCCCATTGTGCTGGCCCTGTCGGGCGGCGGCGATTCGGTCGCCCTGCTGCACCTGGCGGCGGACTGGGCCAGGGCGCGGGGGCGGCGGCTGCTGGCCCTGACGGTGGATCACAATCTCAACGCCATGAGCGCGGACTGGACCCGGTTCGCGGGCGAAGCGGCGCGCGCGGTCGGGGCCGACTGGCGAGGGCTGAGCTGGGATGCGCCCCAGGCCGGGCCGGGGCTGACGGCGCGGGCGCGGGCGGCGCGGCATGGGCTGATCGCCGAGGCGGCGCGGGCGGCCGGGGCGGGCGTCGTGCTGATGGCGCATACGCTTGATGATGCAGCCGAGGCCGACTGGATGCGGGAACGCGGCGCGACCCTGGGGCGGGTGCGCGAGTGGTCGCCGTCGCCGGTCTGGCCCGAAGGGCGGGACCTGATGCTGCTGCGCCCCCTTCTGGACGAGCGACGCGAGGGGTTGCGGGGCTATCTGCGGGCACGGGGACAGGACTGGGTCGAGGACCCCGCCAACGCCGATGAACGGTTCGGCAGGAGCCGGGCGCGGGCGGCTTTGGCGGATGCAAATGATGAAGCCCTCCCCCTCGAGGGGGGAGGGCTTCATCATTTGCATCCGCCAAAGCC
>NZ_PCPB01000001.1 GCF_002979535.1 Brevundimonas sp. MYb52 | reverse complement strand
GGGAAACGCGGGTGTAGCTCAGTTGGTTAGAGTGCCGGCCTGTCACGCCGGAGGTCGCGGGTTCGAGCCCCGTCACTCGCGCCATTCCTTTCAGCGAAGGGAATGGCGCACACCGCCCCCAACCTCTCCTAGTTCAACGGCGCAATCTCTTGCGGCATGACGAACTCTGGACGACCGCTCAATTCGCCATAGAGCATCGACAGGTCCTCGAAGACGCGGTTCCAGGCAAACTGCTCGACCATCTTCACTCGTGCCGCCTGGCCCAGAGCCTCGATGTCGCGCCTGAACAGGGCTTCGATCGCCTCAGCGTAGTCGGCGGGATCGGCCGAAGCCGCTAACTGCCCCACGCTGGAATCAACTGTCTCCGCCACACCGCCAGCGTTGACGCCCACAACGGGCCGTCCGCAGGCCATCGCCTCCAGCACGATCAGGCCGAACGGCTCCTTGTCATTGGCGTGGACGAAAGCGTCGCAACTGGCGATGATCCGGGCCACGGCCCTGGGGTCTTTCTCATAGGGCAGCGAGATCACGCGATCTTCGGGCGGCATGCCGGCCCCGGCGCCGACCAGCACCAGATGGTAGGGCGCGCCCAAGCGTTGCACAGCGTCGATCAGGACGTCGACATTCTTCTCCTTGGCCGGACGACCGGCGAAGCACAACAGGCGAGCGTCGGCCCCCAAACCCAACTTCTTCAGCAACCAGTCACGATCACGACGATCCGGACGGAAGGTTTCCACCTCGACACCCAGAGGGCGAATGACAATGCCGCCGACGCCAGCTTCTTCCAGTCGGCGCGCGATGAATCGACTGGGCGAAACGACGCGATCGAACTGCGAGAACAGCCTGGCCCAACGCTTCTCGACCGGCTTCTTGGCCCACTCCCCGAAATGCAACGCCGCCAGACCCGCCGGGTCAGAGTGGCAAAAGCCGACGACCGGGCAACCGGCTCTCTGCCCCGCCTCCAGAGCGCCCTGTCCGGGCGTATAGGGATCCCCCGCCTCGATCACGGCGGGGTTCATAGAGGCCACCCAGGCGCCCCACCGCCGGACTGAGCTGGGCCAGCGATAGCCGTCGCCGAAAGGCAGTTTGGCGGCGTGCAACTGGACGATCCCGTCCATCCCGGCCTTATGCTTGGCCCCCGGCACGACCAAGGTGTGGGCCACCGAAGGTCGATTCGTCTCCAGCCATGCCTTCTTGGACAGCAGATAGCGCTTAACCCCGCCGGAACGCGGCGCGAACAACATGGTGGTGTCCACTAGGCGAGGGCGTGGATCGGCGGTTGAGGCCTTAAGTATCCTAAGAGTTTCAGCGACTTCCTCGTCCAGGCCAGGGATCAGGCGCAGTTCGCCCTCCTGAACATCGATATCGCTCATCGTCATCGAGGCGGCCTTTCCAGATCTCAACGCCGCAACGCGACCGGAGCGACTTTGGATGCGACGCTTACGTTTGGAACTCACCATGAATCGCCCGTAGCGCCGGAAACTGCTCCGCTCAAGCGTCCTTTTGACGAACCCGGAACATATCCGGCCGAATACGGTTCTTCAGGCCCCGTTCACCTGGGCCTGCCTACGCCAGGCCTTGCAATCGCCTCAAATTCGAGAAACTTGGGGCGTGGCGACGCCGAGCCTGATAGACGGACGGCTGACGTCGTTGCGCGTGTGTCCACGAGGGGTTTCTATCTAATGCGTATTCTGCTCGCGACCGCAGTGGCGATCGCCCCCTTGATGGCCGCTGCTGGCGTTCAGGCGCAAACAACGCCCCCGGCTGAGACCGTCATCTCGACGGCGCGCACCACGCCGATCTCAACCTCCACCGCCACGGGAACCGCGCCGAACAATATTCGCTTCGCCAGCGGCGGCTCCATTGCTGTGACTAGCGGCGCGGCTGTCACGATCGATTCGAACAACGGCGTGGATATGGACAGTGGCTCGTCCATCGGGATGGCCAAGGCCGCCGACGGCGCCACCGGCATTCTGGCTCAAGGAGGCACGACCGGTCCGATCACGATCGGCGGCTCCATCTCGATCACCGACGACATCGAAGAATACAAAGACACTGACAAAGACGGCGACGCGGACGGTCCCTTCGCTTCGGGCACAGGCCGCTATGGCCTGCGGGTCATGGGGGCTGACGCCAAGACGGGCAACATCCTGGTCGATTCCGGCGGCGCGATCCTGGTTGAGGGGAACAACTCCTACGGTATTTCGGTCGAAGCCCCCCTGGTCGGCAATCTGACCAATTTTGGCGCGATCAACGTCGTAGGCGACAATGCGCGAGGCATCAGCCTCACCGGTCCCGTCACGGGCGATGTCAGTGTTTTGGGTAGCGTTTCCGTCCGGGGCGAGAATGCCGTCGGCGTCGCTGTGGGCGGCGATGTTGATGGACGTGTAGCGATCCAGGGCACGGTGGTTTCAACGGGATACCGCTACACAACGCGCCCCAACAATAAGCCGACCAGCGGCACAGTTCCTGCCGAGGTCCTGTTCCTCGAAAACCTTGACGCTGACGACCTGCTTCAAGGCGGCCCTGCCGTGAGCATCAGCGCCGATGTCGCCAAGGGCGTGCTGTTCGACGCTGGACCAAGCTACGGCGCCAATGGGATCGACGGCGACGACGACGGGGACGGCGTCAAGAACGGCGACGAAGATGATGACGGCGACGGCGTCAAGAACCGCGACGATACCGATCGTGACGGCGACGGTCTGCCTGACGCCAATGAAAGTAGAGCTAAAGTCACGGCCTATGGCGGCGCGCCTGCAGTCGTGGTGGGTTCTGCAACCCGCGATGTCACATTGGGCGTCGCAGGAACCGGCAATAACGCATATGGCTTCGTCAACCGAGGCGAGATTTTCGGTATCGGCGTCTATGACGACGTGTCGTCGACCGCGTTGCAGTTCGGCGTCGAGGGCGGCCAGGCCGTGACCATCGAAGGCGGCGTGCGCAATGAAGGCTCAGTCGCCGTCCTCGCGAACAAAGCCGACGCCACGGCCATCCGCTTCGCCGCCGGCGCGTCCACGCCCACGCTCATCAATACCGGCACCATCAGCGCGGCTTCCGCCACTGATGGCGCAAATCTCGTCACGGGCGTCCGCATTGAGGCCGGGGCCAATGTCTCGTCCATTGAAAACAACGGCTCGATTTCAGCCACAACGGGCGGCGGCACAGCCAATACGGCGGCTATCGCTGACCTTAGCGGCACCCTGACCTCCATCACCAACACCCTCTCAATCCAGGCCAACGTTTCGCCGAACGACAAGGGCGATCCGATCACGGGCAAGGCGACCGCCATTGATGTCGCCGCCAATACTTCCGGCGTCACCTACACCCAGAAAGGGATCGCCAGCGAGGCTACAGCCACCGATCCAGACACCGATGGCGATGGTGTGACGGATTCTCGCGAGCCCTCGACCTATGGCGACATCAAGCTAGGATCGGGCGCTGACTTGCTCGACATTCAGAACGGCTTGGTTGTAGGCGATATCTCGTTCGGCGCCGGCGCTGACCGCCTGTCCATCTCGGGCGGCGCTGTTGTGCGCGGCGCGATCAGCAATACCGATGGCCTGCTGGATATCGACATCTCCAAGGGCACGCTGGACGCGCGTCAAACGGAAGCCGTGGATGTCAGCAACCTAAACGTCGGCACAGACGGCAATTTGATCGTCACGCTGGACACCGCCAAGCCGGACGAATTCAAGTTTAACGTTAGCGGCGCAGCCAATCTGGCCGATGGCGCCGGCTTGGGCGTGCGCTTTGACTCGCTGATCGCCGCCACCGGCACGACTAGCTTCAATGTCATCAAGGCCGGCGATCTTAACGTCGGAACCATCGACCAGGACCTGCTGCAGTCCAATTCGCCCTACGCATTCGTCGTCAATGCGAACGTCGATGAAGCCCTCGGCGAAATCACCATCGAAGCCAGCCGGCGCACCGCAGAAGAAGCCGGCATGATCAAGGCGGAAGCCTCAGCCTATGACGCGCTCTACGCGGGCCTCGCGGACAATGAACTGATCCGCGCGGCGATCCTGAACCAGACGGACCGGGAAGGCTTCTTCAAGGTCTATGAGCAGCTTCTGCCCGACCACTCGGGCGGCCCCCTGCTCTCCCTTGCCAGCGGCGTCGATGCTGTCACCCGCGCCTTGACCGGCCGCAACGCCTCGGCGGCGCCGGGCGAGACCAGCGCCTGGGTGCAGGAAATCAACTTCTACGCTGACAAGGACAAGACCGACTCCTACGGCTTCCGCTCGGAAGGCTTCGGCGTGGCTGGCGGCGTCGAGCGCGGCACCAGCATGGGCGCCATCGGCCTGACGGCCGCCTTCACCTCGTCCGACCTGGAAGATCCCGAAGCTGCGGCTGAGGAAGTTCTTTCGGCCAATCTGCTGGAACTCGGCCTCTACTGGCGCGCCCAGGGCCAGTACTGGACAACCTGGGCGCGAGCGGCAGGCGGCTACGCCTCGTTCAACGCCACGCGTAAACTGGTCGCGGACGGCATCAACCTGAAGAACGAGTCTGACTGGCACGGCTTCACCCTGGCCGCCGCAGGCGGCGCCTCCTATGAACGTCACTTCGGTCGCCTGAACATCCGTCCCGAAATCTACGGCGAGTATTTCTCGCTGAGCGAGGACGCCCGCACTGAAAAAGGCGGCGGCGATGGGTTCGATCTCGAGATCGACGAACGCGACGGCCACATGTTCTCTGGCGTCGCCGCCGTGAACATCGGTTACGGCTTTGGTCGCAACGGCTGGATTCGCCCCGAAGCCCGAATTGGCTGGCGTCAGAACTTCTCGGTCGATGCCGGCTCGACCATCGCTCGCTTCGCCTCGGGCGGCGACGCCTTCACCCTGGACCCCGCCAGCATCGAAGGCGGCGGCCCGATCCTCGGCTTCCGCCTGAACGTCGGCAACGATCTGGGCATGCTGTCCATCACGGGCGATGCCGAACTGCTCGAAGACTACGTCCGCTACACCCTGCTGCTGCGAGCCAGCTTCAAGTTCTGATCGGGTCGCCCCCGAACAAATGGAAAGGCCGCCGGGCGCTCCGGCGGCCTTTTTTGTGTCTGTTGGCTAGACTCGCCTACTGGGCCCGGGCTCTGGACTGAAATAGGCTTCGAACTTGCCGCTCATCCTTTCATAGTCCGCACGATCGGCTGGCGGCTCGCCCTTGACCGTAATGTTGGGCCAGACCTTGGCGTAGTCGGCGTTGATGGTCAGCCACTTGCCGTCGGGCGTGTCCTCGGTGTCCGCCACAATGGCGTCGACGGGGCATTCCGGTTCGCAGACGCCGCAGTCGATGCAGTCGTCCGGCGAGATGACGAGGAAGTTCTCGCCCTCATAGAAGCAATCAACGGGGCAGACTTCGACGCAGTCCATGAACTTGCATTTCACGCAGGCGTCGGTGACGAGATAGGTCACGTAGGAAATCCAGTCTGGCAGCGGCGGCCTAGAGCCAGCCGCGTTCCTCAAGAAGGCGGCGCACCGCATCGGCGGCTAGCGACGGCGACAGTTGTTCGGTGGCGACGGTCAGGTCGGGCGCGGTCGGCGCTTCATAGGGGGCAGCCACGCCGGTGAATTCGGCGATCACTCCGGCCGAGGCGCGAGCGTACAAGCCCTTGGGATCGCGCGCGCGGCAACTTTCGAGCGACGCCTCTACAAAGACCTCGACGAAGCGGTCGTCGTCAAAGCGCGCCCGCACGGCATCGCGATCCGCCTGACGCGGCGAGATCAGGGCGCAGATGGCGATGACCCCCGCCTCCGCGAACAGTCGCGCCGCCTCGCCCGTCCGCCGTACGTTCTCGGACCGATCGGCGCCGGAGAAGCCGAGATCACGATTGAGGCCGTGACGTAGATTGTCACCGTCCAGCAGCACAGTGCGGCAACCGCGCCCATGCAGGCTCTGTTGCAGCGCCTGAGCCACCGTGGACTTGCCCGCCCCCGACAAACCCGTCAGCCAGACGACGCCGCCTTGATGGCCGTTCAGCAACTCATGGGCCTCGCTCGAAACGGCTGCGGGGCTGTGATGGATATGGGCCGCCTGATCCGGCACGCCGGTGATGACGCCAGCCGCGACCGTGACGCCGCTGCGTCGGTCGATCAGGACAAAGGCGCCCTGGGCGGGGTCGTCGCGGAAGGCGTCGACAGCGACCGGCGATGGCAGGATCAACCGACCGTCCGCCACCTCATTGGGCGCCAGCGCCTCGCCCGACAGCGTCAGCCGCGCAGGCAAGGTCCGCGTGCCCAGTTTGACCTGATAGCGACCGTCGGCGTTGAAGGGCCGCTCGCCCATCCACAACAGACGCACGTTCAACCGATCTGAGGCTGCGGGCCGGTCAACGGCGTGGGCCAGGACATCGCCGCGCGCCACATCGGTGTCTTCGGCCAGCACTAGGGTGACGGCTTCGCCGGCCCGGGCCGCTGCAACCTCGACATCGCCCGACAGGATGCGGGCCAGCGTCACCGCCTGTCCGCCGGGGCAGACCACCAGAGCGTCGCCGACCCTGACCTCGCCCGAGGCGATGGTTCCAGCATAGCCGCGAAAATCGGCGTGCGGCCTGTTCACATACTGGATCGACAGGCGGAAGGGACGCGCTGCAGCGGTCTGGGCCACCGGCACGTCCTCCAGCGCCTCGATCAGGCTGGGCCCCTCGTACCAGGGCGTGGCGGCGGATCGGCCCGTCAGGTTGTCGCCCCGACGCGCGCTGACCGGGATCGCGGTCACCGAGCTAAAGCCCAGATCAGCGACCAGATCGGCATAGGCCGCGCGGATCGCCTCGAACGCCGCAGGGTCGTCCGCCACCAGATCGATCTTGTTGACCGCCAGAATGACGTGGCGAATGCCAAACAGGGCGACGATGCGGCTGTGCCGCGCCGTCTGGGCCGTGACGCCCTTGACCGCATCGACCAGCACGACGGCCGCGTCGCAGGTCGAGGCGCCGGTCGCCATGTTGCGCGTATATTGCTCGTGGCCTGGCGTGTCGGCCACGATGAAGCTGCGGCGCGGCGTCGACATATAGCGATAGGCCACGTCGATGGTGATACCCTGCTCGCGCTCGGCCTCGAGCCCGTCCAGCAACAGGGCGTAGTCCAGGTTTGTCCCATCCGTGCCGAAACGGCGCGAGTCCCGTTCCAGCGTCGCCAGTTGATCCTCCGGCACCTGGCCCGTCTCGAACAGCAGCCGCCCGATCAAGGTCGACTTGCCGTCATCGACCGAGCCGCAGGTCAGGAACCGCAGCAGGTCACGTTCCGTCCGCTGCGTTTGCGGCGGGAAGGCCGTCACGGCGCCGTCCATCAGAAATAGCCCTCGCGCTTCTTGCGCTCCATCGAGGCGGTCTCGTCGGCGTCGATCAGCCGCCCCTGACGTTCGGATTGTCGGCTGGTGCGCAGTTCGCGAATAACGGCGTCCAGGCTATCGGCCTCGGACTCCACAGCCGCGCTCAGCGGATAGCAGCCCAGCGAGCGGAAGCGGACGCGGCGCAGTTCCGGCGTCTCGCCCTCCCGCAGCGGCAAACGCTCGTCATCACGAACGATCAGGGCGCCGTCGCGCACCACCACGGGGCGCAGGGCCGAAAAATAGAGCGGCACGACGGGGATGCCCTCAGCCTGGGTGTATTCCCACACGTCCAGCTCGGTCCAGTTCGACAGGGGGAAGACGCGCAGGCTCTCGCCCGGCCCCAGGTTGGAGTTCCACAGCCGCCACAGCTCCGGTCGTTGGCGACGCGGGTCCCAGCTGTGGTCCGCGCCGCGGAAAGAGAAGATGCGCTCCTTGGCCCGCGACTTCTCCTCGTCGCGACGCGCGCCGCCGATGGCGACGTCAAAGCCGTGCAGGTCCAGCGCCTGCTTCAGGGCGTCAGTCTTCATCGCCTGGGTATGGACCGACGATCCCGAGGTGATCGGGCTGATTCCACGCGCCAGGGCTTCATGATTGGTGTGCACCAGCAGCCGAGCGCCATAGAGGCCCGCCACATGGTCACGGTGGGTGATCATGTCCCGGAACTTCCACGTCGTATCCACGTGCAGCAGGGGGAAAGGCGGCGAGCCAGGATAGAAGGCCTTGGCCGCCAGATGCAGCAGGACGCCGGAGTCCTTGCCGATCGAATACATCATGACCGGGTTGCGCGCCGTCGCCGCCACCTCGCGCAAGATCTCGATCGCCTCGGCCTCAAGCCGGCGCAGATGCGGGGGCAGGACGCGACGCACGGTGGCGTCTCTCTGCTTTTCGACGGTCGCCTGCATCGGCTGCGGTCCTCACTGGTCGTCTTGAACGAGGGATATTTGAAGCGTGGAGGGCCGGTCCGCGTCGAACGATATGATCTCGCGCCGGCCGATAGAAAATCTGCGGGCGGTCAGCCGACGAAGGCGCGTTCCAGCACATAGTCGCCGGGTTCGGCGTTCGAGCCTTCGCTCAGGCCATGGCTTTCCAGAAGGGCCGCCGCCTCGCGGATCATGGCCGTCGATCCGCACAGCATGACGCGGTCCAGCGCCGGATCGAAGGGGCCGTCGAGGCCCAGGTCGCGGAAGAAGTCTCCGCTGGCGATACGGTCGGTGATGCGGCCTGGACGCTCGAACGCCTCGCGCGTCACGGTCGGATAATAGGTCAGCCTTCCTTGCGCGACCTCGCCGACCAGAGGGTCCTCGAACAGCTCGGTTTGCAGGAAGTCGCGATAGGCCAGGTCCGCGACCTGACGCACCGTATGCGTCACCACGACCTGTTTGAACCGCTCATAGGTCTCGGGATCGCGCGCCACGCTGAGCCAGGGCGCCAGGCCAGTGCCGGCGCCGATCAGGAACAACCGACGCCCCGGCCTCAGCGCGTCCAGCACCAGGGTCCCGGTCGGTTTCTTGCCCAGCAGGATCTCGTCGCCGGGCTGAATGTCGACCAGACGCGAGGTCAGAGGCCCGTCTTCGACCCGGATGGAGAAGAACTCCAGTTCGTCAGACCACGACGGGCTGGCGATGGAATAGGCCCGCAGCGTCGGCTTGCCCGCCCCATCCAGAGACGGCAGGCCGATCATGACGAACTCGCCCGAGCGGAAGCGGAAATCCTCGGGCCGGTCGATGGCGAAGCTGAACAGATGATCGGTCCAGCGCCGCACCCAGCGCACCCTTTGCAGGGTCCACGGCGCGGGCGCCGCGACACGGGCACGTTCCAGAACTGCGACTTCGCTCACGACCGACCTCCTGTTTGAAGGCCTTCGACATAGGGCGGACGGCGCCCGTCGAGGAAACGATCAATCCTGTCTTGAGCGTGCAGAAAATCTGCAGGTCGATTTTATAGCTGATCCAGATTGTTGTCGTAGTCGATCGCCTGCTTCTTCAGCCAGGCCACGAAGGCCTTGGTTCCGGGCGAGGCCGGACGGTCCCTGGGCATGACCACGAAGTAGGCGAAGCCCAGCACCTGACTGCCGTCCGGGAAGGGCGCGACCAGACGCCCGGTGGCCAGGTCCGCCTGCGCCAGGGTCCGCTTGGCAAGGGCCACGCCCCGCCCCGCCGCCGCCGCCTCGATCAGCAGGCTGGACTGGTCAAAGCGCGAGCCGCGCCGGGCGTCGGCATGGCTCGCGTGGCGGGCCTTCAGCCACATGGCCCAGTCGGGGCGAGAGGCGTCGCCGTCCTCGGACATATCGTGCAGCAGGGTATGCCGCGTCAGGTCCTCGGCGCTGCGGATCGGATGGGGCGCCTCCATCAGGGACGGGGCGCAGACGGGGATGACCGTCTCGGTCAGCAGGCGCTCCACGACGTGGCCCGGATAGTCGCCGGGACCATAGCGAATGGCCAGATCGACCTTGCCCTTGCCGACCGTCACCGGCTCCATGTCGGCGGAAATCCACACCTCGATGTCGGGGTGAGCGGCGTGGAAATCGTCCATGCGCGGCATCAGCCATTTGGAGGCGAAGGACGGCGCCACGCTGATCGCCACCGTCCGGTTCAGCGGCGGCTCGCGCAGGATGGCCGAGGCGTCCATCAGCCGCTCGAACCCTTCGCGCAGCAACGGCGTCGCGGCCCGGCCCAGCTCGGTCAGTTGCAATCCGCGCGCCTCGCGTGTGAACAGCGGCCCGCCGATGATCTCCTCCAGAAGACGAATCTGCTGGCTGACAGCCCCCGGCGTCACCGACAGCTCGTCCGCCGTCCGCGAGAAGTTGAGATGCCGCGACGCGCTTTCAAAAGCACGCAGGGCGTTGAGGGGCAAAAGCGGTCGAACCATGCGCTTGTAGAAAACCTATCAGGGCAGCGAAGACAATCTGGTTTGTGGAAGGATCGTGCACGACGGATGCTGAATGTCGAGCCGCCACGCAACAGCGCAGGCGGAAGTCATCAGATCATGGAACAGGCCGATGCGCGTCTTTCTGGCATCCATCCCCCTGGACGGGGCGAAAGTCGTCGTCGTCGGCGCGGGCGAACCCGCCCTGGCCAAGCTGCGCCTGTTCCTGAACAGCCCGGCCGAACTGGTCTGGTTCACGCCGGACGGCGATCCCGCTGCGCTGGAAACGCCCCGCACCGCGCCGACGCCGATCGCCCGCATTCCTGACGCCGCCGACCTCAACGGCGCACGACTGGTCTTCATCGCCCTGCATGATGTCGCCCTCGCCCGCCGCATCGCCGAGACCGCACGTCAGGCCGGGGCGCAGGTCAATCTCGTCGATCAGCCCGCCTTCAGCGACTTCCATACCCCTGCCCTCATCGACCGCGATGAGGTGGTCGTGGCCGTGGCCACCGGCGGAAACGCCCCCATCCTGGCCCGCGATCTGCGCTCGCGCATTGAAGCCGTCCTGCCGCAAGGCGTGGCCTCGGTCGCGCGGCTGGCGGGTGAATTGCGCGGGGCGGTGAAGGACGCCATCCCCGACTTCCTCGACCGTCGCCGGTTCTGGGAGCGCGCGTTCCGCAGCCCCGCTGCCGACCTCGCCGCCGAGGGCCGCATGGCCGAGGCCCGCCGCGAGATGGTGCGTCTGCTCAACGTCGCCGCTTCGCCGCGTGATGAAGCCGCCCAAGGCATCGTCCACATTGTCGGCGCTGGCCCAGGCGATCCCGAACTACTGACCTTGAAGGCCCTGCGCGCCCTGCAGGACGCCGACGTCATCATCCACGACAAGCTGGTCTCGCCGCAGGTGCTGGATCGAGCCCGCCGCGACGCCAAACGCATCTATGTCGGCAAGGCGCGCGGCGACCATTCGGTGCCACAGGAACAGATCGAACAGTTGATGATCGAGGAGGCCCGCGCCGGGCACCGCGTCGTGCGGCTGAAGGGCGGCGATCCCTTCGTCTTCGGGCGCGGCGGTGAAGAACTGGAAGCCGTGCGCGCCGCGGGGATCGAGGCCATCGTCGTGCCGGGGATCACCGCCGCCCTCGCCTGCGCCGCCTCGACCGGCCTGCCCCTGACCCATCGCGACCACGCCCAGGCCGTAACCTTCGTCACCGGACAGCCCAAGCCCGGCGGTCAGGCCGCCGACTGGGTACGACTGGCGGCCCCGAACCATACCCTGGCCGTCTATATGGGCGCAGGGCAAGCCGAAGAGATCGCGTCGAGCCTGATCGCCGCCGGTCGTGACGGCGCCACCCCGGTCGCGGTGGTCGAGAATGGCAGCCGCCCCGATCAGCGCATCTTCAAGGGGCAGCTAGACGACCTGACCGCCCTGGTCGCCCGCATGGATCTGACCGGCCCCGCCCTGCTGTTCATCGGCGAAACCGCCGCCCTGGCTATCGCCGACGACGAGCGCGCCCTGATCGAGGCGGCGGCATGAAACTGCTGACCGCCAACCGGCTGAACGACGGCCGCGTCATCTATCTGGGCGAGGCCGACGCTGTGGTCGAAACCATCGACGCCGCTCGCCCGCTGGACGCCGACACAGCCGACGCCGCCCTGGCTCAGGCCCAATCCCGCCCCGCCATCTTCGTCAATCCCTACCTGATCGAAGTCGAGGGTCGCGCGCCCACGGGCCGCGACCGGCTGAAGGAGCGCATTCGCTCGCTCGGCCCCAGCGTCGGCCATAGCCTCGCCTTCGCCCGAAACGAGACCGCCTGATGTATCGCTATGACGAGTTTGACGCCGCCCTGGTCCGCGAGCGCATTGCGGAGTTCAGCGATCAGGTCGATCGCCGCAGCAGCGGCGAGCTGACCGAGGACGAGTTCAAGCCGCTGCGGTTGATGAACGGCGTCTATCTGCAACTACACGCCTATATGGCCCGGATCGCGGTGCCCTATGGCGTCATGAACAGCCGCCAGATGCGCCAGCTGGCCCATGTCGCCCGCACCTATGACAAGGGTTACGGCCACTTCACCACCCGCACCAATATCCAGTTCAACTGGCCGGCGTTGCAGGACCTGCCCGCCATCCTCAGCGACCTGGCCGAGGTCGAGATGCACGCCATCCAGACCTCGGGAAACTGCATCCGCAACGTTACGACCGACGTTTTTGCCGGCGTCGCCGCCGACGAGATCGAGGACCCGCGCCCCTGGTGCGAAATCGTCCGCCAATGGTCGACCATCCACCCGGAATTCTCCTTCCTGCCGCGCAAGTTCAAGATCGCGGTCATCGGCGCCGCCAAGGATCGGGCGGCGATCCGCACCCACGACGTCGGCCTGCAAATCGTGCGCGGCGAGGACGGTCAGACGGCGTTTCGCGTCTTCGTCGGCGGCGGTCAGGGTCGCCTGCCGCACATCGCGCAGGAGATCGCACCTGCGGTGCCGGGCCGGTCGCTGCTGGCCTATCTGACCGCCATCCTGCGCGCCTACAACCTGCTGGGACGGCGCGACAACATCCACAAGGCACGGATCAAGATTCTGGTCGCTGCCGTCGGCATCGACGCCTTCCGCGACGAGGTCGAGCGACAGTTCGCCATCCTGCGCCTCGAAGACCTGCGCATCCCCGACGAGGAGTTGGCGCGCATCCAGGCCTACTTCACCCCGCCGCCGTTCGCGGCCCTGCCCGCGATCAGTTCGTCCTATGACGCCGCCCGCCGCCTTAATCCTGAATTCGCCCGCTTCACCCGCTCGAACCTGCGCGCCCACAAGCAGGTCGGATACGGCGCGATCATCATCTCGCTGAAGCCGATCGACGGCGTTCCCGGCGACATCACGGCGGCACAGATGGAGGTGGTCGCCGATCTGGCCGAGCGGTTCTCGTTCAACGAAGTCCGCGCCTCCTATGAGCAGAACCTGGTCCTGCCGCATGTCCGGCTGGAGGACGCACACGCGGTGTGGAGCCGACTGCGCGAAGCCGGCCTGGCCACGGCCAACGCCGATCTGGCCACCGACATTATCGCCTGCCCCGGCCTGGACTACTGCAGCCTGGCCAACGCCCGCTCAATCCCCGTGGCCCAGGCGCTATCGCGCCAGCTAGCCGACGCCGACCTGCAAGAAAAGCTGGGGCCGGTGCGGATCAACATCAGCGGCTGCATCAACGCATGCGGCCACCACCACGTCGGCCACATCGGCGTCCTGGGCGTCGATCGGAAGGGCGAGGAATATTACCAGATCACCGTCGGCGGCTCCCCCGACGAGCAGGCGGCGCTGGGCGAAATCGTCGGCCGCAGCCTGCCCGCCGAAGAAGTCGCCCCGGCCGTCGCCCGCGCCCTGGACCGCTATCTGGAAATCCGCAACGACGGCGAGCTGTTCATTGACACGGTCCGTCGCCTCGGCGCCGATCCCTTCCGCACCGCCATCTATGAGCCGATCGATGCAGTTGCTTGAGCAAGCCCAGGACGGCGTCCGCCTGAGCGTTTCCACGCCCGAAGACGACATCCACGCGGCGGCCGCCGCCAACGACAGCCTGATCCTGGAGTTCGAGGCCTTTCGTGACGGACGCGGCTTTTCATTGGCCGCCGTCCTGCGTGGCCAGGGCTATCGCGGCCGGCTGATCGCGGCGGGCAAGGTCCTGCCCGATCAGGCGCGGCACCTGCGCCGTTGCGGCTTTGACGCGGTGGAGCTGGCCCCCGGCGCCGACGCCGCGCCTTGGCGGCGCATGGATCAGGTGTTCAGCGCGGCCTATCAGTCCGCGGGTGGCGATGATCGGCTGGTCTGGCGGCAACGTCATGCGCCTGCCGCTGAGGACGCCGCCGCCCTGGCCGCCCGCCTCAACGCTCAATGGGGCGACGCCGACGCCGAGGACCTGTTGCGCGCGGTTCTGGACCCGGCCTTGGGCCGCAAGGCCGGGTCCATCTCCTCCTTCGGTGCCGAGGCGGCGGTGCTGCTGCACCTGATCTCGCGCGTGCAGCCCGACCTGCCCGTCGTCTTCCTCGAAACCGGTCAGCATTTCTTTCAGACCCTGCCCTATCGCCGCGAACTGGCCGAACGGTTGGGTCTGACCGACGTGCGCGACATAACGCCCAACGCCGCCGCGCTGTCCGTCGCCGATCCGCGCGGCGACCTGTGGCGCAGCGCACCCGACGCCTGCTGCGCCGTTCGCAAGGTCCAGCCTCTGGCCCAGGCTCTGGACGGTTTCGATACCCGCATCACCGGCCGCAAACGCTATCAGAACCGCCAACGTGCCGACCTCATGCCGTTCGAAGCCGTCGGCGGCGTCCTGACCGTCAATCCTCTGGCCCGATGGTCAGCCGACCAGGTCGAAGACTGGCTGCGCGATCACCAGCTGCCGCGCCATCCGCTGGTCGAGCAGGGCTATCCCTCCATCGGCTGCTGGCCCTGCACCCGCGCTGTCGTCGCCGATGAAGGCGCGCGCGACGGCCGCTGGGCCGGTCAGGAGAAGACCGAGTGCGGCATCCATGGACGAACTCTGGCGCCGGCCTGTTGACCCTGGCCATCCGCCGCCTCGCCCAATCCCACCCCAAGATCTGATCCAGAGACATCCCTTGTCCATCGCCAGCATCATCAACCTCATCGGCGACACGCCGCTGATCCGCCTGAACCGCCTGTCGGACGCCACCGGCTGCGAGATTCTGGGCAAGGCCGAATTCCTGAACCCCGGCCAGTCCATCAAGGACCGCGCCGCCCTGTCCATCGTCCAGAAGGCCAAGGCGTCCGGCGCCCTGCGGCCCGGCGGCGTGATCGTGGAAGGCACGGCGGGCAATACCGGCATCGGCCTGGCCCTGGTCGGCGCGGCGCTGGGCCACCGCGTGGTCATCGTCATGCCGCGCACCCAGTCGGAGGAAAAGAAGCTGGCGATCCGGGCCCTGGGCGCGCGCCTGATCGAGGTGGACGCCGCCCCCTTCTCCAGCCCCAACCACTTCGTCCACTATTCCGAGGAGGTGGCGCGGAAGCTGAATGCCAGCGAGCCCCACGGCGCCCTCTGGGCCAACCAATTCGACAATACAGCCAACCGCGCCGCCCATTATGAGGGCACCGCCGCCGAGATCTGGGCGCAGACGGGCGGCCGCGTCGACGCCTTCGTCAGCGCCGTCGGCAGCGGCGGCACCCTGGCCGGCGTGGGGGCCTTCCTGCGCGAACGCAAGCCGGCGGTGAAGATCGCTCTTGCCGACCCGGCGGGCGCGTCGCTCTACACCTGGTTCACTCTAGGCCAGATGACCGGCGAGGGCAGCTCGATCACCGAGGGCATCGGCGTGGCCCGCATCACCGGCAATCTGGAGGGCTTCACACCCGACTTCGCCTATCGTGTGGAAGATGCTGAATTCCTGCCGATTCTGTTCGATCTGGTGACGCACGAAGGCCTGTCGCTCGGCGGGTCGTCGGGCGTCAATCTGGCCGGCGCCGTGCGGCTGGCGCGCGACATCGGACCGGGCAAGACCATCGTCACTGTGCTGTGTGACCCCGGCACGCGCTACGCCTCGCGCCTGTTCAACCCGACCTTCCTGCGCAGCAAGGGCCTGCCGACGCCCCAATGGGTCGCTGAAGACGTGCGGGAGTTGGCGTGATGGGGGGCTTCACTCTGGACCGGCGCGCGCTTCTGCTCGGCGTCGGCGCCCTGCCTTTCGGCGCCTCGGCGCTCAGCGGATGCGCCCAGACCAAGGGGGCAGAAGCCGCCCTGCTCAACGTGTCCTATGACCCGACCCGCGAGTTCTACCGCGCCTATAACGAGGCCTTTCTGGCGCGCTGGCGTGAAAAGGACGGCGCGCCCTTTGCCGTGGAACAGTCGCACGGCGGGTCGGGCAAGCAGGCGCGCGCCGTCATCGACGGCCTGCCTGGCGACGTCGTCACCCTGGCCCTGGCGTCCGACATCGACGAGATCGCAGCGCGCGGCCTGATCGCCGCCGACTGGCAGACGCGACTGCCAGACAACGCCTCACCCTATACCTCCACCATCGTGTTTCTGGTCCGCAAGGGAAACCCGAAGGGCATCCACGACTGGCCGGACCTGCTGAAGCCCGGCGTCGAGGTCATCACCCCCAATCCCAAGACCTCGGGCGGGGCGCGCTGGAACTATCTGGCGGCCTGGGCCGACGCCCTGCGCCGTCCGGGCGGGAGCGAACAATCGGCGCAATCCTTCGTCTCCGAGCTGTTCCGCCGGGTGCCGGTGCTGGACACCGGCGCGCGCGGATCGACCACCACCTTCGTCCAGCGCGGCATCGGCGACGTCCTGTTGACCTGGGAGAACGAGGCCTTCCTCGCCGCCAAGGAACTGGGCCCGGACAAGGTCGACATCATCGCCCCGCCCTTCTCCATCCTGGCCGAACCGCCGGTGGCCGTGGTCGACAGTGTCGTGGACCGCAAAGGCACGCGCGACCGGGCGCAGGCCTATCTCGCCCAGCTCTACGACGAGCCCGCCCAAGCTCTCGCCGCCGAGCACTTCTATCGTCCCCGCAACCCGACCGTGGCGGCGCGTTTCGCCGACCGCTTCCCGCATTTGACCCTGGCCGATATCTCCGACTTCGGCGGCTGGAGCGCCGCCCAGAAACGCCACTTCGCCGACGGCGGGGTCTTCGATCAGATCTATCAGCCCGGCCGACGACCATGACCCGACCGGTGATCTGGAAAGCCCACACCCCCCTGCCCGGGTTTTCCCTCTCGCTAGGCTTCACAGTCGCCTATCTGTCGCTGTTCGTCCTCATCCCCCTGACCGCCCTGGCGATCCGGCCGTGGGAGAATGGGCTGGACAGCGTCATCGCCGCCGTCGCGTCGCCGCGCGCCCAGGCGGCCTTGAGGCTGAGCTTCGTCGCCGCCGCCGTCGCCGCCACCGTCAATGCGGTCATGGGCGGCCTATTGGCCTGGGTGCTGACCCGCTATGAGTTTCCGGGCAAGCGGCTGGCCGACGCCGTGATCGACCTGCCCTTCGCCCTGCCGACGGCGGTGGCCGGCATCGCCCTGACGGCGCTCTATGCCCAGAACGGCCCGATCGGCGGCCTGCTGGCGCCGCTGGGGATCAAGATCGCCTACACCCCCGTCGGCGTGGTCGTGGCCATGATCTTCGTCGGCCTGCCTTTCGTCGTTCGTTCGATCCAGCCCGTGCTTCAAGATCTGGATCAGGAGGTCGAGGCGGCGGCAGAGACCCTGGGCGCCTCATCGTTTCAGCGCGCCACGCGGATCATTCTGCCCGCCATCCTGCCCGCCCTGCTGTCCGGCGTCGGCCTGGCCTTCGCGCGCGGGGTCGGAGAATACGGCTCGGTCATTTTCATCGCCGGCAATATGCCGCTGCGGTCAGAAATCGCGCCCCTGCTGATCGTCACCCAGCTGGAGCAGTTCGACTATGCCGGCGCCGCCACCATCGGCATGGCCATGCTGATCTTGTCCTTCGCCATCCTTCTGGGCTTCAACGGCCTGCAAGGCCTGATCGCGAGGCGGGGCGCATGACCGCCGATGCCCTGCCCCTTGCGCCCGCCTCCGCCGCTCGCAAGCGCAGCCTCGGTCGCGGCCTGCTGATCGGGCTGGCCCTGCTGTGGCTGACCCTGATCGTGCTCGCCCCGCTCGGCGTCATCCTGGCCGAAGCCCTGCGAAAGGGCGTGGGCGCGGCAGCCGCCAGCCTGTCCCATCCCGACGTCTGGGCCGCCGCCCGCCTGACCCTCCTGACCACGGCCATCGCCACGCCTCTGAACGCCGTCTTCGGTCTGGCCGCCGCCTGGTGCGTCACCCGCTTCGACTTCATCGGCAAGACCTTGCTGATGGCTCTGATCGACCTGCCGCTGTCAGTATCGCCGGTTATTTCCGGCCTGGTCTGGGTTCTGCTGTTCGGGGCCTCGGGCTGGTTCGCGCCCTGGCTGAACGCGGCCGGGTTGCAGATCATGTTCACCCCTGTCGCCATCGTCCTGGCGACCATCCTTGTCACCCTGCCCTATGTGGCGCGCGAGCTGATCCCGCTGATGCAGCAGCAGGGGTCGGACGAGGAACTGGCCGCCTTGACCCTGGGCGCGCGGCCGTCCGCCATCTTTGTCTTCATCACCCTGCCGAACGTCAGCTGGGCCCTGCTGTATGGCGTGCTGCTGGCCAATGCCCGGGCCATGGGCGAGTTCGGGGCAGTCTCGGTGGTGTCGGGTCATATTCGCGGCCTGACCAACACCCTGCCGCTGCACGTCGAGATTTTGTACAACGAGTATGACTTCGTCGGCGCCTTCGCGACCGCCGCCCTGCTGGCGGTTCTGGCGCTGGTGACCCTGATCCTGAAGTCCTTCCTCGAGCACCGCCACGCCGACGACCTCGCCGCGAGGGGGCGGCGCTGACATGACCCTCGACATCACCTCCATCACCCGCGCCTATGACGGCCTGCCCGCGCTCGACGACGTCAGCCTGACGGTCCGCGACGGCGAGTTCCTGGCCCTGCTCGGCCCGTCCGGTTCCGGCAAGACCACCCTGCTGCGCATCATGGCCGGGCTGGACCGCCCCTCCGCCGGACAGGTGCGCTTCAACGGCGAGGACTTCCTGGCCCTCAGCCCGCGTGAGCGCCGCGTCGGCATGGTGTTCCAGAGCTACGCCCTGTTCCGCCACATGACGGTGGCCGACAACATCGCCTTCGGCTTGAAGGTCCGCCCGCGCGGAACGCGGCCCGGTCGCGCCGAGATCGCCGAGCGGGTTCAAGACCTGCTGCAGCTGATCCAGTTGGAAGGCTACGGCGCCCGCTATCCCAGCCAGCTGTCCGGCGGCCAGCGCCAGCGCGTCGCCCTGGCCCGCGCCCTGGCCATCGAGCCGCGCCTGCTGCTGCTGGACGAGCCCTTCGGCGCCCTGGACGCCCGCGTCCGCCGCGACCTGCGCCGCTGGCTGCGTCAGGTGCATGAGCAGACCGGCGTGACGACCGTCCTCGTCACCCACGATCAGGAAGAGGCGCTGGAACTGGCCGACCGCGTCGCCATCCTGCGTCAGGGCCGGATCGAACAGGTGGACACGCCGCAGGCTCTCTATGACCGCCCCGCCTCGGCCTTCGTCCACGACTTTCTTGGTGAAGGTCTGCAGCTTCAGGCCACGGTGGCGCTCGGCGAGGTCGTGTCGAACGACTGGCGCGCGCCGTCCGACGCTCCGACCGGCGATGCCCTGCTGTGCATCCGCCCGGATGATCTGGAGGCCGCAGACACTGGTCTGGTCGGCGTGGTCATGTCCAGCCTGAGGCGCGGCGACCGCGCCCGCGTGGCCGTCTCCCTGCATGGCCGCCGCCTGGAGCTGGAACGCCCCCTCGGCGACCCGCTGACGACCCTGGCGCCCGGCGCGCCGGTCCGCCTGCATCCCCGCCGCTTCCATGTCCTGGCGAAAAGCGCATGAGCAGGCCAACGGTCGCGGTCATCGGCGCGGGGTTCAGTGGCCTGTTGACCACGCTGAACATCCTGCGGATGTCGCCGGATGTGTCGGTGCAGTTGATCGAGCGGCGGGGCGTCTTCGGCCTCGGGCCCGCCTACGCCACCGGCAACCCCAAGCATCTGCTCAACGTCCGCCTGTCGAACATGAGCGCCTTTCCCGATCAGCCGCGTCATCTGGCCGACTGGATGGCCGAACAGCCCGCCTGGTTCGCGCGCGACGACTTCATCACGCGCGGCGATTATGGGCGCTATCTGGCCCACCTGCTGGATCAAGCCCTGCGCTCCGACCGGGACGGCGAGCGCCTGTCCTTGATCCGCGGCGAGGTCCGCGCCATCCGTCCGAACGGCGACGGCTGGAAGATCATGCTGGACGGCCGCAGTTCGACCAGCGCCGACGCCGTGGTCCTGGCCCAGGGCAATCTCAGTCCCGCCGCTCCGTCTGGTCTCGACCCAAAGCTGGTCGGGTCAGGCCGCTATCTTACCGATCCCTGGAGGGCGCTGGACGCACTGCCCGACGACGCCGACGACATCCTGCTGATTGGCGCCAGCCTTACCATGGTGGACGCCGCCATCGCCCTGCGTCGTCCCGGTCGGCGCTTCACCGCCGTCTCCCGTCATGGCCTGCTGCCCCGCAGTCATGGCTCGACCACCATGCCGCCGCGCCAGCGCACCTATATCGGCAGTCCCGCCGAGGTGTTCCGGCAAGCTCGGCTTGCCGCCCGCGATGATGACTGGCGCGCCGTGATCGACGACGTGCGGCATTCCGCCCGCGATCTTTGGTCGTCCTGGCCCCTGCCTCAGCGCAGCCGTTTCCTGCGCCACCTGCGCGCGCTTTGGGACAATCATCGCCACCGTCTCGCCCCTGGCGTCGCGCGCGAAGTCACGTCCATGCTGGCGTCAGAGGAGTTGGAAATCACGGCGGCCCGCATCACCTCGCTCAGGCCCGACAAGGAACAGGTCGAGGCCGTGCTGAAACACCGAGGCGACCCGAAGCCCTGCCCCTATCGTTTCGACGCCGTCATCAACTGCTCCGGGCCCTCTGGCGACGTCGCACACAGCAAGGAGCCGCTTCTGACCGACCTGTTGAAGCAGGGTCTAGCCGCTCCCGCGCCGCTCGGGCTAGGCCTCGCAGTTGATCCCCAGGGGCGGTTGATCGACGGGCGGATGCTGGTCCACGATCGCCTTTTCGCCATAGGCCCCTTGACCCGTGGCCTGTTCTGGGAAGCCACCGCCGTGCCCGATCTACGCGAACAGGCCGTGACCTTGGCCTGTCATGTCGTAAACGCCATCCAACAAGACATAGCTGACGACTTCTCAGCAGCAGCCCTGCGTCTGGCCGGATCGGCCTACGGCAACCCCCTCACCGCTTGAGCCAGTTCAGCGCGACCGGGCGTCGTCCAGTGCGGGGGAGCGGCTGCCCGCCTGATCGAACAAGCCAGACAAATCGGCCCGCCGGCTGAGCAGGCTCTCCAGCGTATAGCCATCCAGCACCTGCATGAATGCGGCCAGGGCTTGATGCAGCGCACCGGTCAGGCCGCAGGCGGGTGCGATGATACAACTGCCGCAGTCGACCAGGTCAAAGCCGTCTTCCGTGTGCCTGACGACAGCGCCGATATTGATTTCAACGGGCGCCCTGGCTAGCCGCACCCCGCCGAACCGTCCGCGGACGCTGACCAGATAGCCTGCGTTCACGAGGTCGCTGACCACCTTCATCAAATGGTTCTGGGAAATGTCGTAGGCGCTGGCGATCTCTGAGATCGAACACAGACGCTCAGGCCGCGCCCCCAGATAGAGCAGCACCCGCATCGCATAGTCAGTGTAGCGCGTCAGGCGCATCAGGCTCTCCGATCACGCGTCACCTCGCCGCACGGCTTTTTATATGCATTTCGTTTGCTTGTTTCAAACTCAGGGTTATAGATGCATTACTAATACATGTTTAGGCAGCGCCGATGAACGACCCATCACACAGCGATGATCTCGTAACAGCCTGCGCGTTCGAACACCGAGCGCCGGACGGCTAGTAGCCGCCGCGTTCCGACCCTTTAAATCATCAACCCTGGAGACCTCTGATGGCCCAAGCCCTCAGCGAGCGCACGATTGCGCTTGTCAAAGCCACCGTTCCCGCCCTCGAAGCCCACGGCCTCGACATCGTCCACGAGATGTACTCGCGGATGTTCCAGAACCCCGACATTCGCGACCTGTTCAATCAGTCGCACCACGGCGACACCGGCTCGCAACCGCGCGCTCTGACCGGCGCCATCCTGGCCTATGCCAACAACATCGATAACCTCGGCGCCCTGGCCGCAGCGGTCGAACACATCGCCCAGAAGCATGTCGGCCTGCAGATCCTGCCCGAGCACTATCCCCATGTCGGAAACGCCCTGCTGGGCGCCATCGCCCACGTCCTGGGGGATGCGGCGACCGAAGAGATCATGACGGCCTGGGGCGAGGCCTACTGGTTCCTGGCCAACATCCTGATCACCCGGGAAGCAGCGCTCTATGAGAGCCTGGCGGCAGCCAAGGGCGGCTGGAACGGCTGGCGCGCCTTTGAAGTGGTCGAGGTTCGTCCCGAAAGCTCGGTCATCACCTCCTTCGTGCTCAAGCCCAAGGACGGCGGTCCGGTTCTGCGCCACCGCCCCGGTCAGTATCTGACCTTCTGGTTCGATGTGCCCGGCCATGCCCCGGTCAAGCGCAACTACTCCATCTCCAGCGCGCCGAACGACGAGACCTATCGCATCTCAGTCAAACGCGAGGACAAGGGGCTGGCCTCTGGCTGGCTGCACGACAACGCCCGCGTCGGCATGGTGTTGAAGGTCGGCGCCCCGGCCGGCGACTTCTTCCTGCCCGAAGCGCCTCAACGACCCGTCGTCCTGCTGTCCGGCGGCGTCGGTCTGACCCCCATGGTCTCCATGCTGGAGACGATCGTGGCTGAAAGACTGGATGCCGAGGTCCACTATGTCCACGGCGCGCGCGACGCGGCCTCCCACGCCATGGGCGAGCATGTTCGCGCCCTGACCGCCGCCCATCCCAAGGCCCGCAGCACGGTTTTCTATGAAACCGCTGCAGCGAACGACGCCGAGCGCCACGACCGCCAAGGCGTGATCTCGGGCGCCTGGCTGGCCGAGCAGACGCCGATCCACGACGCCGACTACTATCTGTGCGGTCCCCGACCCTTCCTGCGCGCCCTGGTGTCGGACCTTGCCGCCGCCGGCGTGCCGGCTGATCGCATCCACTACGAGTTCTTCGGCCCCGCCGACGAAAACCTGGCGGCCTGACACGGACGTTATGCCACGCCTGACGGCTCGTCCGTCAGGCGTGGACCTACATGGTCCGCTGCGCCAGCGGGCAGACCCGGTCGTAGAAGGCCTGACTGGCCGGAGCTCGCCCGCCGCGCGACAGGATGAAGCGGTGTTCGACCACCATGGCCTGCTGCTCGATGTTCAGCCCTGTCCAGTCGCACAAGTCGTCCAGCGGATAGGCGTAGGCGGCAGGACCGTCACCCGCCCTTAGCTTGCTCAGCAGCAGGTTCAGCCCGTTCTGCGCCTGCCAGACATGGACCAGTTCGTGGATGAAAACGGCCTGGGTCCGCAGCGGCGCTCGCGACAGGTCCGGCTCCAGCGTCTTCTTCGGCCAGACGATCCAGTCGCGCCCGAACCAGGCACCCGGCACGAAGGCTCGGTCGAACGGCCAGGGCGATCCCAGAAAACGGATGTCATCCAGCCGCAGCGCCGCGCCGAACACCTCGCGCGCCAGCGCCGCCTCACCGTCCGCCAGCGGCCGTATCATTGCCTGTCCATTCCCAATGCCAAGGCTCGAAAACATAGGGCGTAAAGCCAAAGCGCGAAGCATTGGTCACCAGCCAGCGATAGGCCGGTCCTTGCGCCATATGACGACGACTCATCGGATCGGTGGAATCCACCCCCATCCCCGCGACATGGCCGACGTGGATGTCGATGGCCGTGCCAGTCCGGTGCGGCGAACAGACGGCGCGTCGCACCCCGTCGCAATTGCCCTGCGCGGCGCATCTTGCAGCGTCGGCCTCCGGGTCGCGGAAGCCTGAGAATATCTGCATGAGCTCTGGGTCGGCGGCGATGGCCGGAACCTCGGCGCGGGCGGCGGCGGCCATGCGGCGATAGGCGTCCAGAACGTCGCGGCGCAGCAGACGGGTCAGGCGCTCGGCGTGCTCCTCCTGCGGCGACAGATAGCCCAGCAGGCTGATCGGCGGCGGCTCGGGGCACTCGCCCCTCACCCGCGCCATGACGAAGGGCCGGCGCTCCTGCCACAGGCCGCGAAACACCTGGAAGGTCGGTTGATCGAACTGACCTGTCGCCGTCAGTCCGTATCGCGCCTGAAACCCAGCCAGGGCCTCGGCGAAGGCGGGCGAGGCCGGATCGCAGGGGCTGCCGATCTCGCGCTGGATCAGGGGGGAATAGGTCTCCCAGCCCCATTCCGGCGACCCGAACGGCGACCATTCCAAGGTGTAAAGCGAAATCCCGTTGGCCTGGGCCGCGCCATCCCAGGCGCTGGTCGGCCGGTCGCAAATCTGGGCGCCGCCATCGGCTACGGCGGTATCTCGGGCCTGAGCCGCTCCGGCGCCGCCGATGACCGCCGCAAAGGCCGCGGCGAGGATTGCAAATCGTACTGACATGAGGCCAGCAGGCCCCAGCTTGCCGCGAACCGCAAGGGCGACTTCGCCTGTCGGCGGAAAACCGGCATGGTGAAGCTGCGGCCGACTCAGGCCGACCAAGCCCGGACGCCTGATGTCATCTGTTGTCGTCGCTGACGCTCCCCGCCGCTCCAACGCTGTCCTGGCCGCTTTTTCCGGCCCTTGCCTGCCGTTGGCGGCCTTCGGCGTGGCCCTGCCTGTCACCCTGCCCGAGTTCTACGCCACCCATGTCGGGATGGAGATGGGCATGGTCGCCGCCGTCTTCATGGCGGTGCGGGTGATCGACATCCTGTTCGATCCCTTCATCGGCTGGGGCATGGACAAGACCAGGACGGCTTTCGGCCGCTATCGTCCGTGGATGGCGATCTCGACGCCGATCCTGATGCTGTCGGCGCTGATGATGTTTGTCATGGTCCAGCCGGGCGCGGGACCGGCCTATCTGTTCGCCTGGCTGCTGGTCCTCTACCTCGGTTTCTCCATCGGCACCCTGGGCCAGCTCGGCTGGGCCGCGGTGCTGGCGCCCCAGTATGACCAGCGCAGCCGGGTCTATGGGTGGTGGCAGGTGTTCAACATCATCGGGGTCATCCTGATCCTGATCCTGCCGACCGTGGTGGTGAAGTCTGGGATCGGCGACTACGCCGACGGCGTGCGGATCATGGGGTGGGCCATCATCATCGCCCTGCCGCTGACTATCGGTCTGGCCATGTTCGCGGTGCCCGAGCCGGTCAACGCCGGCGCCGCCCCGCATGGCGGACCCAGCGCCTACCTGGCCCTGTTCAAGATGAAGACGGTGCGCAAGCTGCTGATCGCCGACCTGCTGCTGGGCATTGCGCCGGGCATCACAGGGTCGCTGCTGTTCTTCTTCTTCGGCCAGATTAAGGGCTACGACCACACCCAGGCGTCGCTGTTCATGCTGATCTATTTCATGGCCGGTCTGGTTGGAGCGCCGATCTGGGCCTGGCTGGCCACCAGGATCGGCAAGGACAAGGCTTTGGCTGCCGCCAGCCTGATCTTCGCCGTCTTCTATGTCGGCGCGACGCTTGTTCCCGGCGGCAACTTCGCCCTCACGGCGACGGCCATGTTCATCGCCGGCCTGCCCTATGCGGCGGGCCTCTTCCTGCTGCGCGCCATGATGGCCGACGCGGGCGACGAGGTGCGGCTGGAAACGGGTGTGGACCGCACCGGCTTGATGTTCTCCATCCTGTCGGCCACGACCAAGCTGGGCCACGTCTTCGCCATTGCCCCCTACGCCATCCTGCCCTGGTTAGGGTTCAAGGCCCTGCCGGGGCCAGAGGGCAACAGCGACTTCTCGCTGCTGATGCTGCAGGTCATGTTCATCGCCCTGCCCGGCCTGCTATTGGCAGCGACCGCCTGGGTGTTGAAGGGCTATCCCCTGACGCCCCAGCGTCATGATGAAATCCGCGAGGCCCTGGCTGCCCGCGACGCCGGGACCGCCTGAATGACCCACTCCGTCGACCGCCTGAAAGAGATCATGGTTCGCCTGCGCGATCCGAACGGCGGTTGTCCCTGGGACGTCGAGCAGACCTTCGCGACCATCGCCCCCTATACGATCGAGGAGGCCTACGAGGTCGCCGATGCCATCGAGCGCGCCGACATGGAGGAGCTGAAGGTCGAGCTCGGCGACCTGCTGTTTCAGGTGGTCTTCCACGCGCGGATGGCCGAGGAAGCCGGACATTTCGCCTTTGACGACGTGGCTAACGCCATGGCCGACAAGCTGGTCCGTCGCCATCCGCACGTCTTCGCCGAGGAAGCCGCCAAGCCCAGCGGCTCGGCCCAGAAGGCGCGCTGGGAGGACATCAAGGCCGCCGAGCGCAAGGCCAAGGCCCAGCACGGCGTGCTGGACGACGTGCCGGTTGGCCTGCCCGCTTTGACCCGCGCCGCCAAGCTGACCAAGCGCGCCGGCCGCGTCGGCTTCGACTGGCCCTCGACCGACGAGGTCTTCGACAAGCTGGCCGAAGAGGTCGAGGAACTGCGCGTCGAGATCGCCGCCGGCGACAAGGACAAGGCGCGCGAGGAATTGGGCGACCTGCTGTTCGTGGTCGCCAATCTGGCCCGCAAGCTGGAGGTCGAACCCGAAGACGCCCTGCGCGCCGCCAACGCCAAGTTCATCCGCCGCTTCGGCTTCATCGAAGCCGAACTAGCCAAGGACGGCCGCACGCCCGAACAGTCCGATCTGGCCGAAATGGACGCCCTGTGGGACGCCGCCAAGGTCGCTGAACGGAGTTAGGTTTCAAGCCGGTCTGGCGGCAGACGCGCGATGAAGTGGCCCTTCATGCCCTCGGGCCAGTCACGATAGGCCACCGCGCCGTTTGGGCTGGCGGCGTAGAGGCGAGCGAAGGCGATCACGGCCTGCGCCGCTTCCTGCGTCGGCGCGAAACGCCCGGCCAGATAGCCCGGCTTGCCCGCTTCGGCCAGATAGACGGCGCAATGACTGACGCACGCCCACAGACAGGCCTGCTCCTCGACGCGCAGTTCATCGACGCCCTCCACAGCCGCTGAGACGACATCCAGCAGGCGGAGCCCTCCGGATAGACCGGCGGCGTCAGTCGGCGCATCGGCCGAGAAACGACAGGTCGTGCAGACGACCAGACGCGCCGTCATCAGAACTCGACCCCGGCCTGCGCCTTCACCCCGCTACGGAAGGGATGCTTCACCATCTGCATGTCGGTGACCAGGTCCGCCGCCTCGATCAAGGCGTCGGGGGCGTTGCGGCCGGTGATGACGACATGGGTGTCGACGGGACGGGCGGCCAGAACCTGCAGCACTTCTTCGACCGGCAGATAATCGTAGCGTAGGGCGATGTTCAACTCATCGCAGACCACCATCTTCCACTCTGGGTCCATGATCCGCGCCTTGGCCGCCTCCCAGGCACGTCGGACATTGGCGATGTCGGCCGCGCGATCCTGGGTGTCCCAGGTAAAGCCCTCGCCCATGGGTCGCATCTCGACCAGATCGGGAAAAGCGTCGAACAGGTTCTGTTCGCCCGTTTCCATCGCTCCCTTAATGAACTGGATGATCGACGCCTTCATGCCGTGACCGATCATGCGGCAGACCATGCCCATGGCCGCCGTCGACTTGCCCTTGCCGGTCCCTGTGTGGACGATGACCAGACCGCGCTCCACCGTCTTGGACTGCATCATCCGGGCGCGGGCGGCCTGAACCTTCTTCATCTTCTCGGCGTGGCGGGCGTTCAGTTCGGCTTCGGTCATAGGGATGCGGCTCCTTGGGACGACAGGTCGAGTTCGAAGGCCTCTCCCCAGGCAGTCTCCGCGCCCCGCCCGATGGCGGCGATGGCGCGGTTCATGACCCCGTCGCGCACCAACAGGCGGTCGGCTAGGCTCACGATCAGAGGGTTCGGCGTGGCGGTCGGGGCGGCGGCGCGCAGGCGCTCGGCCCACGCCGCCTCCTTGCCCGGTTCTGAGCGAGCGCAGGCGATGACATAGGCCGTCGCCGTGGAGCGGCTGACCCCCGCCCAGCAATGGATCAGCAGGGGCCTCGCCCCGTCCCAGCTTGCGGCAAAGGCCAGCAAAGCGGCGACATCCGCCTCGGTCGGCGGCGTCAGCCCGGCGCGTGACTCGGCGATGTCATTGAACCTGAGGTCCAGTCGGTGCGGCGAAGCATCTGTCAGCGTCGCATCGACGTGGCCTGGCGAGGCCAGGCTGATCAGATGCGACGGCTGATGCCGAGCCGCCAGCCCGGCGACCTCGTGCAGAGGCGCGACGATCAGCTTCATCCTGCAGCCGCCAACCCGGCGACGGCCAGAAGGAAGCCGACCTCAAATGCCTGCTCCACCGCGCCCAGCACGTCCCCCGTGCGCCCGCCGATCAGGCGCCACGCCAGCCAGGCTGGAACCACGCCAAACACTAGGCCCAGGGCCAAGCCGGCAGCTCCCGTAGCCGGCGAGAAGAAGACCAGGGGCCACAGAGCGATCAGGACCGCCACGGTCAGGCCCAACAGCGAGGCCCGGTCCGGCCTGCCCTCCTTGGCCATGCCGGGGTCGCCGCCGTAGGGCATGACCGTCATCGCCCCCACCGCCGCCGCGCGTCCCAGACCATGCGCGGCCAATAATGCGATGGCCGCAAAAAAGGGCGAGAACTGCACCAGCATAGCCAGGGCCGCCACCCGCAGCGCCAAGACCAGCCCCAGCGCCAGCGCGCCATAGGAGCCCAGCCGGCTGTCCTTCATGATCTCCAGCCGCCGCTCGCGGGTCAGCCCCCCGCCCAACCCGTCCGCCGTATCGGCCAGGCCATCCTCATGGAAGCCGCCCGTCAAGACAACCCCGACGGCCATCGCCAGAATCGCCGCGATCCATGGGCTCCAGATATGGGCAGCGCCATAGAGGACCAGGGCCGACGCCCCGCCTACGATCTGGCCCACCAAGGGATAGTAGCGCGCGCTCTGCTGTATCCATTCCAGTTGAAAACCGGCGAGTTGCGGCGTCGGAATTCGCGTCAGGAACTGCACAGCACAAACAAACAGGCGCGCCTCACGCCGGATCAACCCGCCGCCTCCAAGACGTCGGCCAGTTCGGCCACCTCGGCCAGAAGGGCGCAGGCGGCCCGGACCAGAGGCACAGCCAGAAGCGCGCCGGTCCCCTCGCCCAGCCGCATGTCCAGGTGCAGCAGAGGTTGGGCGTCCAGGGCCTCCAGCATCAACCGATGCCCCGCCTCGGCCGAGGCGTGAGCGAACAGGCAATAATCGCGCGCATTTGGCGCCAGGCGCACCGCCAGCAGAGCCGCCGCCGAGCCGATGAAACCGTCCACCATCACCGGCACACGCCCTCTCGCCGCCCCGAGCAGCGCGCCAGCCATCATGGCGATCTCGAACCCGCCGAACTGGGTCAGAACCTCGAGCGGCTCCTTGGCGTCCGATCGCGCCGCCGCCCTTGCCAGGACCGCACGCTTCCTCGCCATGCCTTCCAGTGAGTGGCCCGCGCCCTGCCCGACGCAGTCGTCCAGCGGCGCTGGCGCCAGTCGGTGCATCAGCAAGGCGGCCGCAGCGCTGTTGCCTATACCCATTTCGCCAAGGGCGATCAGATCGGCGCCGTCGGCGATGGCGTCTGCAGCCACCCGCGCCCCTGCCGAGAGCGCGGCCTCAGCCTGAGCAGACGTCATGGCCGGTTCCAACGACGCGTCCTTTGTGCCCGGCGCGATCTTGGCGTGAACCAGACCCGTCCGATCCGACATGTCCGCCGCCACGCCCGCATCGATCACACGCACCTCAACGCCGGTCACGCGCGCAAAGGCGTTGGCGCTGGCCTTGCCCGCCAGAAGCGTGTCCACCATGGCCACGGTCACGCCCGATGGAAAGGCCGCCACGCCTGAGCGCGTCAGGCCATGATCCCCAGCGAAAACCAGGAGCACAGGTCGCGCCGCCGAAGGACGCAACTGTCCCTGGATCAGGCCCAGCCTCAGCGCCAGTTCCTCGACCCGACCCAGCGCGCCTGGAGGCTTGGCCTTGCCGTCCAGCGCCTGTTTCAGCGCGCCTTGCCATGCCCCATCCAGAGCAGGCACGGTCAGAAGGTCGGTCAAATTACTCATGTCAGGCCTGCGATCCGGCTCAGCGCCGCGATGTCGAAGTGGGTTTCCAGAACGGCGGCGATACGATCCAAGGCCTGATCGACGCGACCCGTTTGATCCACGCCGTCCGACACCGCTCCCAGCTCGGCCAACAGGGCCGCTCGCGCTTCTGGCCGGTCGAACAGGCCATGGACATAGAGACCCGCGATCCGGCCGTCCGCCGAAGTCGCGCCATGCGGCTGATCGTCAATACGAGCGACCGGACATGCGGTATTGGGACCATCAGTGCGGCCGATATGGATTTCATACCCGTCGAAGGCGCCGCCCGAGGACGCCAACTGTCCTTCGACGCGTCGCAAGGTCTTGTCCCCGGCCAGCACGGTCTCGACGTCTAACAGCCCAAGCCCCGGCGCCGAGCCCGCAACGCCCTCGACGCCGTCGGGGTCGCTGATCGTCCGGCCCAGCATCTGATAGCCGCCGCACACGCCCAGCACCCGCCCGCCGCGCCGCACATGAGCATTGATGTCCACGTCCCAGCCCTGCGCCCGCAGAAAGGCCAGATCCGCCAGCGTCGCCTTGGTGCCCGGTAGAATGATCAGATCCGCGTCACCCGGCAGGGCTTGTCCCGGCGGAACGAAGCCAAAATCCACGCTCTGTTCATGTCTCAACGGGTCGAAGTCGTCGAAATTGGCAATCCTCGACAGCATGGGCACGGCAATGCGGACACGCCGGCCCGCTCCCGGCGCCATCGCATGGTCCAGCACCACCGCATCTTCGGCCGGCAAGGCGCGAGCGTCGGCCAGCCACGGCGCCATCCCCAGGTCGGCCCACCCGGTGCGCCTCACGATCTCGGCACGCCCCTGATCAAATAGCTCAGGATCGCCCCGGAACTTGTTGATCAAAAATCCTTTGATCATTTCGCCATCCGCCAGGTCCAGCACGGCGCGGGCGCCAACCAGGGCGGCGATCACATGGCCCCGATCAATGTCGCCAACCAGGATCACCGGCACGTCGGCGGCTCGCGCAAAGCCCATGTTGGCGATGTCGCCGGCGCGCAGATTGACCTCCGCCGGACTGCCCGCCCCCTCGACGATCACCAGATCAGCCTCGGCCTGAAGACGCCGGAAGCTGTCCAGAACCACGTCCAGAAGCGCAGCCTTGCGGTCCTGATAGCCCGCCGCCTGCCACACGCCCTCGACCCGCCCGCGCACGACCAATTGAGCGCCCGTATCGCTCTGCGGTTTCAGCAAGACCGGGTTCATGTCCACCGTCGGCGGCGTGCGGCAGGCCAGGGCCTGAAGCGCCTGAGCTCGACCGATTTCGCCGACGCGCCCCTCGGCGTCTGGAGCCGTGACGGCGGCGTTGTTGGACATGTTCTGCGGCTTGAACGGCCGGACCGTCAGACCGCGATTTGCGAACAATCGGCACAGCCCCGCGACCAGAACCGACTTTCCGACATCGGAGCCGCACCCCTGTATCATCAACGCGGCCATGCGAAGCCTCCTGCGATCAGCGAAATCAAAAGCACAGCGCACGCGACGCCATAGACGCGCAGACCTCGTTGCAGATCATGCGCGCGGGGCCGCGCCCAATCGCCGAAGTCAGGTCGGTAGGTCATGACGCCCTCATAGCGAACCGGACCGCCCAGCCGAACCCGAAGCGCACCAGCCATGGCGGCTTCGGTCCATCCGGCGTTGGGCGAGGCATGCTTGCGCGCATCGCGCCACATGATCCGCCAGCCCTGCCAACCGCCGAGCGCGATCAACGCCCCCGCGATCCGGGCCGGAATCCAGTTCATGGCATCATCAGTCCGCGCCGCCGCCCATCCGAAGGCCCGCCAGCGCGGCTCCATGTGGCCGATCATGCTGTCGGCGGTGTTGACGGCCTTGTAGGCGAACAGCCCCGGCAGGCCGCCGACCACGAACCAGAAGGCCGGCGCCACCACCCCGTCGCAGAAACTCTCAGCCAGGCTCTCCAGAGCGGCAGTCGCGACCTCGCCCTCGTCCATCGCCTCGACATCGCGGCCGACGATCATGCCAACGGCGCAACGCGCAGCCGACAGGTCGCCCGCCGTCAGAGGACGAGAAACGGCGCGGACGTGCTCGAACAGGCTGCGCGCCGCCAGGCCCGTCGCGCCCCAGATCAACAGCAGCGCCAACCCCGGCCAGAAGGGCGCCGCGGCGGCCAGACGCTCGATGCCCCACCCCGCGCCGCCTGCCACGCAAAGCAAGATCAGGACAGTCAGAACACCCAGTGCGCGCCGAGTCTTCGCCGATTGTTCCGGGCGGTTCCAACGCCGTTCCAGCCTCGCGATCAGACCACCGATCCAGACGACCGGATGGCTCAGACGGCGCGGCCAACCAATCGCCCCCTCAACCAGCAGGGCCCCCGCGACGATCCAAGGCGTCGCGACGCTAGCGGGCACGACCGACCATCTCCAGCACCGGGCCGCGCGCGCCCTCCAGCGTCCGCGCTTCAACACCGTAAGCCGCCTTCAGCACGGCGGGCGACAGGGCCTCGACCGGGGCGGCGTCGGCCAGCACCCGCCCCTCGGCCAGAACGATCACCCGATCCGCCACGCGCAGGGCCGCGTCGAGATCGTGCAGGGTCAGGACGACGCCCCGCCCCTCTTCATCCGCCAGCCGCCGGAACAGGTCGCAAGCATCCAGCACATGGCCCGGGTCCAGCCCCGCCAGAGGCTCATCGGCCAACAGCCATTGCGGATCGCCCGCCAGCGCCCGCGCGATCAGCACCCGTGCCCGCTCGCCACCCGACAGGGTAGATACGACGCGATCGGCAAAGCCTTCCACGCCCGTCACCGCCATGGCGCGCGCCACCGCCGCCCGGTCCTCGGTCGTCAGCCCCCAGGCCCCGACATAGGGGGTGCGGCCCAGGCCGATGAAGGTGCGGCCGTCCACCGCCCAGGCGATCTCGGCGTTTTGGGGCAGGTAGGCGATCCGACGCGCTCGCTCGCGTGGCGGCAGAGCGTGCAGCGCGCGCCCGTCCAACGTCACCTGCCCAGTGTCGGGCTTCCTCAGGACCGCCAGACAGTCCAGCAGGGTCGACTTGCCGGCCCCGTTCGGCCCGACCACCGCCGTCACCAGACCCGGCGCAAAGGCCGCGCCGACGCCGTCCAACACCGCCTTGTCGCCGAGACGGACGGACAGGGTCTTCGCGCTCAGAAGGCTCATGCCAGTTTCCTTCTCATGCCGATCAACAGGGCCAGGAAGAAGGGGCCGCCCAGCGCCGCCATGGCCACGCCCAGCTTGATCTCCGCCGAAGGGGTCAGCCGCACCAGAATATCCGCCGCCAGCACCAGGGCCGCGCCGCCCAGAGCCGAGGGCAGCAGCAGGCCGCCGGGCCGAGCCCCGATCAAGGGCCGCAGCAGATGCGGCACGATCAGGCCGACGAAGCCGATCGACCCCGTCACCGCCACCGCCGACCCGACCGCCAAGGCCGCGCCCAGCGCCAACATCAGACGTCCGGCATCCAGCCGCACGCCCAGGGACCGCGCCCCCGCCTCGCCCAGGGTCAAGGCGTCCAGCGTCCTTCCTTGCGTCACCAGCAGCAGGCAGCCCAGGATCATCCCCGGCGCGGCCAGCTTCAACTCGACCACGCTGCGGTCGGCCAGCGATCCCATCAGCCAGTTGACGATCTCGTTCACGGCCCAGGGATTGGGGGCCAGGTTCAGCGCCAGCGCCACCCCGGCTCCGGCCATGGTCTGGATCACCACCCCGGCCAGGATGAAGGTGACGACGCTGCTGGTCGCCCCCGCCAGGGCCAGCAACAGCAGGACGCCGATCCCCGCCCCGATCATGGCCGCGACCGGCAACACCCAGGGCGCGCTCGCCGCCGCGCCCAGATAGAAGGTCAGCACCGCCCCCAGGGCCGCCATGGTCGAGACGCCCAGCATGCCCGGATCGGCCAGCGGATTACGCGTATAGCCTTGCAGCGCCGCCCCAGTCAGGCCCAGCACCGCCCCGACCATCAGGGCCAGCACCGTGCGCGGCAGGCGCAGCTCGAACAGGATGGCCCAAGCCGGGTCGCCTTTCTGGCTCGCCCAATCGCTCCACGGAATCCAGACCCGGCCCGCGCTCATGCTGGCGACGGACAGGGCGGCGATCAGGAACAGCAGCCCGATCATCACCAGGGGACGTGGCAGGGTCATGTCAGGGCCTCCAGCGCCGTGCGGCGCGCCCGAGCCAGGGCGGCGGCGGTCTGGATCAACACCGGGCCGCCGCAATAGAGCAGTTTCTCGTCCAGCCGCGCCTGCACCATTCGATCGGACAGCGAGGCCAGCGCCGGGTGACCCATCACCCGATCGGCCCAGGTGCGCGAGCCCAGGGCGGGAGTGCCGCTGAGCAGGACCTGAGGCGGATCAGCCAGCAGGCGCTCGACCGGGACATTGCCCCACTTGCCGAGGCCGTATCGCCCGGCGACATTCTCAAATCCCGACCGGGTCATCATCTCATTCATCAAGGTGCCGCGCCCGGCGGCGAAGCCGTTGGGCTGATAAATCAGGGCTTTCAGCGGTTGTGATCCCGCCGGCGGGGCCGCCTCGGCGATGGCCTCCTCGATGCGAGCGATCAGGGCTTCGCCCCGCGCCGGGCGCCCCACCAGACGGGCGACCTCGCGCACCTGGTCCAGGCTGGCGGCCACGCTGTCGGGCACAGAGAACAGCTCTGTCTGAATGTTCATGCGGCCCAGGGCATTGCGGGTGGCCAGGGCGCTGTGACGGCTGGTCAGCACTAGATCGGGACGCAAGGCGATGACTTCCTCGGCCGTCTCCCAGGTGAAAGGCAGGGTCTTGGCCACCTCGGAAATGGTCGAGCCGACCGGTTCGCGCGCATAGTGGCTAAGGGCCGCGATCTGCCCCCGGTCGGCGACATGGACCAGGATGGCGTCGAGACAGGCGTTCAGCGACACCACGCGGCGCGGCGCGGCCTTCGCCACCGCCGGAGCGGCGATGAGCACGGCCCCGACGCCTATCAAGGTTCCTCGCCGCGTCGCGCTCATGCGAAGGTCTCCAGCGCGTGTTGCAGACGCGGGAAGTCGCGCTCGGTCGGCACGCCGAAACGCAGAGCGTCCGGCGTATGGTCGAAGGGGCGAGTCAGAATGCCGGCTTCGCACAAATGCTGGAACCAGCGCGCGGCGTGAGGCGAGCGCGTCATGCGGAACAGGCTTGTCCCGCCGACGATCTGGAACCCCGAGCCCGCCAGCAGATCGTCGAGCCGTTCCGTGCGCTCTACCAGAGCCCGTTCGGTCCGCGTGCGCCAGTTCAGATCGGCGTAGGCCGCGCGCCCCATGATCAGGGCGTCGGCGCCAACCGGCCAGTCTCCCAGCAGGGCGCGCAGCCGCAGCACAAGATCGGGCGCGGCCAGCATGAAGCCCAGCCTCACCCCGGCCAGTCCATAGAACTTGCCGAACGAGCGCAGGACGATCAGCCCCGGCTCGGCCACGTCCGACACGCTGTCGCCGGGCGCGCATTCGATGAAGGACTCGTCCACCACCAGCCATCGCCCCGCCGCCGAGCGCGCACGCGCCATGGCGATCAGGTCGGCCCGCCGGGTCAGGCGGCCGTCGGGATTGTTCGGATTGACGATGACCAGCACCCCGGCTTGCGATGCCGCCGCCTGGTCGGTTGCGATCAGGCGTGTCGCCACGCCCGCTGTCCGCCAGGCCTCGGCGTGAGCACCATAGGTCGGACCGACGATCTCGACCGAGCGAACGCCCAGCAACAGGGGCAGAAGACGGATCGCCGCCTCGGCCCCGGCGGTCGCCGCCGTCCGATCCGGCGCACAACCGAACGCGGACGCCGCGACCGCTTCCAACGCGACCAGCGCGTCGGGATCGGGCAGACGGTTCAGTTCCGCCTCCGCTGCACGCGGCCCGCGCCACGGCTCGGGGTTGATGCCGGTGGACAGGTCCAGCCAGGGTCGCGGCGCGTGGGGACAGGCGGCGGCGGCCTTCAGCAGACCGCCGCCGTGTCGGGTCGCCGTCGTCAGAAACGCGGCGTCCTGCATCAGATCAGAACCTGATGCGAACGCCGCCGAACACGCCACGACCAGCCGTGCCGTAGTTCAGGACCGTCTGATACTGCTCGTCGAACGCGTTTTCGACCCGACCATAGACTTCCAGGTTGTCGTTGATCGGATAGGAGGCGCGAATATCGACCAGGGTGTATTCGCCGACGACAACGGTATTGGCGTCGTTATTGAACGTCTCGCCCACGTAACGCACCGCCACGCTCGTCTTCAGGCCAAAGGCGAAGGCGTAGTCAGCGGCCAGGTTGGCCATGTGCTCGGGACGGCGCGTCAGACGCTTGCCGTCCGTGGCGCCCGAGGCGCTCTTGGCGTCGGTCCAGGTGTAGTTGGCGCTGAGGTTCAGGCGCTCCGTCACGTCCACGCGGCCGATCAGTTCGACGCCCTGGGCCTCAGTCTTCTGGACGTTGCGGTAATAGCCCCAGCGGCCCGCGCCGTTGACGGTGCACAGCGGGTCCGTCGAGGGCGTCGAGCAGCCGTTGTAGCGGATCTCATTGTCCGCCTGACGATTGAAGTAGGTCGCCGAGACCACGGCGCGGTCGAACAGGCGCTGCTCGACGCCGACTTCCCAGCTGTCGAACTCTTCTGGCTGCAGCGTCAGATTGCCGTACTCGCTGTACAGCTCATACAGGCCCGGCGCGCGGAAGCCCTGGCCCCAACTGGCGCGCACCACCGTATCGCCCTCGTTCAGGGCCCAGGCCGCCGCGACCTGGCCCAGCAGGTTGTCGCCATACTGGGCGTGGTCGTCATAGCGCAGGCCGCCGGTCAGGGTCAGGCCATCCAGCACCGTCCACTGCACCTGGCCATAGGCGCTGTTCAGCTCGGCCTCGCCGCGACCGAAGGCCGGGTTCGGGTTCCAATCGCCGGGCGAGCGGGTCTTCATCTCCGACTTCTCGTGCTCCAGGCCAAAGGTCGCGTTCAGCGCCTCGGTGACGGCGAAGGCGCCCTGATATTCCCAGCGACGGTTCTGGCCCTCAGCGTCGAAGGTCAGGGTCTGGACCTTGTTGTCCGGGTTGAAGTTGCGGCGATCGGTGTCGGTGTGGGCGTAGCCGATGCGGTTGCGGAACCGGCCGTCCAGCAGGTCGAAGTTCAGGCCGGCGTAGGCGACCAACTCCTGGGTCTTGCCGTATTCGCGGCTGTCGCCGTTGAAAGCGTCGAAATCATTGCGACCGCTGGACCAGACCGAGCGCAGATCCAGAGAAACAGCGTCCGTCACCTTGACGTTCAGGCGACCCGACAGGCCGGTGTTGGTGTAGCCGTCGTCCTCGGTCCCCTTGGCAAAGGCCGAGAAGCCGTCGGTGTCATAGCGGCTGGCCGCCAGGCGCCAGCTCAGACGCTCATTGGCGCCACCGACGCCGCCGCGGAAATAGGTCGTGCCGCGCGCGCCCGCCTCGGCGTCGAGGCTGCCTTGCAGAGCTTCGGTCGGCTCGGCGGTGACGATGTTGACCACGCCGCCAATGGCCTGGCTGCCCCACAGGGTCGACTGGGCGCCGCGCAGCACCTCGATGCGCGCCGTGTCGCCGATCAGCAGATTGCCGAAGTTGAAGCCGCCCTGCGTCGAGGACGGGTCGTTCAGCTTGACCCCGTCGATCAGGACGACGGTGTGCTGGCTCTCGGCGCCGCGGATGTTGACGCCCGTCGAGGTGCCGACGCCGCCGTTGCGAGTGAAGCTGACGCCCGGCGTCTGGGCCAGCAGCTCGACCACGGCCGGGGTCTGGCGCGCCTCGATGGCGGCCTGGGTCAGGACGGTGACCGAGGCACCGACGCGCTCGATCGGCTGGGCCGAGCGGTTGGCGGTGACGACCACGTCCTCGACGGCGGTGGCGCCGGCGCGGCCCGCCACGTCAGGAGCGGCGGCCTGTTGATCGACGGTTTCGGCAGCGAAGGCGGGCGCGGCGGCCAGAAGGCTGGCGGCGGCCAGGGTAGCGAATGCGGTCCGGTTCATTCCGGGTCTCCATATGACGACGCCGCGCCGGACCAGCCTTCGCCCGGATGAGCGAAAGCGGCCGCTGACGCGGCTGGTTTACGACTGTCGTCACACGAGTTGCCTCGACCGCTCGGCACATCCCGACCGCGCGGAGAACGACGGCGACAGGCAGGTCTCCTGGCTCGCGGATCAAGGCCGGTGCGCGTCGCCTTCCCAGTAGTCGTTCAGGCCGTGGCCTTCCGGACCGCCAGTGGCGTATGACGCGCGGGCTAGCCGCTTACAGTTGCGGGAACAGCCGGAGTTTCACACTCCGTTCCCTTTTGATCCCCTTTCGGGGAACCTGACGCGACCGTGGCAGTAGGACCGCGCGCCCCAGAGGTCAACCGGAGACGTTTCATGAGCCTGACCCTGATCCTCGGCGGCGCCCGCTCGGGCAAGAGCGCCTACGCCCAGAAACAGGCCGAACAGGCGGCGGCGGAAACCGGTCGCTTCCCCCTGATGATCGCCACCGCCGAGGCCTTCGACGACGAAATGCGTGACCGCATCGCCCGCCACCGGGACGAACGCGGCGAGGGTTGGCGCACGTTGGAAGCGCCGCTGCATCTGGCCGCTGCCGTGCGAGGCTTGGGCGCCAAGGATGTCGCGGTGGTTGACTGCCTGACCCTGTGGCTCAGCAATCAGATGCTGGGAGATCACGACCTGCCCGCCGCCGTCGATGATCTGACGGCCGCCCTGGCCGCCTGCCCCGCCAGCCTTTGGGTCGTCAGCAATGAGGTCGGCTGGTCCCTGGTGCCCGACAACGCCCTGGGCCGCCGCTTCCGTGACGAGGCCGGACGGTTGAACCAACGGATCGCCGCCATCGCCGACAGCGCCTGTTTGATCGTCGCCGGGATGAAGCTGGACCTGCACAGAAGCTGAAGGTCCGGGCGAGGATTTTATAAGCGACCGATCCCGCTCCGCTTGACACCCCCCGGGGCCAAGAGCGCATACAGAACAAATGAAGAACATTTGTTCACAACCTGAAGCGTTGACGGCGCTGAAAACTCGGCTGGAGATGCTGGATCGATCCGGCGCCCGTCGCGTCGAGACGGTCGCGCGTGAAGGAGACGACGACATCTTCGCGCCGCTGGCCACAGGGGTTGTGCACGACCTCTACGCCGCCGCCCCCGCCGACGCCGTGGCGGTCAACGCCTTTGGCTTGGGGCTGGCGCTGCAGGCGGCGGCGGGACGACCGATCGTCTGGGGCCTGCATGAGATGATAGGACAGGAAGCCGGGCGACCGCACGGGTCCGGCCTACACGAAATGGGCCTGTCGCCGCGCGACCTGCTGCTGGTGCGGGCGCGCGACGTACAGACCCTGCTGGCCGTGGGCGAAGAAGCCCTGCGCAGTCCTGCCGTCGGCGCCGTGCTGCTGAGCGCCTGGGGCGAGGCCAAGGCCTTTAGCCTGACGGCTAGCCGACGACTGGCTCTGGCGGCCGAGACCGGCGGCGCGACGCTGTTCCTGGCGCGAACGGGCGCCGCCCCCTGCCCCAGCGCAGCCGAGACCCGTTGGTCTATCGATGCCTGCGCCTCCGAACCTCTGGAAGGCGGAGCGCCGGGCCGCCCGTCTTTTTTCGCGACCCTGCTGCGGCGGCGCGGCGGCGGGGCGACCGGAGCCTGGATCATGGAGTGGGATCGTGAACAGCGAACCTTCCGCCCGCCCGCGCCGCTATCTGGCGGTCTGGTTCCCCTGGCTGCCCAGCGACCGGCTGCGGCGTCAGGAGAGAGACGCGCCGCCTGATGGCGCCCCGCCCGTCGTTCTGGTCGAAAAGGTCAAAGGCGCGCTGCGGCTGGCCGCCGTCGATCCCACGGCGGCGCAGGCAGGACTGACATCGGGTCTGACCCTGGCCGACGCGCGGGCGCGGACGCCCGCCCTGCGCACCGTCGCCCACCGCCCTGACGCCGACGACGCCCTGCTGGCGCAGGTTCTGGAGGATTTCGGCCGCTTCACCCCCATGATCGCGCTCGACCCGCCGCACGGCCTGATGCTGGACGTGACCGGCTGCGCCCATCTGTTCGGCGGCGAGGTGGGCCTGATCCAGACCGTCCAGACCCGCGCTGAACGCGCTGGGCTTCAGACCCGCAGCACTCTGGCCGCAACGCCCCAGGTCGCCCGCGCCCTGACCCGCTTCGGTCCCGGCGGCTTGTTCGCACCGGGCCAGGACCGCGCCGCCGCCCGCGCCTTGCCGGTTGCGGCGCTGGAGCTGTCGGACAAGGAGGAGCAGGCCCTGCGTCGGGCCGGTCTGAAACGTCTGGCCGATCTGGACGATCGCCCGCGCGCACCTCTGGCCGCCCGTTTTGGCGCCGACTTTCCCGCGCGGCTGGCGCGGGTTCTCGGCGACGAGGACGTGCGCATCACCCCGCATCGCCCGCCCGCCCCCGTGGTCTTGGACCGCGTCTTCTTCGAGCCCGTCTCGGCGCCCGAGGACATCGAGCGTGTTCTGACCGACCTGCTGATCGAGACCATGGACCGGCTGGATCAGGCCGGTCAGGGCGGCCGCGCCTTTGAGGCCGGATTCTATCGCGTCGATGGCGAGGTGCGTCGCGTCGTCGTCCGCACCGGTCGCCCGACCCGCGACGCGCCCGCTGTCCTGCGGCTGTTCCGCGAGCGGGTGGCGGCCCTGTCTAACCCGCTGGACCCCGGCTTCGGCTTCGACCAGATGCGGATGTCCGTGCCCTGGACCCAGATCCTGTCGCCTACTCAGCAGGGGCTGGAGCGCGAGATGCCTGGCGAAGAGGCCTTCAGCCGTCTGATCGACCGACTGACGGCGCGCCTGGGACCAGAGGCGGTGCTGCGCTTCGAACCCTTCGCCTCGCACATCCCCGAACGCGCCGCGCGACTGGTCCCGGCCTCGATGCGCCCCAACGGCGAAGTCTGGCCCGACCTCGATCCCGACGATCCGCCCTTGCGTCCCCTGCAGATGTTCGACCCGCCTCAGCCGGTCGAGACTCTAGCCGAGGTCCCCGACGGCTATCCCCTGAAGTTCCGCTGGCGCCGCGTCCTGCACGAGGTGACGCGCGCCGAAGGGCCCGAGCGGATCAACGGCGAATGGTGGCGCGCGCCGAACCAGCGCACCCGCGACTACTACCGGGTCGAGGACCGGGACGGCCGTCGCTTCTGGCTGTTCCGCCAGGGCCTCTATGGCGAGACACCCGAGCCGCGCTGGTTCATCCACGGCCTGTTCGCATGAGGAGGCTCGACCCTTGCGGCGCCTACGCCGAACTGGCGACGGCCAGCAACTTCTCCTTCCTGCGCGGTGCCTCGCATCCCAAGGACCTGGTGCTGACCGCAATCCAGCGCGGCCATGCCGGGCTGGGGCTGGCCGATCGCAACACCGTGGCGGGCGTGGTGCGGGCCTGGAGCGCGCTGAAGGAACTGCGGGCCGAGGGTCTGGCCCCGCCGGACAGGGTGCGCGACGGCGGCAGTCCCGGCGAGATCGCCTTCATCGAGGACCCGCTGAACGATCCGGCCCTGTCCGAAGAAGTGAAGCGCCGCGCGGCAGACTTCCGCCTGCTGACCGGGGCGCGGCTGGTCTTCAACGACGGGACGCCGGACATCATCGCCTATCCGGAGACGCGGGCGGGCTGGGGCCGTCTGATGCGCCTGCTGACCCTGGGCAATCGTCGGGCCAGGAAGGGCGAGTGCGAGATCGGCCTGCGCGACCTGCTGGCCGATCCGGAGGACCTGCTGTTGATCCTCATGCCGCCGGACCGACTGACGGGGCTGGAAGAGGTGCTGACCCGCATGAACGCGGCGGCGCCGGGCGCGATCTGGCTGGGCGCCGCCCTGCACAGGCGCGGCGACGACCGGCGTCGGCTGGCCCGGCTCAAGGCCATGGCGGAGCGGATGGAGGTTCCCCTGCTGGCGCTCAACGACGTCCTCTACGCCGCCCCCGAAGACCGCGACCTGCAGGACGTCCTGACCTGCATCCGCGAAGGCGCGACCATCGAAACCGCCGGCCGCCGGCTGGAGGCCAACGCCGAACGCTGGCTGAAGCCCGTGGGCGAAATGGCCCGTCTGTTCAAAGACACGCCGGATGCGGTGGCCGAGACGACCGCCTTCATGTCGCGCGCGACCTTCGATCTGAGCAACTTGAAGTATGAATACCCCGAGGAGCCCGTGCCGCCGGGCGAAACGCCTCAGGGCTGGCTGGAGAAACTGGTGCAAAGCCGCACCCTGGTCCGCTATCCGGACGGCGCGCCGCCCAAGGTCACGGCCCTGCTTGAGAAGGAGCTCGCCTTCATCGCCGAGCGCAGCCTGGCCCCCTATTTTCTGACCATCCACGACATCGTCCGCACGGCCGAGGACAAGGGCATCCTGTGCCAGGGACGCGGGTCGGCGGCCAACTCGGCGGTCTGCTACGTCCTGGGGATCACCAGCGTCGATCCGGCCCGCCACGACCTGTTGTTCGAGCGGTTCCTGTCCTCCAGCCGCGACGAGCCGCCCGACATCGACGTCGACTTCGAGCACGAGCGGCGCGAGGAGATCATCCAGTATGTCTATGACCGCTATGGCCGTCATCGAGCCGGCATCGCCGCCACCGTCATCCGCTATCGTCCCCGCAGCGCCATCCGCGAGGTCGGCAAGGTTCTGGGCCTGACCGAGGACGTTACCGCCCGTCTGGCCTCGACCCAGTGGGGCAGTTGGGGCTCCGAGATCAGCGGACGCCAGATCGAACAGGCGGGTCTGGATGCCGCCAATCCCATGGTCGATCGCGCCGTGCGCATGGCGACGCGCCTGCTCGGCTTTCCCCGCCACCTGTCCCAGCACGTCGGCGGCTTCGTCCTGACCCAGGGGCGGCTGGACGAGACCGTCCCCATCGGCAATGCCGCCATGCCGGACCGCACCTTCATCGAGTGGGACAAGGACGACATCGACGCCCTGGGTCTGATGAAGGTCGACGTCCTAGCCCTCGGCATGCTGACCTGCATCCGAAAGGCCTTCGACCTGATGAAGGCCCATTCGGGCGTCGAGCACGACCTGGCCTCCGTTCCGCCGGAGGAGGCGGAGGTCTACGACATGCTGTGCCGGGGCCAGTCCATCGGCGTCTTCCAGGTCGAGAGCCGCGCCCAGATCAACATGCTGCCGCGGCTGAAACCGCGAGAGTTCTATGATCTGGTGATCCAGGTCGCCATCGTCCGCCCTGGCCCGATCCAGGGCGACATGGTCCATCCCTATCTGCGCCGTCGCAACGGCGTGGAAAAGGTTCACTATCCTCCGCCCGGCCGCCTCTATGGTCCGCCTGACGAGTTGGAGCAGGTGCTGGACCGAACCCTGGGCGTGCCCCTGTTCCAGGAACAGGCCATGAAGGTCGCCATGGTCGCCGCCCGGTTCTCCGACGCCGAGGCCAACGGCCTGCGCAAGGCCATGGGCACGTTTCGCGGCGACGGGACCCTGCACACCTACGAAGACCGCATGGTCGGGCGGATGATCGTGCGCGGCTATGATCCCGATTTCGCGCGGCGCTGCTTCGAGCAAATCAAGGGCTTCGGCTCCTACGGCTTCCCTGAAAGCCACGCCGCCAGCTTCGCCCGACTGGTCTATGTCTCGTCATGGATCAAGCACCGTCACCCGGGGGCTTTCGCCTGCGCCCTGCTCAACAGCCAGCCCATGGGCTTCTACGCCCCCGCCCAGATCGTGCGCGAGGCGCAGGAAGTCGGCGGAGTCGAGGTGCGCCCCATCGACGTCTCGCACAGCGACTGGGACAACAGCCTGGAGGGGCCTGAGGATGCGCCCGTCCTGCGTCTGGGTCTGCGCCAGATCGACGGCTTCAGGGAGGATTGGGCCAGGGCCCTGTCGGCGGCGCGGGCCCTGGCGCTCTTCGCCGATGTCGAAACCCTGGCCCGGCGCGCCAACCTTCCCGCAGCCGCCATGCGCAAGCTGGCCGACGCCGACGCCTTCCGCTCGCTGGGACAGGACCGGCGCGAGGCCCTATGGGCGGTGCGGCGCCTGCCCGACGATGATCCCCTGCCCCTATTCGCCGCCGCTGAGGCGCGCGAACGCGGCGCCCGCGAACTAGGCGCAGAGCCCGACGCCCATCTACCCCTGATGCCGCTGGGCGAACACGTCGCCGCCGACTATCAGACCGCGCGTCTGTCGCTGAAGGCCCACCCGATGAGCATTCTACGCCCCGTCTTCGCCGCCGACCGCGTGCTGACCTGCGCCGAGACCGAGGCCAGACGCGGCGGATCAATGGTGCGGGTCGCGGGCGTGGTCCTGGTGCGTCAGCGGCCGGGCAAGGGCAACGCCGTCTTCGTCACCCTGGAGGACGAGACCGGCATCACCAACATCGTCCTGTGGGCGCGGATGTTGGAGCAGTTCCGCCGCGAGGTCATGAGCGCCCGCCTGATGCAGGTCGAAGGCGTGGTCGAGAAAAGCCCCGAGGGCGTCGTCCACGTCGTCGCCCGCCGCGTCATCGACCGCAGCGCCGAACTGTCCCGCCTGTCAGAGGATCATCAAACCGAAATCGAGTTGGCCCGCGCCGACATCGTCGCCCACCCGCAGCCGCCGCGCTATCCCCAGCACCGGCATCCGCGCGACGTGCGCATCCTGCCGGGATCGCGAGATTTCCACTGACCCGATCAGAGATCGTCCACACGCTGTTCCGCCGCCTGAACCTCTGCCTTCATCCAGCGGACGAAGGCGCGGGCCGGTTCAGAAACGCCGCTGCGACGGGTCAGGACGTGATAGGCCATATCCGTTGAGAAGGCGCCGTCCGCGAACGGCGACACCAACCGTCCGGAGGCCAGATCTTCAGCCACGAAGGCATAGGGCGCGAGGGCTACCCCCTGACCATGTGCAGCCGCCTCAATCGCGAGGGCTGTCTGGTCAAAACGTGGTCCGATCGTGGGGTCGACGCCCTCGACGCCTCGCGCCTTCAACCAGGCGGCCCAGTCCGGGCGCGGTTCTTCCAGTTCGCCAGCGCGCAGATGGATCAGAACGTGCTGGGCCAGATCGGACGGGCGCTTCAGCGCCTTCGGCCCCGTCAGCAAGGCCGGGCTGCACACCGGGGTCACATCGGCCGACAGCAACCGCTCGGACCGCACGCCGGCATAATCGCCCCGGCCATAGCGAACCGCCACATCCACACGTCCGCCGCCGACGTCGGCCAACCGCATGTCCGCCGACATCCAGACCTCGACCTCGGGGTGCGCCGCCGCGAACCGGGCGATGCGGGGCGCCAGCCATTTGGCGGCGAAGGACGGCGGTACGCTGACGGCCAGGGCGTGGCGCCGGTCGGGACGGTACAGCAGGTCCCCTGCCCGTTTCAGATAGTCGAAGCCGTCGTGCAGCAACGGATAGAGTTCGGCGCCGAGGTCGGTCAGGGCGATCTGACGCCCCTCGCGGTGGAACAGGGGCGCGCCCGCGTGTTCCTCCAGAATACGGATCTGCTGGCTGATGGCGCCGGGGGTGACCGACAATTCCTCGGCGGCGCGGGTGATGTTCAGGCGGCGCGCCGCGGCCTCGAACGCCTTCAGCGCGTTCAGCGGCGGAATACGACTTTCAATGGCTGCGTCCTTATTGCGGCTCATCGGTTCAGCCACTCCGGCGTCGGCAGGCCACGCGCGGTCAGGAAGGCGGGGTCATAGACCTTGCTGGAATAGCGCTGGCCGGAGTCGCACAGGACGGTGACAATGGTCTTGCCGGGTCCCAGGTCGCGCGCCATGCGAATGGCGCCGGCGATGTTGACCCCACTGGACGGCCCCAGCGACAGGCCCTCATGCTTCACCAGATCAAACAGGATGGGCAGGAACTCCGCATCCTCGATCCGATAGGGATGATCGACCGCCAGCCCGTCCAGATTGCCGGTGATGCGGTTGACGCCGATCCCCTCGGTGATCGACGAGCCCTCGCCGCTCAGCTTGCCCTCGGTGAACCAACTGTAGAGGGCGGCGCCCGGCACGTCGGCCAGACCAATGGCGATCTCCGGCTTTTGTTCGCGCAGATAGGTGGCGCATCCGGCCAGGGTTCCGCCCGATCCGACGGCGCAGATGAAGCCGTCGATGTTCCCGTCCGTCTGCTTCCAGATTTCAGGCGCGGTGGCTTCGTAGTGGGCCTCACGGTTAGCCAGGTTGTCGAACTGGTCGGCATAGAAGGCGCCGTTCGGCTCGCTCTCGTTCAGTTCCTCGGCCAACCGGCGGGAATAGGCGACGAAGTGATTGGGGCTGGCGAAGGGGGCCGGATCGACCTCGATCAGACGCGCGCCGTGCAGACGAACCGCCCGCTTCTTCTCGTCCGTCTGGCTGCGCGGCATGACGATGACGACCGGATGGCCCAGCGCCGCGCCGACCAGAGCCAGGCCGATGCCGGTATTGCCCGCTGTCCCCTCGACGATGACGCCGCCGGGCTTCAGCGCGCCCGACGCCCGCGCCTTGCGAATAATGCTGAGCGCCGCGCGGTCCTTGATCGAGCCGCCGACATTCATGAACTCGGCCTTGCCGAGGATCTCACAGCCCGTCAGTTCCGACGCGCGTTTCAGGCGCACCAGAGGCGTATTGCCGATCAGGCCGAGAACATCAGGCGCGACGATCATGAAACTTCCGAACCGTGGACTAGGAGGGCGATCCTCTTAGCCACAGTTCAGATTTTCTAACAACCGGATCAGATGTGGATTACGCGGCCATAGGCGTCCAAAGCCGCCTCGTGCATGGCTTCGGACATGGTCGGGTGCGGATAGACGATGCCGTGGATGTCTTCCTCGGTCGCTTCCATGGTGATGGCGGTGACGTAGCCCTGGATCATCTCGGTCACTTCGTGGCCGATCATGTGGGCGCCGATCAGGGCGCCGGTCTTGGCGTCGAAGATGACCTTGACGAAACCGTCGATCTCGCCCGCCGCCACGGCCTTGCCGTTCACGCGGAACGGGAAGCGGCCGATCTTGACCTCGCGCTTGGCCTCGCGCGCGCCCTGTTCGGTGATACCGACCGAGGCGACTTGCGGTTGGGCGTAGGTGCAGCCGGCGATGGGCGAATGGACGTTCGGGGTCTTGTAGGCAGCGATGTGCTCGGCGGCGTGGATGCCTTCGTGCGACGCCTTGTGCGCCAGCCAGGGCGCGCCGGCGCAGTCGCCAATGGCGTACAGGCCTTTGACGTTGGTCTGGCAGTGGCTGTCGGTCTTGATATGGCCGCGGTCCAGTTCGACGCCCAGCGCCTCCAGGCCGATGCCGTCGGTGTTGGCGGTGATGCCGACGGCCGAGATACAGACCTCGGCTTCCAGCGTCTCGGCCTTGCCGTTCACTTCAACAGCGACCTTCACGCCCTTGGAATCCTTGGACACCTTTGTGACCTTGGCGCCGACCTTGAACTTGATGCCGCGCTTCTCGAACGACTTCTGAGCGGCCTTGGAGACCTCTTCATCCTCGACCGGCATGATGCGATCGACCGCTTCAACGACCGTGACCTCGGCCCCCAGGGCGCGATAGAAGCTGGCGAACTCGATGCCGATAGCGCCCGAGCCGATGACGACGAAGGTCTTGGGCAGCTTCTTGGGGGCCAGGGCGTCGCGATAGGCCCAGATCTTGTCGCCGTCAGCTTCCAGACCGATCTGCGGCAGGGCGCGGGCGCGGGCGCCGACGGCCAGCATGACAGTCTTGGCTTCAATCGCGCGCGTGCCGCCAGCCTTCAGGGCGACGACGACCTTGGGCGCCGCGGCGCCCTTCTCGAGCGTGGCCGAGCCCTCGATCACCTCGATCTTGTTCTTCTTCATCAGGAAGCCGATGCCCTTGTTCATCGTCGCCGCCACCCCGCGCGAGCGCTGGATGATGGCGTCGAAGTCAAAGGAGGCGCCCGATGCGGACAGGCCGTATTCCTTGAGGTGCGACAGGCTCTCGAACTTCTCGCCTGACTTCAGCAGGGCCTTGGTCGGGATGCAGCCCCAGTTCAGGCAGATGCCGCCCAGGTTCTCGCGCTCGACGATGGCGACCTTCAGGCCCAGTTGGCTGGCGCGGATCGCCGCGACGTAACCGCCGGGGCCCGAACCGATGACGACGAGATCGAATTCAGCAGCCATGATCAGATCAACTTCTCGATGTCGGCCTTGATGGCCGCGGGTTCAGTCTGGGGCGAATAGCGCGCGACGACGCGGCCTTCGCGGTCGGTCAGGAACTTGGTGAAGTTCCACTTGATGTTCTGGGAGCCGAAGAAGCCGCGCTTTTGCCGGGTCAGCCAGGCATAGAGCGGGTGCCGGTTCGGCCCGTTGACATCCACCTTGTCGAACAGGGGAAAGGTGACGTCGAAGCTGGTGGCGCAGAAGGCGGCGATTTCCGCCGCCCTGCCCGGCTCCTGCTGGCCGAACTGGTTGCAGGGAAAGCCCAGGACCTCGAACGGCGCATCGGCGAAGTCGCGGTGCAGCTTCTCCAGCCCGTCATACTGACCGGTGAAGCCGCACTTGGACGCCGTATTGACGATCAACAGCGCCTGACCGCGAAAGCGGTTCAGCGCCACGTCCGTGCCGTCGATGGCCCGGGCGGAGAAGTCATAGACCGAGGTCATGACCTCTCTCCTCCCTTAAGCCAGCATCGCCACGGGATCTTCGATCAGCGGCTTGAACGCTTGCAGGAAGCGAGCGCCCGTCGCGCCATCGACCACCCGGTGATCGCAGGTCAGGGTCACGGTCATGACGGTGGCCACGGCCAGTTGCCCGTCCTTGACGACAGCCCGTTGCTCGCCGGCGCCCACGCTCATGATGCAGCCCTGCGGCTCATTGATGATCGAGCTGAACGACTTGATGCCGAACATGCCGAGGTTGGACACCGAGAAAGTGCCGCCCTGGAACTCTTCGGGCTTCAGCTTGCGTTCGCGGGCGCGCTTGGCCAGGTCCTTGGACTCGGTCGCGATCTGCGCCAGGCCCTTGGTCTCGGCCTTCTTGATGATCGGGGTGATCAGGCCGCCGTCGATCGCCACCGCCATCGAGACGTCGGCGTTGTGGTGCATGGCGATGCCTTCGGGGGTGTAGGAGGCGTTCGCCTCCGGCACCATCTTCAGCGCCAGAGCCGCGGCCTTGATGACGAAGTCATTGACCGAGACCTTGATGCCCTGCGGCTCCAGCATCTTGTTCACCTTGGCGCGAACAGCCATCAACTGGTCGATCTCGACATCGATGAAGAGCGGGAAGTGCGGGACGTTCTGGATGCTGTCGACCATGCGACGCGCGACGGCCTTCTTCATCCCGTCCAGCGGGATCAGGTCGTAGCTGCCATCCGGGATGCCCATCTGGGCCAGCGACTGGGCCTGACGCGGGGCGATGCCCGAGGTCGCGCCGGCGGTCGCCGTGGAAGCGGCCGGTTGGGCAGCGCCCTTTCCAGCGGTTTGGGGAGCCCCCTCGATATCGCGCTTGACGATACGGCCGTGCGGGCCAGTGCCCTTGATCGATTTCAGATCAACGCCGTTCTGGGCGGCGATGCGACGGGCCAAGGGCGAGGCGAAAATGCGCTCACCGGTGTCCGACTTCGGCGCGGCCGGCGCCGGAGCGACCGGTGCAGCAGCCTTGGGCGTTTCAGCAGGAGCGGCCTCAGCCTTAGGAGCTTCAGCCTTGGCTGCGGGCGCTGGCGCGGCCGCGCCGCCTTCGTCCTTCAGGCGGGCGATCGGGGTGTTGACCTTCACGCCTTCCGTGCCTTCGGCGACCAGGATGTCGGTGACTTCGCCTTCATCGACGGCCTCGACTTCCATCGTGGCCTTGTCAGTCTCGATCTCGGCGATCACGTCGCCGGCGGAGACAACATCCCCGACCTTGACGTGCCACTTGGCCAGAACGCCCTCTTCCATGGTCGGCGACAGGGCCGGCATCAGGATGTCGGTCATTTAGCGGTCTCCGCTTCTGCCGCTTGCGCCACTTGGGCGTGCGATTTGTCCCAGCTGTCGCATATCGCCTTGAACGCCACCGCCCGGTCCAGGCCATGATGCTCGGCATAGGCGTGCGAATAGAGCCAAGCCATCTCAGCAAGCACCACGCCCATATTGCCCGGCTCAGCGAGCGCCGGGCGAAGGTTCATGATCGGACCCGTGCCGTTCCACCAGACCCGAGCCAGTTCAATGACCTGTTCCTCGGGGGCGTCCAGGCCCTCGGGAACCGGCAAGGAACGCTGTTCCAGAGCTGCGGCGTCCATCAGGCGTTCCCCTTGGTTTTGGTCGAAGGCTCGGCCACGGTCTGCACATTGTCCGCCTTCACAACCTCGGAAAGACCCTGAAGGATGCGGTTATAGGCTTCACGCTCATTGTGGCCGTGACGAACGGCATAGCCGTGGGCCATGTGACGCGCGGCATAGGCCAGCAGTTCCCCGAATTTGATCGGGTCGTTGAAGGCAGGCTTCACCGACATGACCGGCTCATCCTTGGACCACCACATCCGCAGGATTTCGATGGCCTGCGGATCGGCCGCGACGCTGTCCGGCGTCGTCAGTTGGAACTCTGGCGCTTCACTCACGCCATCACCTGCTTCACCGCGGCGATGATCTTGTCCACGCCAGGCAGCGACAAGGCTTCCAGGTTGGCCGCGTAGGGCAGCGGCACGTCTTCCTGGTGCACGCGCAGCGGCGGTGCATCCAGATAGTCGAAGGCGTGCTCGATCACGCGGGCCACGACCTCGGCGCCGACGCCCATCGGACCCCAGCCCTCTTCGGCCGAGACCAGACGGCTGGTCTTCTTGACGCTTTCGACGATGGTTTCATGATCCAGCGGGCGCAGCGTCCGCAGATCGACGACCTCGGCCGAGATGCCTTCCTCAGCCAGTTTCTCGGCGGCTTGAAGGGCGAAACCGACCATGCGGCTGTGGGCCGTGATGGTGACATCCGTGCCTTCACGGCGGACCTTGGCCTTGCCGATCGGCAGGACGTAGTCCTCCACGTCCGGCACGTCGAACTCAGTACCGTACAGCATCTCGTGTTCGAGGAAGACGACCGGGTTCGGGTCGCGGATGGCGGCTTTCAGCAGCCCCTTGGCGTCAGCGGCGTCATAGGGCGCGATGACCTTCAGGCCCGGAACCTGGGCGTACCATGCCGAGTAATCCTGGCTGTGCTGGGCGCCGACGCGGCTGGCGGCGCCGTTCGGGCCTCGGAAGACGATGTCCGCGCGGATCTGACCGCCCGACATGTAGAGGGTCTTGGCGGCCGAGTTGATCACGTGGTCGATGGCCTGCATGCCAAAGTTCCACGTCATGAACTCGACGATGGGCTTCAGGCCCGCCATGGCGGCGCCGACGCCGAGACCGGCGAAACCGTGCTCGGTGATCGGGGTGTCGACCACGCGGCGGTCGCCGAACTCCTGCAGCAGGTCGCGGCTGACCTTGTAGGCGCCTTGATACTGAGCGACTTCCTCGCCCATCAGGAAGACGCGGTCATCGCGGCGCATTTCTTCGGCCATGGCGTCGCGCAAGGCGTCGCGAATGGTCGTCTTGACCAGCTTGGCGTCGGCCGGAATTTCCGGATCGCGAAGCTCGACCTTGGGCGCAGCCGAAACGGCGGCCGCAGCCGGGGCGACGGGAGCAGCCTCAGCCTTGGGCGCGGGCGCAGGGGCGCTGTCTTCGCCGGCCAGACGGGCGATCGGCGTATTGACCTTCACGTTCTCGGAGCCTTCCGGCACCAGGATCTCCAGCACCTCGCCTTCATCCACGGCTTCGACTTCCATCGTCGCCTTGTCGGTTTCGATCTCGGCGATCACCTGGCCGGCCGACACGGTGTCGCCTGCCTTGATATGCCACTTGGTCAGCGTGCCCTCTTCCATCGTGGGGGACAGCGCCGGCATCAGAATGTCGGTCACGGATCAGGCCTCCACGTAGACGTCAGTATAGAGCTCGGACGGGTCCGGCTCAGGGCTTTCCTGTGCGAACTGCACGGCTTCGGCGACGATGGCTTTCACCTCGTTGTCGATGGCCTTCAGCTCTTCCTCGGTCGCCTTGGCGGCGGCGAGCAGCATCTTCAGGTGGTCGATCGGGTCGCGGGTCTTCTTGACCTCGTCCACCTCTTCCTTGGTGCGGTACTTGGCCGGGTCCGACATGGAGTGGCCGCGATAGCGGTAGGTTTTCACTTCGAGGATGTAGGGACCTTCGCCAGCGCGGGCGCGGGCTACGGCGCGGGCGGTGGCGTCGCGCACGGCCAGGACGTCCATGCCGTCGACCTGTTCGCCGGGGATGCCGAAGCTGGCGCCGCGCATGAACAGCTCGGTCGTGGACGACGAGCGCTCGATGCTCGTGCCCATGGCGTACTGATTGTTCTCAATGATGTAGATGGCCGGCAGCTTCCACAGCTGGGCCATGTTGAAGCTCTCGTAGACCTGACCCTGGTTCGAGGCGCCGTCGCCGAAGTAGACGAAGGCCACCGAGTCATCGCCCCGGTACTTGCCGGCGAAGGCCAGGCCCGTGCCCAGAGCCACCTGAGCGCCGACGATACCGTGACCGCCATAGAAGCCGGTCGGCACGTCGAACATGTGCATCGAGCCGCCCTTGCCCTTGGACGAACCGCCGATACGACCGGTCAACTCGGCCATGACGGCGTTCGGGTCCATGCCCGCGGCCAGCATATGGCCGTGGTCGCGGTAGCCGGTGATGATCTTGTCGTGGCCTTGCTTGACGCTCTCCTGAACGCCCACCGCCACGGCTTCCTGGCCGATGTAGAGGTGGCAGAAGCCGCCGATCAGGCCCATGCCGTAAAGCTGGCCCGCGCGCTCTTCAAAGCGGCGGATAAGGACCATCTCGCGGTAAAAGCGCAGCAGGTCTTCTTTCGAAGCCTGAGGCGTGTTCGGAATCTTGTTGTCGCCCGCACTGGACGATGATTTCTGAGCGGCGGCTTTCGCCATCCGGCATCTCCCGGCTGCGCCCCAATTGTCAGGGACTCTTATCGTTACGGAAAGGGGCTTTAGCAGCCTTCGTTCCCGAAACGCAAAGCGAGCCGGTCAAGCTGTAACAATAGTTCAGGAGGCGCGGATCGCGTCACGGTTGTGCTCAGCAGGAGCACTCAGGCGAACCACGTAGTCGCGCGGATCAGCAAAGCCGAGCACCGCCCGCGCCCGCTCTTCCAACAGGTCCTTTGAAAGACTCTCGGTCCGCAGATAACGCACTCGAACTTCCAGATCCCGACGCTGCTCTGTCAGGTGCGCCAACTGCGCCTCCCGTTTGGCGAGAAGCGCATCGCGTTCGCCCCCGCTCAGCAGGCCGCGTTGCCCAGTCAGGGCCTGAACGCCCAGATAGACGATCAGGAACAGCAGGAACGCGGACGGAAGATAGGGCTTCATCTGCTCGGGCACGACTGACGCTCCTTCTGAGCGTGAACACGGTTTCCTGATCCTGACCGAAAATGCCTAACGAACCGTAGCTTGGCCGTAATTGCGAACGCCGCCTCCGAGGTCGGAGACGGCGTCACGCACTTCTTCGTGAGAAGACTTATTTCAGCAGCATGCCGTCGCCGAAATAGGCGGCCTGGTCGCCCAGCATCTCTTCGATGCGCAGCAGTTGGTTGTATTTGGCCGTCCGGTCCGAACGGGCCAGCGAGCCGGTCTTGATCTGCCCGCAGTTGGTGGCGACGGCCAGGTCGGCGATGGTCGAGTCCTCGGTTTCACCCGAACGGTGGCTCATCACCGAGGTATAGCCAGCGCGGTGGGCCATATCGACGGCGTCCAGGGTCTCGGACAGGGTGCCGATCTGGTTGACCTTGATCAGGATGGAATTGGCCAGGCCCTCGCCGATGCCCGCGGCCAGACGGCGCGGGTTGGTCACGAACAAGTCATCGCCAACCAGCTGAACACGGTCGCCCAGACGATCCGTCAGCAGCTTCCAGCCGTCAAAGTCGTCCTCGGCGCAACCATCCTCGATCGAGACGATCGGGAAACGCTCCACCAGATCGGCCAGGTAGCCGACCATGCCGTCGGCGTCGAAGGACTTGCCCTCGCCCGTCAGGTTGTACTTGCCGTTCTTGAAGAACTCGGTCGAGGCCACGTCGAGGCCCAGATGGAAGTCCTCGCCCGCCAGATAGCCGGCCGCCTGGCCTGCCTTGGTGATGAAGGCCAGAGCTTCTTCGGCCGAGGCCAGGTTGGGAGCGAAGCCGCCCTCGTCGCCGACGTTGGTGTTATGGCCCGCGTCTTTCAGCGCCTTCTTCAACGCGTGGAAGATTTCAGCCCCCATGCGCAGGGCGTCCGAGAAGCTGTCAGCGCCGGTCGGCAGGATCATGAACTCCTGAATGTCGATCGGATTGTCGGCGTGGGCGCCGCCGTTGATGATGTTCATCATCGGGGTCGGCAGGACGCGGGCCGAGACGCCGCCGATGTAGCGATACAGCGGCAGGTTCGAACTGATGGCGCTAGCCTTGGCCGCGGCCAGCGAGACGCCCAGGATGGCGTTGGCGCCCAGGCGAGCCTTGTTGTCTGTGCCATCCAGTTCGATCAGGGCTTCGTCCAGACGGCGCTGGTCCTCGGCATCCATGCCCGAGAGGGCGTCGAAGATTTCGCCGTTGACGGCGTCGACCGCCTTCTGGACGCCCTTGCCGCCCCACATGTCCATGTCGCCGTCGCGCAGTTCGACCGCTTCATGGGCGCCGGTCGAGGCGCCCGACGGCACGGCGGCGCGGCCAAAGCTGCCGTCTTCCAGGGTGACGTCCACCTCGACCGTCGGATTGCCCCGGCTGTCGATGATCTGGCGGGCGACGATGTCGGCGATGTCGGTCATGAGGTAGGCGCTCTGTCAGGAGGAGAAGTTCTGCTCCCGGTTTAAACCAGCCATCACCGAATCGCCAACCGGCGGCGCCGCCTTCCTTCCTCAGGACGTCAGCTACAGCCTTCGACATACTGAATGCTGGGCCCGCCGGCTTGGATGAAGGCGACCTTGCCGTCGCCTCCGACCTCGAACACCAGGCCGCGCGCGGCGGGGTCGGAGACATAGGTCCCCAACAGATTTTCCGCCCCCGGCCAAAGGGTCAGATAGCCTGCCGGCGCCGCCTCATACTTGTGCGGGCCAAAGCGCGCCGATGCGCCATAGCGGGCCTTCAACTGTTCGCCGTCATCGCCGACGCCCACGCCGTCCGCAGTCTTGATGGTTGCCCCCTTGGTGGCGGTCAGCCGCGTCAGCACGCCCTTCTCCGTCATGACCAGCAACCCCTCGGGAGCGCGCGGCGGATGATACTGACGACACTCCGACGGCTCCGCCTCGGCGGCGTTGGCGGGCGGCGGACCTACGGCGGCGTCGACCTCTGTCTGGGTCATGCCGATCTTCAGCGGACCATAGCCCTGGGGAGTCAGCACCGCGCTCGAGGCGGCGTCAGGCCTAGCCGCCGGAGCGATCGATTCGGGGGCCTTTTCCTCCGGCGTCTTGGCGGCTTCGGGGGCATTGCAGGCGGCCAGGGTCAGCAGGGCGACGGAACTGAGGACGACGTTGCGGATCATACGGAGCGCTCCAAGGATTCAGCTTCGCCGCGCATAACGCACGAAAACGGCGCGCGATGTCATCGCGCGCCGTTGAATTCTATCGTCCGGTCGAAACCGGGACCGTCGTGAAGACCTTAGTCTTCCTTCGGGGTCATGACCTGACGGCCTTTGTACATGCCGGTCTTCAGGTCGATGTGGTGCGGACGGCGCAGTTCGCCGGTGTCCTTGTCTTCCACATAGGTGTTGGCGCCCAGGGCGTCGTGTGCACGACGCATGTTGCGACGCGAGGGGGATACTTTGCGCTTCGGAACGGCCATGTCCGTCTCAATCTCTAAGTCGGTGCGCCGTGAAGACGCGAAAACATACAGTGCCGGCCCCCCGATAAGAGCCGCCACGCGAGGGCGGGCTTATGCATGAAGCCGCAACCGATTTCAAGGGCGTCAGTCGGATGACAGCCGCTTGATGATCCTGGCGGGATTTCCCGCGACCACGACATCGGCTGGAACATCCTTCGTCACGACTGATCCAGCTCCGATTACAGAGCGATCTCCGACCGTCACCCCTGCCAGAACGACTGCTCCGCCACCGATCCAGACGTCATTCCCGATACGGATCGGGCGAGCGCTCTCCACGCCAGAACGCCGCTCCGCCGCGTCCAGCGGGTGTTCGGGCGTCAAAAGCTGCACGCCTGGGCCGCACTGGAAGTCGTCGCCTATGACGATTTCGGCGCAATCCAGAAAGACGCTGTTAGCATTGACGAAGGCCCGCGCCCCGAAGTGAATATTGTCGCCGTAGTCGCAAAAGAAGCCCGGCATGATCGCGGCGCGTCCGTCGCCGGCATGGACCAATTCATTCACCAGGACGCGGCGCTTTTCGCGATCCGGTTCCTGATTGATTCGCATGGTCAGGCCGACCGCTCGCGCGCGACCCGCGACCAGGTCGGCGTCGCCGGGGTCGTAGTTCAGACCCGCCAACATCTTCTCACGCTCAGTCATGCTCATGCTTTGCACAACGCCTCGGCCACGGCCTCGCCTATGGCCAGGGAACTGGTCAGGCCGGGGCTCTCGATCCCGAACAGGACCATCAGACCCTCGATGCCGTGATGCTCGCGGCCATGCAGTTGGAAGTCCGGCTGAGGCTCGCCCGGTCCGTGCAGTTTGGGGCGGATGCCCGCGTAATCGGGCGTCAGCCGCTCGACCGTCACGCCGGGCCAGAAGCGGCGGATGTAATGGGCGAACTCATCGGCCTTGGCCGGATCGACTGAATAGTCCTCGGTCTCGACATAGGCCAGGTCGGGACCGAACACCCCCTGCCCGCCCAGATCCTTGCGATAGTGGGTGCCCAGGGCCCCGGCGATGGGCGGCGGGTAGATCAGGCGATTAAAGGGCGCAGGCCCTGTCAGGCGGAAATAGACGCCCTTGCCCAGATGGCGGATCGGGATGTCAGCGGCGGGATAGCCGTCGATGGCCGCCGCCACACTTTGAGCCGACAGGCCAGGCGCGGTGACCAGCAAGCGCGTCGTCAGCACCGCCCCGCCTTCTCCGCCCGCCGTGATGCGAAAACCGCCGCCCGACAGAGGCTCGGCCCGTTCGAACGGCGTGGAGATCACGACCGATCCGCCCGCGTCCTCGATCTCGCCTTGCAGAGCCAGCATATAGTCATGGCTGGCGAAGACGCCGCTCTCGGGCGACAGGATGGCGGCGCGGGCGTTCAGTGCGGGCTCCAGCGCCCGCGCCTGGGCGCCCGTCAGATGCTCCAGCCCCTCGACGCCATTCGCCGTCGCCTGCTCGAATATGGCCTCGATGCGCGCGACCTCGGTCTCCTCGGTCGCCACGACCAGCTTGCCGCATTTCCAATGGTCGATCTTGTGGCTGCTCAGGAAGTCATAGAGCGCCCGCCGTCCCTCGACGCAGAACTTCGCCTTCAGCGAGCCGGTCGGATAGTAGAGCCCGCCATGGATGACCTCGGAATTGCGCGAAGACACGCCCTGGCCGATGTGGGGCTCGCTCTCTAGCACCAGGACCGTCAGGCCGCGCTTGGCCAGCGCCCACCCGCAGGCCAGCCCCACAGCCCCCGCGCCCACGACCGTCGCATCGAAGTCGAAAGGCGCGTTCATGGGTCCTACCTCTTGCCGTAGAGGGCCTTGGCGCGCCCCTCGAAACACTGAATCAACTTATCGACCGCCCGGTCGAAATTCGCGTGCAGCATCATGTCCAGCATGCGCGACTTGAAGGCGAAGTCGATGAAGAACTCCAGCCGCGTCCCCTCCGGGTGCGGGTGGAACTCCCATCGGTTCTTCAGATGCTTGAACGGTCCGCGGATCAGGCCGACCTCGACCTTGGGCGCGTGGATGTCATGACGCACCCAGGTCGAGAACCGCTCGGTCAGGAAGGCGAATCCCACGCCCGCCTCGGCGTCCAGCAGACGGACGCCCGGCGCCTCTTCGCGCTGGTTCCAGACCCGCATCGACGTGATCCACGGCACGAAGGCGGGATAGGCTTCTACGTCCGCGACCAGGCTCGCCAGTTGCTCGGGCGCATAGGGAAGGATGCGCGTAACGCGATGAACCGCCATTCAGGGCTTAGCGCGCCGAACGGCCTGCCTGCGCCAGACGCGCGGCCTTCAGGCGAGCAAAGTCGTCACCGGCGTGGTGCGACGACCGCGTCAGCGGCGACGACGACACCATCAGGAAGCCCTTGGCGCGCGCGATGGCCTCATAGGCCTTGAACTCTTCGGGCGTGACGAAGCGGTCGATGGCGGCGTGCTTGCGCGTCGGCTGCAGGTACTGGCCGATGGTGATGAAGTCGACGCCGGCGGACCGCATGTCGTCCATCACCTGCATGACCTCTTCCTTGGTCTCGCCCAGACCGACCATGATGCCGGACTTGGTGAACTGGTTCGGATCGCGCTCCTTGACCATCTGCAGCAGGCGCAGGGAGTGGAAGTAGCGGGCGCCGGGGCGGATCTTCAGATAGAGGCGCGGAACCGTCTCAAGGTTGTGGTTGAAGACGTCAGGCGTGGCGTCGATCATCACCTCGGCCGCGCCATCCTTGCGCAGGAAGTCAGGCGTCAGAATCTCAATGGTGGTGTTGGGCGCCTGCAAGCGGATCTGGCGCACCACTTCAGCAAAGTGAGCGGCGCCGCCGTCGGCCACGTCATCGCGGTCCACCGAGGTGATGACCACGTGGTTCAGACCCATCTGCTGAACAGCCAGACCGACCTTGGCGGGCTCTTCAGGGTCCAGGGCCTGCGGCAGGCCGGTCTTGACGTTGCAGAAGGCGCAAGCCCGCGTGCAGGTGTCGCCCATGATCATGAGCGTGGCGTGCTTCTGGCTCCAGCACTCGCCGATATTCGGGCAGGCCGCCTCCTCGCAGACCGTCACCAGCCCCTTGGAGCGGACAATGTCCTTGGTCGCGTTGTACTGGCCCGAACCGGGTGCCTTGACCCGCAGCCAGTCAGGCTTCTTCAGCACCGCCGATTCCGGGCGATTCTGTTTTTCCGGGTGACGCAGCTCGGAAGGCTTCTTCGTCAGGGTGTCGATCAGCGTGACCATAGCCGGCGGTCTGGCTCCTGTGCAGAAGGGCGGTATGTCGGCTTTCCGACCGCCAATGGCAAGCCACAGACGGTTTCAGTGATGAAGATGCGACGTTCACGCGACGTTACGCATCTTTTCAAGGCGACCTTACGTCACTAGGTTCCGGCCTCTTGTAACCGAGAGAGCCGCTGAGAGCTCTCCGAAGGAGGACGTGCTTGCGGGCTGCCCTGGACCCTAAGGTCTATGATGAATCCCTGTTTGACGCGCTGATCGACGCGCGCGCCCGCTTTGGCGACAAGGAGATCCTGGAGGACCAGGATCGCCATCCCCTGACCTACACCGGCCTGATCCGCGCCGCCTTTGTGCTGGGGCGCAAGATCGCGGCCATGACGAAGCCGGGCGAGCGCGTCGGCGTCCTACTGCCGTCCAGCGCGGGCGTGGTCGTCACCTTCTTTGGTCTTCACGCCTTCGGGCGCGTGCCGGTCATGCTGAACTTCACCTCAGGCGAGGCCAATCTGAAGGCGGCGCTGAAGACGGCGGGCGTCACCAAGATCCTGTCGGCCAAGCGCTTTGTCACCCAGGCCAAGCTGGACGACCTGATGACGGCCCTCGGCGAAGTCGCCGAGATCATCTGGCTGGACGACGTGCGCAAGACCATCGGTCTGGCCGACAAGCTGTATGGCCTGAGCGCCGGTATGGCGCCGCGACGCTTCTGCACGAAGACCGATCCCGATTCGCCGGGCGTGGTCCTGTTCACCTCGGGCAGCTTCGGCGCGCCCAAGGGCGTGGTGTTGAGCCAGCGCAATCTGGTCGCCAATGCGCGTCAGGTCGCAGCCCACATCGACCTGAAGCCTGAGTGGGTGATGTTCAACCCACTGCCGACCTTCCACTGCTTCGGCCTGACCGGCGGCGTCATCCTGCCGCTGCTGCAAGGGATGAAGGCGTTTGAATACCCCTCCCCCTTGCATGCCAAACAGATCACCGACCTGTTGCCCCAGGTGAAGGCCTCGATCCTGTTCGCGACCGACACCTTCCTGAACCAGTATGCGCGCGTGGCCGAGCCCGGCGACTTCGCCACCCTTCAGTTCGCCGTCGCCGGAGCCGAAAAGGTCCGCGACGAGACGCGCCAGATGTTCAACACCAAGTTCGGCGGCGTCGAACTGCTGGAAGGCTATGGCGCGACCGAGGCCGCGCCCGTGGTCGCCGTGAACCATCCCGACCGCAACCGTCCTGGCACCGTCGGCCAAATCATGCCGGGCATGGAATACCGCCTGGACAAGGTCGAGGGCATCGAGGGCGGCGGTCGCCTGTATCTGCGCGGCCCCAACGTCATGGCCGGATATATCTCACCCAACAATCCCGAGGGCATCGAGCCGCTGGAAGGCGGCTGGCATGACACCGGCGACATCGTCGACATCGACGACGAGGGCTACATCACCATTCTTGGCCGAGTGAAACGCTTCGCCAAGGTCGGGGGGGAAATGGTCTCCCTGTTGGCGGTCGAGGACATGGCCGGCGCCGTCTGGCCCGATCATCGTCACGCAGCAGTCTCCGTGCCGGACAGCAAGAAGGGCGAGCGCCTGATCCTGGTCACCGACCATGCCGGGGCTGAATCCGCGCGCCTGACGGAATGGGCTCGCGAAAACGGCGCGCCTGAACTGGCGGTGCCGAAGAAGCTCATCAAGCTGGACGCCATTCCGGTTCTGGGCACCGGCAAGACCGACTATGTCGCCATCCAGAAGCTGGTCGAGGATGCGTTGCAGGCAGGCTGACGGGACGGCTTGCAGAGCCCGCGACTTCGCCTAACCTCCGCCTTTGCGCCTTGCGTCGATCCGGTATGCGGACCCGGCGGTCGTGCGCCATCGGGAGGAGAGACATATGGCGAGTGCAGCGTCTATTTCAGGCTGGGCCCCGCGTTTTCAGAGCGTTCTGCGGATCGTGGCAGGATTGCTGCTGCTTCAGCACGGCGCGCAGAAGATCCTGGGCTTTCCGCCCGGCGGACATGGAGGTGCGTTCGACGTCTCAAGCCTCTCCACCCTCGCCGGCTGGTCCGGCCCGATCGAGTTGGTCGGCGGCGTCCTGATCGTCCTGGGTCTGTTCAGCCGCCCGACCGCCTTCATCCTGTCCGGCTTCACTGCCGTCGCCTACTGGATGGTGCACGCGCCGCAAGGCCCCTACCCGATCAACAACGGCGGCGAGCTCGCGGCTCTCTACTGCTTTGTCTTCCTCTACCTGTTCTTCGCCGGTCCCGGCCCGATCGCCCTGGACAGCATGATGCGCGGCGGTCGCCGCCGCTGACTGCCTGAGACGGCGCCTGGATCAGCCGATCCGGGCGCCGGTCATCGAGATAGAGCCGCCTTCGATAGCGTCGGTAAAGAAGCTGACCGCCTCGCTCGGCGCCTGCTGAGCCGCCACATAGAGCAGCGGTAGATAGTGCTCGTCGGTCGGCACGCTGAGCTGGGCCTGCTCGGCCAGGTTCACCCAGTCGATCAGGGCCTCGTGGTCGCCATTCACGAAGGCCCGCTTCACCGCCTCGTTGAAGTCGATGGCCCAGTCATAGGGTGCGCCGCCGTCGCGCTTCCACGTCCGCAGATTGTGCACGAAATCGCCTGATCCGGCGATCAGGACGCCTTCGTCCCGCAAGGGCTGCAGCTTCTTCGCCAGCTCATAATGGGCGCGCGCATCAATGGTGCGGTCCAGCGACAACTGCACGATGGGCACGTCGGCCTCGGGCCAGACGTGGCCCAGCACCGACCAGGTTCCGTGATCCAGACCCCATTGTGTCGTCGCTTGCGCCCCGGTCAGTTCCGCCACCCGTGTCGCCAGCGAAGGCGAGCCGGGCGCAGGATACTGCATGGCATGAAGTTCGGGCGGGAAGCCTCCGAAATCATGGATAGTTTCCGGTTGTTCCTGCGCCGTCACGCCCAGCCCCCGCGTCTCCCAGTGGGCAGAGACCATGACGACGCCCTTGGGCTTGCCGATCGCCTCACCCAGCGCGCGCCAGGCATCCGCATAGGGACCGCCCAAGGCGTTCATCGGGGAACCATGACCAAAGAAGATAGCGGGCTGACGCATGGCTGGACCACTCCTGCGGCGCCTATTGCGCCAACTACTGTTACAGTAACTAGTGCATCAGTTCGGCCATGCAAGAGGCCGGCGCTAAACGCCTCGACGCAACCACGCGATGAGCAGACTCAGGAGCACGCCGCCTGACGACGCCTTAACCCGCTGGGCATGCCGACCTCGGCCGCGGTACACCTCAAATCCTGCACGGCCGATGGCCATCTCAGCCTCCTGCTGCGTGATTCTTCTGTGCAACCCTGCCATCAGAGAAGCGTGAAATACAGCGTCCGATCGCAAGATCACGGCTCCCAAACGCTGATCATATGGGCGATCCTGATCTGATTCACGGCTCTGGGTGTCAGGCGTGAAACCGAGCATGGGCGATGCAAACATGACCTGGCGTTTCTGGATTGATCGCGGCGGCACCTTCACCGACATCGTGGCCCGCTCGCCGGACGGGGCCTTGCAGACCGGCAAGCTGCTGTCGGTCAATCCCGAGCAATACGCCGACGCCGCCGTCGAGGGCATTCGCCGCATCCTGAAGGCCGCCCCCGGCCCGCTGGCCGAGGGTCTAGTCGATGAGGTGCGCATGGGCACCACGGTAGCGACCAACGCCCTGCTGGAACGCAAGGGCGAGCCGACGCTTCTGGCCATCACCGCCGGCTTTGGCGACGCGTTGAGGATCGGCTGGCAGGCCCGGCCCGAACTGTTCGTGCGCCACATCGTGTTGAATGATCAGCTCTACGACCGCGTGGTCGAGATCGACGAGCGCGTGACCGCCGACGGGGCGCTGGACCGCCCGCTGAACGAGGACAGGGCGCGGGCCGACTTCACGGCGGCCTATGCCGCTGGGCTGCGCGCTATCGCCATCGTCCTGGTCCACGGCTGGCGCTTCACCGCCCATGAGAGGCGGCTGGCCCAGATTGCGCGCGAGGTTGGGTTCGAACAGGTTTCCGCCAGTCATGAGGTCGGCGCCCTGATCAAGCTGATCGGACGCGGAGACACCACGGTAGCGGACGCCTATCTGTCGCCCATCCTGCGCGCCTATGTGGACCAGGTCGGCGCTGACCTAGGCGAGGCCACGCCCTTGCAGTTCATGCAGTCGTCGGGTGGACTGACGGCGGCGGACGCCTTCCGCGGCAAGGACGCCATCCTGTCGGGACCGGCGGGCGGCGTGGTGGCCATGGCCGAGACGGCGAAAGCCGCCGGCTTCGACCGCGTCATCGGCTTCGACATGGGCGGCACTTCGACTGATGTGTCCCACTTCGCCGGTGACTATGAGCGGACCTCGGACGCCGTGGTCGCCGGGGTGCGGCTGCGAGCGCCGATGCTGAGCATCCACACCGTTGCGGCGGGCGGCGGCTCCATCTGCCGCTTCGACGGCGGACGCTTGAGGGTCGGGCCGGAATCGGCGGGTGCGTCGCCGGGACCGGCGGCCTATCGGCGTGGCGGGCCGCTAACGGTGACCGACTGTAACGTCATGATGGGCAAGCTGAGCCCCGACTTCTTCCCTGCCGTTTTTGGCCCTGACGCCGACCAGCCGCTGGACGCAAAGGCGGTGCGCGTGAAATTCGAAGCTATGGCGACCGAGATCGCCATAGCCACCGACCGCCCCGTCACGCCCGGCGAACTGGCCGAAGGCTTCGTCACCATCGCCGTTCAGAACATGGCCGAGGCGATCCGTTCGATCTCGATTCAGCGCGGCTATGACGTCACGAAATATGTGCTGAACTGCTTCGGCGGCGCGGGCGGTCAGCACGCCTGCCTGGTGGCCGATGCGCTGGGCATGACTCAAGTACTGCTGCACCCGTTCGCGGGCGTGCTGTCGGCCTATGGCATGGGTCTGGCCGAGGTGCGCACTATCCGCCAAACCACCGTGGCCGCGTCGCTGGGCGCCGATCAGGACGCCGAACTGGCCAACCGCATCGTCGAACTGGCTCGCGCAGCCCGCGCCGATCTGGAAGCCCAGGGCTTCACCGCCGAGGCCGCCTCCACCCTCGCCCGCGCCGAGATCAAGTTCGCCGGGTCCGATACGCCTCTGGTCGTGGCCTTCGGTTCGGCCGCCGAGATGGCCGAGGCGTTCGAGACCCTGCACCGTCGCCGCTTCGGCTTCTTCGCCGAGGGCAAGGCCCTGGTGGTCGAGACGCTGGAGGTCGAGGCCGTCGGGCGCTCGGATCAGGCCCCGACGACGACGCTGACGGCCAGCACCGCCGAACTGACTGCCGTGGCCCAACTGACCGTTCGCATGGCGGGCGAGGACCGCGACACGCCCGTCTATCGCCGCGATGCCCTGACGCCCGGCGTCGCCGTGGACGGCCCGGCCATCCTGCTGGAGGACACTGGCACCACTGTGGTCGAACCGGGCTGGCGCGCCACAGTCGACGCCGCGGCCAACCTGCTGCTGCAACGGGTCATCGCCCTGCCCGCCCGCACCGCGATCGGCACCGACGTCGATCCCATCATGCTGGAGGTGTTCAACAGCCGCTTCATGGCCTGCGCCGAACAGATGGGCGAGGCCCTGCGCGCCACGGCCTATTCGGTGAACATCAAGGAACGCCTGGACTTCTCCTGCGCCGTCTTCGACGCGGGCGGCGCCCTGATCGCCAATGCGCCGCATATCCCCGTCCACCTGGGTTCGATGGGCGAGAGCATCCGCACCGTCATCTCCTCGCGCGGCGACGGTGCGGACGGGCGCGGCATGAAGTCGGGCGACGTCTATATGCTGAACGCCCCCTACAACGGCGGCACCCACCTGCCCGACATCACCGTCATCATGCCGGTGTTTCTGGACAGCGATGACGCCCCGGCCTTCTTCGTCGCCGCGCGCGGCCACCATGCCGACGTCGGCGGGATCACGCCCGGCTCCATGCCCGCCAACTCGCGCAGCGTGGACGACGAAGGGGTGCTGATCGACGACTTCCTGCTGGTCGACGCAGGCAAGCTCTGCGAGGCCGAAACCCGCGCCCTGTTCGCCTCAGGCCCCTGGCCGTCGCGCAATGTCGATCAGAACCTGGCCGACCTGAAGGCCCAGGTCGCTGCCTGCACGCGCGGCGCCGACGAACTGATCCGCATGACCGGCGAGTTCGGCCGTACCGTCGTCTCCGCCTATATGGGCCATGTTCAGGACAACGCCGAGGAAGCCGTCCGCCGCGCCATCGCTGCGCTGAAGCCCGGCGCCTTCGCCTATGAGATGGACGACGGCGCCGTCATCCGCGTCCGCATCGACGTGGACGCCGCAAATCGCAGCGCCGTGGTGGATTTCACCGGGACCAGCGACCAACTGCCGACCAACTTCAACGCGCCCCTGTCCATCGCGCGGGCGGCGACCCTCTATGTCTTCCGCACCCTGGTGGACGACGCCATTCCGCTGAACGAAGGTTGCCTGAAACCGATCGAACTGATCGTGCCGGAAGGCTCGATGTTGAACCCCCGCTATCCCGCCGCCGTCGTGGCGGGCAATGTCGAGACCAGCCAGGCCGTGGTGGATTCGCTTTACGGCGCGCTGGGCGTCCTGGCCTCCAGCCAGGGAACGATGAACAATTTCACCTTCGGCGACGAGGCGCGTCAGTATTACGAGACCATCGCCGGCGGGTCCGGCGCAGGGCCGGGTTTCGACGGGACCGCCGCCGTCCAGACCCATATGACCAACAGCCGCCTGACCGACCCGGAGGTGCTGGAAACTCGCTTCCCCGTCCTGCTGGAAGAGTTCTCCATTCGGCGCGGCTCGGGCGGCGAAGGGCGTCATAGAGGCGGCGACGGTGCCATGCGTCGCGTGCGCTTCCTAGAGCCGATGACGGCGGCCATCCTGTCCAACCATCGTCGCGTGCCGCCGTTCGGGGTCGCGGGCGGAAAGCCGGGCGCGGTCGGGATCAACCAGGTCGAGCGGGCGGGCGGCGCGGTCGAGGCTCTGGCCGCCACCGCTGAGGTCGCCATGCAACCTGGCGACGTCTTTGTCATCGAGACGCCCGGCGGCGGCGGTTTCGGCGCAAAAGACGCTTCCTGAGCCGACCGAACCGCGCAACCCTTCGTCGGGGAGGACGAACCATGCTGGTGCTTTTTGGGATATTGATCGTGGTCGCGGGCTTTGTCGCCCGGATCAATCCGCTGGTGGTCATTCTGGTCGCGGCCATCGCCACCGGGGTGCTGGCCGCGGTCGGTCCTGGCGTGGACGCGCAAGGGTTGCTGACGGCCGGGATCGACACAATTTCGCGCTTTGGCCAGGCCTTCAACGACAACCGCTACTTCCACATCACCTGGCTGGTGCTGCCGGTCATCGGCCTGCTGGAACGGGCAGGATTGCAGGAACGGGCGCGCGACCTCGTCACCAAGGTCAAGGCGGCGACCGCTGGACGACTGATGCTGATCTATCTGCTGGTGCGTCAGGCGACCTCGGCGCTGGGCCTGACCTCTCTGGGCGGCCACCCGCAGATGGTCCGCCCCCTGATCGCCCCCATGGCCGAAGGCGCGGCCGAGACTCAGCACGGCCCCCTGACCGACAAGGCCCGCTTCCGCATTCGCGGCATGGCGGCGGGCACCGACAACATCGGGCTCTTCTTTGGCGAGGACATCTTCATCGCCATCGGCTCCATTGTCCTGATCGTCGGCTTCCTGGAACAGGCGGGCATCCGGGTCGAAGCCCTGCACGTCTCGCTGTGGGCCATCCCCACGGCCATCATCGCCTTCCTGGTTCACGGCGCGCGGCTGCTGATGTTCGACCGACAGGTGAAGAAGGACATGGCCGTGTCGGACGTCGCCGATGACGCATCGGAGATGGGCCAATGATCACGTTAGAACACGCCTATATCGCGACGGGGCTGATGTTCGCGGCCTTCTCCATCCTCAGCCTGCGTGATCCGTTGAACCCGACGCGGTTCCGCAGCGCCCTGTTCTGGGGCCTGATCGCCCTGTCGATGCTGTTCGGCTCCTGGCTGGGCGGACTGGGCAATGGCCTGCTGGTCATCGCCCTGGTCATCATCGGCGCCAGCGGCAAGCTGGGCGTCGGCAAGCCCGACACCACCACCTCGGAACAGCGTCAGGCCAGCGCCGCGCGCTGGAAGAACGCCCTGTTTGTGCCCGCCCTGATGGTGCCTCTGGTGGCGGTCGGCGGCACCCTTCTAGCCAAGCACACCCCCACCGGAGCCTGGCTGATCTCGCCGGTGCAGACGACGCTGATTTCGCTGGGGCTGGGCTGTGTTGTGGCCCTGGTCGTCGCCATGGTCTGGTTCCGCCCGCCGGTCATGGCGCCGGTGCAGGAAGGCCGTCGCCTGATGGACTCCATCGGCTGGGCCGCGCTGCTGCCGCAGATGCTGGCCTCGCTGGGCGCGGTGTTTCTGGCCGCCGACGTGGGTCAGGTGGTGGGCGATCTGATCGCGCGGGTCATCCCCATGACCTCGGCCTTCCTCGCCGTCTTCGCCTATTGCGCGGGCATGGCCCTGTTCACCATCATCATGGGCAACGCCTTCGCCGCCTTCCCGGTCATGACCGCCGCCATCGGCCTGCCCATCGTGGTGCATCAGTTCGGTGGAGACCCGGCCATTGTCTGCGCCATCGGCATGTTGGCCGGCTTCTGCGGAACCCTGATGACGCCCATGGCCGCCAACTTCAACGTCGTGCCCGCAAACCTGCTGGAACTGCCTGACCGCAACTCGCCTTTGAACGGCGTGATCCGCGCCCAGATCCCCACGGCGGCCATCATGCTCGTCGCCAACATGCTGCTGATGTATTTCCTCGCCTTCCGGTTCTGACAATGACGATAGACAACGCCCTCGCCTCCCGCTTCGCCGCCACGGCGCTGGGCCATGTGACGCGCGAGTATCCCAACCACATCATGCATGTGCTGACGGGACCGCAAGACGCCCGCACGCCGCGCGACATGCATCCGATCTTCTTCGGCAGCTTCGACTGGCACTCCTGCGTCCACGGCTGGTGGACCCTGTTCACCCTCTATCGCCTTCACCCCGACATGGCCGAGGCGGCGCAGATCAGCGCCCTGGCCGACGAGCTATTCACGTCGCAGAACGTCGCCGGAGAAGCCGCCTATCTGGCCCGACCCGAAGCGCGCGGTTTCGAACGTCCCTATGGCTGGGCCTGGCTGTTGATGTTGGCGGCGGAACTGGAACGGCACGAAACGGACGAAGGTCGTCGCTGGGCCGGGACCCTACGCCCGCTAGCCCAGGTCTTCGCCGACCGCTTCAAGGCCTTCCTGCCGCTGGCCGACTATCCGGTGCGGGTCGGGACGCACTACAACACCGCCTTCGCCCTGCGGCTGACGCTGGACTACGCCGAGGCCCACGACGCCGATCTGGCCGCCGCCTGCCACGACGCCGCCCTGCGCTGGCATGCCGGGGACCGCGACTGTCAGGCCTGGGAGCCGTCGCAGGACGAGTTCCTGTCGCCGGCCCTGATGGAGGCGGTGCTGATGCGGCGTGTCCTTCCCGAGCCCGAGTTCCGTGTCTGGTTCGACGCCTTCCTACCGCGCCTCAGCGACGGCCAGCCCGCCACCTTGCTGTCCCCTGCCCGCGTCAGCGACCGCACCGACGGCAAGATCGCCCATCTGGACGGGCTGAATCTGAGTCGAGGCTGGTGCTGGCGCGAGATCATCGCCGCCCTGCCCGCCCAAGACCGCCGCCGCGCGGTCGGACAGCAGGCGGCCAAGACCCACCTCGACGCCGCTCTGCCCCACGTGACCGGCGACTACATGGGCGAGCACTGGCTCGCCAGCTTCGCCCTGCTGGCCTTGATGACGCTCGAGTGAGGGTTGCGCGCCCCGCAGGCTGCAAGAAGGCGCGATCCTGGCCAGCTAGAAGCCTTCAACGCCAGGAAGGGAATGGTAGGCGGCGACGGGTTCGAACCGCCGACCCTCTCGGTGTAAATCGCCCCGAATGCCATTTCAGGGTATTTCATTGCATTACAAAATAGCCCTAAACACATGAATTTATAGAAGTTGGTATTTTCACACCTGTGCACGGGTTTGCAGCGAATCTTGCACTAACTGCCCCCCTATTGCCCCCCTTGATGGTAGGCTGGCGGCGTCTGATTTGCTCAGGACGCTGCTGCGATGCCAACCCAGGTCATCATCACGACCGATCGCCAGATCGCCGGCCTAAAGCCGCTCGAGTGTCGATTCGAGCGCCGGGTTTCTGGCGCGCGAGGCCTCAGCGTCAGAGTATGGCCGTCGGGCCTGAGGCAGTTCGAGGTGCGATTCGCGATCAAAGACGGACCTCGACGGCGTGTGATCCTCGGCGACTATCCGGAGGTGTCGCTCGCCGACGCCCGGCAAAAGGCGACGGAACTCAGGTTGGAACTTCTCAAGGGCGTCGACCCCGTAGCGGCGCGCGCCGCCGCCCAGCTTCCTGCCCCGCCGCAGGACACTTTGGACGAAGTCGCGCAGACCTACTGGGCTGCAGCGGAGTTGGGTCTGCATGGCGGCCGCCGAAGGCCCAAACGCCCTCGAACGATCGCCAACGAGCGCCACCTTTGGAAGCGTCATATCTCGTCTTCCCTCGGCACGTCTGCGCCACGCGATTTGAAGCGCGCGGAGGTCAAGACCTTCATGCGTTCGCTCGTGACCGAGCGGCGCCTCTCCGCCGCCAGCGCGGCTTCGATTGGCGGGCTTCTTCACAGCGTCATGGCCTTCTGTGTTCAGGAAGAGATGGTCGACGCCAACCCGGTGGTCGGGCTTGCTCGACCTTTGGCCCTGGTTTCCCGCGACCGGATGCTGGACGACGCCGGACTGAGGCTGGTCTGGGACATTGCGCGGGACGGCGTACAGCCGCGGCCGCCGGGCTACCTCAACATCGGCCTTGCAGCACGGCCGGAGCCCGTGATGGCGCTCGCTATCCAGTTGCTCATGCTCACCCTGACGCGCCGCAATGAAGTCGCGGGTGCGCGCAAGTCAGAGTTCGACCTGGACGCCGCGCTCTGGGTGATCCCGGCCAACCGGGCCAAGGCCAATCATCAGCACGTCGTCCCCTTGAGCCCTCAGGCTCTATCCGTGCTTGCGGCGGCGTTTGCGCTCGATCCCGACAGTCCCTTCGTCTTCCCTTCCCCGCGCGTCGCCGATCAATGCATTGACGAGCAGGCGATCACGCGAACCTTTTCCCGCATCTTCGAGCGTAGAAAACTACCGCTCCGATCGCCTCACGATGTCCGACGAACGGGTGCGACCACCTTGACGGGGCGCTACGGCGTCACCCGTTTCATCGTCGGGCTCGTTCTCGGCCATACGCCAAAAGACGGCGCCGCAGTCACGGCCGTCTACGACCGTCACACCTATATACCGGAGAAGCGCTGCGCTCTCGTCAAATGGTCGGAGCACCTTACCGGAACGCGATCCGATGCAGCTTCTGCTTTGGTTGCCGACGAGGCCGTTGCTCCCAGGCGAACCGAGGATCTGGCGGCGGCCAAGGTCCGTGCACTCGCGCTCTGCGCTGACGGCAGAGCACAGCAGGCGGTGCTGACGATGTGCATGGCGGCTAGTCGGGAGGGCTCGGTATCACAGACCCACCTCGATTTACTGTCAGCCGTCGGCCTGGACCTCGCCAGCCGCAATGACTGGTCGGAGCTGGAGGCGTGGATCAACGGCTTTGGCTGAACGGTGAAATCGAAACCTGGGGACGTTCGGCCAGACCCCGATCAGGCGCCCACCGGCTGATCTGTGACGCGTGGTTTCTGGGGCACGCTCGCCATGGCCGTCACAGCAGGCAGTGGCCGCCCTTTCGGCGTCGCCGCCTGAGTCAAAGGCATCCCGCAACTGTCCGCGGCGGCCAGCCTCCTTCCAGGAGCGCGGGCTCACCCGGGCTGCTCCTGATGAGCCACACGATCAGTCGCTGTCCGCTTCGCTTTCAGGAGCCCGCCGCCCGCCGCTCAGACCGGGTTCGTACAGGCCCGTGGCGATGCCGGCGAGGATCCCTTCGACCCGTACGCGCGGACCGAACCGCCGACAGGGATCCAGGTCAGGTCTCGGGCGCAACGCACGGTCACTGGGCGCAAGGGCGTCGCCTACCATGTCGCCCAGGGGCTCCGCCAGTTGATGAGCATCGCCGATGCGCGACAGCGACGGCCTATCGGTGCCCACCACCATGGCGTCGCGCCGCCAGACAATGGCGGCGGCCTGGCGACCGTCCGGCGCCAGCAGCTCGGCCTCCGCGCCGAGGCCGCCCGTGCCGCCGGGCGCCCTCACCTTGATCGGACCGGGGATGAAGAAGTTGGCGACGGCAGCCGCCGCCGAGCCGGCCTGATGCGTCGGCCGAATATAGGTAACGCCGACGCGCACCGTTCCGGCCTGGGGATCGGGTTGATCCAAAATCTCGAACCGCTCGCTCAATTCGTAGCAGAGCTGCCGATCCACCTCGTTCATCACCGCGCGCCGGTCGTCATCAGAAAGCACTGGATCCTTGACGCCGAAGACCTCGGCGGGCGCCACCCATAGCCGGGTGATGCTGGAAGCCAAGGCCTCGTCCCGCCGCTGCGAGACCGAGGCGCGCACCACGTCCGTTCTGGGCGCCAGGCCTTCATAGGTCGTCAGAAAGCCAGTGTGCGACGGCGCGGCGCCGCTGGCACAGGCTCCCGTGGCCATGGCCAGAACCGCCGCCCCCATCCCGCGAAACCCCTTGCCGGCCATCCTCGTGTCTCCCTCTTCTGCGGAGGAATACGCACGGATTGAGTGATCAGATTTACGGCAGATGCCGGGTCTCGCGCACGAGGGCGAGATCATAGCCGATCGCGGCCGTGCGGGTCATGATGGTCGCCTTGACCGCATCCGAGGGGTTCGCCGTCCGGCTCATCAGCCACAGATACCGGCCGGACGGCTCGCCGGCCGCGACGACGAGGAGAATGGACGCGCGTCTCAAAGCCATCGGGAATCCACGGTTGAGGATCAGGCGCGCTGCAGGGCCATCTGGATCACATCGGTACGGCCCGACCGGAAGCCGGCCTCGCAGTAGGCGAGGTAGAAGCGCCAGAGGCGATGGAAGCGGTCATCGAAGCTCGCCTCCGTCCTGACGATCTCGCCCCAGGCGCTTTCGAAGCGTCGGGCCCATTCGGCGAGGGTCTCGGCGTAGTCGCCGCCGAAACGCACGATCCCCGCCTCGACCAGGCCCGCGCTGGAGATGTCAGGCGCCATCCGCGCTTCGGACGGCAGGCAGCCTCCGGGGAAAACATACTTCTGGATGAAGTCTGTACGCGCGTCATACTCGTCGAACAGGTCGTCCTGAATGGTGATGATTTGCAGGCCCGCGCGGCCGCCGGGCGTCAGCACCTCATGGACCTTCTGGAAATAGGTCGGCCAGTACTCGCGCCCCACCGCCTCGAACATCTCGATCGAGGCGACGCGGTCGAACCGGCCCTCCACATCGCGATAATCGATGAGGCGGATGTCGGCACGCTCGGCCAGCCCCGCCTCGAACAGGCGACGGCGCGCATAGTCATGCTGTTCTCGCGAGATGGTGACGGCGGTGACGACCGCCCCGACCTCGCGCGCGGCGAACTCGGCGAAACCGCCCCAGCCGCAGCCGATTTCAAGCACGCTATGCCCCGGTTGCAGGTCCATCATCCTCGCCAAAGAGGCGTATTTGGCGCGCTGTGCGTCCTGTAGGGACTGTCCCGCCCCTTCATACCGCGCTGACGAATAGGTCATCGAAGGGTCCAGCCAAGCCCCGTAGAAGGCGTTGCCGAGGTCGTAGTGGGCGTGGATGTTCCGGCGCGAGCCGCGTCGACTGTTCCGGTTCAACCGATGCCCGAGCCAGTTGAGACCATTCATCAGCGGGTTGCCGTCGAACAGGCGTCGGATGTGGTCGTAGTTGTTGACCAGGGTCTCCAGCAGGATCGCCAGATCGGGGGTGTCCCACTCGCCCGCCATGTAGCCTTCTGCAAAGCCTATATCCCCGCCTTTCAGCACGCGCCTGGCGAACCGAGGGTCGCGGATGGTCAGGACCGCGGCGTGGCCGGGGTCACTGCCTGTCAACTGATGGCGAGCGCCGTCGGGCAGGATGAGGGTCAGCCGCCCCCAGGTCCAGTTGGCGGATAGCAGGCGCATGACCAGGACGAAAACCGGAGACGCCGTCCGCCTGTCGTTACGTTCGCCATAGAAGGTGGTGGTCATGAGATCAGACGACTCTTGCGCGGAGGACGGCGCGCCCCGGGGATTTCCAAAGATCAACGCGCAAGACGGCTCTCACGTGCCCGTCGCTGGATCGTGAAAGGTTCCCGGGCTGGAGGCGGCTGTCTGGTCAGACGCACGCCCTTGAGCCACAGCTTCAGCGCCTCCCAATGAATGGCGGCCATGATCTTGAAGGTCATCAGCGGCAAGGCCAGCGCCGCCGCCCACAACTGTCCGTCCTGCAGCGGTCGTCGTTCGCCGGACATGGCGGCGGTGATCAGGACACCCTCGGCGTCCAGACCGTCAATCGTCAGATCCAGCTTCTCTCCGGGTGTATGGCCGCGAAACGCATAGTCCATCTCCATGCCCATGAATGGCGAGACATAGAGGGCCTTGGCCGCGCCCTGACGGATCAGACCCGCCGCCTGATCCTCGCTCCGCACCGGGATGACGTAGGCGTGGCGCACGCCAAAGGTGCTGGTCACCTCATAGACCATGGCCGCCAGCCGGCCATCGGCCTGATGGCAGTAGTAGAGGCTGATCGGGTTGAAGACGTAGCCGAGTACACGCGGCATGGTCAGCAGACGGATCGGCCCGTCGCCGATGTCGACCCCGGCGCGCGCGAGGAAGTCTTCGATCTGAAGGCGCAGCGCCGTTCCCGACCCGTCGCCGTGATCACGATCATGAAAGGAGAGCAGGTTGAACCGATTGCGCGAGAACAGGCGAAGATGTCGGTCCAGCCCGTCGATTTCGGCCAGATCGAGCAGCAGCCAGAAGACGCGATAGTTCAACTGATGCGCCCGGGGCCGCAGCCTCCTGTGCATGACGTCGCCGCGATAGAGGGCTGAGGCCTGGGTCACGCGGCCTGCTCCACGACCTTCGATGCGGCGGGCGACAGATGAATGCGGCCGCTCTCGTTCTGGACCGACCACGGCCGCCGCACGCCGCCCAGTTGCTCGGCCACGGCCAGACCCGATTGCAGGCCGTCCTCATGAAAGCCCGCGCCGAAGTGGGCGCCGCAGAACCAGACGCCGCCCTGCCCTTGTAGGCTCCACAACTGCTTCTGCGCCTGAATGGCGGCGGAGTTGAAGATGGGGTGCTCGTACAGCTCGCTGCGCAGCAGACTGTCCGGCCTGGGCGGGCGCGGCGGATTCAGGGTGACGAACAGGTCCTGACCCGGCAGCCCTTGCAGCTTGTTCATCCAGTAGGTCACGCACAGGCCCTCGTCGGCCCCGATATAGTTCCAACTGGCCCAGGCGCGGCGGCGTTGCGGCATCAGACCCGCGTCCGTATGCAGGACGGTCAGGTTGCGGCTGTAGCGGAAGGCGCCCAGCACCTCCTTCTCGCGCGCGGTCGGCTCGGCCAGCATGGCCAGAGCCTGATCGGCATGGGCGCCGATGACGACATGGTCGAAGCGCTCGACGCCGCCCTCACTGTCGTGGACCATGACGCCTTGATCCGTGCGCCGCACCCCTGTCACCCCGTGGTTCAGCCGCACGTCATCGATTTCATGCGCCAGGCGCTCGACATAGACCCGGCTGCCGCCCTCGACAGTGCGCCACAGCGGGCGTCCGACCAGTTTCAACAAGCCGTGGTTGCCGCAGAACCGGATGAAGGCCTCCGCAGGATAGTCCATCAGCGTATGCGCCGGCGACGACCAGATCGCCGCCGCCATCGGCAGCAGGTGATCATCGCGAAAGGCCTCGCTGAACCCCTCGCGCTTCAGATAGGCGCCCAGGGTCAGATTGGGATCGGTCAGGTCGCCCAGATCGATCGGCGCTTCGCGATAGAAGCGCATGATCTCGCCCAGCATGGACCAGAAGCGCGGACGCAGGACGTTGCGGCGCTGGGCGAACAGGCCGGGCGCGGCGTACTCGAACCGTCCGCCGTCCAGCGACACGGCAAACGACATATCGGTCGCGCGGGTCTCGACCCCCAGATGCGCGAACAAGGCGATCAGGTTGGGATAGGTGGCGTCGTTGAAGCAGATAAAGCCGGTGTCGACCGGCACAACCCCCGTCGCCACGCCCGCCGTCACCGTGTTGGAATGACCGCCCAGACGGTCCGCCTTTTCATAGATCGTCACTCTATGGCGCTGCGACAGCAGCCAGGCCGACGACAGGGCGGCCACGCCCGAGCCGATCACGGCGATCTTCAAACTGTCAGCGGCAGGATAGGACATGTCCCGATTACGCACCGGCGCCGCGATCGGATTGCGAATGATCCAGACATTTCCACGAAGCGTATTAGGCTTCATGCATGCCGAGGCTTCGTCATTCACATCCCCTGCGCGGCGGGCGTCCGGCATGAGCCTGGACGCGCTCTCGCCCGATCCGTTCGTGCATGACCGGCTGATCGAGGCCGTGGCGCTGAGACGCGACCGCGAGGCCTTCGCCCAACTGTTCAGCTATTTTGCCCCCCGCCTGAAGGCCTGGCTGATCAAGTCAGGCGCCACGCCCGGCGCGGCCGAAGACTTCGCCCAGGACGCCATGCTGACGGTCTGGCGCAAGGCCGACCTGTTCGATGCGCGCAAGGCGCGGGCCGCCACGTGGATCTTCACCATCGCCCGCAACCGGCGGCTCGATATGCTGCGCCGCGACGCCCGCCCCCTGCCCGTCCCCGAGATCGAACTGACGGAACAGACGGTCGAACGACCTGACGACCTTCTGGTGCTGTCCGAAGACGCCGAGCGGGTTCGCGACGCCCTGTCGCGGCTCAAACCCGATCAAGTCGAGGTGCTGCGCCTCGCCTTCTTCATGGACAGCCCCCATTCCGAAATCGCCCGCCAACTCGACCTGCCGCTGGGCACCGTCAAATCCCGTATCCGCAACGCCATGATCAAACTGCGCCTGATCCTCGAACCGTCCGAGGAGGCCGCCCGATGAAGGCTCTTCGCAACCCCTCCGAGGAACGCCTCCTCGCCTATGCCGCGGGGAACCTCAGCCCGCCCGAGGCCGTGGTGGTCGCCGCGCATCTGGCCCTGCGCCCCGCCAACGACGCCTGGGTGCGCCAGCTACAGGCCGTGGGCGGCGAGTTCCTGAGCGAAGCCGCGCCCACCCCCATGGCAGACGACGCCCTGGCGCGGGCCATGGCGCGGATCGACACCGACGCGGGCGAGGTAAAGGCCCCGGCGCCGCTCAACGACATGCCCGAACTGCCCGAACCCTTGCGCCGCTACGCCCTGGGTCGGTGGCGCTGGATCGGTCCGGGAATGCGGGTGCGCGACGTCCACGCTCCGCGCGACGGCGACTGCCGCGTCATCCTGCTGGAGATCGGTCCGGGGCGCGAAACGCCGCGCCACACCCACGGCGGGGTCGAGCTGACCTGCGTCCTGTTCGGCGCCTACGCCACCGAGACCGAACGCTTCGACGTCGGCGATCTGGAAGAAGCCGACCCCGAGGTTCTGCACCAGCCGCGCGTGGTGTCGGACGGCCCTTGCCTCTGCGTCGTCGCCCTGGACGGCCAGATCCAGCTCGACGGATGGCTGGGCCGACTGATGCAGCCCTTCGTGCGGCTATGATCCGACTGCTGCCGCTCTGGGGCGCGGCGGCGCTGTTCATGGTGGCCGTGATGACCGCTGCATGGCTTGTCCAGCGTCGCACCGGCCAAGGCGGCTGGGCCGACGCCTTCTGGTCGCTGGGTCTGGGCGCGGCGGGGGTCGGCGTCGCCCTGTTTCCGATAGACGACGCAGCGCCATCCGCGCGCCAATGGCTGACATCCGCGTTGATCTGCCTTTGGGGCTTGCGGCTGGGTCTGCACATCGCCGCCCGCGCGGCTCATGAGAGCGAGGATCCGCGTTACGCCCACCTGCGCGACCAATGGGGCGCGAGCTTCCAGCCCAGGATGTTTGGTTTCCTCATGTTGCAGGCCGGGGCCGCGGCCTTTCTGGTGCTCAGCATCCTGCTGGCGGCGCGCAATCCGACGCCGGGCCTGACCTTGCAGGACGGCCTGGCCGGCCTGATGTTCGCGTCCGCCCTGCTCGGCGAAACCATCGCGGACCGCCAACTCGCGGCCTTCAAGGCTGATCCCGCCCATCGCGGGCAGGTCTGCGACGTCGGCCTCTGGGGCTGGTCGCGGCACCCTAACTACTTCTTTGAATGGCTGAGCTGGTGCGCCTGGCCGGTGTTCGCCATCGAACTCAGCGGCGCCTGGCCCTGGGGTTGGTTGGCGTTGAGCGGGCCTGTCTATATCTACTGGCTGCTGACGCGGGTATCGGGCGTGCCGCTGCTGGAGGCCCATATGCGCCGCTCACGCCCCGAAGCCTTCGCCGCCTACGTCGCCCGCACCAGCGCCTTCTTCCCGCGACCGCCCCGGCGCTAGACAGGCGTTCGAAGCAATCGCATCGCCAATGCGCACGCTATCGACGACGCCCCGGCGCTGACACACACGCCCCAGGCCATGTCGATCAGCGACAGCTTCAGGCTCCAGGTCTTCAGCGTGGCCAGATTGGTCAGGTCATAGGTTCCGTAGGCGAAGAGGCCGAACAACCCGCCCCAGATCAACGCCTTCTTCCAGCCGCCCTCGGCCAATCCAGGCAGGACGGCGAACAGGGTGAGACCGCCAGCATAGAGCGCATAAAAAGCGATGGCGGGCGCGAGCCTGAAGTTGTCAGCCAGCATTGACCCGATCAACGGGCGGTATAGCCGATCCCCCATGCTCCCGAGCCAGGCCGTGTCGATCACGGCGAAGGCGACCAGGGTCAGAAGGTAGGCGATCGCGATATTCATGGCGCAGCTCCATCAGCTCCTAATCCTATACGAACGGCGCGCCGCGCCGGATGCCCCGAGCTTTCGATCCCGCAGGTCGATACACGCGTCAGCGCCGGGGGCACGTCGTCGACGAAACCGCGCTGAGGCGACCGTGCCGGCCGGCTAGGTCCCGGCGAAACACCGAAGCTAGTCAGACGAAGATAGATGGAGCGACCAACCATATCGACGGCGACACTTCGAACTGACACTTGCTCAACGCAGCACTCGAACGACAAATTCCTCCTTGCTCAACCGTTTCCGAGAGCGCTCCACCCGGAAAAGGGTCTCGGAATCTTGCGAAGGGAAATCAGTCTCTTCAGAGCCATGAGCGACATCGGGAGGCAGGATGCAAGCGGGCCTTCTTGCGGGTTTAGTTGACGACGGCATTAATTCCATTATCTTGGAATTATGGAATCAGAACCCGCCATCCTCGCCCTCGCTGCCCTGGCTCAGTCCACGCGGCTTGAGACCTTCCGCCTCCTGGTGCGGCACGAACCCGAGGGCCTCCCCGCCGGCGAGATCGCGGATGCCCTCGCCGTGCCGGCTAACACCATGTCGGCGCACCTCGGGGTTCTGTCCCGCGCCGGTCTGATCAGTTCGGAGCGGCGCAGCCGGTCGATCATCTACCGGGCTGATCTGGACCGCCTCCAGGCGCTGGTCCTGTTCCTGCTCAAGGACTGCTGCCAGGGCCGCGCCGAGCTGTGCGAGCCGCTGCTGGCCGAACTCTCGCCCTGCCGCGCCTGAGGCAGTCATGGACGTCGTCATCTATCACAACTCCGCCTGCGGGACGTCGCGCAACGCCCTGGCCCTCATCCGCCACGTCGGGATCGAGCCGCACGTCATCGAGTATCTGAAGACGCCGCCCAGCCGCGCCATGATCCTGGGGCTGGTCGAGCGCATGGGCGCACCGTTGCGCAGCCTGCTGCGCGAGAAGGGCACGCCCTTCACTGAACTGGGGCTAGACGATCCCACCCTGACCGATGACCAGTTGCTGGACGCCATTGAGGCGCATCCCGTCCTGCTGAACCGTCCCATCGTCGTGTCCCCGCTGGGCGTGAAGCTGTGCCGACCGTCCGAGACGGTCCTGGACCTCCTGCCGTCCGAAGGCCTGAAGCCTTTCACCAAGGAGGACGGCGAGGTCGTCATCGACGCCGAGGGCCGGAGGGTCCGCTGATGGTCGATGCCCTGATTACTGAACAGCCGCAGCGCCGCCTGTCCTTCCTGGACCGCTGGCTGACATTGTGGATTTTCGCGGCAATGGCGCTGGGCGTGCTGCTAGGCACGCTTGTGCCGGGGCTTCCCGTCTGGATCGACAGCCTGTCGGTCGGGACGACCAACATCCCCATCGCCATCGGCCTGATCCTGATGATGTATCCGCCGCTGGCGCGGGTGAAGTACGAGGAACTGCCGCGCGTCTTCGCCGACAAGCGCGTGCTTGCCCTGTCCCTGTTCCAGAACTGGGTCCTGGGGCCGGTGCTGATGTTCGCCCTGGCGGTCATCTTCCTGCGCGACCAGCCGGAATACATGACAGGCGTCATCCTGATCGGCCTGGCCCGCTGCATCGCCATGGTGCTGGTCTGGAACGAGTTGGCGCGGGGCGACAACCAGTATGTGGCGGGCCTGGTCGCCTTCAACTCGATCTTCCAGATCGCCTTCTTCAGCCTCTACGCCTGGCTGTTCCTGACCGTGCTGCCGCCCCTGTTCGGGCTGGAGAGCAGCGTAGTCGACGTCAGCGTCTGGACCATCGCCGGCGCCGTCCTGGTCTATCTGGGCCTGCCCTTCCTCGGCGGCTTCCTGACCCGGCGGACCCTTGTCGCGAGGAAGGGGAACGACTGGTACGAGACGCGCTTCCTGCCGCGCATCGCGCCGATCACCCTGATCGCCCTGTTGTTCACCATCGTCGCCATGTTCAGCCTGAAGGGCGGCGAGGTGGTTGCCCTGCCGCTGGACGCCCTGCGAATCGCCATCCCCCTGACGATCTACTTCTTCGTCATGTTCGTGGTCAGCTTCTTGATGGGGCGGCTGATCGAGGCGGACTATCCGCGGACAACGGCCCTGGCCTTCACCGCCGCCTCCAACAATTTCGAACTGGCGATCGCGGTCGCCATCGCCGCCTTCGGGCTGGCCTCGCCGGTCGCCTTCGCCGCCGTCATCGGCCCCTTGGTCGAGGTGCCGGTACTGATCCTGCTGGTGTCGGTCGCCCTGTGGCTGGGCCGCCGCTACTTCCAAGCGACCGTCCCGAAGCAGGATACCTGCTGATGGGCTTCAACGTCGTAGAGTTGCCCCAGCCCACCCCCGATCTGATCGCCGCGCTGGAGGCCGCCGGCCTGCCCACGGACGACCTCCAAGAACCCGGCCGTCGTTTTTTTCGTTTCGAGGACGATGCCGGACTGATCGGCTACGGCGGGCTTGAGCAGGTCGGCTCCGACGCCCTGATCCGATCCATTGTTGTCATCGACGACCGTCGCGGCGAAGGCCACGGCTCAGTAATCCTGTCCTGGCTGGAAACTAAGGCTGCCGCGCAAAATGCGTCCGGCCTCTACCTGCTCACGACCGCGGCGGCCGCCTTCTTCGAGCGGCACGGTTACACCGCCCTGCCCCGATCAGCCGCGCCGACCGCCATCGCCGCCTCTAGGCAGTTTAGCGCCCTGTGTCCGGCTTCGGCAGCATTCATGTTCAAGGAGTTGCGTACCCAATGACCCGTCTTCGCGACCTGCCCGATCCCGACCACCTACCAGCGCTGGACCCGGCCTACCTGTCCAGCCAGCCTGCACTCGGTCTTGGCCCGAACGATCATCCCCCGCGCATCCTGCTGCTCTACGGCTCACTGAGAGATCGATCCTTTTCCCGCCTCTGCGTCGAGGAAGCCGCCCGCCTTCTGCGCTTCATGGGCTGCGAGACGCGTATCTTCGATCCATCCGACCTGCCGCTGACGGATCAAGTCGACTACGACGACCATCCCGCCGTCCACGAACTGCGCGAACATGCCCTGTGGTCCGAAGGCATGGTCTGGAGCAGCCCCGAGCGCCACGGCCAGATCTCCGGGATCATGAAGCTTCAGATCGATCACCTGCCGCTCAACATGGGCGGCATGCGCCCGACCCAGGGCCGCACCCTGGCGGTCATGCAGGTCTCCGGCGGCTCGCAGAGCTTCAACGCGGTCAACACGCTGCGCCTGCTCGGCCGTTGGATGCGGATGATCACCATCCCCAACCAATCCAGCGTGGCAAAAGCCTTCATGGAGTTCGACGACGACGGCCGAATGAAGCCGTCCAGCTACTACGACCGCATCGTCGACGTCATGGAGGAACTGGTGCGCTTCACCATCCTGACCCGCGCCCATGCCGGGCAGTTGGTGGACCGCTATTCCGAACGGAAAGCCTCAGGCGTGCCGATCGATGCAGCCAACGATCTGTCCGCCATCGCGATCAGGTCGGCTTAGCGCCAAGAGCTGTCGCAAGGACAACGCCCTAAACGCGACATTCCGCGCCTGCCGGGAGTCTGCTTTCAAGCACGACACCTATTTCGCAAGCCGATTCATTGCTGACATCGGTTCAGCATTTTCTGCTGCCGCACCTAACGCCCGCCCGCTTCTTCGCCCCGGACCGCTGACGGCGTTCAGGGGCGCGGCGTGATCACCGCGTCGCCGAGCAGGGAGGTCAGGCGGGCCGAGCGCCGCATCACGGCCTGCTCGCCCAGGATGTCGGCGGTCCCGCGCAGCAGGGCGTCGATCGCGGCCACGGCGCCCGCCCCCGCCCCGGACAGGACGAAGCCCGGCTTGCGCGGGACCACGATGCCGACCTCGCAGAAGGGAACGAGCGGAGAATCAGGACCGTCCGTGATCCCGATGACCGGCACGCCCTGCTCCTTCAGAACGACGGCCGTGGTCAGGGTCGCCTCGGAATAGCGGGCGAAGGCGATCTGCAGGGCGGCGTCCTCCGGCCCGGCGTCGAGCAGACGCCGCTTCGCCCCCTCCAGCCCGGCCCCGTCGACCAGAGCATGACAGTCGGGCCGCAGGGCCGACAGGCAGAACTGGGCGTACTGGGCCAGGAAGGCGCTGCTGCCGAAGCCGACCAGATAGACCCTGCGCGCGCCGGCCAGACGCGACGAAGCCCGCGCGAACTCTCCCCAGCCGCCCAGGGGAGCGATCCGTCGCAGCCGGGCGGCGTCGTCCTCCAGCGACAGGTGCCAGGGATCGCCGGAAGTTCGCGCCTCGGCGATGACGTCCCCGAAATTCTCGATCGACCGCAAGGTGTCGCGCAGGTCTTCGTGCAGCAGCCGCTTCAGCTCGGGATGGCCCGGCAGGCCCAGCCGGCCCGCGAAGCGGTTCGCCGTCGCCTCCGACACGGCGGCGGCCTCGGCCAGGTCCTTCAGCGTCATCAAGGCCGCCTCGTGCGGAGACGACAGGATGACGTCGGCCACGCGCCGATGCCCCGCGCTCAGGCCGAGATAGCGCTCGGTGATGAGGTCAAAGATCGGGGCCGGCGGATGATCGGAAGCGGTCACGTCCATGGATGTAGCGCCGTTCGTTTCGAGCATGCGACGATAATTATCATGCATCGACGTATACATGATGCATGTTTTCTTTCATACGACCACCATGCATCGCCGCGAGCGAACGGCGAGCAAGTAGGGAAACCCGATGCGCATCATCCTGTCCGCCGTCTCCGCCCTCGTTCTTCTTGCGACGGCCTTGCCGGCCACGGCCCAGGCGCCGGCCTCGCCGTCGGCGGTCCGGGTTACGGACGACGACGTCGCCCGCTTCTGGATCGCCTATGACGCCGTGCGGGCGACGCAGGACCCGACGGAGCAGCGCGACCTGTTCCAGCGCCTGTACATCGACCAGGGAACGCCCGGCCTGGCTGCCTTCATGGAGGCCAAGGGCTATACGGCCGACACCTATCTGAACGCGATCCGCGCCTATCCGAAATACTGGGACACGGTGCGGCCGCGCACCGCCCTGGCCGCCGGAGCGCTGGATCGGCTGGAAGGCCACCTAGCTCGCATGCGCGCCCTATACCCGGACCTGCGTCCAGCCGGGGTCTATTTCGAGATCGGCGCCCTGCGCTCGGCTGGGACCGCCCTAGGGGACAAGGTGCTGATCGGCGTCGAAATGGCCGCGGGCGACGACAGCGTCGATGTCTCCCAGATGCCACCGGGGCTCCAGCGCTTCTTCGGGACCTATTTCGCCAGCCGCCCGCTGGACAACCTCGACCTGCTGGCGACCCACGAGTTCGTCCACACCCAGCAGAACGGCGAGCGACAAACCCTGCTGGGCCAAGCCGTCTATGAGGGCGTCGCCGACTTCGTGGCCGAAAAGGCAGCCGGCCGCCTGCCGGACCTGCCCTATGTCGCCTACGGCCCTGCCAACGACGCGACGATCAAGGCCGCCTTCCACAAGGACATGATGGAGAACGACTACAGCGGTTGGCTGTACAACGGGATGAACAACGCCTTCGGCGTGGCCGACCTAGGCTACTACGTAGGCTATGCGATCACGCGTCGCTATTATGAGCGGGCGGCTGACAAGGCCCTGGCGATCAAAACCATGCTGGAACTGGACTACGCCGATCAGGCCGCGGTCCAAGCTTTCGTCGACGCCTCGGGCTATTTCGACGAATAGCGGACAATCTGAAGGCCTGTTTTACGGTCCCGCAGGGCACTCGAAGCGGTCTTGGTCTGCGATCAACTCCTTCAGGCCCCTCCAAGCCGCCCTATTCTGTCGAGCCAACTCCAAGCCTCCAACCGCTTGCGGCAAGGAAGGCTTGAGCATCCGAAAACTCAAGGATGTTCTTTAGCGCGGCCGTCTTGTCGGGGGCCTTTTCGTAATAGCTTTTGGCGATGCGGTAGCCGACCCAGTAGCCGATGTCCGACGGCTTATCCTTGGTGGAATTATAGAACCACTCCGACAGGTCGGTCTTGTCCATATCAGCACTGAATGCGACCTCGATTTCATGCTCCCGCCCCCGGACCAGGGGGCCGAAATAGGTATATGCGGGACGACCGATCAGCACCTCGGTGACAAACTCGGCGCCGCCCTCGAGCAAGGCGGTTTCGAGGACGGTCAGGTCCGTCTTCTCTGTCAGCCCCGGGTTCGGCTGGGCATGAACATATTCGTGCACCAGAACGCCCACGAACCGGCTCTCGATGTCAGCTTCAATGAAGTCCGTTGCACACAGGGCTTCCAGCCCGACCTGTATGCCCGTGACCGAACTGCCGATAGCGACGGGGCGGCCGCGGCCCACAGCCAGGGTGACAGAGGGGAGACGAGCCTCCGGATAGAGGCTTACGAGTTTTGCCAAGGCTGCGTCGACCTGGCCTTTGACCTGCGGCAGGACGCTCGAACACGCCCTGGCCTGTCGATAGATTTCCGGTCTCGAGACTATAGCCTCGGCGACGCGAACCGCCGTCGTGCGTCTGGCGTCGAAGAACGTGCGCAAGCCTGGCGATCCGACGTCGATATAGCCTGACTGGATCTGCTCGGCGGTCGGTCTGCCGTCGGTCGCATCGTAGAGACGATAGAAGAGATCGACGTCTGATATGTCGAGGGTCGCGCTCGACTGCGCCCGGACCGGACTGGACAACAGGCAGGTCAGAACCACGCTTGCCGTGAAAATCGATAAACGCATGTCCGTTTCTTTCGAATGTGAAGGCCGGGGCGCGCCGTTGCCTGGACGCGGCTTCGTCGGGGCGCTGCTTCGTCAGGGCGTCAGGGCCCCCATCGGAGACGCAGGGCGTGCAGGTTGAGCCTTGCGCCCTAGAGATCCGACTCCGGCGCAATGGTGTGGATCACCTCGCCGCTTGCGTTCAGGAACTCGATGGCTCCGAAGCCTTCTTCAGTCAGAAATCCGCGCCGAGCGCGCCTTCGTCGTCGTCCTGGTCAAGTCGACCGAGCTGGCGGACACCCCGCTGGGGCCTTTCGGCCATCTGGGCCTGGCCTGCGCCAGCAAGACGGAGGTGGACCGCATGGCCGCCATGGCCGACGCCCAGGGCATTCTTCGCTCGCCCCCGACCGACAGCGGGCACCCGGTCGGCTACTGGACCTATATCAGTGATCCCGACGGCAATACGCTGGAGCTGTCATACGGGCAGCAGATCCGCTTCGCCGCCGAAACCGCCAGTCGCACCTAGTTCCACCCCCAGGTCCCTGTCGCGGCCGGCAGCCTGCTCAATCCGTCCGGCGGCCGAATAGAAGGCGCCGCTCAGGCGAAATCTCCAGGTTCGAGGACCGTCGCCGCGACGCTCCGAAGCGGCGCAGCAGCCGAACATTCTGGCGGGCGCCCGTCGCCTAGGCCTGGGTAGACGAGAAGCGCCCGCCTTCGTCGGCGTCGACAATGATCGACAGGGAGACGTGCCGGGGCCGCGTCACTGCTAACAACACCGCGTCCACGATGTCCCGGTTGGTCGCGCGCTCCCCCTTGCGACGCTGAGACGCACTCTCCCACGCCTCTCCACCGGGCTCGATATCTTCGAGATAGGGCGGGTGTACGACGGGGGACCGAACGGGCGTTCCGACCAGCATCTGGGCCAGCCCTTCAGCGAGGGCGGCTTGAGCCCGCTTGGCGGCGTAGAAGGGCACAGACACCGTCTGGATGGCGGCGTTCGGCAGGCCGCCGATCGACCCGATGGTCACAATGTCCGGGCGGACCGACCCATGCAGCAAGGGCATCAGGCCCTGCGTCAGGAGGAAGGTCCCTGAAACGGCCGCGTTCACCACCCCCAGAACCTCCTCGGGGTGATGATCCTCCTCGCTTCGTTCAAGCCACATCGCCCCATTGTTGATCAGGATGTCGACGACCTCGTGCTCGGCCTTCAGCTGCGCCACGGCCCGCGCCACGCTGGCGGCGTCGCCGAGGTCCAGTTCGACGAGCTTCGCCTGCAATCCGGTCCGCTCAAGGATGGTCGAAGCCACGCCCTCGAGCGCCTCGCGCCTGCGACCGCAAAGGATTGGCCGGCTCCCCACCTCGGCCAGACTGATGGCCAGGGCCGCGCCCAGCCCCCGGCCGGCTCCCGTGACAACGACGACGGAGCCTTCGAGTTTCTGCAGGGAGATCATGGGGGAAACAGGCGCCTATGACGGGAGATCCCGCTCCATAGGCCGGATCAGGACAGCGACCCATTCGCCATACGGGCGCACCCATCATCAGCTGAGAAAAGGCCTCTCGCCAACGGCGCCGCGCGCCTTCAAGCCCCCGCCTCTTCATCCAGCCAGGACACGAAGGCCTCGACTTCGGGGCGAGGTATCGTCCCGGCCAGCGTCAGGCTGTAGTAGGCGAACCGTGACGGCCAGGAACAGTCCAGGGCCAAGGCCAACCGTCCAGACGCCAACTCGTCAGCCGCGTAGATGTCCCGGACCAGGGCCAGTCCCTGCCCCGATATGGCGGCCCGGATCAGCGTGAAGTCGTCGTCGAACGACGATCCCCGCTCGGCTAGAGGGTCGCCTTCGACGCCGTGGGCCTTCAGCCAAAGACGCCAATCGGCGCGATCTGAATCCTGGAGCAGAGGATAGCCGAGGCAGTCGGCGGGCCTACGGATCATTGGCCCGGTCTTCAACAGCTCCGGGCAGGCGACCGGCAGGAAGACCGGCGTCATCAGATGACGGGCCTCAAGTCCTGGATAGTCGCCCAGCCCATGGCGTATCGCCACGTCGATCCGGTCACGCCGCAGGTCGACCAGCTTGCCCGAGGCTTCGACGCGCACCTCGACCTCCGGATGCGCTTCGGTGAACCGCCCCAGCCGCGGGGCCAGCCAGGAAGCGGCGAAGGAGGGCACGGTGCTGACCGTCACGGTCTTGCGCGCGGCGGCGGCTTCCAGGCTGTCCAGGCTGCGCTCGATCTGGTCGAAGGCGCGCAGCAGGTCCGGGTGAGCCCGCACGCCGGCCTCGGTCAGGCGGACGCCGTAGCGGGTGCGTGTGAACAGGGGCGCGCCGACCCTTTGCTCCAGCAGCCGAATCTGCTGGCTGACGGCGCCCGACGTCACCCCCATGGCCTCGGCGGCGGCCTTCAGGCTGCCCTTGCGCCCTGTCTCGACAAAGGCGCGCAGAGCCAGTAGGGGAAGTACGCGACCCATAGTTTAGTTCACCTACACTTTAAGGTCAGAAGCGATCGTTTCCATTCGCTTCGCCCGATTGAGACAATGCACGCCTGAAACGATCAATCAGGAGTTTAGTCAAGCTCCGGTCTTTCAGTCGAGGACCAGGATGTTTCAACCGCACGCCGGGCGGCAAGCCCGATGATCACCCTCTACACCACGGCCTCGCCAAACGGCTACAAGGCCACCATCGCCCTGGAAGAGCTGGGCCTTCCCTACCGCCTTCACCATGTGAAGATCGACGACGGCGACCATCGAACCCCGGCCTTCCTGGCGCTGAATCCCCACGGTCGAATTCCCGTCATCACCGACGACGAGACCGGCGTCATCCTCTTCGAATCCGCCGCCATACTGCTGTACCTGGCCGAGAAGTCCGGACGCCTGCTGCCGACCGACTTCAAGGCGCGCTGGGAGGCGATCCAGTGGCTGATCTTCCACGCCTCCAGCACCAGCCCCATCCTGGGCCAGCGCGTCCATTTCGAGATGTTCGCGGCCGAGCCGATTCCCGCCGCCATCGACCGCTACCGAGATCTGACCGAGGCCGCCTTTACGACCCTCGACGGACGGCTGGCGGACCAGGAATGGCTGGCCGGCGACGACTATTCCATCGCCGACATCGCCACCTTCGGTTGGACCCATATCGCCAGCGTCAGCGGCATCGACTTCTCGCACCACAAGCACCTGACGCGCTGGCATCGACAGGTCGCCGCTCGCCCCGCCGTCCAGCGCGGCGTCGCCCTGCCTGAAATCGCGACCGCCCCCTAGGCTCGCCCTTCAAGGACATCCTCATGACGACCTCCCTTCTCGCGCGCGGCATGCCCGCGCCTCTCGGCGCGTCCATCGACGCCTTCGCGGACCACCCCGGCTATCGCCGCATGTTCGCGCCGAACCAGCTGACGATCGGCGTCTTCCTGCCGCTGCGCTTCTATCAGGGCGACATGCGCGTGCTCGAGGGCCAGGCCGACCTCGTGACCGAGATCGACCGCCTGGGCTTCGCCGCCGTCTGGGTGCGCGACGTGCCGCTCTACGATCCTGGTTTCGGCGACGCCGGCCAGGTGTTCGACCCCTTCACCTACCTGGCCTACCTCGCCGCCAGGACACAGCGGATCGCCCTGGCCACGGGCAGCGCCGTCTTCTCGCTTCGCCACCCGATCGACCTCGCCAAGGCGGCCACGACCATCGACCAGTTGTCCGGCGGACGCCTTGTCCTGGGCATAGCCTCGGGCGACCGGCCGGTTGAGTTTCCCGCCTATGGCCTGGATCGTGACACTCGTGGCGAGCGGTTCGCCGAGACCGTTTCAGTCTTTCGACGGCTGACCGGCGAGACCCGCCCCTCCATCCAGTCCCCCCTCGGCGTCATGGCGGGCGCCGCCGACCTTCTGCCCAAGCCAGCCGCCGGACGCATCCCCCTGATGGTCACCGGGTCCAGCCGTCAGGACCTGTCGTGGATCAGCCGATACGCCGACGGCTGGCTCACCTATCCGCAGTCGACCCATACGCCGGAAGGCCCCCGGCAGTTGGCGGAGAAGATCAGGGCCTGGCGCTCAGGCATTCCCGACGGCGGCTTCCGCCCTCACATGACCAATGAGTGGCTCGATCTGGTTGAAGATCCCGACTTCCCGCGCACGCCGATGCAGGGCGGCTTTGTCCTGCGCACCGGCCGCAAGGGCCTAATCGACCTGCTGGGCGAGTGGCGCGACGCCGGGGTCAACCACGCCGCGCTGGGCATGCAGTTCGCCGAGCGTCCGCCCGCCGAGATCATCCAGGAGCTGGCTGAAGAGGTTCTGCCCCTCTTCCCGTCCCACGACGCGCCCCCGCCCCTCCCTTCGTCATGGTGACGAGGGAGAGCACGCAGGTGCAGCCCGAGGACTTCAAGAGAGCCTTCGCACATCTGCCGACGGCCGTCTGCATCGTGACAACCGGTCCGGCTTCCGACCCGGGCGGCGTCACGGTCGGGACCCTGTCGCCCCTGTCGCTCGCCCCGCCCCTGTTGATGTTCACCCTGATGCAGGACAGCAGCGTGCTGCAACGTCTCCAACCTGGGATGGTGATCGGAATCCAGCTCCTGAGCGAGAGCCAGGCCGAGATCGCGACGCGGTTCTCACGGCGGGGCGATGACCGCTTCGCCGGGCTGAAGCTGAGCCACGCGGAAGGCGCGCCGCGCCTCGAAGGCGCGGCCGCCTGGATGACGGCTTTAGTGCGGGACAGGACGACCTTCGGAGACCATGTCCTGGTCACCGCCCTTGTCGCCTCGGCGGAGGTCGGCGCTGGCCGGCCCCTGCTCCACTGGAGACGGGCCTTCACCGGCCACGCTCAGGACGCCGGACATCGCGTATGACGCCCTTCCGTTGGAGCTGGATCGACACCCCGTTGGGACGCATGTCCGCCGTCGTCGATCCGAAAGGCGCCGTCGTTCGCCTTGATTTCGAGGACGACAGTTACCGCGAGGAGGCCAACAGGCTCATTTCAGGCGCGGCCTCCCCTGAAGCGGTCGCGCACGTGGCGCTCCAGCTGGCCGAGTATTTCGACGGCAGGCGTCGTCGCTTCGACGTCGATCTGGCGCCGCAAGGCAGCGCCTTCCTGCAGCGAGCCTGGCGAGGCCTTCGCGATACGCCCTATGGATCGGTCCTGTCCTACGGCGACCTCGCCAGACGCATGGAGCCGTCGAGCTCCGCGCGCGCCGTCGGTCGCGCCAACGCCCTCAACCCCCTGTCCATCCTCATCCCCTGCCATCGGATTCTGTCGGCTGACGGCCAGATGACCGGATACAGCGGCGGCCCGGAGCGAAAGCAGGCGCTGCTGGCGCATGAAAACGCCCATCGCCTCCATCCGGTCGTTCAGCTCTCCCCTTTCCTCCGCCCCCCTTGACCTTGCCAGCGCTGGAAGCCCCACGCTGACGACAATCTTCCTCTCCACCGGCGGCGCCGCAGCCGTTCGGCCCGCGAGGAACACCGGCGAATTCCGAAAAGGGCACGACCATGACCGACGCCAACGCACCCCCTATCCTCATCTACACGACCCCGACCTGCCCAGACTGTCATGCGCTCAAGCGCTGGCTCGCCGAAAAGGGCATCGCCTACGAGGAACGCGACCTCACCGACCCGCTTATCGCCGAAGAGGCCAAGGCGCGCACGGGGGTCCGGGTCGCCCCCATCAGCATTGTCGGCTCCGACATCTTCTACGGCACATTCCAGAGCCAGAAGCCCGGTCTGATCAGGGCGCTTGGACTGCAAGGCCTGTGAGGAAGCGGGCATGACAGCCAGACGCGTTGACATCCGGCAAGCCCGGATCCGTCCCGAAGTCCAGGCGGGTCAGACCCTCCTGGAGGCGGCGCTCGCCGCCGGCATTCCCTATCCTCACGGCTGCAGGTCCGGACGCTGCGGCGCCTGCAAGTCCCGACTGATCGAAGGCGAGGTGGAGCTTCTGCCGCATTCGCGCTTCGCCCTCACAGATGACGAAAAGGCCGATGGCCTGATCCTGGCCTGTCGGGCGCTTCCCCTGACGGATGCGGCCGTGGCCTGGCTCGGCGACGACGAAACTGACGCCGCCTTCCCCTCACGCCGCCTGACCGGCGTCGTGACCTGGCTTGAAGACCTCACCCACGACATCAAATTGGTCCGGATAGCCCCTCAGGACAGCGAGACCTTGCACTTTTCCGCCGGACAATATGCACAGGTCAGCTTCAACGGGGTTCCCGCCCGCAGCTACTCCATGGCCAGCCGACAGGGCGATGACAGCCTCGAATTCCACATTCGCCGTGTTCCGGGAGGCGCGACATCAGCGCATGTGCATGGCGTTTTGAGGATCGGCGACAGGGCCGAGCTCGAACTCCCTCTCGGATCTTCTTCCCTGCGCCAGCATCATTCCGGCCCCATCCTGTGCGTCGCTGGCGGCTCAGGGCTCGCGCCCATCAAGTCGATTGTCGAAACCGCCCTCGCCCACGGCATGAGGCAACTGATCCATGTCTACTTCGGGGTTCGGGCCGAGCGCGATCTCTACCTCGGCGCGCATTTTCAGGCGCTCGCCAGACAGCATGCCAACCTGGCCTTCACCCCCGTTCTGTCCGAAGCGCCGTCCGCGCAATATCGGAGCGGATACGTGACGCAGGCCGTTGAAGAGGACCTCGCCGATCTCAACGGCTGGAAAGCCTATGTCGCCGGCCCGCCGCAGATGGTGGACGCGGCAATGAAGGCGACCTTTGCCCTCGGCCTGCGGAGGGAAGACATGCACGCCGACGTCTTCTTTACCCAGGACGAGCCTCTAACGCCGGTTCGCTCTGTGACGGTCGAGACCCAATGAAAAGGCCCGCCGCGAGAATGCTCGCGGCGGGCCTCTGTTTCAGTCGCTGCTCCGGGCCAGACCTGAACCTCGACTTCTCAATCCGCAGCAGCCGGATACCCGGCCTCTTCAAGAACCTGCCGAACAGCGTCCGATGTCGCCGTCGTCTCGACCTTGACCGTCCGGGAGGCAGGATCGGTCTCAACCCTGGCGTTCGGATCGACGGACTGGATCGCCCGGGTCACGGATCGGGCGCAGCCCCCGCAGGTCATGCTCTCTATTCGGAGTTCCATGAGATCTCTCCTTTTCTGGGTCTCATGTCACTCAAGCTGGGGCTTCCAACCCTGTCAGGGTCAAGGGAATCCAAGCGAGAAAAACGGGTGTTGACCTTCCCATGGTTGGAAGCCCCAGCCTCCGTCCGAACTTGAAATTCGGAACGAGAAAAGGAGGCGGCTATGAATGCCCCCGTTCGAGCAACAGACTTCTCCGGAGCGATATCGCTCCCTATCGAGGGCATGACCTGCGCCTCCTGCGTCGGTCGTATCGAAAGGGCGCTGAAGGCCGTCCCCGGCGTTGAAACCGTCTCGGTCAACCTGGCGACGGAACGAGCCAGCATCAAGACCAGTTCGGTCGTCGCCCGCGACAGGCTTGTCAAAGCCGTCGAAGACTCCGGCTATTCAGTGCCGGAGCAGACCTCGGGCTCGGTCGGAGCCACGGAACTGTCGATCGAGGGCATGACCTGCGCCTCCTGCGTCGGCCGCATCGAGCGCGCCCTGAAAGCGGTCCCCGGGGTGACCGAGGCGGTCGTCAACCTGGCGACCGAGCGCGCCACGATCCAGGGAAGCGTCGAGGCCGCCATCCTGATCTCGGCCGTCAAGGATGCCGGATATGAGGCCAGGCTGATCGGCCAGTCCGCCGGCGATGGCGACGAAAACGCTGAGCGCGCCGAGAAGAAGGATGCGGAACGTCGCGAACTGACCCGCGACTTCACCATCGCGGCGGCGCTCACCTTACCGGTCTTCCTTCTTGAAATGGGATCGCACCTCATCCCGGGCGTGCACGGCCTCATCGAGGCGACCATCGGCATGCAGAACAACTGGTACATCCAGTTCGTCCTGACCACCCTGGTCCTCTTCATTCCAGGCATCCGTTTCTACAAGAAGGGCCTGCCGGCCCTGTGGCGCCTCGCCCCCGACATGAACTCGCTCGTGGCGGTCGGCTCTCTGGCCGCCTACGGCTATTCCCTGGTCGCCACCCTCACGCCCGGCGTCCTCCCGCCCGGCACGATCAACGTCTATTTTGAAGCCGCTGCGGTCATCGTGACCCTGATCCTGCTCGGTCGCCTGCTCGAGGCCCGCGCCAAGGGCCGGACCTCCGAAGCGATCAAGCGCCTGGCCGGACTTCAGGCCAAGACGGCGCGCGTCCGTCGTGACGGCCAGACGGTCGACCTGCCGATAAGTTCAGTCGTTGCCGGCGATATCGTCGAGGTTCGCCCCGGCGAGCGCCTGCCGGTCGACGGCGAGGTGGTCGAAGGCGCCAGCTATGTCGACGAGTCGATGATCACCGGCGAGCCGATCCCCGTTTCCAAATCTCCCGGCAGCGCGGTCGTCGGCGGCACGGTCAACCAGAAGGGCGCGATCGCCTACCGCGCCACGGCCGTCGGCGGCGACACCGTGCTTTCGCAGATCATCCGCATGGTCGAAGAGGCCCAGGGCTCCAAGCTGCCGATCCAGGCCCTGGTCGACAAGGTCACCATGTGGTTCGTGCCGGCGGTCTTCCTCGTCGCGGCGCTGACCTTTGCCGCCTGGCTCTTCTTCGGACCGTCGCCGGCGCTGACCTTCGCCCTGGTCAACGCCGTCGCCGTCCTGATCATCGCCTGCCCCTGCGCCATGGGCCTGGCCACCCCGACCTCCATCATGGTGGGCACCGGCCGCGGCGCCGAACTCGGCGTCCTGTTCCGCAAGGGTGAAGCCCTTCAACTGCTGAAGGACGCCAGGGTCGTGGCGCTGGACAAGACCGGCACCCTGACCGAGGGCAAGCCGTCCCTGACCGATCTGGAACTGGCTGCCGGGTTCGAGCGATCCAATGTCCTGGGTCTGGTGGCCGCTGTCGAGGCCCGGTCGGAACACCCGATCGCTAGCGCTATCGTCGATGCTGCCGCCGCGGAAGGCCTGCCCCTGCGGGCCGTCTCGGACTTCGAATCCGTCACCGGCTTCGGTGTCAGGGCCATGGTCGAGGGCCAACGCATCGAGATCGGCGCCGATCGTTACATGGTCGATCTCGGCCTCGACGTCGCCGCCTTCTCCAAGGTCGCCGAGCGTCTGGGCGACGAGGGCAAGTCGCCCCTCTACGCCGCCATCGACGGCAGGCTTGCAGCCGTCATCGCCGTCGCCGACCCGATCAAGGCGGCCACGCCGGCCGCGATCAAGGCCCTGCACGCGCTTGACCTCAAGGTCGCGATGATCACCGGCGACAACGCCCGCACGGCCGGAGCCATCGCGGCTCGACTGGGCATCGACGAGGTGGTGGCCGAGGTCCTGCCTGACGGCAAGGTCGAGGCGGTTCGCCGCCTCAGGGCCAGGTACGGCAAGGTCGCCTTCGTCGGCGACGGCATCAACGACGCCCCGGCCCTGGCGGAAGCAGACGTGGGCCTCGCCATCGGCTCAGGCACCGACATCGCCATCGAGGCGGCGGACGTGGTCCTGATGTCCGGCAGCCTGCAGGGCGTGCCGAACGCGATCGCCCTGTCGAAGGCGACGATCGGCAACATCCGCCAGAACCTGTTCTGGGCCTTCGCCTACAATACGGCCCTGGTCCCGGTCGCGGCGGGCCTTCTCTATCCGGCCTACGGCGTCCTGCTGTCGCCCGTCTTCGCCGCCGGCGCCATGGCCCTGTCGAGCGTCTTCGTGCTCGGCAATGCGCTGCGGCTACGCTCGTTCAAGGCGCCCCACTGACAAACCCTGCGGCAGCCGGCCCTGCCTTCGGGCCGGCCGCCGCACCCTCCAGGGAGAATACCGATGAATATTGGACAGGCTTCAAAGGCCTCGGGCGTTTCCGCCAAGATGATCCGCTATTACGAGCAGACCGGCCTCATTCCGGCTGCTGACCGCAAGGCGTCCGGCTACCGCGACTATTCGGACACCGACGCCTATATGCTGCGCTTCATCCGGCGCGCCCGCGACCTGGGGTTCTCGGTCGCCGAGATCAGCGACCTTCTCGGCCTCTGGCGCGACGAAACCCGCCAGAGCGCCGAGGTCAAGCGCATGGCCCAGGGCCACATCGACGGACTGGAAAAGAAGATCAAGGGCCTGCAGGACATGGCTCATACCCTGACCATGCTCGTCAACGCCTGCCACGGCGACCACCGCCCCCACTGCCCCATCCTGCAAAGCCTCGAGACCGGCACGAAGGATGAGGACCGGTCCATCCAGCCTCGCCGCGGCGCCGTCGCCCGTCCCATGCAATGAGACACGACCGCGCCGGCGTTTCGAGGACCAGGGCGTAATTCCCTCCGATCCAACGCTTGACCCGCCAAGCGTTGGAAGGGGCATTCCTCTTCCCATCACCTACCCGGAAGGAGAGCCTGCATGCAGTTTCAAATCGACGACATGACGTGCGGATCGTGCGTCAAACACGTCACCATGGCCATCGCCGCCATCGACCCGGACGCCAGGATCGAGACTGACACCGTGGCGCGCCGGATCAGCCTGGACACGACCGCCGACGCCGACGCCGTGATCAGGGCGCTCGCCGACGACGGCTACACCGCCCGCCTCCTCTAGCCCTGGAAGGCGCCTTCGCCATGCGAACCCTTCCACTCATCTTCATCGTCGGCGCCCTCGTCGCCGTCCTCTTCCTCACCCGCCCCCCTTCCAACCAGAAAGAAGCTCCTTCCAATATGGACAGTTCTCATCACGCGGCCGCCGAGCGCTCCAGCGACCCTGTTGTCGCCGCCTATCAGGCCGCCAACGACCGCATGCACGCCGACATGGCCATCGAGTTCACCGGCGACGCCGACGCCGACTTCATGCGCGGCATGATCCCTCACCACCAGGGAGCCATAGACATGGCCAGGGTCGCGCTCGAGCACGGCAAGGACCCCGAGGTGAACGCCCTCGCCCGAAACGTCATCACCGCCCAGGAAGGCGAGATCGCGATGATGAAGGCCTGGCTGGCCCAACGGGAGAACTAGGCCCGACGCCAGACACCTGCCCTGGTCCCTGCCCCAACTTCGGGCGCGCCGCATGTCGGCGCGCCTTTTTGCATGAGGCCCAGGTCTTGAGGTTCTTGAGACTGGAGACTGGAAGCGCGCCCTCAGTCCTCGGCGTGGTCTTCCTGGATGTGGCTGGCCATGTCGGTCAGGACGTCGCTCACGTGGCTGTCGGCGACTTCATAGAAGATCTGCCGCGACTGCCGCACGCCGCGCATCAGGCGCGCGCCCCGCAGGAGGCGCAGGTGATGACTGACCAGGGTCTGCGACAGGCCCAGGCTCCCGGCGATGTCGCCCACGGCTCTCGGCTGGTTCAGGCAGTACATGAGGATGCGCAGACGCGTCGGATCGCCCAGCAACCGAAAGGTTTCCGCCAGCAGCACCAGTTGGCCCGTCGAGAGAGATCCGGGTTCCGACGGAGAAACGGACGGAGAAGCGGCGTGGGACATGGGCCGGGCGCTCAGCTGCGATGTGTATGATGCGTGATCATGTCTTCATACATAGAGCATCATCCCGGCTTCACCAGCGCTGTTGCGATGGCCGGTCATCAGCGGTCGGGTTGCGCGCCGGAAGGAGAGCTTCAGGACCGGACGCGGCGAAAGCCGGCAGGCGTCCGGTCCTGACTGTCCTCAGGCTTCAGATTCAACAGAGCGGGCCGTAGTCACAGCGTGCTCCGTCCATCCGCCGCCGAGGGCCTTGTATAGATCGACGAGATTGCTCAGGCGCATCAGGCGCGCACGGATCAGCCCCTGCTGCGAGCTATAAAGGGTTCGCTGGGCGTCCAGGACGACGAGATAGCTGTCCTCGCCCTCGCGGAAGCGTTGCTCAGCCAGGTCATAGGTCGTCTGGCTCGCCTCGACCCTCAGCCTCTCCGAGTGGATCTGCTCATTGAACGTCCCCAGTCCCGACAGTCCGTCCGCCACTTCGCGGAAGGCGACCTGGACCGTCCGCTCGTAGCGGGCGACCTCGATCTGCTTGAGCAGATGCGCGCGATCGAGGCTGGCGCGCAGAGCCCCGCCCCTGAAAAGCGGCGCGGTGATCTGCGGCCCAAAGCTCCACGCCTGCGCGCCGGACGAAAAGAGGTTGTCGAGATCGCTGCTGGCCGAACCGATCGATCCGGTCAGGCTGACGGTCGGGAAGAAGGCCGCGCGCGCCGCGCCGATGTTGGCGTTCGCCGACATCAAGGCCTGTTCCGCCGCCCGGATATCCGGGCGACGGATGAGCAGGTCTGACGGCAGGCCTGGCGGCAAATCGGCCATGGCCAGGTCGTCCGGCAGGGTGACCGCCCCATCCAGGCCTGCGCTCAGCTCCGGAGTCAGCGGGCGCCCAAGAAGAACAACCAGAGCATTTCGGTCGCGTGCCGCCTGCCGCTGATAGGCGGCGCGATCCGCCTCAGCGCCGCGCAGGGCCGCCTCGGCCTGATGCATGTCGATCCGCCCGGCCTCGCCGGCCTCGGCCCGCTCCCGGGTCAGGGCGAAGGCGCGTGTTTGAGTCTCGACCGTTTCCTCGGCCAGACGCAGCATCGCCTGATCGGCGCGCAGCGTCAGATAGGCGTTGGCGACCTCGGCCATGAGCGAGAGCTGGGCCGACATCCTGGTCTCCTCCTGGGCCAGATAGGCGGCCAGGGCCTGATCGTTCAGGCTGCGGATCCGCCCCCAGAGATCCAGCTCCCAGGCCGAAACCGCCCCGGATGCCTGGTAGGCGCGGGTGATCTCGGGCGCTCCGGGCGGCGCGAGATCGGCCGGCGTGCGCTGAGATGTCGACGACACCACGCCGTCCAACTGCGGCAGGAGGTCGGCGCGCCGCACGCGATAGGTCGCCCGCGCCGTCTCGACGTTGAGGGCCGCAATGCGGATGTCGCGGTTGTTGTCGAGGGCGGTCTCGATCAGGGTCTGCAGGATGGGATCCTGGAAGAAGTCGCGCCAGCCGATATCGGCGGCCGCGCCGGCAAGGGAGATCGAGACCGCCGAACCATAGGCGCCCCCGGTCGGAAAGGCGCTTTCAACGGGCGCCGCCGGGCGTTGATAGGCCGGCGACAGGGCGCAGCCGCCCATGAGGGCGAAGGCCGTCAGTGCCGCAGCATGACGCGACAACCTGGAGGGATGAGCGCCTCGGGGGCGCAAGACGCCGCTTCCAAGCGAAGCGGCGGGAGGAACAGCAGACATGGCGATCCTTGAAATCTGGAGGTGAAGGCCCCGACCATCCGCCGCCGACCAGGCGGCGACGGATGGGGGCTGATTGAGGCTCTGGAGGTCAGTCCGGCGCGACCGCCGTCACCGGCGCAGCGCGAGGCTTCCCGCGCGTCGCGAAGCGGCGAACGGCGACGTAGAAGACCGGCGTCAGGATCAAACCGAAGATCGTCACGCCGATCATGCCGGCGAAGACGGCCACCCCCATGGCCTGACGCATCTCCGCGCCCGCGCCCGAAGCCAGCACCAGGGGCACGACCCCGGCGATGAAGGCGAGCGACGTCATGAGGATCGGTCGAAGGCGAAGCCGCGCCGCCTCAAGCACGGCGTTCAGCGGATCGACGCCCTCATCCTCCTTGGCGCGCGCAAACTCCACGATCAGGATCGCGTTCTTGGCGGCCAGACCGACGAGAACCACGAAGCCGATCTGGGTGAAGATGTTGTTGTCTCCCCCCGAGAGCCAAACGCCCACGATGGCGGACAGGAGGGCCATCGGCGCGATCAGCAGAACGGCCAGGGGCAGCGACCAGCTGTTGTACTGGGCGGCCAGGATGAGGAAGGCCAGCAGCACCGCCAGAGGGAAGACAAACATGGCGGTATTGCCGCCCTGCTTCTCCTGGAAGGTCAGATCGGTCCACTCATAGGTCATGCCGGGCGGCAGGGTTTCCGCGAGGATCTTCTCGATCGCCGCCGTGGCCTGACCCGAGGAATAGCCCGGCGCCGGACTGCCGCTGATGTCGGCCGACGGATAGCCGTTGTAGTGCATGACCCGGTCCGGCCCTGTGCTGCGGGTGACGGTGACCAGGGCGGATAGCGGGATCATCTCTCCGGCGGCGTTGCGCACCTTCAGCAGGCCGATGTCCTCCGCCTGCTCGCGGAAGGGGGCGTCAGCCTGAACCATGACGCGATAGGTTCGACCGAAGCGATTGAAGTCGTTGACGTAGACTGACCCAAGATTGATCTGCATCGTCTCGAAGACGGCGGACAGGTCCACGCCCTGGGCCTTGGCCTTGACGCGGTCCACATTGACCTGGACCTGCGGAGCATTGGTCTGGAAGCTGGCCAGCATGCCGACCAGTTCCGGCGCCTGCATGGCCTTGGCCATAACCGCTCCTTGCGCCTGGGCGAGCGCCTGATAGCCCAGGCCTGCCCGATCCTCGATCTGAAGCTTGAACCCGCCCAGGGCGCCGAGGCCCGGAACCGGCGGCGGCGGGAACACGCCCACGAACCCGTCGGGGATCTGGCTGAACTTGCCCATCAGCTTGCCGGCGATAGCGTTGGCCGAAAGTTCGGATGTTGTCCGCTCGTCGAAGTCATCGAGCATGATGAACATCAGCGCGGAGTTGGGCAGATTGGCCCCGCCGTTGGGCGAGAGCCCGGGGAAGGCGACCACGCTCTGGACGCCCGGCTCGGCCATGGCCGTGTCCGACATCCGTTTGACGACGGCCTCCGTCCGATCGAGCGATGCGCCCGTCGGAAGCTGGGCCACGCCCACCAGGAAATACTTGTCCTGCATCGGCAGGAAGCCGGCCGGAACCTGATGGAAGCCCAGCCAGGTCAGGCCGAGGAAGCCCAGATAGAGGATGCCGACGACGCCGCTGGCGCGAACGACGCGGCGCACCGACCAGACGTAGCGTTCGGACGACTTGTCGAAGAAGCGGTTGAAGCGCGAGAAGAAGCCGCCAAACAGGCGATCGATCAGGCGGGTCAGTCGGTCGCGCTTCGCATCACCATGGTGAGGACGAAGCAGGACAGCGGCGAGAGCCGGCGAAAGCGTCAGCGAGTTGATCGCCGAGAGAATCGTCGAAATGGCGATGGTCAGGGCGAACTGACGATAGAACTCGCCCTGCAGCCCGGACAGGAAGGCGGACGGAATGAAGACCGCCGCCAGCACGGCGGTGATGGCCAGGATCGGCCCCGTCACCTCGTCCATGGCCGCGCGCGCCGCCTCCTTGGGCGACTTGCCCAGGGCGATGTGCCGTTCGACATTCTCGACGACAACGATGGCGTCATCGACGACGATGCCGATCGACAGCACCAGACCGAACAGGGACAGGGTGTTCAGCGAGAAGCCGAACAGATGCATCATGGCCAGCGTGCCCACCAGGGAGATGGGTACGGCGACCAGGGGAATGATGGACGCCCGCCAGCTTTGCAGGAAGAGCACCACCACAAGGACCACCAGCAGGGTCGCCTCGAGCAGGGTCACGGCGACCGAGTTCAGCGAAGCCCGCACGAAGACGGTGGGGTCATAGGCGATCTCGTATTTCAGCCCTTCCGGGAAATCGGCCTGAAGACGCTCCATGGTCGCCCGCACGGCTTTCGAGCCGTCGAGCGCATTGGCTCCCGGGCTCTGCAGGATCTGCATGGCCACGGCAGGCTCGCCGTTGAGCAGGCTGCGCATGGTGTAGGCGTCCGACCCCATCTCGATCCGCGCCACGTCGCTCAGCTTGACGGTCTGACCGTCTGCGCCGGCCTTGACGACAATGTCGCCGAACTGTTCCACCGTGGTCAGTCGTCCCAGGGCGTTGACGGAAATCTGATAGGCCGAGCGGGCATCGGGCTGCTGGCCGACCGAACCGGCGGCCACCTGGACGTTCTGTTCGCGGATCGCGGCGACGACATCGCTGGCGGTGAGCCCCATGGCCGCGACCTTGGCCGGGTCTAGCCAGACGCGCATGGCGTACTCCCCGACCCCGCTGATGAGGACATTGGCCACGCCGGGCAGCCGCGCCAGTTCATCGCGAACGTTGAGGGCTGCATAGTTGGAGACGTGGAGCGGGTCATAGCGTTTGTCCGTGGCGCGCATGTGCACCACCATCAGGACATCGGGAGAGGTCTTGTCCGTGACCACCCCCATCTGCTGCACTTCCGGCGGCAGACGCGGCAGGGCGCGCGCCACCCGGTTCTGCACCTGGATCTGCGCAAGATCCGGATCCGTCCCCTGTTTGAACGAGATGCTGATCGACATCCGCCCGTCGCTGGACGCCTGGGAGCTCATATAGAGCATGTTCTCGACGCCGTTGATGGCCTGCTCGAGCGGCGCGGCCACGGTCTCGGCGACGACGTCAGGGCTCGCTCCCGGATAGGCGGCCGTCACCTGAACCATGGGCGGGGTCACAGCCGGATATTCGCTGAGCGGCAGGCGCAGGAGGGCCAGCCCGCCGGCGATCAGCATCAGCACCGAAAGCACGACCGCGAAGATCGGGCGGTCGATGAAAAAACGGGGAAACTTCATCGCGCCGCCTCCGCGGCGGGCGTCGCCGCTGGCGCGGCGGAAACGGCAACGGCGGCAGGCGCCTGCATGGGCGTGCGCTGAGGCGTGACCTGCATTCCCGGGCGCACCAGCCCCTTGATGACGATCGTCTCACCGGACTGCAGTCCGCTCTCCACGACGCGCAGCCCGTCCACGACCCGGCCGAGGGTGACGGGGCGATACTCGACCTTGTTCCCTGCCCCCAGGATCAGGACATAGGTCTGGCCCTGATCCGTGCCGACGGCCTGGTCGTCTATGAGCACGGCCTGACGCGGGGCGGCGGTGTCCAGTCGAACCCGCGCGAACAAGCCGGGCGCCAGCCGACCATTGGGGTTGGCGATCACGGCGCGGGCTCGCACCGTGCCCGTGCCGCGATTGATCTGGGCCCCGATGAAGTCGAGCACGCCCGAATGAGGATACCCCTCCTCGTTCATCAGGCCGATGCGCACCGGCAGTTTCGCCGTCGTGCGACCGGCGCTGTCCGGGCGCGCCCGGGCGACGAAGTCCAGATAGGTCGCCTCGTCTATGTCGAAATAGACCTGAAGCGGATCGACCGAGACGATCGTCGTCAGCACGGTCACGCCCGCTGTCGCCACATTGCCTTGGGTCGTCATGATCCGATCGACGCGGCCGCTGATGGGCGCGGTCACACGGGCATATGAGAGGTTCAAGCGCGCCGCGCTCACCGTGGCGCGGGCCGCCTGAACCTGGGCCTGCCTTTCGCGTTGCGTGGAGCGCGCCGTCTCCAGGGTCCGCGCCGAGACGGCGCCATTGGGCGCCAGGCGTTCGGCGCGACCGAAATCCGCCTCGGCCTGGGTCAACTGGACCTCCGCCTGCCGAAGCTGGGCCTGGGCGGCGTCGAGCGCGACCTGGAACGGCCGGGGATCCAGCTGGAACAGCACCTGCCCGCGGCGTACGAACCCGCCCTCGGGCACGCTCACGCTCTGGATCGGACCACCGACCTGTGGCCGCAATTCTACTGTTTCGGGCGACGCCAGGCTGCCGGTGAATTCGGCTGCCGGGGCAATCTCGCGGGTGATGGCCTGGGCCACCGGCACCGTCGGCGCCCCCGGCGCAGCGGCTGCCGCGGCGCCCTGCCCTGGCTGCCCCTGGGTCACGTAAATCAGGCCGCCGCCGACCAGCAGGCCGCCTGCGACGACCACCGCTGCCTTCTTCGATATTCGCATTCGTTCCGATCCCGAGGAGGGCCGCGAAATCCGGCCCATGCCGGGGCGCTCTCCTGCCGATCAGCGGTTGGTGCCAGCTACAACCCTTGTAAGGTCAAGCCTGCCCAAGGCCCGTTGTGCCATCAGCGTCTGCGCCGTTTCTACCGGCCTACGAACGGCTTCTGATGACGTCAGAAACAACCGCGCGCTCAAGAAAAAAACCCCGCAAGAGGCCTGATAGGCCTGCCCCGGGGTTCGACGCGAAGCGTCAGTCAGCGGCGGCTCAGCACGACCGACGGAGAGCGCCGCGCTCTCCATCGGTCTTGCCGATCAGTGACCCGGCGATCCGCACGCGCCCGGCTCATGGTCTTCGTGCGCATGTTCCTCATGAGGCGGATGGCCGGCCGGCGCAGGTTCGGACGAGAGATTGCAAGCGACGCTCCCTTCGTTCCAATCGACCGCGATCGTCGGATGCTCGATGTTGAACTCGGTCTTCAACAGCCGCTCCACCGCCTGGACCACGGTCCGCGCATCCTCATCCGTCGTCGGCCGCACGTGGAGGGTCGCCAGGGTCCGACCGGACGTGATGGACCAGACGTGGACATGGCTGACCTCGGCGACGCCTGGAACCGCCTCCTTCGCGCGCTTGATGATCGCGTCGGGCGCAGCGTCGTCGGGCGCCCCTTCCAGCAGAATATGCAAGGACTTGCCGAGCAGCTTCCAGGCGCTGCCAAGTATGAGCAGGGACACGACCACCGACAGGATCGGGTCGATAGGCGTCCAACCGGTGAAGGAGATAATGATGGCCGCAGCGACCGCGCCGACCGATCCCAGTAGATCGCCCATCACATGCAGGGCCGCGCCCTTGATGTTGACGTGCTCGGCGTCCCCACGTGTCAGAATCCAGAACACCAGGACGTTGACCAGCAGCCCCGTGACGGCGACGGCCAGCATCGGCCCGGCCAGAACCACGGCAGGCTCCTGGAAGCGCTGCCAGGCCTCGTAGACGATCCAGGCGACAATGGCGAAAAGCGTGATGGCGTTGATGAAGCCGGCGACCACCTCGAAGCGGAGGTAGCCGAAGGTTCGCCGGGAATCGGCCAGGCGCCGGCCAAAGCGGAAGGCGAGATAGGCCAGGCCGAGCGCCGCCGCGTCGGTCAGCATATGGCCGGCGTCCGCCAGCAGGGTCAGCGAGCCCGAAACCAGTCCCCCGACCACCTCGACGATCATGAAGGTGAAGATCAGGGCAAACGACAGCAGGACCTTGCGCTCATTGTCTCGGGTGACGGTTGGCGTGTGGTCGTGATCGTGGCCCGAGTGGTCATGACCGGCGTGGCCGTGACCCTGATGTGCGTGCGACATGGAATGCCCTTGGGAAGGAAGAAAACTGACATATGAATAAGTATTCATACGTCAGCAGTCAAACCAATCTGGGCCTCCTCCCCCTGATCTCAGCCGGCCGAAGCCTCACGGGTCCTCTGCATGAAGACGGTGGTCGTTATGAGGACCAAGGCCAGATTGGTCGCCACATGCCCCCACTCGAAAGACACCACATGGATCACCAGCATCGCTGTCTCCAGCGCCAGCATCGCCATCGCCGCCAACACGAGCACCGGGCGTCCCAAGGAGCGGGAGAACAGGGGCGCCAGCACCGAGATCGCCAGCAGAACCTCCGCCGCCCCGAGGGCGCGAACCACTTCCGGAGCGACATGGGCCGGCCACGACAGAAGAATAACGAGCATGTCCATGGGTTCGGTCAGCTTGGCGTAGCCGGCGGCCAGGAAGAACATCGCCAGCCAGCCCTGCAGGGTCCACAGCGCCAGGTTTCGATAGTTTGCAGGCCAGCGGGTCATGTCCCTTCAGTCCTGACATTGCGACCGCGCGCCGAGAACCAGACCGTAGCGAGGCCCGCGACCAGCAGCGCCGGGAAGGCGACGAGATTGACGATCGCCCAGCCCTGGCCGGTCTGGACCGCGCCGGCCGCCAGCGTCGCCACCGCTGTCGTGCCGAACACCAGGAACTCGTTGGCGGCCTGGGTCCGGGCGCGTTCGGCGGGCGCATAGGCTTCTGTCAGGAGCGTCGTGCCCCCGATGAACATGAAGTTCCAACCGATCCCGAGGAGCAGCAGCGACGCCTGGAACGCCGTCAGGGCCGAACCGCTGAGAGCGATCCCAAGGCTTGCCGCCAACAGAAGGACGCCGACGACCAGAATGCGCCGCACGCCGAAACGGGCGATCAACCCGCCCGTGAAGAAGGATGGCGCGAACATGCCGATGAGATGCCAACGCGTGACGCCTGCAGCCGCGTCGACCCCGTAGCCCGCCGCGACCACGGCGAGCGGAGAAGCGGTCATCACAAAGCTCATCACGACATAGGCCACGGCGGCGTTGAGCGCCGCGACGAGGAAGACGGGCTGGCGCATGATCGCCAGCAGGGGACGACCGCGCGCGTTCCCCTGCGCCTCGACCACCGGCGACGGCGCACGCAGGGCCGACAGCAGAACGATCGAGAGGAGCGCGAGCAGAGCGGCGGCGATATAGGCGCCCATATAGTCCGCGGCTGGCGCCAGCGTGCGGGTGCGCGCGGCGATCTCGGGGCCGATCAGGGCGGCGGCGACGCCGCCGGCCAGGACCCAGGAGACGGCCCTGGACCGGAAATCCGGCGCGGCGAGATCCGCGGCGGCGAAGCGGTAGTACATGGCCGACGCCTGAAAGACCCCCATAAGCGCATTGCCGAGGCAGAACAGGACGAAGTCGCCGCCGGCGATCCCCCAGGCCGCCAGGCCTGCGCCTGCGGCGCCGGCGAAGGCGCCGATCTGGAACCCGGCGCGACGACCGATCCGCGCCATCAGGAGCGACGCGGGAATGGTTGTGACGGCGGTGACCACGGTGATGAGCGCGACAGGCAGGGTCGCCAGGCTCGGGGACGGCGCGAGCGTCGCGCCGACCAGCCCCGAAAAGGTGAAGATCACCGAGACCGCAGACAGGTAGAGGGCCTGGGCGACGCCAAGGATCAGAACCGGCCGACGTGGTTCATCAAACATCCCCATGCTCTTGCCGATCATGTCCGCGACGCCGTCGGTGCGCCACGTCCAGGCAGGGCGGGTGCGACAGCCGCCCCGCGCGCTGGTTCAACAAGGCCGCCGCCTGACGCAGACGTCGAGCGCTCGATGCGAACAGGAACGGAAGCGCCTTGCGGCGAAAACCCGTCGGCCTTTGGCCGCAGGGCGATGATGGAGGCCATTGGAACCACTCCCTCTATGACATCCAAAGGGAAATGGAGTTTCCAACGATGGGCAGGTCAACCCCTCCCCGCCTCCCTTGGCGCCTCGGCCGACGGCCTCTTCAAACGACGAGCCGCGGCGCGCGAAGACCATGCGCCAGAGGCGGATCGCGCCGCACATTCAAGGGCTAAGGGTCAGGTGAGCATATATCGTCCGCTTTCCATCCTTAGTTGACATCTATGGTGCCTGCTTTCCGGCCTGGTGACCCAGGTCTGCTTTCGAAGCCAAAGCCCAGGACCGAAATCGACCCGTTACGGACCCTAGCAGACCGCCTTGCCTTCGTAGGCCTCAGCCAAATTCAAGAGAACTTGCCGATGATCGCCGGTCATTTCAGTTGCGTTGCGCACCAGATAGAATTCAGCGTCGTTTGCGATGACGCCCTTGCGGACAATCTTTGCAACGGCCTTGCTGAACTTCGCACAAACAGCGGAAAGCGAAGGTAGGTCAGCTGCCGACAGTTGGCGATCAGCTTCCACGATTTTGTCGAGGGGCCAGTTGCTGGTCATCTCCACGATGTCGCCTATCGCCATAGACAGGCCCCTGCGCGCTTTCGCGGGCGAGGTTTCTGCAAAGCGGTCAAGCACAACAATCGGATCGATGTCGGAACCCGGCACCACGTCAGGCATGGCCAATCGCACCATATACGAAAACCAGCCCCTCAATGCCTCGTAATCTTCGGGTTGAACTTGCGTGCTCAATTCCTGCACCCAGCAGGGTGCGAGTGCAATGTCCGCTAGCCTCGGCGACGCGAACCGCCGTCGTGCGTCTGGCGTCGAAAAACGTGCGCAAACCTGGCGAGCCGACGTCGATATAGCCTGACTGGATCTGCTCGGCGGTCGGTCTGCCGTCGGTCGCATCGTAGAGACGATAGAAGAGGTCGACGTCCGATATGTCGAGGGTCGCGCTCGACTGCGCCCGGACCGGACTGGACAACAGGCAGGTCAGAACCACGCTTGCCGTGAAAATCGATAAACGCATGTCCGTTTCTTTCGAATGTGAAGGCCGGGGCGCGCCGTTGCCTGGACGCGGCTTCGTCGGGGCGCTGCTTCGTCAGGGCGTCAGGGCCCCCATCGGAGACGCAGGGCGTGCAGGTTGAGCCTTGCGCCCTAGAGATCCGACTCTGGCGCAATGGTGTGGATCACCTCGCCGCTTGCGTTCAGGAACTCGATGGCTCCGAAGCCTCCTTCAGTCACCGTCAGACGCACACGCGGTTTGTCGTTCTTGTCCGACAGAGCCACCGTCGGCGTTCCGTCGGCGGCGACGGAAAGCTCCATCCGCGTGGGCGTCAGGACCCCCGGCACCAGCGCCCCGCCCAGTCCCGGGTCGCGGATCAGGGGCGGCGCCTGATTGATGACAAAGCTCACCGACCCGTCCGGGGATACCCGCCAGCCGATCGCGTCCATGGCCGGGTGGTCCAGGGCCAGGACGGCCGCGCCGCCTTCGATGTCCGCCGTGCCGAAGCCGCCGCGCTCGCTGCCCTTTTCATCATAGATGACCAGGCCCGCGACATCGAAGGCTCGCTTGTATTGAATGCCGTCGATGATCGGCGCCGGGGTTGTGCCGGCCAGGGTCATGCGGATCGTCCCGTCGGCGTCGACGATATCGATGCGTCGGGCGATGATGCGGTCATGATCCGGCGTAACGACACGCGTTTCCGGCGTGCGCGTCTCGATGATTTTTTCCAGCACCTCCAGCGAAGGTCGGCGCGGGCTTTCCTGAGCGACGGTCTGCCCTGCGCAGATTGCGGAGGCTGCCAGCACAAGCGGAAGCAGTTTCATTGGTGTTCTCCAGACGCGGGGCCGAGCCGGACGGCGGCAGGGGCTGTGAAGACCTCGCAAGCCGGGGTCAGCCGGCTGCGGAAGGCTTCGCGGCTTCATGCTCGCGGAACGGTTTCAACTGATCGGCCAGGGCGCGCTTGAACGCCGGACGCGCCTCAGCCCGGGAGACGTAGCCGGCGAGCCGGGGAAAATCGGCTACGATGTCGGTGTGGCGCAGGTCGCGCAGGACATGGACCATCAGGATGTCGGCGGCGCTGAAGCGGTCGTTGGCGAACCACTGACGCTCCCTGAGCGCCGCCTGCAACTCGCCCAGGCGGCTGCGCAGGAAGGCCTCCGCCTCCGGTCGGCGAGCCTTGGCCCAGGCCTTGTCGGCGTGGAACAGGTCGATGCCGGCCAGCTCGGCGACGAAGGGCTCGACGCTGTTCATGGCCGCGAAGAGCCATGTCATGACCAGGGCCCGGCCCGCGTTGTCGGACGGCATGAGCTGGTCCGAGTGCTCGGCGATCCACAGGACGATAGCCCCGCTCTCGAACATCTCCACCTTGCCGTCGCTGTAGGCAGGAACCTGGCCGAACGGCTGAATGGCGCGATAGGCGGGCGTGGACTGGTCCTCAAACCCGATCAACCGGTCGTCGTAGCCAAGCCCTGCCTCCTCCAGCGCCCAGCGCACGCGGATGTCGCGGACAGACCCCTGGGCGAAGGGCGGCACCCATTTGAATGCTGTGACCTGGATCATGTGACGTCCCTTCCCTCCCTGCCCGCGCACTGGTCCACGCAGGCCTTGTTGACCAATAAGTTGATATCAACATATAATCCGTCATGTCAAACGACGTTGCGCCATACAGACTGACCCTGCACATCCGCGATCATTGCCTGTGCCTTCACGCACAGCGGGCGGCGCGGGTCCTCTCACGACGGTTCGACGACGCCTTTCGTCCCTACGGCATCACCAGCGGGCAGTTCTCGCTGATGAACGGCTTGAACCGCCCGGAACCCCCGACGATCGGCGCGGTCGCCGAGCTTCTGGCGATGGATCGCTCCACCGTGACAGCGAACCTCAAGCCGCTGGAAAAAGCGGGCCTCGTCTCGGTGTCCGTAGATCCGAACGATCGTCGTGGCAGGCGGGTCGCATTGACCGACAAGGGTCGCACGGTGCTGGGCGCGGCCACCCCAGTATGGATCAGCGAGCATGCGCTCATCGAGCGTGAAATCGAGAGCGGCGACGATTTGAGAAAAGCCCTGCTCGCCATCGCCTGACCTGGGCGCAATGACATCCTCGCAGGACGCGTGCGGCCTCAGATTCAGATCATCGCCCTGCCCTCGCGGCGCGCCTCTCGCCATTCCCGAAAGAAGGCCCGGGCGATGAAGAGAAGGACCGCCGCCACAATGACGGGCCAGACCAGGACGTAGGCGGTGAGCCAGAAGGCGCTCATGATGGACTCCTAGTTTGAGGACGAAGAAGGCGCGACGTCGAAGTCGCCGGTGCGCGCAGCGATCCGGTCGAAGTCAAAGGCCGTGCGATTGCGGAAGGACAGCAGGACACAGACGATCGTGCTGACCGCATAGGCGATCAGCGAACTGCTCAGCACGGCGTACTGGTGCAGGAAGCCGATCGCGAAGGGGGCGACAGCCAGGGTCGCGACCACGCCGACGATCCGCGCCGCCCGCGCTCCAAAGAAGCCGAAGGTCATCAGCCCCGCCACCACCCCGACGCCGATCACCGCCAGGACGTCGAAGGCGTAGGCGGTGACGCCCTCCATGGGCAGCCAGCCGAAGCGAACGGGAACGAACAAGGCCAAGGCCGCCAGGACCGATAGCGAGAAGGCCCGGTTCGTCACCTTGTCCCAGTAGAAGCTGGCGATGACCGGGAAGACCAATGCGCCCCAGACGGCGCCCACCAGGACCAGAAGATCCAGGATGTTCATCCGACCGCCCGCGAAATAGAGGGCGGCGGCGGTGGCGGCGACCATGGTGACCCGGCCGATCAGCAGCATGGTCCGCGGGTTGGCCTTCCTGCCGGACGCCTGCCGTCCATAGACGTCCGCCATCATGATCGACGACAGGGCCGACAGGTCGGAGTCCGCCGTCGAGGCCAGCGACCCGATGATCATGATGAAGAAGACGCTGAGCAGAACAGGGCCCAGGTATGTCCCCGCCAGTTGAGGGATGAGGTTATTCACATCGCCGTCCATCGGCGCGATGCCGACATAGAGGGCGACCACCCCCAGCATGCCCACGCCGATCACCGTGGCGCCGTAGCCGATAGTGGCGATGATGAAGGTCGGCTTGATCAGGTCCTCGCGCACGGCGAAGAGGCGCTGGGCGATGGTCTGGTTGCCGATGGCGTAGGCCAGGACGGCGGCGATATAGGGCGCGCCCTGATTGAAGAAGGCGTCCGACGAGAAGAAGGAGCCCTGCTGCGGCGTCAGGTTGGCGGCCCCTTCGATGAAGACCGCCGGCCCGCCCACCGCGAAGAAGACCGCCGGGATAATGATGACCACGGCGCTCAGCATGGCGCAGACCTGGACAAAGTCGGTCAGGACAGAGGCCCGGAAGCCGGACCACAGCGTATAGAGCAGCACGCCCCCAGCGATCACCGCGATCCCCTGGCTGAAGCTGAAGGGCGACAGCATGGCGATCAGCGCGCCGCCCGCGATGAAGTTGGACGTCAGGCTGATCAGACTGCCCAGGACGTTGGAGCTGGCCAGCATCAACTGGCTCGACCGTCCATGGCGCGCATACATGACCTCGGCCAGGGTATGGGCCCGAGGCGCCACGGCGCGGATCCGCCTGCCGTAGGGATAGATGAACAGGATCATCAGCGCGCCCCACAAGCCATAGTGGATGGGCCCTGACACGCCGTAGATGTAGCCCGAGGTGGCCGAGGCGTACATCGACGCGGCCCAGATCCAGGTGGCGGTCATCGAGGCCGCCGAAACCCCCAGGCCGATGCCGTTTCCGGCCGTCATATAGCCGTCGGCGTTCTCCTTGCGTCGGCTGATGGACAGCGAGATCAGAAAGGTCCCGCCGAAGAAGATCGCCAGCAGGGCGACCGTCAGCGGTCCGCCCAGTTGATGAAGTTGTATGTCGCCCACGCCTGTCCGCGCTCCTGTCTATCTGGAGGGTCCGCCACAGCTCGCCCATGAGCGCACGTCGCAAGGGATCGCGCCGCGCCAGGCGCCGGCGGACGATCGTTTCACAGGTGCGCAAACGTCCGACCCCGGCCAGACGCGAATGATGACGGCGCCGTCGATGCAGCGCCGCATGCAGCCGCCTCGTGCAGGCCGCGTGAAGACCATAGATTGGATACGGCGACGCTGAGATAAACTTTTTGTGCGACGCAGTAGATACGGCCTAAAAATTCAGGTTGAACGCAATCCACTCCGCAGCGCCATAAGTCGACAGACAAAGGACTTGCGCGCCGTCAGACACAGACATCTCAAGCGATTTTGAAGCGCCAAAATAATATCCATACCCTGCGTTCGAACCCACCAACCATTGACTCAAACGCCCCTCACCCCCTTAGCGCACCACTGAACGAAACCAACTGCGGCTGACGTGCGAGCCGATCGTTGATCCCGCCCGGGAAGGCCTGTCTCAGAAGCCGAAATCAATCTGATCCGGATGCACCGGACGCCGCTTGCGAACCCGATCCGGCGACACGCGCAAGGGAGGCTCGGACGGCTCCAACGCGGGGACCGCCGCGGGCGCCTCCCCAGTCGTTCGCCTTGCGCGAGGCCCCGTCCCCGGAAGACGGGGCCGCGCGGGCGAGCGCAAACGCCCTGGAGGCCGCGCCCGCTTCCAGGCCGTCAGCTCGCTTTCCCACCAGCCGACACGACCCGGCGAAAGCGCGACGGGATGCGGGAAGGCGCCCGCCTGTTGCAGGCGCCAGGCTGTCGACCGGCTCAGACCCGTCATGTCGTGCACAATCGCCCAGGCCAGCAGGCGGTCCTCAGGCCCGCCGACCGCGGCCGCATCGCCCTCGCCTGTCTCAGCCACGGCGACGCGCCTGGGCGGCGGCCGGCGCCCCGCTTCGCACCTCGGAAATCTGGGACAGAGCCCAGCCCCGAAGAAGTCCTCTTGGATAATAGGGTCTGGCCCGGACGTGCCGACAGGGCGGACCATCGCCGCCGACCGACCAGAGCCGCGCCAGGGTGGCCGGCTTCAGCCGCACCCCGAATTGCGCCAGATAGGCGGAGGCCTCCTTGCGCGTGAGCAGGTCGTCGTCGCCGCCTTCGGCCGCCCCCATGACACGAGCCTCGATCATCCGCCGCCCTCCGGGCTTCGGCAGGCGCGCGACGAACGCACCTCGCGGCCGGCGGCGAGCGCCAGATAGCAGGCGATCACGGTCTCGACGTAGGCGCGGGTCTCCGCGATGTCCGGCACGCGCCCGAGGCGGGCCACCCGGCCAGGCCCGGCGTTATAGACCGGGGCGTGGTCGATCGTGCCGTCAGCCCTTAGTTCCTCGCGGATCAGGATGTTGCGCTTGTTGAGATAGAGGGCCCGAAACTGTTCTCGCGGGGCATGGGCCAGGGAGAGGCGCAGATAGGTCAAGAGCGCGCTCCAGGACGAGAGGACGGGTCGCCTGCAGGCCTCGGCCCGGCCCATGGCCAGGGCCAGGGCCCTGACGCTGGCGAAACTGGCCACAGCCCCGGGCGGCAGACCGGCTCGCGCCAGGGCGGCGGCGTCCGCGGCCGCCACCCCCGCCAGCCCCCCAAAGGCCGTGATCAGGGCGGCGGCGGCGTCCCGTCCCGACCCCGGCAGCTCCCGCTGCAGTAGGGCCGACAACAGGTCCAGATCCGCCGCCTCCTCATAGGGTGTAGCCGAAATGGTGCAGTCGAAAGCGACGAGCGAAGTCATGGCGTATTCCTCCCTGCGCTCCCGAGCGGAGCGCCCCCGAGCGCCCTTTCCTTCTCTCCGGTCCGAGGACGCAATCCTCGCCCGGCCCAGGGCGGCGATCAGACCCGGCACACGCCCCGTTCACCTGTTCGCCCTAGGCTGGGCGCATGAGACGCTTCAGACCCTCGCGCCCCGCAAGAATGCGTCGCCGCGACCGGCGCTTCCTGGCCGTGACGGCGCTGGTCGCCGTGGCGGCCTTCCTCGTCACCCTGAACTGGCCCCAGGCCGAAGGGCTGTTGAACCCGCCCGCCCCGTCGCCGCCCCTGCCGTTGACGCCTGCGACGGCTTCGCCTCCGAGGGCGCCGACCGCCGGCGCCGCCTTCCCGTGCGTGGTCGACCATGTGAACGACGGCGACACCTTGCGATGTCGCGACGGGGTCCGCGTCAGGCTGCACGCCGTCGCCGCCCGTGAAGCCAACGAGACCTGCTCCCCCGGCCATCCCTGTCCCGCCGCCAGCGGAGCGTCGGCCACGGCGGCGCTCAACCGTCTGGCCGCCGGCAAGACCCTGACGTGCGACCCCGTCGGCCGCAGCTACAAGCGCATCACCGCCATCTGCAGCACGCCCGAGGGTGAGGAGATCAACTGCGCCATGATCCGCAGCGGGACCACCCTGGTCTGGGACAGGTTCGACCGGCAGCATCCGATCTGCCAGGGCTGAGGGAAGATCAAAGCGCGATCCCCAAGAACGACTGGCCCCGGTACGGCCGGCGACGAATTCCCATTCGAGACGCCTACGCCAGGGCCCGGCGGGTTTCTGCTCGTACTTTTGCCCGACGCCAGCCGATCCTGCCCGTCTGCGCGACCCCCACGCCTGCGAGCTCGGACGAGGCATGGATCAAACAGTCGCACCCCTCGCATCTCACGAAGACATTGCCGCCGAAATCCGAGCCTGATAGTCGTGAGGCGCTCAGTTGTTGCAGGGAAAAGGAGGGCATGATGATCGACAAGACCACGCCCGTCCGTACCTTCCTGAAGGTCTTCGGCCGCCTCGGCCGCTGACGCTCCCTAGCGGCTCTATGCGTAGCCGCGCTCCTGATCATCGCTGACACAAGGACCGCGCGGATCTGCGCGGTTATTTCTCATGACCGACCATGACGACGCCGACGCGCGCCTGCGCGCGTCCGTACTGCGCACCGTCCTCGCCTTCACCTTCCGCCTGTGGCGCCGAACCCCCTTGCTGGCCGCCGCCTGCGCCGGGACGATGCTGCTGGCGACCCTCACGGAAGTCTTCGCGCCGCTCTACGCCGGGCGCATCATCGACGCGGCCGGCCGGGGCGATGTCAGCGCCACCTGGGCGGCCTTCGCCGTCATCACCGCCCTGGGCGCCGCCATGGTCGTCTTGCGCCACCTCGGCTGGTGGGCGATCACGCCCCTGACGCTGAAGATGATGCAGGACGTGACGCAGGAAGGCTTCGCGCGCGTCCAGCGACTGTCGACCGACTGGCACGCCAACGCCTTCTCGGGCTCGACCGTCCGACGCATCACGCGGGGCATGTGGGCGCTCGACACCCTGAACGACGTGCTGCTGCTCTCGCTTCTGCCGTCGCTGACGGTGCTGGCGGGGACGGTCATCCTGCTGGCCTTGCACTGGCCGATCCTGGGCCTGGTGATGGGCGTCGGCGCCATCGCCTACATAGCCCTGACTGTCGGCCTGGCGACACAGGTGCTGGCGCCGGCCGCGCGACTGTCGAACCAGTGGGACACCCGGATCGGCGGCATACTGGCCGATGCGATCGGCGCCAACGCCGTGGTCAAGGCCTTCGGCGGCGAAACGCGCGAAGAGGCCCTCCTGGCGAAGACCGTCGCCAAGTGGCGCAAGCGAACGCACCGGACCTGGATGGCCTTCACCTGGGCCGGCTCGGGACAGATCGCGCTTTTGTGGCTGATCCGCCTGGCGGTCACGGCCGTGGCGCTGTGGCTGTGGATGCGCGGCCAGGCCAGCGCCGGCGACATGGCCTATGTCATCACCAGCTATCTGGTCCTGAACGGCTATCTGCGCGACATCGGCATGCATATTCACCAGCTTCAGCGTTCGGTGAACGAGATGGAGGAGCTCGTACAGCTTCACCAGGAACCGCTGGGCGTCCCCGACCGCATCGAAGCTCAGCCGATCCGGGTCAGGGACGGCGCCATCCGCTTCGACGACGTCACCTTCCACTACGCGGGACAGGAAAGGCCGTTGTTCCGAAACCTCGACATCGCCATTCCTGCGGGTCAGCGCGTCGGGCTGGTGGGACGCTCAGGCTCGGGCAAGACCAGCTTCGTCAAGCTGGTCCAGCGCCTCTATGACGTCAATGAAGGCCGGGTGATGATCGACGCACAGGACGTGGCCCACGCGACCCAGGCGTCCTTGCGCCGGCAAGTCGCGATCGTGCCGCAGGAGCCGATCCTCTTCCATCGCTCGATCGCTGACAACATCGGCTACGGCCGTCCCGGCGCCACACCCGAAGACATCCAGCGGGCCGCGCGCTTGGCCAATGCGCACGATTTCATCGCCCGCCTGCCGAAGGGGTATCAGACCCTGGTGGGCGAGCGGGGGGTCAAGCTGTCCGGGGGTGAACGCCAGCGCGTGGCCATCGCGCGGGCCTTCCTGGCGGACGCGCCGATCCTGATCCTGGATGAGGCGACATCCAGCCTCGATTCCGAGAGCGAGGCGGCGATCCAGGAGGCGATGGAGCGGCTGTTGATCGGCCGCACCGCCATCGTCATCGCCCACCGGCTGTCGACCGTCCGGGCGCTGGACCGCATCCTTGTCTTCTCAAGCGGCGAGATCGTCGAAGACGGAAGCCATGACGACCTGCTTCAGGCCGGCGACGGTCACTATCGGCGCCTGTTTGAGCGTCAATCGGGGAAGACGCCTGAGATCATAGAGTAGGCCAAGACGACGAGGGCGTCATTGCGACGGGCGCCCTCTTCGACGCCAGGGCGCGAGCGAAAAGCGCTGAGGCGTTCGTGTGAAGCCCCCCGCGCAACCCTCAATGATGCCCCAGCGCGCGAGGCCCGATCGAAGGGTGGAAGAGCCCACTCCACCCCAGCCCTTTGTTCAGATGTCAGACGACGAAATCCGCCTGCAGCGCGCTTTTCGGTGACCGGACTCGGCATAGACGAGGCGCCGTAGACGATCCCTTGCAGCGGCGACAGATCACGGCTGTCCAGCTCGGGACGCTCCAACAGCATCTGCAGCATGGTCGGGACCAGGCTGGACCTTCCTGGGAGCGAGCGTCGTCGCCGGCATAGCCGCTCTCGCCGCACTGGTTCTGGGCGATCGACCGGTCGAGAGACTGCGGCCAGTGGTCGCGACCGCCCCTTGGACATTGAGAAACGTTCTCAATCCAACTACCGCCAATCTGTCTTTAGCTGGAGAGGCGCCATGAAGCTTCGCATCGTCACACTCGCCGCCGTCGCCCTGAGCGCCCTGTCGCTCGCGGCCTGCGGCCAGAAGGAAGGCTCCGCCGACAAGGCTGGCGAGGCCGGGGTGCTGAACCTCTACACTGCTCGCCACTATGACGCCGACCAGAAGCTCTACGATCTGTTCGCGCAGAAGACCGGCATCGACGTCAAGCGCATCGAGGGCAAGCCCGACGAACTGATCGCCCGCATGAAGGCCGAGGGCGCCAACAGCCCGGCCGATGTCTTCATCGCCGCCGACGCGGGGGCCCTGTGGCGCGCCCAGGACGCGGGCCTGTTCCAGGCGGCCGACTCCGACAGGCTGAACCAGACGATTCCCGCCAACCTGCGTGCGCCCGACGGCCAGTGGTTCGGCTTCTCGCGCCGCGCCCGCGTGGTGGCCTACGACCCCGCCAAGGTGAAGCCGGAGGAGATCGACGACTACGCCAAGCTCGCCACGCCCCGCTTCAAGGGCAAGCTCTGCGTCCGCTCGGGCGACAACGTCTATAATCTGTCCCTGGTCGGCGCCCTGATCGAGGCCTGGGGGCCCGAACGCGCCCAGCAATGGGTTGAAGGTGTCGTCGCCAATCTGGCGCGCCCGCCCGAAGGCGGCGACCGCGACCAGATTCGCGCCGTGGCGGCGGGAGTCTGCGAAGTCGCCCTGACGAACAGCTACTACTTCATCCGCATGGCGTCCGGCGACGACGCCGGCGACCGCCAGATCGCCCAGAAGCTCACCCTAGGCTTCCCGTCGCTGGACGGCCAGGGTTCCCACGTCAACATCTCGGGCGGCGGCCTGGCGGCCCATGCGCCCAACCGGGAGAACGCCGTCAAGTTCCTGGAATTCCTGGCCTCGCCGGAAGCCCAGGCCATCGTCACCCAGTCCAACTTCGAGTTCCCGGCCGTGGCTGACGCTGCCCCGGCCGAAGCGGTCGCGCCCTACGCCGGCTTCAAGGCCAACCCGATGTCTGTCGCCCGCTATGGCGTGCTTCAGGCCCAGGCCCAGTCGATGATCAGCGCGGCGGGCTGGCGATAAACACGCCCCCCGTCAGCCAGGGCCAGAAGGCCCGCCGCGCTGGTCGCGGCGGGCCTTCGTCGTTACGCCTGATGGCCATCGGCGCGGCCGTGGTCGCCCTGGCGCCTCTGGCCGGCGTGGTCTGGGCCGCGATGCAGCCTGGCATGGCCGACATCGCCGCCAAGGACATCGCGCGCTACGCCGTAACCTCCGGCGTTCTGGCTTTAGGCGTAGCGGCGACGACGGCGGTCGTCGGCTCTGTGGCCGCCTGGCTGACGGCCATGCATCGGTTTCCGGGACGGGACGTCTTCGCCTGGGCCCTGGCCCTGCCTCTGGCGGCGCCCGCCTTCGCCCTGGCCTATGCCTATGCCCAGTTGTTCGACGTGGCGGGGCCGTTGCGGATGTGGATGCGACCGAGCCTGGGCTGGGATCTGCCCATACAGATGCGCTCGGTTCCGGGCGCGATCTTCGTCCTGACCTGCGCCTTCTATCCCTACGTCTTCCTGGCCATGCGCGCCGCCTTCCTGAACCAGTCGGTGCATCCGCTGGAAGCCGCGCGCACCCTGGGCTGTTCGGCCTGGCAGGCCTTCGTCCAGATCGCCCTGCCTTTGGCCCGGCCAGCATTGGCCGCCGGCATGGCCCTCGCCGTCATGGAGACCCTGGCCGACTATGGCGCGGTGCAATTCCTCAGCGTCCAGACCCTGACCACCGGCGTGGTGCGAGCGTGGTCGGTCTATGGTTCTCCGGCCTCGGCCGCGCGCTTCGCCCTGCCCCTGTTGGCGACGGCAGCCGTCCTGCTCTGGCTTGAGCGCTGGGGCCGCAAGGGACGCAGCTTTGAGAGCAGCCACGCCCGCTATCGCCCCTTGCAGTCAGAGGCCCTGACCGGCTGGCGAGCCGTCGCCGCCACAGGCTTCTGCCTGATATTGCTGACCCTGGCCCTCATCCTGCCGGTCGGCTTCCTGCTGATGCGGTCGCTTGAAATCACGCCCGACTGGTCGCGGCTGCTTTCTGCGGGAGGACGCAGCCTGATCATGGGCGGACTGGGAGCCGGAGCTACGGTGATCCTGGCGACGCTTCTGGCGCTGGGCGCGGCGCGCCTGCCGGTCACCGCGCGTATCGCCAGCCTGGGGTACGCCACGCCCGGCGCCGTCATGGCCATCGGCCTTCTGGCCCCGGCCGCCGTGCTGTGGCGACTGTCGCCTGGCGCGACCTCCGGCATAGGCGTCGGCGTGGCCCTGCTCACCTACGCCTATGCCGCGCGTCTGATGGCGGCCGCGCTGGAACCCATTGAGGCCGGCTTCTCCAAGGTCACCCCCGCCATGATCGGGGCCGCCCGCAGCCTCGGCCGCAGCGAGACCGGCGCCGCTCTCGCCATCCAGTTGCCCATCGCGCGCGGCGCCCTGCTGACCGCCGCCCTGATCGTCTTCATCGATGTGCTGAAGGAACTGCCCGCCACCCTGATCCTGCGCCCGTTCGACTTCGACACCCTGGCGGTGCTGGCCTCCAACTACGCCAATGACGAGCGGTTGCCGCAGGCGGGGTGGCCGTCGCTGATGATCATTGTCCTGGCCCTGCCCGGCGTGATCTGGCTGACGCGCAAGATCGCCGCCTCCCGTCCCGGAGCCCCACGATGACCCCCGCCCTGACCTTACGCGGCGCCACGCGGCGTTTCGGTGCCCGCCTCGCCGTCGAGGGCGTCGATCTGGACCTGCACGCCGGTCGCATCACCGCCCTGCTCGGCCCGTCCGGCTGCGGCAAGAGCACGCTGTTGCGGATGATCGCCGGGTTGGAGCCGATGGACGAAGGAACCATCCACGCCGAGGGCCGGCTGTTGTCCGAGCCTGCGCGCTCGACCCCGCCCGAGGCGCGCGGCGTCGGGCTGGTGTTCCAGGACTACGCCCTGTTCCCGCACCTCAACATCGCCGACAACGTCGCCTTCGGGTTGAAGGGCCTGCCCCGCGCCGAGCGCCGCCGCACGGCCCTGGAATGGCTGGACACCGTGCATCTGGCCGACAGGGCCGACGCCTGGCCGCACATGCTGTCGGGCGGAGAGCAGCAGCGCGTGGCCCTGGTGCGCGCCCTGGCCCGGCGGCCGCACACCGTCCTGCTGGACGAGCCCTTCTCCGGCCTGGACCGACATCTGAAGTCCGAGGTGCGCCAGACGCTGATGAGCGCCCTGCGCGCCGCCGACGCCGCCGTCCTGATGGTCACTCACGATGCTGAAGAGGCCCTGCTGATGGCCGACGATCTGGTCTTGATGGACAAGGGCCGCATCTTGCAGATCGGCGCGCCGGACGACGCCTATCTGCACCCCGTTTCGCCCGCCGCCGCGCGGCTGCTGGGAGAAGTCGAACTGCTCCCGGCCGAGGTTCGGGCAGGTGCAGCGACAACAGCCTTCGGCCCCTTGCCTGCACCCGACGCGCCCGACGGCCCCGCCTGGGTGATGATCCGCCCCGGCGACGCCTTCATGGGGACGGAAGGAGCGCCTGCGACCGTCGGCGCCATCGCCTTCGGCGGCCCCTTCACCGAGGTGAAGCTGCTGGCCGGGAGCCAAACCCTGAGGCTCCGGATTGCGGGACCAGCCCCCTCCATCGGCGAAATGGTCCGCGTGACGTTCAACGCCGCCCGCGCGCGCATCTATCCCCGCGCCTGAGCGGCAATCGGCACGGTCCCCCGGCGTCCAGAGCCTCAAGTCGCGAGAGCCTCGGTGGGATTGAGCGGACTACCTGGCTTGAATGCGCCCCCGCCGCTACCGCCCCAAAGGCGCGTTCGCTGAAAACACGTTATCCATGCAGGCATGGACCTGCGCCTCGACCCAGGCGACGAAACCGGCCGCCGCCGAGCCGCCCGGCGCCGCCTGAAGGAGATAGAAGGCGCGCTCGCGGGACAGGGTATCGGGCGACAGCCGGACGAGCGCCCCCGAGACCAGGTCGTCGTAGCAGACGATATCCGGCAGCAAGGCCATGCCCTGCCCTGCTCGCGCCGCCGCCAGCTGAGCGCCGGTCTCGCGAAACTGAATGACGGTTCCGGGTCCCTCGCCAAACCCGGGCCACATCCCCCAGTGACGGCCGATGCGCGGCCGCTCCGCCGTGACGACGCCTTCGCCGCCGTCCCGCGACGGCGCGGAGACAGCGATGAGCCTCTCATCGTGAAGATGACGGGAGCCGACGGGCGGTGCAGCCTTCGGAGCCAGAACAATGGCGACATCGCAGCCTGCCAGGCTGCGGTCTTCGCGGTCGAGTGTTTGCACATTGAGATCGAGCGCACCCGACAGGGCGGTGAAGTCAGGCAGCCGGGCCAGAAGCCAATTGTTCAACACCGACCTGACGCAGCCGATCTTCAGGGCAGCTGGAACGACCTCCCGGACCTGGGCCGTGGCGGCCGCGATACGGTCCAGGGCCGGAGCCACGGCGTCCCGGTAGGTCCTCCCCGCCGCCGTAAGCTCTACACGGCCTACGCCCCGCGCGAACAGCGGCGTGCCCAGTTGATCCTCCAGGCTGCGTACGGCCTGGCTGACGGCGGACTGGGTGAGATTGAGGTCCCTCGCGGCCTGGGTGAAGGATCCGGATTGCGCCGTCACCACAAAGGCCTTCAGCGCGGAGGTCGGCGGCAGGCGCGAGGAAACCATGCCCCATAAGTATCCCTAATACCCCCTATCGTAAACATGCGTTTGCCCAGCGACCGGGCGGATGTCAGTTCCGGCCCATGACCCAGGCCGCCAGCCTCACAGCACTCGGAACCTTCGCCCTCCTATGGTGGGCGCAGGTCGCGGTTCCGGGCCCGAACTTCGTCAGGATCACCAATGCGGCCCTGTCGTCCTCCCGCCGGGCCGCCATGTCGACGGCCGCCGGCGTGGCGTCAGGGAACGCCTTCTGGTGCCTGGTCGCCTTGACCGGAGCCGCTGTCTTTCAACAGCGCCCCGGACTCCGGCTGATGATCACGGCCTGCGGCGCCGCCTACTTCGCCTGGCTCGGCCTGCAGATGCTCTGGCGCGCCCTAACAGCCAGACCGGCGGAAACGGCGCCCGATACGCGCGCGTCAACCCACAGAACCTTCTGGCAGGGCCTGGCCTCAGCCGGCCTGAACCCCCAGGCCCTGGTCTATTTCACCGCCGCCATCATGGGCGGCTTTCAGGATATCAGCCCAAGCCTCGGCATGGCCCTGATCCTCATCGTGCTGGCCGTCACCCTGGCCTGGTACGAGTTGCTCACCCGCCTTCTGGACAGCGCCGCCGCCCGAAACGCCTTCAGACGCCTGAGGCCGCTTCTGGAAGGCGTGTTCGGCGCCCTGCTTCTCGCAGGGGCCGTCAAACTGACCCTCTCCCTTGTGAAAACCTGACCGCCCCATGTTCGAAATCACCCCGAAAATCCTGGCCTTCCTCTTCGCCGCAGCGGTCGCGGCGGGCTTTATCGATGCGATCGCCGGCGGCGGCGGCCTCATCACCATTCCGGCGCTTCTGGCCGCCGGCGTCGCTCCGGTGGCCGCCATCGCCACCAACAAGGTCCAGGGCAGTTTCGGCACGGCGGCCGCGACCTGGACCTTCTGGCGCAAGGGACGGATCGACTTCACCCTCCTCAAGTGGCCCTTGATCGCTGCAGTGGTCGGCGCGGTTCTGGGAGCGATCACCGTGTCCTTCGTCGACACGACCTGGCTGATGGTTCTGCTGCCCGTGCTCCTCATAGGGATCGCGGTCTACTTCCTGGTCGGCCCGAAGGCGAGCGACGAGGATGTCCACGCCCGGCTCACGCCCTTCGCCTTTGGAGCCATCGCAGGCGGGATCGGCTTCTACGACGGCTTCTTCGGCCCGGGCGCCGGATCCTTCTACGCCCTGGCCCTGGTCACCTTGCTGGGCATGGGCCTGACCAGGGCCACGGCTCACACGAAGGCGCTCAACTTCGCGAGCAACTTCATTTCCGTGATTGTGTTCGCCATCGGCGGCCATGTGCTCTGGGCGGTCGGCCTGATTATGGCGATCGGCCAGGTCCTCGGCGGATGGTTGGGCTCTCACGCCGCGATGCGGTTCGGCCCCAGACTCATTCGTCCGCTCCTGGTCGTGATCTGCCTCGGCATGGTGGCCAAGCTGCTGTCCGATCCCGCAAACCCCATCAGACTTTGGATTTCGAACAGCCTCTGACGCTCAACCGGAGCGCAGATGACCACCCGCAGCACAGCGGTCCTTCTCTTCGTCTCTCAGAGGGGCCAGGCTTTCCGAGAGCGCCGACAGGCAGTAGTCGGACCAGGCCTTTTGCGCAGGGCGTCGCGCCGCCGATACGCCCTCTCGGTCCCGTCGCCGGTCACATGCGCCAGGCATTCCTCGATAGTCTCGATAGAGAAGCAGGTCAGAAGGCCAAGGGCGCCGTCTGCCATAGGACGCCGATCCCGGCGACCAGAGCCCCTGTCAGGCCCACGCGCCGCTCCCATGCCTCCTCGCCGGAACCCTCGCGCCTCCCCCTGCCGAGCCAGACCGCCAGGGCGATGACGGCGAGCAGGCAGGCCATGCTGAAGGCCAGTCCTATCCAGCGCGCGCTCCCGGCCTCGCTCGACGACCAGACGTCGGCGGCGCTGGAAATCAGATAGATCCCCACGAAGTGCAGAGCCCAGATCAACAGGCCGCCGGTCATCCTCACCCAGCGCCTCATGTCCCGCCGCCCGGGAAGAGGCGGACCAGGAGGATGACGCCGATCGCCTGGGCTGCGGTGAAGGCGAGGAAGAGGCTGATCAGGTCCACCGTCGAAGGGCGTTCAGACGCTAGGCGGCCGAACAGGCGCCTCAGCATGACATAGAGGCCCATCAAGCCGCCGATGGCCGCGAAGGTCCCGGTCCAGCTGAGCAGGGCGTAGACCGACGCCCCCTGGCTGGAAGCCTCCGGCCGCAATCCAGTCGCCCACCACGCCCTGCCCTCCAGGATCGACGCCGCGATCGCCGCCACGGAGGCGAGCACCAGCAAGCCGGCTGCCGCCGAAACCGACCCGGCGCGCGCCATTCGCACGGTCCGCGGCGCTACGACGGCGCAAAGGCCGGCCACGACGAGCAGGCCGACGGACGCCATGAGCGAGCTGACGGCCGGAGGAGCCTGCCATAGGTCCGGTCGTCGGCTCCACAGGAAGACATAGGAGAATGCCGCCAGCAGGCAGACCATGCCGCCGACGATCAGCACGATCACCATGGCCCACCAGCCGTGACTGGACGGACCGGACACATAGTTGGGCACGCGGATCGACGCCCCGATGTCGGTCGTCTTACGGGCATGAGGCGCATCCAGGAACCAGCACCAGCGCATGATGCAATAGACGGCCAACACGCCGCTGATGACGGCGGCCGCATAGGCCTGGATGGTCAGGATCAGGAAGAAGCCCGCCGTGAAGACCGCCCCGAACACATGCCAGGCCGATGGTCTCGGGATACGCAGCACATATTGCGGCTCGGCGTTCAGCGGGCTGGTGACCAGGGTCTGGCGCTCGCCCCGGGCCGCGCCCGGCAGGAAATAGCGGCCCGCCGCCACGTCCTTGGCCAGCCCCTTCTGTTCCCACAAGGGATAGAGGCTCTTCACCACCGGGATCGACCGCACCGAATAGAAGCCGCTGGGCAGCCACTCCAGGCCAGGGCCGCCGTGGATGTTGCCGGCCTCGCGCGGACCAAAGGGCCGGTAGTTGCGGACCATGTCGACGACCCACAGCAGCACCGCCAGCCCGAACATGAAGGCTCCGAGCGTCGAGACGAGATTGGGAAGGTCCCAGCCCCGGTCCGGCAGATAGGTGTAGACCCGTCGCGGCATGCCCATCAGGCCCGTCAGGTGCATGGGCATGAAGGTGATGTTGTGCCCGGCGAACATCAGCCAGAAGATCCATCGCCCCCATCGCTCGCTCAGCGGCCGGGCGCTGGACATCGGCAGCCAGTAGTAGATGGCCGCGAATAGGGGGAAGACCATCCCGCCGATCAGGACGTAGTGCAGGTGGGCGACGATGAAGTAGCTGTCGTGGGCCTGCCAGTCGAAGGGGACCATGGCCACCATGACGCCAGACAGTCCCCCCATGACGAAGATCACCTGCCCGCCTGTGGCGAAGAGCCCCGGGGTGGAGAAGCGCATCTTCCCCGCCGCCATGGTGGCGATCCAGGCGAAGACCTGGATGCCGGCCGGCACGCTGACGGCCATGGAGGCGGCGCTGAAATAATTGATCGAGATCTGCGGCATGCCGGTGGTGAACATGTGGTGGGCCCACACGCCGAAGCTGATGAAGCCCGTCGCCAGCATGGCCATGACCACCAGGGGGTGTCCGACCAGCGGCGTGCGCGCCATGGCCGGGATGATGGTCGACATGGCCCCCGCGGCCGGCAGGAAGATGATGTAGACCTCCGGGTGGCCGAAAAACCAGAACAGGTGCTGCCACAGCATGGGATCGCCGCCCTTGAGCGGGTCGAAGAAGGGCCAGCCCAAGGCCCTTTCCAGTTCCAGCAGCAGGGTCGCCAGGATGATGGAGGGGAAGGCGATGATGATCATGCAGGCGAAGATCAGCATGGCCCAGGCGAAGATCGGCAGCTTGTCCAGGGTCATGCCCGGCGCCCGCGTCTTCAGGACCCCGACGATGATCTCGATGGCGCCGGCGATGGCCGAGATCTCGATGAAGCCGATGCCCAGCAGCCAGAAGTCGGCGTTGATCCCCGGCGAATAGGTGGTGCTGGTCAGCGGCGGATACATGAACCAGCCCCCGTCCGGGGCCAGGCCGAAGAAGAGGGAGCAGAAGAAGGCCAGGCCGCCGATCAGATAGGCCCAGAAGGCGTAGGCTCCCAGGCGCGGAAACGGCAGGTCACGCGCGCCGAGCATCTGCGGCAGCAACAGGACGCCCAGAGCCTCGACCGCCGGCACGGCGAACAGGAACATCATCACCGTGCCGTGCATGGTGAAGATCTGGTTGTAGGTCTCCTGGGCCAGGAAGCCAGTCAACGGCAGGGCCAGCTGGGTCCGCATCAGCAGGGCCAGCACCCCCGCCAGCACGAAGAAGAGCATGGCGGCGCCGACATAGTAGACGCCGACGATGTTGTTGTTGGTCGCCGTGATCCATTCCCAGGGCGACCGCGGCCCGCACCAGGCCTGCTCCAGCTGCTCCAGCTCGCCCTCGGGTCTGGGCTCCGTGGTCGGAAAACGATCGTACTTGTCGACGTCGAAGCCCGTTTCCGACGTCATTTCAGGCTTTCCATATAGGCGGAGACGTCGCGCAGTTCCTGCCCCGTCAACACGGAATAGGCGGGCATGCGGTTGCCGGGCTTGATGCCCTGGCTGTCAGAGATCCAACCCGCCATCGTGCCCTGGTTGTTCGGCAGGATGCCGGCGCCCAGGGTCTGGCGTGAACCGACATGGGTCAGGTCTGGCCCGGCCAGACCATTGGCCTCGGTGCCCCGGATGGTGTGGCAGGCGCCGCAGCCGGAAGCGCTGAACACCTCCGCGCCAGGCAGGGAGGAAGGTCCCGCAGGCCTCTTCTGTTTCTCGCGCCAGGCGGCGAAAGCCTTTGGCTCATGCGCCACCACCACCAGTCCCATCAGGGCGTGGGGCCCGCCGCAGTATTCGGCGCACTGTCCCGCGTAGACGCCCGGCGCATCGGCCTGGAGGCGCATGAAGTTGCGACGGCCGGGGATCATGTCGGTCTTTCCGCCCAGGCGCGGGATCCAGACGCTGTGGATGACGTCGGCGCTTTCCAGTTCCAGCACGACCGGGCGCCCGGCGGGTATGTGGACCTCATTGGCGTCCTGCAGGATCTCGCGGCCCTCGCCGTCGAGATAGGCGACCCGCCACCACCACATCTCGCCCGTGACGCGCACCCGCATCTCGCCGGCGCGAGGCGCATCCGACAGCCGCGCGGTGACGCTGAGCCCGTACAGCAGCAGGCCGCTCAGGACGATGACGGGAAAGACCAGTCCGCCGATCCACACCAGCCTCTCGCTCGCCACCCGCCGCTTCCATGACCGCGGCCCGAACAGGGCGAGGCCCAGCGCAACCAGCACCACGGCCGGCACGACCGCCCCCATGACGAACAGGACCCAGGCCACCGTTGTGACCGGCCCGGCGAAGGGGCCGGCCGGGTCTAGCACGGGCGGCGGCCAGCCGCTCAGCATGGCGGGCGTCTCAATCGTCATCGAGGGTATAGAGATAGGCCGCCACGTCGCGGGCTTCGGGTTCGGTCAAGGGCATGGCCGGCATTCCAAGGTCGGGCAGCAAGGAGGGGGCGTCGCGGACAAACCGGACCATGACATCGGGCTGGTTGGGGAGCCGGCCCGCAATCAAGGGACGCGCCCCCACGCCCGCCAGAGAGCCTCCAGTCCGTCCCCTGGGCCAGGACAGGCCGGGAATGACATGACAGGCGGCGCAACCGGAGCGCTCGACGAGCTTCAGGCCTTCGGCCGGATCGGCCTGGGCCAGGGACCGCGGCGCATCCGCCTTGTCGGCGCAGGCCGCAAGGCCGCTGAACAGACCCGCCGCCAGCATCAACGCGCCTATGGTCCGCATCGTCCGTACATGATCGCATCGCACCCCTTCCCAGCTTCACCAGAACCAATCCGCCGGGAGGCCGGGGGTTCCGCGCCGGAACCGGCGCCATATACCGGTGTTGGAACAGGGTGCGCGCCCCTCCTCCCCTCCTCTTGCCCCCTCTGCTTGCCCTGGTCCTGTCGCTCGCCGCCTGCGACGCCACGCCGGGGGTGACGGACCGGGCCTTCTCCGCATCCGGCGAAATGATCGCCATGAGCGGCGGCCCCGGCGGGGCGGGCGCCGCCTGCTTCACCTGCCACGGGCTGGATGGCCAGGGCGACCGGGATGCGACGCCGCGCCTGGCCGGGCTGGATCAGGGCTATCTGCAAAAGCAGATGGAGGACTATGCCGGCGGTCGGCGTCCCGACGACGTCATGACGCGCATCGCCCGGGGTCTGGACCAGGACAGCCGTCGCGCCGTCGCAGCCTGGTACGCCGGTCTGCCCGCGGACGACAAGGCGCGGCCTGCGCCCGCCGCCTCCCCCCCGCCCATCTGGATCACCGGAGACGCGGGCCGCGGGATCACCGCCTGCTCCGCCTGCCACGGCGCCGCAGGCCAGGGCGCGGGCGAAGGCCAGCCGGCCGTCGCCGGCCAGCCCGCCGCCTATACCCTGGAGCAGATCGATCGCTGGAAATCGGGCCGGCGCCGCAACGACCCGCGCGGCGTCATGGCCGCCGCCGTCCAGGGGCTGACGGACGAAGAAGCCCGCGCCATAGCCCGTTGGCTGTCCGGCCTACCTGCTTCTCCAGGGCCCGCCAGCGCCTCTGCCAGCGCGTCCGCTTCGGTCGCCGCTGCGGCACGACCGGCAGCATCGCGTGAAACACGTCGTCCCGATCGATCAGATGGTGCTTGAGGGCGGCCCCGGCGTGGATCGGGATCATCAGCAACAGGGCGGCCACCATGGCCCAGTGCATCCACTCGGCGGCGGCTTCGATCGCCCAAAGCTGGGTGTTGGACAGGTTTTGCAACGGCAGCAGGGGCCAGGGCACGACGCCCGCCGCCATCAAGGGGGTGTCTCGCGCCGTGGCCGAGATCATCGCCCACCCCGACAGGGGCAGGCCGAACAGGCAGATGTAGAAGACATAGTGGGTGAAATGGGCGGCGACGCTCTCCCACCCCGGCTTGTCGGCGTCATTGATCAGATTGGGCGCCATCAGCCGCCAGGACAGCCGCCCCATGACCAGACAAAGCATCAGGACCCCCACCGCGAAATGCACCTCATAGGCCGCGACCTTGGTCCCGCCGACCGACAGCCGGCCCATCCACCAGCCCCAGCCCAGTTGGAAGACGACCAGACCCGCCATGCTCCAGTGGAAAAGGATGGCGACAGGGGAATAGCGGCCTTCGTCATGATGGCCGGCCGCCCACTCCAGCGCCTGCGCGATCAGCCGGTCGATCATGCCGGGCGCGCCGTCTCGCGCCTCTGGAACAGGCCGGCGACCCGCCACAGGGCGACCAGAAGATAGGCCGCAGCCGCCGGCGCCCACATGATCAGGCCCGCCGCCTGCTGATCCTCCAGCGGCGTCATGCCCCAGGCCAGGGTCGAGGCGAAATGCGGCGCGTAGAGCGGCTCTCCGGCAAAGACGATCAGGGCCCCCAGCAGCCCCATCAGCAGCATGGCCGCCAATAGCCCCGCGACAGCGGCGGGCACGTTAGAGGCCCGCACGGCCGCCCAGAACCAGACCGCGCTGCCGAGGATCGTCACCTGCATGAGCCAGTAGACGGCGTCGCTCGACAGGGCCGCCGCATAGAGATCGGGCGCATGCCAGGCCCAGAAAACCATGGCCTGAACCGCCGTCGCCAATGCCAGACGCGGCGCCTTCAGGCGCGGAAGGCTCAGAACCAGCAAGGGGGCCGCGGCGAACAGGAGCAGGAGGTGATGCAGGGTGCGCGCCGTGAATAGGGCTGAACTCAGGGCGCACAGGGGCGATATGAAGGCGATGGCCAGAACGCCAGCCGCTCCCAGCAGAGCCGGGGACCTCGATCGCCCGCGCAAGGTCGACGCCCCGACCGCAGCGAGCAGAATGAGGCCCGCGAGGACGAGCGGATCGCCGTTCCAGCGCCCGAGCACTTCGCTCGGATCGGGCGCGGGCCCGCAATAGGGCGTCCAGGGCATGAGCGTCATAGGCCGCTAACGGGTCGGAACCGCGACAGTTCAATCATATGTGGCGAACCTCTCGCTCTCAGCGCGAGGGGGCGATCCGCCACACCGTGTTGGACAGATCGTCCGCGACCAGGAGGATCCTCTTGGTCGGATCAAAGGCCACGCCGACAGGGCGGCCGCGCGCCTCGCCGTCCTTGAGGAAGCCGGTGACGAAATCGACGGGCCGACCGACCGGACGGCCGCCGTTGTAGGCCACCCAGGCGACCTTGTAGCCAGAGGGGTCTTCCCGGTTCCAACTGCCGTGCATGCCGATGAAGGCGCCGTCGCCGAACGCCCCCCCGAAGCCCCCGACGCGCGCGAAATCCAGACCGAGCGCGGCGACATGAGATCCCAGGGCGTAGTCAGGCTTGAGGGCTGTTGCGACCATGTCCGGGTTCTGCGGCCTCACACGCGGATCGATATTCTGGCCCCAGTAGCTGTAGGGCCAGCCATAGAAGGCGCCGTCGCGCACCTGTGTCAGATAGTCGGGCACAAGTTGCGGCCCCAGTTCGTCGCGCTCGTTGACCACGGACCACAGGAGACCGGTCGTGGGCTCGATCGCCAGGGCGGTCGGATTGCGGATGCCGGTGGCGATCGTACGACGCGCTCCGGTTGCGCGGTCGATTTCCCAGACTACCGCCCGCTCCTCTTCCACCGCCATCCCCCGTTCCCCGATATTGGAGTTGGAGCCTATGCCGACATAGAGCTTGCTCCCGTCCGCACTAAGGGCGAGGGACTTGGTCCAGTGGTGGTTGATGCGGGACGGCAGGGCCGTCACGCGCTCGGCCGGCGTCGCGATACCCGTTTGCCCGGGCTGGAAGGCGAAACGGCTCAGGGCGCCCTGTTCGGCGACATAGAGATAGCCGTCCACATAGGCCAGCCCATAGGGCGCATCCAGATTCTCGACCAGGACAGCGCGCAGTTCGGGGACGCCGTCGTTGTCCGCATCACGCAGCAGGGTGATGCGGTCGCCCCCTTTGATCTTGGTGTTGCCCTGCTTCTTGATGAAGCCGGCGATCACGTCCTTGGGACGCAGGCGCGGCGCATGACCGCCGCGCCCCTCGGCGACCAGGACGTCTCCGTTCGGCAGGATCAGCATCTGACGCGGAATCTTCAGATCGGTGGCGAAGGCGCTGACGGTGAAGCCCTGCGGTACGGTCGGCGTCTCGCCGTTCCAGCCGGCGGGCGGGCTGATCTTCATCGCCGGGACCAGGGTCTCGTTGATCCTGGGCAGGTCTGGGGCGGCGCCGGTCTGGTTCAGCTTCGGATCGCTGGGGTTTCCGCAGGCGGCCAGGGCGAGCGCCATGGCGATCGTTGCGACGCCGGCGGCGAGCAGGGTCTTTTTCATCAGAGGGTCTCCCGCGCGGAATAGGCGATCCAGCCGGCGAAGAGGACGAGCAGAGTGCAAAGAATGGACAGGCTCAGGCCAAAGGCGCCGACCGAGCTCCAGGCGTCCTGGCTGTGCTTGAAGGCGTTCACCAGCCCCAGCACCCAGGCCAGGGCGAGTGCGACCAGATGGATCAGGGGCCGGCGCGATCCATGGCGGCGGGCGCCAAGAGCGAAATCGACGATGGAGAAGACGCCGGCGACGCCGCCGAACACCAGGGCGCCAGTGATCAGCCAGGCCGAGAAGTTCGTCCACTGGACCTCAGCGGTCTTCAGATAGGCGATGTCCGTGAACAGGGCGAAGGTGAACAGGCTGATCGGAAACGCCAGCAGCAGGCGATGCAGCGGTCGAACCCATCCGCGCGATAGTCCATGGATGCTCATGCCAGCCTCTCCTTAATGCCTAGCTTAGGCTAACTGCCTGGCCGTGAGATGGTTCACAGGTCTTCCACCCTTGCAGCCTCAGTTCGATCGGTCGGCCCCGCCCCGACCGACGCTACGCCAGGCTGAGGCCGCCTTTGCAGCGATGGGGGAAGCGCGTTCGCCGCTGGGCCCGGATCGACCTGTTCAACTCCGTTCCCAGCGGGGCGCGGCGGAACCCAAGCCTTCATGGCTCCGTTCCCCTGCCCTGTTCAGGAACCCACGCCCACATGTCCGACATGGTCGCTGATCCCGCCTTTGAACCGCCGCCCGAGGCGATGGCCTTCTACGAGGAAAGCCTGAGGTTGCTGAAGGAATCCGGCGTGCCCTTCCTGCTTTCGGGCACCTATGCGGTCACGGCCTATACCGGCATCAGGCGACCGACCAAGGATCTGGACGTCTTCTGCAAGCCCGGCGACTACCCTCGCATTCTCGCCTACTTCCAGTCCCGCGGCTACCGGACGGATGTCGAGGACGAGCGCTGGATCGCCAAGGTGTGGAAGGACGACAAACACTTCTTCGACGTCATCTTCGCCATGTCGAACGGGACCATCGCGGTGTCGGACAGCTGGTTTGGCGAGAACCGGATCACGGTCTACGGCCACGAGGTGACCATCACCCCGCCGACCGCCCTGATCCTGTCCAAGGTCTTCATCCAGGATCGGTATCGCTATGACGGGGCGGACGTGAACCACGTCATTCTCAAGCAGTCCGACGCCATCGACTGGAAGTCCATGCTGGATCAGATGGACCTCTACTGGGAGGTCCTGATGGCCCACCTGCTCAACTTCCGCTTCGCCTATCCCACGGAGCGCGGGCGCGTCCCGGCCTGGCTCATGACCGAACTTCTGCAGCGGCTGGAAGCCCAGGTCGACCTGCCGGCCCCGCGCGTCAGGGTGTGCCGCGGCCGCCTGTTCAGCCCGCGCGACTATATCGCCGACATCACCGAATGGGGCTTCGGCGACGTTGTGGGCAAGGGCCTGGAGGAACGCCATGACCCCGTCTACTGAGCGCGCCACGCCGGACGCCCCGACGCCGGACGCCCAGACATCGGACGCCCAGACGCCGCAGCCTGGCATGGAAGCCGGTCCCGGCAAGAAGCTGCGCATCGCCGCCGTCGGCGACCTGCACGTCGGCGAAACCTCCCAGCGCGCCTACCGCGACCTGTTCGATCACGTCCATGAAGAGGCCGACGTCCTGTGCCTGTGCGGGGACCTGGTCAATTTCGGCAAGACGGCGGAGGTCGAGAACCTCCTGGAAGACTTGCGCGCCTGCCGCATCCCCATGGTCGGCGTCCTGGGCAATCATGAGCACGAATGCGGTCAGCCCCAGGAGGTGACGCGCCTGATGTCGGAGGCCGGCGTCCGGATGTTGACCGGAGAGTCCTACGAAATCGAGGGGGTTGGTTTCGCGGGCGGCAAGGGCTTCGTCGGCGGGTTCGGCCGCTACATGCTCAGCCCCTTCGGCGAGGCCTCGATCAAGCACTTCGTCCAAGAGGCGGTCGAGGACGCCAATCTGATCGAAAACTCCATCCGCTCCCTGCGCACCGAGCGCAGCGTCGTCCTGCTGCACTATGCGCCTGTGGTGGACACCGTGGTCGGCGAGCCGCCCGAAATCCACCCCTTCCTCGGCTCGTCGCGCCTGGGCGAGGTGGTCGACCGCTACGACAACGTCAAGCTGGTGGTCCACGGCCATGCCCACCGCGGCGCCCCGGAAGGCCGCACGGCGCGCGGCGTGCCGGTTTACAACGTCGCCCTGCCCGTCCTGCGCACCCTCGGCGACAAGCCCTACCGCGTGTTCGAAGTCTGAAGCGGCCGAGGCCCCGCCGGCGGATCACCGCACGCGGTTGCCCTTCAAGACAGACAAATATATGCTTCATATACGAAACATATATTCAGGACCCGCCCATGGGCATCGTCAATATCGAAGACGAACTGCACGAGCAGTTGCGCCGGGCCAGCAAGGCCTCCTGTCGCTCCATCAACGCCCAGGCCGCCTTCTGGATCAGGATCGGCATGCTGGGCGAGCTGAACCCTGGCCTGTCCTTTCAGGAACTGGCCGCGCGTGAGTTGAAGGCCGCCGGCGTCGGCGCCGACATGACCGCCTCTGGCCTCACGCCCTCTGGCCTAACGGCCGCCGCATGACCAAGACCCCAGCCGAAATCGAACTGATGGCCGAAGCGGGCCGGCTGCTCGCCTCGGTCTTCACCCATCTGGACGGCCTGGAACTGGCGGGCATGAGCACCCTGCAGATCGATAGTCTGGTCGAGACCTTCATCGTCGATGACCTGAAGGCCCGCCCCGCCAGCAAGGGCCAGTACGGCTACGGCTTCGTGCTCAACAGTTCACGCAACCAGGTCGTCTGCCACGGCGTGCCGTCCGCCGACGAGATCCTGTGCGACGGCGACATCGTCAATCTGGATATCACCCTGGAGAAGGACGGCTTCATCGCCGACTCCAGCAAGACCTATCTCCTCGGCGAGGTCGCCCGCCCCGCCCGCCGCCTGGTCCAGACCACCTATGAGGCCATGTGGAAGGGAATCCGCACCGTCCGTCCCGGCGCCACGCTCGGAGACATCGGCCACGCCATCGAACGGCACGCGACGAAGAACGGCTATTCCGTCGTGCGAGACTACTGCGGCCACGGCATAGGCCGTGAGATGCACGAAGCGCCCCAGGTCCTGCATTTCGGCAAGCCCGGAAGCGGCATGAAGCTGCGCGAAGGCATGGTCTTCACCATCGAGCCCATGCTCAACCAGGGCCGCCGGACCGTGGAGACCCTGGACGACGGCTGGACCGTCGTCACCACCGACGGCAAGCTTTCCGCCCAGTTCGAACACACCGTCGCCGTCACCCGCGACGGCGTCCGTGTCCTGACCCTTCGACCGGATGAAGCGCGGCAGGCCGCCTGAAGCCAGGCGGGCTGTTGATCAGCTGATCCCGGCCCCGCCGGTCACGCCCCAGACCTCGCCGGTGACGAAGCTGGCTTCCTGGGAGGCCAGCAGGACATAGACCGGAGCGATCTCCACCGGCTGCCCCGGCCGGCCGAAGGCGCTGTGGCCCCCGAACTGCTCGACCTTGTCCTGGGGTTGACCGCCGCTGGGTTGAAGCACGGTCCAGAAGGGCCCCGGCGCGACGGCGTTCACCCGCACGCCCTTTTCGATCATCTGCTTGGCCAGGGCCTTGGTGTAGGCGACGATCCCCGCCTTGGTCGTGGCGTAGTCCAGAAGGATGTCCGAGGGCTCATAGGCCTGGATCGAGGCGGTGGTGATGATGGATGCCCCTGGCGGCAGATGGGGTTCGGCGGCCTTGCAGAGCCAGTGAAGCGCGTAGAGGTTGGTCTTCAGCGTCGTGTCGAAGTCGTCGGTCGAGACCTCCGACACCGCCTTGCGGAACTGCTGGTGGCCGGCGTTGACGACCAGGATGTCGAGGCCGCCGAACGCCTCGACCACGCGGGCCGTCATGGTCGTATTCCACGCTTCATCCCTGACGTCGCCGGCCAGGGCCAGAGCCTTCACCCCGGCCTTCTCGATCAGGGCGACCACCTCTGCGGCGTCAGCCTCCTCCGACGGCAGATAGCCGATGGCGACGTCAGCGCCTTCTCGCGCAAAAGCGATGGCGGTCGCCCGGCCGATGCCGGAATCTCCGCCCGTGATCAGGGCCCGGCGCCCTTTCAGACGACCATGCCCGACATAGCTGTCCTCGCCATGGTCGGGCCGCGGGCTCATCCGGCCCGCAAGGCCGGGTTCGGCCTGAGGCTGACGGGGAAAGGGCGGTCGGGGATACTGGTTGCGCGGATCCTGCATGGCGAGGCGATCGGACATGGGTCTTCCTCGTTGTGGCGCCTGTCCCGGCCAGGGGCGGCGCAGGGGACGCCGATCTAATGTCCTCGTCCCTCGCGACGTTCCACCCGGCCGCCGACCGGACCCTCGCAACGCTGACGAGCCCGCAGCGTTCTCCCTTGCCGTCCTCGGCGCCGCCCCGAGGCGACGGCCTTCACCAGGAGACGCCCGAAAGCGCATGCCCTCGCCCAGTCAAGGTCTCGCCTCTGTCCTCCAGCCCACTCCCGCCGGCCTGTGGTGTCCGGGAGGCGACTTCTACATCGACCCGCCGCGCCCGGTGGACCGGGCCGTCATCACCCATGGTCACGCGGATCACGCCCGCGCGGGACATGGCGCCGTCCTGGCCACGGTCGAGACCCTGGCCATCATGGGCGAGCGCTATGGCGCGGACTTCGCCGGGCGGACCCAGGCCCTCTCCTATGGCGAGCGGCTCAAGGTCGGCGGCGTAGAGGTCTCCCTGGCGCCGGCCGGACATGTTCTCGGCTCGGCCCAGGCCACCGTCCGCCAGGGCGGCCTGACCATCACCGCCTCGGGCGACTACAAGCGCCGGCGCGATCCCACCTGCGCCGCCTTCGAGCCCGTGCCGAGCGACGTCTTCATCACCGAGGCGACGTTCGGCCTGCCGGTCTTTCGCCATCCGCCGGACACGCAGGAGATCGGCCGGCTGCTGCGCTCGGTCCAGCAGTTCCCCGAGCGCGCCCACCTGGTCGGCGCCTATGCCCTAGGCAAGGCGCAGCGAGTGATCCGGCTGCTGCGCGAGGCGGGCTATGACGAGACCATCTATGTCCACGGCGCTCTGGAACGGCTGAACCGGCTCTATGAGCATTTCGGCGTCGATCTGGGACCGCTGGCCCCGGCCACGGGATCAAAAGCCGACTTCACCGGGCGCATCGTCATCGCTCCGCCCTCCGCCGTCGCCGACCGCTGGAGCCGACGTTTCCCCGATCCGGTCACCGCCTTCGCCTCGGGTTGGATGAGCGTCCGGGCGCGGGTGCGCCAGCGCGGCGTCGAGCTGCCGCTGATCCTCTCCGACCACGCCGACTGGGACGAGTTGACCTCCACCCTGACCGAGCTGTCGCCCCAGGAAATCTGGATCACCCACGGCCGCGACGACGCCCTGCGCCGCTGGGCTGAACTGCAGGGGCTGAAGGCGCGCGCCCTGCATCTGGTCGGCTATGAAGACGAGGACGACGACTGATGCGCGCCTTCGCCGCCCTGCTGGACCGGCTGTCCTTCACGGCCTCGCGCAACGCCAAGCTCCGGCTGATCCGCGACCACCTGGCCGACGCCCCCGATCCCGACAGGGGCTGGGCCCTGGCCGCCCTGACCGGCGCCCTCTCCTTCACCGCCGCCAAGCCGGCCGTCATCCGTCAGGTCGTCGAGGGGCGGGTCGACCCCGAACTCTTCCGCCTGTCCTATGACTATGTCGGCGACCTGGCGGAGACCGTCGCCCTGATCTGGCCGGCCCGTCACGGCGCCAACCGCGAACCGGAACTGTCCGAGGTGATCGACGCGCTGAACGCCGCCAAACGCGGCGAGGTTCAGGGCCTGCTGGAAGCCTGGCTGGACGCCCTGGACGCCGACGGGCGCTGGGCCCTGCTGAAGCTGGTGACCGGGGGTTTGCGCGTCGGCGTCTCGGCGCGACTGGCCTGGCAGGCGGCGGCGGACTTCGGCGGGGTCGAGGTCGCCGACATACAGGAGGTCTGGCACGCCCAGACCCCGCCCTATGCCGACCTTATGGCCTGGCTGGACGGCAGGACCGGGCGCCCCTCGGCCATGGCGCACGGCCGCTTTCGCCCGGTCATGCTGGCGCAACCGATCGACGAAGCCGTCGACCTGCCCAGGCTGGACCCCGGCGAATACGCCGCGGAATGGAAGTGGGACGGCATCCGCGTCCAGGCGGTCAGCGAAGGGGGCGTCAAACGCCTCTACAGCCGCACCGGCGAGGACGTATCCGGAGCCTTTCCCGATGTCGTGGCCGCCCTGGCCTATGAGGGGGTCATCGACGGCGAGCTCCTGGTGCTGCGCGACGGTCGGGTCGCTCCTTTCGGGGACCTGCAGCAAAGGTTGAACCGCAAGACGGCCGACGCCAGGCTGATGATCAGCCACCCGGCGGGCGTGCGCGCCTATGATCTTCTGGCCGCCGACGGGGAAGACCTGCGCGCCCTGCCCTTCGCCGAGCGCCGCAAGCGCCTGGAAGGCTTCGTCGGCGAAATCGGCTCAGACCGCATCGACCTGTCGCCCCTCGTGCCCTTCCGGACCTGGGAAGACCTGGCGGCCCGTCGCGCCGAACCGCCGCCGGGCGATTCCCAGTCGGCGGAGGGGCTGATGCTGAAACGGCTCGACAGCCTCTACGAGGCCGGCCGCCCCAGAGGGCCCTGGTTCAAGTGGAAGCGCGATCCGCATCTGATCGACGCCGTCCTGATGTACGCCCAGCGCGGTCACGGCAAGCGCTCCAGCTTCTACTCCGACTACACCTTCGGCGTCTGGACCGAGGACGCCGACGGCGTCCATGTCCTCACGCCCGTCGGCAAGGCCTATTTCGGCTTCACCGACGAAGAGCTGAAACAGCTCGACAGGTTCGTGCGTGAGAACACGGTCGAGCGTTTCGGCCCCGTCCGCTCCGTCACGGCGACGCGCGAGTTCGGCCTGGTGCTCGAGGTCGCCTTCGAGGGCCTGCAAAGGTCCAAACGCCACAAGTCCGGCGTGGCCATGAGATTTCCCCGCATCAGCCGCATCCGCTGGGACAAGCCGGCCAGGGAGGCGGACGAGCTGCCTACCCTCGAAGCCATGCTCGATGCGCCCTCGCCCGCCCCCTGACTTCGGCTAGCGGCTGTCCTTGTGTCGGGGATTGGGCTCGCCCGAGCCCGGATCCGTCCGGGTTTCGGTCGATAGGCCTGAGGCTTTGGAGCCCCTGGGTTCGGTCGCCGGCCGCGGAGGCTGTCCGGCCCGGTCCGGCGGGCGCAGATTTTCATTCTCGGCCTCGCGGCCGGTGCGTTCGGCCGGTTTGTCCCGCTGCGTCATCAGGCGTCTCCCAGGTGTGCGAAGAAGACAAGGGAACCCGGCGTCACGCCGACTTGCCCGTGTGCTCCGGCTTGCCCTTGCGCGGGGTTGAAGCCATCTCCTCCAACTCCTTGCGGGTCATGCTTTCCTCCATGGACTTCGAGGCGCCCCGAAGCTTGCTCTTCGGCGCATCGCCCCGTTTTGCGGCCAAGGCGGCCCCTGCCGCCTTCTGCTGGGCTGCGGATTTGGCGGGCATGTCGAAATCTCCCTGAAATCGGACCATCGCCGGATCGAGCGAAAGGCCGGTCAGACGCCTTCTTTCAACCCGCCCCCGAAACCCGGGTTCCTCTGGGACTGCGCTGACGCGAGACCCCGATAGCGCCATGGCCGCCTAAGGACCGAAGAGTCCTGTACCGGACAGAAGGCCGCGAGCCGCCTCGCGACCTCGATCGATCCGGTGCGTTTGGCCGTCCCTAGCCTTTTCGTTCAAAGCGCCACTTCATCAGCAAGACGCCGCTGGCCATGACAAGGGCGCAGCCGTTGGCGAGGGTCACGGGCCATGCCTCGGTCAGCAGGCCGTAGCATACCCATAGAATGAAGCAGCTCACGGTCAGGGCGTAGGTCTTGAGCGAGACGCTGGAGGCGTCGCGCTCCTTCCAGATCTTATACATCTGGGGCGCGAAACTGCTGACAGAGCACAGGGCGGCGGCGACGCCGACCACATCGGCCGTGGAGATCATAGGTCAGTTCCGAACTCGACCGGTCCGGCCGCAGTGAGTCAGCCTAACGCCGTGGACGCCCGCGGGCTCCTCGTCAGGGACGATAGAGGTCCGCGTCCGGGTCAGTCTCGCCCCTCACCCAGGCCGCCACGACCTGGCTGGCGATCACCGAGGAGGTGATGCCATTGCCCCCGAAGCCCATGACGCTCCAGGCGTGGGCCATTCCCGGTACAGGCGCGATATGGGGCAGGCCCGTCGCGCTCTCGCCGAAGGCCCCGGCCCATGCGTAGTCGACCTCGAGCGCGACCTCGGGAAGCAGGTGCTTCAGCTTGGCCAGGATGCGCGCCGTCTTGCGCTCCAGAAGCGCCCGGCTGGCATGGGCGGTGGGCGAATCCTCATCCTCGCCGCCGACGATCAATCGCCCGTCGTTGCTCGTGCGCATGTAGAGATAGGGGTCTGATCCTTCCCAGACGAGGGTGTCTCGCAGCCAGGCTGGACCGGCAAAGCCGGGCGTTGACGCAAGCGCCCAGGTCGAGACCACCCTGGAGTCCGGCGCCGTCACGCCCTTGGGGCGTTCGTAACCGCAACAGAAGACCACCGCTGAAGCCCGTACAGCGAACCCGGTGCTGGTCAGCAAGGTCACCCCGTCCGGGTCCGACACGGCCTCGATCACATCGACCGGCGAGAAGAGGCTTGCGCCGCGAGACTGGGCGCGCCGCAGAAGGCCCGCCGTCAGTTGAGCGGGGTCGGCGCTGGCCGATCCGCCGCTGAGAATGGCGCCGGTTCGGTCGATCCCGAACCGATCACGAACCTGACCCGCCCCAAGGAAGCGGCTCTCCAGGCCGGCGTCGGCCCTCGCTGCGGCCTCGCTTTCGAGGGCTCTGCGGCCATAGGCGTCGCCCGCAAGATAGAGGGCGTCGCGATCCCGGTAGCCGCAACGGATACCCTCCTGGACGATGATCTGTTTCAGGTCATCGACCGCGCGCCGCGAGCGCAGATAGGCCCGCTGCGCCTTCGGCCGGCCTATGCGCTTCGCGAGCGCCTCCAGTGGAAGATCGATCTCCCATTGCAACAGGGCGGTCGAGGCGGTGGTTGATCCCATCATGGGCGCCCTGCGATCAAGGACGGCCAGGGTGTGGTCGCGCGACAGCTCGTGCGCCATCAGGGCGCCGCTGATCCCGGCTCCGACGACGGCGACATCAACCGAAACGGCCTGCTTGAGAGGGCGAACCGGCGCCCCTGTAAAAGGGCTGTCGGCCCAGAGAGATCGCCCGCTTCTCAGGTCGCGCTTCTGCGTCAGCCTCGCCATTCAACCCCCGACACGCACAGCCTGCGCCTCCGCTTCAGGGAACGCGCGCTCCTGTGGAGGGTTGCTCAAACCATGGCCAAGCCTCATCGGATCACGACATCTGCAAAAGATCCGACCCGCCAGCTTCCAGCGCCGTTTCGCGACTGGTTCGTGGACCGCGGCTGGAGCTTGCGCCCCCATCAGCTGGACATGATCGACAAGGCGAAAGCCGGCGCCGATGTCCTGCTTGTGGCGCCGACAGGCGGCGGCAAGACCCTCGCCGGCTTCCTGCCCAGCCTGCTGCAACTGGCCGAACGCGGCCCGCGCAAGGGCCGCAAGACCCTTCACACCCTCTACATCTCCCCCCTCAAGGCCCTGGCGGTCGATGTCGAACGAAACCTGCTGACGCCGGTCCGGGACATGGATCTGCCCATCCTCGTGGAGTCGCGCACGGGCGACACCGGCCAGGCCCGGCGCCAGCGCCAGAGGACATCCCCCCCGGACATTCTGCTGACCACGCCGGAACAACTGGCCCTGTTCTGCGCCTGGAAGGGCGCCCGCGACTATTTCCAGGATCTGGAATGCGTGATCATCGACGAAATCCACGCCATCCACGGATCCAAGCGAGGAGACCTGCTGTCCTTGGGGCTGGCGCGGCTGAGGACTTTTGCGCCCGGCGTCCGGTGCGTCGGTCTGTCGGCGACCGTCGACGACCCGGCCCGCGTCAGACGCTGGCTGTCGGACCGTGGCGACGACATCGTCCTTGGCCAGGCCGGCGCGCCGCCCCGGCTCGAGGTTCTGCTGTCGCAGAACCGGGTCCCCTGGGCCGGTCACACCGCCCAGCACGCCATGGCCGAGGTCTATGAGACCATAAAGACGGCGCGCACCACCCTGGTCTTCGTCAACACCCGCTGGCAGGCGGAGTTCGCCTTCCAGGAGCTATGGCGGCTGAATGACGACAACCTGCCGATCGCCCTTCACCACGGCAGCCTTTCAGCCGAGCAACGTCGCAAGGTCGAGGCGGCGATGTCGCGCCACGAACTGAGAGCGGTAGTCTGCACCTCGACCCTGGATCTGGGCATCGACTGGGGCGCGGTCGATCTGGTCATCCAGCTTGCGGCTCCCAAGGGCGCCTCGCGGCTGGTGCAAAGGATCGGACGCGCCAACCACAGGCTGGACGAGGCCTCCCGCGCCATCCTGGTGCCCGCCAGCCGGTTCGAGATGCTGGAGTGCCAGGCGGCGGCGGAGGCGGTGGCCGAAAACGCCCTCGACGGAGATCTGCCCCGAACCGGGGCGAGAGACGTCCTCGCGCAGCACGTCATGGGCTGCGCCTGTTCGGAGCCCTTCGACCTTGTGGACCTCTATGACGAGGTGCGCCGGGCCGCGCCCTATGCAGGCCTGTCCTGGGAGGCCTTCGAGCAGGTCGTCGATTTCGTCTCGACAGGCGGCTATGCGCTCAGAAACTATGATCGCTTCCGAAGGATCATACGCGGTCCCGACGGCCGCTGGCGCGTCCTCAATGAGGAGACGGCGCGCCGGCACCGGATGAATGTCGGCGTCATCGTTGCGGCCCAGACCCTCAACATCCGGCTTGCGGGCCGACGCGGCGCCGGGCGCAAGATCGGCCAGGCCGAGGAGTGGTATTTCGAACAACTGACCCCGGGCGACAGCTTCCTCTTCGCCGGCGAGATTTGGCGCTTCGAAGGGGTCAGGGCGACGGACGCGATCGTCACCCGCTCGAACGACAAACAGCCCAAGGTTCCCAGCTGGGGCGGCTCCCGATTTGCGCTTTCCACCTTCCTGGCCAAGCGGGTCCGGCGGATGATCAGCGACCAGGCCTCATGGTCGCGGCTCCCGCCCGACGTCTGCGAATGGCTGTTCGCCCAGCAATCGCATTCAAGCATCCCCGGCGAGGAGGATCTCCTGGTCGAGACCTTCAGACGCGGCAAACGGCACTACATGGTCTGCTATCCTTTCGAGGGCCGACTGGCCCACGCCACCCTGGCCATGCTGATCACTCGCCGGCTGGACCGGGCCGGGGTCGGGCCGATCGGCTATCTCGCCAACGACTACGCGCTTTGCGTCTGGTCTCTGCGGCCCATGGACAGCCTCGATTTCGACGCCCTGTTCCAGCAGGACATGCTGGGCGACGATCTTGAAGCCTGGCTGGACGAGAGTTTCATGGTGAGACGCGCCTTCAAGGAATGTGCGCTGATCAGCGGCCTGATCGAGCGCCGCATGCCCGGCCATGAGAAGAACGGACGGCAGGTGACCTTCTCCGCCGATCTGATCTACGACACCTTGCGCCGACACGATCCGGACCATCTGCTCCTGTCCTGCGCGCGCGAGGATGCGGCGCGAGGGCTCCTCGACCTGGCGCGCCTGGGGGAGTTTCTCACACGCATCTCGGGCCGGATCGGGGTTGAGCGGCTTCAGCATGTTTCGCCCTTCGCCGTGCCCCTGCTGATGGAGATCGGCAAGGAGCGTGCGCCTGGGACCACCGCCGCCGACATGATGCTGGAGGACGCCGCCCTGATTGACGAGGCCATGTCTTGACCGTCTCAAGCCTGGCGGACGACGGCGCTTTCGCCACGCGGCTGGCCGGGACCGACGTGGTGTTTCGCGTGTCCGGCGCCCTCTGGTTGCCGACAGAGCGCACCCTGGTGGTCGCCGACCTTCATCTCGAAAAGGGATCCGCCTACGCCGCCCGCGGACAGCTCCTTCCGCCCTACGACACGCGCGAAACCCTCAACCGGCTGGAGCGCGAGGTCGCGACCCTCGCCCCCCGAACCGTCGTCCTGCTCGGCGACACCCTCCATGACCGCGGGGCGCCGACGCGCATCGGCGAGGAAGAGCGCGCTCGCCTCAGGGCCCTGGCGGAAAGGGTCAGGCTGATCTGGGTCGTCGGCAATCACGATCCCGAAGGCGCAGGCGACCTGGGCGGCGAAACAGCGGACCTGGTTGCGGTCGCGGACCTTTCGCTTCGCCACGAACCCACGCCCGGGCCCGTGGAGGGCGAGGTCGCGGGACACCTTCATCCCTGCGCACGCGTAAAGGGCGCCGCAGGCTCTGTTCGTCGCCCCTGCTTCGCGTCGGACGGGAGCCGCCTGATCCTGCCGGCCTTCGGCGCCTATGCCGGTGGGCTCAACCTGCGCGATCCAGCCTTCGCCGGCCTCTTTCGCCTTCCTCCCACCGGCTACCTCCTGGCGCGGCGCGTTGCGGCGGTCCCCTTTGACAAGATGCAACCCGATCAGAGGTCCCTGGCTAGCTGACCGCCGCTACAAAATCATAGCGAAACCGGCCCCAGATAGAGGCGCCGAAGGTCGGCGCAACGAGGCCGAACGCCAGTCCCTGTTGCAATGTCACGCCGCGGCGCCCCCCCCGGATTACCGATATCAGGCCTTGAGGCGGATCTTCTTCTCGACCTCGGCGGCCGCCTTCTCTTCCTGCTTGCGCCTGTTGAAGACCGTCCGCATGAAGCGGCGATCCGCAAGGCTCAACACCTCTTCCGCGGCGACAAACTGCTCCTGCTCCTCCTCGCGGATGTGATGGAGGTATTCTTCTCGCAGGGCGGCGAAACGGCGGATCCATCCGGGAGACGCCATGTCCCGCGCGGCCAGATCCGCGAGAAGGTCATCGATCTCCTTGTGTTCGGCGATGGCGTGGCGGGCGAAGTCCGTGGTGTCCGGGTTTCTCAGCACGCTGGACCAGAGCGCCTGTTCTTCTGCCGCGGCGTGCGCCTTCAGCTCATGAACCAGTTCCACAAAGAGGCGCTCGCGGTCGGGAGACTTCCCCTTCGTCTCCTCCAGCATGGCCAGGAGCGCGCGATGGCGATCATGGTCCTCGACCAGCCGACCGAAGATGTCGGGATCCCCCCTGAATTTGGTGGCGGGGGTGCTGCCGATCCGCGCGGCCAGGTCAGGCGCTACAGCCCGAGCCTTGGCGACGGCGTCAGCCTTGGCCTTCCGGGGGGCCACAGGCCGCAACCGCTTTTCCGCCCGCGGTTCTTTCTCACCGGCTTTCGCCCGTCGCTCGCTCCCCAAGACCATTTTCCGCATGCCCTGCTCCTGACTGGAGCCGTCGCCCCCGGAGGCCGACAAGCTCTACATTCGCAGTACGAACCGTTCGGCGATCAGCCGGTTCCCGACTGTCCGAAAGCCGGCGCAGCCTGCCTAGCCGACAACCGGGAACCAGACCGTGAACCGGCTCCCCGCCCCCGCCCCGGCGCTCTCCAGTTCGACGGCGCCCTCATGCATTTCGACCAGCTGGCGCACCAGGGCGAGGCCGATCCCCAGACCCTCGCGCGACCGGTCGTCCGGCCCTTTGGACTGCGTGAAGAGATCGAAGACCCGGACCTGCATCTCCTGAGGCACGCCGACGCCGTTGTCGGCGACATCAATCCGCACGCGGCCCTCCACCCGGTTGGCCGACACCTCGATCCGCCCCTCCGACGGCGTATATTTGGCCGCATTGGTCAGCAGATTGCTCACCACCTGGGACAGGCGGGTGAAGTCGCCGTCGAGCCAGATCGGCGCGCCCGGGACGTCCACCGTCAGGTCGTGGCGCCCGGCGTCGATCTTGGGTCGACTGGTGTCGACCGCCGAGTCGATGATGCTCTGCACGGTCACCCGCTCGCGCTGAAGCGAGATCTTGCCCTGGTCGATGCGGGCGACGTCCAGCAGATCCTCGATCAGCCGCGACAGATGGTGGGCCTGGACCTCCATCCGGGCGTGGATCTGAGCGCTCTTTTCCGGATCCTTCTGTCTCTCCAGCAGCTGGAGCCCCGCCCGGAAGGCCATGACGGGATTGCGCAGCTCGTGTCCGAGCATGGCGATGAAGTCGTTCTTGCGCCGGTCTGCGGCGCTGAGGGCCGCCGCATAGGCCTTGAGCTCGTCCCGATGCGACAGGATCTCCTGCCTCTGGCGGTAGAGCTCGATGAAGACGTTCGCCTTGCTCTTCAGGATGTCCGTCTCGACGGGCTTCTGGATGAAGTCCACCGCTCCGGCCTCATAGCCCCTGAAGCGCCGCTGCTGATCGGCGCTGCCAGCGGTGACGAAGATAATCGGAACGTGACGCGCATTGGCGTTGCCGCGCATGAACTCCGCGAGCTGGAAACCATCCATCCCCGGCATCTGGACATCGACCAGGGCAAGGGCGACGTCATGCACCAGCAGAAGCTCCAGCGCCTCGTCGCCGGACCGGGCCTTGAGACAGGCCACGCCGTCGCGCTTCAGCAAGGCCTCAAGGGCCAGGAGGTTCTCCTCGAGATCGTCCACGAGAAGGAGATGGATGGGGTTGTCAGGGCTCGTCATGCCTGGCCTAGACCTTTCAGAACTTCGAGAATGCGCGCGAGCGACATCACTTGTGCGACCGGACAGGCGCGCAGGGCGGCCTCCGGCATGGGGCGGGCATGGGCGGAGGCCGGGTCTTCGACGAAGGCCAGACCGCCGGCGGCGGCGACCGCCTTCAGTCCCTCCGCTCCATCCTCATTGGCCCCCGTCAGGACCAGGCCGACCAGACCGGCGCCGTAGGCGTCAGCGGCGCTTTCGAAGAGGACGTCAATGGAGGGGCGGGAGTAGTTGACCAGCTCGTCGGACGAAAGGGCGAGAGCGCCGTCCGCCTCGACCAGGAGGTGATAGTCGGAAGGGGCGAAATAGACCACGCCTGGCTCCACCGGCTCCTTGTCCTCTGCCTCCTTCACGGTGAGCGCGCATTTGGACGCAAACAGGGGCGCCAGCACATTGCTGCGGTCGGCGGGCACGTGCAGGACCACCAGGATCGGCAGGTTAAAGTCGGCGGGAAGCGACGGCAGGAGGGCGAGCAGCGCCTGCACGCCTCCGGCCGAGGCGCCGATCACGACAGCGCGGGCGGGATGAGGCGTCATGGCTCGCGCCTGCGATAGATCTTCTCTTCCGGCACGAAGTCGGCAAAGGCGCCGGCGTGCCGCGAGAAGCGCAAGCTCTCCTTGGATCCGATGCCCAGGAAGCCGTTGCGAGCCAGCGCCTCCTTGAACAGGCCGACGGCGCGGTCCTGTAGCGGGCGATCAAAATAGATCATCACATTGCGGCAGGAGATCAGTTGCATCTCGCCGAAAACCGCATCCGACGCCAGGCTGTGGTCCGAGAAGACGACATTGGCCCGCAGGGACTTGTCGAAGACCGCTCGCCCGTAGTCGGCGGTGTAGTAGTCCGACAGCGAGGTTCGACCGCCCGACTTCTGGTGGTTTTCGGTGAACTTGCGGATGCGATCCAGAGAATAGACCCCCGCCTCCGCCGCCCGCAGCGCATCGGGATTGATGTCCGTGGCGTAGAACATCGTCCGTTCGAAAAGGCCTTCCTCCCGGAACAGGATGGCCAGCGAATAGACCTCTTCGCCGGCGCTGCATCCCGCGACCCACACCTTCAGGAAGGGATAGGTCCGCAGGTGCGGCAGCACCTGTTCGCGCAGGGCCCGGAAATAGGCCGGGTCCCGGAACATCTCGCTGACCTGGACCGTCAGGAAACCCAGCAGACGCGGCAGCATCTCCGGATCATGCAGAACCCGCTCCTGAAGGGCCGTCAGGCTGGGCAGACCGAAATGGCTGCGCGCCTGGAGCAGGCGGCGCTTGATCGAGGCCCGCGCATAGTGACGGAAGTCGTAGTGGTAGCGCTGGAACAGGGCCTCCAGCAGCAGCTGGATCTCTATATCCTCCACCGCATGGGGCGCGACGGCGTTCAACGGGGCATCCAGACGCGCACGAGCGAGAGCAGCTTGTCCACGTCCAAAGGCTTGGCCATGTAGTCATTCGCCCCCGCAGCGATGCAGCGCTCCTGGTCGTCGGGCATGGCCTTGGCCGTCAGCATCAGAACGGGCAGGTCGCGCCAGCGCGGGTCCTTCCTCAGTTCGCGCGTGGCGGCCAGACCGTCCATGACGGGCATCATGACGTCCATCAGGACCAGATCGATCGCCTGCTCGGGATCTTCGGCGGACTGCTCCAGGCGCTCGATCGCCTCCTTGCCGTTGCGCGCGATCTCGATGCGGGCGCCGCGCGGCTCCAGGACATTGGTCAGGGAGTAGATGTTGCGCACATCGTCCTCGACGATGAGGATCCGACGCCCTTCCAGCACGGCGTCGCGATGGCGGGCCTTGCGGATCATCTTCTGCTGCTCGGGCGGCAGCTCCGAGACCACCTGGTGGAGGAAGAGGGAAACCTCGTCGAGCAGCCGTTCAGGCGACTTGGCGCCCTTGATGATGATGGAGTTCGAATAGCGACGCAGTTGCTGCTCGTGCTCCGGCGACAGATCGCGGCCTGTGTAGACGATGACCGGCGGATAGCCCTGCCCGCCCTCGCGGCTGAGGGTCTCCAGCAGGGAGAAGCCGGACGCGTCCGGCAAGGTCAGGTCGAGGACCATGCAGTCGAAGGTCTGGCTCTTGAGCTGCTCGAGGCACTCCGCGGCCGTGCCGACGCCCACCGTCTCGACATCACCCGACTCCAGCAGCTTGCTGACCGCTTCGCGCTGAACCACGTCGTCCTCGACGATGAGGACGCGCCGCACGGTTCGCGTCAGCTTCTCCTCGAGCGATCGCAGCACCTCGGCCAGGGCCTCGCGTCCCACGGGCTTCACCACATAGCCCACCGCGCCCAGCGACAGGGCGGTCTGGCTGTGATCGTCGGCGGAGACGACATGGATGGGAATATGGCGGGTGTCGTCGTCGCGCTTGAGCACGTCGAGCACGGTGAGGCCGGACTGGTCCGGCAGGCCGATGTCCAGCACGACGGCGTTGGGCCGATAGCGCTTGGCCAGCTTGAGAGCCTCCTGGGCCGTCCCGGCCAGAATGCACTGGAACCCCATCTCGCGCGACAGGTCCCGGACAATGGCGGCGAAGCGATCGTCGTCCTCAACGACCAGAAGCAGGCGACGTGTCCCGGCCAGATGATCGCGGTCATCGTCCAGGGTCCGGGCGAGCGTCGCCGCCTCCGCCGCTCGAGGGGTCGGAGCCCGGGCCGCCGGGATCGGAGCCACGCCGGAAGGCGCTTCTCTGGGCGCCACGCGCGAGGCGTCATAGGTCCGAGGAAGGATCAGGGTGAAGACGCTGCCTTCGCCGGCCCGACTTTCCAGGCCAATACGTCCGCCGAGCAGGCGCGCCAGTTCGCGCGAGATGGACAGGCCCAGGCCGGTTCCGCCGTAGCGGCGGCTGATGGTGCCGTCCGCCTGCTGGAAGGCTTCGAAGACGCTGTCCTGCTGGTCCGGGGCGATGCCGATGCCCGTATCCGAGACCGCGAAGGCCACCTCGTCCGGCCCGGCGTCCGAGACCGAGAGGATCACCTTGCCCTTCTCGGTGAACTTGAAGGCGTTCGACAGGAGGTTCTTCAGGATCTGCTCAAGCCTTTGGCGATCCGTCTCGAGCCCGTCATCGCCCGATCCCAGGTCGATCTCGAAGGCGAGGCCGCGATCGTCGGCCACCGGCTGGAACATCTGGCGGATATCATCGCCGAGGCGCTGCAGGGACACCGCCTCCGGACGGGCCTGGATATGGCCGGCCTCGATCTTCGACAGGTCGAGAATGTCATTGATCAGGGTCAGCAGGTCGTTGCCCGAAGACTGGATGGTGCGCGCGTATTTGACCTGGTCTTCCGACAGGGTCTCGTCGGGGTTGTCGGCCAGGAGCTTCGAAAGGATCAGCAGGGAATTGAGCGGCGTGCGCAGCTCATGGGACATGTTGGCGAGGAAGTCGGACTTGTACTGACTGGCCTGCTCCAGTTCCCGCGCCTTGAGCCCCAGGGCTGCGGATCCGCGCTCCAGATCATCGCGCTGGGTTTCCAGCACCTGAGCCTGCTCCTCGAGCTGGCTGTTGGTCTGTTCCAGTTCAGCCTGCTGCTGTTCCAGACGCACCTGGGATTCCTTGAGCGCCCGCCCCTGCTCCTCCAGCTCCTCATTGGAGACCCGGAGCTCTTCGCTCTGGACCTGAAGTTCCTCGGACTGCCGCTGGGTCTCTTCCAGCATGTCCTGCAACCGGGCCCGGTAGCGCGCTGATCTCAATCCCGTGCCGATCAGCGGCGCGGTTTCCTCGAGGAGCGCGAGGAGGCGCTCGTCGGGAAGACGAAGGAAGCCCAGTTCCAGAACAGCGTTGATCTCGCCGTCAGCGCGGCCCGGGGCGATGACGAGGTGCCGGGGCTTGTCGCGTCCCAGCGCCGAGCCGATCGTCAGATAACCCTCCGGGACCTCGGGCACCGTCAGGGCGCGGCCTTCGGAGGCGACCTGCCCCAACAGGCCCTCGCGCGGGCCGAAACGCTCGGGGATAGCCGCGTCGGCGGGCACGCCAAGCGCCGCGACACGCCGGAACAGGCCGCCCTCGCCCTTGAAGAGGGCGGCGGCCTGAACATCGGCGTAGCGCGCCAGATAGGCCAGAATGCTGTCCGCCAGCTGTTCCACGGACTGATCGCCCATCATGGCGTCCGCCAGCCCGACCTGGCCCTTGTGGATCCACTCCTGGCGGGCCTTCTGACGGGCGCTGCGCCGGATAAGGGCGTAGACGCCCAGGGTCAGGGCCGCGCCGAGGAGCCCGGACAGGACGCCGCTGACCAGGGCTGTGCGATAGGCGGCGTCCATCTCCTCAAGGCGTGCGAGGCGAAGCTTCTGCTCCTCCTGCCTCATCAGATTCACTTCGCTCCGGATGGCGTCCATCTCCGCCTTGCCGCGATCCGTATTCATCCTGGACACGGCGGCCTGCAGACCCTCGTTTCGGCGCGCCTGGATGGTGGCGTCCAGCTCGGTCATCTTGGCTTCGACATGTCTGCGGACCTGGCCCAGGTGGGCCTGCTGCACAGGGTTGTCCCGGGTCAGGCGCGCCACTTCCTCCAGACGGCGTTCCACGGCGGCCGCCGCCATGTCGTAGGGCTGAAGGTAGAGGGGGTTGCCCGTCAGCAGATAGCCGCGCTGGCCCGTCTCGGCGTCCTGGACGGTCGACAGGAGGTCATCGACGGCGACGATCACCTGATGGGTGTGAATGATCTGCTGATTGTTCGCCCTCAGCACCTGAACGTTGAACCAGGCCACGCCGCTTGTCGCCAGAAAGAAGGCCAGAACCAGGGCCAGTCCTGCTGCGGACCAGGCTTCGGTCTTCGATCCCGCGGGCGGGCGACGGAACAACATCATCAGCAGTCTGACCTCGGGTGGAGCGACGGGGAACCTCCCTGCCTAGAGGGCGGAGCGGTCAGCGCAATAACCTGTGCTGGTTTTTCTCGGCCTGGGCCGAGGCCATCGGTCGCACGCCCCAGCGGCGCACGCCGGCAAACAATCACCTCAGGGCGTGAACTGGATCGTGCGGGCGAACTGATAATCCTTGCGGCCCGGCTCAACCTCGGCGTCGCGCATCAGGGCGATGGCAGCCTCGCCGAAGCCGAGACCCGGGTGGGTCTCGCCCAGGACGCGGCAATCCTCCACCCGCCCCGCAGCCCGCGCGGTGCACTCCAGGGTCACCGCCACAGTCAGAAGCGGAGCCGGCGCCTCATGCTGCGCAGCCGCAACGGGTCTTTCATCCTTCGGGAGACGGTCGATCTTCGGCGACGCATCCAACAGGATGGCCGCGGTCAAGGCCAGGATCATCATTGCAACACCCTCCGTTCCCTTAACCAGGCGGGTCGCGATCTGTTCCAAGGGCGCGGCCGTCAGCCACGTCCGAGGGTCGTTTGCAGGCGCATTGCGACCGGGCGTTTACAGCAGCCGGCCCCCCGTCTTGCGACGGAGGGCCTGCCTCGATCCTGAAGCAGCGCATCACCGCTCACCAGGTTCGATCGGTCAGGGCTTTCCACAAACCCTATCGGTTGTAGCGCGCCCTTTCCTCGGCGATCTGCTCAGCGCTCCAGGGCTCAGCGGCCGCGTCAAACCCCGACCACCCGTTCTCGCGGTAGGCCGCGCCGCGCGACAGGGAATCGAACCCCCGCCGGTCGTTGAGAAGCGTCTCGATACGGACCCGATCAGACTCCTCGGTCCTGACGCTCACCAGGGTCCCGCCGCGGCGGACGCCTTCGGCGTAGACCTGGGCCTCGCCTTCGTCATGACCGGCCTCCTTCAACGCGCCCAGCAACCCGCCGGCGGCGCCGCCGACCGCAGCGCCGGCCGCCGCAGCCACGGCGGTTGAAGCGAGCCACCCGGCGGCGACCACGGGGCCCAGGCCAGGAATCGCCAGCATCCCCAGCCCCGCGAGCACGCCCGCCCCGGCGCCCAGAACGCCCCCGGTCGCGGCGCCCTTCCCGGCTCCCTCGGCGACGTCATTCTCGCCGTCGCCGTTCATGTCGCCGAACCGGCGCCCGTCTCCCGCATGGGCATGACCGTCATGCCAGTTATCGGAATTATTGGAGATAAGGCTGATCCGGTCGGACTCGACGCCGGCCCGCTCCAGGGCGGACACGGCCTCAAGCGCATCATTGTGGTTGTCAAAAAGTCGCGTGACTACGGCCATTTGAAGCTCCTTCTTTATCTTGTTTCTTAGTTGGCGGAGGCGCTGACCGCGCCCTTGTAGTCGACCGACACCTTGCTCTCGGCGCCATTGCGCGTCGCTGTAGCGCTCCAGATGCCCTGGGCGTCCTGGCTCATCGGCCCCACCACGGCATAGCCCTGCTTCTCGATCGCCGAGCGCGCCTGGGCTTCGGTGAAGGAGTTGGCGCCCGGCGTCAGGGCCGCGTCTCCGCCTGGCGCGGTGTCGACGGCGGGATTGCGCGGGGCTTCGGATTCCGACACGACCGGCCCTTCTACACGGCCCTCGTCCGCCTTGTTGTCTCCGCAGGCAGCCAGCAGGAATACTGTGGCGCCCAAGGCGATGATCGCTCTCGTCATTCGGCTTGTCCTTTTTGGTGATGGCGAAAAAACAAGCCCCCCGTCCGGAAGAGGGTTCCCCCTCTTTCGCCCCCCTCATGGCCCTGACCGCTCGCTATCGCCGCCACGCCTGGCCTGGAGCGGGATGAGACCTCTACCCGACACAAGGGAGACGGGAGGGCAGCCGCGCCTCAGCGAGGCGATAAGGCGGCGCTCGCCCTCACGGGCTCGACCAGCCGAGGACGCGCAAGGCCGCACGCGGGCGCTCGTCCCCGGTGAAGACCAGGGCCGCACCCTTGCTCCCATGACCGGGCACATAGTCGAGCGTGGCGTTGGCTGTTTCGCTCCCGCTCACGCCTTCAACCTCCACGGCGGCAGCGGTCAGGTCGCCCCGGTTCACCACGGTCACCTCCAGGACCCAGCCGCCCGCGCCTCTTCGAACCGACTCTGCCTGGACAATGAGGTCAGGCGGCCTCGCCTCGACCACGACGGCCCGCGCGAGAATCCCGATGGCGGCGAGGATCACCGCCAGGCCGATCAGGGCGCACAGGCCTTGAAGACGCGAGGGTTGCGAAGCGCTTGAAGATGGCCTGCGGCTGGACATGGCTAGACCAGAAGCCGCGCCGCCGCCGCGCCTATGGCGGCGGGAAAGGCGAGAATGACGACATTGGCGACCAGCGACTGGAGCCCATGGCCGTCGAGGCCGCCGAAGGTCCACAGCATGGCGAAACTGGCGACGAGGCAGAGGGCGTAACCTGGCAGAGTGAAATCAATGAAGGCGCGCAGCGGCGACTCCTTGTCCTCCTGGCCGGCGAAGCCGGCCTCGAAAACGATGAGATGCAGAAGAACTACGGACAGGAGCAGGACGCCAAGCGCACCCAGGGGCGTAGCGCGATAGGCGATCAGCCGCATTTCTTCCGTCGGCGCCACATTCATGGCGAAGTAGAGGGCGCCGGCCAGCATGAGAAAAAGCTCGCCCGGATAGGAGGCCTGATCCTCGTCACCCTCTCCCCCTCCGTTCGATAGCTGACGTCGGGCCACGAGCGCACCAAGCGCGGCCGGTACAGCTTGCAGCGAGACCTGACCGGCTGCTGAGGCCGGCGAGCTCCAGTCCAGAACATTGAAGAGGGCCAGGAGCCCGCCCGCCGTGACAAAGCCCACCGCGAGCGCCGTCAGGGTATCGAGGAGATTGTTCAAGGCCCCGCGACGCGCGGAGAAACCTGCATAGTGGGCCAGTCCGAAAAGCACGGGCAAGGCCGCCAGGGTAAAGGCCAGGCGTCGTTCGGGCGTCGCGGCGTGCCCCAGGGCCCACATCTCCATCGTCATGAGAAGCGGCAAGCTGAACAACAGCGCGCCGCCGAAAGCGCGGCCCAGGTCGCGAACATAGTCCGCCTCCTGGGATTTGCGGGCGGCGACGGCGCTCATGGTCTAGTCGGAGACAGCCGCTGCAGCCGTCGCAACATCCGGCGCGGGCGGACCTGCCTCGTCGAAGGCTCGGGCGTCAGCCGCTTGCTGGGCGTCTGTCGGATTCTGATTGATGAAGACGCCATTGGCTGCGGCCCAGATCGCGAGCAGCAGGACGGCGACGGCGGCCGTGGAAGCGACCAGTATGGCGAGCACCCGGGATCCGCGCCTTCCGCCCCGGACATAACGAGCAGCGACAGGGCGCCCCTCCCGGACGGCTTGTGCGGCCTTGGCGTGGCGACGGCTTTCTTCGGGGATCATGTGACCTCTCAATCGGCTCACTATGGCAACGCCGCCTCAGCCTGGCTGTTCCTCGCCGCCCCCGCGAGCAGATGGACCTGCAGCCTCGCCGGATTGAAGCGACCCGATCTGTCGCGCAGCGGGCGAACGACAAACCGGGCCGTCAAGCAGGCCTCCCCCCCGGGAGACCTCATCGAGGCCAACAGCCCGCCCTGGCGCCGGTTCCACCGCGGGTCATCTGGGTCGGGAACCCGACCCAGGGCTTTCCCGATATCGATCGCTTCGAGCCATGAAATCCGGATTGTCGGGATCAAGGCCCGGGGCCCGCGGCCCCCGGGCCAAACTCTGGAACCCTGCGAGACGGGGCGACGTTGGGCTGGCTCCGGCGCTTAAGGAGAATTCGTATGCTGAAATGGGCCCTTATCTTTGCGGTCATCGCCATCGTCGCTGGCCTTCTCGGGTTCGGCGGGATCGCCGGCGCCGCAGCGGGGATCGCCAAATTCCTGGCCATCCTCGCATTGATCGTCTTCGTGATCTTCCTCTTCCTGGGCTTCGCAGCCGCCAAGAAGATCACCTGAAGGAGAGCCTGGCCGCCGACGGCGCCGCCTCCCGATCGCCTCGGGGACACGGCGGCCAGGAATCCGCGGCCCTCCCTGGAGACGTCGCGGCGTCCGTCTTCCTGCCCGCCGTCTCACCGCGGAGGCGCGAAGAGCCGACATGCGCTTGAGACAGGAGGGCCCGGCTATCGGGTCCGGGGCCTTCAGAACCGCGCGCCAAGTCGCGCGAAACCAACCTATGTGAAGAACAAAAACGCCGAAGCCATGCTGTTGGTCTAAGGCCATGAAGAATCAGTCGGAAACCCATCACGAAACCCGGCACACCGCGTCGCTTGAGCGGATGCTGTCCAGTTTCGGGCCGCTTGGCGCCGACGACATCGCCTATATCCGGGACTGCTTCACCGGGGTGCTGCAGACCCATGCGGCGGGAAGCCCGGTCATCCTGGCTCCGGAGCGCAATGAAGCCAGACTGGTCTTCAAGGGCTGGGCCGCACGCGGCGCCATGCTGGAGGACGGACGTCGCCAGATCGTGGGCCTCAATCTGCCCGGCGAGATGATCGTCGCATCCGGCGCGGTCGACACCGACATGCTGGTCTGGGCCCTGACGGACGTCGTCACGATCGACGGCACCGCCTTCTGGACCGGCATGTCCGAGCTGCGGACGCAGAGTCCGCCGCTGCTGGAAGCCTGGAGGCATTACCGCACGGCCGAACGCCTGCGCATGGCGCGCCAGGTCATAAGATTGGGTCGGCTCAACGCTTACGAACGCACAGCCCATCTCCTGCTGGAGCTCCACGAACGCCAGGCGCGTCTGGGTCCCGTCGTGGCGGGGGTGCTCCATCTGCCGCTGACCCAGGATATTCTTGCGGACATCCTGGGCCTCAGCGCCGTGCATATGAACCGAACCCTGCAGCAGCTCAGGCGCAACGCCTTGGTCGATTACAGAGCCGGGCGGGCGGTCCTGCAGAACCTCACGAGCCTGGCCCAGGCCGCCAACCTGAGCGCCGACTGCGGTCCAAGCCTCTGACGGCGGGCTTCGCCGCGGCGGACGAGAGAACCTCGCGTCCGCCAGAGGCCGGGTTAACCCATGTTGTTTGATCTTGCCCGGAGCAGGATCAGAATGCGCCCTTGCCGAGGAGGCTGGTCATGCCTCGACCTGAAGAGCTCTGGCGGCGTCTCGTCGCCTTCTTGCTGGGCCGGACACCCGCCATGCGGACGTCCCGACGCCTGCCCCATCCCCATTGGCCCCGGCGCTCCGGGCGTCACTGAGGCTGCGGCCCGGACAGGCTCAGACCGGATCGCGCCCCAGGCGCAGATAGGTCGGATCGAACTCCGCCACCCGCACCAGACGGTCCCAGTCCAGGATCCTGATATTGCGTCCGCTCCATTCGACAAGGCCGTCGGCGCGGAGCTGGGCCACGGATCGGTTGACGTGGACGGCCGAGAGGCCAAGCACGTCGGCGAGGATGGCCTGGCTGAGAGGCAGTTCCATCCGATGTCCTTCCGCCCGCTCCACGGAGGCCAGGCGAAGATAGACCTCGCACAGGAAGTGGGCGAACCGCTCGAAAGCCGTGCGCCGCCCCAAGCCCGCCAGCCATTGGCGATGCACGGCGGCGTCGATGAGGGTCTCCAACCACAGAAGGCGCGTCAGGTGGGGTTGGGTCTGGGAAATGAAACGCAGGGCCTCATGGGGGCAATAGCCCACCTTGCAGTCCGTCAGACAGACCACGCCATGATCCATCGGGCTCATGAGAAGGCTATGGAGATCGACGAAGTCGCCCGGGACATTGAGTTCCGTGATCTGGCGCGCGCCGTTCATCAGCACGACATATCGCGCCGCGAAGCCTTCGAGCAGAAGCGTGCTGCGCGACGGGCGATCATATTGTTCGACGATGTTGTCGCCGGCCTTCAGGGTGACCGGCGGCGCGACCACATCCGCCAGAACGGCCTTTTCCTCGTCAGAGATGGAATCTCGACGCGACAGCTTGTCGATCAGGGGACTGATCAGGATGACCTCCAGAATCCGCACCGCCCACTGCGGCAACGCTTGCAAAACCATCCAGCCCTTTCCCGGTTCCTCCGCTGCGGGCCCTACGTCGTCCAGCCGCGCGGGCGCGGTTCACCGGCCCCCGGTCTCCTAACCCATGTAAGTGGCGACCGCCCCGCCATGGGCCACACTCCCCCTCTTAGGAGTGCGACATGCAGACCACGACCGGCCTAGCAGCCATGGCCTCTTCCCCTCGCTCTCGCCTTGAGGTTCAGGATCACCCGGTATTCCAGGCCCTGCCTGCTGACGCCCAGGCCCGGATAGAAGCCTGTGGTCACAGGGCGTCGCTGGCGGCCGGCGAGGTCCTGCCGAACGACGGCGGGCTCTATTTCATCCTCTCGGGCGTCGTCGGCCTCTTCCCGGGCGGCGGCCGCATCTGCGTGGCCGCGGTGACAGCCGGTTCCGTCCACGGCTGGGATCAGGCTCTTGAACCGGGTGCCCGTCGCCCGGAGGCGCGAGCCCTGATCGACACCGTCGTCTGCCGCGCCGCCGCCGCTCCCCTCCTGGAGGCCATGGGCCGGGAATGGCTGACCCGTCTCGTGGCGCGTCATGCGACCGCCCGTCTTGACGCCCTGGCGACGGAGGCGGCGTGCAACGCCTCTCACCTGGTGCCCGAAAGGCTGGCCAAATGGCTGGTTCGGCTCCACTGCGGCGGAAACGGCGCGCCGCTCTTTCTCACCCAGGCTGATTTCGGGGGAATGCTTGGAGTCCAGAGAACCAGCGTCAACGCCGCCGCCGCCCGGCTTCAGGGCCAGAACCTCGTGCGCTTCGGGCGAGGCAAGGTCCAGGTGCTCGATCTCGTCGGCCTGCGTCAGGCCTCCTGCGGTTGCGGCGAAGCTGTCGCGCCGGTCTCAGCGACACCCCGGTCGGCGGTGCGGAGCACAGGTCTCGCTACGGAAGCGGCCTCCTGGTCGCCTGCGCATCCCGGTTCACCGTCTCGCGACGTCGCCGAGCCGGAGGGCGTGGTCGCCTCGGCTCCATTGGCGCGCGCAGGCTAGGGCCCAGCCAGACTCTAATCTTGCAAGGCCTGGCTCCAGCCCCCGTTTGATCAACGGCCCCAGACCTTCCAGCCTCGAGGGCTGGATTGGCGCCCACGGCCTTCGCCGCCCGAGCGAAACGACGTCAGGCGGGGGCGGTTCGCAGCTCCGGGCGAGCCTCGGCACGCGCCCTCATCCGAGCCCGCAACTGCTCGCGAATGGTCCAGCCGTCGAGATGGGCGAAATCGTTCAGCGTATAGCCTTCGCGGGCCAGGGCTTCTTGAAGATCAGAAATCTTGAGGCAGGCGCGGTTCTCGTCGGCGATCTGAAAGGCGCGCTCGATAACGTGGATCTGGGTCATGTTTCCTCCGTGGCAAGAGAGAGCGAAAGCCGACGGCTACGGTTCCCGGAGCGGATGACGCAGGGCCGCAAAGTCAGGTCCAGGGCCTTTGGAACCCAAAGGCGTTGCGGGCGCTGCCCCTCCAAACCGAAAAGGAGCTCGCCTTGAACCTTCGCCCCCTGCTTATCGGACTGGTCGCCGGCCAGCGCTCCATGACGCCGCTCGCCGCCGTGGCGCTGGCGGCGCGTTCCGGCAGCCTCGCCCGCGACAATGGCGCTCCAGCAGTTATCGGCAAAAGGTCCGCTGCGATCGCCGCCAGCGCTCTGGCGATCGGAGAAATGCTCGGCGACAAGATGCGGTCTGCACCGGACAGGACCGTCCCTCCCGGGCTGGCGGCCAGGCTGTTCGCCGGAGGGGTCGCCGGCGCCGCCCTTGCGCCTCGCAGTTCACGCGCATCCGCCGCTGCCCTGGGCGTCGCGGGCGCAATCCTGGGCGGCTATGCCGGCCTGGCGCTTCGCAAGCGCGCCATGCGCCGTTTCGGCCAGACACGCAGCGGCCTGGCCGAAGACCTCCTGACCTTGGCCGCAACCACCCTCATTCTTCGCGAAGGTCCCAAACGTCGAACGCCGTCTGTCCAGCGGGAGGGGGTAAACCCGCCCTCCGCCTGAACAGGAAAGGGATCAGGCCAGGGTGCGAACGGCTGGCTCCCGCGCCCACTGCCGGGTGCGGGCCGGCGGCAGGAAGTCCCCCGGCTTGGCCGCAGACAGGTCGACGACCCCCTCATCAGACTTGATCCCGGCCCGATCCAGAAGAGGGCCGACCTCGCGCGTATGGCCAATGGCCTTGAGGTGACCGAAGGCGTCCCTGAGGAAGTCCGCCGCCGCGCCCTCCTTCAGAAGCTGGGCGCATCCGTCTTCCGACAGGATGACGGCCACGGCGTCGAACAGGACAGACGGGCTGCCCGCCAACTGGCCGTCAGCGGGGAGAAGGGATCCGTCCGCCAGTTTCGCCCCGCCGATCTTCGGCGCGACGACGAAGATCGCGCCGCCGTCGCCTTCCACCGCCTTGCGGACGCCCGCGACGATCGCGCCGTCAGAGCCGTCGGCGACCAGGATCGCGACCTTGCGGCCCTTCAGGCTGTCCGGATACTTGCCGACGATTCTGAGGGCCGGCGAGGCTTCAAGGTCGATGGGGGTCGCGGCCGGAGCGGACGCCTTGGGCAGAGGCAGGTTCATGGCCTCCGCCACGCGCTTGGCCAGACCCTCGTCGACATTGCGGAGATTGGCCAGGACGCGCGCCCGGACATGGTCCAGAGTCACCTTCGACAGTTCAAAGACGAGGGCGCTGGCCAGATGGGCCTGTTCGATCTCCGTCTGCGAGCGGAAGAAGAGCCGGGCCTGGCTGTAGTGGTCGGCGAAACTCTCGGCGCGCAGCCTGCCCTTCTCGCCTTCCACCGGCACGGCGGCGGTGCGGAAGCCGCCTTTCGGGTCCTCGCGCGGCCCGCCCTCCTCTCCCGCCTCGGACAGACTGTTCGGCTCGTAGTTGGCGCGCCCCTTGAAGACCTGGGTCTGCATATGGCCGTCGCGCTGGAAGTTCTGGAAGGGACACCCCTTGGCCTGGTTGATCGGGATCTGATGGAAGTTGACGGTCCCCAGCCGCGACAGCTGGGTGTCCTGATAGGAGAAGAGCCGCCCCTGCAGCAGGGGGTCCTCCGAGAAGTCGACGCCCGGCACGATGTTGGTGGGCAGGAAGGCCGCCTGCTCGGTCTCGGCGAAGAAGTTGTCGGGGTTTCGGTTCAGCACCATGCGGCCGATGACCCGCAGAGGATGATCCTCTTCCGGGATCAGCTTGGTCGCATCGAGAATATCGAACGGCAGGGCGTCCGCCTCGGCCTGGTTCAGCAGCTGGACGGCGAACTCCCATTCAGGGAAGTCGCCCTGATCGATGGCCTCGAACAGATCGCGCCGATGATAGTCCGGGTCGGCCCCGGCGATCTTGACCGCCTCGTCCCAGCAGGTGGACTGGGTCCCCAGCCTGGGACGCCAGTGGAACTTGACGAAGGTCGCCTCCCCCTTGGCGTTGATCAGCCGGAAGGTGTTGACGCCGAAGCCCTCGATCATGCGCAGCGATCGCGGAATGGCCCGGTCGGACATGGCCCACATCACCATATGGGTGCTCTCGGGCATCAGGCCGATGAAGTCCCAGAACGTGTCATGCGCGCTGGCCGCCTGAGGATAGCCGCGGTCGGCCTCCATCTTCACGGCATGGATCAGGTCGGGGAATTTGATCGCGTCCTGGATGAAGAAGACGGGGATGTTGTTGCCGACCAGATCCCAGTTGCCCTCGGACGTATAGAATTTGACGGCAAAGCCCCGGACGTCGCGCGGCGTATCCACCGAACCGGCGCCGCCGGCGACCGTCGAGAAGCGCGTGAAGACCTCGATCTTTTTTCCGACCTCGGTGAGGATTTTAGCCGTTGTGTAGTCTTCCAGACTCTCGGTGAGTTCAAAAAAGCCATGGGCGGCCGATCCGCGTGCATGGACGATCCGCTCCGGAATACGCTCATGGTCGAAGTGCTGGATCTTCTCGCGCAGCACAAAATCCTCGAGCAGGGTCGAACCTCGGGGCCCAAGTTTGAGCGAGTTCTGGTCGTCGCTGACCGGCGCGCCGTGGTTTGTCGTAAGGCGGCCCTCCGGCGTTGAGGCGGTCTGGTGGAGTTCGCCGCCCGCACCGGGGCGGACGTCTGCAGCGGGCGACTTGGACATGGGGTTTCCTTCAGTCAGGTTGTCGGGCGACAGGGTTGAAAGCCCGCAAAAGCGGGCGCGCGGAGGCGGACGAGCGTCCGTCTATCTTTGCGGCGGCGGTGCAGCCGCCCCCTCCTGCCCGGCCTGGTCGACTTGTCGAGCCGGGGTGTCGGCGACCCCCGTGGACGGGGTGGAACCGGGATTTGCGCCCACCACGCCGCTCGTCGCGTCCGCCTCCAGCGAGGAGGCTTCAGGGGCCGCACGCTCCGCGTCGCGGCTTCCGCAGGCGCCGAGGGCGACAAGCGGCACGGCCAGGATGGTCATCGCGGTGAGTTGCTTCATGTCTTTCTCCCTGGAGGAACAACGACGAGGCGGATGGGGCGTTGCACCAGCCCTGCCGCCGAGGCGGCGCTCGGCCCGGGATCTCGTCTGACGTCAAAGCCCGCCTAGTCGCCGCCCCCAAGCTGGACCCGACAAGCGGTCGCAAGGGACGGATCAGCGAAGGGAAGCCATGCCCGAGCGGCCCGGAAGCCGGGACAATCTGAAGGCCTGGATTGAGTAGACCTCACCGCTCCGCCCGTCCCGGATCGCTACCCCTGCCAGGCCTTGAGCCTCGAAGGCGGCAGCCAGTCGCAAGGCGACCGCCTCGTCTGACACGCACGTCGCCATGTCATGGTTTCTGCAAACATAGCTGACCAGATAGGGCATGCCTCTTTCCCGGTGCCGGACCAACCTTCGCCTCGCCGGTGTGAGCACGGGTCCGGCGGACTTCTCATCAGGCTTTTCTGGCGGCCTCCAGTTTCCGGACGAGTTCCGCCTTCTTCTTCCTGAAACCCTGCTCCGCCGCCTCCCGCTCGGCCTCGATCCTGCGCCCTTCCTCGTCAAACCGGGCGCAGGTCCGCGCATGGGATGTCTCAAGGTCCTGCAGCGCGTCCGCCAGGGCTTCGATCCGCCGTATTTGCGCCGGCGACGGCCCCGCGGGCGTCGGCCTGCGGGCCTGACGCGAACCGATGCGGCCCAAGTCCACAGCAAGGCCCCGCTCGATCACCGTCCCCGGGCGGGCGCGCGCCGCCGCCTCGTCCTCGTTCTCCACCGCCTCGCGCGCCAGTTCTGAAGCGAAGATGTCCTGCTGGATGCCCCATGCGGCCAGCGCCTTGGGTCGGGATGAGGCCGCCACCGTGAAGCGATGGAAACCGTCAGACCACTCAAAGACCTTCAGCCGCGGGGCCACTGGCCTATCCCGAGATGGCCGTCTGGATCTCCCTCGCCCTCTGAAGGTGGGCCTCGATCTTGGCAAGGACCGTGCGGGCGTGCGCCGCCAGGGCCGGCGCATCGCTATTGTCCGCGAAGCCCCGATGCAGGGTCACGGCTTCCTCATGGGCCGCCACCTGCTGATCGATGTAGACCTTGTCGAAATCGTTCACGCCGGCGGAGCGAAGATTGTCGAGAAGACCCTTGCGGCGCTGGTCCAGATCTGTCGGGATAGCGATGTCAGGCGCCGCCGTCGCGACCGCCGTCTTCAAGGCCGTGCTGGCGGCTGTGTGATCGGTCTTGATCATTTTGGCCAGGGCCTTGACGTCAGCGCGCTTCGCGCGCTCGAGCGCTATGTCCGCCGCCTGGATTTCATACATGTCGCCCATGGCCGCGGACGGCGCATAGGCGCTCACGAGGTTGGCCCCCATGGTGGCGGCGGACGTCTGTCCGACAGGGGCGGACACGGCGTCCTGGGCCTTGTCGACCGCTTTCTCTCCGCCCTGCGGGCTGCAGGCGGCGACCAGGACGGTCAAGGCGACGAGGGTCATGGCGCGATGCATGCTGGTGATCTCCTGAATGTGTGATCCTTCAAGCGCCTCGCTGGCGATCCGGTTTCCTCTCCCAGGGCCGTCCGCCCTTTCACTCCCGCCCCGCCGCCATGGAAGCCTGTGTCGGGAAGACGACACTCGAACCCGACGGAAGCCTTAAGCCGCTCGACGCTCCAACGCCTTCTCGACCTTGTGTCGGGTAGCCGCCATCCACGAACGGTTTGGCTCGCCGCGCGTAGAACCTTTCGATGGCGACCTATGACTACACGCTTCGCGGGCCGGAGCCCGCCATGGTGCTCCAGGGCGTATCCGCGACAGACGCGGACGCGCGCCGTGAGGCCATCATGTTCTTGTCGGAGATGATGCGGGAGCAGCCCATTCGCGAGGGCGGAGCCTTCGCACTCGAGGTCGTGGTCAGCCGCTCCGGGATAGAAATCTGTCGAGTGGCGGCCTCGGTTTCCTGACCCCGCACTCATCCGCCGCATCGCGGGAGCTTCGGGAGGAAGGCGGCCGGTTACGCCAAAGGGGGGCAATCACGAAGCCGACCGCCTGCAGACTCCTCCCAGGGAGAGTGCAAGGATCCAACGTCCTTCTCCTCCCTCAGGTCCCTATGTCTGGAAGACGACACAGCGCCTCCTCAAGTAGGGACGCCCGTGCTCGCGCCCCTAGCTCCGACCCGTCGCCCCCGACTTCTTCATGTCAGGAAGCAGGGCGGTGATCAGGCCCAGAAGCGGCAGTACGGCGCAAAGCTTGTAGACCCAGACGATGCCGTTGGCGTCCGCGAGCAGGCCGAGGCCTGCCGCGCCGATGCCGCCGATGCCGAACATGAGACCGAACATCAGGCCTGACACCAGGCCGACACGGCCCGGGACGAGCTCCTGCGCATAGACGACCAGGGCCGCGAAGGCTGAGGACATGATGAAACCGATGGCGATCGAGAGGACGGTCGTCCACCCCAGGTCGACGTAGGGCAGCAACAGGGCGAAGGGCGCAGCGCCGAGGAAGGACAGCCAGATCACGGCCTTGCGACCGATCCGGTCGCCGATCGGGCCGCCGGCGAAGGTTCCCGCCGCCACGGCCGCCAGGAAGGCGAACAGGTGGAACTGCGAATCCTGAACCGAGAGGGCGAACCGCTCGATGAGGTAGAAGGTGAAGTAGTTGGTGAAGGCGCCGATGTAGATGAATTTGGCGAACATCAGCACGGCGATAACCGCCAGGGCGCCGATGATCCTGCCCCGGCTCAGTTGGGGGCCTTCGCTCAGGGTCCTGGCCGCGACCATGGCGTGAGGATTGCGAATACGCCAGCGCGTGACGCCAAAGAGGACCCAGATCGCTGTCACTGCAGCGACCGCCAGCCATCCCACAGCGGTAAGGCCCAGGGGCAGGATGATCAGCGAGGCCACCAGAGGCCCGATGGCTGACCCGGTGTTCCCGCCGACCTGGAAGGTCGATTGCGCCGTGCCGAACCGTCCGCCTGAGGCGAGACGGGCCACACGCGAGGCTTCCGGGTGGAAGGTGGCGGACCCCACCCCGATCACCGCCGAGGCGACAAGGAGCATGGCGAAGCTGCCGGCGGTCGCCAGCAGGCCGATCCCGATCAGGGTGGCGAACATTCCGCAGGGCAGCAGATAGGGCTTGGGATGCTTGTCCGTATAGAAGCCGATCCAGGGCTGAAGCAGCGACGCCGTGAACTGGTAGACCAGGGCGACAAGGCCGATCTGGGTGAAGCTCAGGGCGAACTTGGTCTTCAGCATCGGATAGATGGCCGGCAGGACCGCCTGAATGAGGTCGTTGAGGAGATGGGCGAAGGCCACGGCGCCGACGATCCCGATCAGAAAACGTGGCGAGGTCGCCATATTGGGGACCGGTTGCGCGTCTGTCAGGTCTGTCGGAATGGTCATCAGCGCGCTCGATACAATCGGACCGACGCCCCGCGTCCGCCCCTTCACGGAGCGCTATAGCAAGTTGACCTACATCCCACTTCGATAGACGAGACATTCAGTTCTGAGTCTGGGACAATCCATCCATGGTGCTCCAACGCGATGACATGGACGAAGTCCCCAGAGCCGTCGTGGCTCTGGGCCGCCGCTACCCGCCCGCCTTCGAGCTGGGCGAGCACCGCCATCGCCGGGCCCAGTTTCTCTACGCCGCCAGCGGCGTCATGGTGGTCAGCACCCCGCATGGCGCCTGGGTGGCGCCTCCGGAACGCGGCGTATGGATACCTGGCGAGACGCCCCACGCCGTGAAGATGGTCGGTTCTGTGCAGACCCGCAGCGTCCTGATCGAGGCCGGCGAATGCGCGGCCAGATCCAGGACGTGCGAGGTCGTCGCCGTCTCGCCGCTGCTGCGCCAGCTTCTTCTGGAAGCCTTCGACATACCCGCCGAATACGACCTCGCGGGGCGCGACGGTCTCGTCATGAGCCTGCTGTTGACCGAGATCGACAAGGCGCCTCCGGCGGGCTTCGCCGTCCCCTTCCCGTCTCACGCCGCCCTGGCCGAGCTCTGTCAGGCCTTTCTGAACAGGCCCCATGCAAACGCCACCATCGACGGTTTCGCCGACCGCCTCGCCATGAATCGACGCCGCTTCACGCGTCTGTTCCGACAGGAGACGGGACTGAGTTTTGGAGAATGGAGGCAGAGGGCCTGTCTGGCCGTCGCCTTGCCCCGGCTCGCGGCCGGCGAAGCCGTCACAACCATCGCGCTCGACCTCGGCTACGAGGGAGCCGGCAACTTCTCGACCATGTTCAAGCGCCAGGTGGGGGTCGCCCCGAGCCTCTATCTCCCCCCTTCAGGCCATAACGCTCGAACCGGGAACGCGGGCTACCGATTGCAGGCCCAGGGAGAGCTCGCCGATCCAGAGGCGGACGCCTAATGCAGCAGGGCCGTCACGGCCGTCCTGTCCGCCAGGCTCAGTCCTCTCGCCGCATATGTCTGTCCCGCCCTCGCCAAGGCCGCGCGCGTGGCGGCGGTTGGACTGAAAACCCGACGATTTGACGCTCGCGCAGGGCCTGCCACGGTTCGTCAGCTCAGATTAACGTCCGCGACCCCGCCAGCGTCAGGCGTGCTTTTGGTCAGGTTTGCCTTGAGGATCTGGTAGCCGAAGCCGAGCACGCCCGTGTCCGAAACCCAGACCCGACCGTCATCGCCATCAAAGCGTATGAGAGTCAGATGCGGATCGGCCTTTCCATCGGGATACCAGGCCGCAACGACGGGGTTCCAGAAGCGGTCGATGCGCTCGCGATCCAGATCGATCGCCAGCCTCCCGTGGATACAGGCCTGAAGCTTTTCGTCCTTGGCCTGGTAACAGAACATTCCCATCTGACCGCCGGCGGCGACGTCTCGAGCGAAGTCCGTGTCGTTGCGCGTGAAGAACCAGATCGTCCCGGTTTCGGGCTCGCCAAATCCAGTCATCGGCTGGTGATGATATCCTGGACGGTCGATCCCCAGCATGCCCGTGTTGGACTGCTTGAGGCTTTTCCAAAACGCCGTCTCCGCCTCAGCTGGAGTCAGATGATCACTCATGAAACGTCTCCTTGTGTCAGCGATCAACCGATCGGCCGGAAACAGGTTCCTGAGCACATAAGGCGGCATAGCGGCCCCGACCCCGGCAATTGTCCAAGGCACAGATATGATCGCGAGGTCCTTACCTTAGGTGTCGTCCCCCGTGGACGCAGGCGCCCCGTCGTCGTCTCCTTCATCGCGATTGTGCGTGACTGATTTGCGCCTGCTCCGTCTTATGGCGACGACGGCGATAGCGGTGAACACAACACCAAGACCGAAGAGAACAAAGTTCATCGGTCATCTCCTGGTCGAGAGCGGGGCTGGTGAGCACCCTCCCCCGGTTGCGAGTGAGTGGACTTGCAAGCCTGATATGCAGGATGGCGGTCCGTCATAAGGGAGCAGGATGGCGGTCCGTCATAAGGGATAAGCGTCGATCGTCATCCTGACGTTCCGAAATGACCGGATGGATACTCTTGTGCACCTGGCGCGCGCGAGCAGGACGCGAGGGCAGGTATGCGCGGCTCTCACTCCAACGCAACAATACCTTGGGCGAGGACGCCAAGGCTCACGAGAGTGAAGATGGCGGTGCCGCAAATCATCAGGATCAGAAATTTGCTTCCGAGACGCTTCATCGACACTCCTGGAGCATTGCGAAAAGCGCAAAGGGGTTGGCGCAGAGTGTCCTACCGCCGAGCGTAAAAAACTTATTCGGAAATTCCCGACCGCGGACTGAAACACGGAAGGGAAATAATGATACCAACATAGGTTAGGACGCGCAGACGTTCTTCAGTGTAGCCTTGGTGTATTGCAGGCTGGGATCATCCAGGCGCCTGCGACTGGAAGAGATCGGTAGCGCACGCCGCAAACTCCCGCCGTTTGGTCTGAGAGATTTGCCATGGTCTACTTCTGCTTGATCGAAACTGGTGGCCCGACCCCCTCGCACCTCGAGATCCTGGAAGCCGAATGCGCCCAGGCCGCCACAAGCGAAGCCACGCGACTGATGGCGCGGCACGCCAGCGCTGTCATGGTGCATGTGATCCACGGCGATGAAACCGTGGCCTCGATCCCGGCAGCAATCGCCACGACTGGGTTCGACAGAGCCGATTGATCAGGCTCGGGCGTCTAGTCGACGCCACAACAACCCTTCATGCGAAAAAATCATCAAGCGCTGATCGCTTGGGGTCCCAAACAGGCCTCAAGGGGCCAGAACCATTTCAGGACGTTTCAGCGAAATCCGCAGAAACTGCCCCCCTATTGCCCCCCTTGACCCAATTTGTTCCGAACTCGGAGCATTTGGCGTCGCTAGATTTCCAGCAACTCACTGTATTTTATGAGAAATAATGGTAGGCGGCGACGGGTTCGAACCGCCGACCCTCTCGGTGTAAACGAGATGCTCTGACCAGCTGAGCTAGCCGCCCTCATGACGTGTGCGTCAGGCGCGCTTAATGCCTGTGTCCGCTCAGCCGTTCAAGGCGCTTTTCAATCCTTCCCCAACCCGGAAGCGGGCGGTGCGTGAGGCCGGGCGGGCGATAGCCTCGCCGGTCTGGGGGTTGCGGGCGGTTCCGGCCTTGCGCTCGACAGCGATAAAGCTGCCGAAGCCGACCAGCCGCACGTCACGTCCATTCGTCAGCGATGCGGTCACATTGTCGGTAAAGGCTTCCAGCGCCAGCTTGGCCTGATCACGGCTGATGCCCGCAGCCTCGGCCATAACGCCGATCAACTCGGTCTTGTTCATTGGTTCTGCTCCCCAGCATTTTCCCCGGGGCGCACTTAGCGCCTTCCTGACGCGAACGTCAAAAGCAACGCGGCCCGGGTTTCCCCGGACCGCGCGCTGATCGTCTGGATTGTCGTCCGCCTTAGTGGCTGACGGCGGTTCCGTCTGGCGTCGACGGAGCCTGCGGTGCGGGCAGCAGCGGCTCGGCGGCCTCGTCCCACTCCACCGGCGTCAGCGTGCCGGTCAGGGCCCACTTCAGCGCCTCGTCGGCGGTCGAGATCGGGATGATCTCCAGCGCCGCCTTCACGTTGGCCGGCACGTCCTCCAGATCCTTCTCGTTCTCCTGAGGGATCAGCACCGTCTTCACGCCGGAACGCAGAGCCGCCAGCAGCTTCTCCTTCAGGCCGCCGATGGCGGTGACCCGGCCGCGCAGGGTGATCTCGCCGGTCATGGCGATGTCCTTGCGGATCGGGATGCCCGTCAGGACCGAGACCATGGCCACGGTCATGGCCGCACCGGCCGAGGGACCGTCCTTGGGCGTCGCGCCGTCCGGCACGTGCACGTGGATGTCGGTCTTCTCGAACACCGGCGGCTTGACGCCGAAGGCCAGAGAACGGCTGCGGACGTAGGAGGCGGCGGCGGAGATCGACTCCTTCATCACCTCCTTCAGGTTGCCGGTCACGGTCATGCGGCCGCGGCCCGGCATCTTGATCGCCTCGATGGTCAGGATGTCGCCGCCGAACTCGGTCCAGGCCAGGCCGGTGACGATGCCGACCTGATCCTCGGAGTCCGTCTCGCCGTAGCGGAACTTCTTCACGCCCGCGTATTCGGCCAGCTTGGCCGCATCGACGGTGATCGAGACGGCCTTGGTCTTGGCCATTTCGCGCACGGCCTTGCGGGCCAGGCCGCCCAGGGCGCGTTCCAGCGAACGCACGCCGGCTTCGCGGGTGTAGTAGCGGATCAGGTCGCGGATCGTCTCTTCCGGGACGATCAGTTCGCCTTCCTTCAGGCCATGATCCTTGAGTTGCTTGGGCAGGACGTGACGCTTGGCGATCTCGACCTTTTCATCCTCAGTGTAGCCGCTGACCCGGATGATCTCCATCCGGTCCATCAGGGGCTGAGGCATGTTCAGACTGTTGGCCGTCGTCACGAACATGACCTGCGACAGGTCGTAATCGACCTCCAGATAGTGGTCGCCGAAGGTCGAGTTCTGCGCCGGGTCCAACACCTCCAGCAGGGCCGAGGACGGGTCGCCGCGCCAGTCGGAGCCCAGCTTGTCGATCTCGTCCAGCAGGACGAAGGCGTTGGTCGTCTTGGCCTTCTTCATCGACTGGATGATCTTGCCGGGCATGGAACCGATGTAGGTCCGGCGGTGACCGCGGATCTCGCTTTCGTCGCGCACGCCGCCCAGCGACATGCGGACGTATTCACGCCCTGTCGCCTTGGCGATGGACTGGGCCAGCGACGTCTTGCCGACGCCGGGAGGGCCGACCAGGCACAGGATCGGGCCCTTCAGGCTGCCGGTGCGCGCCTGGACGGCCAGATACTCGATGATCCGTTCCTTGACCTTCTCGAGGCCGTAGTGGTCCTCCTCGAGGATGTCCTCGGCCTTCTGCAGGTCGATGGGCTTGGTCTTGGCCTTGCCCCACGGCACGGACAGCAGCCAGTCGAGGTAGTTGCGGACCACGGTCGATTCCGCCGACATCGGCGACATGTTGCGCAGCTTCTTCAGCTCCGCATCGGCCTTGGCGCGGGCCTCCTTGGACAGCTTGGTCTTGCGGATGCGCTTTTCGAGTTCCAACAGTTCGTCGCGCGTGTCGTCGGTCTCACCCAGCTCGCGCTGGATCGCCTTCATCTGCTCGTTCAGATAATACTCGCGCTGGGTCTTCTCCATCTGGCGCTTCACGCGCGAGCGGATCTTCTTCTCGACCTGAAGGACGCTGATCTCGCCCTCCATCAGGCCATAGACCTTCTCCAGACGCGCCGGCACCTCGATGGTTTCCAGCAGGCCCTGCTTGTCGGCGATCTTCACCGACAGGTGGGCGGCCACGCTGTCGGCCAGCTTGGACGGGTCGTTGATCTGCGGAATGGAGCTGAGGGCCTCGGGCGGGACCTTCTTGTTCAGCTTCACATAGTTTTCGAACTGCTCGATCACCGCGCGCAGCAGGGCTTCGCTCTGCGAGGCGTCGCCTTCTTCATCGGCGATCTCGACAGCTTCGGCCTCATAGTAGTCTTCGCGGTCGGTGAAGCGCGTCAGGCGCGCGCGGCCCTTGCCTTCGACCAGCACCTTCACGGTGCCATCGGGCAGCTTCAGCAGTTGCAGCACGGTCGCCAGGACGCCGGTCTGATAGATGGCGTCCGCCACCGGATCGTCGTCGACGGAGTTCTTCTGGGTGGCGAGCAGGATCTGCTTGTCGCCCTTCATGATCTCATCCAGCGCCCGCACGGACTTCTCGCGTCCTACGAACAGCGGCACGACCATGTGCGGAAAGACGACGATGTCTCTCAGCGGCAGGACGGGGAGGATTTTGCTCTCGGTCATGATGCGTACTTTCCAGGGCCTTCGTGGATCTCCGGCCCACTAAGCCGATCCGTCTCGGCGCGAATGCCTCAACATCTCGACTCAGCCCGCCGTTAGTGGCGGCTTTCGTATGAGTATGTGGCGCTGCGAACGCCGTGTTCAAGCGTAGCGGACACAAGGCCCACAGAAGCGTGAAACCGTGGTGACGCTGGACAGGCCATCCAGCCCTGGAAACCAGGCAGGTCGGATCGTGCTTTCGTGGCGCTGTGACGGCTATTTATCGCCGTCGCCCCCTGTGGCGCCGTTTCATCAGGGGACGAAGCGAAAGGGGCGGCCCGTCGCCGGACCGCCCCCTGCGTTTATACCTGGCGTTAGCCTCAGGCGGCGCCGTCGGCCTTCTTCTTGGAAGCTTCCGAGTAGATCAGCAGCGGCTGGGCGCGACCCTCGATCACCTCGGCGTTGACCACCACTTCCTCGACGCCTTCGAAGGTCGGCAGTTCGAACATGGTCTCCAGCAGGATGCCTTCCAGAATGGAACGCAGGCCGCGGGCGCCGGTCTTACGGGTGATCGCCTTCTTGGCCACCGCCGACAGGGCGTCGTCGGTGAAGGTCAGCGTCACGTTCTCCATCTCGAACAGGCGCTTGTACTGCTTGACCAGGGCGTTCTTGGGCTCGGTCAGGATGGTGACCAGCGCCGCCTCGTCCAGGTCTTCCAGCGTCGCCAGAACCGGCAGACGGCCGATGAACTCGGGGATCAGGCCGAAGCGCATCAGATCGTCCGGCTCGACGCCCTTGAGGATGTCGCCCGTGCGGCGCTCGTCGATTTCCTTGACCTTGGCGCCGAAGCCGATCGAGGCCCCTGCCCCACGGGCCGAGATCACCTTTTCAAGGCCGGCGAAGGCGCCGCCGACGATGAACAGGATGTTGGCGGTGTCGACCTGCAGGAACTCCTGCTGCGGATGCTTGCGGCCGCCTTGCGGAGGCACGGAGGCGACCGTGCCTTCCATGATCTTCAGCAGGGCCTGCTGCACGCCTTCACCCGACACGTCGCGGGTGATCGACGGGTTGTCCGACTTGCGCGAGATCTTGTCGATTTCGTCGATGTAGACGATGCCGCGCTGAGCCCGCTCGACGTTGTAGTCCGACGCCTGAAGCAGCTTCAGGATGATGTTCTCGACATCCTCGCCCACATAACCGGCTTCGGTCAGGGTCGTGGCGTCGGCCATGGTGAAGGGCACGTCGATGATGCGCGCCAGCGTCTGGGCCAGCAGCGTCTTGCCCGAGCCGGTCGGCCCGATCAGCATGATGTTCGACTTGGCCAGCTCGACGTCGTTGTTCTTCGTCGCGTGGTTCAGGCGCTTGTAGTGGTTGTGGACGGCGACGCTCAGCACCTTCTTGGCGTGGCTCTGGCCGATCACATAGTCGTCCAGGACGTCGCGAATCTCCTTCGGAGTCGGAACGCCGTCCTTGGTCGTCTTGAAGGCGATCTTGTGCTCTTCGCGGATGATATCCATGCACAGTTCGACGCATTCATCGCAGATGAACACGGTCGGTCCCGCAATCAGCTTGCGGACTTCGTGCTGGCTCTTGCCGCAGAACGAGCAATAGAGCGTGCTTTTGGCGTCTGTGCCGGCGGCTTTGGTCATAGACCCTTCTCACTCCCGCGATCCGGCCCGACATGGGACGAAAGGCGCTTACCTCGTCATTGATCCGTGAATCTATGCACGAAGGTCTTCAAAAAAAGACAATCACCCATCACACGTTCCGCCACAACCCTGTTGCGACACGACAAAGCGCGAACAGGGACGGACAGGACAGTTTCTATGGGGATCACGGCTAATGTCTGACATGGGCGCCGCACAATCGTTTCGCCAGTCCCCCGCCGGGGACCGTCCTATCGTCGCTTTCGATTTCGACGGCACCCTGACGATTCGCGACAGCTTCACCGCCTTCCTGCGCTGGCGGGCGGGCGCGGCGGGCTGGGCCATCGGTCTGGCCAAGATGGCCCCCGCGCTCGCAGCCTATGTCGGCGACCGCGACCGGGGCCGGATCAAGGCCGCCTCGGTGCGTGAATTCCTGCTGGGCGTGGAGCGCGCCACGCTGGAGGCCGAGGCGGAACATTACGCCGATCAGGTCTGGGATCAGTTCATGCGCCCGGACGCCCTCGCCTGCTGGAAGGCCTGGGGCGACAAGGGCGCGCACCGCGTCATCGTCACCGCCTCGCCGGAGACGACCGTCGCTCCCTTCGCCCGCCGCCTGGGGGCCGAGGGCCTGCTCGGAACCCAACTGGTGTTCGACGCTCAGGACCGCGTCACCGGCGCCTTCGCTGGCGAGAACTGCCGAGGCATGGAAAAAGTGCGACGCCTGCGCGAGGCCTATGGCGACGACATGACCCTGGCCGCCGCCTATGGCGACACCTCGGGCGACAACGAAATGATCGCCATCGCCGCGGAAAAAGGCTTCCGCGTCTTCACCGGCCGCCCCTGAGAGACGCCCGAACGCGCAGCGGGCGGTCAGTGGCCGTCGGCGTCCACGTCAAACACCATGGCCCGACCGCGTGAGGTCGGGTTCCAGCCCGCCTCCATCGCCGAGACTACCGCGTTGCGCACCGCATCGACGTTGACCCGCTGCTTTTCGACGTCCGGCCGGCCATTGGGGCGCAGCGGCGGCGGGAACTGGATGATGGCCTCGCGCTTGAAGTCGACCAGACACAGGGTGACGGCCATCCCCTCCCACACCCCGCCCGACTTGGGCTGAGGCTGGCGGCGGATCTCCCACTCATAGATGTCCCCGTCGACTTCGACGGTGCCTTTGGAATCGCGCGTGTATTGCATGGCCGCCTGATAGCACGGGCCGCAAAACGATTCGAGGCGGAGCCCGTCGCCGGGCCCCGCCTCGTTCAGTTCAGGAACTGAAGGTCAGGCTCAGGGCGCTTTCACGCCATCGTCGTCGGCCTGGGTGCGCTTGTCATAGACGTGGTCCACGATGCCCCATGCCTTGGCTTCTTCGGCGGTCATGAAGTGGTCGCGGTCCAGGGTCCGCTCGACTTCCTCATAGGTCCGGCCGGTGTGCTGGACGTAGATTTCGTTCAGACGGCGCTTGGTGGCGATGATGTCCTCGGCGTGGCGCTCGATGTCCGAAGCCGTGCCGCGGAAGCCGCCCGAGGGCTGGTGCACCATGACGCGCGCGTTGGGCAGGGCGATGCGCTGGCCCGCTTCACCGGCGGTCAGGATCAGCGAACCGGCCGAGGCGGCCATGCCCATGACCACGGTCGAGACCGGCGACTTGATGTATTGCATGGTGTCGTAGATCGCGAGCGCCGAGGTCACCTGACCGCCGGGGCTGTTGATGTACATGCTGATTTCCTTCTTCGGGTTTTCCGATTCCAAGAACAGCAGCTGGGCGCAGATCAGCGAGGCCATGCCATCCTCGAACGGGCCGGTCAGGAAGATGATCCGCTCACGCAGCAGGCGCGAAAAGATGTCGAACGACCGTTCGCCGCGGCTGGATTGTTCCACCACCATCGGCACCAGGTTGTTGGAGATGTAGTCGATCGGATCGCGCATAAAGGCCTTCTCGAATGCTTGAGGGCAGCGACTCACAGAGCGCACGCCTGTCCCCTACGATATCGCGTTGCAGAGGGCACTGCGCAAGGCGTCACCTTGGATTCAGCATGACCTTAATTTTTCACCCCACCCTCCGCCTTCTGGTCAGCGCGCCGGATTTCCCTCGTCATACTCGATGCGTGGTCATGCGAGTTGATGCGTTCGGAATAGGCCCCATAGAGCGATGCCAGATAGGCTCGATCCCAATCCGACAGCCCATGAACTGATCCAGGGCGGCTAAAGAGATTCAGCACCGTTTCATGCCGACTGGTGTCGCCCGCCGCATCGATTTGGGCCAATGCCACCAGCGCAAGATAGTCGCTCAGTTCAGATAGAAGAAAGTCTTCTGTCTTGGCCAAGTCAACTATGATGATCACTTTATTCATGTGATCGGCAATGGGTCGCCCCTTGTTGACCAAACCTTCGCCCGGCACAAATATCGGATCGACATCCCCTGGCATACGAATGGCACGCTGCCCCGTCGCGCCGACAACGGGCATGCTAACATGCCACCAGCGCACAGGTACGTCCGCGCTTTGAAATAGCTGTAGCGCTCGCGCGCCTCGATCCAACTGCGAGCTCCAACCGCTTCGGAATACCTGCGGCTCAGCCTCCACGAGAGTTGAAGCCAAGCCTGACCCATTATCCGTAAAAATGATAACCACGTTCGGCTGACACCCCGGCGCTCCGACTCTCAGACCGTAAGAGGCTGCTACGCCTGCAACATGGTCGATCAGAGGCTGAGCAACCCGCTGTTCGATGTTCACAGTCCCGATGCACAGAGCATAATGCCAGCGCGCTAGCCCACGGCCAGGTGGCGGCGCCGCCACATTCTCAACGAAATGCTCGACCTCGTCACGCAGACGACGCCTGGAGACTTCCACGTCTTCGATCTGAACCGGCGCATCCTCGACACCGCTGACGCCTGGAACCTCTTGGGGCCCCGCCCCAACAAGGGCCCCAGCCATCAGCGCGACCGCCCAAGCCGACATCCTCGCGCTCCACATGCATCGACAAAAACCACCGGTACATTAGGGGAGTGCTGCAAAAATGCAAAAAGGGGCGGTCCGCATGGGACCGCCCCTCAATCGCTTCTAAGGTCAGAAGAGAGGGTTAGCCCTCGTCTTCTTCCTTCAGCAGCTCTTCCTTCGAGATCGGCGTGTCAGTGACGTCGGCGACGCCGACGATCAGGTCGACGACCTTCTCTTCATAGATGGGCGCGCGCAGCTGGGCGGCGGCGTTCGGGTTCTGGCGGTAGAAGTCCAGAACCATCTTTTCCTGACCCGGGTAGTTGCGAGCTTCGGCCATGATGGCGCCCGACAGTTCCTGGTCCGTCACGCCAACGTTGTTGGCGCGGCCGATTTCGGCGAGCACCAGACCCAGGCGCACGCGGCGCTCGGCGATCTTCTTGTACTCGGCCTTCAGTTCGTCTTCCGACTTCTTGGCGTCCTCTTCCGGCAGGCGGCCGGCGTCCTTGTCAGCCGACACCTGGGCCCAGATGCCTTCGAACTCGGCTTCCACCATCTTCGGCGGCAGGGCGAAGTCGTGGGCTTCGTCCAGTTGGTCCAGCAGGGCGCGCTTCAGCTTGAAGCGCGCGGCGCCGGCGTACTGCTGGTCCAGGTTGGCCTTCAGCAGCTCTTTCAGCTTGTCCAGCGACTCCAGGCCGATGCGGGTGGCGAACTCGTCATCGATCTTGGCTTCGGCTTCAGCCTTGATGGCCTTGACCTTGACGTCGAACGTGGCGGCTTTGCCGGCCAGGTTCTTGGCCTGGTATTCTTCCGGGAAGGTGACCTCGATGGTCTTCTCTTCGCCGACCTTGGCGCCCTTGAGCTGCTCTTCGAAGCCCGGGATGAAGCGGTTGGAACCGATCACCAGGTCAGCGTCTTCGGCCGAACCGCCTTCGAACACTTCACCGTCCAGCTTGCCGACGAAGTCGATGGTCAGTTGGTCGCCTTCAGCGGCCTTGACCGACTTGCCGGTCTTGTCCTCGTAGGACTTGGCCTGCGAGGCCAGTTCCTTCAGGGCTTCGTCCAGGTCCTCGTCCGAAGCGGTGTAGGTCGGGCGCTCCAGCTTCAGGGTCTTGGGGTCGACCGGGGTGAAGTCGGGCATGACTTCCAGCGACATTTCGTAGGCCAGGTCTTCCTGACCGGCGATGACCTTGTCCATGTCCGAGATCAGCTTCATCTCGGCCGGAGCGGCCGGACGCAGCTTGGCTTCATCCAGGGCCTTCTGGCTGGTTTCGTTCAGCGAGGCGTTGATGATTTCGCCCATGAAGTCACGGCCGAAGGTCTTCTTGACGTGCGCGGCCGGCACCTTGCCCGGACGGAAGCCCTTGAGCTTCATCTGGGGCGCAACTTCCTTGATGCGCGCTTCCAGCTTTTCGTTCAGCTCGGCTACCGGGATGGTCACCGCGAGCACGCGGCTGAGGCCTTCGTTCGACTTTTCGACGACTTGCATGGTCGGGATTCTGACGCTCTGTGGCGACGCCGAACGGCGCGCGCGGTGGATAAAGCAATAGGGCCGCCCTTTTGGAGCGGCGCCTCGAAGCCCGCCCTTATGTCGAGAAGGGGCCGAAAGGTCAACGCGCGCGGGTTCCTTTGCCGCCATCCCCTCGCTATCTGAAGGACCATGAGCCAGCCCGCCTCCCCCATCGGCGTCTTCATCACGCCCGTCACGCCGCTGCAACAGAACTGCACCACCGTCTGGTGCACCCGGACAAACAAGGCCGCCGTGATTGATCCGGGCGGCTCGAGCGATGCGATTCTGGGCGAGATCGCGCGGCGCGGCCTGACGCTGGACGCCATCTGGATCACCCACGGGCACCTCGACCACGCGGGCGGCGCCGCAGACATGCAAGAAAAGAGCGGCGTGGACATCATCGGCCCCCACGCCGAGGACCAGTTCTGGATCGATCTGATTCCCACCCAGGGTCAGAAGTACGGCCTGCCCGACGCCCGCACCTTCACCCCGACGCGCTTCCTGGCTGACGGCGAGACGCTCACGCTGGGCGAGACGACCTGGGAGGTCTTCCACTGCCCCGGCCATACGCCTGGCCATGTCATCTTCTTCAACCGCGAGGCCCGCTTCGCCCAGGTCGGCGACGTCCTGTTCCAGGGCTCAATCGGCCGCACCGACTTCCCGCGCAGCGACCACGGCGCCCTGCTGCACGCCATCACGCAGAAGCTGTGGCCGCTGGGCGACGACGTGACCTTCGTGCCGGGGCACGGCCCGCATTCGACTTTCGGCGCCGAGCGGCGATCCAACCCCTATGTGTCGGATCAGGCGATGTCGCGCGCGCCCATCGCGCGTCCGGCTTCAGGCCCTTCCTGATCTAGCGCGCGGCCAACAGACCGATGATCACCCCGACCCCAAGCGCATAGAACGACGCTCGCATCGGTTCGTCGCGAATGGCGTCGCGCGCCCGTTTGACGCGCCGGTCAGCCCAAGCGCGCGCCTCTGCAGCGTCTTCACGAACCGCCTCATGAATCGGTCGCGGCTGGACGCCCCTGGCGATGATGGAGTCCGCCGCCTGCTCCAGTCTCAGGCCCTCGGTCGAGGCGCCGTTGATGATCTCCTCGGGCAAGGCGGATGTGCGAGGTTCTGCCATGAGCAATCTCCGGGGGGTTGAGGGGTCGTTTTTCAACCCGTCGGCGCCCCGCAGGTTCCTGATCGAACACGCCTCGCTGGTTGCTCGCTCGCCTCTCCCCCTCCGTAGTCGCGCCAAACCGGCCGCCGACAGAACAATGAAATCGTTCTTGTTCGGAACCGCATCGACGGCGCCGGGTTCTTTCCGGCAAGCGCCACCGTCTTTGAAAGGAACAGCCGAAATGGCCGAAGGTCAGCCCACCCGCGGGTCGGGTGTTTCCAAACGAGGATTCGCCTCGATGGACCCCGAACGCCAGCGCGAAATCGCCCGCAAGGGCGGCGCCAGCGTCCCCAGCGAAAAGCGCAGCTTCTCGCAGGATCGCAGCCTGGCGGCCCAGGCAGGCCGCAAGGGCGGCGAAGCCTCGCACGGCTCGCGCAACAAGACCGACAGCGACACCCCGCCCAAGGGTTGAGCCCTTCCGTCTGACATCAAGGCGGCGCAGTCATGGCTGCGCCGCCTTTTTGCCGTGCATTGAAAGGCTCAGGCTACCAGCAGAGCCAGACCGACCGCCGGATCAGGCCCCACCTCGAACACCTCCAGCCCCCAACCGGCCCCATGCGCCAGCGCCGTCACCGACCTCCGGTCGAACTTGCGCGAGCTTTCGGTGTGGATGGTCTCGCCCTCGGCGAGACGGAAGGCCAGCTTGCCCAGATGCACCGTCATGGGCCGTGTCGCCTTCAGGTGCATCTCCATGCGCGAATGCTCGGCGCTCCACACCGCGACATGAGCAAAGGCCTCAGGCTCGAAGTCCATGCCCAGTTCGCGATTGGCGCGGATCAAAAGGTTGCGATTGAAGGCGGCCGTCACGCCTTGGGCGTCATCATAGGCCGCGACAAGAACCTCGGGCGACTTCACCAGATCGACACCGAGGATGAACAGGCTCCCATCGCCCAACACCTCGCGCGCCGACCGCAGCAAGGCGACCGCCGCCTCGGGCGTCAGATTGCCGATCGTCGATCCAGGGAAGAAGCCGATCCGACGCCCCGGCCCCGCCTCGACGGGCGGCGGCGACAAGTGCTCGAAGTCCCCGACCATCGGTAGAACCCTCAAACCCGGATAGTCGGCCCGAATGCGCTCGGCGGCTTCGTTCAGGGCGGTCGGGCTGATGTCGATAGGGACGTAGGCCGCCAGATCAGGCGCGGCGTCCAACACGATGCGCGTTTTCTCGCTGGCGCCCGAGCCCAACTCCACCAGCACCGCGTCCGGCCCGAACCGCCCGGCCCATTCCGGCGCGACCCAACGCAACAACGCCGCTTCCTGCCGGGTAGGATAGTATTCCGCAAGACGCGTGATCTCTTCGAACAGGCGCGACCCCTCGGCGTCATAGAACCACTTGGGCGGCAGGGCTTTCACCCGGCGCGACAGGCCGTTGATCATGTCCTGGCGAAAGGCGTCATGGGCGCCCTCATCCTCGACCTGCGCTCCGTCCGTCGCCAAGCGGACCCCGGCGAACATCCAGCGCTGATGGGGATAGTAGAAGTTGCGATAGCTGGGCCGCGCATGCCCCTCGGGCGTAGCGAAGGCCCCGCCGCGCAGGACCATCTGATTGGCCATGAACTTGCCGTTGTATTCCGCCGCGGTCCCCTCGGTCGGACGGAACCCCGGATAGGGGGCATAGGCGCTGGCCGTCCATTGCCAGACCTCGCCCGCCAGGTTGGAGAAGGCCGCCGGATCACGCCGCACCGCCTGTTCCCATTCCGCCTCGGTCGGCAACCGCCGCCCCGACCATCGGGCAAAGGCGTCGGCCTCATAGAAGCTGACATGACGCACCGGCGCCGCCGGATCGACGGGGCGGCGCCCGCACAGGGACATGGCGCTCCACCCGGCCGCCTCCTCGCGCCAGTAGAGGGGCGCCGTCCAGCCTTCCGCCCTCACCCGCGCCCAACCGTCCGCCAGCCAGAACTCGGCCCGCCGATAGCCGTCGTCATCGATAAAGGCGATCCAGTCCTTGTTGGTGACCAGGTCCGCCGCCAGCGAAAAGGGCTCCAGCCAGACCCTGTGCGCCGGCCCCTCGTTGTCGAAGGCGAAGCTGTGGCCGTCTGCGCCGATCTCCGTCAGCCCGCCCTCAAACGAAACCCAGCCGCCGCTGCTGGCCTCGGTGACGCCCCGGCGCGGTTCGACCGCGTAGGCTGCGGAGTCCAGCGGCGACCGTGACATCAGGTTCAGCATATCCATCAGGAACAATTCCTGATGCTGCTGCTCATGGTTGAGCCCCAACTCGAACAGGTAGCGTTCCTGCGCGCTCAGACCCTCGGCCAGCCGCGCCTCCATCCGGCGGTCGATCTCGTCGCGATAGTCCATGACCTGATCCAGCGGCGGCCGCGTCATCAGCCCTCGTTCGGCCCGATCGACCCGCTTGCCCAAGGCCTCGTAGTAGGAGTTGAACAGTTGGCTAAGCTTCTCGTCGACGGCGACATAGTTTGGTTGGCGGGCCAGGATCATCGTCTCGAAGAACCAACTGACATGGCCCAGATGCCACTTGCCCGGACTGGCTTCAGGCATGGACTGGGCCCCTAGGTCTTCCGCCGTCAGGCCCGCGGCGAGACGCCGCATCTGCGCCCTCACCCGCCGATAGACCGCAGCGTCCTGTTCAATGGCAGGGGATGCCCGAAGGGGTTGGCTCATTCGCTCAATGCTCGCTGAAGGCTGATCCATCCGCTCTTTTGAATGCCGCCTGACGCACGCGGTTCCGTGTGTTCAAGGGGCGTCGCTGCGCGGAACGGTCGCGCAGAGCCCGCGTTTCCGCCACGCGCCCTCCACTATCGGATCGCGCCGCCCGGCTTCAGGATTCCCGTTGCATGCCCCATGTTCGCGTGCCTGACGGGCCGCAGGACAATGGCCCGAGCTATGCCGCTTCCCGCCGCGCCGTCGGCATCGTCGATCCGGTCGACTGGCGTCATGCGATCACCGACCTCCTGCCCTCGTTGCGCGCCTTCGCCTTCACCCTGTCGCGGAACGCCGCCGACGCCGACGACCTGGTGCAAGAGACTCTGACAAAGGCCTGGGCGCACCGGGCGCGGTTCGAGCCGGGCAGTAATCTGCGCGCTTGGCTTTTCACCATCCTGAGGAACAGCTGGTACACCGGCGCCGCCAAACGCCGCCGCGAAGTGCCCGACGAAGAAGGCCGCTACGCCGCCAGCCTGACTGCCGAGGCCAGCCAGGAATGGACCGCCGAACTGACCTCGCTCCAGGCCGCGCTGAACGCCCTGCCGCCCGAACACCGCGAGGCCATCGTCATGGTCGGCGCGGCCGGTCTGTCCTATCAGGAAGCAGCCGATATATCGGGCTGCGCCGTCGGAACCATCAAGAGCCGCGTCAACCGCGCGCGCCATCGTCTGGCCCTATTGCTGGAGATGGAACCCCCTGTCGAAGCTGACTAAAATGTAATCCTCAGGGACAGCTAGGCAGGAGGAACGACCCCTCGTTTTCTCGGTTCCATCTCTCAGAAACCGGGAGAGTCGACCATGATGAACCCCATCGAAAACGAAGTCCGAAATCCGTCCGACCAAGAAGCGCTGTCGCCTGCCCAGGCAGACCCGCCACAGGTCAAGAAGACCGGTTTCGCCCACTGGATCAGTCAGCACTTCGGCGCAGAGCCGCCCCATCGCCACAGCGAGAATTTCTTCATCAGCGACGTAACGGAAGGCGGCATCGGCTCACACCATCGCCATCAGCTGTTCCGGCCCGACAAGCGCCAATAGCGGCTGAAGACCGGCTCGAGGCGGCATGAAAACGGGGCCTTGGCGATCGCCACGGCCCCGTTTTTATCTAGCGGCGCAGCCCGCCGTGCTTAGCGTATTCCAGCCGCGCGATGGCGCGGTTGTGCACCTCGTCTGGACCGTCTGCGATCCGAAGCGTCCGGACCGTGGCGTAGAGTTCGGCCAGGGGGGTGTCGCCGGAAACGCCCGCCCCGCCAAAGGCCTGGATGGCGTCGTCGATGACCTGCAACGCCATCTTGGGCGCCGCCGTCTTGATCTGAGCGATTTCGGACTTGGCGCTCTTGGCCCCCACCTCGTCCATCATCCAGGCGGCCTTCAACACCAGCAAGCGGCACATCTCGATATTGGTGCGGGCCTCGGCCACCCGTTGCTCCCACACCGAATGCTCGGCCAGGCTTTTGCGGAAGGCGGTGCGGCTCAACAGGCGCTCGACCATCAGTTCCAGGGCTCGCTCCGCCGCCCCGATCACGCGCATACAGTGGTGGATGCGGCCTGGCCCAAGCCGCCCTTGCGCGATCTCGAACCCTCGGCCCTCCCCCGCGATCAGGTTTTCGACCGGCACGCGCACATTCTCCAACACCACCTCGGCGTGACCGATCGGCGCCTCGTCATAGCCGAACACCGACAACATCCGCTCGACGCGGAAGCCCGGCGTGTCGGTCGGCACAATGATCTGGCTCTGCTGCTGGTGCGTGGCCGCCTGGGTGTCGGTCTTGCCCATGACGATGGTCACGGCGACGTTGGGGTGGGCCATGTTGGTCGACCACCACTTTCGGCCGTTGATCACATAGTGGTCGCCGTCGCGGACGATGCTGGTCTGGATATTGGTCGCATCGGACGACGCCACCTCCGGCTCGGTCATCAGGAAGGCCGAGCGGATCTCGCCCGCCATCAGCGGCTTCAGCCAGCGTTCCTGCTGCATGGCGTCGCCGTACATGTGCAGGACTTCCATATTGCCGGTGTCGGGGGCGTTGCAGTTGAACACCTCGGCCGACCAAAGCCGCCGGCCCATCAGCTCGGCCAGGGGCGCGTATTCAAGATTCGTCAGCCCAGCGCCGTGCTCGCCCGGCAGGAACATGTTCCAAAGCCCCGTCTCCTTCGCCCTGGCCTTCAGCGCCTCCATCACCGGGGCCTGGACCTTGGGATTGGCGTGGACCTGGGCGCGGTATTCCGCTTCGGCGGGGACGACATGCTCATCGATGAAGTCCGACAGGCGTTCGCGCCACATCAGGCCGCGTTCGGAGGGGGCGAAATCCATGATCGTGTCCTCAAACTCTTCACCGCGCTTCTGCGAGCGCCGATAGCAAAACGGCGCGGCCCCGAGGGAGCCGCGCCGTTCTTGTTCTGGTTGCTCAGAAACGCATCAGCGCTTCAGCAGCGGCGCCAGCTTCTGGGCGATCATCATGTCGCCGGCGATCTTCAGCTTGCCCTGCATGAAGGCCATCATCGGGTCCAGCTTGCCTTCCGACAGAGCGATGAAGTCGTCCCACTTCATCGAGACAGTGGCATCGGCGGGCTTGTCGTCGTTCGACACCGAGTTCGGCACCGATGCGCCGTCGATGAAGATCTTGCCGACGTCGCCAAGGTCCAGCTTGACGGTCTTGCCGAGGCCCGAGTTGTCGCCGACGGCGCCGCGGATGTGTTCAGTGACGGTGGTCAGGTCCATGTGCGTCTCTCCCAAGAGCAAGATTGAGGCGCAGGCGTAGCCCGCTGCGAAGGCGGCGCCAAGATCACGCTAGGGAAAGCGGCGACCGGTCGCGCCGTATCGCCGCCCCGCCTGTTGCCTAGAAGCTGGCCTTCAGCCCCACTACGAAACGGTCGTCGGTCAGCGGTCCGTCCACGTCCGTGTCATGATACCGCACGTCCACCGCCAGATTGTCGGTCAGGGCGTAGGCCAGGCCGACGTTCCAGGTCGTGTAGTCATCGGTGACATTCAGCCACTGATGGCCGACCGCGCCGGACACCGTCCACTTGTCCGCCAGAGCATAGGCGGCGTTCGCCTCCAGATAGGTCGCCTCGTCGTCCACGCCGAAGAAGTCGGGCGAATAATAGACTGCGGCGCCGACCGTCGCCGGTCCGATGGCCCGCGACGCCGCCGCCTTGAACTCGACATAGGTGTAGTCCGCCGCACTCGGCTCATTGACGTAGAAATAGCCGACGACGCCGAAGTCCAGCGCATAGCCCGCCGCCTCGGTGCGATAGCCGCCGTACAGATCGACCTCGGCGTCCGTATCATCGCCAAAGTCCACCATGGACGCCCAGGTTCCGGCGTAGAAGCCGCCGAAGGTGGCGTCGATCCCGCCTTGGAGCGCCGGGTCCTCGTCTGTCTGGCTGGCTCCACGGAAAACGTAATCGCTGACCACGCCGATGTTGAAGGCCACCTCTGGCGCGGACTGCGCCTGGGCGGCGCCCGCTCCAACGGTCAGCGCCAGCAACGACGCGCAAGCAAGTGCAAGTCTCATGACATATCCCCTCAAAGTTTGATTGATTCCGGTCACGCCTACTCATCCGACCGCTGGTGGAGCGCGGCCGGGCATTGGTTCCCTTGGCAGGTTCTTTGGGAATGGGACGCGGCGGGGAGGCGCCGCGTCCCGCCCCGCGCCTAGACGCCGTCCAACACTTCGCCGTGCAGGTGAGCGTCCAGGCCTTCCGTTTCCTGTTCGTCCGTGACGCGCAGGCCCGTGGTGTATTTGCAGATCAGCAGGATGATCAGGGTGCCGACCGCGCTCCACAGGATGGTCCAGACCAGACCCAGGGCCTGAGCCCCGATATTGGCCCCTTCCGACAGGCTGTTGATCGCCGTCGAGGCGAAGACGCCGGTCAACAGGGCGCCGACCAGACCGCCCGCGCCGTGCAGGCCGAAGGCGTCCAGGCTGTCGTCGTACTTGAGCAGCTTCTTCAGCCAGACCGAAGAGACATAGCAGGCCGGACCGGCGATCAGGCCGATGATGACCGCGCCCTTGGGATCGACAAAGCCCGCCGCCGGGGTGATGGCGACCAGGCCCGCGACCACGCCCGACAGGACGCCAATCAGCGACCACTTCTTCTTGTAGACGACCTCGACGAACTTCCAGGCCAGCGAGGCCGCAGCCGCCGCCAGCAGGGTGTTGATCAGGGCCGCGCCCATCAGGCCGTTGGCCGCGCCCGCCGAACCGGCGTTGAAGCCGATCCAGCCGACCAGCAGAAGCGAGGCGCCGATCATGGTCAGAACCGGATTGTGCGCCGTGATAGGCTCGACGCCGTAACCCTTCCTCGGCCCGAGGAACAGGGCGCAGACCAGGCCCGCCACGCCCGAGTTGACGTGAACCACGGCGCCGCCGGCGAAGTCCAGAACGCCTTGCGCGCCCAGGAAGCCCCCGCCCCAGACCCAGTGGGCGATCGGCGCATAGACCACCAGCGACCACAGGGCCGTGAACAGCAGCATCCCGGAGTATTTCAGCCGCTCGGCGAACGCCCCGGTGATCAGCGCCGGGGTGATAATGGCGAAGGTCAGTTGGAACGACACCCAGAGGAACTCCGGGATGCCCGGCAGCAGGCTGTGCGCCGTGTCCACCGTCACCCCGTTCAGGAACAGGGCGTCCAGGCTGCCGATATACTGGTTGATCCCTGCATCGCCGTTGGTCCCGAAGGCGATGGTGTAGCCGGCGATGAACCAGGTCAGCGACACCACCGCAAAGGCGGCGACCGACTGGGTGATGGTGGCGATCACATTTTTGCGGCGCACCATGCCACCGTAGAAGAGCGCCAGACCCGGCAGGGTCATCAGCAGGACCAGGGCGGTGGAGGTCCCCAGCCAGGCCGTGCCCGCCGCATCCAGCTCCAGCGGAACCTGATGTGAAAACAGCGCCGGAGCAGGCTCCGACGCTGTTGCAGCAGCACTAGCGATGTTGGCGACGGTCGCGGCGTCCGGCGCCGCAAGCGCCGCTCCGACGGCGAACAATCCGCCGGTTAGACAAAGCAGGGCGAGAAGCCCCGGTAAGCTGTTCTTGAACTGCGTCATGCGCGTATCCCCTCATGCGTTTCGCAGTTGCGAACTGTTTATCGCATCCGCAAAATCGACAAGGGCAAAAATGCAGCACCCAGAGAATTTTTAACCCGTAAGTCACCACTTTTCGACGCCAAGCAGAAACGAGACAGGGAAAATTTCGGACATTTTCGAAATATTCAGCCAAAAAATAACCACAAGGCGCGACAGAACGACCCACGATTGGCGATTTTACAGGCATTTACGACGGCGAGCCCTCCACCCTGTCTAGGATGCCGCGCAACTCCGACGCGAGGCCGCCATGAAACCCCAGTTGTCCCCTGACGACGCCCACCTGAACCGCCTGTGGCGCGAGACCTTCGGCCAGCCCATGCCCCTGATCGGCGCGCCGGACATCGCCCGCCGCATCCTGCGTCAGAACGGGGTCTCGGCTAGAGACCTGGCCCAGCCTCAGGACACCTCAGCCGCCCCAGTCGACGCACGGCCGGCAAGCCGACCAAAATCCAAAGTTTGATACGTCCGGCTTCAGACCGCAGCTCGACGCGCCCGAACCCGGCCCATCTCACCTGACGCGCCTCCCACGCTGTCCGGCAGTGCAGTCGGCTCAACCAGAGAGCCCGCCTCGACGCAGAACGGATTCAACTGTCCCTCCCATCCGCCATTGAGCGAGCAGGAATAACAGCCCGAAACCATGGCGCAGGCAGCAAGGACAGTCAGGATCTTCAGGGCGCGACAGGGCATCAGACCTCCTCCAACGGCGCCTGACCCTAACATCGTCGGACGAACCGTCACGGACGCTTTCGCAGCCTTAAACCGAGCCGCCGCAAGAAGTCCGATATTCCGAGTTTGCTTGAAGGGGTTGCTGAAACCCCGAGGCGGGGTTTCTGGCGGAGACGGAGGGATTCGAACCCTCGGTACCCCTTACAGGGTACGACGATTTAGCAAACCGTTGCCTTCAGCCACTCGGCCACGTCTCCGGCAGGCGGCGTGGATAGCCCGTCATTTGATGGCGCGCAACAAGCTAAGCGCAATCAATCACGTTAACGGGGGATAGACACCCGCCGTGCAAGGAAATAGCCCCTAATCTTCGTGTAGGATCACAACGTTCGTCTCATGCCGCCGGCCGACACCCTCCTTCCCGCAGCGGACGCGCCCAGCGCCAGAACGCGCCAGACGCGCGATTCGGCCGCTGTGGCGCGTGATTCGCACGCCGCGCCCGGCCGGGCGCGGCGCGGTCCGTTCCGGCCGGACGTCTGGCTGAACACCCGTCAGCGCAACGCGACCCGCCTGCGCGTCTTCTATTTCCGTGGGCTGGACATCGTTGGCCTGTTCGCCGCCACAGCTGTCGGCGTCGCCCATGTGTCCGGTGGTGCGCTCCTGTCGGCCCGACTGGCGGACGCTGCGCCGTTGGTGCTCGGCGCCGTAGCTGTGCTTGGCCTGCTCCGATCCCTGGGCCTATACCGGTTCGACAAGAGCCACGGCATCTTGTCGCATCTGGCGTCGGTCGCCGCTGTTGTCGCTTGCGGGGTCGCCGCGACCTTCGCGACAGGCTTGGTCCTGCATGGCGAACTGGCTCCCTGGGCCGAGTATGGCCGCTGGAGCCTGGGCCTGCTGAGCCTGATGCTGGCCCTGCACGCCGTATGGAGCCTGCTGGTCGCCGATTGGCGGCGCAAAGGCGCGCTGACTCCCAACATCGCCGTCGTCGGCGCCACCCGTCATGCCGAGCGCCTGATCCGGGAGGCGCTGCAGCGCCGTGATCTCAATGTCCTCGGCGTCTTCGATGATCGCCTGGCGCGCTCGCCCGATGCGGTCGAGGGCGTGCCGGTGCTGGGTGAGGCCAACGCCCTGCTGAACCATCGGCTGACCCCCTATATCGACCAGATCGTCCTGGCGATCGACCCCAAGGCCGAGGCGCGCGTGCGCGACCTGACCGCCCGCCTGAACGCCTTGCCCATCCGCCTGACCCTGCTGGTCGATCCCAAGACCGCCGAGCAGCGCAACGCCGCGCTGGAGAAGCTGGCGCAATCCCCGATGGCCCCCCTGGAAGGCCCGGTCGATCCTGAACGTCGCGCTTTCAACAAACGCCTCCAGGACATGGTTCTAGCGTCTGTCGGTCTGATTCTGCTGTCGCCCCTGCTGCTCCTCATCGGCTTGCTTGTGCGCTTCGACAGCCCCGGCCCCGCCATGTTCCGGCAACGTCGTCACGGCTTCAATCAGGAAGAAATCGTGGTGTGGAAGTTCCGCACCATGCGTCACGCCGACGCCGACGCCACGGCCAGCCGCCAGGTGACGGCGGACGACGACCGCATCACCCGGATCGGCCGCTTCCTGCGCGCGACCAGCCTGGACGAACTGCCGCAGCTTCTGAACGTGCTGCGAGGCGAAATGTCGCTGGTCGGCCCTCGCCCGCACGCCATCGGCATGAAGACCGGCGAGATCGAGTCGGCGCGACTGGTCGCTGATTACGCCCACCGTCACCGGATCAAGCCCGGCATGACCGGCTGGGCGGCGATCAAGGGGTCTCGCGGCCCCATGCATACCGCGCCTGAGGTGCGTCGCCGCGTCCAACTGGACATCGACTATATCGAGCACCAGTCCTTCTGGCTGGACCTCTGGATCATCGCTGTGACCATCCCCGTCCTACTCGGCGACCGGATGTCGGTGCGCTGATGTTCTGGCGTGGGGTGCTGGGCTATCTGCCCGCCAACATCATTCAGGGCGTCGTCGGCTTCCTGGCGGTCATCGTCTATACGCGCCTGCTCAGCGCCGAGGACTTCGGCCGCTACGCCCTGGCCTTCTCGGTCATGACCCTGGCGCATGTGGCGACCTTTAGTTGGCTGGAAGCCGCCATGGCGCGCTTCTGGGCCGCCCAGCGCGACGGCGCCGACATGGCCAGTCACTTCGCCAGCCTCTATCGCACCGCCTTCATCATGACCGCCCTGTTCCTGCCGCTGGCGGGACTGGTGGTCTGGTTGTGGCCCATGCCAGACAGCTTCCGGCTGCCCATAGGCGTGGCTCTGCTTGGGATACCAGTTCGTTGCCTGACCAAGCTGGCGCAGGAGCGCTATCGGGCGGCGGGCGAGGTGCGCAAGGCCGCCAGCCTCGACATCTGGAATACCTTGGCCGGCTTCGGCGTCGGCGCCGCCTTCGCCCTCTCGGGCGGGGGCGCGTCTTCGCCGCTGGCAGGGCTGCTGATCGCTCCCCTGTTCGCCCTGCCCTTCATCCTGCCCGGCGAACTGCGCGAGGCGCGCAGCGGCGTCGTGGATCGCGAACGGCTGAAGAGCTACGCCGTCTATGGCTACCCTATCGCCGCCTCCCTGGGTCTCGCCCTGGTGCTGGCCTCAACGGACCGTTTCCTGCTGGCTATGTTCATGGATGAGGCGGCGGTCGGCGCCTATCACGCAGGCTACAGCATCGCCAATCGAACCCTCGATGTCCTGTTCATCTGGCTGGGAACTGCCGGCACACCCGCCCTGGTTATGGCGCTCGAGCGCGGCGGACGCGAGCAACTTCAGGCCGCAGCGCGCGAACAGGCCTCGACCCTGATCCTGATCGGTCTGCCGGCGGCTGTCGGCGTGGCTCTGGTCGCCCGCCCTCTGTCGGAGTTCATGATCGGCGAAGACCTACGGGACGCCGCTACCCTAGTCACGCCATGGATCGCCCTGTCGTCATTGCTAGCCGGCATGACGGTCTATTACTTCCATCAGGCCTTCACCCTGGGGCGCCGCACGGGTTGGCTGCTGGCGGCCATGAGCGTGCCGGCGATCTCGAACGTCCTGCTCAACATCATCCTGATCCCGTCCTTTGGCGTTCTGGGCGCCGCCTGGGCGACCGCCGCCAGCTTCGCCATCGGCCTGGTCGCATCCTGGGCCATGGGGCGTCGCATCCTGCCCCTGCCGACACCCTGGAGCACCCTGGGTCAGTGCGCTCTGTGCTGCGGGGTCATGGCGCTGGCCGTCTGGTTCCTGCCGCCCATCGGCGGCTTCCCTGAGCTGATGCTGGACGCTTCGGTCGGCGCGACCGTCTATGGCGTCTGCGCCTTCGCTCTGAACGCGGGCGGCGTGCGCGAACTGGCTCAGCGGCTGTTCCGCGCCATCCAGGCACGAAAGGCCGCCGCATGACCGCCGCCATTCACGACAACCCGGCGTGGAGCGCCGCCCGCCCGGCCCTGTCGGTGCTTATCCCCTTCCTGCGCGATGATCCCGACGCCCTGATCGCCCTCCTCGAACGTGAAGCCGATGGGTTGAACGGCGCCGCCGAGGCGATCCTGCTGGACGACGGCACCGGCGACGCAGCCTTGACCGCCCGGCTGATCGCCCGGATCAACGCCAGCGCCCTGCCGATCCGCCTGATCTCCCTGTCCCGCAACGAGGGCCGCTCCATCGGGCGTAACCGGTTGGCGACCGCGGCGCGAGGCTCCAGCCTGCTGTTCCTCGACAGCGACATGCGCCCGGACCACGATCGGTTCGTGCAAACCTGGGCCGACCTGGCCCGCGCGGGCGAAACGGCCGTAGCCTTCGGCGGGTTTTCCTTGCTGCAAGCCCCCGACGACGCCCGCTTCGCGGTTCATCGCAGCATGGCGGCCCGATCTGACTGCATCGCCGCCGACCAGCGCGCCCTGCAGCCCGAGAAATACGTCTTCACCTCGAACCTTCTGGTCCGCCGCGACGTCTTCGAGGCCGAGGCTTTCGACCCTGGCTTCAGCGGCTGGGGCTGGGAAGACGTCGAATGGGCCATGCGCGTCTCGCGCCGGTTCCAGGTCGAGCATATCGACAACCCCGCCACACATATGGGCCTGGACACCGTGGAAACCCTGGCCGCCAAATACGAGCAGTCAGCGCCTAATTTCGCCCGCGTTGTAGCCAAGCACCCCGATTTCGTCGCCGCCTATCCCAGTTATCGCGTCGCGCGGCGGCTTCAGGCCGTGCCGGGATTGAAGACGATCCGCCCCCTGTTCCGGCAGGCGGCGCGCACCTCCATCCTGCCGGTCGGCCTTCGCGCCTTCAGCCTGCGGCTCTACCGCGTCGCCCTCTATGCGGAGGCGATATGATCCAACCCTACACCCCGGATGTCAGCCTGAGGGGCAAGCTGCGTCGCCGGTTCGCGCGTCTGACTCATCGGCGTCCGGCGCGGCTCGAGCTGAAGCGCCCCATCGTCAGCTTCACCTTCGACGATATTCCCGCCAGCGCCGCCCATGCGGGGGCTCAGGCGCTGGAGAAGCACGGCGCGCGCGGCACATTCTACGTATGCGCCGGCCTGTTCGGACAGGCCGGCCACATGGGGCGTTTCGCCAACGCCGCCGAAATCAGCACCCTGATCCATCAGGGGCATGAGGTCGCCGGTCACACGCTCGACCACGTCGATTGCCACCGCACCGCGCCGGCTGATCTGGAAGCGGATCTGGACGCCAACGACCTCGCCCTGCGAGGCCTCGGAGCCGCCCCGCTTCATTTCGCCTACCCCTATGGTGAGGTTTCGCCCCGCGCCAAGAAGCAGTTGGGCGCCCGCTATGCCTCGCTGCGCGGCGTGCACAAGGCTCTGGTCCATGATGGCGGCGACCGCAATCAACTGCCCGGCGTCGGCATCGAAGGCCCCGACGGCGAGGCGCTGGCCCGCGCCTGGATCGACCGCGCCGTGGCCGAGCAGGCCTGGCTGATCCTCTACACCCACGATGTGCGCGAAACCCCGTCGCCCTGGGGCTGCACGCCTGATGCGCTTGATCGGCTGATCGACTACGCTCGCATGGCTGGCTGCGACATTCGCACTGTCGGCGAGGTTCTGGCCGCATGAGCGCGCAAGCCGACGTCACCGTCATCATCCCCACCTTGCGCCGCCCCGACAGCCTGGAGCGCGCTATGCGCTCAGTCTTGGCCCAGGTCGGCGTCGTGGATCGCCTGCGCGAGATCATCGTCGTCGACAACGACCCCGAGGCCAGTTCCCGCGAGTTGACGACCCGCCTCGCCGCCGAAGCCTCGCTTCCGGTCGTCTGGCGTCACGCCCCACGTCCCGGCGTCGCCACGGCCCGCAATGAAGGCCTGGCGGCCACGACCGCGCCCCTGATCGCCTTCCTTGACGACGACGAGGCCGCCTCGACCGGCTGGCTCGCCGCCTTGCTCTCCGCCCAGGAAGCGACCGGCGCCGACGCCGTCTTCGGCCCCATTCGCGGTCGTGTGCCTGATGAAACCGGCTGGACCACGCCCTATCTGGAACGCTTCTTCGGTCGCGAAGGCCCCCCCGACAGCCGGCTCATCGACATCCCGTACGGCTGCGGCAACTCCTTGCTGGTGCGGGCCACCGCCCTGCCCGGCGCCGCCCCCTTCAATCTCGCGGCTGACCAGTCAGGCGGCGAGGACGACGCCTTGTTCGCCGCCCTGGCGGGGCGTGGCGGTCGCTTCGGTTGGGCCGCAGACGCCTGGGTCGATGAGTTCGCACCGCCCCACCGCGCCACCTTGCGCTACGCCCTGACGCGGGCCTTCGCCTATGGTCAGGGCCCGAGCCAGACCGCCGCCGCCGCCCGCGACTGGCCTAGGGTGGCCCGCTGGATGGTCATCGGCGCCGCCCAGGCCGGTGTCTGGCTATTCGCCGCCGCAGGCCTGACGCTGATCGCCAGCCCGCGCCGCGCGGACATGCTGGATCGCAGCGCACGTGGCCTAGGAAAACTTTTCTGGATGAAGGGCTTCGAGCCGCATTTTTACGGCGCGCGCGAACTTGATCGCCTGAATCGACAGCCGGCCTAACCCGCCAGACGCTTCAAGATCGCGGGCGGCGACCAGGTCGAGCGGTTCATCACCACACCGGCGATCTGCCCGCCCACGGCGTCGATCTCGTCACGCAGCGCCACTGGTTCGCCAGCCGCCGTGGTCTCGGCCGCGACCACCAGTATGGTGGCGTCGATAAAGGGCGCCAGGGTGATCGCCATATCGCTGCGATCGGCTGCGGGCGTGTCGATGACCACAGTGTCGGCATGACGGCGCAGCCCCGCCCAATACCGCGCCTCGCCCAGAGGCTCGACCCGTTGGCCCGCGCGGGTCAGTTCCATATGGAAGCGCGTCACGAACAACCGTCCGCCCAGACAGGCGCGCGCAGTCATCAGACGCGCGGGCGGCACCGGCAGGCCGTCTCGGCCGCGCATGGGCGGCGTCACAGCATAGAAGGCCGAGCCGTCGGGTGAGGCCTTCACCGGCGCCGCCAGCCGCCCGAACCGCTCGGGCTCAGCCGCGATGGCGTCCAGTTGCCCTTGCTGGGCCAGGTCGCCGTCAATCAGCCAGACGGGCTTTCTGGCGCGCACCGCCGCTAGCCGGGCAAACTCACGCGCCACGGTCGAGGTCCCCTCGCCGCTGGTCGCCGACACGAACTGGATCACGCGGCCGCGATGAGCCGACGCTGGCCCCAGCGCCGCCCACAATCCCGCCATTTCCGTCGTCAGATCGACCATCGAATCGGTTACGCGCTCATTCCAAGCCGTCAGCCTAGCATGACCGTTAGGCGATCAGGCGCGCTTCATCGGCGCGACGGCCAATACCGGCAGTTGCAGAGTGCGACTGGCGGTCGACGGCATCGAGAAACCCTTGCGCAGGAAGACCCGCACCAGACCGACGCACAGCGCCGTGAACCCCGCGAACAGGAAGGCGGCGATGAACAGCACGGCCTTCATGCTCTTGCCCCGAGACGGCGGCTGGGCGCGTTCGATCACCGTGACATTGTCTGCGCCTGCCTTGACCAGTTCATTGTCGGCGCGGCTCTGGGTCTCACGCAGTTGGAACTCACGGATCGAGGCCGACAGGACCTCGCGATTGCCGGACAGGGTGGCGTTGCGCGATTCCAGCTCGGTCAGACGGGCCTGACGCGCCCGCAGGTCCACGACCTGGCGGTCCAACACGGTAAGGCGGGCGGCCAGGGAGTCGCGCTCGGCCTGAGCATTGATGCGGGTGGTTTCCAGCTCGACCCAGATCGGATTGGGGCCCGTGCGGACCTCCTTGGCCCCGACGGCCGTTCCCGTGCCGACATAGGCCTGAAGCTGGGCGATCTGGTTCTCGATCTCGCGCACCGGCTGAGCGTCGGGCTGATAGCGCGACAACAGGGTCTCGCGCTGGGTCCGCAGTTGCAGGATCTGATCCTGCGCCGAAATGTTCAGGTCCTGCTGCAGCGCGATTTCCGCTGGCGTCCGGTTTTGCTGCGCCACCAGGGTCGCCAGACGCTGAGCGGCCTGGTTCAGTTGCGCCTGTACGTTCATCCGCTCGGCGAAGATCGACTGATAGGTGCCCGCGAGCGTGGCCTTGGCCGTGGCGAAGTCGCCGATATTGTTGCTGCTCAGGAAGGCCTCATAGGCCCGGTCGGCATCCGCCAGCTCGCCTTCAAAGGTCTGACGCTGGGTCTGGATGGCCGGGGTCGCGCGATCCTGAAAGACCTCACGGCGATAGGTCAGATACTGGTCGATCACCGTGTTCAGCACACGCGCCGACAGGGCCGGATCGTCGCTCTTGTAGGTCAGGCCCACGACAGGGCTCAGCGGCGCCGCCGACACGTCCAGACCGGCGCTGACGGCGCGCACGGCGGCGGCTTCCTGTTCGGCGGCCGTGCCTGTGGCTGGCTTGCCGTCCTGGAAGGTCTCGACGCCCAGGGCGCGAACGACGCGCTGCTTGACCTCAAGGCTGTTCAGGATGGCGGCTTCCGACTGCGCCACCTCGCCGGCGGCGGGCGGCGCCCCGCGGTCCGTGGCGCCCACACGCGGCTGATAGACATATTCCTGGCCCACGCCGACGAACAGACTGGCGCCGGCCGTATAGGTCTTCTTGAGCGTCAGGGCCGCCGCCGCGCCGATGATGAACAGAATGGCGAAGATCAGAATCATCAGCCACAGTTCGCGGAACAGCAGAACCACGACGTCGAGGACGCCGTACCGCGGTCGGGAGGCTGCATAGGCTGTCGAACGCATGAACCGGGCAATCCGTTGGAATCGTCGAGCACACCTTTGCCGCTGGCACGTTAACCACCCGTTACCCATAACCGTTCAGCCTGAGTTCAATCCGATTTCAAGCTTGGTCATCGCCTCCATGATCCCTGATCGTCGTCTCGTCCTGATGGGTCTCGCCGCCGGCCTGACCGGCTGCGCCAGCGCCTCGGCGCACGATGGGAGTCGGGTGCAAGGCGTTGGCGCGGATCAATTTCCCGATGTGCCCTTCGCCGACTGGACCGACATCGAGCCCGAATACCTGCTCTATCCTGGCGACGAGATCGAGGTCGCGACCCCGACGGCCACAGAACTGACGCGTCAGCTCAAGATCGGCCCCGACGGTCGCGTCTCTCTGCCCCTGCTTGGCCACGTCATGGCCGCTGACCGCACCTTGTCGCAGCTTGAAGCCGATATTTCAGCAGGTTACGCCACGCAGCTGCGTCGCCCCGAGGTCGAGGTGACTTTGCGTGTGGCCGGCCCGCTCAAGGTCTGGGTGGACGGCGAGGTTCGCAATCCGGGCGTCTTCGACATGCCGGGCGACATCGACGCCTATCAGGCCGTCATCATGGCCGGCGGCGCCCTGCCCTCGGCCAAGGCGCAACAGGCCGCCCTGATCCGGCGCGGCCCCGGCGGCGTGCGCATGATGCGCGTGGTCGACCTTCGCCCGCGCCAAAGCGAAGTCGTGGCCCTGCGTCGCGGCGACATCATCTTCCTGCCGCGCTCCACGCTTGGCGAACTGGCGGCCTTCTTCACCCTGTTCCGTTCCGCCCTGCCGATCGGCTTCAGCTACGCCCTGAACGGCGGCTACGCCTCGACCTGACCCGCATTGATGAAATCCGTCGCACGGATAACCTTGTGTGATGAGAGCAGAATCAGTCGTTCGCGGCAGTTGCCTATGCGGGGATGTCGCCTACGAGGTCTCGCCGCCGTTCGCGATGTTCGTGAACTGCCATTGTTCGCGCTGTCGAAAATCCAGCGGCGCGGCCTTCACCACCAACGCCGTCGTCGCCCCGGACGCCTTCAGGTGGACCCGAGGTCAGGATCAGGTGGCGCGCTTCGACCTGCTCTCGGCGAGAAGCTTCGCGACCGCATTTTGCAAGAGCTGCGGCTCGCCGCTTCCCCATTTCACGCGCAGCGGTCGTCAGGTCATCATCCCGGGCGGGTCATTCGACGACGACCCCGGCGTGACCGCCACCCTGCATGAATGCTGGTCCTCTCGCGCCCCCTGGTATCGCCACGGCGCCGAGATCCCAACCGATGACGATCCATTGCACGCCGATGGATCAGTCTCCGACGGATAATCGCTCGAAGGCCCACTGACATGCACGCACTATGTCAGCATTGGGTCGCGCACCTAAGGTCCGCTTTCGACCCGTTGCGGACCTTCGTCACCATTCGTAGCCTGCTGTAATGGTAGTGCGCTGGACGAACCTGATTGAAGCCATCTTGCTGGCTCTCGGCGGATTGGCGGCGATGGTCTTTTTGCCGGAAGCCGTTAACAGCTATGGGCGGGAGCCTGAGGATGTTTGGCTGTTGTCGTTCTGGCTGGTGTTTTGCCTCGCTTTTGGGGGGCTCTGCTTATGGAATGCCCTTAGCGTTACCATACCGTGCGGAGCCAGCAGACGCCCTCTCCTCATATCTAACTGGACGGCCACAGCACTCCTGATCCCAGTCGCACTGGCTGGCATTGGTGACATCGTGCTGCTGATGATTGGCGCAGTAGCTTTGATGGGCCCGGTGGCGCAGTTGCTACGCTTTCGACACACCCGACAGCGAGTTGCGTAGTCCTCAGCAAATGGGTGTCCGCTTCCCACCCTTATGGGACCCTCTGCGAGTCTGCTATTGGTGACTTGCTTTCCAGCGAGAGGGACAACCAACGATGAAGCGTTTCTCCCCACGGCAGTTTTGGGCGGGAATTGCCTTGATGGCCGTGTGGAGCGGTTTCTGCAGCTACATCGTCACAGACAACAATATCGCCCGCGTCATCACGTTCCTAATGCTGACAGTCCCAGCATTTTTATGGAGCTGGAAAAGACGAAACGCGGAAAAATAGCGTCACGCCCGCCCTATCGAACCTCAAACAAGTCCGCCTTTGGATGCTGAGGGCAGTGTCGATCGGAAAGTTGATCAAAAAGCGGCGCTTCGCCGCTCGGACGAGCGCAAAAGCCCGTCCCGCCCAAACGGGCTAATCCATGGTCGGGGCGAGAGGATTCGAACCTCCGACCCTCTGGTCCCAAACCAGATGCGCTACCAGGCTGCGCTACACCCCGAACCGATGGAGCGCCCTATTGGCACGGGCGGCGGCGCACCGCAACGCATTGAACGCCTTAATCTACGTCAGGGACGAAAGAAGCTGTGGCGAACCTGGTCGCCGGGCTTGGCGCCGATCTCGTCGGCCCGCCCGGCGCGCAGCTCCAGCACGCCGTTGGCCGCGCCGTTCGACGGCAGGGGCGTCTGCGAATAGGGCGTGGCGTGGCTGGCGATCGAGACGATGCGCCCCTGCGGGTCGATGTAGAGAATGTCCAGCGAGCTGGGCGTGTTCTTCATCCAGAAGCTCTGCTCGCTGGCCGCCGGGAACTGGAACAGCATCCCCCGGTCGTCGTCCAGCGGCGGGCGATACATCAGGCCGCGCTCGCGCTCGGCGTCGTCGTCGGCGATCTCGACCATGAACTTGTGCTCGCCCGAAGCGGTCACGATGCTCAGCGGCTCCAGTGGCTGCCCCGCCGCGTCCACCGGACCCTTGGGCGCACAGGCCGAGGCCGCCAATGCGAGAACACCGGTCAGCAGCATACGACGCGAGAAATTCATGACTTCGCCCCTCAAAGGACGAAACCTATTCGCCCGGTCTGATCTCGGCGACCACCAGGCCCTTGGGGCCGTCGGCGAACCGCACCTGCACCGCATCGCCGGGAACCAGATCATCCAGCCCGCAGCGCCGCAGCGTTTCTACATGGACGAAGATATCGCCGGCCGCGCCGTCGCGCACCACGAATCCATAGCCCTTGGTGCGATTGAACCATTTGACGACCGCTGTCTCCAGCGGCCCGCCGCCGGCCATCTCCGGGACCGCGCGCGGCGAGGTCGATCGCGGGGCTTCGCGGCGGATCGGCAGAGGCGCGCCCTGCCCCAGGTCGAGCACGCGCACGACCTGCCACCCCTTGGCTCGGCGCGCGCATTCGCAGGTGATGGCGGCGCCCTCGGCGGCGGCTTCATGGCCCCCGTCGCGCAGGCTGCTGACATGCAAAAGCACGTCCTTCAACTCGGTCAGGTCGGGCTCATCGGGCACAATGAAGCCGTAGCCCTTGCCCGGATCGAACCATTTCACTGTGCCAGCGATCAGAACGACGTCCGGCGCTTCAATCTCATCGTAGTCCGACAACTCACAAACCCCCGCCTGCAAAGCGCGCAGAGGCTATGATTAACACGGTTCTGTGAGGCTCGGAAAAACAAAAATGACGATTTTAAGCCCGTCAATCGACAAAAAGCGCACATTACGCCCCAAGGGCGATTTCAGCTGGCGATGTGGGGGATAGCTCCGCGTGGCAGTCCCTAGGGGAGTCGAACCCCTCTTTTCAGGTTGAAAACCTGACGTCCTAACCGATAGACGAAGGGACCGCTGCGCGGAGGAGCGGTCTGATACCCCCGCCCCCCGGATGTTGCAAGCCTGTTTTTCAACTTTCCGAACAAAGACTTCGCAGTCGCGTATCGCATACGAAATCGGCCCTTGGCGGGCTGATGCAGACTGTCGATGTCAGGGGAAAGGATAGCTCCGCGTGGCAGTCCCTAGGGGAGTCGAACCCCTCTTTTCAGGTTGAAAACCTGACGTCCTAACCGATAGACGAAGGGACCGCTGCGCGGAGGACCGGGGTAATAGCCGTCGATTCCGTCGCTTGCAAGCGCCTGCTGCGCAGTTTGTGCGACTTTTTCAAAGACCTGCGCTCGGCAACGCCAAAACCTCAGGCCATGCGCGGATCGGCGACGTCCTCGATCTCGAATTGCACGCCGCGACGGCCGTTCCAGTCATCCGCCTTCAGTCGCCCGACCAGGTTCAGCCCGCCCTGCCCCGCCAACAGCGCCTTGCCGCCGGGCAGGTCGGCGCAGCGCCAGGCGATGGCCCGCACCGAGGCCCCGTCCGGTCCGACCAGACGACAGCGCACATGGCCGCCGTTCATGGCGACCGGTTCGCGCGCCTGAACCCCTTGCAGGGCGAACAGAGGTTCGGGGTTGGCGGGACCATAGGGCGCTAGTTGCTCGAAGGCCTCGAACAGGTCGCGCGTCGCCGCGCGCGGGTCGATCAGGGCGTCCACCTCGACCCAGTCCTGGGCCACGGCCTCGGCGCGTTCGCCCGACAGTCGGTCGTTGAGGAAGGCGCGCAGTTCGTCGATCCGGTCCGCCGCCACCGTCAGGCCCGCCGCCATGGCGTGCCCCCCGCCGGCGATCAGGACGCCTTCGTTCCATGCGGCCTGTACGGCGCGGCCCAGGTTCATGCCCGGCTGCGATCGGCCCGAGCCCTTGCCCAGACCGTTGATGGCGTCGACGCCGATGACGATGACCGGCTTTCTCCAGCGTTCGCGCAGACGCCCGGCGACGATGCCGACCACGCCGGGGTGCCAGTCCTCGCCCGAAACAACCACGAGGGCCGATTCATCCGCGTGCGCGCCGGTCGCCTCGACCCGGCGCACGGCCTGCTCCGTCACCTGGGTCTCGACCTCGCGTCGGGCGATGTTCAGGGCGTCCAACTCCTGCGCCAGCATCTTCGCCTCGTCGGGATCGTCAGTGGACAGCAGACGCGCGCCCAGATCCGACTTGCCGATCCGCCCGCCCGCATTGATGCGCGGCCCCAGGATGAAGCCCGCATGATTGGACTTGGCCGGTCCCGGCTCGGCTCCGGCGGCGGCCAGCAGGGCTCTCAAGCCCGGATTCTTCCAGTCCGACATGACCTTCAGGCCCAGACTGGTCAGAGCCCGGTTGAAGCCGGTCAGCCCCGTCACATCGCAGATGGCCCCCATGGCGGCCAGATCCAGCCACTGGCGGATGTCCGGCTCTGCCCTGCCTTCAAACAGCCCCCGCGCCCGCGCCTCGCGGTTCAGCGCCGCCAACAGGACGAACACCACGCCCGCCGCCGCCAGATTGCCCTGGCCCGAGTTACAGCCCGGTCGGTTCGGATTGACCACGGCCAGACAGGCCGGCGGCTCCTCGCGCATCATGTGGTGGTCGATGACCACGACGTTCAGCCCGATGGCGGCGGCATGAGCTACCGCCTCGTTGGCCGCCGCCCCGCAGTCCACGGTGATGACCAGATCGGCGCCGCGCGCCTTCAACGTGTCGAACGCCCGCGCGCTAGGGCCATAGCCCTCGGTCAGGCGGTCGGGGACATAGATGGGCAGCTCCGCGCCCAGCGTGCGGAACCAGCGCACCAGCAAGGCCGCGCTGGACGCTCCGTCCACGTCATAGTCGGCAAAGACGTGGATGCTGCTGCCCGCCTGAAGCGCATCGATAATGGCGGCCGCCGCCGTGTCCATGTCCATGAAGCTGGACGGATCGGGGAACAGGGCCCGCAGCGTCGGCGTCAGGAAGTTCTGCCCCTGATCCGCCGCCACGCCGCGCGCGGCCAGCGCCCGCGCCATCGGCTCGTCCAGATCCAGCGCCTGCATATGGGCGCGGATGGTCCCTGCCTCGGCCGGGCGCTGCCGCCAGGCGCGACCCGACAGCGAGCGCGAGACGTCGAGGAAGGCGGGACTGTTTCCACCGTCAGCCATGAGGAATCCTTGTCAGTCCGGCCATCATTCCGGGATTCTGTCAGCCAGGCGACGCGCCGTCGGTCAGGGGCGCGGACGGTCGATCGGCGGCGGCGCGGCGGCGCGGCGGCGCAAGGCCTCGGCGAAGGCCTCGACCTCCTGCGGCGTCTGGGCGCCGATCGGGGCCATGCGGGCCGGATCAAAGCGCTGCTGGATCGATTCGACGAAGGTCGCCGGGTCGCTGTCCATCGTCCAGTCGATGCCGGCCACCTGGGTCGCCAGTCGGGCGTTGTCAGCCTTCAGCGTGCCGACGTTCGCAGCGATCTGAGCCGGTTGCGGCAGGTCCGTCGGCGTCGCCGGGAAATCGGCCCAGCGCGGGTATTGCCGGTGTGCGTCCACCAGTTCCTGCACCCTAGGCGCGACGGGCGAAGTCATGTCCGTCTGCGGGTCGAACGAGCCGACGCAGCCGCCCGTCAGCAACAGCAGGCCGGTCATCGCCGGCAGGATCGTCTTTTTCGGCAGGAACACGTTCATTTCGACCCCGGTCATATGCCATCATCGCGCCCGGAGGAAGGCTCGCGACCTGACGCGCGCCGGTTACCGGAGGTTCGCCCATGGCCAAGCGCCCGACCAAGGCTCCCCCCGCCCCGCTGCCGGCCGCCGCCGCGCCGCGCAAGTCGGGGCGCCCGACCTCGGCCAAACCGCGCGCCAAAAAGGCCGCGCCGCCACCCGAAGCCGCTCCAGAATCGCCGGCGGCCTCCGCGCCGCCTCAGCCCGAGGCCGCCGATCCCTTTGCCTACGGCGCCGATCAGCGTCAGTTGCTGGAAACCCTGTCGCTGAACCTGGCCAAGGCCGCCATGACGGCCCAGTCGGCCATTGCCGAGGCGGCGCTGTCACAGGCCGACCGCCCCGCCGCCCTGTCGCCCGACCCGTTCAACGTGGCCCCGGCCATGACCTCGGTCATGACCAGCCTGGCCGCCCGCCCGGAAAAGCTGTTCCAGGCCCAGGCCGACCTGTTCGGCCGCTACATGGACCTGTGGTCCACGACCGCCCGCCGCGCCATGGGTGAAGAGGTCGCCCCCGCCCCCTCGACCGACAAGCGGTTCCGCGATCCGGCCTGGAGCGAGAACCCCGTCTTCGACGTCATGCGCCAGTCCTATCTGGTCACGTCGGACTGGATGAATGGCCTGGTGTCCAGCGTCGAGGACGTCGATCCGCGCGTGAAGCGACGCGCCGAGTTCTTCACCAAGCTGCTGACCGACGCCTTCTCGCCAGCCAACTTTCTCGCCTCCAACCCCGCGGCGCTGAAGGCCCTCGCCGAAACAGGCGGCGAGTCGTTGGTCAAGGGAATGCAGAACTTCGCCGCCGACCTGGAGCGCGGCAACGGTAAACTGAAAATCAGCCAGGCCGACTACGGCCAGTTCAAGGTCGGCGAAAACGTCGCCACCGCCCCCGGTCAGGTCGTCTGGCGCGACGAGCTGTTCGAACTGATCCAGTTCGACGCCGCAACAGAAACCCAGCACGCCATTCCGCTGCTGATCTTCCCGCCGTGGATCAACAAGTTCTACATCATGGACTTGCAGCCGGCGAACTCTCTGATCCGCTGGCTCTCGGCCCAGGGCTTTACCGTCTTCATCTGCTCCTGGGTCAACCCGGACATCGACAAAGCCGAGTTCGGCTTCGACGACTACCTGAACAAGGGCATCTATCGCGCGATCGCAAAGGTGCTGGAACAGACCGACCAAAAGCAGTTGAACGCTGTCGGCTACTGCATCGGCGGCACCCTTCTGGGCTCCGCCCTGGCCCATATGACGGCGAACAAGGACACCCGTGTCGCCTCCGCCACCTTCTTCGCGGCTCAGCACGACTTCGCCGAGGCCGGGGATCTGCTGCTGTTCACCGACGAGCACTGGCTGGCCGAGATCGAGCAACAGATGGACGCGGCGGGCGGCGTCCTGCCCGGCGCGGCCATGGCCGAAACCTTCAACGCCCTGCGGGCCAATGACCTGATCTGGTCCTTCTTCGTGTCCAACTATCTGATGGGCAAGGCGCCGCCGGCCTTTGACCTCCTGTTCTGGAACGCCGACCAGACGCGGATGCCCAAGCGCTTGCACCTCGACTACCTGCGTCGGATGTATGGCCAGAACGCCCTGGCCAAGGGCGAGTTCGAGATCGACGGCCAGCGCATCGACCTGTCGACCGTCAAGACGCCCCTCTACTTCCTGTCCAGCCGCGAGGACCACATCGCGCCGATGAACTCCGTCTATCGCTCGGCGCGGCTGTTCGGCGGTCCGGTGACCTATACCCTGGCCGGATCAGGTCATATCGCCGGGGTCATCAACCCCCCCGCCGCCAACAAATACCAGCACTGGATCAACCCCGCCCTTCCCGAGACGCTTGAGGAATGGCAAGCGGGAGCGCAGCAGCACCCCGGCAGTTGGTGGACCCACTGGGCCGCCTGGCTGCGCGAGAAATCGGGGAAGACCATCCCGGCGCGGGACCCCAAGACCGGCCCGCTGAAGCCCATCGAGCCGGCGCCCGGCGCCTATGTGAAAGTGAAGTCTTGAAGCGTATTGAACCCAACTTGCTGCTGGCCCTGGCCACGGCCGTTCCGCTCGCCCTTCTGGTCGCCACCGCCAGCCTGTTTGGCGAGCCGGGCAATACGCTGAAGTATGTGCTGATGGCGGTGCTGTGCAGCATCCTGTTTGTCGTGCTCAACGGGATGCTCGCCAAGCGCATGGGCACGCAGCGCCCGCCGATGATCCACCCCGAGGCCGCCTCGACCGCCGCCTGGGCCAGCCTGTTCCCGCTGGCGCTGATCTTCGCCGCCGCCGTGCCGGTCTTCTTCCCCGGCCACGACTACGGCCTGCTGATCATCATCGGCGCCGTCTGGTTCGGCGTGACCGTGCAATCCGCCATCAAGGCCCGCCAGGCCGGATGAGGAATCTGACTGTCGGCGCGCTGGCGAGCCTCCTGCTGGTCGCGGGCGCCGCTTCCGCTCAGGTCCAACCGATCCAGGCCGACAAGATCATCCTCGTCGGCGATTCGACCACGGCGGTCGGCAGCGGCTGGGGCGGCGCTTTCTGCGATCGCCACGTCCTGTCGGCGCTGGCCTGCGTCAACCTAGGGCGGCAAGGCCGCAGCACCTCGACCTACCGCGCCGAGGGCTCCTGGGATCTAGCGCTGAACGAGATGGCGACGCCCGGCTATCAGTCGGTCTGGGTGCTGATCCAGTTCGGCCACAACGACCAGCCCGGCAAGCGCAGTTCCACCGACCTGACGGCCCAGTTCCCCGCCAACCTGCGCGCCTATGTCGCCGAGGCCCGCGCCCGCGGCGCCCGCCCCATCCTGCTGACGCCCCTGACCCGCCGCAACTTCAAGGACGGCCAGCTTCAGAACACGCTGGCCCCCTGGGCCGAGGCCATCCGCGCCGTTGCGGCTGAAACCGAGACGCCGCTGATTGACCTTAACGCCAGTAGCGCCGACCTGGTCCAGAGCCTGGGCCCGCTGGACGCCGCGCGCCTGTCGCCCGGCGCCCCGCCGCCCGACTTCGCGCCCGCCCTGCTCGCCGGAAACACCCCGCCGACGCCGCCAGCCGCAACGCCGCCTGTGTCCGCGCATGGCCATCACGTCGATGATTTCGACTATACCCACCTGGGCCCCGACGGCGCCGCCGTCATCGCCGCCCTGGTCGCGCGCGACCTGATCGCCGTCGCCCCGGACCTGGCCCCGCGCCTCGTCCCCTGAGCCGCCTCAGGCGGGCTGAAACGTCAGCGCAACGCCATTGTTGCAATAGCGTCGCCCGGTCGGCGGCGGCCCGTCCATGAACAGATGCCCCTGATGTCCCAGACACCGGGCGCAGTGGTATTCGGTGCGGGCTATGCCGATCAGGCGGTCGGTCTTTGTGCCGATATTCGCCTGCATGACCCGCGTGAAGCTAGGCCAGCCGGTGCCGCTGTCGAACTTCCATGCCGACTGAAACAGCGGCAGGGCGCAGCCCTTGCAGGCAAAGACCCCGCGCCGATGCTCGTCGTTCAGGGGGCTGCTGAACGGCTGCTCGGTGCTTTCGTGACGCAGAACGCGCCATGAGGCGTCGCCCAACCGCCGCTTCCACTCCGCATCGCTGACCCGCCGAAACGGCGAGGCCGTCCACTGGGTCTCGGATGCATCCGCCGCCTCAGGCGCACAGCCCGACGCCGCCAATGCAGCGGCGCACAGCAGTACGGACCGTCGGTCGAATACAGCGTCCATGCCCCCTATACGGCGGCCGGGCGCTTTTGGTTCAGATCAGACCCGTCGTCTCATCCAAACCCAGCATGATGTTGAGGTTCTGCACCGCCGCGCCCGAGGCGCCCTTGCCCAGGTTGTCGAGCATGGCGACCAGACGCGCCTGCTCGCCGCCACGATCGCCGAAGACGTGCAGACGCATCCGGTTGGTGCCGTTCAGGGCCTCCGGCTCGATGCCGGTCATGGCCTCGGTCTCGTCCAGATCGGCGACCTCGACGAAACGCTGGCCGTCATAGGCCTCCAGCAGGGCGCCGTGCAGCCGCTCGACCGAGGGCGTCTCCGGCAAGGCCGACAGGTGCAGCGGCGCCTCGACCAGCATCCCCTGACGATAATTCCCCACGGCGGGCGCGAACAGGACGTTGCGTGTCAGCCCCGTGTGCTGCGTCATCTCCGGCACGTGCTTGTGCTTCAGCGTCAGGCCATAGGCGCGGAAGGCGGTCGATGCGCCAGCGGCCTCGAACTCGGCGATCATGGCCTTGCCGCCGCCGGAATAGCCCGACACCGCATTGACCGTGACCGGCTGCGTGCTCGGCACCAGTCCCGCCCGCACCAGCGGCCGCATCAGGCCGATGAAGCCGGTCGGATAGCAGCCGGGGTTCGACACCCGCGTCGAGGCGGCGATGGCCGCGCGCTGCCCCGCATCCATCTCGGCGAAGCCATAGGTCCAGGCCGGATCGACCCGGAACGCCGTCGAGGCGTCGATGACCCGCACGCTCGGGTTCTCGATCATCGACACGGCTTCCTTGGCCGCATCGTCGGGCAGGCACAGAATGACCGCATCGGCGCTGTTCAGCGCCTCGCGCCGCGCCGCGACGTCGCGCCGACGGTCGCCCAGCAGGATCAGCTCCAGATCCGTGCGCGCCTCCAGACGCTCGCGGATCTCCAGCCCCGTGGTCCCGGCCTCGCCGTCGATGAAGATGGTGTGGGTCATCTTACGCTCCTGATCCTTCTCCCCTTGCGGGAGAAGGTGGCCCGCGCAGCGGGTCGGATGAGGGGTCTTGCTGACCCGACAATCTGGCGACTTTCAGACGACGACCTCAAACGGGGAGCGAAACCCCTCATCCGTCGACCTGCGGTCGCCACCTTCTCCCGCAAGGGGAGAAGGAAAAACAGCAAGAAAAAAGGCGCTCCGGGTTTCCCCGAAGCGCCCCAAATCCAAATCGCCTGAAAGCGATTAGCGCTTCGAGAACTGGAAGCTGCGGCGTGCCTTGGCGCGGCCGTACTTCTTACGCTCGACGACGCGGCTGTCGCGGGTCAGGAAGCCGTGCGGCTTCAGGACCTTGCGCAGTTCCGGCTCAAAGTGAGTCAGAGCGTGCGACAGGCCGTGGCGGATGGCGCCGGCTTGACCCGACAGGCCCGAACCTTCGACGGTGCAGACAACGTCGTATTGCGTGGCGCGGTCCGAAACGGTCAGCGGCTGGGCGATCATCATGCGCAGCACGGGACGGGCGAAGTAAACTTCCTGGTCCTTGCCGTTGATGGTGATCTTGCCGGTGCCCGGCTTGACCCAGACGCGAGCGATCGCGTTCTTGCGCTTGCCGGTCGAGTAGGCGCGGCCTTGGGCGTCCAGCTTTTGCTCGTAAACGGGAGCGTCGTTTTCGACGGTGCCCAGGCTCTTCAGGGCGTCGAAGCCGGTGGCTTCAGCAGTCACGTCGGTCATGCTCAGGCGCTCCGGGTGTTCTTGGCCGAGGCCGACTTGAAGTCGATGGTCTGCGGCTGTTGGGCTTCATGCTCGTGGGCGGCGCCGGCGAACAGACGCAGGTGCGTCATCTGCTTGCGAGCCAGCGGGCTTTCCTTCGGCAGCATGCGCTCGACGGCCTTCTCGAGCACGCGCTCGGGGAAGCGACCGCCCAGAACCTTCTCCGGGGTCGTCTGCTTGATGCCGCCCGGGTGACCGGTGTGGCGGTAATAGACCTTGTCGGTGTTCTTCTTGCCGGTGAACACCACCTTGTCGACGTTGGTGACGACGACGTAGTCGCCCATGTCAACGTGCGGGGTGTAGGTCGGCAGGTGCTTGCCGCGCAGACGGTTGGCGATGAAGGTCGCAAGACGGCCCACCACGACGCCTTCGGCGTCGATGTGGATCCACTTCTTTTCGACCTCTGCCGGCTTCATCGAAGCCGTAGTGCTCTTCAGCATATTGAGGGTCCTAAAGACGAACGGTGCGGCTCACCCCAAAAGCTGGAATGAGCGGAAGGCGTGCTGATAGAGCGTCATCCACAGCAGGTCAACACCAGTTCGCGACCCGATTGTGGACCAAAATATTGATTTAAAACGATTTATTGTAAACGGTATTAAAATACCTAGCGCTCAGATCCGATGAAATCACAGAACGCCGTTCCCGACACATCCTGAACCATGCCAAGCTCGCCGCCATCCCGCCGCCGCAAGGATCACGAGATGCGCTGCCTCGCCATCCTCCTCTTGACCCTGACTCTCGCCGGGGGCGCGACGAAGCCGCCCGTCGTGACTACCGCAAGGGAGCAAAGGAACCCCTGCGCAAACGGCATTCTCGTTCTGTACTTCAAGGAAGAGGCCGCGTCCTTTCGGCCTTCAGTTTCGATGGAGTGGCCTGCTCGGGCGAACGAAGAATGCCCCGGCGCCACCTTCAAGGTGATCGGTCTGCCTGCGCCGTCCTCAACTAACCTGCAAGGCCAACGCGCCGAGTCCGTCAGTCTGGCTCTGCGCGCTTTCGGAATCCCGCAGCCAGCCTTTGAACTGGGCGACGCCAATGACCAGGAGCGTCCGGTGCTGGAAATCCTCGGCCGTCCTGATCACTAGACGCCCGCATATTCGTTCTTGATTTGTTCCAAATCTCTGCCATCCTCCTCGCATGAAGACGGCGATGAAAGGACGCGGCGCACGCTCCAACGACTCGGGCCGGTATGAAGCCGACCGGCGCGAGGAATTCGACGACGGCTGGACGGATCAGGACGAAGCGGCCGCGCCGCTGCGCACCACCCTCTCGCCGGAACACGCGCGCACCATCATCGCCAAAAACACCAGTCCCGACGTCGGCTTCGATCGCTCCATCAACCCTTACAAGGGCTGTGAACATGGTTGCATCTACTGCTACGCCCGTCCGTCCCATGCCTGGATGGGCCTATCCCCGGGTCTGGATTTCGAGAGCCGGATCTTCTTCAAACCCGAAGCCGCGCGTCTGCTGGAACAAGAGCTCGCCAAGCCCCGATACGTCTGCAAACGCATCCACATAGGCGGCAACACCGACCCCTATCAGCCGGTCGAGCGCGAGACGCAGTCCACCCGCTCGATCCTGCAGGTCATGCAGCGCTTTCGTCAGCCCTACAGCATCATCACCAAGTCGGTGCTGATCGCCCGCGACGCCGACATCCTCGGGTCGATGGGACGCGACAGCCTGGCCTCGGCCTTCATCTCGATCACCACCCTGGATCGTGGGCTGGCCCGAGCGATGGAGCCGCGCGCCTCCACGCCCGCCAAACGGCTGGAAGCCATCAGTCGTCTGGCCGACGCAGGCTGTCCGGTCGGCGTCGGCTTCGCACCGGTCATCCCCGGCCTGAACGACCACGAGATGGAAGCCATACTCGAGGCGGCGCAGAAGGCCGGCGCCACCTCGGCCATGTATGTGACCCTGCGCCTGCCTCTGGAAATCAAGGACCTGTTCCGCGAATGGCTGGCCGACGCCCGGCCCGAGCGTGCGGCCCGCGTCATGTCCCTCATCCGCCAGACGCGCGGGGGCAAGGACTACGACCCCGACTGGGCCCAGCGCATGAAGGGAACCGGCCCCGTCGCCGAACTGATCGCAACCCGCTTCAAGGCGGCGATCAAGCGCTACGGACTGGACGCGCCCCGCACGCCGCTGGACGTGACGCAGTTCCGTGTCCCGCCCGACATGCGGCCCCAGATGGACCTGTTCGACCTCGCCTCCTGAAGCCCTAGCGGCGGAAGACGCCCACCAGTTCGACGTGAGTCGACCACAGGAACTGGTCGATCGGCGTGACCTTCTCCAGCCGGAAGCCGCCGTCGATCAGGATGCGCGCGTCGCGAGCAAAGGTCTGCGGGTTGCACGACACCCCGACCACCAGGCTGGCCTTGGTCCCCGGCAGTTGCTGGGTCTGTTCCAGCGCCCCCGCACGCGGCGGGTCAATGACAATGGCCTCGCAGCCCTTCAGATCATAGGGCGACAGAGGGCGGCGGAACAGGTCGCGGGCCTGGGCCTCGATGGTCTTCAGGCCCTGGGCTGTGGACACGCCCGCCTTCAGCGCCGCAATCGACGCCGCCGATGAATCTGCGGCGATGACGCTGGCCACCTCGCCCAGAGGGAAGGTGAAGGTGCCGGCGCCGCAGAACAGGTCGGCGACCTTCTTGGCCCCCCTCACCGCTTCCACCGCCCGGCTGACCATGGCCGCCTCGGCCGCGGGCGCCGCCTGCAGGAAGGCGGCGGGCGGCAGGGGCACGGTCGCCCGACCGAATGTGATGCGCGGCTGGCGCGCCATCACCAGGGTGTCGCCGTCCAGGCTGAGCCGCGCCAGACCGGCCTCCGCCGCCGCCGCGATGGCCCGCGCGGTCACATCCGCCGTCAGCCCGCCCGACTTCTTCTCCACGCCCGTCACATCGACGTCCAGGCCGGTGTCCGTCAGGGTGACATGAAGGGTCGGGGCCGACTTCGGATGCCCCAGGAAGGGCGCCGCCACCTTGGCCAGGGCCGGCAGGGCCGCCGTCAGCGCCGGGTCCGACACCGGGCAGTCGGTTAGTTCGACCAGCCGCCACGACCGCCGTGCCTTGAACCCCAGGAGGACGCGCCCGCCCGGCCCGCTGCGCGCGTGCAGCGCCAGCCGACGACGGCTGGCCTGCGGCACGGCGACGGTCGCCTCGACCTCGGTCGCGATGCCTTCACGCGCCAGGGTCTGGATCACCACCTCGCGCTTCCACGCCAGATAGGGCTCGTCCGCCCAGTGCTGCAGGGGGGCGACGCCGCATTCAGCATAGGTCTCAGAATGGATCGGACGGCGGTCAGGGCTGGCTTGGATCAGCTCGAACGCCTCGACCCGTCCGTCCTTCACCTCGGCCGAAATCACTTCGCCCGGCAAGGCGCCCGGCACGAAGACGAAGCCCTTGGGCGTTTCGGCGATCCCATCGCCCTGGTGGCCCATGCGGGCGATGGTCAGCGTTTGCGTCATGGCGCGGCTTCTACCCGGTTCCGCGCCGAATCTGAAACCTGAACGAAGATGAACGGACCGATCAAAAGCCGTTCAGCTTCACCCCCCTATTTCTGGATGCAACAGACAGCGCAGCGAAGCCGTTCAGCTTCGGGATCTGTCACAGGAATACGAACGATGATCGCTCATCTGTCCAAGAAGGCATCCGCCGCCGCTGTCGCCGCCCTCGCTGTGGCCGGTTCGCTCATGGTTCCAGGCGTCGTCAGCGCCCAGACCTATGGCTACGGCTACCCGCCCGCCTACAACACCTATGGTTCGCAGGGTCGCTACAATGACCCCTGCGTCGGCGACCAGCGGAACCGCACGACGACCGGCGGCGTGCTCGGCGCCACCATTGGCGCCGTGGCCGGCTCGCAGTTGGCGGCGCGCGGCCGTCGCACCGAAGGCAGCGTCCTGGGCGGCGTGCTCGGCGCCGCTATCGGCGCCGGCGTAGGCAACAGCTCCGCCAACTGCGACAGCCGTTATCGCTCGAACTCCAACTACGGTTACAACCAGTCCTACGGCGGGTCCTATGTCCCGCCGGCCTACGGCTACGATAACTCGGGATATGATCGTCGCTACGACGACGGCTACGGCCGCGATTACCGCGAGTACAACGACGACTACGACCGCGGCTACACCCAGCCTGCGCCGGACTATCGCTATCAGAACAACAACGACGAATGCCGCCTCGCCGAGAGCGTCATCCGTCTTCCCGATGGTCGCAGCGAGACGCGCTACGTGCGCACCTGCCCCGACCAGAACGGCCGCTATCGCGTCGTGGATTAAGTTTCAGCCCCCCTGTCGATCCACGACGTGAAGAGGGCCGCCGGTTATCCGGCGGCCCTCTATAATTTCAGGGTCAGGTTCGTTTGGCCCACATCAGGAACTCGACGTTGCCGTCGCCGCCCGTGATCGGGCTTTCCGCCGTTTCCTGCACGGACCAGCCAACGCTTTCCAGCCAGGTCCGCACGCCCTCGACCGCCGCTGTATGGGCCTCGGGGTCCTTGACCACGCCCTTCTTGCCGGCATCCTTGGGTCCCGCCCCCTCGAACTGCGGTTTGACCAGGGTGATCAGGTCCGCGTCCGGCGCGGCCAGACCCAAGGCGGCGGGCAGCACCTTCGACAGGCCGATGAAGCTGGCGTCGCAGACGATCAGCGACGGCGCCTCGGGGATGATCTCCGGCGTCAGCTCGCGCGCGTCCGTCCGTTCCAGATTGACCACGCGCGGATCGGCGGCGACCTTCGGGTGCATCTGACCGAAGCCGACGTCCACGGCGAAGACCTTGGCCGCGCCGCGATCCAGGCAAACTTCGGTAAAGCCGCCGGTCGAGGCGCCGACGTCCAGAACCGTCCGCCCCTCGACCACGACCGGCCACAGGTCCAGCGCTCGTTCCAGCTTCAGCGCCCCGCGCCCGACCCAGCGGTGGGCGGCGGCATAGCCGATCTCGGCGTCTTCATTGACCGCCTGTGAGGCCGCCTTGGCGGGTGCGCCGTTCACGGTGACGCCGCCCGCCTCGACGGCGGCCTTGGCCTTGGCCCGGCTTTCGGCCAGGCCGCGCGTGACCAGAAGCTGATCCAGACGGACCGTCCTCACGCTCCGGCCATCGCATCCAGACGCGCCAGGGCGGCCTGCAGCTTGACCTTGCCCTCTTCGGCCTCGGCCAGCTTGGCGCGCTGTTCGTCCACGACTTCCGGCGCAGCGCGCGACACGAAGTTGGGGTTGCCCAGCTTCTTGTTCACGTGGCCGATGTCGCTCTCGAAGACCGCGATCTCCTTCTCCAGACGCGCGCGTTCGGCAGTCAGGTCGATGATCCCAGCCAGCGACAGCGCCGCCGTCGTGCCGCCCGAGACGAAGGTCACGGCTCCTGCTGGCGCGCTCTCAACGGAGTTGATCTCCGACACGCGGCCCAGGGTCAGCAGCAGGTCGCGATGACGCGCGATGCGCTCGGCCGTCACGGCGTCAGGCGCGACGAAGGCCAGCGGCGGCTTGGCCGACGGCGGCACGTTCATCTCGGCCCGCAAGGCGCGGATTTCACCAACGAAATCGACCAACCAACCGATCTCGGCCTCAGCCGAGGCGTCGATGAAGGCGTCCGGCAACACCGGCCATTCAGCGCCCATCAGCAAGCCTTCACGCGCCGGACCTTCCCTGCCCAGCTCGGCCCACAGCTCTTCGGTGATGTAGGGCATGACCGGATGCAGCAGCTTCAGCGTCTGGTCGATGGTCCAGGCCGTCATGGCCCGCGTCTCGGCCTTGGCGGCTTCATCGGCGCCGTTGAACACCGGCTTGGCCAGCTCCAGATACCAGTCGCAGAAGACGTTCCAGACGAAGCGGTACAGACCACTGGCGGCGTCGTCGAAACGCCCGCCCTCGATGGCTTCCGACACGGCGCGCTCGGCCTTGGTCAGTTCGCCGCGGATCCAGCGGTTGATGGTCTGCTCGACGGTGGCGGGATCAAAGCCCTCCACGCGCTTGGCCTCGTTCATCTGGCTGAAGCGCGCGGCGTTCCATAGCTTGGTGCCAAAATTGCGATAACCTTCAATGCGCTGCTTCGACAGCTTGATGTCGCGCGTGCCCGACAGGATGGCCATGGTGAAGCGCAGCGGGTCGGCGCCCAGTTCGTCGATGATGCCCAAGGGATCGATGACGTTGCCCTTGGACTTCGACATCTTCTGGCCCTTCTCGTCGCGGACCAGACCATTGATGATGACGCGCTTGAACGGCACTTCGCCGTCCATGAAGTGCAGGCCCATCATCATCATCCGAGCGACCCAGAAGAAGATGATGTCCGCCGCCGTCACCAGATCGCTGGTCGGATAGAAGCGTTCCAGATCCTCGGTCTTCTCCGGCCAGCCCATGGTCGAGAAGGGCCACAGGGCCGAGCTGAACCAGGTGTCCAGAACGTCCTCGTCCTGGGTCAGGACGACTTCGGAATCATAGTCGGCCAGCGCCTGTTCGCGGGCGTCCTCTTCCGTCTCGGCGACATAGATCTCGCCATTCGGGCCGTACCAGGCCGGAATGCGGTGGCCCCACCACAGCTGACGCGAGATGCACCAGGGCTCGATGTTGCGCAGCCATTCGAAGTAGATTTTCTCATAGCTCTTGGGCTCGAAGACGGTCGCGCCGTCCTCCACCGCCTTCAGCGCTGGCTGGGCCAGGGTGTGGGCGTCAACGTACCATTGATCCGTCAGCCACGGCTCGATGACCACGCCCGAGCGGTCGCCGTGCGGGACGACGTGCTTGGTCTTCTCGATCTCGCGCAGCCAGTTCTCTTCCTCGGCGCGAGCGACGATGGCCTTGCGCGCGGCGAAGCGGTCCAGACCGACCAGATCGGCGGGGATCTCCGGCACGTCCTCGTTGGTGATGCGCGCAAAGGCGTCCATCACGTTCAGCGCGGCCAGACCGGCGCGTTTGCCGACGCCGAAGTCGTTGAAATCATGCGCCGGGGTGATCTTCACCGCGCCCGAACCCTTGGTCGGATCGGCGTAGTCGTCGGCGACGATGGGGATACGACGGCCCGTGATCGGCAGGATCACTTCCTTGCCGACCAGCACCTTATAGCGCTCATCCTCAGGGTGAACCGCGATCCCGGTGTCGCCCAGCATGGTTTCAGGGCGCGTCGTGGCGACAACGATAAAATCGCGCGTCTCGAACTCGGTCGCCTTGCCGTCTTCGTCGAAGGCGACCGGATGCTCATAGGTGAAGCCGTCGGCCAGCGGATAGGCGAAGTGCCAGTAGTGGCCGTCCTGCTCGCGCTGTTCGACCTCCAGGTCGGAAATTGCGGTCTGGAAGTGCGGATCCCAGTTCACCAGTCGCTTGTCGCGATAGATCAGGCCGTCCTGATGCAGCTTGACGAAGACCTTGCGGACGGCGGCGTTCAGCCCTTCGTCCAGCGTAAAGCGTTCGCGTGACCAGTCGCAGGACGAACCCAGGCGGCGCAGCTGGCGCACGATGGTGCCGCCCGACTCCGCCTTCCATTCCCACACCTTGTCGACAAAGGCGTCGCGGCCCATGTCGCGGCGGCCGATATTGCCGGCGGCGGCCAGTTGGCGCTCAACCACCATCTGGGTGGCGATGCCCGCGTGGTCGGTGCCTGGCAGCCACAGCACGGCCTTGCCCTTCATCCGGTGATAGCGGGCCAGGATGTCCTGAAGTGTATTGTTCAGCGCGTGGCCGATGTGCAGCGAGCCCGTCACGTTCGGCGGGGGAATGACGATCGAATAGGCGTCTGCGGCGCCGTCCGTGGCCTTGGCGGCGCGCGGGGCGAACAGGCCGCTCTCTTCCCACTGGGCGTAGAGGCGCGGTTCGGCGGCCTGGGGTTCGAAAGTCTTCTCGAGCATTGTTTTCTCTTTAGGTCCCTACCGCTCCGCACGCGGTGCGTCGCTGCATGAGGGGTGGGTTTCTTGAAATGCGAAAGGGCGGCCCCGCCGGAGCCGCCCTCAATGACTTAGTGTCTGGTGAAGCGAAGGGCTAGCCGGCGTTGCGGGCGATGCGTTCTACTTCCTTGCGTACCTGGGTCTCGACGATAGCCGGCAGGTTGGCGTCCAGCCAATCCTTCAGCATCGGACGCAGCATGGATTGAACCATGGCCTCGACCGTATTGCCGCTGACGAAAGGCATGTCCTGCGCTGCGGCGACGGGCGCTTCCGGCTTCTGGAAGGTGGCGGCCAGGCCGGCGAAGGCCGAGGCGGCGCTGGCGGCGGCGCTTTCACCGACCAGGGAATCATAGTCTGGCGCAGCGGCAGGCGCAGGCGTCGGCTCAGGCTGGACAGCGGGGAACGGCGCCACGTCGGCCACGTCCAGATCACCGATCGACTCAGTTGCTGGCGCTTCGTAACGCTCGGTCAGTTCCAGCACCTCGTCCTCGACGGGCGCCGGTTCTTCAACCAAAGGCGCAGCCTCGGCCACGGGCTCCGGCGCCAGCTCGGCGACCGGCTCCGGCGCAGCGGCGGTTTCAGCCGGGGCGTCGTCTTCAGAGATGATCCGGCGAATCGACGCCAGAATCTCTTCCATCGTCGGTTCTTGGGCGGTCTGGTCGGTCATGGCAGAACCTTGGGCGAGCGGGGCTGAACCTGGTGGGACCGCCGACAGGCGCCGGGCGGCGCGCGACGATCAGGGCCGGACAAACAGACTCGCCCTCCCCTTACCTCTGTCGTCGCACCAACGCCCGTCGGAATCAACGAGCGTTTTTACCTGTCAGGCTAATCCCCGGCTCAATTGCTGGGGGCGGTGCGGACGATTTCGCTCTTCAGCTGGGTGTCGATCGGCGCGTCCTCGACGTCGGCGGCCGGCGTGATCGTCGGCGAAGCGACGCGATCCAGCGTCTCGACCACGCCATCCCACGGCAGAGCACCACGGTTGCGCACCGCGTTGTAGTTGTCCTCGGCGTCATAGGCGTCGATAGACGCATCCAGATTCGGTCCGCCCAGACGGCCCATGGCGGCCAGCAGTTGGGCCTGGGCCACGTACTGATTGCGATGGGCGCTGGCCAGGGTCACCTGGGCCGAGCGCAGTTCCAGCTCCTGGTTCAGCACGTCGAGCGTGGTGCGCAGGCCGACCTGGGCTTCCTGACGCACGCCCTCGGCGGCCACCGAGGCGGCGCGAACGGCTTGCTCGCCGGCCAACAGGGTCGACTTGGCGGCGACGGTCTGGGCATAGGCCGAGCTGACGCTCTGCAACACGCCGCGACGCTCGCCCTCGACGGTGATCTGGGCGGCGTTGGCGCGCTCCAGCGCCTGGGCCACCCGCGAACGCGTCAGACCGCCAGTGAACAGCGGCACGGAAACAGAGGCCCCGGCGGTAAAGGCCGTGCGATCCGTCAGATCAAAGCCGGACAGGTCGTTGGCCGTGCCGCCGTAAGAGGCCGACAGGCGCGCCGACGGCAGATATTCAGACCGCGCCGCCGCCACATTGGCCTCGGCGGCTTGCAGGGCATAGCTCGCTGCCAACACGCCCGGATTCTCGACCAGGGCCACGTCCAGGGCGGCGTCGAAATCATTCGGCAGGCCCGGCAGGACCGGCAGCGCGGCCATATTGGCGGGCGCCTGGCCGACCACGGCGGCGTAGGCCGCGCGCGACACCGACAGTTGCGCCTGGGCGTTGGCCAGATCGGCGTCCGACTGGGCCAGACGGGCTTCCGACTGGGCGACGTCGGTGCGAGTGATCTCGCCCACTTCGAAGCGAGCGTTGGATTCATCCAACTGGCGACGCAGGACGGTGATGTTCTCCTGGCGGATGCGCAGGATTTCCATGTCGCGCACCACGTCGGCATAGGCTTGGATGACCGAGGTCATCACCTGCTGCTCGACCTCGCGCAGGTTTTCGCGGCCGGCGCGGACATTGGCTTCGGCGGCGTCGATGCCGCGCGCGGTGCGGCCCGCCGTCCAGATGTTTTGCGACAGGCTGATGCTAGCGGTAGCGCCATCGCTTTCCACCACGCCCAGGGCGTCCGTGTCCACGCGGCTGTAATCAACGCCAGCCGAAGCGCTGATCGTCGGGCGCAGGCCTGAGCGGGCCTGGACGATGGTCTCATCCAGGGCGCGCTGGTTGGCGCGCTGAGCCAGCAGCGTGGGATTGGTGCGATAGGCCAGGCCGATCGCTTCTTGCAGGGTTTCGGCCCCGGTCGGAGCCGCGCCGGCTCCCATGGCGAGGGTGATCAAAGCGACCGAAGCCAGCGCGCGCGAGCGTTTCAACATGAACCTATTCCTGCCTGACGCCCCCGACGGCGCGCCCCGTAATGCCTGAATGGCGTAGTTGGAGGCTCTGCCCGCCCTGCGCCAGTTAAGTTTTTTTCACGCAGCCAGCGCGCGTCTCCGTCGCGCCGCCCTCACGCTTAAAGCGCGAAGGCCGGAGCGGGAATCAGTTCCGTCAGAACCGGCGGGGCGCAGTCGAACAGTTCACGACGCGACACGCCTTCGCGACCGCGCACATAGAGGACGGCCTTGCCGATCGGACCGGCGCGCTCGACCACGGCCAGACGGCCGCCGGGACGCAGGGCCGCGATCCACGATTCGGGACGCACCGGCACAGCGGCCTCGCTGACGATCAGGTCATAGCCCTCGCCGTGCGGCTGGTTCAGCGGCGCGACCACGGTCGAAACACCTTCGTCGGCCAGGGCGGCGCCCGTCACCTCGAACACGGCGGCGTCCGATTCCTGGGCCGTGACCGTCAGGCCCATGCGCGCCAGAACGGCGGCGGCGTAGGGGCCGGCCAGGGCCAGGGCCGTTTCGCCCGCACGGGCGTCCAGCGCCTGCATCAGCTTGCCCAGGTCGCGCGGCAACATCAGGCGACGATCCGCGGCGATTTCAGGCTCAATATCGGCATAGGCCGAGAAGGCGCGGTCGGCGGCGCAGAATCGCTCGCGCTCGACAGCGCCGAAAGCAGCCTGCAGGTCGCGGTCCGTGACGTCGTTCACCCGGACTTGCGAGTCCAGCATGACCTTGCGTGCAGCGGCGAAATCCATGGTTCCAGGGTCCTTAGGGTCGGCGTAAGCGAAAAATCTGCGGCGCTTATAGGTCCGTGCGTTGCAGCCGACAATCCGATCTGATAGCTGACGCCCCTCGCGATGGTTCGGGTCACTCATTTGGGTGACGCGATGGCCTGATGGCGGAGTGGTGACGCAGAGGACTGCAAATCCTTGCACCCGGGTTCGATTCCCGGTCAGGCCTCCATCGCGAGCTAATCTTACAATCCACTCCCTCCCCGCCCTGGGGCGCTAAAGCGCCCTAGTCGTCAGGTGATGCAGCGCCACGGCGCTGGTCGTCGCGACATTCAGGGAATCAAAGCCCCCCGACATGCGGATCGCCAGCGGTCGGCAGCGCGCGATCACTTCAGCCGACAGGCCCGGCCCCTCCGATCCCAACAGAATCGCTGTGCGCGGCGCGGGGTTCAGTTCGGACAGGGTCTCGACCGCCGACGGTGTCAGGGCCAGAACTTGGAATCCGCGCGCCTCCAGCGCCTCGACCATGACGTCCGCCGTCACGCCCTCGACAAAGGGCGTCCGCAACGCCGCCCCGACCGACACCCGGATGGCCTTGCGATAGAAGGGATCGCAGCAGGTCGCATCCAACAGCAGCCCAGCCGCCCCGAACGCCGCCGCATTGCGAAACAGGCCGCCCATATTGTCGTGGTTGCCGATGCCGCAGGCCCCGACCACCACGGCGCGTTCCGGCAACCCGTCCAGAAAGGCCGCAAGACCTAGCGGCTCCGGCTTGCGACCCAGCGCCAGGATGCCTCGGTGCAGATGAAACCCCGCGATCCCGTCCAGCACGTCCTGCGGCGCGGTATGGACCGGCACATCCTCCGGCAGGCGTTCCAGCATGTCGCGCAGCGCCTCCAACCGTTTCTCGGCGATCAGGACCGCTGCCGGCGAGCAACGCGACGCTCCTGAAGCCAGCACGCGCAGCACCACCTCCCCTTCCGCCACGAACAGACCCTGGCGACCGGTCAGGTCACGTTCCTTCACATCTCTAAAGGCGGAAATTCGAAGATCGGCGGCATCGGAAACGGGGATCAAATTCATGTCCGACCTTCTAGCGCACGCCGCTGAAAAGATTTCGGCGTTTTCTGCAATTTGCCCGTTGCATGAATCAAAAAGGCGTTGCTATACAGCGGCCTCCCCCGAGGGGACGTTCCGCGGTAGCTCAGTGGTAGAGCAGCCGACTGTTAATCGGCTGGTCGTAGGTTCGAATCCTACCCGCGGAGCCACTCGGGGGCATTAAGCCCAAACAAGCTTAAGTTTTGCCCCGGTGGCCTTCCCCTCATTTCATTTGCTCGGTTTGCGACGCGGGTCGTCGTAGCCTTCGGCTGCAGGCGATCGTCCATGTTACGCTGGAGCACGGGCGCTGCGCCGCCCTGGCCTGATCGAAGGAAGACATGGCGCGACCATCACGGATTTCGACCCGGCTTTCCGCCGCCAACCTGGTCCACCTCGGCGCACCGCGCCTGGCGGAACTCCTGATCGAAGCCGGAAACGCCAACGCCAACTTCAAACGCCGACTTCGGCTTCAGCTCGCGGCAGAAGCCGGGCCTGCGCTCCTGGCCTTGGAAATCGACAAGCGGCTGACGGCGCTCGCCGCCGCTCGAACACGCGTCTCATGGCGCAAGCGGGGCGAGTTGATCGATGATCTACAGGCCCACCGGCGCATGATCAGCGACCGCTTGGCGCCGGACGCCCCGGCCGAAGCCCTGGCCGCCCTTGTCCGCTGGTTCGACCTCTATCCCGGCCTCGCCGCCCGCGTGAAAGACGCCAAGGGCGAGTTGGCGGCGACCTTCGAAGGCGCCGCGCCCGACCTGTTCGCCCTCGCCGAAACAGCGCCCTCGAACGCCGTGCGCGAACTTGCCGACGCCCTGCGTCGTCGCCCAGTCGATTACGGCCGCTGGATCGCCGCCGCCGGCGATGCAGTCCGGCCTGGCCTCGCCCGTCAACTTCTCGACAGCCTCGACGCCGCGAGCATCAACACCCCCACCGGACGCCATCTGGTGTGCAACCTGGCCGACCGCGCGCAGGACCTCGATCTCTGGCTGTCCTTCTTTTCCCCCGAGCAAGCCAGGACGTCCGACACAGCCGCCGACATCGCGCGGCGCCTTCTGGTCGCCGGCCGAACCTCCGAGGCCCGCGCCGCTCTCGAGGCAGCGCTCTCGCCCGCCCCCACCGCCCAACGCGGAACCTTGGCGCCGCTCGCGGACCGCGCTCCTCGACTGACATCAGCATGGGAAGCTGCTTCCATCGACGTGTTGGATGCCGAGGGTCGGCGCGAGGAAGCTCAGGCCCTGCGCTGGGGCCTGTTCGAGCGCGACCTGGCGGCCCAGCCCCTGCGTGACTATCTGGCCCGCCTGCCCGACTTCGACGACGTCGAGGCCCTCGACCGAGCCTTCGCCCACGCCGCAGTCCATCCCGATTTCGAGGCGGCCATGCGTCTGCTCATGGACTGGCCCGCGCACCGCGAAGCGGCCAAACTGGTGCTAGCGCGCCCCAAGGACGCCCGCAGACTCAGGGCCAAAGCGGCCGACTGGGCCTCTCGCCTGGCCCAACGCCACCCGGAAGCCGCCGACATCCTGACAGGCTAGGCCCCGACTTTATGCTTGCGGCGGCAGGGTCCAGAACACCCGATCACCGGGTTTGAGGCCCGACAGGACCTCCGCGCCATCTGGCCCGACCCGTCCCAGCCCGATCGCACGACGCCGGGGTTGAGTTTCGCCCGGCGATTGCGCCATCACCCAGGCTTGCGGCGCAGCCCCCTGGACCGCCAGGGGTGGCACCGTCAGCGCCGATAGATTTTCATAGGCGACGACTGCGATATTGGCGGTCATTCCGATGCGCACATTGCGAGCATCAGCATCGGATAGCGGGTCCAGACGGATGCGCGCCGAAAAACTGGCCTTGCCTGTTCCGGCCGCAGCATCGGCCTCTCCAGCCACCCCCGTCACGACGCCGTTCAACGACGCTCCGCTGAAGCCAGGCCCCGTCACCACGGCCTTCTGGCCAGGCGTAACCGCGTTCAGATCTGCCTCATCCAGGGTAAAGACCACATCCAGGCCGCCTGTGCTGGCGATAACGCCCAGCAACTGCCCCTTCGAAACACGTCCTCCCGCATGGACGCCCTGATCACTCTTCTCTCCCCCCTTGTCAGGCCGCACAAGAATCCCGGCCTCAGCCGCGCGAACGAAAGCCCCCGCGGCGGCGCCGGCCGACGCATAGCGCGAACGCGCCACCTCCCGCTGCAAGAGAGCAATACGGCGGTCGCTGCCCTGACCACGTCGCGCGGTTTCACCTTGCTCTTCACGCGCCACGGTCAGGCTGGTCTGGCGCTGCCGAAGCTGCTGCAGCAGGCCATCGTACTCGCTGCGCGGCACAAGGCCGCGATCCAGCAAGGCCTTGGTCTCCACAAGTTTCACTTCCAGATCATTCAGTTCGTCTTCAGCCACGATCACGGCGCGAGAGGCGCGGCGCATTTCCGGTCCCTGCCCCCAGTTCTCCATCCTGATCGCCTCTTCCTCGGCCTTCAGCCAGGCGCTCTCAGCTTCGGCGCGGCTGCGATCGACGTCAGCAGGGTCCAGTTCGATCAACACCTGCCCCGCCTCGACCTGATCGCCGTAGGCAAAGGGCACCCTCAGAGCCACGGCGTCGAAGGGCGCAATCAGGTCAATCCGATCCCCGGGGGCGATCCGCCCCGTAAAGTTCGCTGACACGACAAAGGGCGCCCGCTGCACCACCACGCTCTGTTCGGTCGGCTCGTCCTCGCTCGCCTTGCCGCCCGCCCGCGTCATGCCCAGCAGCAAGCCTCCGCCGAGGACAACAACAAGTCCGGCATAAAGCCACCGTCGTGACGGCACGCGACCTAGTCGTTCAAGGAAATGCGCCATGTCTCAAGCGTGCTCCCAATTTGTTGGTCCAGCGCCGTCAGCGCATTGAGATAGGCGATATTGGCCGATAGCTGCTGAGCGTCAGCCGCTCGCAGATCAGCCTGCAAGGACAGAACCTCAAAATTCGAGGCCCGGCCGAAGCGCAGTCGCTCCTGACCGATTTCAAGCGCCCGTTCGGACAGGGCCCGCGCGCGCCGTGCCGCCTCCACTTGACGCCAACTGGCCTCGACCGACTGGACCGCCTCCAGAACCTGACTTTCCACCGACTGCTTCAGTTCTTCAAAGGCCAGCTCAGCGGTCTGCATCCCGGTCTCGGCCGCGAGCCAACTCTGTCGTCTGGACAGATCGCCTATTGGAATGTTCAGCCGCAGCCCAACTGTCGTGTCGGTTTCCCGAAAGCCATCGTAAAAGCGTGGACCATCATCGCGCGTCGCCGAAGCTACCAGGGACACATCCCAAAGCCGTTGATTGCGCGCCACAATCATGGACTGACGCATCTGCTCCAGCGACTTACGCTGCGCCAGGAGGTCGATGCGCGAGGCAAACGCCGTATCCATGGCGCTCTCCAGGTCAACCTCGACCCGCCCCGCCGTCGCCGGCTCGACAGCCACGACATTGGTGCGGGAGGCTAGGGCCAGAAGCTGCAATAGCCCGAGTTGGGCCGAAACCACCTGCTGTCGCGCTTGCAGCACGGCGACCTCCTGATTGGCCACGCCGGACTCGGTCTGGACGATATCCGACTCGGCCATGCGGCCCGCCTCGATCAAGGCCCGGTTGGTCTCCAGCAGGGCTCGCGTGCGCGCCAGCGACTCTTCCGCAAGCCTGACCTGCTCCTGCGCCTGGATCAGGCCCCGATAGGAGATGATGACGGAACTGACGGTCCCGGCGACCGTCGCCTCCAACTGCAAACGATTGATCTCTTCCTGTAGGCGGGCGATGCGAACGGGGGCCATGTTGACGGCCACCCCAGCCCCCCGGAGCAGAGGTTGGTTCAGACTGATCCCCGCCGTTTCATATTCCGAACCGCCGCCCTTCAAAGGGTCTGCGCGCGCCCAGACGAACTCGATCACTCCCCCCAAAGGCGTGCGCCAGGTCGCCGAAGGGCTGATGACCGTCTCGCCGCGGGTCTCGTCGTCCCGGCGGCGCTGCACCACTTCGACGCCGATCTCGCCTCGCGGCACGAAAGCACGTTCGGCCACACGCAAGTCGAAACGCTCAACTACCCGCTGCAGATAGGCAGATCGAATGCCTCGGTTATAGCGCAAGGCTAGGGCGACGGCCTCGTCCAGCGTCAGCTCCAGCGGCACGCCGGCCGGAACGGGCGTGACAGGGGGCACCCTCACAGGTGAAATCGGACTGGGCGTCGCCTGCGACCGAGCGTCCGTTGCCGCAAACGCCAGAATACTCGACGCGCCCAGACACAACAGAACTCTAATCCCCACGTAGAGCCTCGATCGGTTGAATGCGCGACGCCGCAATGGCGGGGTAGAGGCCAAAGACCAGCCCCACCACGACCGCTACGCCCGCCCCCAGGAATAGAACGGCCCAGCTGACGGCGAAGTCAAACGGGGTGAACAAGGTGACCAGCCAGGTCAACGCCAATCCCAACACGTCCCCCAGCAGCCCGCCGCCCAACGCTAGAATGCCGGCTTCGATGAGGAACATCATGCGGATCTCGCCTGGCGTGGCGCCGATCGCCGCCCTAAGCCCGATTTCACGCCGCCGTTCCATCACCGCCATCAGCATGACGTTCATAACCCCGACGCCGCCAACCAGCAGAGAAATCGAGCCGATAGCAACCAGCACGCCGCTCAGCATGGCCATTTGCTTTTTCATCGCCTCGATCATGGCCTTGGCGTCCTGAACCTGCACCGATGCATCGGGCGTCGAAAGCGCCGCGGTATAGCGAGCCACAGCAGCGCTCGTGTCCACGTCGGGCTTCAACCTGATCAGGGCTCCGCTCGCACCGTCATTGGGCATGATCCGCCGCGCGCAACCCAGAGGGATCAAAGCGGTATTGTCATAGTCGAGCGGACTGAGCGCCTGCAGAGGGACGGGCTCCAGCACGCCGACAACTGTGAACCCGTATCCGCCTATATAGACCAGCCCCCCCGGCCCTGCCGCCGCGCCGGGAGCCGATAGCCCCTGGGCCAATTTCTGGCCAAGAACCGTCACCCCAACGCAATCATCGATCTCGCGCAACAACCTGCCTTCAGCGGCCGACAAGCCCAGAACAGAGTTCATCACCGGTGTCACCGCTCCGGCCTGAGCGATCTGAACCTGGGGACCCATGCTGATGCTGGCCGCCAGGGAAGCGAAGGGCGCAACCAGAACAGCATCAGGATCTTCATCGACCAAGGCCGTCAGATCACCGACGGCTAAGGCGTCATCATCACCGCCCTGAACCCGAACCAGCAGCATATCCACGCCGGTCTGTCGAAAGTTTTCCAGGGCCGCAGCCTGGGCGATGTGGGCGACGTTCAATAGCGCAACAATGGCCGCAGAACCGATCACGACCCCAAGAAGAGCCAATACCGAACGCCGGCCCTGACCCCGCAGATTGGCGAAGGCCTCCAACGCCAGTTCCGGCAAGCGTACGCCTTCGTGGCCCATCACACGCCCCGCTCGGGAAGCACACGACCGTCCCGAATTTCTATAAGCATGTCGCAGAGACTGGCTGCTTCTCGATCATGCGTCACCATGAGGATGGTCACGCCCAAATCACGGCTGAGCCCCCTTAACAGGGCCAACACCTGGGCGCTGGTCGTGCTGTCCAGATTGCCCGTCGGCTCGTCAGCTAGGACCAACTTTGGCTCGCCGACCAGGGCGCGGGCGATCGCTACACGCTGCCTCTGACCGCCCGACATTTGCTCAGGCCTGTGGTAGGCGCGGTCAGCCAGACCGACCCGCTCCAGCATGGCTAGAGACCGGGCCCGGCGTTCAACACGGCCAACGCCACGATGAAGCAAGGGTAGGCTAACGTTCTCCCAGGCCGACAACCTCGGCAACAGATGAAACGACTGAAAAACGAAGCCGATCAACCTATTCCGGAGACGCGCCGCCTCGCTCGGCCCCAAATCGCCGATCAACAGACCGTCCAGAAATATCTGCCCGCTGTCGGGCCGATCCAGAAGTCCGATCAGGTTCATCAACGTGCTCTTTCCGGACCCGGACGGGCCGACCAGAGCGGCGAAACACCCTGCAGACACGCGAAAACTCACGCCCTCGAGAACCGTTATCGAGGCGTGTTCCGAATAGGTTTTACTAACGCCGTCGAGAGTAATCAAAGACACCCCGCCGCCAGGGGGAGGCAAATGGCCGTCAGAAACCCGGAGGTTTCTGACGGCCAAACAGGATTAGCTGATGGTCCGGGCTGCGCTGATGATCACGCCACCAGAAACAAGCGTGCAGCTGGGATCGCCAGCGTTGACCGCCGGAAGCACGTTGTTGTTGAACGTCGCCTTACTGGTGGCATTATCCCAGTCGACCAGGACTTCGCCGTAGCAGGGCTTGTTCAGGACGGTATTGGCGCCGACCTTCAGATAGATCTTATTGGTCTGGCCCGGCGCCACGCGGAAGCTCCAGGCGCCATAGGGCTGAACCAGGCCCAGAGGCCCACAGAGACCGAAGGTGCCGCTCGGGAAGCTGCGCGAAGTGATCGTGCCGGCGGTCGAAGTATTGGTTCCAGCAGCTGAAATGGTGCAGTTGGCAGTCGTTGACTGCTGCATGACAGCGCTACCGGAAATAGTAAACGAGCCGGTCGGGCTGATGGTTTGGGCATTGACGCCAGTCGCGGCAAGAACAGCGGCAGCAGCAAAACATACGGAAGCGAACTTTTTCATCGTATTTCCTCCCAATTCAAGACCCCCACATCAGAGATCTACACCTACAATCAACACCTCAAGGTTGTGAGTCAACAACTTTGAATTGAAATTCATCAGAATTTCTTGCTGACGGAGAATGCGATCAGACGAGGGTCCAGAGTGAACACGTTGGTTGTCAGACCCGTATCGTCGCTATTAGTGAAAGCATCGGTGATTGGCGTGTTATCGAACACGTTCTTCACGTAGAGCTGCATCGTTAGCCCACTCGAGGCATTTTCGACAGTAACAGAAATATTGGTGTTATCCCACGACTTCAGCTTGTCGTATTCCGTATTGTAAATTCTGAAATAACTCTCCCCCTGCCAGTAATAGTCCGCCCGCAAGGTGACGTCCCATCCGCCCACAGGAATGGTGTATTGCGTTCCGATATTGGCCGTCCAGTTGGGCGAGTTCGGCATCTCGTTACCGCTGAGGTCGGCGTCGAAACCGCGACCGAAGTTCGGAGCCTCGGTCAGGGCGTCATAGGTGAAGCCGAAGAAGGCCCACATCGGCAACAGGGAGGGATAGTCCGGGTTGAACGTGCCATACCGGGCTGACCCGGAACACAAGGCCTGAAGCGCCAGGCCCGTCGTCGCCGAGTCATATCCAGCGCCAATGATCGTCTCAACGTGCTTGGTCGGCGCAATACAATTAGAGGGCACCTGAACCCAGGGCCGCAGCAGGGTCCAATCCTCATTGCCCTGCGTCCGGTTCATCACGTCGATGGATTTTTCTCCATCCGCAACGCGCGTGTTCAGATAGCCGACATTGGCGTCAATCCGCCAGGCGGGCGTGGGGTAGAAAGCGCCCTCCAGTTCAACCCCCCAGATCCTGGCGTCGAAATTCTCGTTCAGCGAGATGCGATCGACGATCTGGGAGACTTGATAGTCCTTGTAGTCGTAATAGAAGGCCGTCGCATTCAGGCGCAGAGCCCCGTCCATGAAGGTGTTCTTGGCGCCGATCTCGAAAGCATTGACGTATTCAGGAGAAAACTCCGACGCCAGGGGCTGATACTGAATCACGACCGGATTGATATCGACCCGCGGCGGATTGGTGCCGCCTCCCTTGTAGCCCCTGGAATAGGAGGCGTAGATCAGGGTGTCGTCCGAGAAGGACAGGTCAGGCTTCCAATCCACCACCAGTCGACCCGTCAAGGCGTCCCAGCCCTGCTTCACATCAGGGAGAGCCGGATAGCCGCGATTGACATAGCCGCCCGATGAAATCCCTGGCTCGCCCGTCGGAGAGGCGCCCAGAAGCAATTGGCTGGGATAGGGAGTCGTGGTCTTGCGGTCATCAGTGTAGCGAAGCCCCGCCGTGACGCGCACATCGTCGCTCACATCCCAATACAACTCACCGAATACGCCCAGCGACTGGGTCCTGACCACGTTCCGGCTACGGAAATAGTTGTGACCATCGCCAGCCAGATCGGACAGAGGCGAATAGTCTACATAGACGCACTCGCGCCAGGTCGGAGCCGCCGGATCGCCACAAGGTATCGTGTCGAGCGTGGGAGCCGCACTCAGTTTCTGATTGTAAAAATATTCCGCGATAAAGGAAAACAGATTATTGAATACGTAGTAGTTATCTTCAGATTTGAAATCCAGATAATTGGCGCCGATGCTAAAATTAACCGGACCATCCCAAGACGATTGAAGCCTGAACTCCTGGGTAAACTGGCTATTTTCCGAAGAACTAACATCAACAGACAGAAGCGAGGAATGGGCGCCAAGTTGCGGGTCCGTGTACACGCCGCCGGGAGCCGCGGGGCTCGGAGCAATTGGGCCGCCGAAGAATTCGTAATAAACTGCCGAAGAGTCGTTGAAAACATCATTACTTACATAACGACTATAGTCCTGCGTCGAGTAATACGAGTCCTTGGCATAAGCGGTCTGAGAATAAAACTTCAAACCATCTGATATATCGAATTCAAGATTCAACTGAACGAAATCATTTTTCGCTCGAAACTTCGGATCATATGACGTCGCGATCTCGCGCAGATCGCGAGACTGAACCATGCCCGCATAGGGGTCCACCGTGTATTTGAACGCGGGTACGAGGTCGTACACGGTCGGGTCCAAGACGCCGTAATTCATCAGCGCGCCCATGAACAGGTGGGAGAAAGCCCCGCCGTTGGGCGTGCCGTAGGCGGCCTCTTCAAAAATACTGGACGCCATACACCCCTGACTCAGCCGGTTTCGGATGAAGCTGTCGGTAATGGTGGTCGATCCGACCTGGGTCGGACCCTGGTCCTTGGTGCAGAGCTGCTTACCGGTCCGGGCGCGCTGGTCGTCTTCTTCGAAGTGCTCCCAGATCAGATTGGCGCGGAACACGTCGTTCGGCTCCCATGCGGCAGACAGCCGCGTGGAATACAGATCGCGATCGTTCACATCCGTATCGTTGAAGCTGTTGTAATCAAAACCGTCACGCTTGGTCATCGAGGCCGCAGCCCGCACCGCGAAGGTGTCGCCCAGCGGAATATTGACCATCATCTGGCCCCGCACGGAACCATGGTTGCCGGCCTCTGCCTTGAGCATGGAATCGAAGTCGGGCCCCGGCAGATTGGGGATCATATTGACCACGCCGCCGGTGGCGTTGCGTCCATACAGCGTGCCCTGCGGCCCCCGCAGAACCTCGACGCGGTTCACATCCAGGTATTCCTGCTCAAACAGGCGATTTCGGATCAAAGGGGTGTTGTTGAAGCTGACAGCCACAGCCGGATCGCTGCTGGCCGAAATCGCCTTGGTCCCGACCCCGCGGATCGAGAAGTTATACATGCTGAAATTGGACTTGGAGAAGCTGACGTTGGGGATGGCGCGCATCAGTTCCGAGCCGCCCTCGATCTTCAACGCGTCCAGGGTCTCGGCCGAAAAGGCCGAGACCGCGATCGGCACGTCCTGGATCGATTCTTCGCGCTTCTGGGCCGTGACGATGATGTCTCCAACCGTCGTGGCCGCGCCGTCAGGCGCGGTCTGGGCCAGGGCCGGCGTCGCCATGGTCAATGCAAGAATGGATACAGTCGCGGCCAAGCGCGCATGAACGACCAATGCCGTCATCTAAACCCCTCCCCAGGGAGCGCCCCGTTCCCCAACGGGCCGCAAACGTTTCCACGCCGCCAGTTTCGTTCCACTGGCCGGGGCGGCGCCGGCAGCGGTTAGGTCCAGACGATCACGCTACTCACCTATCTGTCAATACATATTGACAAGTATGTTCGTCAAAGAAACTCTCGTTTCTTATTGACAATCATGTTAGTCAAACTTCATTCTTGGACGGGGATGGATATGGACGCGGACATCATCGTAGTGGGCGGCGGACTGGCCGGGCTGGTCGCCGCGAACGAGCTGGTGCAGGTCGGCAAGCGCGTGGCCCTGGTGGATCAGGAGAACCCGGCCAACCTCGGCGGGCAGGCCTTCTGGTCATTCGGCGGCTTGTTTCTGGTCGGCTCCCCTGAACAGCGAAGGCTGGGCGTGCGCGACAGCTTCGATCTGGCCTGGCGCGACTGGCGGGGCAGCGCCGGCTGGGACCGTCTGGACGGGCCCCTGGCCGAGGACGAATGGGCGATCCCATGGGCGCGCGCCTATGTCGAATTCGCTGCGGGCGAGAAGCGCTCATGGCTGAAACAGCACGGGATCAGCCTGACCCCCATGGTTGGCTGGGCCGAGCGCGGCGAGGGGCAGGCCTTCGGCCACGGCAATTCCGTGCCGCGCTTCCATGTGGCCTCGGGCACCGGGACCGGCGTGTCCGAGCCCTTCGCCGACCGGGCGCGACAGGCCGCCAAGGATGGCCGACTGACCTTCCACCACCGTCGCCGGGTCGATCAGCTCCTGGTCGAGAGCGGGCGCGTCACCGGGGTGGCGGGCGCGATCCTGGCGCCGGACGATGCGCCGCGCGGCGCGGTCTCAAACCGCCATGTGGTCGGCGACTTCACCCTGAAGGCGCAAGCCGTCATCCTCGCCTCGGGCGGCATCGGCGGCGACCACGACAAGGTGCGGCGCTTCTGGCCCGAGCGACTGGGCGCACCGCCCAAGGCCATGATCACCGGCGTGCCCGCCTATGTCGACGGGCGGTTGCTGGATATCGCCGACGGCGCCGGGGCGCGGCTCGTGAACCGCGATCGCATGTGGCACTACGTCGAGGGGGTGCAGAACTGGGACCCGATCTGGCCCAAACACGCCATCCGCATCCTGCCCGGCCCGTCACCGTTGTGGCTGGATGCGCTCGGGCGGCGACTGCCCTCGCCCGCCCTGCCCGGCCACGACACCATGGCCACTTTGAAGCACCTGCGGACCGCGCCGGATCTGGCCGAGCATGACCACTCCTGGTTCATCGTCACCCAGAAGATCCTGGAGAAGGAGTTCGCGCTGTCGGGGTCTGAGCAGAACCTCGACATCACCGACCGCAAGTGGCTGAAGGTGCTGGCCTCCCGTCTCGGCAAGGGCGCGCCGCCCGCCGTGGACGCCTTCAAGCACAAGGGCGCGGACTTCGTCTTCGCCGACGATCTGGAGACCCTGGTCGCCCGGATGAACAGCCTGACCGGGCGCCCCTTGCTGGACCCGGTCCTGATCCGCCAGCAGGTCGAGGACCGCGACGCCCAGATGGACAATCCCTATTCAAAGGATTTCCAGGTCATGAGCATCCACAACAGCCGTCGCTATCTGGGCGACCGACTGGCGCGCACGGCGACGCCGCACCGCCTGCTGGACCCCGAGGCCGGGCCGCTGATCGGGGTCCGGCTGCACGTTCTGACGCGCAAGTCCCTGGGCGGGCTGCAAACGGACCTGTCCAGCCAGGTGCTGAAGGCCGACGGAACGCCGTTCGAAGGACTATACGCCGCAGGCGAGGCTGCGGGCTTCGGCGGCGGCGGATTACATGGTTACAATGCGCTGGAAGGCACCTTCCTGGGCGGGTGCATCTTCTCGGGCCGGGCGGCGGGGCGCGCTCTCGCCGGTCGGGTCTGAGGTTTCTCGGGGGAGGAAAAGACCATGGATTCACCTCTGGCCATGATCGGTCTGCCGGTCGCGCTGGGCATCATCATGTTCGGGCTGGGGCTGGACCTGACGCCCGGCGATTTCGCCCGCATAGGCAAGCGGCCCAAGGCGGTCGCCATCGCACTGGCCTGTCAATTGCTGCTTCTACCAGTCGTCTGTTTCGGGCTGGTGCTGCTGTTTCGCCTGCCGCCGGTTCTGGCGGTCGGCATGATGCTGCTGGCGGCCTCGCCCGGCGGCACCACGGCCAATCTCTACAGCCACCTGTTCCGGGGCGACGTGGCGCTGAACATCAGCCTAACGGCGATCAACTCGGTCATCGCCGTCCTGACCCTGCCGGTCATCGTCAACCTGTCGATCGCCTGGTTCCAGCCGGGCGACATGACCGTGGGGCTGCAACTGAAGAAAACCATCGAGGTCTTTATGATCGTACTGGCCCCCGTCTGCCTGGGAATGCTGGTGCGCGGCTTCAAACCCGGCTTCGCCCGCGCCATGGACAAGCCGGTGCGCCTGGCCTCGGTCGTCATCCTGACCCTGGTGATCGCCGGTGCTGTCGTGTCCAACTTCGCCGTGCTGAAGGACGACTTCATCGCCCTGGCCGGCATCGTCGTCAGCTTCTGCGTCCTCAGCCTAGGCATAGGCTTCATCGTCCCGCGCCTGTTCCGCATCAACCGTGAACAATCGATCGCCAGCGCCTTCGAGGTCGGTCTGCACAACGCCACCCTGGCCATCGTCATCGCCCAGTCGGTGCTGATGGTCCCCGACATGTCCCTGCCCGCCGCCGTCTATGGCGTGCTGATGTTCCCACTGGCGGCGCTCTTCGGCCTGCTGATCACGCGCAAGCGCGCGCCCCAGGCGGCGTCGGAAACCGCCTAGACCTCAGCGCAGCTCGCGCCGCAGCACCTTGCCCACCGGCGTCTTGGGCAGGGGCTCGCTGCGGAACTCCACCAGACGGGGCGTCTTGTAGGCGGTCAGCTGCGCCCGGCAGTGGGCGACCAGCATCTCCGTCGTCAGCTCGGGCGAGCGCGGCACGACGACGATCTTGATCCGCTCGCCCTGGACCGGATCAGGCACGCCGACAGCCGCCACCTCCTCGACCAGGGGGTGCGACGCCACCACGTCCTCGATCTCGCCCGGATAGACGTTGAAGCCCGAGACCAGGATCATGTCCTTGATCCGGTCCACCAGCCGCACCCGGCCGTCCGCCTGCATCACGCCCACGTCGCCGGTCGCCAGCCAGCCGTCCGCCGAGAGGACCTTGGCCGTCTCATCCGGCCTTTGCCAATAACCCAGCATGACCTGCGGCCCGCGCACGCACAGCTCGCCCGGCTCATCGACTCCGGCCCAGCTGCCGTCGTCGCGGCGCATCCGCACCTCGGTCGAGGGCACCGGCAGGCCGACCGTGCCGTCAAAGCCCATGGTCTCGGGATGCTCCAGATCGACCCGACCGATGCAGACCACCGGCGAGGTCTCGGTCAGGCCGTAGCCGTCGACCAGGGGCGCGCCCGTCACCGCCTCCCACTCCTCGGCCACCACCTTCTGCGTCGCCATGCCCCCGGCAATGGTCAGCTTCAGGTCCGAGAAGTCGCGATTGCGGAACGCCTCGGTCTTCAGAAGACTGGAGAAGAGGGTGTTCAGCCCCGTCATGCCGACGAAACGCTCCTTGCGCAGAATCCATTCCACCCGCTTGGCGTCGCGCGGATTGGCGATCAGGATGTTCCTGCCGCCAGCCCCGGTGAACATCATCAGGTTCGCCGTCAGGGAGAAGATATGATAGAGCGGCAGCATGGTGACGTTGCCGATCACCTCGCCCTGATCGATCTGATCCAGCACCCAGGCGCGGCCCTGCAGCGTATTGGCCAGGATGTTGCGGTGGGTCAGCATGGCCCCCTTGGCCACACCCGACGTGCCCCCCGTATATTGCAGGAAGGCGATGTCGTCCGGCCTGGTTTCGACCGGCTTCAGGCGCAGGCGACGCGCGCGCCGCATCACCGACTTCCAGCGATGCGCGCCCGGCATCCGCCAGGCCGGAACCAGCTTCTGCACATGGCGCATCATGGCGCTGACGGCGAGGCCCTTCAGGCCCGGCATCATGTCGCCCATCGACGTCACGACGACGTGGCGGACCTTGGTGCCTTCGCGCGCCTGCTCCAGCGTCTTGGCGCACATGTCCATCACCACGATGGCGACCGCCCCGCTGTCCTTCAGCTGATGCTGCAGCTCGCGCGGCGTGTAGAGCGGGTTGACGTTGACCACCACGGCGCCGGCGAACAGCACCCCGAACAGGGCCGTTGGATACTGCAAGCAGTTGGGCATCATCAGCGCCAGCCGGTCGCCGGGCTGGATGCCGACCGACTGCAGCCAGGCCCCAAAGGCCTTGGCTGCCGCCAGCACCTGACCATAGGTCAGGGCAGTGCCCAGGCTGACATAGCCGGGCCGCTCGGCGAAGCGGCGAGAGTCCGCCTCGAACATCTGCTGCACCGAGGTCCAGCGCGCCAGCTCGTCCTCGATGCAGGCCGGGACGCCGGCGCGGTAATGGGCGGTCCAGAACCGCTCCTCCCACAGCCGGTCCATCTCGGCCGAAGCGGCGTTATCGACGGCCAGATCGGTCATTTCTCCACCACCGCCACCACGCCCTGACCGCCCGCCGCGCAGATGGAGATCAAGCCGCGCCCGCCGCCGCGCCGGTCGATCATGGTCGCCATATTGGCCAGGATGCGCCCGCCGGTCGCCGCGAACGGATGCCCCGCCGCCAGCGAGCCGCCATTGACGTTCAGCCTGGCCCGATCAATCGCCCCCGGCGCCCGGTCCAGCCCCAGACGGGTCTTTGCGTAGTCCTCGTCCTCCCAGGCCTTCAGCGTGCACAGCACCTGGGCGGCGAAGGCTTCGTGGATCTCATAGATGTCGAATTCCTGCAGCGTCAGACCGAGTTTACCCAGCATCCGCGGCACGGCGTAGGCGGGCGCCATCAGCAGCCCCTCGTCGCCGTTGACGAAGTCCACCGCCGCCGTCTCGCCGGTGCGCAGATAGGCCAGAACCGGCAGGCCCCGCGCCTTCGCCCACTCCTCGCTGGCCAGCAGCACGGTCGAGGCCCCGTCGGTCAGGGGGGTGGAATTGGCCGCCGTCAGCGTGCCGCCCACCCGGTCGAACACCGGCTTCATCGTCGCCAGCCTGGCCGGGTCGATGTCGGGCCTCAGATTGTTGTCGCGCTTCAGCCCCCGGAAGGGCGTCACCAGATCGTCGAACAGCCCGGCCTCCCAGGCGGCGGCGGCGTTGCGGTGGCTGGCCACGGCCAGGGCGTCCTGATCCTCGCGCGGAATGGCCCAACGCTTGGCCATCACCTCACAGCTCTCGCCCATCGACAGGCCGGTGCGCGGTTCGGCGTTGCGCGGCGGCTCGGGCTTGAAGGGCGCGCTCAGCCCGGCGCCCAGCAGTGCCTTGATGCGCCCGCCCGTCGTCTTCTCGCGGTTGGCCGCCAGCAGGGCCTTCCTGAACCTCTCGTTCAGCCCGATCGGCGCGTCCGAGGTGGTGTCCACCCCGCCGGCGACGCCGACCTCGATCTGGCCCAGGGCGATCTTGTTGGCCACCAGAATGGCCGCCTCCAGCCCGGTGCCGCAGGCCTGGCTCACGTCATAGGTCGGGGTGTCGTGGCCGATGGTGGTGTCCAGCAGGCTCTCGCGCGTCAGGGCGATGTCGCGCGACAGCTTCAGCACCGCGCCCGCCGCCACCTCGCCCAGCCGCAGGCCGTGCAGGTTGTAGCGGTCGGCCAGACCTTGCAGCGCCGCCGTCAGCATCTCCTGATTGGAGGCCTCGGCATAGGCGGTGTTCGATCGCGCGAAGGGAATGCGGTTGCCGCCCAGAATGGCGACCCGGCGCGGCGCAGCAGCGGTCAGCATGAAACACTATCCTCAGGCGAAAGGGTCAACCGACCCCGCAGATGGGCGCGCGCCCCGGCAGCGTCGCGCACCTCAAAATCACGGATGTCGTCCGCAGGTCCGGCGTAGAGCCCGACCTGTCCCGGCAGGAAGAGCGGCGCGCGGAAGGCGACCTCGACCTCGGCGGCGTCCAGCGGCGCGCGTGGCGACAGGGCCGCGACGGCCCGCGCCTTGGTCCACATCCCATGCGCAATGGCCCGGCGGAAACCGAACAGCCGCGCCCCCAGGGCCGAGGTGTGGATCGGATTGGCGTCGCCCGAGACTCGCGCATAGCGACGGCCCAGATCAGCCGGGACCGTCCAGGCCTCGACCAGCCGGTCGGCCGCCTCGCCCTTCAGCACCGGCGCCTGCTCGCCCTGACCGGGACGCCCCAGCCGCAGATAGACACTCGTTCCTTGCCACACCGTCGCGCCGTCGCGCGTCGCCGTGGTCTCCAGCGTAAAGGCCTGCCCCTTGTCGTGGGCCAGGAACCGCCCCGCCCGCGCCGTCAGCGTCAGCCGGTCGCCTAGGTTCAGCCGCGCGTGCTGGCGGATACGGTTGTGCAGATGCACCAGCCCCATGGCCGGATAGGGAAAGTCCACCCCCAGCATCAGCCGCATCTGCAACGGAAACGCCAGAATATGCGGCCATGTAATCGGCACGCCCTGCTCGGGTGAAAAGCCGCACAGGCGGGCATAGGCGCCGACCGCCTCGGCCTCCAACACCACCTCGCGCGCCAAGGCCCGCTGCGGCAGCACCGCCTCGCCGCCCTTGGCGCGCAGCATCCCGCGCAAAGCCCCGGCGACCACGGCGGCGCCCGACAGCGGTGCGTCGAACCGCTCAATCCCCCCCGCTGCCGTCATGCGCCGAGCAAACTCTGGCCGCAGACGCGCACCACCTGTCCGTTTACCCCGCTTGATGCCGGATCGGCCAGCCAGGCGATGGTCTCGGCTACATCCACCGGATGGCCACCCTGCCCCATGCTGTTCATGCGTCGCCCGGCCTCGCGGATGGCGAAGGGGATGGCGGCGGTCATCTGGGTCTCGATGAAACCGGGGGCCACGGCGTTGATGGTGACCCCGCGCCAGGCCAGTTGCGGGGCCAGCCGCCGCACCGCCCCGATCCAGGCAGCCTTGGACAGAGCGTAGTTGCTCTGGCCCATATTGCCGGCGATGCCGCTGAGCGAGGAGACGGCGACGATCCGCCCATTGGGGCGCATCCCCCGGCCCTCGACCAAGGTCCGCGTGATAGCCAGGGGCGCCGTCAGATTGACCGCCATGACGCTGTCCCACTCGCGCGCTTCCATGCGGGCGAGGGTGCGGTCGCGGGTAATGCCGGCATTGTGGATCACGACGTCGTAGCCGCCGCGCGCCCGAGCATCGGTCAACAGGGTCTCGGCGGCGTCCGGCGCCGTGATGTCCAACGCCAGGGTCTCGACGCCCAGCTCGGCCTTCAGGGTCGACAGCCCCTCTGCCGCCGCCGCCACGTCCAGAGCGACGACCTGCGCGCCCTCGGCGACGAACAGACGGGTGATGGCCTCGCCTATGCCGCGCGAGGCGCCGGTCACCAGCACGCGCCGTCCCTTGTGGCCCGCCCCCGGCTCGCTGGTCGCGACCGGCACGGCCACCCGGATCGGCTGGGCCGAGACATAGGCCGAACGCGGCGACAGCAGGAATTCCAGCGTGCTGTCGGCGGCATCCTCCGCCCCCGGCGCGACATAGAGCATGTGGACGCCGATGCTGCGCCGCGCCTCCTTGGCCAGCGAGCGGACAAAGCCCTCAAGCCCGCGCTGGATCGCCTCGCCCTCGGCGTCGGCCATAAGTTCAGGCGGCGTGCCGATCACCACGATGCGGCCATGCTCGGCCACCGAGCGGATCGCCAGATGGAAGAAGCGATAGAGGCTCTGGACCGACGCCGTGTCGGCGCAGCCTGAGGCGTCGAACACCAGCCCGCCATAGCGCACGTCGGGCGACCATTCGGTGTGCAGCGTCTGCCCCGCCGCCTTGCCCAGCTTCTCCAACGTCGCCGCCATGCGCCCGCCGCCGTCGGGACCAAGCAACAGAGGCCCGACCACGCCCGCCCCTGCCTCGGCGCGGCGTTGCAGCGGCGCCGGACGCGGCAGGCCCAGCGCCCCCGTCAGCCAGCCGCCGACGCCCGAGTTGGCGAAGTCCAGATACCGGTCGCTCATCAGGCCGCCTTCTTCGTCGTCTTGCGGGCCGCGGCCTCCGCCGCCTGACGCCGTTCCAGCCCTGCGGCGATGTCGAAATCGGCGGGGAAGTCGTCCACCTGAATCGCCTGATCGGCATATGCGGCGAAGCGAGCGATAGCCGCGCTTTCCTCGGCGGTGATCAGGTTCAGCCCCTCGGCCTCAGCGGCCCAGGCGTTCAGCAGGGTCAGGTTCTGCGGCGCGCGGGCGATGCGGCCCGAACGGATCTCGTCCTTCAAGCGGCGCTCGATGGCCTCGATCTGCGGATAGAGATCAAAGGCCACGATGGTGGCGGCGATTGGATCGACTTCGATCCGCGCCGACCAAGACCCGGCGGTCAGGCGATCGCGCGCCGGGCCGTGCTTCTGGATCAGACCCGCGACCGCAGCAGCGCAACGGTCATCTGGCGCAGGCGTCCGCAGCCCGAACGGCGCCCCTACCAGCTTCAGGAACAGGGCCGCGACCCGGCTGGGGTGGTTGGCCAGCAGGTCGCGCCACGCCTTCCCGGCCCGCGCCAGGGCGTCCTGCGCCGCCCAGTGGACGAAGGGCAGGTCCTCGGCCGGGCGGCCCTCGTCCTCGAACCGCTTCAGCACGCTGGACAGGATGAAGAGCTGGGACAGGATGTCGCCCATCCGCCCGGTCATCGCGCCCTTGCGCTTCAAGGCGCCGCCGACGGTGGCCATCGACAGGTCAGACGCCAGGGCCAGCAGGGTCGAGAACCGCGTGGCCGACCGGTAGTAGCGCCTCAGCTGCGGCGCCGCGTTCCACGGCGCGGCGATCAACTGCCCGCCCGTCAGGCTGAAGGCGAAGGCCCGGACCATGTTGCGGAACAGGAAGCCGACATAGCCGAACAGGGCGGCGTCGAACGGCTTGACCTCGCCCGCGCCCGCCGTCCTCATCAGGGTCAGGACATAGGGATGGCAGCGGATGGCGCCCTGACCATAGATGATCAGGGTCCGCGTCATGATGTTGGCGCCCTCGACCGTGATGGCGACCGGGATCTGCTGATAGGCGCGGGCCAGGAAGTTGCCCGGTCCCATGCAGACGCCCTTGCCGCCCACCACGTCCATGCCGTCATTGATGATGAGACGGGCGCGCTCGGTGACATGGTATTTGGCGATGGCCGAGACGACCGAGGGCTTCTCGCCCTGATCCAGGGCCGCCGCCGCCAGACGCCGGACCGAGTCCGAGGCGTAGAGATGACCGGCCATCCGGGCGAGCGCCTCCTGCACGCCCTCGAAGGCGCCGATGGGCTGGTTGAACTGACGACGGATGGCGACATAGGCCCCGACCATGCCCACGGCCAGCTTGGACATGCCGACATTGGACGACGGCAGGGAGATGGCCCGGCCCGCGGCCAGACATTCCATCAGCATGCGCCAGCCGTTACCGACCTGCTCACGCCCGCCGATGACCATCTCCATCGGCACGAAGACGTCGTCGCCCGTGGTCGGGCCGTTCTGGAAGACCGCGTTCAGCGGCCAGTGGCGGCGTCCGATGTTCACCCCCGGATGGTCGCGCGGGATCAGGACGCAGGTGATCCCCGGCTCAGCCTCGCCCCCCAGCAGGCCGTCGGGATCGGTGGCCCGGAAGGCCAAGCCCAGCACCGTCGCGACCGGGGCCAGGGTGATGTAGCGCTTGCGCCAGCTGATGCGAAAGCCGAGCTTCTCCTGCCCGTTCCACACCTGTTTGCACACCACGCCCGTATCCGTGATCGAGGCGGCGTCGGACCCGGCATAGGGGTTGGTCAGGGCGAAGCAGGGGATTTCCTCGCCCCGCGCCAGACGCGGCAGATAGTGGTTCTTCTGGTCTTCGGTGCCGTAGTGCAGAAGTAGCTCAGCCGGCCCAAGCGAGTTGGGCACCATGACCGAGACCGCCGCCGCCGAGCAGCGCGTCGACAGCTTCTGCACCACCTGGCTGTGGGCATAGGCCGAGAAGCCCAGACCGCCGTAGGCCTTGGGAATGATCATTCCCAGGAAGCCCTTGTCCTTGGCGTAGGCCCAGGCCTCGGGAGACAGGTCCTGCCAGACCGAGGTAGTCTCCCAGTCATTGGCCAGGTCGCACAGATGCTCGGCTTCGTTGTCGAGGAAGCTCTGCTCCTCGGCGGTCAGCCCCGGCGCGGGCGTGGCCAGCAGCCGCTTCCAGTCGGGCCTGCCCGCGAACAGTTCAGCGTCCCACCAGACGTTGCCGGCTTCGACCGCCGCCTGCTCGGTCGGGCTCATCCTCGGCATGATCCGGCGGAATCCCGCCATGGCGAAGCGCGACAGGATGGCCCGTCGCAGCGGCTTGAGCGTCAGCAGCAGAAACACTGGCGCGGCCACCGCGACCATGATCGCCGCCGTCGCCGGCGAAACGACTTCCGCGCCCCAACCCGCCGCGACCCAGGCGACGGCGGCGACGCTCCAGATCACCATCCTCGCCTGCACGAAGGTCAGGATGAAGGCCCCCAAGGCCAGTGCACCAATCCAGATCAGCATGGTCCATTTCCTCATGGCCGACGCGGTCCCCCCGACGGCCTCTCTCGATTACAAGCGTCGTCCGTCGGGCCGGGTTGCGCTCAGCGCACCCGCGTCCAGGTCTGGGTCCGGCACAACATCCGGGCGATACAGCCCCGCACCGCCAGCCGATCGGGCTCGATCAGGGTCAACGTCCCCGTCGCCGCCCCCTGGCCGCTGTCGGGGTCATAAAGCGACCCCGCGTTCCAGACCCGAGGTCCGCCCGAGGCGGCCCGCAGCACCGTCAGCCCCTTGACCGGACGGGTTCTCAGGGCCGGATCGCGATTACGCACGTCGCGCTGATCCGGGTTGGCCCGCAGGGCGGCAGCGTCCACCACCTTGGCGCACAGGGCGGCGCCGCAGTGCTCAATGGCGACGACCCCGTTCTGGGCCGGCGTGCGCCAGCGCCCCAGGAGGGCCTCGTCTTGGGCCATCACCGGCGAAGCGACCGAGGCGGCTGCAACGGCCGCCAGAACCCAAGCGCCTCGGCTCATCCCTTGCCGCCCTGATAGGCGTTTCGAACCGCGACCGGCACGCTCTGATAGAGGGACGGCGTCGGGATCTTCAGACGTCGGCGCGCAACGTCCAGCGGCTCGGCTAACAGGCGTTCATAGTCCTCGCCCGGCAGCCACGCGGCGCGGCGGCCGTCGCGCCAGGCCCGGAACACCGCCCGCGCGCATGGATAGCCGGTGCGCGCCCGCATAAACTGGACGGCGATGCTGGAGGCGATCATGCCAAAGCCCGCGCTGCGCGTCTGCGGCAGAGAAAAGGCCACCAGACAGGCCTCGCCCAGAGCATCCGCCTGATAGCCGGTCAGCACGTGCCAGATGTCATGCACGTCACGCATGCGCCGCGCAAACCAGGCGCGCGGGTGGGCGGCTTCGATCTCACTGTCGGCCACCTTGCGGCTCTCGTCGGCCAGACCGTAGGCGGAGAAGTTCTGGGCGTCGATGAAGTCGCGATAGGCCGCCCCCACCGATCCCGGCGCGAACTGGTCCAGCCAGGCTCGGTCCTGAAGTCGATCAGCCAGTTCCAGACGATGATAGGCCTGAAGCCCGCCCTCCGGCGTTTTCAGCAGCCGCCCATAGCCCCATTCGGGCGAGCGCCCGGACAGGGCGTTCATGATCTCGAACACTTGTTCAGTGTCGTCCTTGTCCGCCACCAGGCGACGCATGGCGCGCAGCGCACGGATCGGTTGCACCCGATGGGTGTTTGCCTGCGACGGTTGACGCCGTGCGACGGAAAGCTCGAAAGCGGGAAGAGTTGAGACGACTTGCACTTGCGGGTTCCTTCGGGGAAGCCTAAGACGACCAACTATCTACATGAATGTCATTTACAGATATGTCAATTGCCTCGATCGAAAAACCGCGTCGCCGTCGCCGCTCGCCTGAAGAGGCGCGCCGAGAGGCCGTGGACGCCGCTCGCGCCCTGCTGCTGTCGGGCGGCCCCAATGCGGTGACCCTGTCGGCGGTCGCGGCGGACATCGGTGTCACCCACGCCAACCTGATCCACCACTTCGGCTCGGCCGCCGGCCTTCAGTCGGCGCTGATGGGGTCGATGGTGGCAGACCTGAGCAAGGCCCTAGACACCGCCGTCGCGCGCCTGCGCACCGACGAGGGCGCCCCGCTGGAACTGGTCAACGCCGTGTTTGACGCCTTCGCCGAGGGTGGGGCCGGCCGATTGGCGGCCTGGATCGCCCTGTCCGGCGACCTGTCCCATCTGGAACCCGTTCGCGCCGCCGTGGGCGATCTGGTCGAAGCCATCGCTGAAAAGATGGGCGACGACGGCGAGGCGCGTGAACGGATCGGCTCGGCTGTCCTGTTCATCGCCCTCAGCGCCTTTGGGGAAGCCCTGATCGGCCCGCCCCTGCGCAACATGCTGGACCAACCCGATGATGCCGGGCGCAAGGTGGTGGCCGGCCTCCTGCCCCGCTTCCTGGCCCGCAACGACTGACCTCGGCCCCGGCAGACAGAAAAAAGCCCGACGCATTTCGCGTCGGGCCAAAGTCGTTCGGTGATGGTGGGTGTCCTCGAAGAAAGAAGACAGACCTGTTGATCGACCTGTTTGGTTAATCAAAGGTTAATTGTGTCATTTCGATACGTTATGCGTCCGGAAACCAGCTCGTCTGCCGCGCGCCCCCTGACAGGCTGCGCGTCACCCGCCAGCCCTCGCCCGCCCGCTCAATACGACCGGACACGTCGCTCTCTGCGGCGCCCGCCCCCGGATAGTCGAAGCGCGCCCCGCCGACGATGACGGTCGCGGACCGATCCGAAAGGCCCGGCAATACGGCTACCCAGCGGCCATTGGAATCAGCGCCGGCCGTGACCTCGCCCCCGCCGTCCACGACAACCCTGACCTGCCCCCCCGGTTTGGCGCGACCGGAAGCCACAAGCCCTCGACCATCTCCATCCACCGAATCCAGCGCCGGCCCTCTAGACAGGCGCCGGCTGGCGCCGCCCTCGACCAACAGGGCCGCCAGGGGCGCGCCTTCCCCTGCCAGCAGAAGTCGCTCGGGGCCGAACGCCGGGAACTGACCGATCTGAACCTCAGGCGTCATGATGACGGCGCCAGCCAGTTGGCCCACATGCAGCTCGAATCGACCGGCTTCGTCGGCGCCCACCGCGAAGGCCAGGTCCTGACCGCCGCGCAGGACGACTCGGGCGCCCGGCGACGCTTCGCCGCGCACCACCACCCCCTCGCCCTGGCGCTCCACGACGCGGATGCGCGGCGAGGCCGTCCAGCCGCCGTCCTGGCGGGCTTCCTCGCCCTTGGCGCCCCCTGCCGGCTCCCCGCACCCTGCCAGAAGCAATGCAGCGCCGACCCCTGCGACGACAATCCGACGTTTCATCCTGACCCGCGTAGCGATAAGCCTATACCCCTCAGATAGCGCGGCCGACGTCGCCCTGTCTTCCTTCCTGTATCGAGGCCTCATGTCTTTGCCGCCCGCCACCATCGCTCCCTTTGACGGCCGCTCGGTCTGCCTGTTCTGCGGTTCGTCCGACGGGGCTGATCCGCAGTACGTCCAGGCCGCCAGCGCCTTCGGCAAGGCGACGGCCGAGGCCGGCTGGCGACTGGTCTATGGCGGCGGCGGCGTGGGCCTGATGGGCGCCTCGGCGCGCGCGGCCCACGAGGCGGGCGGCCGCGTCGTCGGCATCATGCCGGCCTTCCTGCGCAGCCGCGAACGTCTGTTCGACGACGTCGAGACCGTGGTCGTCACCTCGATGCACGAGCGCAAACAGCTCATGTACGATCAATCCGACGTCTTCGTCGTGGCGCCGGGCGGCATCGGCACCCTGGAAGAAGCTATCGAGCTGCTGTCTTGGAAGCGCCTGGACCTGCACGCCAAGCCGGTTATCTTCCTGAACCTGAACGGTTTCTGGGAAAACTACTTCGCCCTGATCCGCCACAGCGTGCGCGAAGGCATGACCCCGGCCAGCTTCCTGGAGGCCTACATCAGCGTCGACACGGTCGAGGACGCCGTCGCCGCCATGAAATTGGCGGAGAATACGCCGCACTTGAAACATGATCGTCGGTAAGTAAACGTGGGTCACTAAACGTCGATCCGTTGTCTTGAAACCGCATTGACAGTTTCAAAAGAAAACGGACTATGGCGTCATAAGGGCGAGCGCCCTACCCATACCGGAGACCTGTCCATGCGTGCTCTTCTCGCCGCCGCTCTTCTGTTCGCGGCCACTCCTGCCTTCGCCGACGCCCCCGCCACCAGCCTGACCCTGGCCGACGCCGCCAAGGCCCCGGCCGGTCGCGTCATCGTCGACGGCGCCGCCTGGCGCTGCGAAGGCGCGTCCTGCACCGCCTCGGGCGGAACCAACCAGCCCGCCGCGCGCGCCTGCCGCCGCGTCGTCGCCAAGCTCGGCCCAGTCACCGCCTTCAGCTACAAGGGCGAAACCCTGGACGAGCAGGCCCTGGCGACCTGCAACGCCGGCTGATCCAGCCGCATCGCGGAAACGAAAAAGGCCGCCTTCGCGAGAAGGCGGCCTTTCTTGTAACTGGCTGCGCCTACAGGCTCAGCTCGCCTCGCCCTTCAGGCGACGCACGATAGCGTCGCGGCCGATCAGGGGCGCCATCGCCGCCATGTCCGGGCCGTGCGCCTGTCCCGTCAGAGCCAGACGCAGCGGCATGAACAGGCCCTTGCCCTTGGCGCCGGTCTTTTCCTTCACCACCGTCGTCCAGGCCGACCATGCGCCCGTGTCGATGACGTCCGGCAAGACTTCCAGCGCCGCCGCCGCAAAGGCGGGGTCTTCGATGACGGGCGTCACCGGACCGGTGACGATCCTGGCCATGTCGGCCACGTCGGCGAACTTGTTCAGGTTGGGCTTCACAGCTTCCCAGAAGCCCTCGCCCAGATCGACGCCCAACGCCGTCAAACGCGGCTGCGCCTCAGCATAGGTCAGACCATGCAAGGCCTGGGCGTTCAGACGGTCCAGGTCGGCGGTGTCATAGCGCGCCGGCGAACGCCCCATCTTGGAGAAGGCGAAGGACTGGCCCAGGGCCTCGACCGAAGCCGCGATCTCCAGATTGTCCGAGGTGCCGATCTTGCCCAGGTGGCTGGTGATGGCGATCGGCTCATAGCCCTGGTCGCGCATATCGCTGATCGACAGCGAGCCCAGACGCTTGGACAGGGCCGCGCCGTCGGCGCCGACCAGCAGCGGCATGTGGGCGAAACCGGGCACCTTGGCGTCCAGCGCTTCGAAGATCTCGATCTGCGCGCCGGTATTCGTGACGTGGTCCTCACCCCGGATGATGTGGGTGATGTCCATGTCGATGTCGTCGACAACCGACGGCAGGGTATAGAGGAACAGGCCGTCTTCGCGGATCAGCACCGGGTCCGACATCGAGGCGGTGTCCACCTCGGCGTGGCCGCGCGCCAGATCTTCCCAGGCGACGCGCTTGCCTTCCAGCTTGAAGCGCCAGTGCGGACGGCGGCCTTCGGCTTCGAAGGCGGCCTTCTCGGCGTCGGTCAGCAGCAGGGCGGCGCGATCATAGATCGGCGGCAGGCCGCGCGACAGTTGCACTTTGCGGCGGCGGTCCAACTCGTCGGCGGTTTCATAACAGGCGTAGAGACGGCCTGAGGCCTTCAGGCGCTCGGCGGCCTCCTCATAGCGGTCGAACCGCTTGGACTGGTTGTAGCGCTCGTCCCAGACCAGGCCCAGCCACGTCAGGTCGGTCTCGATCCCGTCCTCGAACTCCTGAGTCGAACGGGCCAGATCGGTGTCGTCGATGCGCAGGACGAACGAGCCGCCCTGCCCCTTGGCGAACAGCCAGTTCACCAGAGCGGTGCGGACATTGCCGACGTGCAGCTTACCCGTAGGCGACGGGGCGAAACGAACCTTGACGGACATGGGGGATCAACGACCTCGATAGGAAGGCGGCTTGGTCGCGCCGCCGTCCGCTCAAGTCAAGTCGATCCGCCCAATCAGTGCAGATCAGTCGTCCCGATGGACCCGTTCGCGGCGCTCGTGCCGCTCCTGGGCCTCGACCGACAGGGTTGCTGTCGGACGGGCTTCCAGACGGCCCAGGCCGATCGGTTCGCCGGTGTCCTCACAATAACCGTAGGAACCGTCCTCGATCCGGCGCAGCGCATCCTCGATCTTGGAGATCAGCTTGCGTTGCCGGTCGCGGGTCCGAAGTTCCAGCGCCCGGTCGGATTCCGACGAGGCCCGGTCCACCAGATCCGGATGGTTCTCGGTTTCGGCTTTCAGATTTACGACAGTGCCCTTGGATTCGCGGAGGATGTCATCCTTCCACGCCAGGAGCTTGGCCTTGAAATAGGCCAGCTGCCGCTCGTTCATAAACGGCTCGTCATCGGTGGGACGGTACATGACCGAACCCTCCTCGATCACAGACGCTAATGCGTTCATCGCACTCACGCTCAAGTTGTCTGCGCCCCCCTGCGGCGCATGGGCCGTATAGGCAAGGCGAAGAGTCGCGGCAATGGCGTTCGCGAGTCTGCGTTCTTGTTAAGCTGCATTAACGTCGGGTCAGTGTGGCAAATTGCCCTCACTTACCGCTGGAAACCTGACATTTCGCCAGCATTTCCAGGGCCTTCTAGACGCGCGCCCTGGCCGTTTCCGCCTTGGCCATTTCCACGGCCGCGCGCAGGTCGATCTGATCCAGAACGCCCTTCAGGCCGGGATCGGCGTCATCGGGCCGCTCCTCGCGCAGGCTGCGCGCCAGCCGCTCCAGCGCCGGGGCGCCGTCCTGGCCGTTCAACATGGCCAGCTTCAGCTCGTCCAGGCGGTCCAGCAGACCCCCGCCGCGTCGAATCGCCCGGCGCCGCCGCTCGGTGGCGTCCTCGACCCCCTGCAGGGCCATCAGCGCCGAAACCCCCGCCACGCTCGACGCGGAAGCGGTCGCGGCGGCCGAAGCGGGCCCCGACGCCGCACCGCTAGCCGGCAGGCTGAAACCGCCCGCAGCCTTCGTGGGGCGCGAGCCTTGCGTCGATGTAGCGCCCGAGGGGCCGGTGACCTTCATGATCCATGCTCCCGATCAGTCTGAACCATCGGCCATGAGGGTCACCGCTTGGTTAACGTCTCGGCAGAATCTGCCGCCACCACTCCAGGCCACCTAGACGGCCGATTGAATTCAAAGGACATTTACGCCGGCACGAACTTCGCATGGTTAATCGCGAACGCCTCAACAGGACGTCTGTCGTATGCAGAAGTTGCTCACCGCCCTCCTCGCCTCCGCTTCCACCGCCCTGATTCTGGCGGCGACGCCGAACGCGGCCGAGGCCCAGTCGCGCATCAAGGACATCGTCTCTGTCGAAGGCGTCCGCACCAACCAGTTGGTCGGCTACGGCCTGGTGGTCGGCCTGAACGGCACGGGCGACAGCCTTCGCAACTCGCCCTTCACTCGCCAGTCGCTGGAAGGGATGATGGAGCGCCAGGGCGTCAACATCCGCGGCGCCAACCTGAACACCAAGAACGTCGCGGCGGTCATGATCACCGCCGACCTGCCCCCCTTCGCCACGCCGGGCTCGCGCCTGGACGTGGCCGTCTCGGCCATGGGCGACGCCAAGAGCCTGCTGGGCGGCACGCTTCTGGTCACGGCCCTGCAGGGCGCCGACGGCGAGATCTATGCGGTGGCGCAAGGCTCGGTCCAGACCGGCGCCGTCTCGGCCTCGGGCGGTTCCGGCTCCTCGGTGACGCGCGGCGTGCCGACCGCCGGCCGCATCGCCTCGGGCGGGGTGGTCGAGCGTGAGACCGGCTTTGACCTGTCGGCCATGCCGATCGTGCGCCTGACCCTGCGCAACCCCGACTTCACCACGGCCCAGCGCGTCGCCGCCGCCATCAACCAGTCCTATCCCAACAGCGCCTTCGCCGAGAACGGCACCGTGGTCGCCATCCGCGCGCCCCAGACCATGGGCATGGCCGGCTTCGTCAGCCAGGTCGAGAACCTGCCGGTGCGCGTCGACGCCCCCGCCAAGGTCATCATCGACGAGGTCAACGGTGTCATCGTCATGGGCGACGCGGTGCGTATCTCCACCGTCGCCATCGCCCAGGGCAACCTGACCGTCTCGGTTCAGGAGAACCCCATGGTCAGCCAGCCCGAGCCCTTCAGCCGCGGCGGCCAGACCGTCGTGGTGCCGCAGTCCAACGTCTCGATCGAGGAAGAGACCGGCCGCCAGATGCGGATCGTCAACGGCGGAGCCTCGCTCTCGACCCTGGTCAACGGCCTCAACGCCCTCGGCGTCAGCCCGCGCGACATGATCAGCATCCTGCAGGCCATCAAGGCCGCCGGCGCCCTGCAAGCCGACATCGAGGTCATGTAATGGACACCCTGCCCGTCGCCGCCAACGCCATGAACCCGATCAACCCGACGCTCCATCGCGGCCAGTCGCCGGAACAGATGCGCAAGACCGCCCAGGACTTCGAGGCCAGCTTCCTGTCTCAGATGTTCAAGCCCATGTTCGAGGGCCTGGAGACCGACGGCGCCTTCGGGGGCGGCAGCAGCGAGGCCACCTGGCGCAGCTTCCTGCTCGACGCCATGGCCAAGCAGACCGTCAAGGCCGGCGGCATCGGCCTGGCCGACACCGTCATGTCCGAAATGCTCAAGATGCAGGAGCAGTCCGCGTGACCGCCGACGTCGAAACCTCCACCCTGCGCGCTCAACAGCTCATCAACCTGACCCAGGCTCTGACCGAGCGCCTCGGAGCCGAGCGCGACGCCTTCCGCGCCCATCGCGCCCAGGATGTCGCCGCTGGCATGGCCGAGACCCAGGAACTGGCCAACCTCTATCGCCGCGAGTCGGCCCAGGCCAAGGCCGCGCCCGCTTTCCTGACAGTTATTCCCGTTGACCTTCGCGACACTCTGATTTCCGCGACGCAGGCGTTTGAGGCTGTTCTAGCCGAGCACGCATCGACCGTCGACGCCGCTCGCCAGGTCTCTGAGGGCCTGGTCCGCACCATCGCCGCCGAAGTCGCGGGCGCCCGCGCCCAAGGCGTCGGCTACGGCGCCTCGGGCCGCGCCACCGAGGGCGACGGCCGCGCCGTAGCCCTGAATCGCAAGGCCTAGAACCCGACCCCTTCCCTGATGCGGCAAAAGCCCTTTCTTAACGGCCTGACCCGCATGGTCGTCGCATGAGCCTGAAATCCCGTCTCCTTGGTCTGGCCTTTGCCGCCGCCGACGCCCTGATCGAGGTGGATGACAAGGCTCAGATCACCTTCGCCCTGGGCGCAGGAGCGACGGCCAACCAGTCGACAGCGTCCTGGATCGGCCGCCCCTTCGTTGAGCTTCTGTCCTACTCCAGCCGCGCGGCGGTCCAGTCGGCGCTTGGCGGCCTGAGCGGCGGCGCGCGCAGCCTGCCACTGGAAATTCTTGCCGACTGCGGCGATGGGCGCGTGCGGCGGGCCCTGTTTCGCGCCTTCGTCCTGCCAGATCTGGCCCCGTCCGTATCCTGCGCCCTGACCTGGCAAGGCGAGCCCTTTGTGCTCGAAGAGGCCGGCCCGCTCCCCCTAGCCGATGCCGAGGGCTTCCTGGCTCTCGCCCGCGAAGGCCTGAACGGCAAGACCGGCGCCGCCCTGCAACGTCTGGCTATGGCCTTTATCGAGGTTCAGGGTCTCAGCGCCGCCAATGACGCCGCCAACGAACGCGTCGCCGCGCGCATCGGCGCGCGCCTGCAACAGGCCTCTCACGACGGCGCCAGCGCCGGTCAGTTGACCGCCAGCCGCTATGCTCTGATCAAGACGGCCGACGACGGTCGCGACCTGGAGGCAGAGGTTCGCGAAGCCGGTCTGGCCGAGGGCCTGACCCTAACCTCCCGCACCAACGAAGTCGCCGTCGGTTCCGACGCCCTGTGCGCCCTGCGCGCCATGCGTTTCGCCATCGAGGGTTGCCTGAAAGACAATAGCGCGCAGCCTGAACTCAGCTTCGCTGACTCCCTGTCTCGGACCCTCAAGGACGCCGACCGCTTTCGCGGCATCGTCCGCGACCGCGAGTTCGCCCTCTTCTATCAACCCATCGTCGACCTGAAGACGCGCGCCGTTCACCACTTCGAGGCTCTGGCTCGTTTCGGCCAGAGCGGCGGCCCGGCATCCGCCATTCGCATGGCCGAGGAACTGGCCCTGATCGAGAGCTTCGACCTGGCCGTGGCGGAAAAGATCGTCCATCGGCTGCGTCAGCCCGGCTCGGGCCTGCTCAAGATCGCCATCAATGTCTCCGGCGCCTCCCTGGCCAATGACGCCTATGTGGCCGCCCTGCTGCGCATGACCGCGTCCGAGCCCGACAACCGCCGTCGCCTGATCGTGGAAGTCACAGAAACCGCCGCCCTGGCTGACATCGCCGCCGCCAACCGTCGCCTCAGCGCCCTGCGCGATGCCGGGATCAAGGTCTGCATCGACGACTTCGGCGCCGGGTCCGCCGCCTTCGACTACCTGCGCGGGCTCTCGGTCGATGCGGTCAAGATAGACGGCGCCTTTGTGCGCGGCATCGACAGCGACGCCCGCACTCGCACCCTGATCGGCCACCTGGTCGAACTGTGCGGCTCGCTGGGCATGACCACCATCGCCGAAATGATCGAGACCGAAGACGCCGCCCGCGCCGTCCAGGACCTCGGCGTCAACTTCGGCCAGGGATGGCTCTTCGGCCGCGCCGAGGCCGAACCTGTCACGACCGGCCCCATCGCCGCGCGCGCCCGCCGCCAGGGCGTGGTCGAAGCCTGGGGCTGAAGCAAAATCGACGCATCCGGGTCTCAACGCCCGTGATCTGTATGCATTGAGGGCGCTTGAAGCGATTTTTGAAGACTCAGCCCCTTGCCGGCGCCAGCCGCACTTCCCGATCGACCCCCACATTGTCCATAAAGTCCCGATCATGGCTGACGATCACCAACGCCCCGTCATAGGCCGCCAGCGCCGCCTCGATCGCGGCGATGGAATCCAGATCCAGATGGTTGGTCGGCTCATCCAGGATTAGCAGTTGCGGCGGGCTCCTCCCTGTCATCACGCAGGCCAGCGCCGCCCTCAGGCGCTCCCCGCCTGACAGGGTCCCCACCTTCCGGTGCGCCGCCGCGTTGCGGAACAGGAACCGCGCCAGGGCCGCATGGGCGTCGTTCGGCGTCCCTTCCGGGTTCAACCGGCGCCAGGCCTCGATCAGGGTCTCCTCCGGCTTCAGGATCGCCGCCGCCTGGTCCAGCAGCGCCGCCGTCACGGGCCGGTCGATCCGCCCCGCCGTCGGCTGCAGTTCTCCCGAGATCAGCTTCAGCAAGGTCGTCTTGCCCGCCCCGTTCGGCCCGGTGATCGCCACCCGCTCCGGCCCGGTCAGCCGCAGCGACAGCGGCCCAACGATCAGCCGCCCCTCGGGACTGCGCCACTCGACCGCGTCCAACGCCAGCACGACCTTGCCCGCCGCCAGCCCCGTCGACGGCATCGGCACGGACAGCAGCCGCGCCCGCTCGACCCGCTCGCGCGCCTCGACCAGTCGCCCCTCGACCTCGGCGCGACGACGTTCCGCCAGCCGCCCCTCGCGCGCCCCGCTTTCCTCGGCCCGCTGCGCCTTGGCGTCGAGCAGGATCTTGGGATCGGACGTCCCCGCCCGATGCGCCCTACCCGCCTTGTCGCGCTTGGCCTTCTTCTCCAGCGCCGCCTGCGCCTCACGGGCGGCGCGCCCGACCTCGCGCTCCGCCGTTTCCAGATCGCGCTCCGCCGCGGCCCGCTCGGCGTCCCGCCGCTCGACATAGAGGTCCCAGCCTCCGCCATAGGTCCGCGCCCCCAGGCTCGACAGCTCGACGATCCGATCCATCCGTCGCAGCAGGCCCCGGTCGTGGCTGACCGTCAGCACCCCGCCCGGCCAACGCCCGACGACCTCGGCCACCAGGGCCCGCGCCTCGGCGTCCAGATGGTTGGTCGGCTCGTCCAGCACGATCAGCTCGGGCGCCGCCAGCATCAGCCCCGCCAGCCGCAGACGCGTCTGCTCGCCGCCGCTCAGGCTGTTCGTCAGCCGATCCAGCGCCAGCCCGCTCAGCCCGACCTGGGCCAGCGCCTCGTCCAGCCGCGTCTCCAGCGTCCAGTCCGCCTCGGCCATGTCCTCGACCGAACCCTCGCCCGCCAGCACCCGCGCCAGAGTGGCCAGGGACTCTGCCGCACCCAGCGTATCCGCCACGGTCTCACTGGACGCCGGCTCATAGGTCTGGGCCAGCCAGCCGACGCTTCCGGCGCGCGCCACCGCCCCCTCGGCGGGTTCGGCCAGACCGGCGACAAGGCGCAGCAGCGTGGTCTTGCCCACGCCGTTGCGGCCGACAACGGCCGTGCGCTCGCGCCCGAAGGCGAGGCTCAGATTATCGAATAGGGTGTGACCGTCAGGCGTGCGGGCCGCGACGCTGGTGAGCGTTACGAGTGCGGATGCGGACGGGCTTGGGCTTGGGTTGAGCGAGGACATAGGCGAGCACGAAGAGCGGAGCGGAAAGGGCGAAACCGATTTCCAGAGCGCTGATCATGATCGTCGTGCCTCCTCGTCAAATACGTTGGCTGAATAGAAGGATGGGTGCTGATCTTTCGCAGCGCAACCCCAATTCTCCTGCAGCGCTTTTGCGATGCGGCGCCGAGCCCCTATCTTCAGGCCATGACCGCGCCCGACCGAACCGTCGCCTTCCGCATCGACCGCCCCGCCCCCGAGCGCGCCGAGGCCGCCGCCCGCCGCGCCGAAGCCGTCCAGCGAATCCGGGACGAGACCGGCATCGACGAGGCCCTGATCGACGCCCTGGTCGAGGGCTTCTACGCCCGCGTCCGCGAGGACGACTTCATCGGCCCCGTCTTCGCCGAACGCATCGAGGACTGGGGGCCGCATCTGGAACAGATGAAGCTCTTCTGGTCCTCGGTCGCCCTGTCCACCGGCGTTTATCAGGGCCGCCCCATGCCCAAGCACCTGCCCCTGCCCATCGACGCCCGCCACTTCGACCGCTGGCTGCAGATATTCGAGGCGACCGCGCGTGACCTGTGCCCGCCCGTCGCCGCCGACCACTTCATCGTCCGCGCCCGCCGCATCGCCGAGAGCCTGGAACTGGGCGTCGCCAACGCCAACGGCGTCCTCGTCGGCCCCGGAGAGCGCTACCGCCGCCACGAACCCGCCTGGACGCCAACCGATTAGGTGGACGGCTCGGCGCTCAACGGCTTCATCTGCGCATTGACGTTGAAGCCCTGAACCTTCCAGGCGCCGCCTTCCTTGACCAAGGTCGTGTAGGCGTGAACCACACGATCGGGATAGGCGTAGTCCTGCTGCACCTCGTAGATCTCGCCGCTCGTGCCGCTTGTCTTTCGCGTCCCAGCCACCGTGGGTTCAGGCGGAGTGGCCTCGCCGACCATGTTACGAAGCATCGGCAACTGAGCTCGGATTTCCTCCGCCTTGTTGGCCGACGACATACGGGCGATCAGCGCATCGTCACGGCCGAGCACGAGATCTTCAAACAGGGCGTCAGCCTCGGCGTTCAGCGCGGGATCGGACGTCGGCATGGTCGTGTGGAAGTTGCAGCCGCCCAGAGTGACGACGCCGACGATCACCGCCCCCCATTTCAGAATACGCATGGCCTACCTCCCTGGATGACGGAACCTTACGGCCGCGCAGGTCCCACACAAGCCTCGCGAGAAAAGTTCTCATATTGTTCTTGCTGTTTCGGACGAATTGATCCCCATATAGCGTCGTCGCCCCGAACCGTTTTCGGGGTCTCCCGCGTTCCCGCTTACCGTTTCCGGGCCCATGACCGAAAAGCACAACTTCATCCGCGTTCGCGGCGCCCGCGAGCACAATCTCAAGGGCGTGGACGTCGATATCCCGCGTGAGAAGCTGGTCGTGATGACCGGGCTGTCGGGGTCGGGCAAGTCTTCGCTGGCGTTCGACACCATCTACGCCGAGGGCCAGCGCCGCTACGTCGAGAGCCTGTCCGCCTATGCGCGTCAGTTCCTGGAGCTGATGGGCAAGCCGGACGTGGACCTGATCGAGGGCCTGTCGCCGGCCATCTCCATCGAACAGAAGACGACGTCCAAAAACCCGCGCTCGACCGTCGGCACGGTCACGGAAATCCACGACTATATGCGCCTCCTGTGGGCGCGTGTCGGCGTGCCCTATTCGCCCGCCACCGGTCTGCCGATCGAAAGCCAGACCGTCAGCCAGATGGTCGACAAGCTGACCGCCCTGCCCGATGGCGAGCGCATCCTGCTGCTGGCCCCGGTCGTTCGCGGCCGCAAGGGCGAGTACAAAAAGGAAATGGCCGAGTGGCAGCGTCAGGGCTTCCAGCGGCTCAAGATCGACGGCGAATTCTACGCCATCGAGGACGCCCCGGCGCTCGACAAGAAGTTCAAGCATGACATCGATATTGTCGTGGATCGCATTGTAACCAAAGAAGGTCTTGAGCCGCGTTACGCCGACAGCATCCAGACCGCGCTGAACCTGGCCGACGGCATCGCCACGGCGGAATGGGCCAATGCGGCGGAGGGCGAAGAGCCGCGCCGCATCGTCTTCTCCGAGAAGTTCGCCTGCCCCGTGTCGGGCTTCACCATCAGCGAGATCGAGCCCCGGCTGTTCTCGTTCAACAACCCCTTCGGCGCCTGCCCGACCTGCGACGGTCTGGGGGTCAAGCTGGCATTCGACGCCGATCTGGTCATCCCGGACCGCGACAAGACCCTGCACAAGGGCGCGGTGGCCCCCTGGGCGCGCGGCCCTTCGCCCCTCTACACCCAGACCCTGCAGTCGCTGGCCCAGCACTACGACTTCTCGATGGACAAGGCCTGGCGCGATCTGCCGGAACAGGCCCAGAAGGTCATCCTGCACGGCTCGGGCGGCGAGAAGATCAAGTTCGTCTATGACGACAACGCCCGCAAGTACGAGGTCGCCAAGGCCTTCGAAGGCGTCCTGCCCAATCTGGAACGCCGCTGGCGCGAGACCGACAGCGCCTGGGTCCGCGAGGAACTGGGCCGTTATCAGTCCGAGACCCCCTGCGAGGTCTGCGGCGGCAAGCGCCTGAAGCCCGAGGCCCTGGCGGTCAAGGTCGGCGGGTCTGACATCGCTGACATCAGCTGGCTTTCAATTTCAAAAGCTTATCTCTGGTTCTCAACCCTGGATGAGCACCTGTCGGACAAACAACGCGAGATCGGCCGCCGCATCCTCAAGGAGATCACCGACCGGTTGCGCTTCCTCAACAACGTCGGTCTCGATTACCTCAGCCTGTCGCGCAGTTCCGGCACTCTGTCCGGCGGCGAGAGCCAGCGCATCCGCCTGGCCTCGCAGATCGGCTCGGGCCTGACCGGCGTCCTCTATGTGCTGGACGAACCCTCGATCGGCCTGCACCAGCGCGACAACACCCGTCTGCTGGAAAGCCTGATGGGCCTGCGCGACCTCGGCAATTCGGTCCTGGTGGTCGAGCATGACGAGGAGGCCATCCTGACCGCCGACTACGTCATCGACATGGGTCCGGCCGCCGGCGTCCACGGCGGCGAGATCTGTGCCCAGGGCACCCCCGCCGAGGTCATGGCCAACCCCAACTCCCTGACCGGCCAGTATCTGACCGGTGCACGCGAGATCGAACTGCCGCCTGAGGGGCGTCGTCCGGTCGACCGCAAGCGGATGCTGAAGATCAGCGGCGCCACCGGCAACAACCTGAAGAACGTCACCGGCGAGATCCCCGTCGGCCTGTTCACCTGCGTCACCGGGGTGTCCGGCGGCGGCAAGTCCACCTTCACCATCGAGACCCTCTACAAGGCCGCCGCGCGTCGCCTGCACAACGCCTCGGACGCCCCGGCCAACTTCGACCGGATCGAGGGACTGGAGCAGTTCGACAAGGTCATCGACATCGACCAGTCGCCCATCGGCCGTACCCCGCGCTCGAACCCGGCGACCTATACCGGCGCCTTCAACCCGATCCGCGACTGGTATGCGGGCCTGCCGGAATCCAAGGCACGCGGCTATGGTCCCGGCCGCTTCAGCTTCAACGTCAAGGGCGGCCGCTGCGAGGCCTGTCAGGGCGACGGCGTCATCAAGATCGAGATGCACTTCCTGCCCGACGTCTATGTCACCTGCGACGTCTGCAAGGGCAAGCGCTACAACCGCGAAACCTTGGAAATTGTCTTCAAAGGCAAGAGCATATCCGACGTTCTGGACATGACGGTTGAAGAGGCCGCGCGTTTCTTCAACGCCGTGCCCTCGATCCGCGACAAGATGCTGACGCTGGAACGCGTGGGCCTGGGCTACGTCAAGGTCGGTCAGCCGGCCACCACCCTGTCGGGCGGCGAGGCCCAGCGGGTCAAGCTGTCCAAGGAACTGGCCCGCCGCGCCACCGGCAAGACCCTCTACATCCTCGACGAGCCGACGACCGGCCTGCATTTCGAGGACACGCGCAAGCTGCTGGAGGTGCTTCAGGAGTTGGTCGACAACGGCAACACCATCGTCGTCATCGAGCACAATCTGGATGTCATCAAGGTCGCCGACTACCTGCTGGACTTCGGTCCCGAGGGCGGCGACGGCGGCGGCGAGATCGTGGCCTTCGGCACGCCCGAGCAGGTGGCCGACAACCCCGCCAGTTGGACCGGCAAATACCTCAAGGAGGTGCTGGACCGCCACGAAGAGCGCCGCAAGGCGCGCGTGGCCGCCCTGCCTGAAGTGCAGAAGACTGAGAAGAAGCCCCGCGCCCGCAAGAGCGCCTGACCGATCCGGTCAGGCGTCTCGCCTCGTCAGCCGCGCGGCGCGCCCTTCAGTTGCAGATAAACCGCCGAGAACGGCGCATACATGATGACGACCTGGGCCGCCGTCATGACGGCGTTGACCACCAACGACACGGCCAGCATGGGTCCCAGGGCGCTGAGCAGGCTGGGGACGCCGGCGCCCTGCATCGCGATCAGGCGCTCGCTCCCGCCGACCATCAGAGTGAACGGCGCCGCCACGGCCGAGCCCAGCAGGCCCACCAGCATAGCCATGACCCAGGCGATGATCGCCATCCCGAACAACGGCCAGAAGACCTTCTTGGCGGTCATGGCGAAGGCCGACTTCACCGCGATCCGGCCTTCCGCCAAGGTAGCCGGAACGACCAGACTGAAGCGCACCGACAGCCAGGCCATCAGGGCGACCAGAGCCAACGACACCAGCACCACGGCCAGCCACAGCGCTGGAACAGCCACCGCCCCAGCGACGACAAGGGTGATGACCGCAAAACCCGCCATGAAGACGACGAACATGATCAGGGAGACGATCAGACTGGCCCCCAGCACCCGCAGTTCGTCCTTGCCCAGGCGCAGATAGCCGAACTTGCTATCGTCAGGACGAACGACCGAGCGAGCGATAGCCGTGCTGATCACAGAGCCGAACAGCAATCCCAACGGCGCGCCCCAGGCGACGATGGCGAGATAGGCCTGCCCCAGCCGTTCCATCTCCTCCAAGGACGGCTCGCTCCGCGCTTGCGCCTGGATTTCCGTGATCACGGCCAGGACGGTGACGAAGTGCGGCCCAACCAGCAGGAACATCAAGCTGAAGAAGACAGCGTAGGCCGCCGCCCACAGCAGGACGGCGACAGGGGCGCGACGCGTCAGGCGGAAGCCTTCAAAGGCGCAGTCAGTGGCGGAAAAGGTCATGCGGTCGTCCTCGATTCCTGCTCAGCCTAGCGCAACCGGACGCGCTTCGTCCTGCTGCGCTTGCGCCAGCAGCGACCGGCAGGCCTCGGCATAGGGCGCCAGCATCACCGTCCCCAGAAAGCCCTGCAGCCAGGACAGGGGCACAAAGGCCGCCAGCCCCCAGCCGACAAAGGCGGGCCAGTCCACCTCCGGCGGCGCGCCATGTTGCAGCATCGCGGCTATAGTGAAGACATTGACGCCCGCCGCCAGGAACAGGACCACGGCAACCAGGGCCATCAGCACCAACTCAATTGCGATCACAACAGTGATGATGGCGAGGCTCAACCCCAGAAGCCGCAGGACCTGCCCCTTACCCAGTCGCCAGCCGGCGACAAAGGCGAAGTCGTTCAACCCCACGCTGGCCGGCACGATCAGACAGGCCCGCAGCGCCACGCCCCAGATGGCCAGACCCGCCGCAACCGCCACCAGCAGCCCGAGGGCCACCGCAGCCGCCTCGGACACGAACCACAGCGACACCCCGATAGCAAAAGCGATCAGGCCAATCACGATCGCCGCGGCATAGAGGCCGGCGACCATCGCCACCCCGATAATAGCGAGACGCACCTCGTCCATCCCGACCTTCAACCCGGCGAAACGCACCGGACGTTCGGGAAAGAAGACAGCCCGGAATACGGCGGCTGCGATGACCACGGCGATCAGGGCCTGCAGGAGGTTCAACAGGCCGGACCAGGCCTGAAACTGGACGATCTGCGCCATCACGGTCGCCGAAGGCTCGCGCGCCGCCAGCTCCTCAATGGAGATCGCGCCGAAAAACCGCAGCGTCAGCGCCCCGAACAGCAGCGACGGCGCCGCCGCCAGAACGCCCCAGGCCCACACCCGCAAAGGCCGGCGCCGCGTCAACTTGAAACCGGAGGCCAGAGCCTCGCCAATGGAAAACGCCGTGGTCATGACTGCTCCTCTTGGCCGCCGTCATAAGCCAGACTGCAGGCAGTCCGCCACCCCATCGCAATGACAGGCTGACGGAAGCCTTCCGGACGGCTAGAAGGCCGCCATGTCGAACGCAGCTTCCACTCCCCAGCCCATTCTCACCCCTGTGCACGTCATTGGCGGCGGCCTTGCCGGTTCCGAAGCAGCCTGGCAGATCGCCCAGGCCGGCGTGCCCGTCATCCTGCACGAAATGCGCGGCGTGCCGGGCATCAAGACCGACGCCCACCAGACGGACGGTCTGGCCGAACTGGTCTGCTCCAACTCCTTCCGTTCGGACGACTGGGAGTTCAACGCCGTCGGCCTCCTCCACGCGGAAATGCGTGCGCTCGGCTCCATCATCATGGAATGCGGCGACGCTCATCAGGTCCCGGCTGGCGGCGCCCTGGCGGTCGACCGCGACGGCTTCTCCGAGGCTGTGACGGCCAAGCTGGAAGCCCACCCGCTGGTGACCATCGTGCGCGAGGAAATCGCCGGCCTGCCGCCCGAGGACTGGGACAATGTCATCGTCGCCACCGGCCCGTTGACCTCGCCCGCCCTGGCCGAAGCCATTCTGACGATGACGGGCGAGGAAAGCCTCAGCTTCTTCGACGCCATCGCCCCCATCATCCACGCTGACTCGATCGACTTCGACATCGCCTGGCGTCAGTCGCGCTATGACAAGGAAGGCCCGGGCGGCGACGCCGCCGCCTACGTCAACTGCCCGATGAACAAGGAGCAGTACGAGGCCTTCATCGACGCCCTGCTGGGCGGCCCCAAGGCCGAGTTCAAGGAGTGGGAGAACGTCCCCTACTTCGACGGCTGCCTGCCCATCGAGGTCATGGCCGAGCGCGGCCGCGAGACCCTGCGTCACGGCCCGATGAAGCCCGTCGGCCTGACCAATCCGCGCGACCCCAAGGTCAAGTCCTACGCCATCGTCCAACTGCGCCAGGACAACGCCCTGGGCACCCTATTCAACATGGTCGGCTTCCAGACCAAGCTGAAGCACGGCGCCCAGGCCGAGACCTTCCGCATGATCCCGGGCCTACAGAACGCCCAGTTCGCGCGTCTGGGCGGCCTGCACCGCAACACCTATCTCAACAGCCCCCAGTTGCTGGACAAGCAACTGCGGATGAACGCCATGCCGCGTCTGCGCTTCGCCGGTCAGGTCACGGGCGTCGAAGGCTATGTCGAAAGCGCCGCCATGGGCCTGCTGACCGGCCGTCTGGCCGCCGCTCAGGCTTTGGGCCGCGACCTGTCGGCCCCGCCGCCGGAAACGGCCATGGGCGCTCTGGTCGAGCACATCACCGGGGGCCACCTGGCTGGCTCCAAGTTCCAGCCCATGAACATCAACTACGGCCTGCTGCCGCCGCTGGAAGCGCCCAAGGTCGACGAAGAGGGCAAGCGCATCCATCCCAAGGAACGCGGCCGCGCCAAGAAACGCCTGCAGAGCATCCGCGCCATGGACGCCCTCAAGGCCTGGCGCGACGCGGGCTGATCGACTTCAGCCGTCGACGTCCTTGAGCATTAGCATCTGGCCGATCAACCTCTCCTTGTCGTCTGGAAAGCCGCACTCGACGTCGACGATCCCTGGGTTGCGCCAGGTGCCGAACATCATGTCGATGATCGGCAGACCATAGTTACTGGCGTGCACGCCCCGTTCATGATGCAATCGATGCATCTCCGGGCGTTGCACGAAGAAGCCCAGCCACCGCGGCGTCCGCAGGTCAGCGTGGGCGATCAGGTTGAACAGGGTCACGTAGAGCAGGGCCAACCCCGCCGCTGGGGCATGAACGCCCAGCACCACATAGGCGACGAAGGCGTTGAGCAAACTCGCCAGCAAGGCATCGAACGGATGGACGTAGAAGGCCGTCAACGCCTCGATCCGCGTCGGGCTATGGTGGAGTTGATGGACCCAGCGCCAGAGGCGGTCTGACCTGTGCACGGCGCGATGATAGCCATAGGCCACGAGGCTCGCACACAGGAAGGTGGCCAGGCTCCCCCATCCCACGCCCAGGCGATCCCCAAGCGCCAACAGCGAATGGCCGTCGATCCAGCCCCTAAAAAGAAACCCAGCCGAAACGACTACGACAAGATTGGCGACGTTTAGCCCTCCCGCATAGAGCCGCCACCGCTTGTCGCACGATGCCCCGGACGCGGGTGCGATGACCTCGCGCGTGAAGATAAACGAGAAGATGGCGAAGGTCGCGAAATAGACCAGCAGCAGCATGAGCATCCCCGACCCGCGTCACGACTGCCACATACTGAGACGCAGCACGCGCCCCGAGCAAGCTGCAAACGTATCAGGCCGTTGTATACTAAAGCCGACGGCAAGGCCGGGTCGGCTCAGCGCAGCTTGGGCAGGCCCGGCCGGAAGGCCAGGGTCATCACGCCCAGAACCACGACGCCGACGCCCATCAGGACCCAGGCGCCGGTCAGGTCGGCCATGTGGTCGCGCAGCAATCCAGCGGCCAGCGGCGACAGGCTGGCGATGATGTAGCCGCCGCCCTGAACGAAGGCGAGCAGGTCGCCGGATCGGCTCGGATCGTCGATCTGATCCATGGCCAGGATCAGGGTCAGGGGGAAGATGGCCCCGATGCCCAGCCCCATGACCACGACGACCGGAACCGCCAGAGCCACCGGCGCGACCACCATCCCCGCCAGACCGATCAGGGCCAGCACCAGGGCCGTCAGGATCGGCACACGCCGGTCCGGGAAACGCGCGATCACCAGGGATACGATGATCCCCGCCGCCACCTCGGCCCCGGTCATGCCGCTGAGCAGATAGCCCGCCGTCGCCCTCGCCTGCCCCAGATCGACATAGAAGGGCGGCAGCCAGGCCAGAACCAGCGTATAGGCCGAGGTCCCCAGCCCCATGATCAGGATCAGGCTCCACGCCCGGCCCTGCTTCCAGAAGGGGACTTCCGGGTGCGTCGCCTCCGCCACGGCCGCCCGATCGGGCTCTTCCGTCACCGGATCGCGCGCGGCGGTCAGCCAGACGACCGCCGCGACAAAGGCCGGCGCGCTCCACAGCGCCAGGGTCCAGGCCCAGCCGACCGCCTCGGCCAGCCCCGCCGCCGTCGCCGCCGCGATGGCCGCCCCGCCCATGATGCCCGTCGTATAGACGGCCATGACCGTGCCGAACCGCGTCGGAAACGCCCGCTTGATCACGACCGGCGCCAAAGCCTGGATCAGGGCCACGCCGACGCCGACGACCGCCGCGCTGGCGATCAGGCCCGCCGTATCCTTCAGCACCGCCCGCACCAGACAGGCCCCGCCGATCAGCAGCGCGCCCAGCAGAATGCCGCGTCGCTCGCCCAGTCGCCGCCGCAGCGGTCGGATCGACAGGGCGCCCAGGCCGATCATCAGCACCGGCAGGGTCGTCAACAGGCTGGCGGCGGTGGAATCCATCCCCGTCGCGCCCTCGATCAGGTCCAGCAGCGGCCCGACCGCCGCCATCGCCGGGCGCAGGTTCAGCGCCAGGGCGAAGATAGCCGCCAGCAGCAGCAAGGACGCGCCGCGCGCCGCTTCGGCATCGGACCGTGCGGTCATGACAGGGGACTCCACTGAGAATTCGCGCTAGTCTCTCGACCTCAAGTATCTCGATGTCAAGATAACTCATGCCCGACAGAGCCTCCCGCGCCGCCGCCCAATGGGCCGTCCAGCGCCCAGAAATGGACATGCTGCCGATGGAGGCGCTGGGCCGCCTGCACGAGGCGTCCATCGTGGTCGCGCGGGAACGTCAGGCGCCGCTCTACGCCCGCTACGGCCTGCAACAGGGCGAGTTCGACGCCCTGGCGACGCTACGTCGCTCGGGCGCGCCTGAGGGCTTGACGCCCACCGCCCTGTTCGAGGCGGCGATGATGTCGTCCGGCGGCATGACGGCCCGTATCGACCGGCTGGAAAAGGCGGGTCTGGTCGCGCGCGGCCCTCACCCGACCGACCGTCGTGCCACCCTGGTCCGGCTGACTGACAAGGGTTTCGGCCTGATCGAAACCATCATGCCCGAACACGAAGAAGCGGCGCGAGACATCCTCGCGCCGCTGTCGCTCGATGAACAGAAGACCTTGAACGCCCTGCTGGCTCGCCTGATCGGCGGCCTCTGCGACTAGACGCGTCCGCGCAGCACCGCCCAAAGCAGGCGCAACCGCTTGACCGGCTCAGGGTGGTCAAAGCCCGCCAGGGCGGCATGAGCCGTCGCCGGGAAGGCGGCGGGGGGCAGATCCTTGAGCGCAGCGTTGGCGGAGGACCGCTGGGCCCTCGCCTCATCCGCCCGGCCGGTCTGCGACAGCGCCCATAGACGCCCGGCCTCGGCCACGGCGGCGTCATACCCTTCGCCCGCCAGCATCCGCGCCGCGACCTGCATGGGGCCGACATAGAAGGCGTCCAGATCGTGCGGTTCGCCATGCACCCGGCCGATGTGGGCCTCGATCAGGGCGTCGAAGGGCGCGCGGTCCAGCCCGTGACGGGCGACAGCGGCGGTCAGAGCCTCCAGCACAGGATGGCCGACGCGCGGGGTGTTGGCGAAGACGCCCTCCATCTGCTCGGCCCACCACGTATAGCGCATCTCGGCCAGCATGGGCTGGGTGACGCGGGTGGGAATGGTCAGCAACTCCGCCTCGAAGGCGTAGAGGGCGATCAGGTCCGCGCGCGCCTGAATGTCCGCCACAAACCGGCTGGACAGCCAGCGGTCGGGGTCGGCGGCGCGGACCTGGGCATCAAGATCAACAGTCATTACGCAAGGCCATCGGCCATTGCGCGCAACGGCGCAAGTCTCAGCCGAACAGGGTCTGATACATGGCCATCGAGGTCAGCATCGGCAGCGACAGCAACAGGTTGGTGCGGCTGCCCAGCATGGCGATGCGCGCGGCCTTGGCCTTCTTGTCGTCGTCCACGGCGATGATGCCGAGGGCGCGCTTCTGGTTCGGCCAGATCACGCCCCAGACGTTCAGGAACATGACGATGGCCAGCCAGACGCCGATCCCCATCAGGGTGAACTGCTGGTCGCCCGCATTCAGACCGCCGGCCAGGCCGAAGGTCAGGACTTCATGGGCATAGACGTGGCCGCGCGTGAACAGGACGGCGATGCCCGCCAGCACCGTCACCAGGGCCGACCAGCGGAACCAGAACAGGGCCTCAGGCGCGACATGCTTGCTGACGGCGGGCTTCAGCTCGGCCGGGATCGCGGGCATGACTCGGATCTGTACGAAGTTGAAATAGTAAAGCAGGCCGATCCACAGGATGCCGGCCACGACGTGGACCCAGCGGAAGGCCGCCTGGGCGAAGCCGAGATCGAAACCGCCCGGCGCGATGCGGCCGAAGGCGAAGATCATGACGCCCGCCAGCAGGATGCTGAGCAGGAAAGTCGTTCTGAAGTTTGAAAGCAGTTTGGCCATGCGCCCCTCCCCGGGTCGGAATCAGGAAGCGTGACCTTACTCCTCCCTCCCCGTCCGGGGGAAGGAGGAGCCATTTCAGGTAGAAGCCAGACCCTAGGGCCGGCTGGCCATGCCGAGTTTGATCGGCTTGGCGTCTTCGTCGATGGAGCCGCCGCGCTTGACGCCCCACAGCAGGATGATCGGCGCGCCGACATAGATCGACGAATAGGTGCCGATCACGATGCCGATCATCAGCACGATGGAGAAGCCGAACAGGGCCTCGCCGCCATACAGAGCCAGAACCGCCAGAACGCCCACAGCCGTGACGCCGGTGATGATGGTGCGCGACAGGGTCTCGTTCAGCGACAGGTCGATGACCTCGCGCAGGGGCATGGTCTTGTACTTGCGCAGGTTCTCGCGAAGGCGGTCGAAGACCACGACGGTGTCGTTCATCGAATAGCCGATGACGGTCAGAATGGCCGCCACGGTGTTCAGGCTGAACTCGAACCGGAACAGGACGATCAGACCAAAGGTCAGGATCATGTCGTGCACCAGCCCTGCCACGGCGCCGAAGCCGAACTGAGGCTCGAACCGGAACCAGATGTAGATGAACATCAGCACGATGGCTGCGCCCAGGGCCAGAAGGCCGCTGGTGAACAGCTCGCCCGAGACCTTGGAGCCCACGACGCTGACGCCCGAGTATTTCACCTCGCCGACAGCCTCGTCGATCGCCTTCTCGACCCGAGCGACGACGGCGCTCTGGCCTTCATCCTCGGGAATCTGGAAGCGAACGATGGCGCTGGCGGCGCTGTCGATGCCCTGAACCTGGACATCGCCCAGGCCCAGTTCGCTGACGGCGCCGCGAACCTTGTCCAGTTCCAGCACCTGACCGGCGGGCTTGGACACTTCCATCGAGGCGCCGCCCCGGAAGTCGATGCCCATGTTCAGGCCGGGATAGAAGCAGCCGACGATCGAGGCCACGCACAGAATGATCGAAATCACGCCTGCGGCGGGCGCATATTTGACGAAGCGGAAGTTCGTCTTCTGCGGAAGCAGTTTGATGAGGGGCCATCCACGCATCGCCATCACTCCGCGATCGGCAGTTTTTTGGGCTTGGCGACTTTGAGCCAATACCCAAGCAGGACCTGGGCGACCATCACCGAGGAGAACATGGAGGTGAAGACGCCGATGGTCAGCGTCCAGGCGAAGCCGCGCACGGGGCCCGCGCCGAACATGAACATGATCAGCGCCGCCACCAGGGTGGTCAGGTTGGCGTCGACGATCGTGCCCATGGCCTTGTTGAAGCCGGCGTCCATCGAAGCGATGACCGACCGTCCGGCCCGCGCCTCGTCACGCATCCGCTCAAAGATCAGCACATTGGCGTCCACGGCCACGGCGAAGGTCAGCACCAGACCGGCGATGCCGGGCAGGGTCAGGGTCGCGCCGAACAGGGACATGGCGGCGATGATCAGGATGCCGTTCAGCATCAGACCCAGCACCGACACGCCGCCGAACAGGAAGCCGTAGGCGCCGATCATGAAAACGCAGATCAGGATGAAGCCGATGATGGTCGAGACCATGCCGGCCTGAACCGCATCAGCCCCCAGCTCGGCGGTGACGACGCGGCGTTCCTCAACCTTCAGCGGCGCCGGCAGGGCGCCCCCGTTCAGCAGGTTCACCAGTTCCGAAGCCGACTGGATCGAGAAGCTGCCGGTGATCTGACCGGTGCCGCCGGTGATGGCGCCCTGGATCGTCGGGGCGGAAATGACCTTGCCGTCCAGGATGATGGCGAAGGGCTTGCCGATGTTCTGGGCGGTGGCTTCGCCGAAGCGACGCGCGCCCTGGCCGTCAAAGCGGAAGTCGATGGCCGGGCGGCCGTTCTGGTCCGAGCCGACGCCGGCGCGGGTCAGGTTTTCACCCGAAACCAGGATGCGCTTCTTCACCAGGAAGGGCGTGCCCTGATCGTCGGTCAGCAGTTCAGCGTCCGGCGGCACGCGGCCGGCCATAGCGTCCTGCAAGCCCGTGCTCGAGGTATCGACCATCTGGAAGGTCAGCTGGGCCGTGCGGCCGACCAGACGCTCCAGTTCAGCCGGATCGCTCTGACCCGGAGCCTGGACCACGATGCGGTCCGCGCCCTGACGGGTGATGGCGATTTCCTTGGTGCCCGAGCTGTCCAGGCGACGACGCACGACCTCGATGGACTGATCCACCGCCGTCGCGCCCATGCCGTTCACTGCAGCGTCAGTATAGGCGAACCGGATACGATTGCCGCTCAGGCGCGAAACCGTGCGATCCGGCTGGCCATTGGCCGCAATGCCGGTCTGGGCCAGTTTGCGCAACTCAGTCAGCGCCGTATCGAATTGACCGGGATCAGCGATGGTCACGACCACGCCGCTGGCCTCGCGCTGCAGGGCGCCGATATTGACCTGCTGTTCGCGCAGGGCGACCCGCACATCTTCCATCAGGTTGGTGACGCGCTTGTTGCGCATCTCCGGCACATCGACCTCCAGCAGGAGGTAGGAGCCCCCTTGCAGGTCAAGGCCCAGGTTCAGACCGTTCTTGGGCAGCCAGCCGGGCAGCGCGTCGCGCTGCGCCTGGCTGAGCATGCTCGGGAAGGCCAGCAGCAGCCCGACAACGAGCGACAGCACGACCAGGGTGACTTTCCAGCGCGCAAGCTGAATCATGTCAGGGCTCTTTTCGGGCGGGCGTCAGCGGCGAGAGCCGCTCAGCCCTTGTCGTTGGCGGCGATGGCGGTGCGGTTGCGCACTTCGGCGATCATCGACTTGACCACGCGGACGTTCACGCCCTGCGAGATCTCGACCATGGCCTCGGCGTCTTCAACGCGCGTCACCTTGCCGACCATGCCGTTCGAAAGAACGACTTCGTCGCCGCGCTTGACGCCGGCGATCAGGGCCTGGTGAGCCTTCATCCGCTTTTGCTGCGGGCGGATCATGAGGAAGTAGAACAGGATGAAGATCGCGACGATCGGCGCGATCTGCACCACGATGGCCATCAGGCCGCCTTCGGAACCAGTAGGCATGGAAACTCCCCGAACCGGGCCAACCTCGAAACGGGGGCCCCATTAAAATGAGGCGCGGAACCTAGGGCGCGCCGTGCCGATTTGCAACGCGGCCTGACGTCTCTGATCCTAGGCGATGCCGCCCGGACACGCCGGGCGGCTCGGTTTCAGCGCGGCAGGACGCTCAACGGATCAACCGCGACCGGATCATCGCCCCGCATCTGGCGCGTCTCGAAGTGGATGGAGGGCCGACCGTCGCCCGCCGTCAGGCCGACCGTGCCTATGGCCTGACCGGCGCGAACCTCGGCGCCGTCGCGCACCGTGGCCGAACCCAGGTGGCCGTAAACCGTGCGCCAACCGTCACGGTGAACGATCAGCACCGTCAGCCCTTGGCCCACCAGATCATCGCCGACATAGGCCACGCGCCCGGCGGCGGCGGCCTTGACCTCGGCTCCGGCCGAGGCGCCGATGTTGATGCCATTGTTGCGCTCGCCCATGCCCACCGGACCGAAGCGACGCAGGATGTCCCCACGCACTGGCCATTGCATCGCCAGGGCCTGACCCACGGCCGCCCCCTGAACCGGCGAAGCCGGCGTCGAGGCGGCCACAGCTGGCGCGCGCGCCGGCGGCAGGGCGGCGTTGCCGCTGGGCGGCGGCGGCGGCGGCGGCGCCACGCCGTTATTCGGCGTCCTCACGCCGACGGGCGAGGCTCCGGTCGCATAGGGGTCGGAGCCGGTGTCCACCGCGCTGTCCGGCAGAATGATACGCTGACCCGAACTGATGGCGCCGCGCGGCCCCAGGCCGTTCAGGTCGATCAGAATCTGCACCGGAGTCTGGAAGCGACGACCGACGCCCGAAATGGTGTCGCCCTGCTGAATCACATAGGTCGCGCCCGGCATGCTGGTCGAGCCTGCGGGCGGCGGGGGCGTCACCGTGACCGGCGCGCCTGTCGAGGGATAGGCCGGCCCTCCAGCGGGCGGCAGACCGCCCCCGTCGATGCTGCCGGCCGGCGCGCGGGGCCCCTGCTCCTCATAGGGACGCGACGCGGGCGGCGTCTGCGGCTGCGTAGGCTGACTGTAGTAGGGGTTGTTGTTCGGATAGGCGCCCGGCTGTTGCGGCTGCGCCGGATAGGCGCCCTGCCCCGTCGGCATGGGGCGCGTCGAATAGCGCGGCTCGTTCGGATAGGTCGAACACGCCGTGACCGTCAGCGCCCCGCCGACAACGACCGCCGCCCTGATCCAGCCCGTGAAGCCGCCCATGCGCCCCTCCTTCTTAACCTTGAATTGCGTCTGCCCCCGGTGTGCCCCGGAAGCGCCGCCAAGCCAACCCGTCAAACGGCGCCAAAGTGGGGCGGAAAGGTTAACCGCGCGCCGAAACGCGCGTGCCTACCCCTCCTTGGCCGTGCCCTCGACCAGAGGCACGAAGCGCACTTCGCACAGGCTTTCGCGGCGGAAGCTGCCATCTTCCTGGCCGGTGTAGCGGTTCAGCATCTGCACCGAGCTGCGCCCGACCGGCGCGACCAGAACCCCGCCGGGCTTCAGTTGTTTCAACAGTTCCGTCGGCTCGTGCGGAGACGCCGCCGTGACCATGATCCGGTCAAAAGGCGACTGTTCCAGCCAGCCCTGCCCGCCGTCGCCGTGGCGAGTGAAGACATTGTCCACGCCCAGCACCTTCAGCTTGGCCTCCGCCTCGGTCAGCAGGCTCTTGTAGCGTTCCACCGAATAGACGAACCGCGCCAGGCGGCTGAGCACCGCGCACTGATAGCCGCTGCCGGTGCCGATCTCGAGCACGCGATGGCGCGGCCCTACCTCCAACGCCTGGGTCATCAGACCGACGATATAGGGCTGGCTGATCGTCTGGGCGCAGTCGATCGGCAGGGCCTGATCTTCCCAGGCCTGATCCAGGAACTTCTCGTGGACGAACAGCGAGCGGTCGATGGACTCCATCGCCTTCAGCACCCGCGCGTCGGTGACGCCCTGGCGCCGCAGCGACAGGATCAACCGGCCCGCACGGTCGTCCGACAGGCTCATCCGGCGGGACCTTTGGGGGGCGCGCCGCCCAGAACCTTCTTCAGGTCATTGACGCTGCGCATATGCGTCAGGTCGATATGCAGCGGCGTGACCGAGATGCGACCCTCGTCCATGGCCCTCAGGTCGGTTCCCTCGGCGTGCTCCTGCGGCGCGCCGCGGAAGGCCATCCAGTAGTAGTCGCGACCGCGCAGGTCGGTGCGACGGATGGCGTGCATCTCGCCGATGTCGCGGAAGCCCTGCTTGGTCACCTCGACCGCCTTGACCAGTTCCGGCGGCAGGTTGGGGAAGTTGACGTTCATGACCACGCCGTCCTCCCACTTCTGCTCCAGCAGCTTGGCGATGATGCCGGGCGCGAAGGCCTCAGCCGTCTCCCAGTGCGCCACCACGTCGTCGTGGAAGCGTTCCAGCGACTGCGACAGGGCGATGGAGCGAATGCCGAAGGCCATGCCCTGCAGCGCGCCCGCCACGGTGCCGGAATAGCTGACGTCCTCGCCGACGTTGTGGCCGCGATTGACGCCCGACAGCACAAGATCGGGCCTCTCGGGCATCAGGTCGTTGACCGCCAGGATGACGCAGTCGGTCGGCGTGCCGGTCACGGCGAAGCGCTTGTCGCCCAGCTTGTTGACCCGCAGCGGCTCGGTCAGGGTGATCCCCCGCCCCTTGGCCGATTGCTCGGTCTGGGGCGCGACAACCCAGACGTCGTCCGACAGGGTGCGAGCAATCTTCTCAAGACATTCAAGGCCTTCCGCCTCGATGCCATCGTCGTTGGTGAGGAGGATTCTCATAGGCCGCGCCCAAGTAGTCCGAAGGACGATAGCGCGCCAAAAATGTCCTTCTCCCCTTGCGGGAGAAGGTGGCTGGCGCAGCCAGACGGATGAGGGGTCGCACCCCGGCCGAAAATCATGTCGTCTGAACTCGCCACTATCATCTTCTGTCTGAGCAACCCCTCATCCGAGCCGCTACGCGGCCCACCTTCTCCCACAAGGGGAGAAGGATCAGCCAACCTGTTTCAATCCGCCCATATAGGGCAGCAGCGCGTTCGGCACGGCGATCGAGCCGTCCTCCTGCTGATAGTTCTCCATCACCGCGACCAGGGTGCGGCCGACCGCCAGGCCCGAGCCGTTCAGGGTGTGCAGGAACTCAGTCTTCTTCTCGCCCGCGCGCTTGAACCGGGCGTCCATGCGCCGGGCCTGGAAGTCGCCGCAGTTCGAGCAGGAGCTGATCTCGCGATAGGTGTTCTGCGACGGCAGCCAGACCTCAAGGTCATAGGTCTTCTGCGCCGAGAAGCCCATGTCGCCCTTGCACAGCAGCACCTTGCGATAGGGCAGCTCCAGCGCCTGCAACACGGCCTCGGCGCAGCCCGTCATGCGCTCGTGCTCGGCCTCGGAATCCTCCGGACGGCAGATGGAGACCATCTCGACCTTGGAAAACTGATGCTGGCGGATCAGGCCGCGCGTATCGCGCCCCGCCGAACCGGCCTCGGCCCGGAAGCAGGGCGTCAGCGCCGTCATCCGCAGTGGCGTCGCCACCTCGTCTTCGGACAGGATCTGCTCGCGCACGAGGTTGGTCAGGGAGACTTCGGCGGTGGGGATGAGGTAGCGCCCAGCCGGTTTCATCAAGCGATCGTCATGGGCAAGCGTCGCCATCGCTTCTTCAAACCGCTGGCGCACAAAAACTGCAGCCTGCTGCTTGCTCTGGATCGCGTCTTCGTAGCCCGGATGCCAGTCGCCAGAGACAGCATCGAAAATTGCATCCGTGGTAAGCATCGAGTCCCACAGTTCGCGATCCACGTCGGGAATCTTGAACAGATCTTCCTCGAACTTCGGCAACTGCCCCGTGCCGAACATCGCATCGTCTTTGACGAGAAGCGGCGGGTTCACTTCCAGATACCCGTGCGTGTCCGTCTGCAGGTCCAGCATGAACTGACCGATGGCGCGTTCCAGACGCGCCAGTTGGCCCTTCAACACGGCGAAACGCGAGCCGGACATCTTCGCTGCGGCTTCAAAGTCCAGCAGGCCCAGGGCTTCGCCCAGGTCCGAGTGGTCCTTGGCCGGGCCGGTCGTGCGCGGCTCGCCCCACTTCAGGACCTCGACATTGTCGTTCTCGTCTTCGCCGTCCGGAACATTGTCAGCCGCCAGGTTCTTCAGCCCCGCCAGCAGGTCGCGCAGTTCGGCGCCCTTGGCGGCTTCGGCCTCGCCTGCCTCGGCGATGTCGGTTTTCAGGGTCTCGACCTCGGCCTTCAGCCGGTCGGCCTCGGCCATGTCCTTCTTGCCCATGGCGGCGCCGATGGCCTTGGAGGCGGCGTTGCGCTTGGCCAGGGCTTCCTGCCCCGTCGTCTGGGCGGCGCGCAGGTCCACGTCCAGCGCCAGAATGCGGGCCACCACCTCGGCGGCGTCATCCACCCCGCGCGACGACCAGCCGGCGACGAAGGCTTCGGGGTTGTCGCGGATGGCTCTGATGTCGTGCATGGCGTCAATCTTCGGACGTTCGGGAAGAAGCCGAAGGCTGTAACGCCCCGCGCGGAGTCGAGCAAACCCCTAAGCGCTCATCCGGCCCCTGATGCCGTCATCCCGGACGCCTCGCAGAGGCGATCCGGGACCCAGGCGGCGGATCTCAAACACGACAGGCCCTGTATGTCTTTGACGTCTGGGTCCCGGATAGCGGCTGCGCCGCTTCCGGGATGACGGCGGGTGGGAGCAGGCGTCAGCGCCTCGCCGTCACCTTGATCTCCACCCCGATCGCCTTGGACACCCAGTCACCGCCCGCGTCGGACATCATGCCCAGATCCAGCGCCGCGCGGTCCAACTCCAGCTTGCCGGCCACCGTCGCCACGCCATTCACCTCGTCAAAGGTGAAGGGCAGGACCACGGGAACCGTCGTCGTCTTGATCCGCAGCGTCCCGGTCGCCTCATAGCGGTTGCCGCCCAGGGCCTTGAACGCCGTCGCCTCGAACCGTGCGGTCGGATAGGCGCTCGGATCGAACCATTCGGCCCCGGTCAGGCTGCCTTCCTGCGTCGCGTCGCCGGTCTTGGCCGTGCCGGTCTGGACCAGAACCACGGCCTTGGAGCCCGCCAGATCGGCCGGATCGAACCAGACCTGGCCCTCCCACTGCTCGAACCGCCCTATGAAGCCCTTGCCCGCGTGGGTCCCGGTAAAGGCGATGCTGGAGGCCGCCTTGTCGATGGTCCAGGCCGTCGCCGTGCCCGGCGTGACCGCAGCCTCGGCCTGAGCGGGGGCCGCTGCGACATGAGCTTCGCTCGCCGCCCCTTCGGCCAGAGGCGCGGGCTTGGCCGCAATGCCGCCCGCCACGGCCAGGGCCGCGATGAAGCCAAGGCCCGCCAGACGTTCGGTGCGACGCAACAGCGGCCTGGGTTCCGGCGCCGTCCGGCCCTCGCCGTGCTTCAGCGCCGGGATCATGTGGGCCAGAACCCCGTCGCGATTGATGAACTGATGCTTCAGCGCCGCCCCGACGTGCAGCACGATCAGCACCACCGCGCCCCAGGCCATCAGGCTGTGCGCCCCCATGGCCTGATAGGCCACGGCCCGGCGAACGCCCGCCGCCGCTTCGCCAATGAAGGGCAGGTGCGGCACGCTGAACAGGCCGAACCAACTGGTCGCCACGGCCAGCGGCGTATCCGTCGCCACGGCCCAGCCCGCCGAGACGTAGAGCCAGCCGGTCAAAGGCAGGGCCAGCATCAGGCCATAGAAGGCCGCATGGGTCGCCCGCGCCGCGAACGTCTCCCAGGTCTTCATCTCGGCCGGCATCCCCGGCGTCCGGTGCGTCAGTCGCCAGACCAGCCGCAGGACCGTCAGCGCCAGGATCAAAAAGCCGATCGACTTGTGAATCTGGAACACGCGATAGGCCAGCGCCTGACTGCCCGGCTCATTGATCGCATCGCTCATCCACCAGCCCATCGGGATCATGGCGATGATGGCGACCGCGATGGCCCAGTGCAGGGCGATGGCGACGGGGGTGTAGCGGCTGGCGACCGAAGTCATGGCGAAACTCGCAAAATGCTCAAAGAAAAACGGGCGGGACCGTCCGGCCCCGCCCGTCCATTCACGCTGACTTAGGCGGCCGGCGCGGCGGCGACCGGCGCCACCTGCTGCAGGAACTCGCCGTCGAAGCGGATGGTGGTTTCGTCGCCCACCGGACCGACCGGCATGCCGAAGTCCGAGCGCTTGAACTTGCCTTCAGCCGCGAAGCCGAGGGTCGGGACCTGCATGAAGGGGTGCTTCTCGATCTCGCCGCCGAAGGTGGCGTCCAGCGTCACCGGCTTGGTCACGCCCAGGAAGGTCAGGTCGCCCGTCACCTTGGCCGTGCGCGTGCCAGTCAGCTCAACCTTGGTCGACTTGAAGGTGATCTGCGGGAAGGCGCCAGCGTTCAGGAAGTTCTTGTTCTTCGCAATGTCTTCGCTCCAGCTCTTGAAGCCCGAGCCAGCGTGGGTGCCGGTGTAATCGCCCGGATAGTTGGCGTCGACCGAGGCCGGGTCGATGCTGACCTCGACGGTGCTGTTGGCCAGGTTGGCCGGGTCCAAGGTGATCTTGGCGTCAAACTTGTTGAAGCGGGCCGTGTAGTTCGAGATCGTGTTGTGACCGATCGACCACTGCAGCGAGGCGTGGGTCGGGTCCATGACATAGACGCCAGCCGGGGCCTTCAGCTCGACCGGGGCGGTCGAGACGGCGTCGGCGGCGGGCGCGCCCGACTTGTCGGCGGCGGGGCTGCAGGCGGCCAGCAGGGCGGCGGCGGAAACGGCCAGAATGGCGGCTTTGATCTTCATGGAAGGACCTCGTTGAATGTTCAGGGCTGGACACGAGGTCCAGAAACGGTTGCTCTGTCCGTCGGCGCGCCGCCCGGACTGCAACAGTATAAGTTGCGATTACGGCGCTTCAAGCCCCGTTCGCTCAAAAATGCGGATTGAGGTGCGCCCTGCGCGTCACCCGCCTATCTTGCGACTCACATGCCCATTCGTCGCCTCCCTCCCGAAACCGTCAACCGCATCGCCGCCGGCGAGGTGGTCGAACGCCCCGCCAGCGCCATCAAGGAACTGGTCGAGAACGCGCTGGACGCGGGGGCTTCGCGCGTCGAGATCCAGGCGGACGGCGGCGGCCTGACCCGCATCCTGATCGCCGACGACGGCAAGGGCATCCCCAAGGACGAACTGCCGCTGGCGGTTGAACGCCACGCCACGTCCAAGCTGGAGCCCGACGATGCGGGCGACGTGGACCTGTTGCGGATCCACACCCTCGGCTTCCGCGGCGAGGCCCTGCCCTCCATCGGCTCAGTCGCCCGCCTGACCATCACGACGCGGGCTAGGGAAGAGGCCGACGCCTGGGCGGTCACGGTCGATGGCGGCGATCAGCGCCCGGTCACCCCCGCCGGCTTCCCCGGTCCGCACGGCGCCCGGGTCGAGGTCCGCGACCTCTTCTACGCCACCCCCGCCCGCCTCAAGTTCATGAAGTCCGAGCGGTCGGAGGCCATGGCCATCTCGGAGGAAATCAAGCGTCAGGCCATGGCCCACGAAGCCGTGGCCTTCACCCTGTCGCTGGACGGCAAGGTGACACTGCGCCTGCCCGCCGAACATCCCGGCTTCGAAGGCCGCCTGAAACGCCTCGGCGCCCTGCTGGGTCGCGACTTCGAAGCCAACGCCCTGCTGATCGATCAGGAGCGCGACGGCGTGCGCCTGTCCGGCTATGCGGGCCTGCCCACCTATTCGCGCGGCAATGCGGCGCACCAGTTCCTGTTCGTCAACGGCCGTCCGGTGCGCGACCGCCTGCTGCAAGGCGCCTTGCGCGGCGCCTATGCCGACTTCCTGGCCCGCGACCGCCACCCGGCGGCGGCCTTGTTCCTCGACATCGACCCGCTCTATGTCGATGTGAACGTCCATCCAGCAAAAGCAGAAGTCCGCTTCCGCGACCCGGCCCTGGTGCGCGGCCTGATCGTCGGGGCCCTGCGTCACGCCCTGCACGCCGCCGGACACCGCGCCTCCACCACGGTCGCCGCCGACGCCCTGTCGGGTTTCCGCCCGCACACGGGCGAGGCCCTCTACAGCCCCACCTCGCCGTCGGCCCAGTCGTTCGGCCAAGCCGCGCCGGGCTGGAGCGGCTGGCAGGGCTGGTCGCAACCGGCCGCCGCCGCCCAAAACCTGCCGGGCCTGAACGAACGCTCAGCCCGCGTCGAGCACACCTGGAACGGACAGGCCGCCGCCCCCGACTTCCGCGCCCTGGGCCAGATCCAGGCCGAACACGCCGGTCAGATCGCGCCCGGCGCCCAGACGCCGCCGGACCTGATCGACTACCCCCTCGGCGCCGCCCGCGCCCAACTTCATGGCACCTATATCGTCGCCCAGACCCGCGACGGCCTGGTCGTGGTCGATCAACACGCCGCCCACGAACGGCTCGTTTACGAGCGGATGAAGATCCAGATGGCGACCGGCGCCGTCACCCGTCAGGCCCTGCTGACGCCCGAGGTGGTCGAACTGGACCCCGCCGAGGCCGACCGTGTCGCCGCCAAGGCCGAGGAACTAGCCGAGATGGGCCTGATCGTCGAAGCCTTCGGGGTCGGCGCGGTTCTGGTCCGCGAAACCCCGGCCCTGCTCGGCGACACCGATGTTCAGGGCCTGATCCGCGACATCGCCGACGACCTGTCCGAACACGGCGCCGCCCTGTCGCTGAAGGAACGCATGGCCGAGGTCTGCGGCACCATGGCCTGCCACGGCAGCGTCCGCGCCGGCCGCGTCCTCTCGGCCCCCGAAATGAACGCCCTACTCCGTCAGATGGAGGCCACGCCCCACTCCGGTCAGTGCAATCACGGCCGCCCGACCTATGTGGAGCTAAAGCTCAACGACCTAGAGAAGCTGTTCGGGCGCAGGTGATGACGCCCTCCGTCCTCTTCGTCTGCCTCGGCAACATCTGTCGCTCGCCGCTGGCCGAGGCCGCCTTTCGCGAAGAGGCCCGCCGCCTAAAACTGGACGTAGTGATCGATTCCGCCGGCACCGGCGCCTGGCACGTCGGCTCCCCGCCTGATCCCCGCGCCCAGGCCGTGGCCCGCAAGAACGGTGTCGATATCTCCGCCCTGCGCGGCCGTCAGGTGAAGCCCGCCGACTTCCGTCGCTTCACCCACATCGTCGCTCTGGACGAGGACAACCTCGCCAACCTGCGCCGCCTAGCCCCCGCCGACGCCACGGCCGAGCTCAGCCTGCTGCTGGATCACGTCGAGGGCCGCGAGGGTCAGCCCGTGGCTGATCCCTATTTCGGCGAGGACGACGGTTTCGACCTCACCTGGGCCGACGTCACCGCTGGCGCGCGCGGCCTGGCCCGCAAGCTGCGCCGGGGCGATTGAAACCGTCGCCCGCCCTCTCTATCTGTCGTCTCTCACCTGTTGGGACTGTTTATGTCTGAGAATGTGTTCACGGCCTGAGGCCCGGACGCTGAAACCCGTCCGAGGCCGCACGCAACGCCCCGCGTCTGAATGATCGACGCAGGGCGCACGCTGACGCCTGTCCGGACAATCCGAAATGAACATCTCCCGTGCGGAACAACGCACGCTCCACGCCCTGGCCCAGGGCGGTCGCATCCTGCTGGAGCGCGACGAACAAGGCCGCATCATCGCCGCCCGCTGCTTCACCCGCGAAGGCTGGGTGCTGGACGGCTGTAATCTCGAGCAATGGCGCAGCCTGAAGCGCAAGGGCGTCATCAGGTCGCGAAACGGCGGCCCCTATGTCGTCAATCGTGACGGCCTGACCCGTATGCGCAGCCAGTTGGACAACCGCACCTCAGGCCGCGGTTTCTGACCTCAAAGGACGCGCGCGACATCCCCGTCGCGCGCGTCCGTCAGGGCTTCAGGCCCGCCGCCAAAAAGGCCGTCACCTTCGACCAGGCGTCCTGACGCGCCGCCGCATCGGCCTCGGGCGAGCCGCCGCTGCGCGGGCTTTCGCGCGGCCCGCCGTCGCCGACCAGATCATGACCGGCCTCGGGATAGATCAGAGCCGTCGTTACCCGCCCCGCCGCCTGACGCGAGGCGACGATGGCGCGCACCGCCGTCGCCGCATCCCACTGGGCGTCCCGCTCGCCCGCGATCAGGATCAGCGGCCCGGCGTAGGCCTCCACCGGAATGCGCGCCTCGGCCTCCTTCTCGGGATGGTCCGCGCGTCCGTTGGCGTGGATGGCGCGCAGATCGGCCTTGCCCGGACCGGCCAGAAGCCCCTCAACGAAGCCGCGATAAGGCATGAAGGGCAGCGGCTTGCCATCGAACGAGAACGAGGACCGCGTGCCCTCGGCCTCGACCGTCTCCAGCCCCCAGCCTTCCCAGACGACATCCGTGGGCGCATAGGCGACGACAGCGTCGATCCAGTCGTAGCGGCTGGCCGCGATCAGGGCGAACTCCGCCCCCTTGGAAGCTCCGAACAGGCCGAACCGCTCGACATCAACGCCCGGCATCCCGCGCAGAGCGTCGCGCAACTCCGCCAGTTGATCCACCCGAATGTCGACAAAGCTGCCCGCGATCTCGGGCAGAGCCTTGGGCGGGCCATATTGACCCCAGTCCGGCGAATAATAGGGCAGCCCTACCGCCGCATAGCCCATGCCGGCCAGTATGGGGCCGAACCGGTCGCCCGCCTCGGTCCCGCCGTCCGCCCCATGCAGGATGACCACGACCGGCCTCGGACCTTCGCCCGCCTCGACATAGAGCTGGGCGTGAGGGAAGCCGGGAATGGCCGAAGACGCGACCTGGGCCCATCCGACGCCGGGGGCTAGTCCGATAGCCAAGGCCGCGCCGATCACCGCGCGTCTTGCGACAGTTCCAAACACGACACCCTCCGCGTCCGCCCAGAGACAGACGCCTTAAGTATCAGCGTTCGCTTCTCAGGAACAGGACACGCGCAGCGCCATAGTCGCGCGTATCCAGACGCTCATAGCCCGGCGTGTCGATGTCGGGTTCGTCCGAGCCGCGCTCGAACACCACGATGGCGCGCGGCTTCAGCCACTGGCCTTCACGCAGCCGCTGCAGCGTCTGTTCGCCCAGGCCCTTGGCGTAGGGCGGATCAAGGAAGGCCAGGTCGAAGGCCTCGCCCACCGAACCGGGGCGCTCGCCCAGATCGATGGCGCTGCGACGATGCACGCGCGCCCGCCCGAACAGGCCATAGGCGTCCATGTTCTCGCGGATCACGCCGCGCGCGCCGTCGTCGATCTCGACGAACAGGGCGAAGGCCGCCCCGCGCGAGATCGCCTCGAACCCCAAGGCGCCCGAGCCGGCGTAGATGTCCATGACCCGCGCCTCGTGCAGGCCTTCGGCCCAGGCGGCGTGTTCCAGCACGTTGAAGATGGCCTGACGCGCCCGATCCGAGGTCGGACGCGTGTTCTGGCCCTCGGGCGCGAGGATGGCGCGCCCCTTCAGGCTGCCGGCGACGATGCGCATTTTCAGTCTGCTCCGGGCGCGTACAGGGCCTCGACCTCAGCGCCGGTCAGGCGCGGGCGGTCGCCAGCGAAGTCATAGTTGGCGGGCTTGGAGTCGATGTAGATCTCGTCCTCGAACGCAAAGACGCTCGGGTCGTCGAAGGCCTGGACCGACACCATGGTCATGCCACCCGGCTTCAACCGCCAGAACAGGCCCGAGCCGCAGGTCGGGCAGAACTGACGCTCCGCCCACTCTGACGACTTGTAGGTGGCGATGGCGCCGGCGACCTCGACACTATCGCCGGCGTTGACGCTCAACGAGACCCCGCCCGAGATCCGCCGACAGCTTTCGCAATGGCAGGCGTGCATCCCGCCCTGCGGCACGGCGGTGAATGTCACCGCGCCGCACAGGCAACGGCCCGCCAGACGCGCGCCGTCCTTGACCTCGGCCATCGTCAGTCCCCCATCCAGACCTTAGCTGCGGCCGCGCGGACCGCCGGGCTTGCCGCCAAACGGTTTGCCGCCGCCGGGACGCGAACCGCCGCCCGGTTTGCCGCCAAAGCCGCCGGGCTTGCCGCCTGAGCGCGGTTTGAAGTCACGCTGGGGACGGTCGCTGGAACCACCTTCACGCGGCTTGAAATCGCGCTGAGGACGGTCACCGCCCGAACGCGGTGCGCCGTCGCGGGGTTGGAAGTCACGCTTGGGTCGATCACCGAACCCGCCTTCACGCGGTTTGAAGTCGCGTTGCGGACGGTCGCCGTCCGAGCGCGCGCCGTCACGCGGCTTGAAGTCCCGCTTCGGTCGGTCGCTGAAGCCGCCTTCACGCGGTTTGAAGCCGCCCTTGGCGCCATCGCGGGGTGCGCGGCGGTCGTCGATGAGTTGCGGCTCGGAGCGATTGAAGGGCCTGCGCGGACGTTCCGACCACTCGCCGCCTTGGGCGGCTTCGGGCCGGGCACGCGGCTTGAAGGTCTTGGTGTGCTCGAAACGCGGCCCAGTCTTGGCCCAGCCCTCCTTCTTGGCCGGGCGCTCGCGACGGTCGACCGCATCGGCCTGGGCCTCGGTCGCCGCGCGGACGCGGCTCGGCTTGCGCGAGGGGTCCGACATGGCCGAACCCGACTTGCCCGTCACGATCGGCGACGAGGTGCGGCGGCCGGGGATGGGCGCGGGGGTCGAGACGCTGTTGCCGGTCGGCAGGTTCTCGGGCCGGATGTGGTCGGCGAGCATCTCGCGGATCACGCGCGGACCGATTTCCTCGACTGCTCCGACCGGCAGGGTGCCGAGTTGGAACGGGCCGTAGGCCAGACGGATCAGGCGGTTCACGGTCAGGCCGACCGACTCCAGGACCTTGCGGACCTCGCGGTTCTTGCCCTCGGTGATCGAGACGCTGATCCACAGGTTGGCCGAGCTGCGCTCGCCGTCCTCTTTTTCCTTGGCCTTGTCGATGGTCGCTTCCATCGGGCCGTAGTGAACGCCCTCGATGGTGCAGCCGGTCTTCAGCTTGTCCAGCTCGGCCTGGGTGATGCGGCCACGGGCGCGGGCGCGATAGTGACGCACCAGGGCCGTGTCAGGCATTTCCAGCGCCCGGCTCAGTTCGCCGTCGTTGGTCAGCAGCAGCAGACCCTCGGTGTTCAGGTCGAGGCGTCCGACCGAGATTACGCGCGGCAGTCCGCTGGGCAGGGCGTCGAACACGGTCGGGCGGCCCGCCGGATCGTTGTGGCTGGTGATCAGGCCGGCCGGCTTGTGATAGCGCCAGACGCGCGTCGCCTGGGCCGCGCCCATAGGCTTGCCGTTGACGGTGATCACGTCGTCGCGCGTCACCAGGGTCGCGGGCGTGTCCAGGATGCGGCCGTTGACCGCCACCTTGCCCAGACCGATCAGGCGCTCGACCTCACGGCGCGAGGCGATGCCTGCGCGGGCCATCGCCTTGGCGATTCGCTCGCTGCGCAGCGGCGCCGCCGGTTCCTTAGCCGTTTTCGGGCCGCCCTTGCCGGCGCCCTTGGCAAAAGGCTTGGCGCCGCGATCGTCCTTGCGATCGCCGCGCGGCGGGCCTTTGCGGTCTGCGAAGCCGCCCTTGTCCGGGCGCGCGTCGGCGAATTTACGGGGGCCGCGCGGGCCGTCGTCTTGACGGGAGCGGGGCTTCTTGTCGTTGTCTTTGGGATGGCGATCCATGATGAGCGGTTCATGAGCATGGCGCTCGACTTGGCGCAAGCGGCGGCGCAAGCGGGCGAAGTGCCCGTGGGCGCGGTAATTGTCGATGAAACGACCGGCAAAGTGGTTGGCCGTGGGCAAAACGGCCCCATAACCGCCCACGATCCGACGGCCCATGCCGAGATCGTGGCTTTGCGCGATGCTGCGGCGACGTTGCAGAATTATCGCCTTACCGACCTCACGCTTTATGTCACGCTGGAACCCTGCGCCATGTGCGCGGGCGCGATCAGCCACGCTCGGATCGGTCGCGTGGTCTGGGGAGCCGACGATCCCAAGGGCGGCGCGGTGATCCACGGCGGCCGCTTCTTCGATCAACCGACCTGCCATTGGCGGCCCGCGACTGAGAGCGGCGTCCTGGCCGAACCGGCCGCCGAGACCCTGCGAGCCTTCTTCCGGGCGCGTCGCGGAACACGCGCCGCCGTGGGGCGTTGAAAACCCAAGCTTGACCTTGGAGGCGCTTCGCTTGCCGCACCTGATCCTTCGCGCCGCGCCCTTCCTCGCTCTCACTGCCCTCCTCGCCGCCTGCGGCCCCGAGCCCCGCGAAGCCCCTACCGACGGCGATGCGGTGCGCGAACGCGCCGTCGAGGCTCAGACCGCCCGCCGCCGAACCGGCGCCGAGGTTCAGGACCGCGCCCTGAACCGGGTCATCCGCACCGTCTATCTATGCAACAACAGCGAACGCCTGTCGGTCGACTTCGACAATCCGCGCCAGATGGCGACCGTGCGCAACTCTTCCGGCGAGGCCGTCGACCTGTTCCAGGAACGCGCCGCCGACGGCATCTGGTATCGTGCCAGCGGCTATGAACTGCGCGGCCAAGGCGTCCAGGCGACATGGACCGCCGACGGTCGTGAACCGACCGAATGCCGGGCGGTGGACTAGGCGAAAACCGCCAGTCGCGCGTCCAGTCGAGCCCGCACTTCAGGCCAGTCCTCATCCAGAACCGCAAATTGGGCCGTATCGCGCACCCGACCAGTCCAGGTGATCTTGTGCTTTCTCAACACGCCCTCGTCTCGCGCGCCCAGCTTGCGGATGGCGGCGGCGCTGGCGGCGTTCAGCGCGTCGGTGATGATCTCGACCCGCACCGCGCCGTTGGAAAAGGCGTAGTCCAGCAACAGGCGCTTGCACGCCGGATTGACCGGCCCGCCCCGCGCATCCGGCCGATAGAAGGTCGAGCCGACCTCGCAGCGCCGATGCTCGGGCTTGATTTCATAGAGACTGGTCGTGCCGACCACCGCCCCGTCGCTGATCCGCCGCACGGCGAAGGCGATGCGCGAACCGCCGGCCATCGCCTTCAGCGCCGCCGCCCACCAGTTGTCGAAATGCGGGCCGCAAGCGGCGCTGACCATGCCGCTCCAGGCCTCGGGATCGCAGTCCAGCGCCGCCCTCACCTCGCCCTCCAGCGCCGCCGTGAACGGCTCCAGCCGGACGAAACGGTCTTCGAGGACGACGGGGCTCAGCTTCACGCCGCTGCGCCTTCCTCGATCAGGAAGGCCCGCACGGCGTCGGCGTCCACGTCCTTGTCGGTGAAGGCGTCGCCGACAGCCCGCGCCAGGATCAGGGTCAGTCGCCCGCCCTCGGCCTTCTTGTCCCCGGCCATCCGCCCGATCAGGGCCTCGGCGTTGAAGACCTGATCCACGTCGGCCAGCCGCGTCGGCAGGCCCGCCGCCTTGATCCCGGCCTCCGTCTTCTCCGCGTCCGCCGCCGCGCACAGCCCCTGACGCGCCGAGTATCGGAACGCCATGGCGCAGCCCAGGGCCACCGCCTCGCCGTGGGTCAGGGCGTCACCAAAGCCCAGCTCGGCCTCCAGCGCGTGACCAAAGGTGTGGCCCAGGTTCAGCAAGGCGCGCCGCCCGGCCTCCTTCTCGTCCTCGCCGACGATCTGGGCCTTGATCTCGACCGAGCGGATCACCGCCCGCTCCAGCGCATCCGGGTCGCCCTCGGCGCCCGCAGCCCCCTCGCCGCCCAGCCAGTCAAAGAAGGCCGCGTCGCAGATCAGACCGTGCTTCAGCACCTCGGCCCAACCCGAGCGCACCTGCCGCACCGGCAGGGTGGCCAAGGCCTCGATGTCGGCCAGCACCAGCTTCGGCTGATGGAAGGCCCCGATCAGATTCTTGCCGCGCGGCGTGTCGATGGCCGTCTTGCCGCCCACCGAGGAATCCACCTGGGCCAGCAGGGTCGTCGGGACCTGCACAAAGTCGATGCCGCGCATGAACAGGGCCGCCGTCAGTCCGGCCAGATCGCCCACGACCCCGCCGCCCAGGGCCACGACCAGGCTCTTGCGATCCAGCCCGTCGGCCAGCAGTCGGTCCAGCACCGCCTCCAACTGCTCGAACGACTTGGACGTCTCGCCTGCCGGAACCGTCACGATCCCGGTCGCCAGGCCCGCCGCCTCCAGCGAGGCGCGCACGGTTTCGCCGTGGATCGCCGCCACCGTCTCGTCGCTGACGATATAGGCCCGCGTCGGCTTCAAGGCCGCGACCCGCGTCCCTGCCTCTTGCAGAAGTCCGCGTCCGACCACGACCTCATAGGCGGCGAAGCCCTCGCCCCCGACCGGGATCGTCGTCGTCATTTCTGGCTCTCCTCGCGGGCGTGACGCCGCAGTTCTCGAATAATCGCCTCGACCGCCTGGCCGTGCGAGCCGCCGCCAACGTCCACCGTCACATCGGCCTCGGCGTAGATGGGATAGCGGGCCTCGGCCAGCTGGCTCAGGGCCTCCAGCGGATCGCGTCCGCGCAGCAAGGGCCGGGTGTCGCGTCGCTGCACCCGCTCGGCGATGACCTTCAGATCGGCGCGCATCCAGACGCTGACCGAGTGCTTCTTCATCAGGGCCCGCGTCTCGGGGTTCAGCATGGCCCCGCCGCCAGTGGCCAGGACGATGGGCGGGCCTTCCAGCAGGCGGCGCATGATTCGCACCTCGCCCGCCCGGAACTCGGCTTCGCCCCGGCTGGCGAAGATTTCACTGACGCTCATGCCGGCGGCGGCTTCGATCTCGTGGTCGCCGTCGTGGAAGGGCCAGCCCAACCGCTGCGCCAGTCTGCGCCCCACCGTCGATTTGCCCACGCCCATCAGCCCCACCAGGGTTATGGTGCGGTCAGGCGTCAAGGACGGCGACAAGGGCGAGGAATCGGGCGAGGCGTCGGCAGGCATGGTTCCGTTATTCTCTACACGACCCGGCCGTTCGCTCCACACCTGTGTTGAGCGCGCCCCATGACGCCCCAGGTCGAGGCCTTTCTGGAAATGATGGCGGTCGAGCGCGACGCCTCGCCCCACACCCTGTCCGCCTATGGCCGCGACCTAGCCGACGCCGAGGTCTGGCTGAGTGATGCGGGCGGCCTGATGGGCGCCGACGAAGGCGCGCTGGAGGCATGGTTCGCCGACCTGTCGCGGCGCGGCCTGTCGGCGGCCACGGCGGCCCGACGTCGCTCCTCCGTGCGCCAGTTCTATCGCTTCGCCTTGGGCGAAGGCTGGCGGACCGACGACCCGTCCCGCCGCATCGACGCCCCCAAACAGGGCCGCAGCCTGCCCAAGACCCTCAGCCGCGACGAGATCGAAGCCCTGCTGACCGCCGCCGGAGCCGCCGACAGCGCGGCTGGCTTGCGGCTCGTCGCTCTGGTCGAGATGGCTTACGCCTCGGGTCTGCGTGTCTCGGAACTTCTAGGCCTCAAGGTCGAGGCGGTGCGTCGCGATCCCGCCTATCTGATCGTGCGCGGCAAGGGCGGCAAGGAACGGCTGGCTCCGCTCAACGCCGCCGCTCGCGAATCCATCAAGGCCTGGCTCGACGCCCGCGACGCCGCGCGCAAGCCGAACACGCCCGACAGCCCCTGGCTCTTTCCCTCCCACGGCAAGACCGGCCACCTGACCCCTCGCCGCTTCGCCCAACTGCTGGATCAGGCGGCGCTGGCGGCCAATATCGATCCAGCCCGCGTCAGCCCCCACGTCCTGCGCCACGCCTTCGCCACCCATCTGCTGGAAGGCGGCGCCGACCTGCGCGTGGTCCAGACCCTGCTCGGCCACGCCGACATCTCGACGACCCAGATCTACACCCACGTCGCCACCGACCGCCTGGCCCAGGTCGTCCATTCCAAGCACCCCTTGGCGAAGGACGACTGAACCCCGCTTGCCCCACGGCGTTCCCCGCACTAGTTTCCGCCGCTTTCCGTAGCGCCAACCGCGCTTCCTCCTCACGGACGCCTTATGGCCACGCACTATCTCGAATTCGAAAAGCCCATCGCCGAGCTGGAAGCCAAGATCGCGGAGCTGTCGCATCTGGCCCCGACCAGCGGCTCGTTCGAGACCGAGATCGCCGCCCTGCGCAAGAAGGCCGACGCCCTACGGGTGAAGACCTACGCCAGCCTTGACCCGTGGATGCGCACCCAGGTCGCGCGCCACCCGCAGCGCCCGCACTTCGTCGACTACATCGACGGCCTGTTCACCGACTTCGTCGAACTGCACGGCGACCGTCAGTTCGGCGACGACCAGGCCATCCTGGGTGGCCTGGCTCGCTTCCGCGGCCAGCCGGTCGTGGTCATGGGCCACGAAAAGGGTCACGACACCCAGACCCGCATCACCCACAATTTCGGCATGGCTCGCCCCGAGGGCTACCGCAAGGCCGTCCGCCTGATGGACATGGCCGAGCAGTTCGGCCTGCCGGTCCTGACCTTCGTCGACACCGCCGGCGCCTATCCGGGCCTGGGCGCCGAGGAGCGCGGTCAAGCCGAGGCCATCGCCCGCTCGACCGAGCGCGGCCTGACCCTGGGCGTCCCCTCCATCGCCACCGTGACGGGCGAAGGCGGTTCGGGCGGAGCCATCGCCATCGCCGCCGCCAGCCGCGTGCTGATGCTGGAGCACTCCATCTATTCGGTCATCTCGCCCGAGGGCGCGGCCGGCATCCTGTGGCGCGACGGCACCCGCGCCAAGGACGCCGCCAACGCCATGAAGATCACCGGCCCGGACCTGCTGGCGATGAAGATCGTCGATCGCGTCATCCCCGAGCCCCTGGGCGGCGCCCACACGGCGCGCGAAACGGCCATCCAATCCGTCGGCGACGTGCTGGAAGATGAGTTGAAGGCGCTGTCGTCGCTGTCGGCGGACCAGATCCGCAAGGCCCGCGCCGATCGCTTTTACGCCATCGGCCGTCTGGGCTGATCACGCATTGCACGGCGGCGTCGCGCCGCCGAAGCTGACACGATGCGAATCGGTTTCTCGCCCCTCCTGAAGCTCGGGGCCTCTTCATGCGCGGCATGAACGGGGTCGGCGAATCCCTGCGTGAAAGCGCAGTGTTCAACTTTGCCGGCGCGGTGACCATGGTCATCGACGATTCGCCCTTCGCGCTGGAACTGACAGCCCAGGCCATTCTCGGCTTCGGCATCAAGGTGCGTCACGCCTGCGCCAGCGCCGCCGAGGCCATCGCCATCCTGCGCGATCATCCAGTCGATCTGATCCTGGTCGACTGCGAAATGCCCGGCATGAGCGGCTATGAGTTCGTGCGCTGGCTGCGCCGCTCGGGTTTGGAGCCCAACGCCTTCGCCCCCGTCATCATGACCGCCGCCCACGTGCGCCGCTCCAAGGTGTCCGAGGCCCGCGACTGCGGCGCCAACTTCCTGATCACCAAGCCCTTCAGCGCGGGCGTGCTTCTGGAGCGCATCGTCTGGGTCGCGCGCGACGCCCGCCCCTTCCTTGAAGTCGGCGACTATTTCGGGCCTGATCGTCGCTTCCATGCGGTTCCCTGGGACGGCCCCGAGCGTCGCGCCGAGGAAATCCGCAAGGCGGAATTCGAATCTCAACGCAGAGCGTCGATCGAACTATGACCGTCATCACGCACAACCGCCGCCGCTCTCGCCTGTCGACCCTGATCGACCAGCCTGGCGGCGTCAGCGCCGGCGTCGCCCTGGCCCAGGCCAAGGCCAATCTGGCCGAGATGGAGGCGCGCAGCCGGGCGGTGATCGAGGAACAGGTCACGGCCCTGGCCATGCTTCAACCCGCCGGTACGCTCGAGGAAGCCGCTCGCGTCCTCGATCGGGCCTATGACCATTCCAGCGCCGTGATCGACGCCGCCGGTCCCTTTGAGCTCAAGGACCTGTGCGCCGCCGCCGCCAATCTGTGCGACCTGATCGACGCCGCGCCCGAAGACAAGCCCTTCGACTGGCGCATCGTCACCGTCCACGCCCAGGCCCTGCGCCTGTTGCTGACCTTGCCCGCCGAAGCCGCCGAGGCCCGGACCCAAGTCCTGGCCAGCCTCAAGGACGTGCTGAAGGCCAAGGTTCCGGGCGCGTCTCAGTCCGACTGAACCTGGCTTTTCGCGCCGCGCGTCTGCTTACGCCACAGGCTGGCGTATTCCCCGCCCTGACGCGCCACCAATTCGTGGTGCGCGCCACGCTCGACGATACGCCCGGCCTTCAGCACCAGGATCTGCTCGGCGTCGGCCACGGTGGACAGGCGGTGCGCCACCACCAGGGTCGTGCGGCCCGCCCGCGCCTTGCGCAGCGTCTTCTGGATCGCGGCCTCGGTGCGGCTGTCGAGCGCGCTGGTCGCCTCGTCCAGGATCAGGATGCAGGGATCAGCCAGCAAGGCGCGGGCGATGCCTACGCGCTGCCGCTCGCCGCCTGAAAGCTTCAGGCCCCGCTCGCCCACCCGCGTCTCCATGCCCTCCGGCAGGTTGCGGATGAAGTCAGCCAGTTCCGCCGACTCGGCCGCCGCCCAGATGGCCGCCTCGTCGGCGTCCGGCCGGGCGAAGGCGATGTTGGCGCGGATGCTGTCGTTGAACAGGGCCACGTCCTGCGGCACCAGGGCCACCGCCGCCCGCAGCGAAGCCTGCGTCACCGACCGCGCGTCCCGACCGTCGATCAGCACGCGGCCCTCTTGCGGGTCCAGCAGACGCAGGGCCAACTTGACGATGGTGGACTTGCCCGCCCCCGACGGCCCGACCAGGGCCGTGGTCGTCCCGGCCGGCGTGACGAAGCTGACGTCATCCAGCCCAGCCGCCCGGGCATCGTGCCGGAAGCCCACATGGTCGAACACGATCTCGGCTCCGCACGCGCCAGCGGGACGCGGCAAGGCGACGGCGTCGGGCGCATCGGCCACCTGCGGCGCCTGTCGCGTCACCTTCAACATTTCTTCCATGTCGATGAAAGATTGGCGGATTTCCCGATAGGCGAAGCCCAGAATGTTCAGCGGCGCATACAGGGAAATCATGATCAGCACCGCCGCCGTCACATCGCCCGGCCCCATCCGCCCGGCCGCCGCCTCGAACCCGGCCATGACGGCCATGATCCCGAGGCCGACGTTCATGATCAGGCCCTGGACAAGGTTCAGCGTCGCCAGCGACGTATTGGCCTTCAGCGCCGCATCCACATAGGTCGACAGCGAGCGGTCATAGGCTTCGGCCGCCCGCCCCTCGGCCCCGAACGACTTGACCGTCTCATAGTTCAGCAGGGCGTCGACGCTCAGGCCCGCCGCCTCACTGTCGGCGGCGTTCATCGCCCGCCGATGCTCCAGCCGCCAGTTGGCCATGGCGAAGGTCGCGACCGCATAGACCGCCACCACCCCGATCGCCACCGCGCCGAAACGCCAGTCGTACTTGCCGCTCAGCACCGCCGCCGCCAGCACCAGCTCGACCACGGTCGGCCCGAGATTGAACACCAGAATCCGCAGCAGGAAGTCCACGGCCCGCGAGCCGCGATCCATGGTGCGCGACAGGGCGCCCGACCGCTTGGTCTGGTGGAAGTCCAGCGACAGGCTGAGGGCGTGGGCGAAGGTCTCGGCCGCCGTCCGGCGCTGGGCCGCCGCCCGCACGGGCGCGAAGACCACGTCCGACAACTGCGGCGTCGCCGCTGACAGGAAACGCACCAGGGCCCAGCCCACGGCGAAGGCGGCGAAGCCCCAGCCCACGGCCGCCGCCGCGCCCTGTCCCGCCGCCAAATGGTTGACCGCAGCGCCCAGGATCAGAGGCGCCAGCACGCCCAGCCCCTTGCCCGCCAGCGTCAGGCCGATGGCTCCGGTGATGCGCCACGGCAATTGCGGCGCGCCCGAACGGCCCACCACGCGCAAGAGGTCGGTCAGCGCCTGAAGGGTCGGCGGTGCCTCATGCTTCACCTCGGCCTGCCCGGCGGCCATGGCCTTGACCGTGGAGTCGCCCCGTCGGCCCGATCGTTCACCGCGCATGGTCATGCTCCAGCCTAGGGTCGGCGCCTTGCCGGAGCGAGACCGACATTCAGTTCAGGCTCGCGATGGCTTCGAGCAGTTCATCGACCGCGCCCTTGGTCGTCGCCCAGGAACAGACGAACCGCACGGACCCGTCGTCGAACTGGTAACAGGCCCAGCCCAGGGCGTTCAGGCGCTGATGCGCCTCGTCCGGCATGCGCACGAAGACGGCGTTGGACTCGACCGGATGGGCCAGGACAAAGGGCGAGCGCTCCTCGATGCCCTCGGCCAGGCGCTGAGCCATCAGATTGGCGTGGGCCGCCCCCGTCTCCCAGGCGCCCGATTCCAGCAGACCCAGGATCGGCGCCGCCAGGAACCGCCCCTTGGACGCGGTCTGCCCGGCCTGCTTCAGCCGGTTGTCGATCCGCCGCGTCAGGCTCTTGTCGAAGATGACCAGGGCCTCGGCGCAGTTCGCGCCGGCCTTGGCCCCGCCGAACACCAGAACATCCACGCCAAGGCGCGGAATGTCCTTCAGTTCGAACCCGGCCGCCACAGCATTGGCCAACCGCGCCCCATCCATATGGACGCCCAGCCCGGCCAGCTTGGCGGGCTCGATCAGGTGGCGCAGTTCTTCTTCGGAATAGACCGCCCCATACTCGGTCGCCTGGGTGACGCTCAGCGCCGCTGCGGGTTGGCGATGGCCGACCACCGGCTCCTCCAGCGCCGCCCGCAGCGCCATGCCGTCGATCTTGCCCGAATAGCCCGGCAGACCGATCAGGCCGACGCCCTGGCCGAAGAAGCCCGGCGCCCCCGTCTCGTCGGTGCAGATGTGGGCCGCATGATGCGTCAGCACCGCCTCATAGGGTCGAGCCAGCATGGAGACGGCGATGGCGTTGGCCGCCGTTCCGCTGAAGACGAAGCGCACCTCGGCGTCGGCGTCCAGCCGCTGGCGGATCTGATCGGCCGCCCGCGCCGTGACCTCGTCGGCGCCATAGGCCCGCGCGAAACCGCCATTGGCCTTCGCCAGGGCTTCCAGCGCGGCGGGCGCCATCCCCGCCGTATTGTCCGATCCGAAGTCGTAACGCACGCGTCAGTCTTCCTGTTGTTCTGCCGGCGCCATGACGATGCGGGCGAATTGGGCGTCCTTGGCCGGCACTTCGACCTGGTGCGGGAAGGGTATCTCGATTCCGGCTGCGTCCAGGGCTTCCTTGCCGCCCTGCATCAGATCGGCCTGGCTCTGCCACCAGTCGGCGACATTGACCCAGGCGTGCAAGGTGACCTCGACCGAACTGTCCAGCAGGGCCGTCACCCCGGTCCAGGGCGTCGGGTCCTTCAGCACCTTGACGTGCGCCTTGGCCACGCCGGCGATCACGTCGCAGGCGTCCTTCAGGTTCTCGCCATAACCGACGGTGAACTTGATCTCGATGCGCCGCGTCTTCTGCCCCGTCAGATTGATGATGACGTCGCTCAGAACCTTGGAATTGGGAATGACGATCTTGTGGTTGTTGGCGTTCGACAGCTGGGTGGTGAACAGATCCAGCTTCTGCACCGTGCCCGAGGCGCCGCCGACGTCGATCACCTCGCCAACGCGATAGGGCCGCAGCATCAGCAGCATGACCCCCGCCGCCACGTTCGACAGCGTGCCCTGCAAGGCCAGGCCCACGGCCAGCGAGGCGGCGCCCAAAACCGCGATGATCGAGGTCGTCTGCACGCCCAGGCGTTGCAGCACGGCGATCAGGCCGATGATGATGATGACCACCCGCACGACCTGGGCGGCGAAGCTGAGCACCGTCTGGTCGTGACGGAAGGCCCGCAACCGGCCCAACACCCGCCGCGTCACGCCCGACGCCCAGCGGGCGATGAACAGGGTGATGGCGAAGATCAGCGCGGCGATCGTCAGGTTGATCGCCAGATCGCCGGCCATGTCGGCCAGCTTGGCCAGAATGGCGGCGTCGACGGTCAGCCGTTTTTCGCCGGCTGCGACCGTCTGGGTCAGGGTCTCGTGCAGGATAGACATGCCCTTGGGTCTAGCGTCTGCCCCCGGGAATGGAAGCCCCGGCGGGCAGGCTTTTTCCGCCACGGGGAGCCACGCGCCTCAAAGCGCGCCAGGCGATCAGTTCATAGCGGCGGGTCAGGCCGCGACCGCCGCCTCCTCGCCCGAAGCGGCGGCCTGGCGCAAGGCCATGCGTCCGCCGGGGACCTGAACCATCAGACCGGCCAGACTGCGGAAATCGATAGGCTTGTTCAGATAGGCGTCGGCTCCCGCCGCCAGACCCGCTTCATGGTCCTCATGCCGGGCCGAGGCCGACAGGACGACGATGGGCGTGTCATTGTTCACGCCCCCGCCCTCGCGGATCAGACGCGTCGCGGTCAGGCCGTCCATCACCGGCATGTTCACGTCCATGATGATCAGGTCAAACCGCTGATTCCTGGCCAGATCGACTGCCAGCTGGCCGTTCTCGGCGGTGCTGGTGCGATGCCCGGCCGACCCCATCCAGGCCTCCAGGATCATGCGGTTGACCGGATGGTCCTCGACCACCAGCACGTCCAGATGATCAGCGTCCTCGACATCCGCATCGACGGCCTCGACGGCTTCGGCGCGGCTCCATTCGACCACCTCGCCCTCGATCGACAAGGTGAAGGTCGAGCCCTCGCCCAGACGAGAGGTCACGGCGATGTCGCCGCCCATGATGTGCGCCATGCGCTGGGCGATGGTCAGACCCAGGCCTGTGCCGCCGAACTTGCGCGTCGAGGAGTTGTCGACCTGGGTAAAGGGCTGGAAAAGGCGCTCCAGATCGTCGCGCGAAATGCCCGACCCGCAGTCCTTGACCGAGAACTCGAAGCCGACCCGCCGATCCGAAATCCGCCGACCGCGCACAGTGTAGCGGATCTCGCCCTGGTCAGTGAACTTGACCGCGTTCGACAGCAGATTTTGCACCACCTGGCAGACCCGCAGCGGATCGCCGCGCACAACCGCTGGCAGTTCACCCTCAAAGGTCGACACCAGAGTCAGCCCCTTGGCTTCGGCCTGGGCCTCGAACGGCCCGGTGATCCGGCGGTGCAAGTCGTCCACCTGCACATCGACCACATCGAAACTCATCTTGCCGGCTTCAATCTTGGTCATGTCGAGGATGTCGTTCAGCAGGCTCAGCAGATTGTCGCCCGAGTTGCGGATGATCGACAGATATTCGCGCTGGGTCCCTTCCAGCCGCGTCGCGCTCAGCAATTGCGCCGCGCCCAGCACCCCGTTCATCGGCGTGCGCAGTTCATGCGAAATGACCCCAAGGAAGCTGGACTTGGCCTCGTTGGCCGCGTCCGCCTTGTCGCGCGCCGCCTCCAGTTCCTCGATCAGATGGGCCTGATGATCCTGGAAGGCGCGAATGCGATCCTCGCGCAGCATGGTCATGGTCACCAGAACGAACAGGCTGGCCGCCGTAAACGGCACCAGGGCCACAAACGGCCAGAACAGCGGCCCGCCGATCAGGCTGACGGCGATAATCGCCGCCGCCAGACCATAGGGGGACGAAATCATGATCGCCTGACGCGGCGAACTACGCAGTTGGGCGAAAACCAGCACATAGCCGGACACCAGCAAGGCGATGGCCAGCTCATGTCCGAACGGCGACGGCGAATACCAGGCCAGCAGAGGCGCCACGGCCCAGACCGCCGTCGTTGCGGTCGCGACGGCAGGAAAGACCATGCCCCATCCTGCGCCGACCCTCTGGCTGACGCGCTTTTCGACCTCGCCGCGCAAGGCGCCCGCCGCCAAGGTGGCGGCGAACCAGAGCAGTCCGGGGACCAGACCAACCGTCGCCACCACGCCGACGGCCCAGCTGACGATGATCATATAGCGCAGGTAGTGGGTTTGCAGGATCGCGGTCAGCGCCTGGGCAGCTTCGCCAGGCGCCTGCCCGTCCAACCCCTTGATCCCGTCAGACCCTACCATTCGCTAGCCCCCGCCTTTGCAAATCAGTCGGGGCGAACGCTAGGTTGAAGGTTCTAAGACGAAGTGAATACGACTTTGTACGTATCAAATTGACACGAACAGTCTCTACCCCGCCTCCGCCGCCGTCATGGCGCGCACCGCCAGGGCATGAACGGGACCCGCCAGTTCATCCTTCAGGACCGCGTTGATCGCTCTTTGACGCGCCACACGGCCCTGTCCTTCAAACGCATCGGACACGATCATCAGCTGAAAATGGCTCTCGCCGCCATCCTTGGCGTCCATGCCGCCTTCGTGATGGTGGCCGGCGTGCTTCCAGCTGTCGTCCTCCAGCTCAATCCGATGCGGCGCAAAGGCCGCCGTCAGTTTTTCGCGGATAAGTGCCGCCACGGGGCCATCAGACATCGGTCGTTCCTTGAAGCTGTCCAATTCGAGCTTACACTGGGGGCGATGTCCGCGTCATTTGAATACAAGCCTCGCTTCACCGACATCCGCGTGAAGCCGCCCAAGCCCGACGAGGAAAAGGCCGAGGCCGACGTCCTCCATCGGAAACAGGGCGAGAAGACCTGCGAGTGGCCGGACTGCTCGCGGCCGGCTACGGCCAAGGCGCCGAAGTCGCGCGAGCAACTGGCCGACTTCTATGAATTCTGCCAGGCGCACGCCGGCCAATATAACAAGGGCTGGAACTTCTACGCGGGCATGAGCGAGGGCCAGATCCGCGCGGCTCAGGAAAACGAGGCCATGACCGGCGGGCGCCCGACCTGGGAGATGAAGGCCGGCAAGAACACGCGCGAGGCCGCCGCCTTCGCCGCCAAGATGGGCACAGCCAACACCGAGGGCGCCGGCTCCTGGCGCGACAGCTTCGGCCTGTTCGGTCGCCGCACCCAGGAACAGGCCGGCCCGGCCGCCGCCGAGGTCCACCGCATCGGCAAGATCGAGCTGGCGGCCCTGACCGACCTCGGCCTCAAGCCTGGCGCGGACAAGGCCGCGATCAAGGCCCGCTATCACGAGATGCTCAAACGCTTCCACCCCGACACCAACGGCGGCGACCGGGGCGCGGAGGCCAAGCTTCAGAGCGTCATCAAGGCCTGGAAAGTCTTGAAAAAGGCCGGGCACGCCTGAGGCTTCGCAGCAGCCCGCCCGGCTTCAGCGGCCCGTCGATGCGCGTGACGCTCTCGCCCGCCCCGTCCCAGATTTCGGCATAGGCGCTACGGGCGTCGTCCAGCATCATGCGCCGTGTCTCGCTGACGGCTTCGGGCCAACTGTCCGCATCCAGAGCATACATGTTCGGCGTGCCTTCGGGCGCGTCATAGACATAGCAAAAGAACTGCGCGTGCGTCTGCATGGCCTCTTCCCCGACGGAAGTGATGGCCAAATTGTTAACACGCTCCTTGCGGATTACACGAATCACAGAACCGTTGTTTCTGAACGACTGAGCCCCATATTCGAGTCCTTCGATCCACAAAGGAGTCGCCTCATGGAAGTCCTGTACCGCGCCCACGCCACCGCCTCGGGAGGCGGCCGCGACGAAGGCCGCTCCGCTACCGACGACGGCAAGATCGACGTGCGCCTGTCTGTCCCCACGGAAATGGGCGGCAAGGGCGGCGACGGCACCAACCCTGAGCAGCTTTTCGCCACCGGCTACGCCGCCTGCTACCTGGGCGCCCTGCGTCTGGTCTCGGGCAAGGCGGGAACCCCGGTCGGCCCGGACACCAAGGTCGCCGCCGGCGTCGGCTTCGGCAAGAATACGCGCGGCGAAGGCTTCAACCTGGATGTCACGCTCCACGTCACCGATCACGGCCTCGATCAGGCCGTGATCGACGATCTGATCCACAAGGCGCATCAGGTCTGCCCCTATTCCAACGCCACGCGCGGCAACGTCGACGTGGCGCTGAGCGCCGGCTGAGCCTGCGGCCATGAGCGCCGCGCCCCAGGTCCTGATCGTCGGCGCCGGTCCCACGGGACTGGCGGCGGCCCTCTTCCTGTCGCGGCGCGGCGTTCCGGTTCGGATCATCGACGCGGCCGAGACGCCGACCGCCACCTCCAAGGCGCTCGGCGTCAATCCGCGCACCCTCGACCTGCTGGAGCCGACCGGCGTGACCGCCCGCATCCTCGCCGAGGCCGGAACCGTCGCCCGCCTGCATATCCACCGGCACGGTGAGACCCTGGCCGCCGTCCATCTGGACCAGATCGACCTCGGCGCCCGCTTCCCCCTGGCCATCCTGCCCCAGGCCCGCACCGAGGTCCTGCTGACCGAGGCCCTGGCGGCGCGCGGCGTAGCGGTCGAACGCGGCCAGGCCCTGAGCAGCCTGTCGCAGGACGCCGAGGCCGTCATCACGACCCTGTCTTCCGGCGAGCGGGTGCGGACGCCCCTGCTGTTCGCCGCCGACGGCGCCCATTCCACCGTGCGCAAGGCGCTGAACCTCGACTTCCCCGGCGACGCCTGGGCCGAGCCCTGGCAGTTGATCGACGTCGAGTTGGACGGCCCTCCAGCCGACGAGGCCTGGATCGACTTCCGCGACGACGCGGTCTTCGTCTGCCTGCCCTATTCCGGCACGCGCTTTCGCCTGATCGGCTTTGGCCCGCCCATGCTGGACAATCTGCCCGAGGGCTGGCGCGCCGGCGCCGTGCTGTGGCGCTCGGACTTTCACATCTCGCACCGCATGGCCTCCGCCATGAGCCTGGGCCGCGTCGCCCTGGGCGGAGACGCAGCCCACATCCATTCGCCCATCGGCGCGCGCGGCATGAACCTGGGGATCGAGGACGCCTACGTCTTCGCCGACTGCGCCGCCGACTTCCTCAGCGGCCAGCTTGAGCGAATCGAGGACTACGACCGCCTGCGTCGCCCGGTGGACAAGGCCGTTGTCCGCCGCGTCCGCGCCCTGACCAGCTTCGTGCGTAACACCGGCGCCGGGGCGGATCTGGCCCGTCGCACGGCTATTCCCGTCGTCACCCGCCTGCCCTTCCTGATCGAACGCGTCGCCCGTATCGGTCTGGGTCTCGACCACCCGGTCGTGCTGCGCTAATCGACCTGTCATGACCTCCCCCCTCGACGCCTCGCCCGATCCCTTGGTCACGCTGGAGCCGCACCGCAAGGTGACGGTCAGGGAGGCGTTCGGCGTCGATTCCGACATGGTCGTGCCCGCCTTCGATACGCGCGACAGCCATGTGCCCGAGATCGACGACAGCTACCGCTTCGATCCGCAGACCACCCTGGCTATCTGCGCCGGCTTCGCCTTTGACCGCCGCGTCATGGTTCAGGGCTATCACGGCACCGGCAAGTCGACCCATATCGAACAGGTCGCCGCCCGCCTGAACTGGCCGCTGGTGCGCGTGAACCTGGACAGTCACATCAGCCGCATCGACCTGATCGGCAAGGACGCCATCGTCCTGAAGGACGGCAAGCAGATCACCGAGTTCCGCGAGGGCATCCTGCCCTGGTCGCTGCAACGCCCGGTCGCCCTGGTCTTCGACGAATACGACGCCGGCCGTCCCGACGTCATGTTCGTCATCCAGCGCGTGCTGGAGGCGCAAGGCCGCCTGACCCTGCTGGATCAGAACCGCGTCATCCGCCCGAACCGCTGGTTCCGCCTGTTCTCGACCACCAACACCATCGGTCTGGGCGACACCTCGGGCCTCTATCACGGCACCCAGCAGATCAACCAGGGCCAGATGGACCGCTGGAACATCGTGACGACGCTCAACTACCTCGACCACGACGTCGAAGCCGAGATCGTCGCCGCCAAGATCCCCGAGTGGAACGACGCCGAGGGCAAACGCCGCATCGCCGCCATGGTCCGCGTCGCCGACATGACCCGAAACGCCTTCATGAACGGCGACATCTCGACCGTCATGTCGCCGCGCACGGTCATCACCTGGGCCCAGAACGCCATCATCTTCGGCGGCGACCTGGCCCTCAGCTTCCGCCTGACCTTCCTGAACAAGTGCGACGAACTGGAACGCCCCACCATCGCCGAGTTCTATCAGCGCGCCTTCGGCGAGGACCTGCCCGAAGCCGCCACGCGGGTGAAGGTGGGGTAAGCCTGATCTTCCTTCTCCCCTTGTGGGAGAAGGAAAATGCGCGCGCCATCACAACTCGCCCCGCCAATCCCTGAAAATCAGCGGGATTGCGCCCCGCCATCCCCCATCTCCTCGCCCCACCCGCAACCTGCCCCATGCTTACCCTGTCCCGTCGCAAGGGAGGGCTCGCTCGGCCGGCGAACCGAAGCGGCGGCGGGGGCGAAGAGAACGGGGGTCTTGTCGGACCGTCGGCCTCCTGTCGCGCGCGCCGGGCAAGGGAGCACCCAGCGGAAGGCGGCGACAGGCCGGGGCGAGGGTTCAGGAGTGAGAAGCGAGGCGGCGCGAACGCGCTTCCTCCAATCGTGGCCTCAAGTAGCGCGAAGCGCGGTAGGCCACACTTCAGATGAGACGCCGCAGGGGCCTAGCGACGGGGCGTTCGACCTGTCCGCCATAGAGGTCCCGGTCAGGGTCGCGGGGGTTACGCGGACCGTTCCAGGACTGCACGCCGGTGCAGCCTGCCCGTCATGGGCGCCGGGGGTAGCCGCAAAGAACGGCGCCTGCCCGAGCTCATGAACAACTCTTCGCGCGGGGCGTCGGCCTTCGTCGAAACGGTATTACTCAATCACTCCGGGCGAGGTCCCGGCGCCCCGCCCAGCTCTCCACCGCCCGCGTTCACGCGAGGCGGATAGACTTGTTCCTTCTCCCCTTGCGGGAGAAGGTGGCAGCCGGAGGCTGACGGATGAGGGGTCTCTCTACAGTTGAGCAAGGCAGTCGGGTGAAGAGCGGCGCAACCCCTCATCCGACCTCGCTGCGCTCGGCCACCTTCTCCCGCAAGGGGAGAAGGATACGCCACGCAACCGTCACAGGATCGTATCGCCCCTGTCGTCCGCAAACGGTCTAAGCTCGGCCGTCAAACGGAGTCCCTCATGCGCCTGCAACGCCGCCAACTGATCTCAACCGGGGCTGCGGCCTTCGCCTTCGCCGGCTTCGCCCGCAACGTCCACGCCCAATCGGCGGGCGAGGAGACCTACGTCAATCAGGTCGAGGGCTATGGCCCGCTGAAGACCGATCCCAACGGCCTGCTCGACCTGCCCGAGGGCTTTTCCTACCAGGTCATCTCCCAGAGCGGCGAAACCATGGACGACGGCCTGCTGGTCCCCGGCCAGCCCGACGGCATGGGCTGTTTCGCGCTGAGCCCCACCACGGTCGCCCTGGTGCGCAACCACGAACTGAAGGGCGGGCGGGCGCTTCACCGCAACATGGGGCCGGGCGGCTTCCATCATGAGCGCCTCGGCCTGCTGGACGCGTCAAAAGCCTACGACACCTACAAGGACGGGCGCCCCCTGCCCGGCGGCACGACGACCCTTGTCTATGACCTCGAGACCCGCAAAACAGTCCGCCAGCACCTGTCGCTGGCCGGGACCTCGACCAACTGCTGCGGCGGCCACACCCCCTGGGGCGCCTGGCTGACGTGCGAGGAGACAGTCGAGACCCCCGCCGACGCTGACGTGAGCAAGGCCCACGGCTGGGTGTTCGAGGTGCCCGCCGACGCGACCGGCCTGGTCGATCCCGTGCCGCTGAAGGCCATGGGCCGTTTCGACCACGAGGCCGTCTGCATCGACCCGCGCACCGGCATCGCCTACCTGACCGAAGATCAGGGCGACGGCCTCTTCTATCGCTTTATCCCGACCGTTCCGGGTCAGCTGGCGCGCGGCGGTCGGCTGCAAGCCATGGCCTTCAAGGGCCAGCCGGCCGCCGACAGTTCCAACCACGATGCCCGTGTCTGGTCCGTCAACGACTGGCGCGAGGTCGAGTGGATCGACATGGAGGACGTGGAATCGCCCAAGGACGACCTGCGCCACCGCGGCCATGCGGCGGGCGCGGTCAAGGTGGCGCGCGGCGAAGGGATCTTCTGGGGCGAGAACGAGCTCTACCTGACCGCCACCTCGGGCGGGCCGCTGCGCCGGGGCCAGATCATGCGCTACGTCCCCTCGCCCGACGAAGGCGGCGCGGACGAGGCCCGCTCGCCGGGCCGCATCCAGTTGTTCGTGGAAAGCACAGACCTGCGCACCATGAACATGGGCGACAACCTGTGCATCGCGCCCTGGGGCCACCTGATCGTCTGCGAGGACAACTATTCCGACGAGGTGCGCAACCACATCAAGGGCGTGACCCCCGACGGTCGCCTCTACACCATCGCCCGCAACGTCTTCACCGGGAACTCGGAGTTTGCCGGGGCCGTGTTCTCGCCGGACGGCAGCGTCCTGTTCGTGAACATCATGTACCCCGGCCTGACCTTGGCGATCAGAGGCCCGTGGAACGCGGTCCGCTCATGAACAGGCGCGGGCGCGAGCGGCGAACCAGCCACAGGTTGACCGTCGCCGCGCCCAGCACCAGGGCCGCCACCGCCTGGTGCAGCGCACCCAGAGTGTTCGGCACGGCGTGCATCAGCGTCACGACGCCCAGCCCAGCCTGCAGCCACAGCGCCCCTGCCAGAACAAAGGCCGCAACGCCCAGACCCTCGGCCAGCCGCCAGCGCCAGGCGTGAATGGCGTAGGCCGTCCCCGCCGCCAGCAGCAGATAGGCTCCGATGCGGTGATTGAACTGCACCAGCCCCTGATCGTGCAGGAAGGCGACGGCGCCCTTGCCCCACTCGACCGGCGGGAAGACCGCGCCGTTCATCATCGGCCAGTCGGTATAGATGAAGCCCGCCTTGGCCCCGGCCACCAGCCCTCCCAACAGGCACTGAACAAAGACCGCAGCCAGCAGCAGCCCGGCGCCCCAGGTCCAGCCACGAGGCGAGCGCGAATGGTCCGACCCGCTCCAGGCCTCCAGTCCCGTCCAGATCAGACCGGCGAAAATCAGGAAGGCCAGACCCAGGTGGGTCGCCAGCCGCTCGGGCGCCACATCGACGCGCTCCGACAGGCCGCTGGACACCATCCACCAGCCGATCAGGCCCTGCAGCCCGCCCAGGCCCAGCAGCACCAGGCAGCGCACGATCAACCGCTTCGGCATCCGTCGCAGCAATAGGAAGACCAGGAAAGGAACCGCAAAGACCACGCCGATCAGACGCCCGACCAGGCGGTGCAGCCACTCCCACCAAAAGATGCCCTGGAACTCGCCCAGGCTCATGCCGGCGTTGACCTGGGCGTACTGAGGGATGGCCTTGTACTTGTCGAAGGCCTCGGCCCACTGGGCGTCGTTCAGCGGCGGGATGGCGCCCATGATGGGTTTCCACTCGGTGATCGACAGGCCCGAGCCCGTCAGGCGAGTGACGCCGCCGATGACCACCATGGCGAAAACCATGGCCGCGCTGAAGAACAGCCACAACGCCACCGCGCGGCTTTGATCCTGATTTACAAAACGGTTCATTCGACGCCTGCCGTTCGCCCCGATACACTGTCGCCAAACCCACCGGGCGACCGGGGCGGTATGCCCCTCAAGCGCGGCAAGATCGAGTCGCTTTCGACGCCAGAGCGTCGCACCATTCTGAAGGAGCGCCCGTGGCGCCATATACGGATATCGCCATCGCCGTCGTCGGCGCTCTGGCCCTGGCCTGGATCGCCGACCTGCTGACGGGCCGTCGTGGCCTGGGCGGGACCATTCTGGTCGCCGCCGTCGGCGCCGGCTGCGGGGCCTTCCTGGCTATCCGCGTCTTCGCCGTGGCGACGCTGGGCGACTGGCTCTGGGTGGTCTGGTCGATGCTCGCCGCCGTGATCTGCCTGGTCGCCTTCTTCCTGTTCCGGAGTAAGCGCTGATGCCGCCGCGGGCCCGCCGATTCGTCGCCACGATCGGCGTCCTGTTCTTCCTGGCCTTCTGGGTCTGGGGCGCGGTGACGATCAACGATCGCCTACCGAACATCTGGTGGCTGGACCTGATCTTCTTCACGGTCGCCGGCGTCGGCTGGGGCTTGCCACTGATCCCGCTGCTGCGCTGGGCCGAACGCGAACCCGGCGCCAAATAGGGCCGAGCGTGTCCAATCAGGGGGCCAGATACAGCGAAAGCCCGGAGTTGCCCCTCTCGGGGTGCGCGTCGGGCTTTCATTGGGGGCCGAGCTTCGTTCATTGCTGAACGATGTTTCTGACCTCAATCATCCGGTTTTCACCCGATGATCAACCAATCAACCCGAAAGCCTGCGCGAAGGTTCCGTTCGTCACGAGGCATTTCTTTACGCCGCGCCGTCGTCGCCTTCGCCCAAGCATATAGCAACCACGGTTCCGGATAGAACGTCACTCCGGCATCGCCAAAACATGACGGAACAATAGCCCGCCTGAAGCGAACCCGTCGCTGGCACGGCCTAGCCCCCGCCCCCAGGTAACGCTTCCGGGGATTCCTTCATGACCATCGCCTCTCACCGCGCCGCAGCCTGGCTGCTGGCGAGCACCGCGCTTTGCGCGCCCATCCTGGCTCTGCCCTGTTCGGCCTCCGCTCAGGACGCTCAGACGGAGGCGACGTCCGAAGTCGATGAGATCGTCGTCACCGGCCAGCGCGAGGCCCAGCGCGCCGCCATCGCTGTCAAGCGCCGTCAGTTCGAAGTCATGGACGCCGTTTCGTCGGACGACATCGGCAAGCTGCCGGACCACAACACCGCAGCCGCCCTGCGCCGCATCCCCGGCGTCTCGATCATGGAGGACCAGGGCGAGCCGCGCTGGCCGATCCTGCGCGGTCTGGCCTCGACCTATAACCGCACCACCATCGACGGCGCCTTCGTCGGCTCGGTCGACGAGAGCGCCCGCACCGTGCCGATGGACATCGTCCCCTCGGTCATGGCCGGCCGCCTGGAGGTCATCAAGACGGTGACGCCCGAGAACGACGCCAACGCCATCGGCGGCGTCATCAATGTGCGCACCCGCAGCGCCTTTGACCGCAAGGGTCCCTTCTTCGACGGCATGGCCTCGTATGGCGTCTATGAGCGCCACGGCGACGTTCGCAACGACGACCCGTCCTATCGCCTCAGCTTCGCCACCGGCCGCCGTTTCGGCGCCAATGACGAATGGGGCGTGGTGGTCGGCGCCTCGCACGAACAGTTGGACTACGACATCCCGCAGGTCGAAGTCGCCGCCCCTTCGGTGCGCGAGTACGACGCCGACGGCAAGCCGGTGGACTCGGGCTCCGCCACCGGCAACGGCATTCAGGTGCCGACCCAACACCGCCTGTTCTGGTACAACAACACCAAGCAGCGCTCAGGCCTGAACGGCAAGCTGGAGTGGCGCCCGAGCGACGACTTCCGCTGGGAGGCCTCGGCCCTGTGGGCCAGCATGGAGGACGATGAGGAACGGATCGAGTTCCGCACCGAGCCGAACGGCAATGTCTCCAACCAGACCCAGACCTCGGGGACTTTCGCGGCGGGCCGCAACATCGTCGGCCTGAACCAGCCGATTACCAAGCGCGAGATCGGCCTGCTGCGCACGGGCTTCGAGTGGAACGCCGCGCCGCTGTGGACCCTGGACGGCGACCTGTCCTACTCGACCGCCGCGCTGGAGACGCCGAACACGTCCTATGAGTTCCGCACGGCGGCCAATTCCAACTTCGGCTTCAGCTACGACACCTCGGACTTCTTCCCCGTCTTCACGCCAACCAACCCGACCGCCTTCCGCGACGCCAAGCTCTACAACCTGCAGCAACGCCGGGTGTCCCTGACCACCAGCGACGAGGACACGGTGCAGGCCCGCTTCAACGCCGCCTTCGACGACGGCGGCTTCGACCGCAATCTGAAGGTCAAGTTCGGCGGCCTGCTGCGCTCCAGCGAGCGCACCTTCGCCAGCAGCCGCACCGACTACAAGACCGCGCCCGGCTTCGCCTTCACCTTCGACGAGGTGGACGTGGCCGGCCCCAGCGAACTGATCCAGGGCCGCTATGACCTGGGTGCCCGCATCGACGCCGGTCTGGCCGAGAGCTTCTTCGCCGCCAACCGCGACCGCTTCATCGCCACGACCGCCCTGCCGACCGGCGACTATGACGTGACCGAGGACGTCTACGCCGCCTATGGCCAGGCCAGCTACCGCATCGGCGACGTCACCCTGCTGGGCGGGCTCCGCTACGAGAAGACCGAGGTGGAATCCCAGGCCGTGCGCAACACGGGCGGCGTCCTGAGCCCGGCCCACAACCAGGGCGGCTATGAGAACTGGCTGCCCAGCGTCCACCTGCGCTGGGACGTGCGCGAAGACATGGTGGTGCGCGCCGCCTGGACCAACACCATCGGCCGCCCGGACTTCGGCTCCCTGGCGGCGACCGAGAGCGTCAGCTTCGACGGCTCCCAGCCGACCTTGTCGCGGGGCAACCCCAATCTGGAGCCGCGCGAGAGCGAGGGCTTCGACCTGTCGTTCGAATACTACCCGACGGACGGCCTGGTCTCGGTCGCGGTCTTCAGCAAGTCGATCGACAATGAGATCTTCAGCCTCAGTTCGGTCCAGCGCATGGACGTAGGTCGGGGTCTGGAGGACGTTTTGGCCTCGACCCCGATGAACGCCCAGTCGGCGGAAATCCGCGGCATCGAACTGGGCTTCCAGCAGGCCCTGACCATGCTGCCGGCGCCCTTCGACGGGTTCGGCGTCAGCGCCAACGCCACCTTCCTGGACACCGAGTTCACCTTCCTGACCTCGGCGGGCGAGCGCCACACCGGCCTGTTTCAGCAGCCAGACACCACCACCAACGCCTCGATCTACTACCAGCGCGGTCCGCTGGAGGCGCGCATCTCGCACAACTACGTCGGCGGCTTCCTCGAGACGATCAACGACACCATTCCCAACGCCGATCAGTACTGGAAAGGCCGTCACCTCTATGACGCCTCGATCAGTTGGCGCTTCGACAACGGCATGACGGTCTTCGTCGAGGGCCAGAACCTGAACGACGCGGGCCGCCGCGAAGTGACCGGCCCGAACCAGGGCTATCTGCAGGAGTCCGCTGAATACGGCCGCACCTTCTGGGTCGGCCTGTCCGCCAGCTTCTGATCCCCTTCAGGCCGCCCTTCCCGACCGGAGGGCGGCCTTCCTCTTCCAGAGACCGCCCATGCTGATCACCACCCTCGTCGCTTTCGCCCTGGCCGCCTCCGAGCAGGCCACGCCCCAGCTGCCCGCCCCCGTCCTCGCGGGACAACTGCAAACCGTCCGCCGCTATCCGTCCGACGCGCGACAGGGCGTCGCCGTCGGCTCCAAGGACGTCTACGCCGTCTCCAACTGGTCCCTGACCCGCTACGACAAGGCGACCGGCGAGAAGAAGGCCCAGTGGTCGGGGGATCCCAAGCGCTTCCCACACATCAACTCCTGCACCCTCATCAACGCCGAGCTGGTCTGCGCCAGCTCCAACTTCCCCGGCACGCCGCACGTCAGCACGGTCGAGATCTTCGACGCGCAGGACCTGCATCATGTCCGCAGCGTCGCCCTGGGACTGGGGACCGGCTCCCTGACCTGGATCGAGCGCCACGACGGGGCCTGGTGGGGGATGTTCGCCAACTATGACGGACGCGGCGGCGAGGCCCCCCGCGACCACCGCCACACCACCCTGGTCCGCTTCGACGACCAGTGGCGGCGTACCGAGAGCTGGGCCCTGCCCGCTTCCATCCTCGAGCGAATCGCACCGATGAGCATTTCCGGCGGCGGCTGGGGTCCGGACGGTCGGCTCTATCTCAGCGGCCACGACCACCCAGAGCTCTATGTGGTCGCCTTCCCTGACGGCGGCGGGGTGCTGGATCACGTGGAGACCCTGGGCATGGAGGCCGAGGGTCAGGCTGTCGACTGGGACGAAAGCGCGCCTGGCACGCTCTACGGCATCACCCGCCGCACACGCGAAATTCTCGCGATGAAGGCGCCAATCGAAATTCCCTGACGCTTGAATTTGGAGGCGGTCGGATCGCCGCGTTCTCGTCCCATCACGGCCGGCGCTTGACCTCCCAGTCCAACGTCCAGCGCCCCGGACCTGCCGCCTTCAACTCCGACCTCACCGCCGGCACCTGCCGATCAAAGCCGTCGAGCAGGAGAGACGCTCCGCTGACAGAGGCCACGGTCGCGTTGGTCTGCCAGAAGGGTCCGGACACGCCGCGGATCGAGAGACGGATATGAACGGTGTCGTTGACCTGCGGCATGGGCCGTCTCCACTTTGTTGAGACGAACCAGCCGTCACAGGCCGCCTTGTGCATCGGAGCGCCGTCCTGTCTGCCACGAAACTCCAAGGCGTCGCCGCAAAGTCGCGCGCCACGGCACGCCAGCGACGTTTCGATGTCTATTATTATATATAATATATTCACCATACCAGAATGCTCGATCTTGTTATCTATGATCAATCTGAGACACGCAGAATCTTCATGCAGATAGACAGAATGATAGATAATTCGAAACCTGACGCGCACGCGATATACGCCATGCCGTTCATGGACCTCCTCCATCGCGCTCACACAGTGCATCGCGCCCATTTTGAACCCAGCACGATCCAGTGCTCTAAGCTGCTATCCATCAAGACCGGCGGCTGCCCGGAGGACTGCTCCTACTGCTCGCAGTCGTCGCGCTACGACTCTGAACTGTCAGCATCCAAGATGATGGAGGTCCAGCGCGTGCTGGACGAGGCGCGCAAGGCCAAGGCGGCCGGCGCCACGCGTTACTGCATGGGGGCGGCCTGGCGCTCGCCCAAGGCGCGCGACATGCCCGGCGTCCTGGCCATGGTCAGGGGCGTCAAGGACATGGGCCTGGAGACCTGCATGACCCTGGGCATGCTGACCGACGACCAGGCGGCCCAGTTGCGGGACGCCGGCCTCGACTACTACAACCACAACATCGACACCTCGGAACGCTACTATTCCGAGGTCATCACCAGCCGCACCTTCGCCGACCGACTGAACACCCTGGACCGCGTTCGCGCGGCGGGGATCAATGTCTGCTCGGGCGGCATCGTCGGCATGGGCGAGACGGCGGATGACCGCATCGACATGCTCCGAACCCTGGCCGAGTTGGAAGAGCCGCCAGAATCCGTGCCGATCAACATGCTGATGCCGATGAAGGGCACGCCGATGGCCGACATGGCGCCGCTGGACCCGATCGAAATGGTCCGCACCATCGCCACGGCCCGCATCCTGATGCCGCAGGCCTATGTCCGTCTGTCGGCTGGTCGCTCGGAGATGAGCGACGAGTTGCAGGCCATGTGCTTCTTCGCCGGCGCCAATTCCATCTTCGTCGGCGACACCCTGCTGACCGCCGACAACCCCGGCGAGGACAAGGACACCCTGCTCTTCAACAAGCTGAACCTGAAGCGCGCCGAGGTCGTCGAAGCCGCAGCCGCGTGCCGGGAGATCGTTCCTGAGCGCACCCAGGAACAGGCCGGCTGATCGCCCGCTTGCGCGGCCGGGACACCCCGGCCGCGCGAGCGTTTGCGGATACGAGGCCGGGCTAGACCGCCCTCGCCAGATGGCGCTCGAACGTCGCGACCGCCGCCACCACGTCTCGCGTGCGGATGGCCGCCATCAGGGCGCGATGATCGGCGTCCGGCCGAGGCTTCCACCGATCCTTGTATTGCGCCAGCATATGGCGCGAGCCGTGCAATTGCAGATTACCGACTTCCTCGAGCAGGCGCGGCATGCCGCAGGCGGCCATGGTCCCCAGATGGAAGGCGCGATTGGCCGCCTCCCAGTCATAGATGTTGTCCGCCTGATCGCAGGCCAACCTCAAGGCCTCCAGCCGCCCAATGTCGTCCTGCGTCAGATTGGGCGCCGAATGCAGCAGAGCCAGCGGCTCCAGCGCAGCGCGCATCAGCTTCACCTCACGGTGCGCGGCCTGGTCCAGAGGCGCGACCCGCACCCCGATGTTCGGCCGGCTAACAGCCAAGCCTTTGGCCACAAGCCGCAGGAAGGCCTCGCGCACCGGCACATGGCTGACGCTGAACTCGTCGGCGACATGCTCCTGGCGCAGCTTGGCGTCCGGCGCCAGTTCACCCCGCACGATGCGAACGGCCAGCGTGTCGGCGATGCCGTCCGAGGAAAAACCAGGCCTTGAACCCGCCACGCGACCTCCAGAAATGTTGAATTATCTATGATTTCTGAATGATGGTTCGTCAAACGAATAGGCGCTCATTCGCGCCCTGCCCGCGCCTGGCGCGCAGGACATCCACAGGCGCCCAATTGCAAAAGGGGCCGCCCGAAAGCGACCCCTTTAACCAACCGATTTCCCTGAGGAAATGGTCGGAGCGACAGGATTCGAACCTGCGACCCCTTGACCCCCAGCGGCCTAAAGAGCCTGTTCAGGACTGTTCAGGACTGTTCTAGTCCATTGTTTATTCGATAATTTTTGACACACCACGGTTCAACGCTATTCTACGAGTTCCTGCATTTTGCTCCCCATTTGCTCCCCAAAATTTTGGGAACTGCGGACGAGGAATTCGATGGCTGCGACAAGACTGACAGACCGGAGCGTGGCCGCGCTCAAGACTGCTGAGGGCGAGCGACTCGAACTCTGGGACACCGACCTGAAAGGTCTATACCTGCGCGTTTCCGGGCACTCTAAAGTCTGGGGCTATCGCTACCGCCGCCCTGACGGGACCCAGCCCCGCGTCCGCCTGGGTCGGTATGTATCGCCGGACCAAGCTGCCGGAGACAAGCAAGCCCTCACCGTGGCCGGCGCGCGCGCCAAGGCGAGGAAGCTTCAGACGGATGTCGATGACGGTCGTGATCCGGCGGTCGAGATTCAGGCCGTCAAGGCCGAGGCCAAGGAACAGCTGCTCCGGACCTTCGACGACATGGCGGAGGGCTACTTCCAGGCGACGGAGAGCGGAGAGTACCGTCCGAGCAAGAAGCGCAAACGCCCCCCCACGATCCTCTCAGAGCGGAACCTCTACAAGAACCACCTGCGCCCCCTCGCCTCTCTCCGAATCGAGGCGGTCACCAAGTCCGTCGTGCGCAAGCGTCTCCGGGACATCCTTCAGGAGGGCAAGGGCGTCACCTCGAACCGCGCTCGCAGTCTCATCAGCCAGATCTTCGCCTGGGGCATCACCGAGGACCGGGTTCTCAAGAACCCCGCCCAGCAGTTGGACGATCTCGCCGAGGAAACCCCGCGCACCCGAGTCCTGAACGATACGGAACTGCGGGCGCTTTGGCGGGCCCTTGAGGACACTTCGGGCTATCGACGCCCGCTTCCGAAGGGCCGCGACGAAGCCCTCATGGTCGGCCGGCCGATCCGGATCGCGATCCAGCTGGCGGCGCTCCTGCTGCAGCGCCGCGCCGAGGTCGCCGAGATGAGGGTCGCCGAACTGGACTTCGCCGAGCGGACCTGGACGATCCCGGCGGGTCGCACCAAGGCCGGCCGTACGACCGTCGTCCCGCTCGGTGAGTTCTCGATCTTGCTGATCAGAGAAGCCCTGGCGCTGCGGCCAAAGCCTCCCGACGGCGAGAAGCCCTCGCCTTTCGTGTTTGTCGGCCGCGGCGAGACGCCCGGAGCGATCCATCCTTCGGCGATCAGCCACGCCATGCGCGACATCCGGGCGGCGATCGACATCCCCGACATCACGGTTCACGACCTGCGTCGCAGCGGCGCGACCCGGCTCGCCAAGGCGCGGGTCAGTCCCTTCATCCTGTCCAAGCTGCTCAACCATGCCAATGAGCTGGGCGGCGGCTCTTCGATCACGATGTCGGTCTACGTCCAGCACGACTATCTGGAGGAAAAGCGCGAAGCGATAGAATGCCTGGAGCGGCTGATCCTCGCCGCAGTGCGCCCGGGAACCGAGCTTGAGGAGCCCCCTCCTCACGCCTTGCCGGCGCCGGCGCGACTGCTCTTCCATGAACCGGCTTAGAGGCCATGGCGGACCGACCGATCTTGAAACCTCAGCAGGCGAGGATTAAATGATCTCTCAGGAGAGAACAATTATGTCCGCGACCGACCGACTCTACACTGTCTCTGAGGCTGCCGCGGTAAGCGGTCTCGCGCTCAAGGCGGTCAACAACTCGATCGACCGCGGGCTCGTGACGGTGGCCGCCGCGCCGAGGACCGGGCGTCTGAAGCCCCGGGTTCTGACGGGCGAGGATTTGGTCCGACTGCGTCTGGAGCACGGCCTGGCGGGCAAGCTGCCCATCGAGCGCCGAATCGACCTGTTCCAAAGGCTTTCGGCGACGCCCAAGGCCCGACGTCTGTCGGCGGGTGAGTTTCTGATGGTCGATGTGGCCGCCGCGCGCCGCGACGTCAGCGCCCGGATCAAGACCCTGACCGAAGCCGAGGCCGCGATCGCGACCGACAAGGCGGTGATGGCGGGCGAACCTGTGTTCAAGGGCACTCGTATCCCCGTCCATGGGGTCGTCGCCATGTTGGACGCAGGGGCGAGCGAAGCCGAGCTCCTGACGGGATATCCCAAGCTCGACGCCCGGCTCATCGGCCTGGCGAAGGTCTGGGTCGCCGCTCATCCCCGCCGGGGCCGTCCCCGTCGGCTTGAGGCCTCGGGTCTCGCCCCCACGGCGGTGCGGCGTCTGAGCCGCAAGACGCCGGCGACGACGGAGCGGTGAACTTCCTGTTCGACGAGTGCCTGCACACCTCTCTCGTAGAGGTCGCGAACGCTTTGGGGCACCAGGGCAGTCACGTGAATTGGCTGGGGCTAAGCGGAACGACCGACTGGGATCTGATGCCCTGCATCATCGACGGAGACTTCACCTTCGTCACCAACAACGCCCAGGACTTTCGGCGGCTCTATCGCAACCAGCCCCTTCACGCCGGTCTCGTAATCTTCATCCCCCAGTGTCGTCCCGATCAGCAACGCGAGCTTCTCGAGGCGGCGATAGAAACCCTCGCCGAAACCCCGGACCCGCTGGTCAATCAGGCGCTCGAGCTCGACTTCGAGGACGACGCCATCACAGTCCGAACCTATGACCTCCCGGCTTGATGGCGTGCTTGTGACGCTCTGCGCTTGCCCTCCCGGACGGAGGCGCCCCGCAACGATCTGCCCCCCCCTGAATATTCTCCGCTCGCCGTCCCGAAGGAACCTGCGATCCTCATCGAAGTCCCAGGGAGGTTGGCAATGGATGCTGGACCAGGCGAAAGAGCATCAGGATGCGCCAGGTTCAGCGGTTCCTGGCGGAAGCAAAACGACGCAGGCTCGAAGCCTTCTGGATCGGCCTGAAGTCCAAGGCCTCCGCCATCGCCTATCTCCAGACGACCGGTTTCATCTCCGCCGATATCTGGAAGGCCCCTCGGGTCGTTACGGCCGCAGACGCGTTCTGGCGACACGTTCGCCCCGGGATTGTCGAGCGACTGATTGAAGATCATCGCCGGCTGGACGCGCGAATGATCGCCTTGGCCGATCTCGACCGGTTCGCGCGTCTCGCCGCCCAAGGCGTGGGCATCGTCTTTATCGGCGGGCTCCCGCAATCCAGCCGCTCCTATTCTGCCGTGCTGCATGGCGAAACAGACGAACGCGTGGCGGCGGCGATGGGGTTGAAACGGCGCTGCCGGTCCCGGAAAGCTGGTTCTCATCAGCTAAGGGTCGATGCCGTCGAGATTCGGCGACCTCGACCCTGTTCCCGGACAGGCTGGCGCGTCAGACCGGGTCGCAGCCCCGACGGCGCTCAGGATGTCCGAAGGGCGTTCCGCCGAGCTATCCGTCCCAGGACTGCGGCGCTTGGCTTGGGGGTGCGCGCGAACGTCGTCCGGTCGACGGCTACAAGCCCGTAGTGGTGGGCGTAGCCGAATATCCATTCGAAGTTGTCCAGCAGCGTCCAATGGACATATCCTAGGAGCGGAATACCCTCACCAAGGGTCTTGTGCAGCTCTGCAAGGCAGAGCGGAATGTTGCGCGCTCGGACGGCGTCATCGCTGGCGTTGAAGCCGTGTTCCGTCACCATGATCGGCAAGGCGGTTTTCTCGTACGCGTAACGAACGACATTGGCCACGGACGCAGGAACGATCAGGAGGTTGGCCGAGCCGCGGTCGCCCTCCCCTTCCAGTTCGACCTTGCCTGTCGCGCTCCAACGCGCCTGTTCGTAGTTCTGGACGCCGAGGAAATCGTCTCCGCGTACGGCCTCCAGCCAGCGGCCGTACTGGAACTCGCGCTTGGCGTCGCGAAGGCTGTTTTCCCCAGCAGGTTGATCATCGACAATTGCGAGGGTGACCCCGACCGGCAGGCTTGACCGCACCGCCTTGATGGCCGCACGCCCTTGCTGGTGGCCAGCAATCAAATTCGACGTGAAGGCCTCGAGATCGGGCACATTGATGGTGTTGCCGCTGACGAACCGTTCACTTCCGACAGAGCGCGCGGCGGCTGCGCTCATAGCCTCAATGTAGGTTTTGAACTGGCTCAACTGCGCGGGCGCCAGGCCCGCCTGGATGACCCGGATCAGGTTCGGCTCGTTCAAGGTCGTTGCATATTCAATGTCGGCGGCCAGGTGACGGGCAGCCTTGTCGCAAAAGTTGGCAAAAAGGGCTGGCGCGTCCGTTTGGGTCCATCCGCCCCGCGCCGCGAACCAGACCGGAGTGGTGTAATGGTTGAAGCTGACAATCGGCTTGATCCCCCGCGCCCGGCAGCCCTCGATGATCCGCAGATAGTGATCGAGCATAGCGGTGGAGAACTGGCCAGGATTGGGCTCGATGCGGCTCCACTCCAGACTGAATCGATAGGTGTTCAGTCCCATCGCCTTCACGATGTCCAGATCCTGCGTCCAGAGTTCGAAGCTGTTGTTCGCATCGCCTGACCGCTCGGCGTAGATGGTGGGCTTCGCATTCTCGGCGACCCAGATGTCCGCGTTGATGTTGTTGCCCTCGATCTGGTGACCCGCCGTGGCCGCGCCCCAGAGGAAGTTGGCGGGAAACTGAAGCTCCCGCGGCCGTGCCTGGGCCGCCCCTGCCCCAGTCAGGGCGGTCGCCAGGGTTCCGGCGGCGAGAAGGGTTCTGCGGTCGATCATGGTTCTGATCCTTTCAGGTCGTCGGTGAGGCGGCGGGCTGTTCTTTCCAGCGCCGCGCTATTGGGCAGGCCAACGGCCCCTGGGTAAGTCGACAATCGAACCATGTCTCGACAACGTTTTCAACTTGGATCAGGACCCTGTGCCGGGTTTCGCTTTCCGGGCTATCCACCACAACGTGACGATCGAGGACAGCGCCACGCTCGAGAGCGACCGCCTCGCCTTCGAGCGCGCGATCGACACCGGCCGATCGGCCGACCGGAAGCCGTCATGGTCGGCTTTCGAACTGGCAGAGAAAACCATGGGATGGGCTGTCTGTGCAGGCGTCTATTCGGTCTCCGTTTCCCGCTATGCGGCGACGGCTGTGTTGAGGGCCGAGGCGGAAGTTCAGACAGCGTTTCAAGCCCTGAGAAAGGAATTCAGAAACACCTTGCAGACAACGTTTTCGGGATTAATCTTTGCAATCAACCTTGCTCGTAAGTGTACCAAACGGCGTCGGTTCAACCCGAATTCAGCCGCTGGAGGAAGTCGCGATGACAGGACCCGATCGCCGGACCGTCACATCTCACCTGTTGATCGCCGGGATGTCCGCGATGATCCCGGCGCGCAGCTTCGCGGCGACGGGAGATCCGATCGCCAGGACCCGGCAGGGCCGGGCAAAGGGGTTCGTTCGGAACGGGGCCTCCATCTTCCTTGGCCTGCCCTACGGTGCGGATACCGGTGGCGCCCGTCGTTTCCGCCCTCCCGCGCCGCCCGTTCCTTGGCAGGGCGTTCGGGACGCCACCCGGCCGGGCCAGCGGGCGCCCCAGGCGGGAACCGGACCGATGACCGGGCCTTTCGCCGACTATTTCACCGGCAACCGCTCAGCGGAAATCGCTGCCATGCCGGAAACCCTGGGGGAGGATTGTCTCGTCCTCAACGTCGTGACGCCGGCCGTTGATCGCGCCCGGCGGCCGGTGCTCGTCTATATCCACGGCGGCGGCTTCACCAGCGGGACGGGCCTGGTCGGCACCCTGGGCGACCGGTTCACGGTCGCAGAGGATGTCGTGCTCGTGACGGTGAACCACCGGTTGGGCGCATTGGGCTATATGTACATGGGAGGCGCTTCCCCGGACTTTGCGGACGGCAATCCCGGCATGCTCGATCTTGTCGCCGCCCTGCGCTGGGTCCGGGACAATATCGGCGCCTTCGGCGGCGATCCGACCAATGTCACCCTCTTCGGCGAGTCCGGCGGCGGCATCAAGGTCAGCCTGCTGCTCGCCATGCCCCAGGCGCAGGGTCTTTTTCGACGCGCCATCATCCAGAGCGGCCTCTATCCTGACCCCATCGCCCCACAGGTCGCTGCGGAGCAGACCCGCGACTTCATGGCGCGGGTCGGCGCCAGCGACGTGGCGGCGTTGCAGCGCCTTCCGTTCGACAGGTTCACGGGCGCAGGCGCCCCCGGCAACCTGCCCGTCGCGGACGGCCGGACCTTGACGGCGCAGCCGTGGGCCCAGGCGCCCGCCACGGCGGCGAACGTTCCGCTCCTGCTGGGATATTGCAAGGATGAACTCACCCTGTTCGCCCTGGGCCAGCCGGGTCTCTTCGACCTGAAATGGCCGGACGTGCCGTCCCGCCTCGCCGCCGCCAAGCTGGGCCTTCCGCCCGAAGCCGCGCCCGGGGTCGTCGACGCCTATCGGACAGCGTTTCCTTCCGACACGCCGTCCGACAGCTATTTCCGCATCAGTTCGGACGCCAGCTTCGGGCGCGCCATGGTCACGCTCGCCGATCTGAAGAGCGACCAAAGCCCGCCGGTCTACTTCTATCGCATGGACCTGGACACACGGCTGCCGCCGGGCTTGCGCGCGATGCACACCGCCGAACTGCCGCTCACCATCGGGCTTAGCCCGCGGCCGGACGCCGACACGCTGACGAAACAGATTTCCGGCGCCTGGGCGGCGTTCGCGCGAAAAGGCGATCCCAACCATCCAGGCATGCCCCGCTGGCGGCCCTATCGGCCCGCCGACCAGGAGATGATGGTCTTCGATCAGGTGAGCAGCAGCGGCCCCGATCCACAGGCGGCCCCGCGGGCGATGCTGCGTGAGGCGATCGGTTCCGGCGCCCAGTACAACCCCTTGTGAGGGCCTGGCGGCGCCCTCTCCCCACAGGTGGACGCCCAAGCCATGCCGACACTGAGCCGCCGCGATCTCGTGGCCGCATCGAGCCCCGTCCTCACGCACGCCGAAGGCGTCGCGGCGACGACGACATCGCGCAACGTCCCCGCCGACTTCCGGTGGAAAACCGCGACATCGGCGCATCAGGTCGAAGGCGTCACCCTCGCCAGGGCGCAGGCAGGATCTGACCTGTGGCGCCCTCGCCGGTCTGATGCTCCAGGCCGTGGCGATGAACCGTGGCGTCCGCGGCGTTGGGACCGAACGCCCGGCCCGTAGAGGCGTGGTTGGCGGAGCGAGAGCGGCGGCCTCCCGCCTTCGACACGAGGCGGGGCTGCGCCTGGCGCGCCAAGCCGGGCCCGGTGATACACCCGGCCCGCGAAGTCAGGGCGTCGCCGTACCCGCAGCCGCGCGCGGCGCAAGATAGCCCTCGCCGCGGAGCCAGGTCTCAAAGTCCGCCCGGAAGGCCATGGAGCCGGTCCCCGGGCGTCCCAGGCCGAAGCCATGCCCTCCCGATTCGTAGACATGCATTTCCAGGGGTGCGCCCGCGGCGGTCCAGATCGCTTCGATCTTGCGGGCGTCCTTGACCAGGTCGTCCTGCGCCACGGCGACGAACATCGGGGTCTGCTCGGGTCTGACGGCGTCGTCGAACAGCAGACCGTAGACGGAGGCGGCGACATTCGGGCGAGAGGCCTCGTCGGCGTCCTGGAGGACGCGCAACAGCGTGATCGCGCCTGCAGAGAACCCCATCATCCCGACGCGGTCCGGATCGACACCGTAGCGGTCGGCGTTTTGCCGAATCAACCGCACGGCCTGCATGGCGTCCTGGGACGCCGCGATGCGACCTGGCTCCAGAGCGCCGTTGATGCCTTTGGTGGCCAGGGAAAGCCAGGCGGAGCTCGGCGGCGTGCGGACCCGGTATCGCACGACAAAGGCCGTGACGCCCCGCTCCGCCAGGTACTCGCCGACCTCTGTGCCTTCGACGTCCCACGCCAGTCCGCCGAACCCGCCTCCGGGAAGGATCACCATAGCCGCGCCCGTCGCCGTGCCCTCGCGCGGCCGTATGATCGTCACCGAAGGTGTGGACACATCCCGCAACAGGGTGATCTTCCGCCAGCCGACGTCCTGAAGCACACGGGCCTCGGGCAGCGGCACCGGCATGTCGCCTATCGGGGCGCCGCTCCAGATCCGGACGACCTCCCAGGCGGGGTCGTCGGCGACCCCGGGGAGCTCCGGCGGCTTCTTGGCGCATCCGACGGCCGCCAGCAGGATGAGCCCCAGCATCCATCCGAAAGGCCCGGCGGTGAACGGTTTCATGGGGCTATTCTCCGCGCTGTTGGGGAGGGTTCAGGCGTGTCTGATCGTCGATTGGAGCGCGCTCGCCGCCCTGTCCGTGAACCGATACCAAGCCGCCGGCTGGACGGCCGACGAAAATCCCGGCCGAAGCGGGTCGTCGGCGCCGGACCGGGCTCGGGCGGGACGGGCAACGGTCTCTCCCCCTAACGACAGACGAAGTTGGCTGCGTCGTCCCCCGAACCCGAGCCCGAATAGGACGCCGACCGCGGCCAGGCGCACAAGGGGCGGGTCCGGACGACGGTCGGCGTCTGGCCCGTGTAGATCGACAGACGGTTCTGGTGCTTGGCCGCGACGAGGCGATCCGGCGCCTGGCCGGTCTCGACCCAGGTGTCCAGCGCCCCCAGGAAGTCGACGTAGTCCGGCCCCTTCCCGTCCGAGCAATGGGCGACGCCGGGCATCATGAACAGGCGCATCGAGGTGTCGGCCAGACCCCCGGCCGAGCGACTTGCCGCCTCGAAGTAGCCGATGGTGCTCGCCGGCGGGATGGCCGCGTCGTCCCAGCCGTGGTGGAAGAGGATTTTTCCGCCTCGACGCAGGAAGGGCCGTAGATCGGTGTCGACGGCGTCCACATCCGATCCGGCCCGGGCCTGTGCGGCGGCGCTGTCGCGCGCGACGTCGAAGCGCCCGAAGCTCCACGAGGGATCGCTGTAGACCATGTTGCGGAAGAATTCCCGCCCCATGCCCGGGCCGCCAGCCTTGGCGCCTGCCACCCAGTTCGTCCACTCGTACTCGCTGCCCGGCGACAGGCCGGGCATGACCTGGCGGCCGTCCGGCGTGGAAACCCCGCGATAAATCGTCCTGACCAGCGCCAGCTCCTGGGCGGTGAGGCAGTTTTCGGTCTGGCCGTCGGCGCAGGCGACCTCGCCCGGATCGAAGGCGCATTTGTCAGGTTCGGCGATCAGGCCGTCCTTCAGACCGTCGCGGTCGTCGCAGCGGACCAGCACGGCCTCCCGGAGCATGGCGAGCTTCGGCGCGAGCGCGTCGATTGCGGGCAGCGCCTCGACCATCTGGCCGTATTGCGCGAACGATGACATCAGGTCGGTAAAGCGGTGGGCCGGCGCCCCCACCACGATGGCGTCGTAGTCCGCAGGATAACGCTGCGCCAACATCAGGGCGTCGCGACCGCCGTTGGAACAACCCTTGAAATAGGCCCTCTCGACCCCGGCGCCGTAGTAGGCTTGCGACACCGCCTTGCCGAGCTCGGCTGCGATATGGTTGGACCGGTAGCCGTAGTCGGCGATCTTGTCGGGCTGGCCGAGCGCCCAGGCCGCATCGTCCGAAGCGTCATGGCCCGCGTCGGTGACGACCGCCGCATAGCCCTGGCTCACCGCCGGGGTCAGGGCTATGGACGAAACTGCGTAGCTGCCGCTGAAGCCGCCGCCGCCCACGCCCACGAATTTGCGGTTCCAGGCGTTCGGCAGCCAGACCTCGATCTTGATCGCGGAGGCGGCGGTCGGCTTGGCGACGAAGGTCACCATGCAAAAGTCCACCCGGTTGGGCAGGTTTAGCGGCTTCATGGGCTCGCCCACCGAATAATACCGGGCCTCGGATACGGCGGTTCCTGCGATCTGACGGCCCGCCAGAGCCGCGCATCGCTGCGGATCGCCCGTAGCGGCCTCAACGGCGGCGGCCTTGGCCGGTCGGGCCGACGCCTGCGACGGCTGGACGGAGGCGGACGAGGAGGTCGCCGGGGTCGCGCAGCCCGTCAGGGCGAGCGAGCCCACGGCGGCCAGCGACATCAAGACGCCCAGGGTCGGGGATATTTTCACGGAAGGTCCTTTCGAGGGCGGGTCAGGAGGCAGGGTCGCCTGCGATGCGCCGGGGCACATCGCTGGAGCGGTTCAGGGTGACCTCGCCGGCGCTTTCAGGCGCGCCGGCGGACCGGCCGACGAAGACGTCGTAGACCCCGCCCGTGCGCACCCAACCCTGGCCGCCTTCGGTCCAGGAAGCGAGCAGCCGGGGATCCGCCGCGATCGTGACGGCCCGGCGTTCGCCGGCTTTCAGGGGGACACGCGCCCAACCCACGAGACGATGGGTCCGGCCCGGCGGTGCGGCATAGAGCTGCGCAACCTCGACGCCGTCGCGCGAACCGGTGTTGGTGATCTCGACCTGGACCGACAGCCCGTCGCCCCCGGTGAAGGCCGGCGAGCCGTAGTCGAAGGTGGTGTAGGTCAGGCCGTGTCCGAAGGCGAACATCGGGGTCTGTCCGGATCGCTCGAACCACCTGTAGCCGACGTCCGAACCCTCGTTTATCGGCAGGTCGAACGGATGATCGATCGACGAGGCGTCGGTTCCAACGACATTCTCGCCCGCCAGCAGCTCAGGTCGAGGCGTCTGTTCGGCCGAAACGGGGAAACTCATCGGCAGACGGCCGGACGGCGAGGTCTCTCCGGTCAGGATCCGGGCGATGGCCTGACCGCCTCTCTGCCCGGGATACCAGGCCTGCAGCACGCCCGCCGTGCGGGAAAGCCAGGGCATGGCGATCGGATTGCCCGTCTCCAGCACCGCTACGGTTTTTGGATTGGCGCTCGCCACGGCCTCGATCAGGGCGTCCTGGCCATGGGGCAGAGACAGGTCCGGACTGTCCTTGCCCTCGGTCTCGGGACGGCTGACGAAGACCAGGGCCAGGTCGGCCGTCCGCGCCGCAGCGGCCGCTCTTGCGGGATCCGATCCGTCGTCGAACACAATCTCGGCGTCCGGACGAAGGGTCCGAAGCGCCTCGAGCGGCGACGACAGGATATAGACAGGCGCGGTGCGGGTCTCGAGCCCCTCAAGGCCACGCGTGTCCGCGTAATGTCCGCCGTAGGGCATGACCTGCGAGGAGCCGCCGCCTGACAGAACGCCCTTGTCGGCGAAGCCGCCGACGACCAGGATCCGTTTAGCCTCAGCCGCGATCGGGAGGACGCCGTCGTTCTTCAGCAGGACGATGCCTGACAGTGCGATCTCTTCGGCGATAGCGGCGCTGGCGGCCTGGTCGACAGGCCCCCCGGGCGCGGCGGGATGATCCATGACGCCGACCGCGAACAGGCTGCGCAAGATGCGCTGGGCGGATTCGGCGACGCGAGACGCCGGGAGGGCCCCGCTGTCCACAGCCGCCTTCATGCCGCTGAAATGCCGTGGGAACTGCGGGGACTCCTGGTCGAGCCCCGCCAGCACCGCCGGCGCGAGAGAATGGGTGGCGTTCCAGTCCGACATCACCCAGCCCGGATAGCCCCAGTCACGGCGCAGCACCTCGGTCAGCAGGAATGGGTTCTCGCAGGCGTATTGGCCGTTGACCTTGTTATAGGCGCACATCACTGAGCCGGGTCTGCCCCGTGCGATGGCGATCTCGAACGCCAGAAGGTCGGACTCGCGCATGGCCGCCTCGCTGATCTGGACGTCGTGCACCATGCGGCCGGTCTCCTGCAGGTTCACCGCATAGTGTTTGACGGTGGAGACGACGTGCTCGTCCTGCACCCCGGCGATGTGCTCGCCCATGATCAGGCCGGCCAACAGCGGGTCTTCGCCCACATATTCGAAATTGCGGCCGTTTCTAACCTCGCGCGTCAGATTGACGCCGCCGGCGAGCTGAACATTGAAGCCATGCGCGAAGGCTTCCAAGCCGAGGGCTTGCCCCGCCCGGCGCGCCAGCGCCGGATCGAATGAAGACGCCAGGGCCAGGGTCGAGGGGAAGGCGGTGGACTGGTCCCCTGCCCTCAGCATGTCGCCCGTGTTTGCGACCCCGAGCGTGGCGTCCGCCAGGTGAAGGGAGGGAATACCCAGCCGCGGTTCGCCTGGAACGAACCCGGCCGTGCCGAGGAAGCCCAGGGCGCGAAGGGTTCGAACGCTCTCCAGGATCACCTCGGGCAGATTGGGTGCAAGGACCGAGACGTCATATCCGGTCCGACCCAGCATGAGGTGGGCCTGCTCCTCCAGGGTCATGGCGGCCACGAGCAGGCGGGCCCGTTCGTCGGGCGAGAGACGGGTGTCCATCCAGGGGCGTGCGGGCGCTTCAACCGGCGCCGGCGCGACCGCGGTCTGGGCCAGGGCCGGCGACACCACGGTCGCCAGGGCGGTCGCGGTCATGAGCACGCGCAGCAAGGTCATCGGATCCTCCTTCCGGCGCGGTACGGCGTGTCGCCGTCTTCTCCCACCGAGGGTTCTTGGGGTCAGACGTTTTGAAAACGTTGTCAAGTTAAACGCGCGTCATCCGCGCGTCTTCGCACGCTCTGAGGCATGGTCGGCAAGAGTCGCTCCGCCCGGGACGGTCGCCGCGCCTTTGAGCCCGACAGCCCCTCCTGGTCGAACGGACCCAAAAAAAGGGCCGGCGAAGGATCGCCGGCCCGTCCAGGCTTCAGGAGCTTTTCAGATCAGAAGGCTTTTCGAATCCCGAGCGTGAAGACCCGGCCGAGGGTCTGCCCGTTGGCGTAGCCGGTGGGCGAGTTGAAGTAGGGCGGATCCTCGTCGAACACATTGTCGATGTTCAAGGTGAGCTGCGAGCCCTTCGACCACCCCTGGTCGGGCAGCGTATAGGCGACGAAGGCGTTGACCGTGGTGAAGCTGTCGACCGAGGTCTGGTTCGGCACAGCGACCACCTTGAAGCCATCGGTGTGCTGGACCATCAGACTGGTCACAATCGGACCACGCGACCAACCCAGGCTGGCCGCGAGCAGATACTCCGGCGTGCTGTCGGCCAGGCGATCCTGGAACGGATCGTTGTCGGTGATCCGCGTCTCTCGCTCGAGGTTGTAGGTCCCGCCGAGTGTGGCGGAGCCCTTGCCGCCGAACAGGTCGTGCCGGTAGCTGGCTTCAAAGTCGAGACCGGACACGTTCACCGTGCCAAGATTCTGGGACCGCAGGTCGAGCAGCACATAGGGCGGGAACGGGCCGCCGTAGAGCGAGGCGATGCTGCTGGCGCCGCCCAGGCGTTTTCCGGCCACCGCGGCCTCCACCTGGGCCTGGGTCGGGCTCAGGGTGAAATAGGGTGCATAGGACGGGTTCGAATAGAAGGCGGGGCCCAGCAGGATGTTGGGGATCGAGATCGCGTTGGTGAACTGGATATTATAATAGGTGACGCTGGCCTTGAATCCCTCGAGGGAACCCGACGGCGTCCAGTCGGCGCCGAGGGTGTAGCTTTCGCCCTCCTCGGGTTTGAGGTCGGGATTGGAGCCTGCGATGATGATCGTGGGACGCAGGATGTCGAACGGCGCCGAGCCCGCAGCCCGGTAGGGACTGACCGGAACGACCTGGATGGCCTGGTCGGCGGCCTTGCTGGACGCCGACAGGCCCGGCGCGATGAACGACGTGCCCCAGGTGCCGCGGAAACGCAGCTGGTCAGAGGGGCGCCAGTTGACGCCGACCTTGGTGTTGGTCGTCCCGCCGATCACGTCATAGTCGTCATGGCGAATGGACACATTGATGTCGGCCGAGCCGATCGGGCTGGCGTCGCTGAGAAGGGGAACGAAGGTCTCGGCGAAGACGGACCTGAGGGTCCGGTCATCCTTGCCCTGGAAGGTCGGGGCGCCGCCGATGACGCCCTCGCCGGTCTCGGTGTCGATGCCGTTGTTGCGATATTCCGCGCCGACGGCCAGCCGCACGTCGCCGGCCCAGTTGGTGAAGGCGACCCCGTCGGCCACGACGCGGGCGGACACGAGGTCCTGAACTGTATCTCCATAGCTGGCGTAGTTGAGAATGTTGGCCAGAACAGCCGGATTGGTGGCCGCGAGATTGTACGGGTTGAGCGCGGTCGCCGTCGTGGAGCCGACCAGGGCTGCGGCCTGGGCGGCGGTGTTGACGGTGGGGGACAGCGTCTCGGTGGTGCTGCGTCCATAGTTCAGGACGCCGCGGACCTGCCAGTTGTCACCCAGTCGCACCGTAAGGCTGGGGATGATCCCGAACGCCGTCATATCCACCGTGGCGTGGCGCTGCCCGCCGGTAATGCTCGAATAGTCGAACGAAACGTTCTGGCTCGCCTCCGCGCCGATCGGGCGGAAATAGGGGTTTGCGGCGGTGATCGTCCCGCTGCCGGCGATATTTCCGCCCAGGCCTTCGCCGATCCTGTCGATCTTGCGGTCCGAGTAGAAGCTGACCACGTCGAAATCGACGTTAGGCGCCAAGGCCTGGGTGAAGGCCCCGTAGAAGCTGTGCCGCTCCTCGGCAGGATACAGGTCAAGCGACTTGGGCAGATCGCAGTAGCTGAAGCCCGGAGCCCGCGTGTCCATGCGGTAGTTGACCGCGCCAATCGTGATGTTTCCGGGCGTGCAGCTCAGCGTGCGCTGCTCGGTGCCGCCGTTCGGAACCTGATCGGCAGTGAAATAGTCCCGGTCTGCTCCGAAGAGATTGCTGTGACTGGCGTAGTTGTAGGCCAGGACGGCGGACCCCGAACCCCAGTCCCGGCCGCCAAGGAGGCCGACTTCACGGGTCTCATAGCCGTCGCCCAGACCGGCCTTTGCGACCACCTCCAGGCCGTCATAGCGCTTGCGCGTAATGAAGTTGATGACACCCCCGACGGCGTCCGAGCCGTAGACGGAGGATCCGCTGTCAGGAACCACCTCGACGCCTTGCAGGACCTGAGGCGGGAACACCGAAGGATCGACCCCGGTGCTCGTGATGCCGGTCCCCACGACGCGTTCGCCATTGAACAGCACAAGCGTCGAGCTGCCGAAACCCAGATTGCGAATGTTCGGGCCGACCGTCGAGTTGCCGTTGCCGCCGACGGCGACCGGCACGGTATTGAACTGGTTGGTGATCTGGGGAACGCGCGCCAGCAGGTCGTTGGCGTTGCTGACGCCGGTGGCGACGATCTCCTCGCGGGTCACCACCACGACATTGGTGCCGCTCGGCGCCACGCCGCGCAGCGAGGTGCCGGTCACCACCACATCCCCCACTTCGGTGGCTTCACCCGGGGCCGGAGTCTGGGCAGGCGCCTGGGCCGGCGCGGTCTGCGCCGTCGCCGAGCCGGCCGCAAGCGTGATCGCTACGACGGCTGCGCCGCAGGAAAGATGGGTGCGAAACTGAACTGGCCTCTTCATGGTGTCCCCTCTGGATCTGCCGATTTGCCGGCTATGATTGGTCGGCGAACGCGCTTTGGCGGGTTCGCAAAATGCGCGCGGATTGCAGGCGGCGCGCCAATGGCGCGGCCCCGGTTACGCGGCGATGAAATGCTCAGAAAACTGCACAGCGTCCGATTCGCTGCTGGAGCCGAAACAGGCCCACATCGCGCCGGGGCGTCCCGCCGCATTCAACCGACATAACCTCCCTCGCTGTCTTACGCAGCCAAGAAACCTTAACGCAGAAAACGTTGTCTACAAGAACTTTGCGTTCTGTTCGGTCGAAAAACGCGACTTTTGGGTCAGGACGGGACGACAACAGGCTGTTGCCGGCGTTCAGGTTGCCCCGCGAAAGACCACATTGCCCGTCGTGTCGGCCTTCCAGCCCTTGATGATCGCGAGCTCCGTGCGAACGCCCCGTTCGAGGATCTAGGTCTCGCCCTCGAACTCGCGGGTCTCCTTGCCCTCGGCGGCCGGGGCGCCGAAGCCGGTCCGTGTGTAGAAGCCCGGAATGCCGGCCCCTCCGGCCCGCAGGCGCTCCGCCAGGGCGCCCTGCGGGCAGAACTCGATCTCGATCAGCCCCCTCGAGATACTGCCGCTCCAGGGTCTCCAGAGGACTCGGAAGGCCGGCCGGATCAGACCAGGCCGGTGGCGTAGAAGACCCCGATCGCGACGAAGGTCGCTGCGGTCTTGATCAGGGTGATGGCGAAGATGTCCTTGTAGGCCTGGCGATGGGTCAGCCCCGTCACCGCCAGAAGGGTGATGATCGCGCCGTTGTGCGGCAGGGTGTCCATGCCGCCGGACGCGAGGGACGCGACCCGATGCATGACCTCCATGGGGATCCCCTGGGCCTGAGCCGCCGCGATGAACCGGTCCCCGAACGCGGCCAGGGTCAGGCTCAGGCCTCCGGACGCCGATCCTGTGATGCCGCAGAGGATGTTGATGGTCACCGCTTCGTTCAGCAGCGGATTGCTGATCTTCGACAGGCTGTCTGCGATCTTGAGAAAGCCCGGCAGAGCGGCGATCACGGCCCCGAACCCGTATTCGGAGGCCGTGTTCAAGGCGGCCAGGAGCGAGCCGGCGACCGCGGCCTGGGAGGCGGCGGCGAAGCCCTCGCGAATAGCCTTCCAGCCGATGATCAGGGTGACGAGGATGCCCAGGATCAGAGCGCCTTCGACCGCCCAGACGGCCGCATTCGCCTTGAGGGGCATGACGATCGGCGCGGCGGCCATGGCGGGGTTCAGCACGGCCGAGGCGGATTCGCCGAAGCTGCGCTCCAAGACCGTCAGCAGCACGCGATTACCGACCCCCACACAGACGAGCGGAAGAAGCGCCAGGGCCAGCGGCATGCTCGGTCGTCCGCTGTCGTCGCGGGCCTCGGGCTCGTTGATTGTGTGATCGCCGTAGCCTTCACCGGCGGCGGCGGCGCGGCGCTGGCGCCAGACGAGGTAGGCGAAGGACAGGCCCGCGGTGAAGATGCTGGCCACGACGCCCAGGACAGGCGCGGCGTAGGCGGTCGTGCCGAAGACGGTCGTCGGGATGATATTCTGGATCTGGGGCGTGCCCGGAAGGGCGTCCATGGTCACCGTGAAGGCGGACAGTGCGATCGTGGCCGGGATCAGCCGTTTGGGAATGTCAGCCTGCCGGAACATCTCGGCGGCGAACGGATAGGTCGCGAAAACCACGACGAAGACCGACACCCCGCCATAGGTCAGCACCATGCCGACGATGGCGATGGCGAGAATGGCGTGCTGCGGCCCGAACCGTCGGGTGATCGCGCTGACGATGGCGCGCGCCGCGCCCGACAGTTCGATCAGCTTGCCGAACAGAGCGCCAAGGAGGAACAGCGGCAGATAGGTCTTCACGAAGACCGCGAGCTTGTCCATGTAGAGGCCGCTGAAGGCTGCGGGCGCCGCCGACGGGTCGACGAGCAGCACCGCCGCCATGGCGACCAGGGGCGCCGCCAGAATGACGCTGAACCCGCGATAGGCGAGCACGATCAAGGCGGCCAGAGCGGCCAGACAGATCAGGATGTCCATAGTCTCCAAGCCCCCTGACGTGGGCCCTTGATCGCATCTGGTCACCAGGCGTGGACGCCCGGGCCAGCGTGATCGGCCGCACGCGCCTCACGCGGACCTTCACTGGATCCTTGCCCCCCTCATCGGTCGGGCGGCGCCGCGTTGTCAATCCCTGCAAACGTTGTCACCTTATGCCGACAACCGTTCAGGACCCTCGCATGACTGCCGATATGACTTCGCTTGCAGGCCGAATGGCCGGAAAGACCGCCCTTGTCACGGGAGGCGGCTCAGGCATCGGCGCGGCGGTCGCGGAACGCCTCAGGGCCGAAGGCGCAGTGGTGGTCATCGGCGATCTCAACGTGGCGGAAACCCGGGTCGAAGCCGACAGGGTCGTCGCGATGCCGCTCGACGTGGCCGAAGAGGCTTCGGTCCAGACCGCCGTCGACAGGGTGGTTTTCGATCACGGCCGGCTGGATGTGGTCGTCCACAGCGCCGGCGTCGCCAAGTTGATTCCTTTTTTGGAAACGCCCGTGACGACTTTCGACCACATCATGGCCGTCAACGCGCGGGGCGCCTTCATCGTCGGCCAGTGCGCTGCGCGAGCCATGCGCGACGCCGGCGGGGGCTCGATCGTCAATATCGGCAGCGTCTCGGGAATGCTGGGGAATGGTCAGCGTAGCGCTTACGGGACATCCAAGGGCGCCCTGATCACTCTGTCGAAAATCATGGCGGTGGAGCTGTCGGCGTTCGGCATCCGCGTCAATGTCGTCGCCCCTGGCCCCGTCGGCACGCCGCTCACCATCGGCATGTACGATCCCCAGGTGAAGAAGGAGTGGATCGACCGCATGCCCCTGGGCCGCTTCGGAACGCCCGAAGAGGTCGCCGCCGCCGCCCTGTTCCTGGCGTCCGACGAGTCCAGTTTCGTCACCGGCCACGTCCTCGTCGTGGATGGCGGCTTTACGATCCGCGGCCTCGACAGCAGCCGGTATCCGACGCCCGCCTAGTCGAGGCGCTCCAGCACCGACACATAGTTGGCGACCGCCGTGCCGCCCATGTTGAACACCCCCGCGACATCGGCGCGGGGGAGCTGCATGGCGCCCGCTTCGCCGCACAGTTGCATGGCCGACAGGACGTGCATCGACACCCCGGTCGCCCCGATGGGATGACCCTTGGCCTTCAGCCCTCCGGAGCGGTTCACCGGAAGTCGGCCGTCGGCTTGGGTCCAGCCCTCCAGCACGGCCCGCGCGCCCTGCCCGGCTTCGGTCAGCCCCATCGCCTCATATTCGATGAGCTCGGCGATGGTGAAACAGTCGTGGGTCTCGACGAAGGACAGGTCGCCCAGAGACCGGCCTGACGCCTCGAAGGCCTTCGACCAGGCGAGCGCGCCGGCCTCGAAGGTTATGGCGTCCCGCCTGGAAAGGGGCAGGAAGTCATTGACCTGGATCGCCGCCTTGATCCGCACCGCCCGGCGCAGGCTGGCGGCGGTATCGGCGTCGGCCAGGACCAGGGCGGCGGCGCCGTCGGAAATCAGCGAGCAGTCCGTTCGCTTCAACGGGCCCGCGACGAACGGATTCTTCTCGCTGGGGTGGCGGCAAAACTCGAACCCGAAGTCCCTCCGCATCTGCGCGTAGGGATTGTCCACCCCGTTTCTGTGGTTCTTGGCCGCGATCGCCGCCAACGCGTCCGACTGATCGCCGTGGCGCTGAAAATAGGTTTCCGCCATCCGGCCAAAGACGCCGGCGAACCCGCCCGGAAGATCGCCTTCCTCGCGCTGATAGCTGGCGCCCAGAAGGAAGTCTCCCGCCTGACCGCTGGTGACATGGGTCATCTTCTCGGCGCCGACGACCAGGGCGAACCGACCGCGTCCGGCGGCGATGAAATCCTTGGCCGCATGGATGGCCGCCGAGCCGGTGGCGCAGGCGTTCTCGATCCCCACCGCCGGCTTGAAACGCAAACCCGGCGCGCTGTTCATCGGGAGGGAGGACGCGAAGCTCTGCCGGCTGAAGCCGGAGTTGAAGACGCCCACGAACACGCCGTCGATGTCGTGATCATCCAGCCCTGCGTCGACGATGGCCCCGTGCGCGACCTGCTCGATAAGGCTTTCGAGATCTGCGGCCTCAAGTTTGCCGAAGGGCGAATGCGCCCAGCCAACGATTGCGACGTCCGTCATCACCCGCTCCTGCGTCTGGGCGAACGCCCAGGCCGTTGCACCCGCAGCGCGGATGCTCGGCATTCAATGGCCTCGCCGCCAAAATCTCGGCGACACTCGACTCCGGCGAAACGCCTCGAACGAGACAGGCTCTGCGCGGACGAGAAGCCATAACATCGAAAACGTTGTCTGAAACCCCGGAAGCTGGATTTGGCGGCAGCGGCCAGAAGGGAGGCCCATGTTTGCGTTTGGGATAGCAACGCCTAACCTGGGCCAACGTCAGCCGGCGGACGGTCTATGATAGAAGTCAAACTCTCTGCCACGCCTCGGGGCGACGGCGCTGCACCCCAACCGGGCGTCAATGAGCTCCGCCCACAAGAGGTTTGACATGGAGGCAGGCCGTTGACCGAAGAGACGACTGCGGGGGAGCAACGCAGCACGGAGCGCCTCGCGCTGGCCATCGTGGAAACATGCGTGCGCAACACCGGCCTAGAGACGTTGCACGCCGGGACGTTCCCCCGCTCCGCCGCCGGCGACTACACGGACGTGACAGTCGTAACGCCCTACGGAGACATTCCCTGGACGAAAGTCAGCCGGATTTCCGATGACGAGATGAGGACCCTGATGATCGAGGTCGTGGATCGAGTCTTCACCTATCTGAACTTCCCCGAAGAACTGGCGGGGGTACGCACCGCCACGACCGCCTGGGATCGTCCGCGCCTGAATGCCGACCTGATGAAGACCGTCCGCGGGAGACAAGTCGGACGCGAATTCGGAGAACTTGATCCGGATCCGACCTAGAAGTCGGCCATCAACCCGCTTCAACCCCTCCCGCGCATCCATGCCATGAAGAGGTTGAAAAACAGGCCGCCTGAGGCCGCGCCGATCCTGCGGGCGTGGCGGCCCTTGCCGCGATAAACTTCAAAGCCCGACTGGCCTGTCATGGAATCTGCCATTTCTGCGCGCGCCCGTTGCGTGATTCCGCAACACCAGTCTGGCCTATCTCATGAGGCGAGGAAACGGGCCATCGGAGCCAGCCGTCGCGCGACCTGGCGACAGTTCGCCCCGCTCGGCGAGAGACGGTCCGAACTGTCTGTGAAGGCGAGGTCGGTCGCCCCCACGCCCCCTTCTTAAGGCAAAGCTTGATCATCTAGAAGCCGAAGTCGATCTGGTCGACATGGACCGGGCGTGCGCGCTGCTTACGTTCCGGCCGCCTCTCGGGCTGTTTCATCGGACTTTCCGCCGCGCTCTCACGTGCCCTGCCCCCATCCGATGGCGCCGTCATGGAACGCCCTGGCGCCCGCCGCGGGATGCCGGGCAGCCGCGGACTTGAAGGCGGGGCCAGCGGCTTGGCCGCGCCCCGCGTCCCTTTCCAGGCCGTGAGCTCGCTCTCCCACCAACCGACCCGGCCCGGCGACACCGGCACCGGGGTCGGAAAATCACCGCTCCGCTGCATCCGCCACGCCGTGGTCCGGCTGATGCCCGCTATGTCCCGGACGCGCCCCCATGGCAGCAGCCGATCCTCAGGTCCGCCAGCATCGACGGCTTCACCATCCACCCGGAAACTCATGGCGCCAGACCCAGTCGACGGTCGACGGTCGTGACGAGGGCTGCATGCAGGAGACGGGCGTCATGCTCGGCATCGAGGCCATCCCGTCCGGCCCAGGCCTTGATCACGGACTTCAGGGCGAAGCGCGTCGTGGGATCCGCGAGCAGCCCGTCCAGCGTCGGGCGATGGAGAACGCCATTCTCACGCACGGCCGCGGCTCCTGGCCGCCGGGGGCGCGCCGGTCCTCACCTCGGTGATCTGGGCCTTCGCCCAGACCCGCAGCAATCCGCGCGGGTAATAGGGCCTCGAGCGTATATGTCGGCACGGCGGGCCGTTGGACGCGGTCGACCAGAGACGCGCGAGGGTGGCGGGCTTGAGCCGGACTCCCAGCAGCGCCAGGAAGGCCGAGGCCTCCGCGCGGGTCAGCAGATCCTCGTCCCCATCCGTCGAAGGCGCTTCCCCTTCAATATCGCGATCCGGGATCATCGCCCCGTCTCCCTGGAGGCGCATTGGCGCGAACTGGTCAGCCGCCGCCCCGCGCTGAGCGCGAGGTAGCAGTCCACGACCGTGGCCACATAGTCGCGGGTCTCGGCGATGTCGGGCACGCGACCCAGGCGGGCGACACGGCCTGGGCCTGCGTTATAGACAGGTGCGTGGTCTACGGTTCCATGGGCCACGAACTCGTCGAGCAGCAGACCGTTTCGCTTGTCCAGAAAGAGAACCCGAAACTGCTCACGGGGTTCGTGAGCCAGGGCGACGCGAACATAGGCCAGCAACGCTTTCCAGGAAGAGATCAGGGGCCTGGCGCCCACTTCGGACCGGACCAGCTGGACGCATATCTGTCGAAGCAGTTTGAGGTTGGCGACGGCGTCGCCGTCCAGACCTGGCGTACGGGCCAGTTCCGGCGCGTCCGCTGCGACCACGGCGGCCAGGGCGCCGAACCGATCGAGCAGGTTGCCGGCGGCGAGCCAGGGATCCCGAAGAGACGTGCCCCGACTGAGCATCAGGGCAAGCAGATCCCGCTCAGCCAGTTCTTCGAGCGGCGGGTGATCGGCAGCCGTACGGCGACGGCCGGGGTGGTCAGGTTCATGGCTCGACACAGATCGCATGGCAAACTCCTAGGTCGCTTCACGCCTCATCCGGAAAGGCGCCCGCCTCCCCCCTTCCTTTCCCCATCTGTGTCGTGCTGGCCTGGCCGCCTTGCGGGATCGGGCCGCGCTCCGTCCATTTTCGGGATGCTGATCACCACCGGCTTTCTCCCCACTGTTTGCTCACCGCTCCGAGGCCGGGCTGACCCCTGCGAAAACGCCCTGCCTTCACGCGCCAGCGGCGGTTTTCTCCGGAGCGATGCGGGCAAGGGCGACGGGCTGTGCTTCGGTCGCACTGCCGACGCCGCGACCTGGAACGAACGGCGGATGAAAGCCAAGGCGGCCGCGGTGATGGCCTGCGCCGATCAGGTCGGCGGAGACCAGTTGATGTCCGACGCCTGCGGTGTGCAGATCTTCAAAGAGCGTGCGCCGGCCGGCCAGAGGCGGCGCGTTGGCGACCCGCTGCAGGCGCACTATCCTTACGGCAGTGGTGCGTTTGCATGGACGAAAGCCCCATCAGCGTTCAGAATCCGTCGGCGCCACGGCCTTCCGCCATGGCGCTCTTTCCAGCCACAGGCCGGCGCCCGCCCGTTCCGCCCTCCGGGCGGGCACGGCCGCGCCCGAGCCAGAGCCGCCCTCTTCCGCGAGACCCTCATGTTTCAGTCCCGAGAGCCGACATTGATCTGGGATCTCCGCGCTCAGCTCGCCGAAGGTCCCGTCTGGATTGAAAGCGACCGCGCGGTCTGGTTCGTCGACATCAAGGGCAAGGCCCTGCACCGCTACGGCGTGGACGACGGGTCGAAGACCTCGTGGAGAGCGCCGGACCAGATCGGGTTCGCCCTCCCGGCCGAGGACGGCTCCCTGATCTGCGGCCTGCGCCAGGGTTTGCACCGCTTTGACCCCGCCACAGGCCGCTTTTCATTCCTGCAGACGATCGAGCCCGAGAGACCGCAGAACAGGCTCAATGACGGATTTGTCGGCCCGGACGGTCGTCTGTGGTTCGGATCCATGGACGACAGCGAACGAGAGGACAGCGGCGCCCTCTATGTCTGGGATCGCGGCGCGCTGACGCGCCATGACGACGGATACCGGGTCACCAACGGGCCGGCTATGAGCCCAGACGGCCGGACACTGTATTTCAACGACACCCTGGGACGCCGCATCTACGCCTTCGATCAAGACGCGGGCGGATTGTCGAACCGGCGCCTCTTCGCCGAACTCACGGAGGCCTATCCCGACGGCCCTTCCGTCGACAGCGACGGCGTGGTTCACGTCGGACTGTTCAACGGATCCGGCGTCGCGAGATTTTCGCCGGACGGCGCTCGCCTGGCCACGATCCCCTTGCCGGTCAGAACGGTGACGAAAGCCGTCTTCGGCGGCGACGACCTGCGCACCCTCTATTGCACCACGGCCTGGCTGGGTCAGGACGCCGCCGTCCGCTCGGCCCAGCCCTCGCTCGGCGGGCTGTACGCCGTCCGGGTCAAGACGCCCGGGCTCCCTCAATCCTTGATCCGCCTCTAGCGAACCATCCTGGCCGGGAGGATGGCTTTCTCCGCCTGCCCGGCGCGCCTGATCACGTCGGCGAGCGTTTACCCATATCGCTGGACGACGCGCGTCGCTGGTCCAGTCTGGAAATGAAATCCGGCGTCGGGGATCAGAGCTCTCGGGACCGCCTCCGTTGCGACTGGCCTCGCTTCGAGCCCGCCAATGGTTCTAGAGGCCGATTTCGAAACTGGTCTCAGGACGCGGCTGGACTTCTTCGACGATGGCGCCGTCTGCCACCCCGGCCAGGGTGAAGGCCTTCGAGCGGGCGTCTCGCGAGAACAGGCCAGGGATAAGGGCCGATCCCCGGCATGCCGTTCTCGGATTGCAGGGCCGCCTCCCCCCGAGGGGGATAGGGTTCGCAACCAGCGGCCCGTTTCCAGATCCGGCTCGATGAAGCCGTCAGGCCAGCGCCTGAACCTCCCACAGCCCTCCAGTATTGAAACCCTTGTCTGCCGCCCCGTTGCGAGGATTTGAGATCCGCGGCAAGCGCCAGATTGAAGTCGATCACGGTCGCGAGATAGGTCGTGGCGTGGTCCACCACGCCCCTCTCGGCGACGCGCTCGTCGCGGAGAGGGGCGTTGTGACGATCCAGACGCAGGGCGCGGAAGGGCTTGCGGACCCGACGGTAAAGGCGCCGTCGGCCTAGTCTCCGCACGACCCCGGGCTGCCCACCGAACCCCTCATGGGATGTTCGACAGGCTCATCGACCAGTTGCTGTCGGGAAGGAAGAACTCGCCAGAGGGCCTAAAGGCCGCATGGCCGTCCTCAGCGCCCTGCATCTGCCACATCAGCCACGCCGTCGAATAGCCGAGATAGGGATAGATTCCCTGGGCGCAGGGTTGGTCCCGGCATTCAGGGACGCCCGCAATGTCGGCGTGTCGGGCATGGGTGAGCAAGGCAAAGGCCTTGGGCGCCGAGTCCGGCACCGGGTCGTACCAGTCGGGCTTGCCGGAATCCGGGACACTGGTCCACTGGAAGATGGGCGCGGTCACCGTCGTTCCGGCGTAGGCGTTCGGGTGAACGTCGCAACACCAGTTGGCGAACCAGCCGGGCGCCGTGTGGAACCCCATGTAGGTTGTGAACAGGGGGCTACGGTGCACATGGAGGCTGGTGATCGCGGATCCACCCTGGGAATGGCCGACAGCGGCAAAGCGCGAGGAATCGATCCTGTCGTGGAAGACGCTGGAAGGGGTTTGGGACTGGGCGATCAGATAGCGGGCGGCGTCCGCTGTCGTGGCGCCGTCTTTCGTGCTGCTGTCGCGCGCGGCGATGATGACAAAACCCCATGACGCGAGATGCTTCAGATAGGAGGCGTAGACTTCCGGCTGCTGCCCGGATCCGTTGGCCCAGCTGATCGCGGGGTGGCGGAACCCGCTCTGGAGGCCGGTGATGGGGTTTCTTCCAAGTTCAGCGGGGTACCAGAGGTCACACAGATTGTTTTCCCGGTCACAAGGCGCGTCCGACACGGCGTGAACCACGGTCCAGGGGCCCTCGGCCTGGTATTTCGCTTCTATCGGCCCCTTGGTCTCATAAGCCGGGGCGGGCCGCGACGCAGCGCAACCCAGCAAGACAAAGGACGCCAGGGTCGCAATCAGGGGTTTCAACATCACATCATCCTTGAGCGGAGCGCCGGATTGGCGGGAATGTCCGGCGCGCAGGGGCGTCTACGCCATTATCGCTGACCATTAGGCGCGCCCGGCCCTGGCCTGAGCACGGGCTGGCCCCGATCGCCTTTGATCCCTGCTGATCAGCAGCGGCTTCAATCGACAACAGCGCTGCGGACGGCGAGCTGGAACTCGCGTTGAACGTCCGCATCGGGAAAACTCATCATGAGCGTCGCCGCAACATCCAGCGCCGGGTCGGTCCAGGTCATGGTTCCGAAGGCGCCCTGCCAACCATAGGCTCCGTTGGCCCGAGGCAGTTTGACCGCCTTGGCGGAGTCCAGCACGATTTGCACCAGGACGCCGAAACCCAGCCCCTGTTCGTCGCCGTCGAAACCGGAATAGAGGTTACCGATCAGGTTCGAGTGCATCAGCGCGACGGCCTCACGGCTCAGGATGCGCCGCCCGTGGATCGCGCCCTCGTTGAGCAGCATGGTCTGAAAGAGCAGATAGTCCCGGGCCGTGCTGATGAGACCGAAGCCTCCAGGCTTGTACGGCGAAGGCTCTCCGTTGAATCCCGCGAACCCCATCGGGACCCATCCTTCGCCACCCGGCTTGAACAGCTTCGCCTGGCGAGACCGCTGCTCGTCCATGGGAACATAGGTGGTGTCGGTCATGCCGACAGGATCGAAGATGTGGTCCTGCAGGTAGAGATCATAGGACTGGCCTGAGGTGATCTCGACCACGCGGGCCAGCACGTCCGCGCCGGTGAGCGGGGAATATCCCCACCGGGACCCTGGTTGGAAAGCCAGCACCAAATCTGAAAACCTGGGGACCGCCTCGCCAAGCGTCTCTCCGGGTTCACGGCGCGGGAAGGCGTTAAGGCCGGAGGTGTGGGTAGCGAGGTCCTTGATGGTGATCTCGCGCATCTGCGGTTCGAGCTGATCGTCGGTATAGTCCGAGCCCCAGGCCGGGGGCGCGACGCCTGCCTTGACCACCCCCCGGAAGGTTTTCAATTCCGGGATGAACTTCGAGATGGGATCGTCCAACCGGACGCGTCCCGCATCGATCTGCTGGAGCAAGGCCACGGCGGTGACCGGCTTGGTGGACGACATCATCGGAAACGTCGAATCCAGTCGCATGGCGACGCCCGCCGAGGGATCCGACTGGCCGTAGGCCTGGAACTGCACCAGCCGGTTGTGACGAGCAATGGCGGTGACCGCCCCCGGGATTTTCTTTCGCGCGATGAAGTCGTTCATCATGGCGTCAATGGCCTTCAGCCGAGCGGCCGACATGCCGACATGCTCGGCGGGTGCGGCAGGAACGCCCGGCACAGCGAGGCCCGGACGCGGGGTCGCCCATGCGGGTTGAGACAGGGCTGCCGCCCCCAGGCCCGCCAACAGGGCGCGTCGATCAAGATTAATCACGTCGTCTCCAAAGGGATCTGGCTTGTTAACGACCTGGCGTCCGCTGATCCTTGAGGGCCGCGACGCCTTCAGGACCGCCAGGGTCTCCTTGCACGGGACTGTCGGTCGCTTGCGGTTGTTCCTGTGTCGACAGATCGCCACCGACCCCCGCGATCTTGCTAGGCGACCGTCCGTTTCAAACGGCGTTTCTGCGTGCGATTGCGCCGAAGACGCTCGCACTCGGCTTGGGTGTTCGAACGAAGGTCTCCCGATCGACCGCCACCAGGCCATACTGGTGGGTGTAGCCGTAGATCCACTCGAAATTGTCGAGCAGGGTCCAGTGGACGTAGCCGATCAGGGGAACGCCCTCGTCCAAAGTCTTCCTGAGCTCGGCCAGAGCCAGCGGAATATTGCGAGCCCTCACCGCATCCTCATGGGTGTTGAAGCCGTGCTCGGTCACCATGATCGGAAGACCGGTCTTCTCGTGGGCGTAACGCACGACATTGGCCACGGACTCCGGTACGATCAGGAGGTTGCTGGCGTTCCGGTCGCCCTCGCCCTGAAGCTCGACCTTGCCCGAGGCGTCCCACCTCGCCTGCTCGTAGTTTTGCACGCCGAGAAAATCATCGCCTTTGACCGCTTCGAGCCACCGACCGCTCTGCTCCTCGCGCTTGGCCATATAGATGCTGCCAGGTCCGGCAGGCTGATCATCGACGATGGCCAGGCTCAGGCCGACGGGAAGATCGGATCGGACAGCCTTGATGGCCGCCCTGCCCTGCTGGTGCGCAGCGATCATGTTGGTGGTCATCGCCTCCACGTCGTCGACGGCGATCGTGTTGCCGGCGACGAACTGGTCACTGCCGATCGCCCGTGCGGCGGCGGCGTTCATCAGCTTGATATAGCCTGTGACCTGTTCGAGCTGGGCCGCGGGAACGGCGTTCTGCAGGACACGGATCAGATTGGGCTCGTTGAGGGTCGTGGCGTATCCGATGTCCGCCGCCAGATGTCGCGCCGCCCGGTCGCAGAATGTCGCAAACCGGCCGACGGAGTCCGGATTGGTCCAGGCGCCCATGCCGGCGAACCACCTCGGGGTCGTGAAGTGGTTGAAGGTCACCATCGGGGTCAGGCCGCGCTCACGGCAACCCTCGACGATACGCTTGTAGTGATCGAGCATGGCGACCGAAAACTGACCGGGATCGGGTTCGATCCGGCCCCACTCCAGACTGAACCGGTAGGTGTTCAGACCCATCGCCTTCACGATGTCGAGGTCTTCAGCCCAGAGCTCGAAACTGTTGTTGGCGTCTCCGGAGCGTTCCCGGTAGATCGACGGCTTGACGTTCTCCGAGACCCAGGTGTCCGAGTTCACGTTATTGCCCTCGACCTGGTAGGCCGCCGTCGCCGCCCCCCACAGGAAGCGATCGGGAAAGGCTCCCGACTGGCGCCCTGCCGAGAAGGCGGCGCCGGCGCCGCCCAGAGTCGGGATCAGGGCGCCTGCAGCAAGGAGGCTTCTACGGTCAATCATGATGAGTCCTTCGGAAGTGCGGCACAGGCATCGGGTGTTCTGGCGACCGACCGTCGATTGGCCCCAAGTCACGCGATTGGCATCGAACCATGTCCTGACAACGATTTCAACGCTTCGTGGGCGAAGGGCTCCCCGCGGGCGTCCGCGCGATGAATCCGTCCGGCCGCCCCTCCAGTCACGGCGCGCCGCCGCCCTCGGGCAGGGCCGAGAACGAGCACGGGGACGCCTCCACGCGGGGTGGTCGCGCGGGCCCGATGCGCCGTGATGGGGCGTCGGGGCGGTCGGCCTAGTGCCCCGCGATCACGGCATCGACGCCCTCGGTCGGCGGCGTCCGAAAGGCGGCGATCGCGAATATCGCCAGGATCGCATAGCCCGCCAGCGGGACGAAGAAGGCCAGGTTCAGGTTGCCGGCCGTCGCGTCCGCGACCGCGCCGGCCAGCAGCGGAAGCATGGCGCCGCCGATAATGCCGAAAACCAACAGTCCGGAGGTGGCCGCAGCCGGCGCGCGGGCGCGTTCCAGGGTGAGGGTGAAGATCGTGGGGAACATGATCGAGTTGAACAGGCCGATCGCGAGCGCCGCATAGCCGGCCGTCGCGCCCGACGTCTGGGTCACGACAAGACACAGGCCGGCCGCCAGCACCGTGCAGACGGCAAGCACCAGAGCGGCCGGGGTCTTCGTCAGAATGGCGCTGCCGATAAACCGCCCGACCATGGCCCCGCCCCAATAGAGGGCCACCATCTTGCCCGCCTGCTCCAGCGGGATGTCCAGAGTTTCCGGGCTGGCCAGGAAGTTGGTCAGGGTGGACCCGATCGCAACCTCCGCTCCGACGTAGAAGAAGATGGCGACGGCGCCGAACACCGCCCAGGGCGATCGGAACGCGGACCAGATGGGCGCCCGAACCGCTTCGACCTGCCGGGGAACGGCCGCGTCGATCGTCCGACGCGCGGAAAAGAGGCCGACGGCCACGAGGGCGAAGACCCCGCCGAGACCCAGGAATGCGAGATCGATGGCGCGCAGGGACTCCATCCGCGTGGCGACGGTGACGGTGGCTCCTGCGGCGAAAACGCCGCCGGTCAGAAGAAGATGCGATCCCAGCCAAGGCCCCAGCGTCGTCCCCAGGGCGTTGAACGCCTGGGAGAAGTTGAGCCGGAAGTGAGAACTCGCCCTGGAGCCGAGGGCGACCACCAGGGGGTTGGCCGCCACCTGCAGCAGCGTCACGCCCGAAGCGATCACGAAAAGGGCGATCAGTATGCCCGGGTACCAATCCAGCGCGGTCGCGGCGGGAACGATGAGACAGCCCGTCACCATGGTCGCCAAAGCCAGGAGGATCGCACGGCTGTAGCCTAGACGGGCGACAAGACCTGCCGCCGGGAAGGATGCGACGCCATAGGCGATGAACCAGGCGGACGTCGTCAGGAACGCCTCCGTGTAGCTGAGATCGAAGACCCGCCTGACCGCCGCGATCAGCGGGTCGATCAGGGAGGTGGCGAACCCCCAGGCGAAGAACAGGGTGGTGACATAGCCAAAGGCCATCCTGTGGCCCTGTGACGGACGGGACGATGATGCGGGCATGGCGGGGATCCGTGTGTGACTGAGGGTCGCTTAGGCGCGGCGGGGCTAGCCCCTCGCCAGCCCGGTGTGGGTGAGGCCGGCGCCCTTCCAGCCGTACCAGGCGACCACGGCGAAGCAGGCGGCGGGCAGCAGGAAGGCGACGTTGGCGCCGTAGAGGTCGGCCAGCTTGCCCATGGGCCAGGGCAGCAGGACGCCGCCGCCGATGGCCATGACCATGAGGGACGACGCCTTCTTGGTTCCGGCGCCCAGGCCGGTGGTACCCAGGGCGAAGATGGTGGCGAACATGGTCGACATGAAGAAGAAGACGGCGATCAGGGCGATGGGCGACACCTTGTCGATGCCGGCCGCGACCACCAGGGTCAGCGCGACGTTGATGACGCCATAGGTGGTCAGCAGGACGCGCGGCTTGACCTTGAGCAGCAGGCCCGTGGCGGCGAAGCGTCCGACCAGATAGCCGATGGCCGCCAGCGACAGCATGAAGGCGCCCTGCTGCGAGCTGAGGCCCGCCCAGTTGTGGGTCACCAGATTGATGAAGTAGGCGCCGATGCCGACCTGGGCGCCGATATAGAGGGCCTGTGTCACCACGCCCGCGATGAAGTGGGGCTGTTGCGACAGGGGCTTGGCCGGGGCGTCGCCGGCGACGGCGTCGCCGTGGTCGGACAGGCCGGTTTCCGGCAGGCGGGCGCGCCAGACGACGGCGGCGAAGATCAGGACCGCGACGGCGATCAGGCCATAGACGATCTGGATCGAGCGCGTGGCGCCGCCCAGGGCTTCGGTGGTCGAGGGGCTGAAGAAGACCGCGCCGCCGATCATCGGGCCGATGAAGACGCCCAGGGCGTTGAACGACTGGGCCAGGTTCAGGCGCTGCGAGGCCTTGGCCGGATCGCCCAGGACGTTGACATAGGTGTCCGCCGAGGTCTCCAGCACGCAGAGGCCCGCCGCCAGCACGAACATGGAGCCGACGAAGGGCAGGAAGCTGCCGGCGTCAGCCGCCGGAATGAACAACAGGGCGCCGAACGCCGTCAGGGCCAGGCCCGAGACGATGCCGAACTTGTAGCCGCGCGCATTCAGCAACATGCCGGCGGGCAGGCTGAGCAGCAGATAGGCGCCGAAATAGGCGATCTGCAGCCAGGAGCTGTCGGCCTGGCTGATGCTCAGGGTCTCCTGGAAATGCTTGTTCAGCACGTCCAGCAGACCATAGGCCAGACCCCAGATCAGGAAGCAGCCGATGGCGAAGGCCAGAGGGCCGCGCAGGTTTCCTGCGGGCATGGCGAGGCCTCCGGGCGTGTGGGCGGCGTCGGTTTCGATACTCATGGCGTCCTCTTGGGCTTCCTCGAGGCCGGCGCCGTCTTGATGCGGGCTCGGCGAATGATGGGGTCAGATGCGGTAGATCGCCTCGGCGTTGGCGGCGAACAGACGGTCGCGCTCATCGGCCGAGAAGTCGGCGGTGATCGCGTCGAAGGCGGAGTAGAAGGCGTCGAAGGTTCCGTGCACACGCTCGACCGGGAAGTCGGAGGCGAACATGGCGCGGTCGATCCCGAACGCGTCGATGCACTCCAGCACGATCGGGCGAAGGCTATCCGGCGTCCAGGCGCGGTCGGTGATGCCGAGGCCGGAAATCTTGATCGAGACCTGGGGCTGGGCCGCAAGCAGGCGCAGGCCGGTGCGCCAGCGCGCCATCCCCGCTTCGTCCCGGTCGGTCGGCAGGCCGGCGTGGTTGACGATCATCGGCACGTCGGGAAGGCGCGAAGCCACAATCGCCGCCGTCGCCATCTGCGAAGGATAGAGCTGCAGGTCGAACGACAGGCGGCGCCGGGCCAGCTTGCCCAGCCCCGCCACCCAGGCCGGATCACGCAGTCGGTCGCGGTCGGTGTAGGTCTTGAGCGGATCCTCATGCCAGCAGACGATCTGGCGCACGCCGCGCACGTTCGGACGGGCGGCGTGCGCCTCCAGGTGGGCGTCGAGATCAGGATCCTGCAGGTCAACACCGGCGACGATGCCCTGGGGCTGACCCGCATGAGGCTGGGCGCCGCTATCGGCCATGGCCTGCAACCAGTCGGTCTCGGCCAACTGTTGGCCGATCGGCTGTCCGGCCTCGACGTGGACGATCTTGTCCACGCGCCAGTTCGTCGTGTCGGCCAGATAGTCTTTCAGCAGGTAGTCGCGGTGCGCGATCGGGGACATGTCCCCTGCCGGATTGTTCGGCAGGGGATGGTCCTGCAGCCAGCCGTAGCGGGCGCGCGACAGGTCCCACAGGTGGACGTGCGGATCGACGATGCGAAGGTCCCCGCCCACCTGTCGTGACCCTAGTAGGTGGTGCGTCCGCCGGACGTATCGAACGTCGAGGCGGTGGTGAAGCTGCACTCTTCCGAAGCCATGAAACAGACCATGGCGGCGCTTTCGTCGACGACGCCCAGCCGCCCCATGGGGATCTTCGACTTCATGAAGTCGACCTGACTTTGAGGCATCTGGGCCAGAATCGGGCTTTCGAAGACGGCCGGGGTCAGGCTGTTGGCGATGACGCCCTTGCCGGCCAGTTCCTTGCCCAGCGACTTGGTGAAGCCGATCACGCCGGCCTTGGACGCCGAATAGGCCGAGGCGTTGGGATTGCCCTCCTTGCCCGCGACCGAGGCCACGTTGACGATGCGGCCATAACCCTGGGCGAGCATGTAAGGCACCACGGCCCGACTGCAGTAGAAGACCCCGTTCAGGTTGATGTCGACGACGCGCTTCCAGCTGTCGATCGGGAACTCGTGCACCGGCACGGTCGCGCCGGTGATGCCGGCCGAGGCGACCAGGATGTCGATCTTGCCCAAGGCCTCGTTCGCGGCCCGCGCGGCCGAGACGACAGCCTCCGGGTCCGACACGTCCAGCGCTACGAAGTGGGCGGCTCCGATTTCCTCGGCCGCCGCCTGCAGGGTTTCCGGGTTCATATCCCATAGGGAGACCCGGCCGCCTTCGGCCATGATACGAATGGCCGATGCCTTGGCCAGACCCGAGGCCCCGCCGGTCAGGACAGCCGTGCGACCCGCGAAACGTCCAGGATAAACGCTCATGCCGCATCCTTCCGCGTCCAGGCCACGAAGGTCTGGCCCTGCTCACCCAGTTTTTCGATGCCAAGGCGGACGGTGTCGCCCGCCTTGAGGTACCAGGGCTCCGGTTTCTGACCGAGACCCACGCCCGGCGGCGTGCCTGTGGTGATCAGGTCGCCCGGCTCCAGCGTCATGAACTCCGACAGGTAGGAGACGATTTCGGCCACGCCGAAGATCATGGTCCGGGTGTTGCCGGTCTGGACGCGCTGGCCGTTGACGTCGAGCCACATGTCCAGGTTCTGGACGTCGCCCACTTCATCGGAGGTGACCAGCCAGGGGCCCACGGGGCCGAAGGTGTCGCAGCCCTTGCCCTTGTCCCAGGTCCCGCCACGCTCGGTCTGATAGGCGCGCTCGGACACGTCGTTGATCAGAACGTAGCCGGCGACGTGATCGAGCGCCTCGTCCTTCGTCACATAGGAGGCGGTCTTGCCGATAACGACGCCGAGTTCGACTTCCCAGTCTGTCTTCAGCGATCCGCGCGGAATGACGACGTCGTCGTTCGGCCCGTTCAGGCAGGAGATGGCCTTGGTGAAGACGACGGGCTCTTCGGGAATCGGCAGGTTGGACTCGGCGGCGTGGTCGGCGAAGTTCAGGCCGATGGCGATGAATTTCCTTGAGCCAAAAAGAGGCACGCCCAGCCGCGGATCCCCATCCACGACCGGAAGGGTCGCAGGATCGATCGCGGCCAGGCGCGCCAGGTTCTCCTGGCTCAGGATCGCAGGAGTGAGGTCCGGGACGATGCCCGAGAGGTCGCGAATTTGTCCGCCCGCGTCGAGCAGACCGGGCTTTTCCTGACCCTTGGGGCCATATCGGAGCAGTTTCATCGAGGCAGGTCTCTCTGGAGAAGTTGAGGCGCCTAGCGCGCGTAAGGTCGGTGCAGGGCGATGTCGCGGTTCAGCTCGACGCCGAAGCCGGGGCTGTCGGGAACCTTGAGCCGGCCGTTCACAGGCACGGGCTCGCCGATCAGTTGTGGATGGAACATGGGCGCCACCTCGTCGGCGCCGGGGGCCATCATCAGGAACTCCGCGAACGGGCTGTTATGGCGCGTCACGACGAAGTGGTAGGAATAGACAGACGAGCCGTGCGGGATCATCAGCACGCCCTTGGCGTCGGCCAGGGCGGAGATCTTGATCAGTTCGGTCACGCCGCCGCACCAGCCCACGTCGGGCTGGATGATGTCGCAGCATTCCATTTCCAGCAGCATGCGGAAGCCCCAGCGGGTGGCCTCGTGCTCGCCGGTGGTGACCAGCATCCCCTTGGGCGCGTTCTTCTTCAGCGCCTGGTAGCCCCAGTAGTCGTCGGGGCTGAGGGCCTCCTCGATCCACTTGAGGCCCAGCTTGTGGGCTTCGTGGGCGAGGCGGGTGGCGTAGTTCAGGTCCAGCGCCATCCAGCAGTCGAACATCAGCCAGAAGTCGTCGCCGCAGGCGTTCCGCATGGCCTCAAGCTCGGCCAGGTTCTTGCGTAGGCCTTCTTCACCTTCGGCCGGGCCGTGGTGCAGGGGCATCTTGCCGCCGATGAAGCCCAGCTCCTTCGCCTTATCCGGCCGTGCGCCGGTGGCGTAGAAGGTCAGCTCGTCGCGCACCGGTCCGCCGAGCATGGCGAAGACCGGCTCCTGACGCAGGCGGCCCAGCAGATCCCACAGCGCCAGGTCGACCCCGGAGATGGCGTTCACCACCAGACCCTTGCGGCCGTAATACTGGGTCGAGAAATACATCTGGTCCCAGATCTTCTCGACCTCGGACGGATCGCGCCCTTCCAGGAAGCGGGCCAGATGTTTCTCGACGATATAGGCGGCGGGTTCGCCGCCGGTCGTCACCGCGAAGCCGACCACGCCGTTGTCGGCCTCGATCTCGACCACCAGGGTCCCCAGCACATTGATGCCGAAGCTGCGGCGGCTCTGGCGGTACTCGGGGTACTTGGCCATCGGCGTGGCGATGTGGTCGTCGATCCAGTGGCCATCGCCCTGGTCGTGATAGTCGGCGCCGCCGCCCGTACCGTCGTTCTTCACGACGAAGGCGCGGACGTGCTTGATCCTAGGGAGTTGCCCCATCTGTCTTAATCTCCCCGCCTCGACGGCCGTCGCTGACACCCGGATTTGCGTGTCGCGTTCGATGCGCTTCCGCTTAGGACCCAGCGGATCGCGGCCTTCGCCACACGCCTAGCCGGTCACAGAAAACGTTGTCAAGCGCGGGCGATGTCGTCATGAGACAGGAATGCGACCGCGAAACGACGACCAAGGATGCAAACCGCCAATCCAGCGCCCCTCCCCGGCCCCCGGGCGACAAGATCGCCCGATCGCGGCCGATACACCTCACCGCGCGCAGGTCTGTCTGCGGGCCGTCAGACGGCCGTGCCGAGGCCTGGACTTGCCGGATACGATCGCGACCGGCCTGTCATCGCTTGCGCAGGGCGGCGCCGCCCGTACGCGACGCGGCGGGACGGGCGCGTCATCACGGCGGCCTGCGTGTCCGCCGCCGCCCCGGTGGAACGCCCTCGGAGCGGCGCCGCAAGGATCAGCCGCGCCTTGGGACAAGCTTTGAACCCGACATCAATCGAGGACCGAACAGAAGATGCTGCTTGAAAACAAGGTCGTCCTGATCACCGGCGCATCGCGGGGTATCGGACGGGCGACGGCGATCGAGGCCGCACGCCAGGGCGCGAACGTCGCCATCAACACCTTCCGCGACGACGCTGTCGCCGCTGAGGTCGTGGCCGAGATCGAAGCGCTGGGCCGCAAGGCCATTGTGGTCGACGCCGACGTGGCCCTGCCGGAAAGTGCGACCGCCTTCGTCCACGCGGCCGTCGAGGCCTTCGGGCGCGTGGACGCCTTCGTCTCCAACGCCGGCGTCTGCCCCTTCCACGCCTTCCTCGACATGCCGGTCGAGACCCTGCGTCGGACGATGGAGGTCAACCTGCACGGCGCCTACTTCATGACCCAGGCGGCGGCCAACCAGATGGTCAGGCAGGGCCCAGATGCTCAAGGAAGAGGCGGCGCCATCGTCGCCATCAGTTCGATCTCGGCCCTGGTCGGCGGCGAGATGCAGACCCACTACACCCCGACCAAGGCGGGGGTGCACAGCCTGATGCAGTCCTGCGCCGTGGCGCTGGGCCGGCATGGCGTCCGCTGCAACTCGGTTCTGCCGGGCACCATCGCCACCGACATCAACAAGGACGATCTGGCCGATCCGGCCAAGCGCCAATACATGGAAGGCCGTATCCCGTTGGGCCGTCTGGGCAGGCCGGAAGACATCGCCTCCGTCGTCGCCTTCCTGGCCTCGGACATGGCCGGCTATATGTCCGGCGCGGCGCTGCTGGTCGACGGCGGCGCCTTCGCCAACTTTCAGTAGGACCGGCGCATGATCATCTCATCGCCAGGCGATTACCGCGAGGCCGCGCGGCGCAGGTTGCCGCCCTTCCTGTTCCACTACATCGACGGCGGCGCCTATGCCGAGCAGACCCTGCGCCGCAACGTCGAGGACTGGCAGGCCATCGGCCTGCGCCAGCGGGTGCTGGGCGGCGTCGGCGAGATAGACCTGACGACGCGGCTGTTCGACGAGACCCTGAGCCTGCCAGTCATCCTGGCGCCCGTCGGCCTGACCGGCATGTACGCCCGGCGCGGCGAGGTCCAGGCGGCGAAGGCGGCGGCCTCGCGCGGCCTGCCCTTCACCCTGTCCACCGTTTCGGTCTGTCCGATCGAGGAGGTGGCGCCGGCCATCGACCGGCCCATGTGGTTCCAGCTCTATGTCTTGCGCGACCGGGGCTTCATGAGGAATGCGCTGGAGCGGGCCAAGGCGGCGGGGGTGAAGACCCTGGTCTTCACCGTCGACATGCCCACGCCCGGCGCCCGCTATCGCGACGCCCATTCCGGCATGAGCGGTCCCAATGCCGAGATCCGCCGCATGGTCCAGGCCATGACCCATCCGGCCTGGGCCTGGGACGTGGGTGTGCGGGGCGCGCCGCATGATCTGGGCAATGTCTCGGCCTATCTGGGCAAGCCGACGGGCCTGGCCGACTACATCGGCTGGCTGGGCGCCAACTTCGACCCGTCGATTTCGTGGAAGGATCTGCAATGGATCCGCGATTTCTGGGACGGCCCGATGATCATCAAGGGCATCCTGGACGCCCAGGACGCCCGTGACGCCGTCAGCTTCGGCGCCGACGGGATCGTGGTGTCGAACCACGGCGGGCGTCAGCTGGACGGGGTGATGTCTTCGGCTCGCGCCTTGCCTGCTATCGCCGAGGCGGTGAAGGGCGATCTGAAGATCCTGGTCGACTCCGGTATTCGCAACGGCCTGGACGTGGTCCGCGCCATCGCCCTGGGCGCGGATGCGGTGATGCTGGGCCGCGCCTTCGTCTATGCCCTGGCGGCGGGCGGACAGGCAGGCGTGGAAAACCTGCTCGACCTGTTCGAGAAGGAAATGCGCGTCGCCATGACCCTGACGGGAACATCGTCGCTCAAAGGCCTCGACAGGGACATCTGCGCCTCCGCCCAAGTCCCGTAGCGCTCGACGACCGAGAAACAGCGGCTTCGCCGAAATCGCCCCCTCATGATCGGCATGGCCACTGTTCAAAACGAGCTCCGCCGGGGCTGCCGCCAGAGCCGTCAACCGAAACGGCGAGCGGCGGCGTTCGAGTGAACGCCGCCTCCCTGTCGAAACCACATTATGAAAGGTGGATCAGCGGCAGACGAAGTTCTCTTCCTCGTCCGTAGACCCGGAGCCTTTATACTCGGCATTGCGCGGCCAGGCGCAGAGGGGTCGGGTCCGAATGACATTGGCGGGCTGACCGGTGAAACGGGCGACCGGGTTGTCGAACTTGGACGCGACGAGCCGTTCGGGGGCGACGTTTGTGGAATGCCAGGCGTCGATGGCCCCCAGGTAGTCGACCGAGTCCGGGCCCTTGCCGCCGTTGCAGTGGGCCACGCCGGGCAGCATGAACAGCCGCATGCCATTTCTCGCCGCCGGACCGGAGGCCGCCTGGGCCCGTCCGAAATAGTCGATCGTTTCGCCCGGCGGGATCGCCGCGTCGTCCCATCCTTGATAGAAGAGGAGCTTACCCCCCTTCGACAGGAACGGCCTCAGGTCCGTCTCGTCTGCATCGATCACCGCGCCGACCCGGGTTTGTCCTGCCGTGTAGTCGCGAGGGATCTGGAAGCCGTCAAGCGGCCAGTCTTTGTCCTCGTAGACGAAATTGCGATAGAAATCGGCGGCCATGCCGGCCGACAGGGCGGTCTTCGCTGTCACCCAGGCCTTCCACTCGTATTCGCCTCCAGGCGTCAGTCCCGCCATGACCCGGCGGCCATCCGGGGCGTAGACGCCGCGGTAAAGCGTGCGGACCGCGGCGACCTCGTCCGCCGTGAGGCATTCGGCGCTGACCTGGCCATCGCAAGCCATTTCGGCGGGGTCGAAGCGGCACTCGGCGGGACGCGAGACGAGCCCGTCCTTGACGCCGTCGCCCTCGTCGCAGCGCGCGAGGACACGCTCCCGGATCGCGGAGAATTTGGCGCCGAGGTCCGGCGCGCCGCCGACCGTTTGCGTGTAGGAAGCAAACCCCGCCATGATCGAGGTGTAGTGCGTGGCGGGAGCGCCGACCACGATGGCGTCGTAGTCGTCGGGATAGCGCTGCGCCATCATCAACGCGTCACGCCCACCGGTAGAGCACCCATGGAAGAAAGCGTTGACGACCGGCGCGGCGTAATATTCCTGCGAAACGGCCCTGCCGACCACAGAAGCGAGATGATTGGCGCGATAGCCCCAGTCGACGATCCGCTCCGGTTGACCTGCCGCCCAGTCTGCGCGACCGCTGGCGTCATGGCCGGCGTTGGTCGCGATCGCCGCATAGCCCTTGGCGGCGGGCCCGCTGAGTGAGAGAATCGCGCCGTGCAGGCCGCCGTCGAAGCCTCCGCCGCCCTCGGCCATCATTTTCCCGTTCCAAGTGGTGGGCAGCCACACCACCATCTTGATCGACGATCCCGCCACGGGTTCGATCGTGAGCAAAACCTGGCAGAACGTCGCCCGGCTCGGCACGTTGAACGGCTTTATGGGCTGACCTGTCTCCATGTAGGCGGCAGAGGTGACCGTAGCGCCGCCGATCGTTTTCCCGGACAGGTTCGCGCAGCGTTCCGGATCCCCTGAGATCGGCGCCGACGCAGCGGACAGCCTCCCGATCGCCGTTGGCGAGAGGATGGTGGGCGCAGGCCCGCGGCCGAGCGGCGCGCAGCCGGTGACGGCCAGCTGGCCAACGGCGGCGAGCGACAGGGCGACGCCGGACCTCAGGTGAAGCTTCATCGATTGTCTCTCCGCACTGTGAAGGCCCTGTTGCAGGGGGTTGGTCTTGAGCCGAAGCCAGCCGGTAGTGGCGGCGCCAGGACGTGTTCAGACGTCCGCCGCCCGCTCCAGGTCAGGCCAGCAGGACATCCACATGCATCCGCGCCGCGGCCGTTTGCGCGCGAGCGGCGGTCGTGGCGAAAACTGCGATGACGGCGGCGCCACAGCAGAGCTGCGACCGGCTCAGTGCGGATCGTCTCATGGATGTCTCTCCTGGATGCCGATCCTCGTCGACGAATGTTTGACGGAGGTGCGCCATGAGGCGCCCTCGCTGTCTCCGCAGCAAGGAAAGACTAGTATAGAAAACGTTGTCTGCAACTCCCTTTGTGCGAGCGAGCGCCGCAGGCCGGGGCGGCCGGGGTCCAGGCTGACCACGCCCCTGTTGACGCAGGCCTTTCAGCCCGTCGGGAGACGTGTCGGCTGAAACAGCCCGCCCAAGGACGCCGGGATGTCCGACGCCTTGTGACTGAACCTGGGCGTGCGTTTCTCAAGGAAGGCGGCCACGCCCTCGCGACCGTCTGTCAGGCTCATTTCGAACATGGCGAGGGATTCGATCAGATGCGCCTCGCGTGGACCGCCGCCATCGGCGTTGCGCCGCAGCATCTGGCGGGTCAAGGCGACGGCCGCCGGGGACCTTCCGGCGAACAGGCTCCGAGCGAAGGCCTCTGCCGCGGCCAAGAGTTCGTCAGGCGCGTGGACCGACCGCACCAGTCCTGCCTGCAACGCCGCATCCGCACCGAAGACCTCTCCGGTCAGGCACCACTCCAGCGCCCTCTGATGCCCCACGATGCGGGGGAGAAACCACGTCGAGCACGCCTCGGGAACGACTCCCAGCCTGGAGAAGACGTAGCCGAAGCGGGCCTCTGTGGAGGCGAGCCTGAAATCCATGGCCAGGATCATGGTGGCGCCGACGCCGACCGCAACGCCGTTGATGGCGGCGACGACCGGTTTGCGACATTCGTCGATCGCGAGCGCGACGCGCCCGCCCTTGTCGCGTATCGAGCCGACGACATAGGGGTCCTCGAACTTCGTCTGGAGCAAGGCCAGGTCCGGCCGGGCGGTTTCGTCCAGGGCGAAGACGTTGCCGGGGCGCGTCAGATCCGCGCCGGCGCAGAAGGCTCGCCCCTCCCCCGTGACGAGCACCGCTCGCACCTCATCGTCCGAGTCGGCCGCCCGGAAGGCCGCCTCGAGGTCGTCGCCCATCGCCTCGTCGAAGGCGTTGAGCTGGTCGGGTCGGTTCAGACGGATCCAGAGCAGGCCGTCGTCCAGCTCAATCTTCAGCATCACTTCCTCCACGGTTTCGGCTCAGCGAGCCTCGCGCAATAACGGCGACAGACCGATCATGACAACGATTTCATTCGACACCCCGCAGTTTCCTTGGGATGACCTCCGCCGACACAGCTCGAGGCGCGGCCCGCCGCGCCTATGATAGCTTTGCTTTAGGGATGAAGACGGATGGATAGTCGACTCGCCATGCCTCGGCGCACAGTGCTCTCGATGGGCGCAGGCCTCGCCGCCGCCGCCTGCGCGCCTCTGGCGCCGATGGGATCACCCCGCACGTCCGAGGCCGTCCTGCGCAGATCCCCCCCGGAGGCTGTCGGCATGTCCTCGGCGGCGCTGAACGACATCAGGACAGCCCTCCAGCGCCATATCGACGCTAACGAAATCACAGGGGCGGTCACGGCGGTCGCCCGCCGCGGTCGCCTCATCTGGCTGGAAGCCCAGGGCGTTCGCGACGTCCAGACCCAGGCGGCCATGCGCGAGGACGACATCTTCCGCATGATGTCCTCCACCAAGCCGGTCACGGCTGTGGCGGTTCTGATGATGCTCGAGGAAGGCCGGCTGTCGCTCGACGACGAGGTCAGCCGCTTCATTCCGGAGTTTGTCGATACGCGGGTCGTCAGCCTCCCTGCCGGATCGGCCGACCCGGCGCAGGCGACCTTCGTCCCGGCGGCGCGGCCGATAAGAATCCGCGATCTTCTCACCCACACCTCCGGTCTGATGAGTTACGGCGACTTCCTCGCCCCGGGTCCCGGACAGATCGTCACCCCGATCGAGCGCCGGCCCGGCGACACCCTGGCCTCCTATGCGCCGCGCCTCGGCGGCGCGGCTCTCGACTTCCAGCCGGGCGCACGATGGCGCTATTCGCCCTTGGCCGGGTTCGACATCCTGCTGCGGATCGTCGAGATCGTCTCCGGTCAGACAGCCGATGTCTTCCTGCGGGAACGGGTGTTCGAGCCTCTAGACATGCGCGACACCGCTTTCAACATTCCCGACGAGAAGCGTCATCGACTGTTGAAACTCTACGCCCGAAAGAACGACGGTTGGGTCGAGGAACCGTCCATACTCGGCCCGGAAGAGCACCGGACCTATCTGAGCGGGGCGGGCGGACTTTTCAGCACCGCGCTCGACTTTCTGAAATTCGAGATGATGCTGACCCAGGGCGGGGCCTGGAATGGTCGCCGGCTGCTGAAAGCCGAAACGGTCGCCGTGATGTCGACCAACCAGGTCGGTCAAAAGTTCGCCGAATGGATCCCTCCAATCACCGCCGGGATGGGATTTGGACTGTCGGTCAGCGTCGTGCAGGACGAGTCCAAGGCCGATGGCCGCTCCAAAGGGGCGTTCGGCTGGGGCGGCGCCTATGGCACCGAGACCTGGGCGGATCCGGCCCTGGAAATCTCCGCCTGCCTGATGGTCCAGCAGGGCTCCCGAAACGCCAAGGCGGACCTGTCCAAAACGATCAGGACCGCCATCACGGCCTGACGCGGGGCCTTGCTTGCCCTTTACTGCAAACGTTGTCACATTCCTTTTCTCTCCCGTTTCAACTCCAGAGGACGCCTCGTGTTCACCAAGATTCTGACCCCTGCCATCGCCCTGAGCCTCGTCGCCGGCGCCGCCCTGGCCCAGACTGCTCCCGCCCCCGCCGCTCCCGCACCGGCGGCGACAACGGCGCGTCCGACGGTCGACTCGCCGATTGAAACCCTGGTGGCCAATCCCGAGACCAAGCCGATCATGGAGAAGCATTTCGCGGAGGTGCTGGCTCACCCGGCGTTCGAGCAGTTCAAGGGCATGACTCTGGGCCAGCTCGCTCCTCTGTCGGGAGGCCTCATCACCGAGGAGAAGATCGCGGCCGCCGCGACCGACATCAAGGCCCTCCCGGCTCACTGAACCGGCTGGCGGCGACCGCTTCGCGGCCGCCGCCCTATCGTGCGGGTTTCGCTCGCGCCTCGACGCAGAGCACGGATATGATTCAGGTCACGCGACGGTCCATCACCTCCAGCGCCTTATGGCTGATGTCCTCGACATCGGTTCTGGCGAGCCCCGTCCTGAACGAACGACGGACGCCTGTCCCCGTCGCCGGCCTGGTGGAGGGATTTCGAAGCCCTCCGCCAGCGGCCCGTCCGAGGGTCTGGTGGCATCGGATGAACGGCAACGTCACCGATGTCGGCGTCACACGAGATCTGGAATGGATGGCCCGGATCGGCGTCGGGGGTCTGCAGGCGTTCGACGTGTCCCTCGGCGTTCCCAAGGTCGTCGATCAGCCCCAGGCCTTCATGAGCGAAGCGTGGAAGACGAGTCTTCACCACGCTGTCAGCGAGTCGCAGCGTCTGGGCCTCGAATTCGGCGTCGCCTCGTCTCCCGGCTGGAGCGAAACAGGCGGCCCCTGGGTCACGCCTGACGACGCCATGAAGAAGCTCGCCTGGAGCGAAACCTTCGTCGACGGGGGGACCGTCAGGCCTCAGCTCGCGGCGCCGCCCAAGGTCACGGGCCCCTACCAGACGCGGCAAGCGCGTCACGACGGCGTCGCCGGCCCGGCGACCCACGCGGAACTCTATCGGGACGTCATGGTCCTCGCCTGTCCGGCGAACGCCCCCTCCCCCGCCCCCGACGCGCCCTCGGTCCGGACTATGAACGGAACCCCGATCGACCCGGCCCTTCTGTCGGACGCCGACCTCCACGCCGGTGCTGTCTTTCCCACCTTGGTGGACGATCAGCCCAACGGCGTTCTAATCGCGTACAAAACGCCCCGGACGGTCCGCTCGGCGACCGTCTTCGTCGAGGACGCCGCCACTCTCTACGAGCCCTCCTGGGTGACGCCCAAACTCCAGTCGAGCGAAGACGGCCAGGTCTGGACGGACATCGTCGACATCGTCCTGTCCCTCACCCCCTCCACGGTCAGCTTCGCGCCGGTGACCGCCGCGCATTTCCGCGTGCTCTTCCCGCCGATCCGCGACCGCCGCCCTTCCCACCATTTCCGCGCGCCCGGCGCGGCCGGGGCCTTCCTCATCGCCGGGCGGGGCGCGCCCAAGCCGGAAATCAAGCTCAGACAGCTCACCCTTTCGCCGGAAGCGCGCGTCCACCAGTTCGAGGCGAAGGCCGGCTATGCGCTCGCCCGGGATTATGGGGCCCTGGGATCGCCCTCGGGGGACGACGCGCCGTCCGGCGTCCCGATCGCCTCGATCCTCGACCTCAGCGATCGTCTGGACGCCGAGGGGCGGCTCGACTGGACGGCGCCGCCCGGACAGTGGCGCATCATCCGGTTCGGCTGGTCGCTCACCGGGGCGATCAACAACCCCGCGCCGGCGGAAGGCGTGGGTCTTGAGGCCGACAAGCTCGACGCCGCCGCCGTGCGACGCCATCTGGAGCACTATGTCGCCCTCTACGCCGACGCCCTGGGACCGGAAGCGATCGGCCGCAGCCTGGCGACGCTGGTGACCGACAGCATCGAGACCGGCGCCTCCAACTGGACGCCGGAGTTCGCCAGCCACTTCCGTCGGCTCAGGGGATATGATCCTCGCCCCTGGATGCTGACCGCAGCCGGGGTCGTCGTGGGATCACGCGCCGATAGCGACGCCTTCCTGTACGACTACCGCCGCACCATCGCCGACCTGCTCGTCGAGCAGCACTACGCCGAGGTCTCAAGGTTCGCCCATGAGAAGGGCCTGAAGCTGTACGGCGAAGCGCTGGAGAACGGCCGTCCCTCGCTGGGGGACGATCTGGCGATGCGTCGCCACGCGGATATTCCGATGGGCGCCCTGTGGGTCTACAACCGCGAACGCGGCCCGCAGCCCAACTTCCTCGCTGATCTCAAGGGCGCCGCCTCGGTCGCCCGGGTCTATGGCAAGACCCTGGTCGCCGCCGAGTCGCTCACCTCGGTGCTCGCCCCCTGGGCCTTCGCGCCGGCGGACCTGAAGCCGGTGATGGACCTGGCTTTCGCGATGGGCGTCAACCGTCCGGTGATCCACACCTCTGTTCACCAGCCGCTGGAGCGGGCCCCGGGGCTGACGCTCATGATCGTGGGGCAGCATTTCAACCGTCATGAGACCTGGGCCGAAATGGCCAGGCCCTGGATGGATTATCTGGCGCGCAGCAGCTTCCTGCTCCAGCAGGGACGGCCTGTGTCGGACGTCGCCTATTTCCATGGGGAGGACACGCCTCTGGTCATCCGGTTCGGCGACGGCCCCGTCGCCGATGCGCCCGATCGGTACGGGTTCGATTTCGTCAATGGCGAGATCGTCCGCGAACTCCGTGTGGTTCGAGGACGACTCTTCACGCCCGCGGGCGCGGACTATCGCGCCCTCTATCTCGGCGAAGGCGCACGAAGCATGACCTTGCCGACGCTTGAGGCGCTGGAGACCCTCGTTGACGCCGGCGCAGTGATTATCGGGCCGCCGCCCGAAGGCTCTCCCAGCCTCGCAGACGACGCCGGCCGGTATCAGGCCATCGCCCGCCGTCTGTGGGCGCATCCGGAGGTGACGTCGGTCGGCCGAGGCAAGGTCGTTCGCAGCCGCTCCATCGAAGGCGCATTGGCGGCCCTTCGCATCGCACCGGATTTCGACTGCGACGCGGAGCCCGGCGCCATCCTGCATCAGCACCGCACCCTGGAAGACGGCGACCTCTATTTCCTGTCCCATCGGCGCGCTGAACCCGCATCCGTCGAGGCGCGGTTCCGTGTCACCGGACGGCGTCCCAGCCTCTGGCGAGCGGACACGGGCGAAATCCAGCCGCTCCCTTTCCGACGCGACGGCGCACACACCGTCGTACGGCTCGATCTTGCGGCCGACGACGCCGTCTTCGTCGTCTTTGCGGAACGCGACAGCCGAAGGCGCCTGGACGCGGCCCCAGCGCCCGTCACAACCCCGCTGCTCACGATCGCGGGGCCGTGGGAGGCCCAGTTCCAGGCCGGGCGCGGCGCGCCGGATCGTCTCGCCATGGAGAGGCTGTCCGACCTCTCGACCTCGAAGGACGCAGGCGTCCGGTATTTTTCCGGGACCGCCACCTACAGGACGACATTCAACCTGACGGATGCGCCCTCCCCGCTCAGTCTCGACCTTGGCGCCATCGGGGACGTCGCCCAGGTCCTCGTCAATGGCCGCGACCTGGGCGTCGTCTGGAAGCCGCCCTATCGAGTCCCGCTGTCGGACGCGGTGCGGGCGGGCGAAAACAGCCTGGAAATCCGGGTCGCCAATCTGTGGGTCAATCGACTCATCGGCGACGCCCAGGCCGGGGCCGAAAAAATCGCCTTCACCACTGCGCCGACGTACGACGCCGCCGCGCCGCTGCGACCGTCCGGTCTGCTTGGACCGGTCCAGATCCTGCGTTCGGAAAAAGGGCCCATCCGCGCCTCCCGCCCATGATCCGCTGCCCGGCATGGCCCACGGGTGAACGCCGGGGCGTCCCGGGCGCAGCCTTCGAACGCCGGCGACAAGCGCCGGGCGTTCGAACAAGCCCCTGAATGGAGACCCAATGACTGATTATCGTCACGCTCACGCGACCTTCGAACTCACGGCGGTCGCCCAGCGCTTCGCCGGCGATCTGGAGCAGGGCGTCAACGCCTGTGTCGAATGCTGCGACAGGCATCCGCAAGCGGCGCCGGCCCTGCATTGGGAGAACGCCGAAGGGGCCAGCGGCGCAATGACGTTCGCGGAGCTGCGCGCGTCGGCCGCCCGGTTCGCCAATCTGCTCGTCGATCTCGGGGTGAAGCCCGGAGACGTCGTGGCCGGACTGTTGCCGCGCGCGCCGGAACTGCTCGTCACCATTCTGGGAACCTGGCGCGCCGGTGCTGTCTATCAACCGCTGTTCACAGCCTTTGGGCCCAAGGCCATCACCCACCGGCTTGATCTGTCACAGGCGCGGGTCGTGGTCACCGACCTGACAAATCGGGCCAAGGTCGAGACCCTGCCCCAAGGCGCGACTGTCGTGGTTGTCAATGGAGGCTCTGAAGCCGAAACGGCCGACGGCGACCTCGACTTTAAGGAGGCTCTTGCCCGACAGCCCGATGCTTTCGATCCAGTCCTGCGCCGGGGCTCTGACGGCCTGATGATGATGGCGACCTCGGGCACCACAGGCTTGCCGAAAGCCGTGATGGTGCCCTTGAGAGCCCTGGCCGCCTTCGACGTCTATATGCGCGAGGCCGTCGATCTTCGTCCTGACGACCGGTTCTGGAACATCGCCGATCCCGGCTGGGCCTATGGACTCTATTATGCCGTCGCGGGACCCCTGCTTCTCGGATGCGCCACCCGCTTCCTTGACGGTCCTTTCACGGCCGAACGCGCCTATGACTTCATCCGCCGCACCGGCGTCACCAACCTGGCCGGTTCTCCTACGGCCTTCCGTCTCATGATGACGGCCGAAGACGCCGCCGCTGCCATCCGGGGCCAGCTCAGGGTCGTCTCCAGCGCGGGCGAGCCTTTGACGCCCGCCGTGATCGAGTGGTTCGGCCGCCATCTCGACGTCCCCATCTTCGACCACTACGGCCAGACCGAGACCGGGATGGTGGTCAACAATCATCATGGGCTCGCCCACCCGGTTCGGCCCGGCTCGGCCGGTTTCGCCATGCCGGGCTACCGGGTCGTGGTCCTGGACGAGACGGGGAATCCGGCTCCGGCGGACACACCGGGCGACTTGGCCGTGGACGTGGCCGCGTCTCCCCTGATGTTTTTCCCTGGCTATTGGAATCACCCGACAGAAGCGATCTCAAACGGCTTCTACCGGACCGGCGACACCGTCGAGATGGACGCAGAAGGCCGCGTCACATTCGTCGGCCGGTCCGACGACGTGATCACCTCCTCCGGATATCGCATCGGCCCCTTCGATGTCGAAAGCGCCCTGGCGGAGCATCCGGACGTTCTGGACTGCGCGGTCATCGGCGTTCCCGATCCGCAGCGAACCGAGATCGTCAAGGCCTTCATCGTCCTGAAGCCCGGCCGGACCGCCAGCGATGCGCTGGCCGAAACGCTCCGCAGCCTTGTCAAAACCCGCTTGTCCGCCCACGCCTATCCGCGCGAGATCGCGTTCGTTCAGGACCTGCCCAAGACCCCCAGTGGAAAGGTCCAACGCTTTCTGCTGCGCCAGCAATCGCGCGAGGACTAGGGGGATCGTGCGCTAGTCGGAGGTCGTGCGTTCGGCCAACAGACCGCGAGAGCCCATCCAGCGGATAAAGGCGTCGAACCAGCCGTCGCTGGACGCGCCTTGCTGACGCATACCGAAGCCATGCCCCCCGCGCTCATAGAGATGGAGCTCGGCGGGGGCTCCGGCGGCCGTCCAGGCCGCGTAGGTGTCCTGGGCCGGGCGAACGCCCTGCAAGGGATCGTCGGCGGCCATGGCGATGAAGGCAGGCGGGGCGCCCGTCGGGATCGGGCGGTCGTAGTTGCCGTAGACGAGACCCACGAAGTCGGGGCGGGCCCCCGTCGAACCGCTGACGAGATCCGTGATGGCGATCGCTCCCGCCGAGAAGCCGAGGATGCCGACGCGCTTCGGGTCCACGCCCCACTCGTTCGCTCGCTCGCGCACGAGCTTCAGGGCTTGAGCCTGGTCCGCCTCGGCGAAGGCCTGGCCCTTGAAGGGCGACTGGAACGGGGTCTGGCGGCTATCGACCTTCTTGGCTCGGACATAGGCCGTGATACGGGCGACCGCCTCGGCGGCGAACGCGGCGCGATCCTCCGACATCACGTCTGTGCGGTACTTCAACACGAAGGCGGTGACGCCGCGCGCGGCCAGGGCGCGCGCGACGGCCTCCCCTTCGTTCTCGATGGCCAACAGCATGAATCCGCCGCCCGGGGCGACGATGACGGCCGCGCCGGTCGCTGTTCCGGGCGCGGGCAGGTACGGCGTCAAGGTCGGGACCGTGACGTTTCGAATCTGCGCATCGCCGGGCGCGCCGAAAGCGATTTCCGCGGTCGTGGGCCTCATGTTCGGATAGAGGGGCGCTGGCGCGCCTGTCGTGACGGCGTTCTGGACCGGCGTGTTCTCGGGCGCCGCGCTCTGGGCGACGACGGCCGCCGGCCTCGCCGATGCGACGGCAGACGATACGGGTCCCAGCACCAGACCCGCCGCGACAGCGCTGACGAGCAGCGCGCGACGGGATCCGGATCGAGGCGAGAACAGGGGATCGATCATGACTTGGTCCTTGGCAAATGACAGGGGAGCCGCTGTCTTGAAGTGGTTCGACTGGACATCGCGGCGACGGCGCCGACCTATCCAGCCTGGTGCATGAATGCGGGATGCGCCCAGACTAGAACCAGGCGTCGCGCATGGCGAAGGCGGCGTCATCGCCGCTTTCGACGAGATCGAACAGGAGGTCGACCTTGGGCAATTCCCACCGGAAGAAGTAGCGGGCCGCCTGGCGTTTGCCCTCATAGAAGTCCCCGACCTTGTCGGCGCAGGCCAGGCCCATCTCGAGCCAGGTCCAGGCAATGACGACATGGCCCGCCGCCTCCAGATAGGCCGAGGCGTTGGCGAGGGCGCGATCGGGGTCCCGAGCCTTCCACGCCGACGCGGCGGCCTGTCCGAGCCGCGCATTTGCCCGGCCAAGGGCGCGGCCGAGGAGGTGAAACTCGCCGTCGGCGGCCGCCTGAGCCGTCGCGTCGATCAGACGCTGGAGGCGCCTTAGCCCAGCCCCGTCCTGCATGACGACCTTGCGACCGAGAAGGTCGAGTCCCTGAACCCCATGGGTGCCCTCGTGGATCGGGTTCAATCGGTTGTCGCGGTAGAACTGTTCGACCGGGTAGTCGCGGGTGTAGCCGGAGCCGCCCAGAACCTGAATGGCCAGGCTGTTGGCTTCAAGGCACCATTGCGACGGCCAGCTCTTGGCGATCGGCGTGAGCATGTCGAGCAGAAGGCGGGCGTCGGCCCGGGCCTCCGGGTCCACGCCCGTGGCCTCGTCGTCGGTCAGGCGCGCGCAGTACAGGTTCAGCGCCAAGGCGCCTTCCGCATAGGCCTTCTGCGCCAGCAGCATCCTGCGGACATCCGCGTGGGCGATGATCGGCGCCTGAGGCGTCTCCGGCGCCTTGGCCGACGCCGGCCGCCCTTGCGGACGGTGGCGGGCGTAATCAAGGGCGTGGAGATAGCCGGTGACGCCGAGCGCCGCCGCACTGAGACCCACGCCGATCCGCGCCTCATTCATCATGTGGAACATGGCGGCGAGGCCCTGGTTGGCTTCGCCGACCAGCCAGCCGACGGCTCCTGCCCGGTCGCCGGGCCGGTAGGCCCCTTCTCCGAAGTTCAGCAGCGTGTTCGTCGTGCCCCTGTAGCCCATCTTGTGATTGAGCCCCGCCAGGACGACGTCGTTGCGCGCATCGGGATCGCCATTCTCATTCAGGAGGTGCTTGGGGACGACGAACAGGGAAATCCCGCGCACGCCCGCAGGAGCCCCGTCCATTCGCGCCAGCACCATGTGGACGATGGTTTCCGAAAGGTCGTGATCGCCGCCGGAAATCCACATCTTGGTTCCGTACAGGCGGTAGCTTCCATCGTCCTGGAGCTCCGCGCGGGTACGGATGTCCCCGAGCGACGATCCTGCCTGGGGCTCCGACAGACACATGGTGCCGAAGAAGCGTCCCTCAAGCATGGGTCGAACGAAGGCGTCGATCTGGTCGGGCGTGCCGTGCGCCTTCAGAAGGTTGGCCGCTCCCAGCGTCAGGAACGGATAGGCGGTTGTGGCGATGTTGGCCGCCTGGAACCAGGCGAAGGCGGCGCGCTCAATGACGTTCGGAAGCTGCAACCCGCCCAGCGCGTAGTCCTGGGCTCCGGAGAAAAAGCCGGCGTCGCTGAACACGTCCAGGGCCGCGGCGACCTCGGGGATCATCTTGACCCGACCGTCCTCGAAGGTCGGCTCCGACATATCCGCCTTGCGATTGTGCGGTGCGAAATGATCTGCCGCGATCCTCGCTGCGGTATCGAGGACGCCATCGAGCGTGGCCCGGTCCAGATCGGCGAACCGCGGCCGAGACAAGATGGCCTCCACATTCAACCACTCATAGAGCACGAAATCGAGGTCGCGTTTCGAGAGCAGGCGCGAAGTTTCCAGGCTCGCCATCAGTCAAATTCCATTCAGGGCCAGGCGGGCTCGGAGCCGAGCCCGCGCGACCAGGATCATGAAGCGACGGCCGACCTTGGGGTCGACCGCCGCGTCTGTGCATCGATAGGCCGTACGGACCTAGAAGCGAGCGTCGAAGGACAGGCCGATATTGCGACGCCAATCGATGCTTGGCGCAGCATAGTAGGACTGTCGGGCTCCGCCATTGAAGACGCTGACGGCGTCGGCGACGGTGTAGGGATAGGTATTGTCCAGCAGGTTGCGTCCGTAGACGCTCAGGCCATAGCGGCCATCTTCCGTACGCACGCCGATCCGCCCGCCCAGGAGATAGGAATCGCGTGTCCGGGTGAACGCGTCCGGCGTGGAACTGTGATCAAAGGACGACTGATAAGTCAGATCCGCCTGGACGAAACCTTCCCAACCCCCTCCGATCGACCGGGTGTATTCGCCGTTCACAAGGCCGCGCCATTTGGGTGTGTTGGCCAACTGGTCCGTCGGGGCGGTGGTCCCCGCGGCTGAGCAGGCGCCGACGCCCGGGCTCTGACGCTGGTTGCACGCCACGACGAAATCCGAGGCATAGGAGGCGTCGTTGTATATCAGGCCGACGTTGAGGGTGAGCCCGTCCAGGGGACGCGTGTAGAGGTTGACGTCGACGCCCTTGGTGATGATGTGCGGCGCATTGCCCTGGAAGAAGCCGGCCACGGGGTTGGTCGCGGTTGGCGGCTGATAGACGGGCGTCTGAAAGTCATCGACCTTGGTGTGGAAGGCGGAGACCGTGGCGAGCACTCGACCATCGAGGAAGGCGCCCTTCAGTCCAGCCTCGACGTTGAGCGGGATTTCCGGCCGGATCACCGCCGACAGTCCCGACGGCGCGCCCTGATCATTCACGGCGGCGCCCTTGTAGCCGCGCGCCACGCTGAGATAGGTCATCAGGGTGTCGGACCAGTCGTACTGGGCCCCCACTCGCCAGGACCAGTTCTTCGTTTCCACGGTCTCGTCGAGCGCGGTGATGGCGTTGGAGAAGCCCGGGACGAACAGGAACCCGTAGGTGCTCGCCAGCTCGGCGGCTCCGGCAGATTCAACGTCGGCGTCGAGGGTTTCGTTGGTGTAACGGGCGCCCCCGATCAAGGAGAACCGGTCCGTCAGATGGTAGGTCGCCTGGCCGTAGGCGGCGTAGGATTCCTGGGTGTAGCCGACCCGGATGACGCGTCCCGTCTTCAGCGGAGGCGGCAACAGGCCCAGCGTCCCCGCCTGGACGACCTGATCGCGGGAATCGGAGTCGGAGTAGAACAGACCCGCGACATATTCGAGCCGCTCTCCGGCCGGCGACACCAGCTTGAACTCCTGGGTGAAGCTCGAATAGTCGGTCGAGGAGATGTTGGTGCTGAGGATGTCCAGATTGATGAAGTCGCTGTCGCCCCCGGGGCCTTTCAGACCGAAATCGCCGATCTCGAGGTTACGCTGGGCGGTGATCGACGAGACCGTGAAGCCATTGGCGAAGCGGTAGTCCACCTGGCCGGCGTAACCATAGCGGGTCGATTCCAGAGCCTGCCTCGATACGGCTTCCGAACAATTGAGAATGTTGGACGGGCTGGCGACAATCCCGCAGGCCGCGAGACGACCTTCGAGAGGGGTGCCGGGGCCGACGCGGTTGAAGGCGGCGTTCAGGACGCCGCCATTGCCCGAATATTCCCAGTCCCCTGACAGGTTGATGCTGAGGGCGTCGGTCGGCTCCCAGAGGAGCCGCGCCCGACCGCCATAGGCTTCCGTATAGTTCCGCGCGCCCGTCAAGGAGTTCCGCAGAAGCGTGTCCTGGCGGCCGTTGTGAAGGCCGACGCGAACCGCCGCAGTGCTGGCGATCGGGACGTTCACGGTCAGGCGCTCACGCTCGTAGTTGTTCTCACCGTAATCGATGTGGCCGATCACCTCGAACGCCGCGGGATCGGGCGCCGCAGTCGTGATGTTGACCACGCCAGCGGAGGCGTTTTTGCCGAAGAGCATGCCCTGGGGGCCGCTCAGGACCTCGACGCGCTGGATATCGAACAGGTTCCCGATCGCGGCGCGGCCCATGACCACGCCATCGACCACGACCGACACAGCCGCCTCGGAAGACCGCGACACGCCCGTTGTCTGAACGCCGCGGACGGACAGGGCGCCGCCGGCCCCGTTGAGCGCCGGCACGGCGCGGGACAGGTCCGCAAGGGTCGTGATGTTCTGCCGATCGAGTTGCTCCGAACTCACGACATTGACGGAAACAGGCACGTCCAGGATCCGTTGCTCCCGACGCTGGGCGGTGACGATCACGTCTCCCAAGCTCGTCGCCTCCTTGGACGGCTCCTGGGCGGGTGCGGTTTGCGCGGCGGCAGGCATGGCGATCGCGGCCAGGCTGCAGGTCGTCAAAAGCAGGCGAATAGGCGTCCTCATCGTCTCACTCCCATCTTTTTGATCGTCGACCGCCAAGGTGGAGGCCGCGTCTCCTCTTGGCCTGAGCCGGGAGCCCGATTCACTTACAAGCAACACAGCTTGGAAGATAGCGACAGCCGCCTGTACTGGCGTCGCAGAACCGCGGGTGAGGCATTTCGACAACGTTTTCATGACTCCACCCCTCCCCCGGGCGGCCACGAGTTTCCGCAGTTTCCCGGCCAACCAAGCCCTTGGTCGACCGCCCAGGGTTGCGCCGGGCGGTCCCGGCTAGGCTTGGGTCCTGAGCATTCGCCCGCCGAAGGGGGCAAGCGTCACCACTTCCCCATTCACCTCAACCTCTGCGCTTTCGGCGGTCGTGTTCTCGATGAAGGTCAGCACCCGGCCCGGCCCGCTGCGCGTCGTGATTTCCACGCCGGGGGTCGGACGGGCGGTGACCGGATGGACGCCCACGCTCTTGAAGAGGGGGGCAAAGAGACGATCGACCAGCGGATGGGTCAGGTAGGTGCCCACGTAGATCACAGCCCCTTCCCCGACCCGACGCCGGGTCACCGCCGGCTTGCCCTGAAGGAACCGCGTATCCCAATGGGCGATGACCTCCGTGTCGGGTCCCGGCTCCAGAACCTCATAGCCATGGGTCGCCACCACCGGCTCCCCTTCAGCGAAACGCAGCCCGTGGACCCGCCGGGTGGATTCGGCCGCCAGGCCTTCGCTGACCTTTTCGATCTGGAATACGGGTCCCGAGAGGATGGATTTGGCTCCAGGCGCCGGAAGCCGCCCGAACTCCGAGACGGTCAGGCCCGCAAGTTCCGCCAGCCCCCCCGGCGCCGTGGTCGTCAGGACGTGGTTGCGCCGGTCCCGCGTTGCGCTGCGGGCGCCGATCACAAGGACGCCGCCCTTTTCCACGAACCGGTTGAGGGACGCCGTCCAGCGCTCGTCCCAGACGGCCAGATGGGGAATGAAGGCGACCTTGGCGCGCGACAGGTCGTCGCCCGGAGCCGCAAAGCCGCACCGGATATTCCGCGAATAGGCGTAGTGATGAAGCGGCAGGGCCAGCTCGATCAGGCTCGGAAGTCCCAGAGAAAAAGTGGACTGGGCGAGTTCGTTTTCCCAGTCCGCCGCCAGGATGACGACGTCCTGATCAACGCTCGTTCCCAGCACATCTCTTCGGATCGACTTCAGTTCAGCGATCGTCTCCACCAGTTCGTGATAGCGTCGGCGCGGCTTGCGGTCGTGATCGAGGACCCCCATCCAGTAGGCCTCGGCGCCGAACCTCGCTGTGGTCCATCGGAACCAGATCACGCCATCGGCGCCGCGGGCGACCGATGAGAGAGTGAACCGCCGTAGTTCGCCGGGCTCAGGGACAGACGTCGCCAGGCCGGGATGCGCGCCTCCGCCCTGCTGGAGCTCGGGAATAATGAAGTTGCCGCACCATCCCCTGAAGGCGTCGAGTTGCATGGCCTGGGTATAGCCGAGACCGATCTTGGTGAACTCATCGCGCAGCAGAGGGTAGAGGTCCGTCCCCATGAAATCGACGTCGGAGCCGAACGCCCGCAGGTCGATGTCATTGAGGCGACCGATGTTGTGGAAGATGAACCATCGGGGCGTCGCCGCTCGCAGAATCTCGACCTGGTCTATCTGGAAGTCACGCGTCGCATCGGCGAGGAAACGCCGGTAGTCGAGCATGTGCGAGGGGTCCGCAGCCGCCGGCCTGTTGTCGACCGGCGTCTCGATCTGTTCAAAATGATTATAGGTCCGGTTCCAGAAAACACTGCCCCAGGCTTCGTTAAGCGCGCCGATATCGTCCCCGTAGCGACGCCTCAACCAGGTGCGGAACGCGGCCTGGGCGGCCACCGAATGGGTTTCAGAAAAATGAGTGTTCAGCTCGTTGTCGGTCTGCCAGCCGACGACGTGGGGATGGTCCCTGTAGTGGTCCGCGAGGGCCTGGGTGATCCGTCGACTATAGTCCCGATAGACTGGATGGGTGACGTCGCAATGCTGGCGCGACCCGTGTCGAAGCGGGACGCCGGCGGCGTCCGCCCTGAGGATCTCCGGGTGACGTTCGGTCAGCCAGCGCGGCGGCGTGGCCGTCGGGGTGCAGAAGATCGTATCAATGCCCCGGGCGGCGAAGACGGCGATCGCGTCGTCGAACAGGGTGAAGTCAAAGCGACCTTCCGACGGTTCGATCACATTCCAGGCGAACTCGCCCACCCGGATGGTCTCGATGCCGGCCTGCGCCATCAGGTCCGCGTCCTCCGGCCAGACGTCCCGGGGTTCCTGCTCGGGATAGTGGCAGACGCCGATGAGGAAGCGGTCGAGGGCGAGCGGTCGCCAGGGAATGGAGGTGTCGGTCACTGAGGTCTCCGCGAACGGGCGTGGGCTCGGGCCGCGCGAGTCTCGCTGCGGTCCTGGAGGTGAAAGAGGGACGTCGGCGCGTCAGCCCAGAGGCTGATCGCTCGATGACGGGACGCGTCCGCCGCGCGGACGGGGGTCCGAAAGTCTGGACTTGCGCCAGTCGATGACGCGAACGATGCGGCCGTGAACCGAGCCCGTGAGCGGATAGGCCCAGATGACGGCTATGCTTCCGAGGAAGAGCAGCATCGGACCCAGGCCATACAGCAGCACGATGCCGCGCAAGGTCTCAGGGGTCTGCGCCTGGTTCGGAGTATAGCCCACGACGTCAAGAAGCACGCCGATCAGGCCCGTCCCCAGCCCCAGCGCGACCTTCTGTGAAAAGGCGATCAGCCCGAACAACGGACCTTCGGCGCGTGTCCCGGTCCGCCATTCCCCGAACTCGACCGTGTCGGGGATCATGGACCAGAAGGTGAGGATGAAGGCGGAGTTGCCCACCCCGATCGCAACGAGCGCGCCCCACAACAGCACGCCCCCGCGCGGGGCAAAGGCGAGGATCACGCCGAAGGCGACGACATTGATCATGGCCCCGGCGAGCCAGACGGCTCGCTTGCTGAAGCGCCGGGCGACCAACATCCAAGGGATCATCGCCAGGGCCGCCGCCCCCAGCCCGACAACGAGGGCGAGGGTCACGGCGGCTTCCGAGCCCACCCAGTATTTGATGTAATAGATCACGGCCTTGCCGGCCATTGTGTAGCCGGTCGCGCCCAGGGCTGTGGCGGCGAACAGAAGCAGGAAGGGCCTGTTGACGGCCATGGCGGCGAACATGTCCCGGAACCGGATAGGGGCATGCTCAGCTTCGACAACCTCTTCCCGGGTAGAGGCGAAACAGATGAGAAGCACCGCCGCAGCGACGACCGAATAGACAATGCTGAGGATGAAGAACCCGGTCTGGCCACCGCCAAAGGCCGCCGAAAGAGGCAAGGTCAAGGCGGCCAGGACAACGCCGCAGGCGATGGCGAACAGCATTCGGGTGGCCGCGAGCGCGCCCCGCTGGTTCGTGTCCCGCGTCATCTGCGCCGACAAGGCGATGTAGGGGATGTTCACCACGGTGAAGAGGGTTCGGTAGATCAGATGGGTGATGAAGCAGTAGGCGACCAGCGCCGCGCCCGTCAGGCCGACCGGCATGAACATCGCGATGACCGAAAGCCCCAGGGGCACCGCGCCGAAGAGAAGGAACGGCCGGTAACGTCCCCAGCGAGAGCGTGACCGATTGGCGAGGATGCCGATGATCGGATCGGAGATCCCCTCCCAGATCAAGGCGGCCATGATGATCAGCCCCGCCGTGCCCGGATGGATCTCGAGCACGTCGGTGTAGAAATAGAGCAGGAACAGCGAGCAGAAGGTGAAGCTCAGGTTGAAGGCGAAATCGCCGGCCCCATAGCCTATGACCCTGCCAAGGCCGAGCTTTCCGGGTGTCTGTTTGGACATGGTCAGGACTCCTGAGGACTGGAGATCGAAGGGATGCGGCTCTTCCAGAGGGGCTCGATCATGGACAAGAACCCTGGCGGTTGATCACTCGACAAAATCGGCCGCCTTGCTTTGCTCGCCGATGAGAAAGGCGTCAGCGGTAAGAGCAAGCGGTGAGAGATCGACGTCGGACATTCTCGTCGCGATCAGTTCCGCGAACCTCCGGTAGACTGCCTCATATTCGCGCACCGGCGCGAGATTCTGGTTGAGACCGTCAATGGTCAGGACTGCGCCGCCCTGCTCCAGCGTGAGCCGGCCAAGATCGGTCGCCGCCTCGATGGTCCAGGTCTGGACCCCGGTCTGAAGAAAGTCGAAATCAGCGGTCCATCGCGTCATGTCCCCGGCCGCACCCGTGAGGCTCGCGGCGATCGGCGTCTGGCGGTTGCCAGGAATTGACAGTCGCGCGGCGGTCACGACCAGGGGATGAGGCAGGATGCGGGACAGGATGGAAAGCGCATTGACGCCCGGATCGAAGACCCCCAGCCCGCCCGGGCGCCAGATCCAGTCCTGACCAGGATGCCAGCGGCGAACGTCTTCTCGCCAGACCACATCGACGCTCGTGATCCGCCTGTCCGCCAACCATTCGGCGGCTGGGGCGACACCGGCGGCGAACTGCGAGTGCCAGGCGGCGAAGAGGGTGACGCCAGATTCCATGGCGAGCCGGCGCAGGGCCTCGACCTCTTGAACCGTGGCTCCCGGCGGCTTCTCAAGCAGGACATGCTTGCCTGCGCGGAGCGCCTGCGCGGCCAGTGAGAACCGGACTTGCGGCGGCGTGTTGATCGATACGGCGTCGACGCCGGCTTCCAGAAGCGCGTCGAGACTTTCGAAGCGGCGCACCTCGGCCATCCGGCTGTGAGGCGACACGCCGCCGACGAGGGCGAACCCGGGATCCCTTCGGATGGCCGGAACATGCTCGTCGGCGGAGATCTTTCCAAGACCGACGAGGCCTAGCCGCACGGGGCTCGAGGGAGCGGCGGTCAATGGTTGTCCCTCGGGACGCCGAAGGTCTGATCGACCTTCTGAAAACTCTCGGCCCCTTCGAGAATGGCTCCGGTGCTCAGCGGGCCGACATGCGACCGGTGGAGGGCCTGCCATGGCGTCTGGGAAGCGGGATAGGCATATCCGCCTTCGCTTTCCAGCCTGGAGCGGCGCACCGCCAGTTCGTCCGTCGAAAGGAGGACGTCGACCCGGCCGAGCGTGAGATCAACGCGGATGCGATCGCCATCGCGCAACAAGGCGAGGCCGCCGCCCGCCGCAGCTTCGGGCGAGGCATTCAGGATGGAGGGCGAGCCCGATGTGCCCGACTGACGACCATCCCCGATGCAGGGCATGGCATGGACGCCGGCACGGATGAGATAGTCGGGCGGCTGCATGTTCACCACCTCGGCTGCGCCGGGGAAGCCGATGGGACCGGCGCCGCGCATGACCAGGATGTCCCTGTCGGTGATGCCGAGCGCAGGATCATTGATCCGGCCGTGATAATCCTCCGGCCCGTCGAAGACGAAGGCCCGCCCTTCGAAGGCTCCGGGATTCTCAGGATCAGAGAGATAACGGTCCTGAAACTCGGGAGAAATCACGCTCGTCTTCATGATCGCGCTGTCAAACAGGTTCCCGGAAAGGACAAGGAAACCGGCCCGGTCCTTGAGCGGGGCGTCGACGGTGCGGATCACGTCTGGCAGGGCGACCGACACGCCGCGGCAGTTGTCGCCCAGGCTCCGACCGTTCGCCGTCAGCGCGTCTTCCCGGATCAAACCGGCCCGCATCAGCTCAGACACCACTGCGGGAACGCCGCCCGCCTGATGAAAGTCCTCGCCCAGATAGGCGCCTGCGGGCTGCATGTTGACCAGCAAGGGCACGTCGTATCCGACAGACTGCCAGGTCTCGAGGGGCAGATCGACACCGGCATGCCGCGCGATGGCGGCCAGATGGATAGGCGCGTTGCTGGAACCGCCCAGGGCGGAGTTGACGACGATGGCGTTGTGGAAGGCGTCTAGCGTCAGGATTTGGGAGGGCCTCAGATCCTCCTGCACCATCTCGACGATGCGCGCGCCCGTTCTGAACGCCATTTGACTGCGCTCGCGATAAGGGGCTGGTATCGCGGCCGATCCCGGCAACTGCATGCCCAGCACCTCGGCCAGCGAATTCATGGTCGTCGCTGTACCCATCGTGTTGCAGAATCCCGGCGACGGCGCTGAACTCGCGACCAGTTCGAGGAACCGCGGGAAGTCGATTTCGCCTGCGGCCAACATCTGACGTGCACGCCACACGATGGTGCCAGATCCGGTCCGCTCGCCCTGGAACCATCCGTTCAGCATCGGTCCGACGGAAAGCGCGATGGCGGGGATATCCACGGTGGCGGCCGCCATCAGGGCGGCGGGCGTGGTCTTGTCGCATCCTATGGTGAGGACGACCCCGTCCAGCGGATAGCCGTAAAGACACTCCGTCAGGGAGAGATAGGCCAGGTTCCTGTCGAGGCCGGCCGTCGGCCGCTTGCCCGTTTCCTGGACGGGATGGATCGGGAACTCGATCGGCACGCCGCCAGCCTGTCGGATGCCGTCCCGAACCCGCTTGGCCAGTTCGATGTGGTGACGATTGCAGGGCGCAAGATCGCTGCCCGTCTGGGCGATGCCGATGATCGGCCGGCCCGACTGGAGTTCCTCCGGGGTTAGGCCGTAGTTGAGATACCAGCCGAGATACAGAGCGGTCATGTCGGGGTTCGACGGATTGTCGAACCAGGCTTGCGAGCGCAGGCGGCGACCGACGGTCATGAGCGTTCCGCTCTCATCGCTTGGCCGACGCGGTCGCCGATCTCACAGCGGATGACGTGTATAGCCGACATAGTGTCCTTCTCCCGTCCCCGAACTTCTTCTCCGGAAGTTACAAGCAGTCCATCCTGCTTCTTACGAGCAGCCGCGTCAATCGACGGCAGGGGGTCGCAGCCCCTCACAACCCCCCTTCCCGCCGACGCAGCGGCCGCCCGCCGCAGGTCGCTAGATCCAATTTCGGCTCCTGTTCGTGCCGCCGAGCCCCGGATTGTAGGCGTTGCGCGGATCCAGACGGCGATAGTGCTCGGCCAGGGCGGGCTTGGCCTCGTAGAGGTGGCCGACATTGTGCTCGGCAGGGTATTCCGCGCCCCGCGCATCGAGCAGCGCAAGCAGCCGATGCTCGAGAGCGACCGGATCAACTCCGGGCCTGACCAGATAATCCTGATGGAAGACGTGACAGAAGAAATGTCCGTAGTAGAGCTTGCCGACCAGAGCAGCCTCGATATCGGGCGGCAGGGCTTCGAACCATTGGGTGGCGTTGCGCGGCAAGGCGACGTCGAGCGCGACGATCTCGCCGACGTGGTCGGGATCGACCGCGCGGCGTCGGACCGCAGCCCCGGCGACCGCGAACCGGTGCAGCATCGCCAGCTCCGCCTCGCCCGGCTCGCACTCGAACATCGCGCCGCTCCCGGAGGGGAATAATTCGTCCAGCAGGGCGCGGTGATAGTCACGGGCGGACGCTGAAACCTTGAGGATGAGGTGGTGCTCATAGCGCCGCCGGAAGGCCCGCAAGCGCGGCGGCACCGGGTCCGGCAGCCATCGGCCGACGGCCTGAAGCAACCGGTCGGAAATCCTGCGGCCCGGAACCACCCGGCCGGCGACCCGGTCCAACCAGGTCTTTGCGCGGAACAGGAGCGGCAGCCGGCCGGCTCCAAGCGCGCGGATGGCGAAGACCGTATCGCGACCATAGGCGTCGGCGAGATCGAAGGCCTCGCGATGGATGTACTCCGCCGAGATCGCCAGCTCCGGAGCCTCGCTCAGGGCGCGGCGACGCAGGACGGTCAGTTCGGAAGGATCGTTGACGCCGATGTAGAAGACGGATGCGCCCGCGCTCGCCGGGAAGGTGTCCAGCCTCACGGCGAACACCATCACATGACCCGCGCTGCCGGACGCTTCGAAAAGCCGGCTGGGATCGGCGTTGAACCGTGCGGGGGTCGTGGCGTCCACCTGGCGGACGGCCTCGGCATAGTCGTCGGCGGCGGAGGCCGCCCGGCCGTCGTGGACGACGTCGTCCGGCGCGAACTGGCCCCGTTCCAGGCGCGAAAGGATGGTTTCGGGATCTCCGTCCAGCCGGATGCCCAGACGGTTGCGCAGGACCAGCCGCCCGTCGGGCTCCGACTGGGCATAGAGGGCGTATTCCGTATAGGCCGGTCCGCGCTGGATGAGCGCGCCGCCGGAGTTGTTGCAGACCCCGCCGACGACCGACGCCCCGATGCACGACGACCCGATGACCGAATGGGGCTCGCGTCCCAGGGGCGCCAGGACCCGTTCCAGGGTCGACAGGGTCGAACCGGCCAGACAGACCACCTGCTCGCCCCCGCCCAGGACATGAACGCCGCCGATCCGCAGGGTGCTGACGACCACGACAAGGCGGTCATACTGGCCGTCAGGCGTTGATCCCCCCGTGAGGCCTGTATTGGCCGCCTGGACGATGACGATCAGATCATAGGCCGCGCAAAGCTCGGCGATCCGCCACATCTCCACCAGCGTCGCGGGTCGAACGGCCGCCAGGATCGGCGCGCCGCCCGTCCGGTACCCCGTACAGTAGGGCTCGGCGGAGGCGCCGGTGAGGACATGGGCCCGTCCGACGATGGCCGCGAGAGCCGCCAGCGTCTGTGTTCTGGCGTCGCTCACCGAAGGCCCCCGACCGGATCGCCCGGCGCCGCGACGGCGGGCGCGACCCCGAAGCGGCCGCGCGCCCCCTCCCCGTGTAAAATTCGCAGCCTAGGGATCACGCCGGCAACTGACCGATCACGGAATGATCGACGGCTGAACGTCCGATCGCCAGGTCGAGGGCGACGGTTTGGCAGGCCCAGACGCCGGCGTCCTCGTCCCAGCGTCCATAGGCGCGCGGCTCCAGGTCGAGTCGGACGCGGACGCTCCGCCCCGCATCAAGTTCCACGCGCGTGTACCCTGCGAGACGCCATGTCCAGACCCCGTCCGCGTCTGGCGCCCTTACATAGACTTGCGGGACATCGGCGCCGCTGCGCTCTCCGGCATTGGTGACGGTCAACCAGACGGCGGGCCGGGCGCCTCCCGAAATCTCGACATCGCCGTAGTCGAACCGGGTGAAGCTGAGGCCGTGGCCGAAGGCGAACAAGGCCGTTCGCCCCGAAGCCTCGAACCAGCGATAGCCGACATTGGCGCCCTCGATGTAGTCGACCGCAAAATCCTCGATCGCGGGCCGCGCCTCTCCCTCGGCCTTGCGACGATCGCGCTTCTCCACGGCGTCGAGGCCGACGGGTTGGGGACGTGGCGCCTGATCGTCCGAGGCCGGGAAGGTCAGCGGCAGACGGCCGGAGGGGTTGACGTCCCCGAACAGAAGGCGCGCGATCGCCTCGCCGCCACGCTGCCCGGGGTACCAGACGGCAAGCACGGCCCCGACCTCCGCGACCCAGGGCATGAGCACGGCTCCGCCGCTCTGCAGCACGACGACGGTGCGGGGGTTGGCCTGCGCGAGCGAAGCGATCAGCGCGTCCTGCCCGTCGGGCAGGGCCAGGGACACCAGGTCGGTCGCCTCGGTCCGCCACTGGGTCGCGAAGACCACGACGGCGTCCGCGCGGGCGGCCGCCGCGAGGGTCGCGTCCAAATCCTCGCCGGAGAGGAACTCGACCGTCGCATCCGGAGCAAGGCCGCGAATCGCCGCGACCGGCGACGAGGCGTGCAGCGTGCGGCGGCAAAACCATTCACTGTCCGCCCCCGGCGCCTGCGTCTCAAGAGGAGCGCCGCCGACAGACCGGACCTGGGACGAACCGCCGCCGGACAGGACGCCGATGTCGGCGTCGCCGCCGACCAGGAGAAGCCGGCCGGTCCTGGCCAGGGGAAGCGCTCCGTCCCGATTCTTGAGCAGCACCGCACCCGCCTCGGTCGTGCGCTGGGCGACGGCGGCCCCGACCGCATAGTCAATCGCGGTCTCAGAGCCTTCGGCCGGATGGTCCAGCAGCCCGGTCCGGATCATGCCCGTCAGGATGCGCGCAGCCATGTCGTCCAGCCGGGCGAGAGGGACCCGCCCCTCGTCGACGGCCGCCTTCAGACGATCGGTGAAGAAGACCGCTCCGTTCAGCACCAGATCAAGCTCAAGGCCGGACTCCTGGTCCAGCCCCGCGAGCGCCGCCTTCTCGGTCGAATGGACCCCGCCCCAATCCGACATGACCCAGCCGTCGAAACCCCATTCGCCTTTGAGCACCTGGTTGATGAGCCATCCATGTTCGCCCGCATGCTCGCCGTTCACCCGATTGTAGGCCGTCATGACCGAGGCGGGCTTGGCGACGTCAAGGGCGATCTCGAAGGCGAGAAGGTCGCTCTCTCGCAGGGCGACCGGTTCAATCCGGGCGTCCAGAACCATCCTGCCGGTTTCCTGGGAATTCAGGGCCAGATGCTTGAGCGTACAGGCGACGTGGTTGGACTGGACGCCATCGACGCCGGCCCCCGCCAGGCGGCCGGACAGGACAGGATCTTCTCCCAGATATTCGAAATTGCGACCGGCCCAAGGGTCGCGGGTGATGTTGCAGGCCCCGCCCAGCACGACGTTGAAGCCCTTGGCGCGGGCCTCCGCCCCAACGAGGCGCCCGCCCGCAAAGGCGAAGCCGGGATCAAAAGTCGCCGCTGTCGCCAGATACGACGGCATCGCCGTAGCCACGTCTCCGGGCCGCATGTTGAGGACATTGGCCACGCCCATGCCCGAGTCCGTGATCCGCATCGCCGGGATCCCCAGGCGCGGAATCCCCGGCGTGAACCCCGCCGCCATCGGCATTTCGAGGGCTTTGGCCTGGGGCGAAATGAACGGGAAAAAGCTGGACGCCATTGCGACCTTCTCATCCAGGGACATCTGCGCCACGAACGCATCGGCCCGTACCCGGGCGGCGTTGGACTCAGAGCGCGCGGTCCGCGCCAGAAGTTGGGTCATCGTCAATCACTCTCTGCGGCAGTCGCTGCGTCGCGGTCGATGACCGCGCGTCGGCAGCGGACTACCGACCCCCTTGCGTCAGTTGCGCCGCGCCCTGCAGGCCAGAAGCGCCCGCCGACATGGACACCCGGACGCCGTAGGATCCTGCGTCCCGGCGCCAGGCGTTGTTCTCGTAGGAGGCCAGAACCCACGGGTCGGCCTCGATCGTCACGCGCCGGCTCTCCCCGGGCTCCAGCGCCACCCTCGCCCAGCCCGCCAGACGGTGGGTCCTGCCCGGCGGCGCGACATAGAGCTGGGGGGTGTCGACGCCGGATCGCTGACCGGTGTTCTTCACCGTGAAGGTGACTTTCAGACGGTCGCCATCCTCGACCCGCAGGTCCGAATGGACGAAGTCGGTGTACGTCAGACCGAAACCGAAGGGGAACAGCGGCAGGGCGCGGGTGCGCTCGAACCAGCGATAACCGACGTCGCTGCCCTCGTGGTAGTCCGTCGAGAAGGGCGCGGGCTCAGGCGAGAACAGCGTCGCCTTGGGATCATAGCCGTCGACGGCGACGCGGGGCAGTTGCTCCACCCCGCGCGGGAAAGTCATCGGCAGCCGGCCCGAGGGCGAGACGACGCCGGTCAGCAACCGAGCAATGGCCTCTCCGCCGCGTTGCCCCGGATACCAGGCCTGCAAGACCGCCGGCACGGACTCGAGCCAGGGCATGAGGACCGGATTGCCGGTTTCAAGGACGACGACGGTGCGCGGATTGGCGGCGGCCACGGCAGCGATCAGATCATCCTGGCCTCTCGGCAGGGATAGATCCGGCGAGTCGAAGGCCTCGGTGCCCTGCTTCAGAGCAATGACAATGGCGACATCCGCCTGAGCTGCGGCGGTCGCGGCGCGGGCCGGGTCGGACCCGTCGTCGTAGAGAATTTCCATATCAGATCGCAGAGCCTGGAGCGCCGCGACCGGGGACGACGGCACAAAGGCGTACTTCCCGAGAGAGGCGAGGCCGGCGGCGTCGCCTTCATGACGGATCCCGCCCCAAGGATTGACCATCGAGCCGCCCCCGCCGACCAGAACGCCCCGGTCTGCCTCGCCGCCGATCACAACGATGCGACGGCGCCCTTCGAGCGGAAGCAGTCCACCGTCGTTCTTCAGGAGCACCGCGCCGGTCTCGGCCACGTGCTGCGCCAGTCTGGAGTTCGCCTCGCGATCGATCGCGCCGCCAGGCGTCGCCGGATGTTCCAGCGCGCCGACGGCGATCATCGACCGGACGATCCGGAAGGCCCGATCCCGGACCGCGCTGGCGGGCAACTGGCCGCGAGCGACCGCTCCCGCCAGGTCGGCGAAATAGTCCGTCTCCTGAGGCGAGTGCTGGTCGAGCCCGCCCTCGACAGCTTTTTCGAAATCGTGGACCCCGCCCCAGTCTGACATCACCCAGCCGCGGTAGCCCCAGTCTCCCTTGAGCACCTGATTGAGAAGCCAGTCGTTCTGGCATGTGTAGTCGCCGTTCAACCGATTGTAGGCGCACATCACCGAACCCGGCTGGCCGCGATCGATGGCGATCTCGAACGCCAGCAGGTCGGATTCGCGGGCCCCTGCTTCGTCGACTCTCACGTCGATGACGCCGCGGCCGCTCTCCTGATCGTTGAACGCGAAATGTTTGACGGTCGACACCACATGCTGGCTCTGGATCCCGGCGATGTTCGCCCCGACCACGCGCCCCGCGAGCAGCGGATCTTCACCGGCGTATTCGAAATTCCGCCCGTTTCGCGGCTCTCGCGCCAGGTTCAGACCGCCGGCCAACATCACATTGAAGCCCTTGGCATGCGCCTCGGCGCCGATGGTCTCGCCCACCCGCTCGATCAGATCCGGATCAAAGGTGGCCGCCCAGGCCAAGCTGGCCGGGAAGTTTGTCGCCTGGTCCTCGATACCCCGGATCCAGCCCTTCATATTCGCCACGCCGAGCGGACCGTCCGAGAGCTGAAGCTGCGGCCAGTTCAATCGAGGAACACCCGCCACATATCCCGCAGACCGGATGGTCCCATCGGTGGTCACAGGCGGCGTGGCCTCGAACCGTGAGGGACCGGCGGTGATCTGGGAGTCCGTCGCCTGTCGGGTCCGCAGCAATTGCACCTGCTCGTCGAGGGTCATTGCGTCCACGATCTCAGCGGCGCGCCGATCAACGTCGACGGCTGCAGAGGCTGCGGCGACCGACGGTGATTGGACCGGCGGCTCAATCGTGGCGCAGGCCGCAGCGGTCAGAAGGGCGCTGGACGCCAGCAGGCGAATGACGAACGGGGTCATGCTCGAGCCTCTTGTGCAGTTTGAAATTTCTGGCCGGGCGCGCTCCGTTTGATGGGACCGCGCGAACTCATCCAGGCTCGGGGCTTCTCCAGCCTGTCGTCGCTGATCGAGACCTGCAGCCCCCAAGCCGACCTCGGGCTGCAGCCCTTGTGCATGCGGCGCCTGGCCGATGCGACAAAGCCGGTTTGCGCGCCACAGGTCACATCGGCGACACAAACGTTTCCGAGCCCGTCGGCGGACGTCTTGCCGCTCTTCCCGCTCTTCTGTTGGGCCGCGCCGGGAAGACACGAGACGGGACCCGACGACTTCCAGAGACTGGCCGTGGTCGCAGCGGCGAGGGCTGGAGCGAGGACAGTCGCCGATACCGTCGCGCCCGCGCGCGCCACAGCCGCTGGGCGTCCGATCGGATATTGCGCCATGCTGATCGTCCTATCCTCCAATGGGAGTCAGCCCCGACTGTCCGGACGTCCCGGGCGGCGTCGGTCTTCCCATTCCCCCTGCCAGTCACTGCTGGCTTGAAGCCGTAAGACAACGTTTTCCTCTTCATGTCCAGTTCGGCGTGATCAGACTCTATATCGGCCTATTGTCGCAGGTTCCCGGGAAAGAACTCCGACCACAACTCGAGACAACGATTGCCAAACGCACCGATCAAGGCCGCGTTCGGGCGTGGACCGGCCTTGCTGCGAGAGCGACTGGCGAGGCTGATGGCTCAGCCCGCCGCGACCGTTTGCAATCGAGACGAGCGCAGCGGCGCGCTATCGGTCACCAAGGGCGCCATAAGGCTCTGATCCACGAGCCCGCCGAACACCGCCTGGAGGCCTTGAGAATTGCCTGGGGAGACAGTGTTCGGCCCAAAGAGCACCAGCGCCCGCATGACGAGCGCGAGCGGCCTTGCCGTCGGCGAGCTGCACGGAGGAGATTCAGGCGGAGCCCGCCGGGCCAAGGCCGTTGACGGAGGTCCCGGCGGCGCAAGCGGCTATCAGAGGAACCGCGATGCGAAGCTTTGCGGGGTCGGCGGACGATCGCCGCCCACGATCTGGGAGATCGCGGCCTCAGCCATCTCTCGCACCGGAAGCACCTGTCGGCGGATGTGGCCGCTCGTCAGGCGCAGGGCGGCGGTATCCTGGAAGCAGATGATGGCCGAGGCTTCCACCCCTCTCCGCCTCAAGGCCTCGTTCACGCCGAGAGCGGCTCCGCTCGAATCGCAGATAAAGGCGGTGCGATCCGGCGCGGCCTCTGCCGCGCCCAAGCTGAGGCCCGCCTCGAAGTCCTGAGCGGAGATGGTCTCAAGCACCACCGCGGCGCCAGATCGCTTCACGACCGAAGACAGCGACCGGCTTCGCGCGGCGCTGGCCCAGGCAGGCTCCCCGCCGCGCGCATAGATAATCCGCTTCGCTTGCGACCCGCGTGCGATCTCGAAAGCGGCGTCGGCCGCGGCGGACGCATCGACGCCGATGGTCGCTCCCTTCCGCGGGTCGCCCAGTATGCGCACGTAGGGCACCTTGGCCTCGATAAGCGATGCGATCAGGTGAAGATCGTCAGCCGCAGGACTCCATAGGATCAGGCCGTCGGGGCGAAGGCGGTTCACCAGGGCATCGACCAGCCTCTGTGCGGACGAGGTCTTCAAGACCTGGTCGGCGATCAGATGGTAGGATCGCCTCCGGCACGCCTCCACAGCGTGTCTCTGGAATTCACCAGACACGTCCGACCCCGTCTCTCCCATCACCATGGCGATGATGGATGACCGATCGAGGAGAAGCCCCCTAGCGAATGCATTTCGCTGAAATCCGAGCGCCTCGACAGCGTGCTCGACCCTGCGGGCGGCATCCGCGTTGACTCGTATGCCGTTGATCGCCCGCGAGGCGGTCGGCGCGGAAACCCCTGCGAGCGCAGCGACGTCCTTGATCGTCGGTCGAGCCAAAGATTACCTCACAAACACACAGAAGCCCGGCGACACCGCACCATCCGCTCCATGCCGACCATGGGCGGGGACCTGGAGCAATCTGGCGGAAAGTCGGAACTTGGTCTAGCGTCACACAATGCCAGATCCATCGCATGCGCCTCGTCGTCGTCCTACCATAAAGGACGTTGCTCTAGCAGCCGGTGTCTCATTCAAGACGGTTTCCCGGGTCACGAACGGCGAGGCCGTCGGCGCATCGCTCAAGGCGAAGGTCGATCAGGCGATCAGCACCTTGGGCTATAGACCGAACCTCGCCGCGCGGCGGATGGGAGGGGGTCGCTCGAACCTGATCTCCTTCATCGTTTTCACGATGACGGATGCGACGCGAGACAACGACGGCTTCGTCATGGCCCTGGAAGCGGGCATGATCGCCAGATGCCAGGCGCTCGGCTACAGTCTGGCGATCGAGATGGTTGATGCGGGCTCGAACGCCGCTTCCGAAATGGTGAGCGTGCTGAGGGGCCTCGAAACGGATGCGATCATCCTGGCTCCGCCGCTGTGTGATGATCCTTCCGTCCTGGCTGTCGTCCAGCAATCCGGAAAGCCTCTCGTCCGATACGGACCTGCGGCCGATTTCGGTCGCACGCCCTATGTCACGATCGACGACGAGGGCGCAGCCTATGAGCTGACCCGGTACATCCTTTCGCACGGCCACACGCGCATAGGCTTTGTCGAGGGCCCCGAAGCGGGTTCCGCAAAGGCACGCCGCCGCGGCTATCTGCGGGCGTTGGAGGAGGCTGGCGTGGCGGCCGAGGAAACCTTGATCGCGCCGGGCAGCTACACGGTGAGATCCGGTGAACGCGCCGGAGCGTCGCTTCTCGCCCTCGCCAAGCCGCCGACTGCGATCTTCGCCGCGAACGACATGATGGCCTTCGGTGTCCGGAGAGCCGCAGAAGCGCGCGGCCTCAAGGTGCCCGAAGATCTTTCCATTGCCGGCTTCGACAATATCGACGCCATCGTCGGCGCCTGGCCGGACCTGACGACCATACGTCAGCCGGTCGGAGACGTCGGCGCGGCGTGTATCGACGCGGCCGTCGCCCGCCTCGACGGGAAGCCTGACGTCGGGATCGTGCTGCCGTGCGAACTGGTGCCTGGCGCAACCGTCATCAAGCCGCGCTCCCGCAGCTAGGGCGGAGATTTGCGCGCCTCGGCGGCCGTACAGACCGCGACTGGCGCGCAGGCCAAATCCTCATTGATCGAATCCGCCAGCCGCATGGCTGACGACAGGGGCGACAGGCGGCTCGCCGATTGGCGGGCCTAGGCGTGTTTTCGAAGAGGGGTTGAAGACAACGTTTTCAATGATAGGCTTCCTTCATTCCGCGGAGACGGAAACGGAGGAATAAATCATGGCGCACGCGCCCGTTGACTACACTTCCCATGGCCATAGCGACCGGAATGCGCCTCTCAGCGGCCTTCCGACCATCGTGGGCGGATTGATGGCCCTCGTGGTCATGCTGCTCATTCTGGCGACGGCTCGACTTGCGTACGACCACTGGCTGGCTGGTCCGGCGGAGCAACTCGCCCGCGAAGCCATACAGGCGTCAAACAGCGTGGTTGTGACGTCAGGTCATTGATCCTCTGATTGTGACCGGGGCGTGCACTGCGAAGGCATGCGCCCTCCGATCCCGCGACACCTCGGCGCCGCCGGCGAACACCACGCCTCCCAGCGATCAGGGCTGATCACCGGCTCGCGTCACAGCCCTTAGTGCTGGCTGCGACGGCCGGACGTTCGCGGATCGAAACGGACTTCAGCGCGCCGCGATAGCCTCTTCCAAGCCCTTTCACTAATGCCCCCTGCGCCCGCTCGCGTCGCCTCAGGACTGTGGCGTCAGTCGGCGGGCGAAGATGGCGGCCGTCGCTGAGGCTGGTCTGCCGGCGTCGTCCCGCCTGTATGGCTGCGATAGAAGGCGATCATCCGGGTGAAATTCTCGCGGGCGTAAGGCGTGCTCATATCATCAGTGTAGCCGTGTCCGAGCAGCGCCACGTCGCGTCCAACGAAGTAGAAGTCGTGATCGACGCCCAGGTCGGTCAGACGCCGCGCCATTTCCTGGGCGTGGGCCGGAAAGGTGTCGTCGCCGTTTCCATCGGTGAGGTAGGTGGCCGGATAGTCGGCGCCCAGATGAGCCAGGATGTCGGCTTGCCGAGCCAGCGGGCCGTTCACATCCTTGGTTCCCAGATAGGACCACATCATGAAGCTCGGATTCCAGGGGAGGTCCGAGAACCGCAAAGGCGCGACGATGACGCCGAGCGCCTTGAGCCGCTCTGGCGTTAGGGCCGGGGTCACGCCGATCTCCGCAGCGTAGGACGGATTGGTGACAATCAATCCATACTGCGCGGTGATGTGTGCGCCCCCGCTGCCGCCCATGACGATGACGTTGTCCATGTCCAAACCATAGTCCGCCGCATGAGCGGTGAAGTAGGCGATGGCCTCGTTCAACTGTTTCGCAGGCGTCGGAAAGTGGTACTCAGGCGACTGAACGTAGTCGAGATTGACCACGTTAAAGCCTTCACCCGTGACCCGGGCCAGCATGCTGCCAGACGCCTGTCCGGATGCGGCGATAGGATCTCCGGAGTCCTTGTCCCCGAAAGCCCATCCGCCACCGTGGAGATAGAAGATCGTCGGATGCGACGCTCGGCCGTCACCGGCCGGGTACCAAATGTCGGCGAAGCTGTTGGGCAAGCTCTCGCCATAGCGAATATTGGTCCGCACCCTTTGTCCGGAAGTCAGGCGCTTCACCGCCTGCGGCCCCCGGGGCGCGAAGCTGTTAACCGGTTCCCCCTTGTTCACGAGGAGCTGAATGACCCGCACCATGCCGGTTTGGCTCGTCGCCACGAAGAACGCCGTGGCGCTGAGAACGACCACCAGGCCCAGCAGTGTGATCGCCGTCCACTTGAGGATCGTGACGAACCCTCGACGCTTTCGAGCAGTGACCATGATCGTCCTCCAGCGCGGCGCACCGGCGCCGGGAGCCCCCATATGCCCCGCCGCACGTTGATAGACAACGATTTCTATACTCTTGCTCGCTCGACTGATGGACGGACGTCGAGGATTTCCGCAACCTGAATGGTCGAACAGGTCGCTGCCGCTATCGGAACATCGGCCGCCGTCGCGCGACCCCGGCGCCCGTCGATGCGCCTCGAGGTGGGAGCGCCCTGCCCTCCTGAGCGCTCCTCGTCACCAGCCTTTGGTCACATCAGCTCGGCTGTTTCGTTTGCGGAGCGGGGCCAGAAATCTTGAGGTTTGCGCTGCCGGAGAAGGCTTCAGCGTCGATCCCCGCCCGAATTAGGGCTTGCAGCATTCGAATGGCGCCGCTGACATCGACGCCCTCGTTCAGCACCTGACTGATCGCCAAACCACGGGCGGCGCTGACGATCAGTCGAAACAAATCGCTCGCGATCCCGCCCGGAAATTCCGATTTTAGCCTTTCGCGCGCCGCTGCCTCCACATTGGCCTGGATGGTCTTCAGCCGCTCGACAAGAACCGCATCGCCCCGGGACCCCTGCAGGATTTCCTGTACGGCGACCGCGGAGGGCTGGCTTAGGACCTTCCAGGCGGCTTCGGGGTAAGCGATCAGGCGCTCGGCGGGCCCTTCCGTCCCTTTCAGGAGGTCGGCGTAAAGGTCCAGTTCGTCCTCGAAAACGGCCTCGACGACGTAAGCCATGAGATCATGTTTCGTGGGAAACTGATGGAGCATCGCACCCCGACTGACGCCCGCCGTCTTCGCAACCAACATCGTCGTCGTCGCAGCATAGCCATGCTCGAACAGGCATTGGACCGCCGCTTGGAGCAGTACGCGGCGTGTCGTTGCGCTGCGTGCGGCCTGGGTCCTGCGCTGCGGTCGCGCGGTTTTGTCCGAGACCGCTAAGGCGTCTGATACGAAATCAGTCTTGGAGATGGCGTAACCCCTTTTCCTGGACGTCGAACCCGGACCATGACGAGCGTTCGGAGGCTGCCCAGACGCAAGCCCGCACCATCGGCGTGCTGCTGGTCCCGATACCCACGGGTCTGGCAGGCCGTGTGGGCGGCGACGCCGAAAGACTACACCGGACGCAAAACCGAAGTCGAGACTGCGAGCGCGGGCGCGTGGTCTTCAGCCTCCACTTCGCCGCTGAGCCGCCGGTCAGGCGCAGCATGGACGACATGGCCCTCACTCCGCGCCAAGCGCAGCGGGTCGTTAGGGGCTGTCTAGCGTCGTCCGGCGCTCCCATCGTCGCCGCGGCCGTCCCCCAGGCCCGCAGCGGCCCTCGCCCGCAGAGCAGGGAGCCGTCGGTGTGTCGTGTTGACCGGGCATCCCCATGGCAGCCCGCCCAGCTACGGCGCTTGGGGTCAGACGCCCTGAAAAGCCCTGCAACGGTCTGACACGGAATGCACGGGGTAGGCGAACGAATCAGGGCGCCAAAATCATCCTGCTCCCCATATGTGCCCCAGCGCAGAATTGGAAAGGGGCCGCCCGAAAGCGACCCCTAAAATCCGCCATAAAACCAAAAGGTTAGATGGTCGGAGCGACAGGATTCGAACCTGCGACCCCTTGACCCCCAGTCAAGTGCGCTACCAGGCTGCGCCACGCTCCGAAGGCGCTCCGTATAGACGGCGATTCCGCAGTCCGCAAACGCTAAAATGCTCTTTGAACAACAAGTTCGCCTCAGCGGCGCAGAACGGCGTCCAGACGCGCCTTCGCCGACTCCAGGTCGGCCAAAATCGCACCCAGACGCGCGGCTTCAAACGGCGCAGCAGTCACGGAAGTCGTCGGTTCGCGCTCCACGTCGGCGTCGATCTCCAGCGCCGTCGCCGGATCGCCATAGGCGGCCAGACGGGCCAGGCCCTGCTCCTTGTGCAGGCGCTGGACGCCCCGAATGGTCAGCCCCTCATCATGCAGCAGCCGCCGCACGCCTTTCAGGACGGTGACGTCCTCGGGCCGATAGAAGCGGCGGCCGCCCGCGCGTTTCACCGGGGCGATGAAGTCGAACTTCGTCTCCCAGAAGCGCAAGACGTGCTGGGGCGCGCCGACTTCGTCAGCGGCTTCGGAAATAGTGCGAAAGGCGTTCGGGCTTTTGGCCACGTCAGACTAGTCCTCGACGACCGCGTCGTGGACCCGGCTCTTCATGATCTGCGAAGCGCGGAAACTGATGACCCGGCGCGGATTGATCGCCGCCGGTTCGCCCGTCTTGGGGTTACGTCCCATACGCGCGCGCTTCTCGCGCACCTGGAAGACGCCGAAGCCGGATAGCTTCACCGTCTCGCCGCGCTCAAGCGATTCGACGACCAGTTCGAGCGTGCGCTCGACCAGGCCAGAGCATTCCTGGCGGGATAGGCCCACCTCTTCATGCACCGCCTCGCACAAATCCGCCCGGGTCAGGGTGTCTTGTCCCGTCACTGCGTCTCTCCGCTATCAATCCGCACGCATAGAAGGGCAAAGTCGGCCCGAATCAAAGCCCTGAATGCAAATCAGAGACGGAAGGCGCAGGCCCCCCAGGTCAGACCGCCGCCCATGGCCTCGATCACCACCAGGTCCCCTCGCTTGATGCGCCCATCCTTGATGGCCGCATCCATGGCCAGGGGGATGGAGGCCGCAGAGGTGTTGGCGTGCATCGCGACGGTCGAGACGACCTTGTTTTCGTCCAGCCCCAGACGCTCGCCAACCCCGCGAATGATGCGCTGGTTGGCCTGGTGCGGCACGAACCAGTCGATCTCCGGGATCTCGACGCCTGCCGCCTCGGTCGCGCCGACAATGGCTTCAGCGATATTGACCACGGCATGGCGGAAGACCTGGTTGCCCAGCATCTTGAGGTGGCCGACCGTGCCGGTCGTAGCCGGACCGCCGTCGACATAGAGCATGTCGCCCTTGGAGCCGTCACAGCGCAGGGCAAAGCCTAGAACGCCCTGATCAGCCTTGGTCCCCTGCCCTTCACGCGGCTCCAGCACAAAGGCGCCGGCGCCGTCGCCAAACAGGACGCAGGTGGTCCGGTCGGACCAGTCCATCAACCGGGTCATTTCCTCGGCGCCGATGACCAGGGCGCACTTGGCCATGCCGCGCGCGACAAAGCCGTCAGCCACGCTCATGGCGTAAACGAAGCCCGAGCAGACGGCCTGAACGTCGAAAGCGATGCCAACCGGCGCGCCCAGCTTGCGCTGCACGATGGCGGCGGTAGCGGGGAAGGTCTGGTCCGGCGTGGTGGTGGCGACGATGATCAGGTCCACATCCGCCGCCGTCTTGCCCGCGTCGGCCAGGGCGCGGCGCGCGGCCTCGACCGCCAGGTCGCTGGTCGGCTCGTCATCGCGGGCCTGATGGCGTTGTTTTATGCCGGTGCGCTCGACGATCCACTCATCGGACGTATCGACGAACTTGGCCAGGTCGGCGTTGGTGACGATTTTTTCCGGCAGGAAGGAGCCGACGCCGGTCACGGCGCTGCGGATGACGCTCACTGGTGGGTCTCCCCGAGGGTTTCGGCGACGGGCGCGGGCTGCTCCAGGGCGGCAAGCCGCCCCAGGTTGGCCCCGACCTTGGCCATGTAGTCGCTGCGCGCCAGGTCAACGGCAATGCGGATGGCGTTTCCATAACCCTGGGGCGTGGCGCCGCCATGGCTTTTCACGACAATTCCGTTCAGACCCAGCAGAGGACCGCCGTTGATGGCGTTGGGGTCGATCTTGGCTGCCATGCGCTTCAGCGCCGGCATGGCGATCAGGGCGCCCAGCTTGGCGACCGGACCCGAGGTCAGGGCCTCTTTCAGCAGGCCCGAGATAAAGCGCGCCGTGCCTTCGGCCGTCTTCAGGGCGATATTGCCGGTGAAACCGTCGGTGACGATGACGTCCACCGTGCCCTTGGCGATATCGTCGCCCTCGACGAAGCCATGATAGTTCAGCGGAATGCCGCCCTCGCGCAGGATGGCGTGGGCCTCGCGCACCTCGTCGTGGCCCTTCATGTCCTCGGAGCCGACGTTGAGCAGGCCGACCGTGGGCTTGGCCACGCCGTGCACCGCCGACTGGAAGGCCTCGCCCATGATGGCGAACTCGATCAGTTGCTTGGCGTCGCTGCCGATATTGGCGCCAACGTCCAGAACCGCGGTGTAGCCGCGCGTCGTCGGCCAACTGGCGACGATGGCCGGGCGCTCCAGCCCCGGCGCCGCCATGCGCAGCAACAGCTTGGAAATGGCCATCAAGGCGCCGGTGTTGCCCGCGGAAACAGCAGCGCCGGCCTCGCCCGTCTTCACGGCTTCGATGGCGTTCCATAGGCTGGAGCCCTTGCCCCGGCGCATGGCCTGAGCCGGCTTTTCGTCCATGGCCACGACCTTGTCGGTGTGGCGCACATCGCAAACGGCGTCGGTCAGGGCGCAGCGCGCCATCTCGGCGCGAATCGCCGTCTCGTCGCCATGCAGCAGGAAACGCACGCCCTCGCCGTCATGCCGCGAGAGATAGTCCTTCACGCCGCCGACCACGACCGAGGGACCGTGGTCTCCCCCCATGGCGTCAAGCGAGATCAGTGTTGGGGATGCCAAGTGGAAATGGACTCCGTCGCCGTCTTGTCGCGGCGCTTCATATAGGGATGCAGGACGCAAATGTCGCACCCTTGGGATGCTACCAGCCCGACGTCAGGTCAACCTTCGCCGTTATCGTCCTTGGATTGCAGGGCCTTCAGCACCGCGAAAGGCGAGATTTCGCCCGGTTCCTTGGGCTGTTCAAAGACTGCGCCGGGCTTGCGCGGAAACGGGTCCAGGCTCAGCGCCAGTTGTTCGACGGCGTACTGACCCAGGTCCAGGCGGCCGTCTTCGATCTGATCGGGCGAATCGTCGTCCATCTCGAGGTCGATTTCCCCCTCTTCGTCGGGCTCGCGCTCGGTCGCCTCGACCATCTGCACCGAGAACTTGCGATCAACATGAACCGGCAAGGGCTCCAGCGTCAGGCCGCAGGTCTGGACCGCGTCGGCGACGACCCGCCCCTCCATCCGCCACCCCGAGACGGTGGGGACCAGCTTGATGTCGGCCTCGAAGGCGTTCAGCGCCTGCAGGTCCAGGGCGCGAGCGATCCGCTTGCACGCCTCGACGTCGGGCGTCAGCCTGCGCTCCAGGCCCGCACCGATCTGATGCAGGCGCAGCGGTTCGCTGTAGGGCAAGGGAGGCAGGTCGGTCATGCAGCGATCTCCGCCCAGGCCGGAGCCTTGGACACAGCTTCAAATGATTGTGGCGTCAGGTTCTGGCGCGAGGCCACGGCGTAACGCGCCAGGGCCAGTCCGGTGTCGGCGTCGGTGCTTTCATAGACGTTCTTGGCCAGCGACGCCGCCAGAGCATCGACATCCTCGGCGCGCAGCGGGGCTTCATAGGCGCTCATGCGGCCATAGAGGGACTCGCCCAGCTTGCGCATCTTCTTGCCGACCGAGACGTCGCCCACGCCTAGTTCGCGCAGGGTGTGGTCCAGCGACGAGATATAGGTGTCGAACAGCTTCTGGGCCGCAACCTCGCCCCGCTCGCCGTCCTGCTTCAAGCGCAGGAAAAGAATCAGCACGTGCAGGGTATAGAGCTCGAACCGCGCATCGATCCGGTCGGCCACGCCCAGGGCGGTGTAAAAGGCCGGCTGGCGGGCCTGTTCGACCGCCAGGGCATACAGGGCGTCGCCCTGACGTTCGTCGGGTCGTTGTCGGAAGAGATTTCTAAGCATGAGCAACAGCCCCTTTTTCGCCGCGCCGTTGCACTAGGACGCAGCGCCGGTTAGGTCAAAGACCTTGTTATGCTGAGGCGGACGCTGATGCCCCGATTTACACCGATCTTCGCCGCCGTCGCCCTGGCCGCCGCTGCTGGCGCCTGCGCGCCCGTTGTCGCCACCCAGGGCTTCCAGGCGATCGACGCCAAGCCCCAGGACGTGGAGGTTGGCGCCGATACCAAGGAAACCGTCCTGGCGCGTCTCGGCTCGCCCTCGACGACTTCGACGTTCGAGCCCGACACCGTCTGGTACTACATGACCCAGATGACCGAGCGGTACACCTACAACAAACCTGAGGTGTCGCAGCGCACGGTGACCGAAATCACCTTCAACAAGGCCGACGACAAGGTCGCCGCCGTTCGCACCCTCAGCCTCGCCGATGGCCGCGACATCACCATGGAACGGCGCGAGACGCCGACCCGCGGCCGCCAGCTGACCATCCTGGAACAACTGCTGGGCAACGTCGGCCGCGGCCAGCTGCCGCGCACCGAAGAAGACGTCCCCGGCCAGCGCCGCCCGGACTAGGCCTCCTGGTTAGAAAAATCAGGCCCCGAGGAGCGATCCTCGGGGCCTTTTTCGTCAGACGATCTTCCCGCTGGCCAACACCGCCAGCAGCAGCAGCGCCACGATGTTGGTGATCTTGATCATCGGGTTCACCGCCGGACCGGAGGTGTCCTTGTAGGGATCGCCCACAGTGTCACCGGTGACGGCGGCCTTGTGCGCCTCCGAGCCCTTGCCGTGGACCACACCGTTCTTGTCGGTGAAGCCTTCCTCGATCAGCTTCTTGGCGTTGTCCCAGGCCCCGCCGCCCGAGGTCATCGAGATGGCCACGAACAGGCCGGTCACGATCACGCCCATCAGCATGGCCCCCAGTGCCGCAAAGGCGTTGGCCTTGTCCGGCTGGATGAACAGGACCACCACGAACAGGACGATCGGCGACAGCACCGGCAACAGGCTGGGCACGATCATCTCGCGGATGGCCGCACTGGTCAGAATATCCACGGCCTTGCCGTATTCCGGCTTGGTCTGGAAGGTCATGATGCCCGGGTTCTCACGGAACTGACGGCGCACCTCGGCCACCACGGCCTCGGCGGCGCGACCCACCGCCGTCATCGACATGCCGCCGAACAGGAAGGGCAAGGCCCCGCCGAACAGCAGGCCCACGACGACGTAGGGATTGGACAGGTCAAAGGCGACCGCACCCATCCCGTGGAAGAAACTGCCCGGCGTCGCTTCGGCCGAGAAGTGCTTCAGGTCTTCTACATAGGCGGCGAACAGGACCAGCGCCCCCAGACCCGCCGAACCGATAGCGTAGCCCTTGGTCACGGCCTTGGTCGTGTTGCCCACGGCGTCCAGGGCGTCGGTCGAGACGCGCACTTCCGGCGGCAGGCCCGCCATCTCGGCGATGCCGCCCGCGTTGTCAGTAACCGGACCAAAGGCGTCCAGGGCCACAATCATCCCCGCCACACCCAGCATGGTCGTGGTGGCGATGGCGATGCCGAACAGGCCCGCCAATTGGAAGGCCGCGACGATGCCGACGATGATGGTCAAGGCCGGCAGGGCCGTGGACTCCAGCGAGACCGCCAGACCCTGGATCACATTGGTGCCGTGACCCGAGACCGAGGCGTTGGCCACCGACTTGACCGGACGGAAGCCGGTGCCGGTGTAGAACTCGGTGATCACCACAATGGCCGCTGTGACCAGGAGGCCGACGACGCCGGACCAGAACAGGTTCATCGGCTGGATCAAGAGGCCGCCAGACGTCTCGACCGCGCCGGGCACCAGTTGGCTGATGACCCACCAGACCGCGACGACCGACAGGACGCCGGTGACGATCAGGCCCTGATACAGGGCCCCCATGATGTTGCCGCTCTTGCCCAGTCGGACGAAGAAGGAGCCGATGATCGAGGTCACGATGCAGATGCCGCAGATCGCCAGCGGCAGCAGCATCATCACTTCGACATAGGGCTGGTTGCGGAAGAAGATGGCCGCCAGAACCATGGTGGCGACGGTCGTGACCGCATAGGTCTCGAACAGGTCGGCGGCCATGCCGGCGCAGTCGCCGACATTGTCGCCCACGTTGTCGGCGATGGTGGCCGCGTTGCGGGGATCATCCTCGGGGATGCCGGCCTCGACCTTGCCCACCATATCGCCGCCCACGTCGGCGCCCTTGGTGAAGATGCCGCCGCCCAGTCGCGCGAAGATGGAGATCAGCGAGGCGCCGAAGCCGAGCGCCACCAGGCCATCGACGACCGTGCGGCTGGTGGGCTCAAAGCCCATGCCCTGGGTCATGAAGGCGTAGTAGCCCGACACGCCCAGAAGCGCGCCGCCCGCCACGAACATGCCGGTGATGGCGCCCGAGCGGAAGGCCAGGTCCAACCCCTTGGCCAGGCTTTCAGACGCCGCCTGGGCCGTGCGCACATTGGCCCGCACCGAGATCAGCATCCCGGCGAAGCCGGCCGCGCCGGACAGCACCGCCCCGATCAGGAACCCGAGTGCAGCCCAGGGCCCGATAAGCAAAAAGGCCGCGACCAAGATCACGACCCCCACCATACCAATCGTTGTGTACTGACGCTTCAGATAGGCCGAGGCCCCTTCCTGAATCGCCGCCGCGATTTCTCGCATCCTGTCGTTACCAGTGCCGGCCTTCATCAGGGCGGCGGTCTGGACGGCGCCGTAAAGCACCCCCAGCGCGCCGGCCGCGATGACCAGCCATAGATAGTTCGTCATGGCGTTTCCAAGCCCTTGTGCAACAAGCACACGGATCCTTGGCGCGGGCGGGCTTTGCGCCTCTCACCGCCTTCCGGTCCCCCCGTGCGCCTACGGACGCAACCTCACGTCCCCCGGGAATTGCGGCTTAACAGTGGCAAAAGGTTCGACGTGAAGCAACAGCGGTTTCTCAAGCTGTGCTTTAGACGCCCTGCATGCCCGTGCGGCGACGCGGGGTCTGGCTGACGACCTCGACGCGGGTCACCGCGCCGCGCCCGATCAGGGATGAGGCCGAGCGGATCAGGCTGGCGCTCAGCGCCGCCGTGTCCAGGGCCAGCCAGGTGTCCGGCAGGACAAAGGGCGTGCGATGCCCGGCCTTGATCAGGGCGTCACGCAGCCAGGCTTCCTTGGCCCGCACCGCCTCGACGGTGTGGCCCGGCCCCAGATGCAGCTTCAGGACGATGAAGACATAGTTGCGCACCCGGCCGTCGGTGATGATCGGCAGCCCCACCCCCGTCATATTGACCACGGCGGCGGCGGGCGCGGCCTTGTCGCTGGCCTGCACGGTTCCGGCGACCGCCGAGGCGGTCAGAAGGGCTCCAGCCTGGATCAGGGCGCGACGTTGCATGGGCTCTACCCTGCCCTGCCCCGGTTAGGATTCCGTTGCCTAGTCGTGGGTCCAGCCTGAGCGGGTGGGCGTGATGGCCTGGCCGAGGTGACGCACGATCACGCCCTTGCCGTCGATCACACGGCCGATGCGGGTCAGGCGCAGGTGCCGGCGTTCTGCTTCGCGGCGCAGGGCGTTCTCGGCTCCGGCCGGGACGGTCAGGACGACCTCGTAGTCGTCGCCGCCGGTCGCCAGAAGCTCCAGCGCGCCTTGCGGATCGACGCGGCTGTCCAGCCAGGCCTGGGCCGCCGCCGACAGGGGCAGGACCTCCAGATCCAGCTCGACGCCGACCTTGCTGGCCTCCGCGATGTGGCCGACGTCGGCCAGCAAGCCGTCAGACACGTCGGCGCTGGCGGTGGCCAGGCCGCGCACGACCGAGGCGAACTCGACGCGCGGCATGGGGGTGCGATAGGCGGCCTCCAGCGCGTCCATGCGCTCAGGCTCCAGCGACAAGGCGCCTTGCACGGCCTGCAGGCCCAGCCAGCCGTCGCCAATCGTGCCGGTGACAAAGACCAGGTCCCCGGGCCGCGCCCCCGACCGGCTGACGGTCGAGGACGACGGGGCCCAGCCCATCATGGTCGCGGAGAAACTGGCCGGCCCCGGCGTCTTGACCGTGTCGCCGCCCAGCAGGGCGATGTCGAAGATGGCCTGATCGCGCCGCAGCCCGGCGACGAAAGCCTCGCGCTCGGGCCAGCCGCAACGCTCGGACCAATGGCAGGCCAGCAGGTAGCCGAAGGGCTCGGCCCCCTTGGCGGCCAGATCGGACAGGTTCACGCGCAGCAGCTTCTGCGCCACCGTATCCAGAGGGTCGTCAGGCAGGAAGTGGACGCCCTCGATGATGGCGTCCTTGGTCAGGACCAGATCATGCCCCGGACGCGAGGGCAGCACGGCCACGTCGTCGGCCAGCCCCCTCGCCCATTCCGGGTGCGCCAGCGGCTTCAGCAGCCGCTGGATCGTCTCGAATTCGCCAGCGACATCAATCGCGGGCATCGCGCGCCACGCCGTCGAGCGCCGCGTTCACGAACTTCGCCTCTGCTTCATCGAAGAAGGCCTTGGCCAGCTCGACATACTCGTCGATCACGATTTCACGCGGCACGTCGGGCTTGGACTTCAGTTCCCAGGCGCCGCAACGCAGCAGGGCGCGAAGCGTGGCGTCCAGACGTTCCATCCGCCAGTTGGAGGCCAGACGCGCCTTGACGGCCTCGTCGATGGCCCGCTGATCCTCGACCACGCCGTGGACGATGTCGGAGAACCACTGCTCGTCAGCCTCGGCCAAGGGCGCGCCGTCGATGTCGGCGTCGAAACGGTGATTGCGGAACTCCCTGACGACGACGTCCACGCCCTCGCCCGCCAGTTCCATCTGATACAGGGCCTGAACGGCGGCCAGACGGGCGACCGTGCGGGCGCGACGCTGACGGCTGGTCAGTTGCGGCTCGGCGCGGACTTTCTCGGCCTCAGCCAGTTGAGCCATGACTTCGGCGACGGTGGCCGGGGTGGTGTTGGTCGGCTCGGTCACGAGGCCAGTCCTCCGCGCAGGCGCTTGCGCAGCGCAATCAGGTCCAGGCAGGCGCGAGCGGCGCCGCCGCCCTTGTCGCCTTCGCTCATCCGGGCGCGCGCCCAGGTTTGCTCTTCGTCCTCGGTCGTCAGGATGCCGTTGCCGATGGCCAGGCCCTTGAGGCCCAGGTGCATCAAGCCAGCGGCCGACTGATCCGAGACGATCTCGAAGTGGTAGGTCTCGCCGCGGATGATGCAGCCCAGGGCCACATAGCCGTCATAGCGGGGCGCCGTCGGATAGCGACCGGCCTCTTCGGCCAGGGCGATGGCGGTCGGAACCTCCAGGGCGCCGGGCACGGTGACTAGGTCGAACTGCACGCCTTGCGCGCGCAGGGCGTCCTTGGCCCCTTCCAGAAGGGCGTCAGCCAGATCGTCGTAGTAACGCGCCTCGACGATCAGGACGCGGGTGGGGTCGTTCAGGATTGGTCTTCTCCGTCCATGTCGCGCCAGCCGGCGATGCGCAGGCCGTAGCCTTCTAGCGCCGTCGGATTGGGGCGGGTCGAACTCATGATGATCATGTCGCGCACGCCGAGATCCAGCAGGATCTGGGCGCCGACGCCATAGGCTTTCAGGGCGCGGTCCGCCGCAGCGGGCTTGTCGCCGCCGACCAGACGTTCCGACAGGCGATGCAGGCCCGGATCGCGCAGGAAGACGGCCACGCCGGGTTCCTTGTCGGCGCTGAGCGCCTTGAGCGCGCGGGGGATATAGTCCTGACGGGCCTCAATATGGCCCAGCAGGTCGGCGGCGAAGTCGATCTGGTGCATCCGCACAACGGTCGGCTTGGTCGGGTCGATGTCGCCGTGGATCAGGGCCACATGCTCGGCGCCCTCGATGGTGTCCTTGTAGACGACCATGCGGAACGGACCCCCGTGGACGCTCTCGAACGGCGTATCCAGCACGCGCTCGACGAAGCGTTCGGTACGGCGGCGATAGGCGATCAGGTCGGCGATGGTGCCGATCTTCAGGCCATGCAGCTGGGCGAAGGCGATCAGGTCGGGCATCCGCGCCATGGTGCCGTCGTCCTTGATGATCTCGCAGATCACCCCGGCCGGGATCAGGCCCGCCATGCGGCTGATGTCGACGGCGGCTTCGGTGTGGCCGGTGCGGACCAGAACCCCGCCGTCGCGCGCGACCAGGGGGAAGATGTGGCCCGGCGAGACGATGTCGTCGGCGCCGCGCGACGGGTCGGCGGCGACCTGGACCGTATGGGCGCGGTCGGCGGCGGAAATGCCGGTGGTGACGCCCTCCTTGGCCTCGATCGAGATGGTGAAGGCCGTGCCCATGCTTTCACGGTTTTCAGCGGCCATCGGCGGCAGGCGCAGGGCCTTGGCGCGATCCGCCGTCATGGCCAGGCAGACCAGACCGCGCGCGTGCTTGATCATGAAGTTGATCTGATCCGGCGTCGCGAACTGGGCCGGAATGATGATGTCGCCCTCGTTCTCGCGATCCTCGGCGTCCACCAGGATGTAGGGACGGCCGTTGCGGGCGTCCTCGAGAATGTCCTCGATCGGGCTGATCGGGCTATCGTTATGATTCACTGCAAGCTGCATCACGCCGTCTCCTGCCACCGCGCGAGGTAGCGCGCCAGCATGTCGATCTCCAGGTTGACCTTGTCGCCGACCGTCAGGCCGCCGAGCGTGGTCGCATCCCACGTATGCGGAATGATGTTCAAGTCGAAGCGGCGCTCTTGCACCCCATTCACGGTCAGGGAAACCCCATCGACGGTGATTGAGCCCTTGGGCGCGATAAAACGGTGCAGAGGCGCCGGCGCCTCGATCACGATGCGGTGCGATCCGCCCTCGGGGGTGATCGACACGACCTCGCCCAGACCATCGACGTGGCCCGAGACGATGTGGCCGCCCAGTTCGTCGCCCAGCCTGGCCGCGCGCTCCAGGTTGACGCGGGTGTTCTCGGCCCAGTCGCCCAGCTTGGTCTTGGACAGGGTCTCGCCCGAGACCTCGACGGCGAACCAGCCCTCGCCCTTCTCCGTCACGGTCAGGCAGCAGCCCGCGTGGCTGATGGAGGCGCCCAGGTCGATGCTTGCCGTGTCCCACACGGTCTCGACCTCATAGCGACGGTCGCGGTCGGTTTGGCGGACGCTGCGGACGCGGCCGATGTCGGTGACGATGCCGGTGAACATGGATACTCCGGTCCCTTCGGACCCAAAAAACAGAGTCTAATTAGTCTAATTCGTCTGAAATCAGCCGTCGAAACGCGCGTAGCGTTCCCACAGGTCGTCTCCGACAGGCTCAACGCCCAGACGACGGAACTTGGGGGCGTCGGCCAGCTTTGCAAGCGCCAGGGAGGCGACGCAGGGCCTGCCCTCCCCGCCCAGCAGGATCGGGGCGCGGAACCATTCGATGGCGTCCACCGCGCCCGCCTGGATGAAGGAGGCGGCGACGCGACCGCCGCCTTCGATCAGGACGGAGCCGATGCCCCGCGCGGTCAGGGCGTCCAGAACGGCGGCGATGGCGGGGCGGCCGTCGTCGGCGGCGACGTTGATCACCTCGGCATGGCCGATGGCATGGGGCGCGGCGGTCGTCAGGATCAGGGCGTTCCCGGTCGCGACCTTGGCCGTCGCAGGGGTGCGCAGACGGCTGTCGAGGACAACGCGCAGCGGATGCGGCCCGGCATGGTCAGGCAGACGCACGGTCAGTTCGGGATCATCGGCCAGCACCGTCTCGACGCCGACCAGGATGGCGTCATGGCTGGCGCGCAGCCGATGCCCCTGCTGGCGCGCTTCGGGTCCGGTGATCCACTGGCTTTCGCCGGACGCCGTGGCGATGCGGCCGTCCAGCGACGTCGCCAGCTTCAGCGTGACGCGCGGGCGCATCAGCGAGGGTCGTCGGGCTTGGTCTCGTCGAAGCCTTCGTCGCCGAGGAATTTGGCGAAGTCGCCGGTGTGGCGGAAGTCCTTGTAGACCGAGGCGTAGCGGACGTAGGCGACCTCATCGACCGACTTCAGCGCCTTCATGATGAAGTCGCCGACGATGCTGGACGGGATTTCCGTCTCGCCCAGGCTTTCCAGCTGGCGCACGATGCGGCTGACCAGCAGTTCGACCTGATCGGGCTGGACCGGGCGTTTCCGCAGGGCGATGCCCAGCGAGCGTTCCAGCTTGTCGCGGTCGAAGGGGGTGCGGCGACCGTTCCGTTTCAGGATGACCAGTTCGCGCAGCTGCACCCGCTCGAAGGTGGTGAAGCGCCCGTTGCACTGCGGGCAGGACCGACGGCGGCGGATGGCCGCGCCGTCGTCAGACGGGCGGCTGTCCTTGACCTGGGTGTCGGCGTTTCCGCAGAAGGGGCACTTCATCCAGTCGGTCCCTTAGCGGTAGATCGGGAAGCGCGCGGTCAGTTCGCGCACCTGGGCGGCGACGCCCGCGACGACGGCCGGATCGGCTTCGTCGCCGCCGTTCATCGACGAGACGACGTCGGCGATCCAGTGGCCGATCTGCTTGAACTCTTCCTCGCCGAAGCCGCGCGTGGTGCCGGCCGGGGTGCCCAGACGGACGCCCGAGGTGACGGTGAAGGGCGCGGTGTCGAACGGCACGCCGTTCTTGTTGCAGGTCATCAGCGCCTTTTCGAGCTCATGCTCGGTGGCCTTGCCGGTCACGCCCTTGGGACGCAGATCGACCAGCATCAGGTGGCTGTCGGTGCCGCCCGAGACGATGGCCAGGCCGCGCTCGATCAGGACGCCCGACAGGGCCTGGGCGTTCTTGACGACCTGTTGGGCATAGCCCTTGAACTCGGGCTTCAGGGCTTCACCGAAGGCCACGGCCTTGGCGGCGATGACATGTTCCAGCGGGCCGCCCTGCAGGCCGGGGAAGACGGCCGAGTTGATCTTCTTGCCCAGGTCCGCGTCGTTGGACAGGATCATGCCGCCGCGCGGACCGCGCAGGGTCTTGTGCGTCGTGGTGGTGACGACGTGGGCGTGCGGGATCGGGTCGGGATAGACGCCGCCGGCGATCAGACCGGCGTAGTGAGCCATGTCGACCATCAGATAGGCGCCGACGCTGTCAGCGATTTCGCGGAAGCGCGCAAAGTCGATGTGACGCGAATAGGCCGAGGCGCCGGCCAGGATCAGCTTGGGCTTCTCCTTCTGGGCCATTTCGGCGACGTGGTCATAGTCGATCAGGTGGGTGTCTTCCGACACCTTGTAGGTCACGGGGCGGAACCACTTGCCCGACTGGTTGGCCGGGGAGCCGTGCGTCAGGTGACCGCCGCAGGCCAGGTCCATGCCCAGGAAGGTGTCGCCGGGCTGCAGCAGGGTGAAGAAGACGGCCTGGTTGGCCTGGGCGCCCGAGTGGGGCTGGACGTTGGCGAAGGCGGCGCCGAACAGCTCCTTGGCGCGTTCGCGGGCCAGGTCCTCGGTGACGTCCACGAACTCGCAACCGCCGTAATAGCGACGGCCGGGATAGCCCTCGGCGTATTTGTTGGTCAGCACCGAACCCTGCGCGTCCAGCACCGCCTGCGAGACGATGTTTTCAGAAGCGATCAGCTCGATCTGCTCCTTCTGGCGGCCCAGTTCGCCCTGGATGCCCTTGAAGATCGCCGGATCGGCGTCGGCGAGGCTCTTGGAGAAGTATGCGTCGTGGGTGAAGGCGGTCACTGGCGGGCATCCCGAAGGCTGGAGCGAAAACGGCGCCCCTATCTAGGCCGCGCCGCCGAACACCACAACATCTAGTGGCCGGCCACTGGACGCCCGCTTCAAGATACCAATGTTACAATTTGAGTGCGTCAGATAACGTCAAGCTTTATGGTGGCCGCCAAACCAGGGGGAAGAACCATGAAGCAGTTGATCGGATGCGCCGTCGCGGCGTTGAGCCTTTGGGCGACCCAGGCGGCAGCGGCAGGCCCCGTCGTCTATTATGTGCAAAGCGCGCCCTATACCTCGACCATCGACCCCACGGCCTGCCCGGTGGGCGTGTGCAAGACCTATGCGTCTGGGCAACGTCTGAGCGGGACGATCACCTTCTTCGGCTCGCTGGACCCTGACCTCAACGTCCAGACTGACGACGTCGGCCACATGATCGACGATTTCCAGCTCAGCGACGGCCAGAACACCTACACCCTGCTGAACGCCGGCATTCCCGACCCGGACATGGTCATCAACTTCGCCAATGTCAGCACCGACGCCAACGGCGTCATTACGGCCTTTGAGTTCAAGTTCGACAAGACGAACGGCGCGCCGTTCAATGTCTCGGCTGTGCCGTCGAACGATGTGCAGGCCCGTGTCGCGACGATCTATTTCACCTCGGTCCACCCGGCGGTTTCGGTCGACAACAATGCGCGATGCCTGACGCGACACACCGTCAGCAATGCGCCCACCAATACGCCGGGCGCCGGATGCTTGCAGACAACAGTCACTCCTGCCGAGGGGGCGTCTCAGGCTCAGGCCAGCGCCGTGACCATGTCGCTCACCCCGCCCTCGCCGCCCGCGCCGGTGCCGACCCTGTCGGAATGGGCGATGATCCTGCTGGGCGTCCTGCTGGCCGGCGGCGCGGCGCTGAACCTGCACCGTCGTCGTCAGACCGCCTGACGCCCGAGATCAGCGACGGGTCGCCAGGGCGCGTTTCAGCTTGGCGATGGCGACCCGTTCGACCGCGCGCGGTTCCAGCGCCGGGCCCATAGCCGAGACCTCGACGCCTGTGGCCGTGTGAACGGCCGAGCACTTCACATAGGTTCCGTTGCGGACGAACTCGACGATGACTTCGCCGAGTTCGGCATCGGTCGTCATGCGGCGACCGGGCGACGCGCGACGTTGCAGTGCGAGAACAGCTTGTCCATCGCATCGACCAGCTTGTCGATCATGCCGTCGTCATGGTTCGGCGACGGGGTGAAACGCAGGCGCTCGGTGCCCTTGGGCACAGTCGGGTAGTTGATCGGCTGAACGTAGATGCCGTGCTCTTCCAGCAGCATGTCCGAGATCAGCTTGCAGTGGACCGGGTTGCCGACGTGGACCGGGACGATGTGGCTGACGCTGGGCAGGACCGGGATGCCGGCTTCCAGCAGGCGGCGCTTCAGGGTCTCGGCGCGTTCCTGATGGGCGACGCGCAGTTCCGGGTGGGCCTTGAGGTGGCGCACCGAGGCCAGGGCGCCGGCGGTCAGGGCGGGCGGCAGGCTGGTGGTGAAGATGAAGCCCGAGGCCCAACTGCGCACCGCGTCCACGATCACCGCGTCGGCGGCGATGTAGCCGCCCATGACGCCAATGGCCTTGCCCAGGGTGCATTCGACGATGTCGATGCCGTCCAGCACGCCGTCGCGCTCGGCCACGCCCGCGCCGGTTTCGCCGTAGAGGCCGACCGCGTGGACCTCGTCCAGATAGGTCATGGCGCCGTATTTCCTGGCCAGGGCGATGGTCCCGGCGATGTCGGCGATGTCGCCGTCCATCGAATAGACGCTCTCGAAGGCGACCAGCTTGGGCGCATCAACCGGCGCGGCGGCCAGCAGTTCTTCGAGGTGTTCAAGGTCGTTGTGGCGGAAGATGTGGCGCGGACCGCCGCCGTGGCGGATGCCCTCGATCATCGAGGCGTGGTTCAGGGCGTCGGAGAAGATGATCAGGCCCGGCAGGATCTTCTGCAGGGTCGACAGAGTCGCCTCGTTGGCCACATAGCCCGAGGTGAACAGCAGGGCCGCTTCCTTCTGGTGCCAGCTGGCCAGCTCGGCTTCCAGATCGACCGCCGAACGGGTGGTGCCGGAAATGTTGCGCGTGCCGCCAGCGCCGGCGCCCACGGACTCGATCTCGGCGGTCATGGCGTCCAGCACCATCGGATGCTGGCCCATGCCCAGATAGTCGTTGGAGCACCAGACCACGACGTCCTGCTCGGAGCCGTCCTCGCGGCGGCGCACCGCTTGCGGGAACTGACCGCGCACGCGTTTCAGGTCAGCGAAGACGCGATAACGCCCTTCGTTGCGGACCTGCTCCACCGAGTTCTGAAAGGCGGCTTTATAGTCGAACAAGACGGTAGTTCTTTCGCTTATACAGCTTTGTGCGCCTAATTGCGCTCGCCGCTCAGCGTTGTCCATGTTCTGAGCCGGACAAAACGTCCCAACCCCTTAATTGATAACGATTCTCACCTCACGCATTTCACACAGGCTTGCGACTTGACCGTCTGACAGCCCCGCCTAGGCTCGGGCGTCATGAACAGACGACACGCCATCCAGACTGGAATCGCCGCTCTTGGCGTGGGAGCCGCCGGCTGCGCCGCCCCCACCCTCGCCTCGGCCCCGCGCTATGAAATGCCGATGGAAAGCGAGCGCCACACCCGAACCCTGATGCAGTGGCCGGTCAGCGTCGATGTCTATGGCGCGCGCGATCTGGCGGCGGTTCAGGCCAACATCCTCGCCATCGCCAACGCCATCAGTGAACATGAGCCCGTGGCCATGATGGCCGCCCCCGGCGCGCGCGGTCTGAACCGCGATCGCTTCGGCGAGGGGGTCGAGTTCTGGGACATTCCGACCGACGACCTGTGGTGCCGCGACAGCGGTCCGACCTTCGTCAAGGATGCGGACGGCGAACTGGCCATAGCCCACATCCGCTTCAACGGCTGGGGCGACAAGCAGCGCCACGGCAATGACGGCCTGATCGCTGAGCGGGTTGCGGCGCGGCTGGGCCTGTCGCTGATCGACAGCGGGGTGATCGGGGAACAGGGCGGGCTGGAGCACGACGGCGCCGGGACCATGATGGCCCACGCCAGTTGCTGGGTGAACGACAACCGAAATCCGGGCCTGAGCGCGGATCAGATCGCAGAACGCCTGGGCGCCGCCATCGGCGCGAGCAAGATGATCTGGGCGCCGGGGGTCAAGGACGCCGACATCACCGACTATCACATCGACTCGCTGGCCCGCTTCACCGGGCCGGGACAGGTGCTGATCCAGATCGACGACGAGTTGGACCCCGAGGACCCCTGGTCGGTCGCCGCCCATGAAACCCTGGGCATCCTGCAACAGGCGACGGATGCGCGCGGGCGTCCGCTGGACATCACCCGTCTGCCGGAGCCGATCGACATTCGCGCGACGGGCGACGATTTCGTCTCCAGCTACGTCAACTACTACGTCTGCAACGGGGCGGTGATCGCGCCCCAGTTCGGCGACCGCCGCGCCGACGCCGAGGCGCGCGAGATCCTGGCCGCCCTCTATCCGGGACGCGAGGTGGTGCAGCTCAACATCGACGCCCTGGGCGCCTCGGGCGGCGGCATTCACTGCGCCACGCAGCAGCAGCCAGCCTAGGGCCGATCGCTGCTCAAGGCTGACAGGGGAACGCGCGTCACCTGCACGTCCTCCTTGTTGGTCGCGTAGCCGACGTAGAGCGCGCCGTTCCAGACGATGCTCTTGGGGTAGTGATAGCCGGGCCGCTTGTACTGGCCTTCGTAACGCAGGGGTTGCAGGTCCCCCGCCCCGCGCAAGAGGAAGCTACGGTCGAACACCCGCCCGTCGTCGCTCAGCGTCACGGCCAGCGGCATGCGGGGACGGTCGGTATTGGGCGCATTGACCAGATAGGCGGTTCCGTCGGGCAGATTGCCCGCGCTCTGCTTGGCGCGGGCATCAGGCATGTCGGTCAGGACCGGGTTGGTCCAGTTGACGCCCCGGTCGCAGCTCTCGGACGCCAGTTGGCGGAAGCTCAGCTCCTCGTCGCGGAAGACCATGACGGCGCAGTCGCCGCGCTGGAACAGGCTGGGCTCGATCTCGCGGCTGAGGCGCTTTTCATGCTCGGCCGCTGCACCGCTGGCGTCGCGCGGCAGGTTCTGCATTCGCCCCTGCGCCCAACCCGTCAGGCCCAGAGGATCGTCGGTGTAGAAGGGCTTGGCGATCATGCCCGGCCGCAGATGGAAGCCCGTCATCAGCCGCCCGCGGATCAGATGCGGGTCCTGTTCGATGACGCCCTCGACCGCGCGGCCATCGGCGCCCATGACGCGGCGCGGCTCGCTCCAGGTCTCGCCGTCCTGGCTCAGCCGGTATTCGGCGTAACCGCCTGCGCCCGACTGGAAACCGTCGGGCCAGACGTTGACATAGGCGACCAGGGTTTCGCCATCCGTCCACCACCCGCCGCTGGAACGCATCACCCCGCCCTCGCCCGCATGGGCCAGGGCGACGGGGGCGCGCCAAGTCTCGCCGTCGTCGCTGACGCTGTAGGCGACCCAGGTGTCGGGCGCATCCTCGTCGCGCGCCGAGCTCTGCCACTGGGCGTAGAGCCGCCCCTTGAAGGGCGTCAGCACCACGCCGTTGCTGAACCGGTCCGTCGTCTCGCCCGGAGCGAAGACGGTGAAGGTCTGGGTTCCCGGCGCGGGCGTCAGGCCCAGATCAGGCTCCCCCGCCTGAAATAGGCCCACCGCCGCGCGATAGGGCGGATCAGCCGGAGCAGCGGCGATCAGACCGACCGCCGCCAGGCACACCAGCAAAGAAAGCCCCCCCGGCCCCTTCACTGCGACAGCGTGTCCAGCCGCCCGCGCAGCATCTGGACCATGGCTGAGAAGTCCTTGCCGCCGTAGCCGAGGCCGTTGAACAGGGCGTAGAGGGCCTCGGCCTGAGCGCCGAGCGGGGTGGTGGCGCCGGCCTTGGCGGCGGCGTCCTGGGCCAGCTTCAGGTCCTTCAGCATCATGGCGGTGGCGAAGCCGCCTTCGTAGTCGCGGTTCGACGGAGCGGTCGGGACCGGACCGGCCCAGGGGTAGTAGTTGCTGACCGACCAGCACTGGCCCGAGGACTTGGACGCGATCTCGAAGAAGCGTTCCGGCTCCAGACCCAGCTTCTCGGCCAGGGCGATGGCCTCGCAGGTGCCGACCATGGAGATGCCCAGAAGCATGTTGTTGCAGATCTTGGCCGCCTGACCGGCGCCGTGGTCGCCCGCGCGGATGGTGATGCGGCTCATCGGGTCCAGCGCCGGTTCGACGCGGGCGAAGTCACCCTCGTCGCAGCCGACCATGAAAGCCAGAGTCCCGGCGTCGGCGGCGGCGGTGCCGCCCGAGACGGGGGCGTCGGCGAAGGCGTAGCCGGCGTCCTTGGCCAGGCCGGCGACCTTGCGCGCCGTCTCCACGTCGATGGTCGAGCAGTCCAGCAGCAGGGCGCTGGACGGGGCGGCGCCGATGATCTGTTCGGAATAGACGCTGAGGACGTGGGGACCGGCGGGCAGCATGGTGATGACGATCTCGGCGTCCTTCACGGCCTCGGCGACCGAGGCGACCGTGCGGCAACCGGCCTCGGCGGCGCGTTCCAGCGCGGCGGGCGACAGGTCGAAGGCGGCGACGTCATGCCCTGCCTTGGCCTGATTGGCGGCCATGCCGCCGCCCATGTTGCCGAGACCGATGAAGGCGATGCGAGTCATCTGAGCGTTTCCCTTATGGATTTTGGGGCAGGGTTAGCCCCTCCCCGCCCGCTTCGCCAGTCACCTGTTCGACAGTTTCGGTTCAGGCGGGTTTTCTGAACCGCAGCATGAACTGGCTGGTCTTGCCGCGAATGGACGGGTCGAAGACATTGGCCGTGCGCGGGTCGTCAGCGCGGGCCAGAAGGTCGCTGGAGCCGTCCAGGACAAAGCCCGCCGCCTCGACCTCGCGCCTGACCTGATCGACCTCGATGCGGTGCAGGCTGTCGGGGGCCTCCGGCCCGGCGCCCGCCGCCGCCTCATGGTCGATGATGACATAGAGGCCGCCCGGCTTCAGGGCCTTGAAGGCTGCGGCGTTGACCCTGGCCGCCGTGTCCGCCGCGAAGGGTTTGAGGTGCAGGTCGTGGTAGTTCTGGGCGGTGAAGATCAGGTCCAGACCTTCGGGCCATTCCGGCGCGCCGATGGGCGAGTTGATGCCGTCGGCGTTGTCGAGCGTGGCGGCGGCGGCCAGGGCCTCGCCATAGCTGGCCTGGAAGCCGATGAACTCGGCCGGTTGCCAGGCAGTGACATGGCCCTCGGGTCCGACAGCGGCGGAGAACAGGCGGGTAAAGTAGCCGCCGCCGATGATCATGTCGGCGATCTTCTGACCCGGCTTCACCTCGGCGAAGGCCAGGGTGTCGGCGGCGTGGCGGGTCGTGTCGCGCGCCCGGTCCTCGGTCGTGCGGATGGGACTGGCCAAAGCGGCTTCATAGGCGGGCGCCGTCTGGGCCGAGACGACCGGCGCGGTGGCCGCCAGCGAGGCGGCGACAACGAGGGCGAGGAAGGGACGCACAGCTACTCCTCCTTTGATTTCAGCCGGTTCAGCGCGGCTTTCTGAAGCGATAGACGAACTGGTCGGTCTTGCCGCGAATGGCCTCGTCAAAGACGTTCAACGTGTGGTCGTCGGCGGGGTTCGCAACGACGGTAGTCTCGCCGTCGAAGACAAAGCCGGCGGCCTCGACTTCCTTGCGCAGTTGGGCCCCCTCGATGCGGTGCAGGGTCTCGACGGCGGTGTTGCCGGCGCCGGGCGCGGCCTGATGGTCGATGACCACGAACAGACCGCCGGGCTTCAGCGCCTTGAAGATGTCGGCGTTCATCTTGGTCACATCCACACCGAAACGGGGGATGTGGAAGTCATGGTATTCCTGGCTCATGAAGACCACGTCCAGGGGCTGGTCGAAAGTCATGGCGTCCAGGTCGCCGTTGACGCGGCTGACGTTGGGATAGGCGGCGACCAGGGCGTCGGCGCGCGGGTTTTCACGCTCTGCGGTCTTGTTCGGCACGAAGGCGTAGACGTGGCCGCCCTCGCCCACCACGCGGGAGAAGAGGCGGGTGAAATAACCGGCGCCGGGGCGGATGTCGGCGACGCGCTGGCCGGGTTGAAGCTGGGCGAAGGCGAGGATTTCGGCGGGGTGACGCAGGGGGTCGCGGGCGACCTCGTCGGCGGGGCGCAAGGTGTCGGCGACGGCGCTTTGCACCAGGGCCGAAGGGGCGTTCTGGGCCAGGACCGGCGAGGCGGCGGCGACCAGCAGGGCGGACAGGGCGGCGGCGAGCAGGCGGGACTTCATAAGACGACCTCCGAAACAGCTGGGCCGCATAAGGCGCGCGTCCGGAGCCGCTGGCAAGCGGCCCCGGACAGCAGGATCAGCCGGCCATCGCGGACGGCGACTGCTTCTCCTTCAGCGTGACCAGTTCCTCGGCCATGGTCGGGTGGACGGCGCAGGTAGCGTCCCACTGGGCCTTGGTCAGGCCCGCCTTCACGGCGATGGCGGCCAGCTGGATCATCTCGGGGCTTTCCGGGCCGACGATGTGGACGCCGACGACACGCTGGCTGTCGGCGTCGACCACCAGCTTCATCAGCACCCGCTCCTCCGAGCCGGTGAAGGCGTATTTCATCGGGCGGAAGCGGGTGACATAGACATCGACCTCGCCCGGACAGGCGCGGCGGGCCTCGGCCTCGGTCAGGCCGACGACACCGACCGGCGGCTGGCTGAAGACGGCGGTGGCGACGGCTTCGTAGTCGAAGTGCTGCGGGTTGTTCTTGTAAACCGTCTCATGGAAGGCGACGGCCTCGCGGATGGCCACCGGGGTCAGGTTCATGCGGTCGGTGACGTCGCCGATGGCCCAGATGTTGTCCGCCGAGGTCTTCGAGTAGGGATCAACGGCGATGGCGCCCTCGTCGTTCAGTTCGACGCCGGCGTTCTCCAGCCCCAGTCCCTTGACGTAGGGGACGCGGCCGGTGGCGAACATGATGGCGTCATGCTCCATCGTCATGCCGTTGCCGAGGTGGCTGACCAGACCGGTCTCGGTCTTCTCGATCGAGGTGTGCTGGCAGCCCAGGATGACCTTGATCCCGCGCTTCTCAATCTCGCCCGCCAGGTGGGCGCGCACGTCGTCGTCAAAGCCGCGCAGGATGTTGGGGCCGCGATAGATCAGGGTGGTGTCGACGCCGAGCCCGGCGAAGATGCCCGCGAACTCGACCGCGATATAGCCGCCGCCCGCGATCAGGATGCGCTTGGGCAGTTCCGGCAGGTGGAAGGCTTCTTCCGAAGTGATGGCGTGTTCGACGCCCGGCAGGTCCTCGGGCTTCCACGGTCGGCCGCCGGTGGCGATCAGGATCTTCTCGGCGGTGAAGGTCTGGTTCTTGCCGACAATCTCGACGGTGTGGGCGTCCTTCATCACGGCGCGGCCGTGGACCAGATCGACGCCCGCCTTGCCCAGGTTGGCGGCGTAGATGCCCGACAGGCGGGCGATCTCGACGTCCTTGGCCTGAAGGAAGGTCGGCCAGTCGAACTTGGCATTGTCGAAGGACCAGCCGTAGCCCTCGGCGATCTCCAGGGCGTGGCTGACTTCCGAGGCCATGACCATGAACTTCTTGGGCACGCAGCCGCGAATGACGCAGGTGCCGCCGACGCGATACTCCTCGGCCACGGCCACCTTCTTGCCGCCCAGAGCGGTCAGGCGCGCGGCGCGCACCCCGCCGGAACCGGCGCCGATGACGAAGAGGTCGTAGTCGTACTGGGTCATCGGGGTCTCCGGGAATGGACTCGAAAAGATGAGTCCAATTCGTCTGAATCGTCTGAAATCCGTGCGGCTGAACCGCAGCGCTGACCCGACTTAGGCGCCTGGGCGCGAGGGGGCAAGGCGACAGACCGCCCTCCGACGAAGGAAGCCGGAACGGCAGGCGGACATGAGGTCTCGCCGAAGCCTGGCGAACCTTTTAGAGGACGCCGTTCGATGATACCTTGCATCAGTCCATACCTATGTCGTGAGGCACGTCGATGATCGCCGCCATTCTCGCTCTTGCACTTGGCGTCAGCGCGCCGTCAGATCAGGCGTCGACGCAGCCCGCCCCGCCGCCCCAGGAGGATCAGGCGGTCCGCCTTGAGGACATCCAGGTCACCGGGCGACGCCTTGACAGCCTTATCGAGAGTTTTGTCGATGAAGTCGCAGCGCCCAATCGAGGACGCGGCATTGCGCGGTGGGATCGCAGCGTCTGCGTGGGAGCCGTCAACCTTCGCCGCGACGTTGCGCAATACCTGGTCGATCGCGTCTCGACCGTGGCCGAAGATCTGGGCCTGAACGCCGGCGATCCGGGCTGCACGCCCAATCTGCTTATCGTCGCGACCGCCGACGGAGACGCTTTTGCGCGGGAGTTGGTCGAAAAACGTCGTCGCGCGCTGCGCATGGGCGGCACAGGCATGGACCGCGGCTCCACGGCATTGAAAGATTTCCAGGACGCCAGCCGCCCCGTTCGCTGGTGGCAGGTCAGCATGCCGACAGACTCTGAGACAGGTCAGCGCGCGATCCGACTTCCGGGCGAGTGCACCAACGCATGCTCGGGACCGATGGACTACGCCCCGGCGTTCAATGTGGCCTCGGCGTCGCGACTGGCTACCCAGGTCATCGACAACATCTTCCGCGCCATCGTCGTCGTGGATGTGACCAAGACAGGCGACGTCAACTCAGCCCAACTGGCGGACTACATCGCCATGGTGTCGCTGGCGCAGATCGACCCGACGGCGGACACCAGCGCCTATGCGTCGATCCTCAACGTGTTCAGCGAGCCGAACAGCGCCGCCTTTCTGACCGAGTGGGACAAGGCCTATCTCGAAGGCCTGTACGACGCGCAACGCACCCAAAAGAACCTGCGCGCCGGCACGACAGAGATCGAATCCTCCATCCGCCGGGCGCATTCCCGTCTGGCCGCTGAAGCCGAGACGACTACGGATTAATCGTCTCGAACCCGGCATCCGTGCCGATGACGGCCAGGTCGGTGAGGTCGAGGAAGAGGCCGTGTTCGACCACGCCGGTCAGGCTCTTCAGGTCGGCGGCGAGGCGGGCCGGGTCCGCGATCAGCTTGCAGGCCGCGTCGTAGATCAGGTTGCCGCCGTCGGTGCGGACCAGACCGCGCTCGGCCTGACGGACGCGGGCGGGCATCGGGATGTCGTGGTCGGCCAGGACGTCGGCGATGCGGTTGGCGGTCGTCTTGTGACCAAAGGCGACGACCTCGATCGGCAGGGGGAAGGTCCCCAGAGCGGGCACAACCTTGGCCGCGTCGGCGATGCAGATGCAGCGCTCAGACGCCTCCCACACCAGCTTCTCGCGCAGCAGGGCCGCGCCGCCGCCCTTGATCAGGGCGAGGCCCGGGCCGATCTCGTCGGCGCCGTCAACGGTCAGGTCGATGCGGGGGGTGTCTTCCAGCGTCGACAGGGTCAGACCTAGCTCGCGGGCCAGATCGGCGGTGCGCTCCGACGTCGGGACGCAGCGCAGGTCCGGCAGGTTGCGCGCCGCCAACGCCTTGACGAACCAGGCGGCGGTGGAGCCGGTGCCCAGACCGACCACCATGCCGGCCTCGACATAGGCGGCGGCAGCTTCGCCGGCGTTCTTCTTTTGCAGGTCGCTCATTTCGCTGCCTTCTTTGCGCGCATGGTGGCCATGAAGCGGGCGGCCCAGCCCGGCTTGGTCGTCTGTTCGGCGCGGCCGAGCGCCAGATCGCCGGGTGCGACATCTTTCGTCACCACCGAGCCGGAGCCGACCATGGCGCCCGCGCCGATGGTCACGGGGGCGACCAGCGCACTGTTCGAGCCGACGAAGGCCCCCTCGCCCACCGTGGTGCGGTGTTTGAAGAAGCCGTCGTAGTTACAGAAGATCGTCCCGGCGCCGATGTTGGCTTTCGCGCCGACATGCCCGTCGCCGAGGTAGGCCAGATGGTTGGCCTTTGCGCCGGCGTCCATGCGGACGTTCTTGACCTCGACGAAGTTGCCGACCTTGACGCCCTCGCCCAGGTCCGCGCCGGGGCGCAGGCGGGCGTAGGGGCCGACCTCGGCCTTGGCGGCGACCTTGGCGCCCTCCACATGGCTGAAGCTGCGGATGCGCGCGCCCTCGGCCACGACCGCGCCGGGGCCGAAGACGACGAAGGGCTCGATGGTCGTGCCGGCGCCGATGTCTGTGTCCCAGGCGAAGTGGACGGTATCGGGGGCGCTCATGGTCACGCCCGCCGCCAGGAAGTGCTCACGCTGGGTCGCTTGGAACAGGGCCTCGGCCTGGGCCAGTTCGGACTGCGCGTTGACGCCCATGACCGAGTCCTCGGCGGCGAAGACGGCGCGGGTCGGGGCGCCGCGCTTGCGGGCCAGCTCGACCACGTCGGTCAGGTAGTATTCGCCCTTGGCGTTGTCGTTCTTCACCTGAGCCAGGAGGTCGAACAGCAGGCCGACCGGGGCCGCCATGACGCCGGAGTTGCAGGCGGTGACGGCCAAAACCTCGGCCGAAGCCTCCTTGGCCTCGGTGATGGCCAGCAGGTCGTCGCCCTGCAGGATCAGGCGGCCATAGGCGCCGGGATCGCGGGCCTCGAAGCCGATGACGGTGACGCCTTCATGGTGGTCGGCGAAGACCGGCTCGATGTCGGCGGCCTTCAGCAGGGGCACGTCGCCATAGGTGACGACCACATGGCCGATGAAGTCGCCTAGAACGGCCTCGGCGGCGCGCACGGCGTGGCCGGTGCCGAGCGGCGGGTCCTGAACAGCGATGGAGTCTTCGCCCAGACGGCGCACGACGTGGTCGCGGACCTCGGGCGAATGGCTGCCGACGACAACGACGATACGTTCGCAGCCCAGGGCCTCGGCGGCGTCGATGGCATGATCCAGCATGGCGCGCTGGCCCACCGGGTGCAGAACCTTGGGCAGCGGCGACTTCATCCGCGTCCCCTGGCCTGCGGCAAGGATGATGGCTGCCCTGGGATGAGACTGGGGATGTGGTGCGGTCATGAATCGATCCGGCGGCTTGTCGTCCTGCGCGATCTAGCCCATTGCCGGGGTCTGCGCGAGCCGGGAGACAAGAGTGAGCATCGAACGCGACCTGGAAGGCTGGACCATCGCCTTTGACCTGGACGGGACCCTGGTGGACTCGGCGCCCGACCTGATCGGCACGCTGAACCGGATGCTGGCCCAGTACGACCTGCCGCCCGTGCCCATGTCCTCGGCCCGGCATCTGGTCGGGCATGGGGCCATGGCCCTGCTGCGTCACGGTTTCATGGAGGCGGGCGCGGCCTGGGACGAGGCCCATGCGCCCGGCCTGTTCGAGCGCTTTATCGAGGACTATCTGGCCCACATCGCCGACGAGAGCGTCGTGTTTGACGGCGTGGTCCCGGCGCTGGAGCGGCTGGCCGCGCGCGGCGCCATCCTGTGTGTCGCCACCAACAAGCGCACCGACCTGTCGGTGGCCCTGATCGAGGCGCTGGACCTGACCCGGCACTTCGCCTTCATCGCCGGGCCGGACGCGGTTTCGGCCCGCAAGCCGAGCGGGGCGCATATCCATGAGGCGGTGCAGGAGGCCGGCGGTGATCCGGCGCGCTGCGTCATGGTCGGCGACAGCACGACAGATACGAAGGCGGCGAAAGACGCGGGCGTGGCCTGCATCGTCGTCGGCTTTGGCTACAACGACGTGCCGCGGGATGAGCTGGGCGGGGATGTGGTGATCGACCACTACGACGGGTTCGAGGCGGCGCTGGCCGAGGTGATGGGCTAAGGCCCCTCGCCCGCCCCTCCATCGCTCATCCCGGCGAAGGCCGCGTGCGCCCCGGAAGCGGACGCTCTGAAGTCGGCTGGAGGTGGAAGGCGGCCTTTAGCTTTTCACGCGAAATGGGTGTTCGGGATTTCGCCGTACAAAATCATCGACGTCTCGTAGGCGCTCAGGAAACGGCTCAGCGGCGCCTTTCCGAGTAGGCGAGTTGAAAAAGCGAAAGCCAGCTGACCACAGGGCATGGACCTTGTCCCACTGTTCGTTGTCAGCTTTCCTTGGAACTTTGAAGTTTCGGCCCATCCACTTAAGGGGCTCGCCGCATTCGGGGCACTTGGCTGTGGAACCATCGGCTAGTTTCCAGGACTTTCGACATCCGAAACAGGCATGGGGCCAGAGGCAGTCTGCACCTCGATGTCGCTGAGGCACGTAAGGCGTCGGGATGACCCGGCTCCCAATCTCGCGCCGAATTTCCATACGTTTCGCTTTCGAGGACATTCTATTCCCTCACGCTTAAACGCATCGTCGTTCCGTCGGGGAGATCGCTAATCTTATGGAATACGTCGGCCGTGAATGAGAACCACTCTTCCCATGAGGCGATCCAGACGTTCTCTAGCGTGTAGGCACCACCCAGGATGGGCAATGTGGTGAAGGCGTAGCACTCACCTTCACCCAAGAATTTCCCAGCGCTACGGCACTCGTCGGCAAGGCGACGTAGCTGCCAGCCGTGGGCGTCGCCTTCCACTTCCCGCCAAAACTCCTCCTCAGACGAAGCTATGAGCTCGGCCGAATGAGCCGCTCGCTCGAGCATCCGCACTGCGCCATCACCAGTGAGCACAAATGCGTCGCCGAACAGGTTCGTCCTCAAAACATGAACGGGGCTAGGCATGATCGGCGACCACGAAGAGAGGTCAGCCTCGTTGGCTAGGTCAGGCAGAAAGTAGTCGGAGGCGCTCATAGGAGCAGGCTGGCCTACGACGTTGACGTCTGCAATGGGTCGATTGCGGTCCTGGGTTTCGGCGCCGAAAGCGGACATTGGCCCTCCGGCTCGAAAGCGGCCGCCGTCAATGTCCGCTAAGGGTGGGAAGCGGACCCAGCGCTTATTCAAGGGTGCCCACAGCTACAAGCCTCTTCCCTTCGTAAAGCTCAAATCGACGTCCAGACGTCAGAAGCTCTTTGGGGGCTTCGTCTACGAGATACCTGACGTCAGCTGTCCATGTGTAGGGGGCGGGCGCTTCTATCTTTTCCACGACCAAGGACCAGGCATTGGTAGACGGCCAGGTGTCACTTTCCCCGTCAAACCTAACGACTGTGGTGTAGGGCGATGATCCTTCGCCTGACGGTGGCCTATCCCTTCCGCCCTCGTCGGATCTCATCCATTCAATATGCGCGCGCATTGTCATCTCTCCCGCCTTAAACTTTTAATGGGAGCAAGTAGGCGTCAGCAACGGGTCGTGAGCGGTCCTCGCTCTCCGCGCCCCTTCCAGATGTTCGCCAGACGGCAGAAGGAGCCTCAAACCGGCGGCTTTGAAATCGCTGAACTGCGACGGTGTTCTGACGCAGCGCCCTACAATCTGGATCCCGGCCTTCGCCGGGATGAGCGGGTTGGGGTGATGCAGAAAAACTAAACGACCGGCCAGAACTTCTAACCCTCAATCGCTCCCGTTGCGGTTGCCGTCACCGCTTGCGCCAAACACATAGGACGACTGCTCCTCCCCAAAGGTCGTCATGCTTCGTCGCTTCTTCGCTATCCCGCTCTGGCAGCGCACCGCCGCCGGTTTCGCCCTGGGCATCATCGCCGGCCTGATCCTGCGCGAGCAGGCGACGGTCTGGCTGCAGCCGATCGGCGACGTCTATCTGAACCTGATCCGCATGGTGGTGGCGCCCCTGGTGCTGTTCACCATCGCCAGTTCCATCGCCAAGCTGGGCGAAGGCGTGGGTGCGGTGCGGCTGGGAGTGCGGACCCTAGTGTGGTTCGCCATCACGTCCTTGCTGGCGGTGCTGGTCGGGTTTGCCTTCGGGCACCTGATCAATCCGGGCGTCGGTCTGTCCAACCTGCCGCTGGGCGAGGTGCGCGAGCGGGTGATCCCGACGCCGCTGGATGTTCTGCTGGGCATTGTGCCGACCAACCCCTTTGCGGCGCTGAGCGAAGGCAAGGTGCTGCAGATCATCTTCTTCTCGGCCCTGATGGGCGCGGCGCTGGTGGCGCTGGGCGACCGGGCGCAGACGGCGCGCCGGCTGGTGGACGAAGGCGCGGCCCTGGTGTTTCGCATCACCCGCTGGGTGATCCAGCTGACGCCGTTCGGGGTGTTCGGCCTGATCGGCTCGGTCGTCGGCGGCTATGGCTGGGAGGCGCTGCTGCCGCTGGGCAAGTTCATCTTCGCCATCTATGCGGCCTGCCTGTTCCACATCCTGATCGTCTATTCGGGTCTGCTGAAGCTGCACGGCCTCAAGATCCGCAGCTTCTTCCGCGGGGCCTTTGCGGCCCAGCAGACGGCCTTCGCCACCTCTTCGTCGCTGGGCACCCTGCCGATCACCCTGCGCCAGACGGTCGAGCGTCTGGGCGTGCCGCAGGCCTATGCCGCCTTCGCCGTGCCTCTGGGGGCCAATGTGAAGATGGACGGCTGCGGCGCCATCTATCCGGCCATCGCCTCGATCTTCATCGCCCAGTATTTCAGCATCGACCTGAGCCTGACCCAATACATCCTGATCGGCCTGACGGCGGTGCTGGGGTCGCTGGGCACGGCGGGGGTGCCCGGCACCAGCATCGTCATGCTGACCCTGACCCTGTCGACGGCGGGCCTGCCGCTGGAAGGCATCGGCTATATCGTCGCCATCGACCGCATCATCGACATGATGCGCACCGCCACCAACGTCACGGGGCAGATGCTGGTGCCCGTCCTGGTCGCCAAGGAGGAAGGCATCCTGAACGAGGACATCTATAACGGTCACGTCGCCTGGCTGCCCGGCGATCCCGAGGCGGAAACGCCCGAAGGGGTCCGCACCGCCGGTATTTGATCAAAGAGGCTTGCCGTCGTCGGAATCGCGGGCTACATCGCGCCTCCCGACGGCCCAAGCCTTTCTGATTTGGCCGTTACTGCGCTGGACGCGTAGCTCAGCGGGAGAGCACCTCGTTCACACCGAGGGGGTCACAGGTTCAATCCCTGTCGCGTCCACCATCCTTTTCAAAACTCAACCTCTGCCAGCGACCGCATTCCCGGCTATCGCCGCGCCCTTTCGCGCGACGTTGTGATCGCTGGCAAAATCGAATGACGCCGTTCTTTGGTTCGTATAGTGAGACCCCGCCCCCTCATTCTCGCCAGCGCCGGAGTTCAGCTTTGCCCAAGTTCGCCCCGATGCTTCTGGCGATGTTTTTGAGCCTCAGCCTGGCCCCGCCGGCGTTCGCCATGCAGATCTTCGTCAAGACCCTGGCGGGCAAGACGATCACGCTGGAGGTCGAGGGAAGCGATTCGATCCAGCAGGTGAAAGAGAAGATCCAGGACAAGGAGGGCATTCCTCCGGAACGACAACGACTGATCTTCGCTGGAAAACAGCTTGAGGACGGGCGAACCCTGGCCGACTACAGCATCCAGAAGGAAAGCACGCTGCATCTCGTCCTGCGGCCCGAGGCGGTCCCGACCTTGTCCGAGTGGGCCATGATCCTGTTCGGAGCGAGCCTGGCGGGCGGCGCCGCGCTTTTGCTGCAGAGACGCAAACGTCTCGCCTAGCCTTCGATTTCGTTTCGCCCAGCCCAGCGCGAGGCTGGGTCAGATTTCTCACTCACAATCCGATCCGGCTCGTGTAGGGGAAATTCGGTTCAGGACTGTCTGAACATGTGCTGCGCGCCGATCCGGCCGGGCTTGGCGGGATGACACAGGCATGGTTGACGACGAGGCCCTGAAGGCCTGGTTCTTTCCGGGTCCAGCGGCCTGATCGTCGTCGACAAGGACCACCGACGCCTGCCCGTCATCGGCATTGAATCGCCCCCGGTTGCGGGCCGTGTTCTGCCCCTGTGGGAGTGACCTCGAGCGACGGATAGGGCTTGGGTCGGATGGCCGCAGGCTAGCACCGCCTATGGTTCTGGCGTGATCCCTTGTCTAGGGTGGCGCTGAAGCGCCGCAGCGACAGGATCTCCGCCACGCATGTCCCATACCCTGCTGCTGCTCATTCCCTTCGGGGCGCCCTTTGTGGCGGCCATGATGGCTCTCTTCCTGCCATCACGCGCGCGGAACGCCGCAGCAGCACTGGCATGGTTGACGTCGCTGGCGGGTCTGCTCTGCCTGGTGGCCCTGTTCCCCGCCGTCGCCAGCGCAGAACCTGTGCGCTGGTCGATGGCCTGGCTGCCCACGCTCGGCGTCAACTTCACCCTGCGGCTGGACGGTCTGGCCTGGCTGTTCGCGGTCATGGTCCAGGGCATCGGCGCCCTCGTGGTGCTCTACGCCCGCTACTACATGTCGGCGGACGATCCAGTCCCGCGCTTCTTCGCCTTCCTGCTGGCCTTCATGGGGGCGATGACCGGCATGGTCATGGCCGGCGACCTGATCCAGCTGGCCATTTTCTGGGAGCTGACCAGCCTCTTCTCCTTCCTGCTGATTGGCTATTGGCACCACAATGCGGCGGCGCGCGACGGCGCGCGGATGGCGCTGACGGTGACGGCGGCGGGCGGGCTATGCCTATTGGCCGGGGTCGTGGTGCTGGGCCGCATCGTCGGCAGTTTCGACCTGGACGTCGTGCTGGCGTCGGGCGACGTCATCAAGAACAGCCCCTGGTATCTGACGGCCCTGATCCTGATCCTGGCCGGCGCCCTGACCAAGAGCGCGCAGTTCCCCTTCCACTTCTGGCTGCCCCGCGCCATGGCCGCCCCGACGCCGGTGAGCGCCTATCTGCATTCGGCGACCATGGTGAAGGCCGGCGTCTTTCTGATGATCCGCCTGTGGCCCGTGCTGGCGGGCACCGACGCCTGGTACGTCATTGTCAGCACGGCGGGGATGGCCACCCTGTTGTTTGGCGCCTGGAGCGCGGTCTTTCAGAATGATCTCAAGGGCTTGCTGGCCTATTCCACCATCAGCCATCTGGGCCTGATCACGCTCCTGCTGGGGCTGGGCAGCCCGCTGGCGGCGGTGGCGGCCATCTTCCACACCGTGAACCACGCCACCTTCAAGGCCTCACTCTTCATGGCCGCCGGGGTCATCGACCACGAGACCGGCACGCGCGACATGCGTAAGCTCAGCGGCCTTAGACGCTCCATGCCGGTCACGGCGGCCCTGGCTATCGTCGCCGCCGCAGCGATGGCAGGGGTGCCCCTGCTGAACGGCTTCCTGTCCAAGGAGATGTTCCTGGCGGAGGCGGTCGCCCAATCGGGTGGGCGGCACCTGAACCTGGCCCTGCCCGTCCTGGCCACGGTCGCCAGCCTGCTGAGCGTGCTCTATTCGGTGCGCTTCATCCACCAGACCTTCTTTGGCCCGCCGCCCGTCGATCTGCCCAAGACCCCGCATGAGCCGCCGCGCTGGATGCGCTTCCCCATCGAGGTCCTGGTCGGCCTGTGCATCCTGGTCGGCGTCCTGCCGGGCGTCACCATCGGGCCAGTGCTGGCCGTCGCCGTTCGCTCGGTGCTGGGCGACGACGTCCCCTATTACAGTCTGGCGGTCTGGCACGGCTTCAACCTGCCGCTGGTGATGAGCGCGATCGCCCTTGTGGGCGGCGTCATCGCCTACAAGCTGCTGGGCCCGCGCATCAATGCCAGCGAGCGGCCCTGGGTGGTCGGTCGTTTCAACGGCGCCCGCGCCTATGATCGGGTCATGCGAGCCTTCCACAACGGCGCCGCATGGATCGTGCGACGCCTCGGCGCCTCACGGCAGCAGGCGCGTCTGCGGGCCATTATCCTGACCTGTATGCTCGCGGGTGTGCTGGCCAGCGGCATGGCTGGTCTGGGCTTTGAAGAGGCGGGTCTGACGGTTCAGCGTCCCGGCCTGGGCTTCACCCTGCTGTGGATCATCGGCGGGTCCTGCGCCGTCGCCGCCGCCTGGCAGGCCAAGTATCACCGTCTGGCCGCCGTCGTTCTGGTCGGAGGGGCCGGACTGGTCAGTTGCCTGACCTTCGTCTGGTTCTCGGCCCCCGATCTCGCCACGACCCAGATGCTGGTCGAGATCGTCACCACGGTCCTGCTGTTGCTGGGCCTGCGTTGGCTGCCCAAACGCCTGCCCGACCTGGCCTCGCCCAGGCAGGAGGCCAAGGCCCGCCGACGGCGCGTGACGGACCTCGCCATCGCGATCATCGCCGGCGCCGGCGTAGCCCTGATCGCCTTCGCCGTCATGACCCGGCCGTCAGCGTCGCCGCTGGCGCAATACTTCCTCGATCATGCCTATTCCGAGGGCGGCGGGCGCAATGTGGTGAACGTGCTGCTGGTCGACTTCCGCGCCTTCGACACCCTGGGCGAGATCACGGTCCTGGGCATTGTCGGCCTGACGATATGGGCCCTGCTGCGTCGCTTCCGTCCGGCCTCCGACAGTCTCGGCCATACCGAACAGAAGCGCATTCAGGACGACAGCGACGACCGCCGTGAAGACCGCAAGCTGGGCGACACCCTGTCCGAGACCATGCTGATCCCGCGCGTGGTCATGCGCTGGCTCTTCCCCTTCATCGTGCTGTTGGCGCTGCACCTCTTCCTGCGCGGGCACGACCTGCCCGGCGGCGGTTTCGCGGCGGGCGTGACCCTGTCGATCGCCTTCATCCTGCAATACATGGCCTCGGGCGCCCGCTGGGTCGAAGAGCGGCTGGAGATTCGGCCCCTGGTCTGGATCGGCGGGGGGCTGTTGATCGCGACCCTGTCGGGCGTCGCCTCGTGGCTGTTCGGCTATCCCCTGCTGACCTCGTGGTTCCGCTATGTCGACCTACCGCTGATCGGCAAGACGCCATTGGCGTCGGCGGTCGTGTTCGACGCGGGCGTGGCCCTGCTGGTGGTCGGGGCGACGGTCCTGATGCTGGTTGCTATCGCCCACCAGTCCTTGCGCAAGTCGCGGACGGTCGCGCCTGCGACCACCGAAGAGGAGACCGTCTGATGGAACTGGTTCTCGCTCTCGGCATCGGCGTGCTGACCGCCGCCGGCGTCTGGCTGCTGCTGCGCCCGCGCACCTTCCAGGTCATTATCGGGCTGTCCCTGCTCGGCTATGCCGTCAACCTGTTCATCTTCGCCATGGGCCGTCTGCGCGCGGGGGCGCCGCCGGTGCTGAAGGGCGAGGGTCCGGTTGATCCCCCCGCCTACGCCGACCCTGTGCCCCAGGCCCTGGTCCTGACCGCCATCGTCATCAGTTTCGCCCTGACGGCCCTGTTCCTGGTGGTGCTGCTGACCAGCCGAGGCATCACCGGCAGCGACCACATCGACGGACGGGAGCCGGGCGAATGACCGACTGGCAAGACCATCTCATCGTCGTGCCTGTGGTGCTGCCGCTGATCGCGGCGGCCAGCATGCTGCTGCTCAAGGAGCAGCGCTATGGCCTGAAGGCCCTGATCAGCCTGTGCACCCTGATCGCCCTGGTCGGCGTGGCCTATGCCCTGCTCCACGAAGCGGCGGTCGGCGGACCGGCGGGCGACGACACGGCGCGCATCTACAACCTCGGCGCCTGGGCCGCGCCTTTCGGCATCACCCTCGTTGCGGACCGACTGTCGACCCTGATGCTGGCGCTGACGGCCACGCTGGCGGCGGGGGGGCTGATGTTCTCCTATGCCCGCTGGGACCGGGCCGGGCCGCGCTTCCACGCTCTTTACCTGCTGCTGGTCATGGGCGTGAACGGAGCGGTTCTGACCGGCGACCTGTTCAACCTCTTCGTCTTCTTCGAGGTCATGCTGGCGGCCTCCTACGGCCTGCTGCTGCACGGGTCGGGCGAGAAGCGGGTGCGGGCCGGGCTGGGCTACGTCGCCATCAACCTGACGGCGTCGCTGTTCTTCCTCATCGGGGTCAGCCTGATCTACGGCGTGACCGGCGCGCTCAACATGGCCGACATCGCCAGCAAGGTCGCGGCCATCCCCGACCATGACCGGGCCCTATTCCACATCGGTTGCGCCATCCTGGGCGTGGCCTTCCTGGTCAAGGCGGCGGCCTGGCCGCTCGGCTTCTGGCTGCCCGGCGCCTATGCCGCCGCCAGCGCCCCGGTCGCGGCGGTCTTTGCTATCCTCAGCAAGGTCGGGGTCTATGTCATCCTGCGCCTGGCCACCCTGTTATTCGGCGCCGACGCCGGCGCCTCGGCCGGGTTCGGCAATACCTGGCTGCTGGCGGCGGGTGCAGCCACGGTCGTCTTCGGCGCCGCCGGCATGGTCGCGGCGCGACGCCTCGAAGGCGCGGCCGGCTATGCCGTCATGGTGTCGTCCGGCACGGTTCTGGCCATCGCGGGGACCGCCGTGCCTGACGCGGTCGGCGGCGCCCTTTTCTACATGGCGGCGTCCACCCTGGCGGCCGGGGCCCTGTTCCTGATCGCCGAGATCCTGGCGCGAGGCGAGGACGTGGCGGCGTCGCCCGAGGATGCGGTCTTCGACGACGAATACGATGACCCGTTCGCCGCCGACGACGTTCAGGAAGTGGGGCGCGTCCTGCCGGCTTCGACCGCCTTCCTGGGCGGAGCCTTCATCCTGGCCGCCCTGGTGACGGTCAGCCTGCCGCCGCTGGCCGGCTTCGCGGGCAAGCTGAGCATCTTCGTCGCCCTCTTGTCCGGCGACGGCGCGCTGTCGCCCGCCAGTTGGACCCTGGTCGGGGTCCTGACCCTGTCCAGCTTCGCCGCCCTGATCGCCCTGACGCGGTTTGGCGTGGCGGGCTTCTGGCGCGAGGACGCCGTCGCGCCCAAGGTTCGCAGTCCCGAGTTCCTGGCCATCGGCGGCCTGGTCCTGTGCTGTCTGTGGCTTAGCGCCGGGGCCGCCGCCGGCCTGACCTATGCCGAGAAGACCGGCGAATGGCTGGCCTCGCCAAGGGCCTATATCAGCGCCGTGCTGGGAGCCGCCGAATGATCCGCGCCCTCCTGCCCCACCCCCTTCTGGCCCTCGGGTTGTTTGCCAGCTGGCTTGTGCTGAGCGGGCCGATTTCGGCGGGCGACGTCGTCCTCGGTCTGGTGGTCGCCCTGGCCATCCCCCAGGTGATGCGTCGGCTGGAGCCCGACCGTTCCGGCGTCCGTTCGCCGAGCGCCATCCTGCGGCTGGCCAGCTACGTCGCTATCGACGTGGTGCGGTCCAACTACGCCGTGGCCAGCATCATCATGGGACGTCGCAGACTTCAGCGCGTTTCGGGCTTCATCCACGTGCCGCTCGACCTGCGCAACCGATACGGCCTGGCCGTTCTCGCCATCATCCTGACCAGCACGCCCGGCACCCTCTGGGTCCAGTATGACCGCCCTTCGGGCCGCCTGTTGCTGCACGTCCTCGACCTGACCGAGGAGCAGGAATGGATCGACCTGATCAAGGGTCGCTATGAACGCCTGCTGCTGGAGATCTTCCCGTGACCGCCTCCTCTGTTCTCTACTGGGGGTTGGGCGCGGCCCAGGCCATGCTGTTGCTGGCCATGTTGCTGGCCGCCTGGCGCATGATGCGCGGCCCCCGCGCGCAGGACCGCGTTCTGGGCCTCGACACCCTCTACCTGAACGCCATGCTGCTGATCCTGGTTCAGGGAATGCGCAGCGGAGTCGGCCTCTATTTCGAGGCGGCCCTGATCATCGGCATGCTGGGCTTCACCGCCACCGTCGCCCTGGCCAAGTTCCTGATGCGTGGCGAGGTGATTGAATGACGCCCTCCGACCTGCCGCTGTGGGCGGCCTGGACCATCGTCGCCGTCACGGTTTGCGGCAGCCTGCTGGCGCTGGTCGGCTCCGCAGGCCTTGTCGTCCTGAAACGCTTCTACGAGCGGGTTCACGCGCCGACGCTGGGCGCCACCCTGGGCATGGCGCTGATCGTCGTGGCCTCGGTCGCCTTCTGGTCCATGACCGAGGGGCGACTGGCGCTCCGCGACCTGCTGATCGGCGTCTTCCTGACCGTCACGACGCCCGTGACGCTGATCCTGCTGGCGCGCGCCGCCGTCTATCGCGATCGCGTCGAGGGCGACGACCACATTCCCCCTGAGTAGGACCCGACCTTTCGAAGCCAGAGCTTTGGGCGTAGCTTCCTGACAGAAGCCGCGACCTGAAGGCCCGTTGATCGTGGCCCACCGCCGAGCGAGTTGAACGAGGCGTCCATGACCCTGATCCTTCCCCGGTCCAGCCGCCGCAGCCTGCTTGCCGGAGCCGGCGCCCTGGCCGGCGCCTCCCTCATCGGAGGCCGAAGCATGGCCCAGACCGCGCGTGACGCCTCGGCGACCGTCTTCACCGGCGGCCCCATCCTGACCATCGACGACACCATGCCGACCGCCGAGGCCGTGGCGGTGCGCAACGGCGTCATCGTCGCGGTCGGCTCGCTGGCGCAAGCCCGGGCCGCCGTGGGCCGCAACGCCCAGACGGTCAATCTGGACGGGCGCACCCTGCTGCCCGGCTTCTTTGATCCGCACGGCCATGTCTCCATGGTCGGGCTTCAGGCGCGCTACGCCAACCTGCTGCCGGCGCCGGACGGCGAGGGCAACGACATCCCCGCCCTGCAACGCATCACCCGCGACTGGATGAACGCGCACGAAGCCCTGGTTCGCGACACCCAGCTGGTCATCGGCTTCGGCTATGACGACTCTCAGCTGAAGGAACATCGCCACCCGACCGGCAAGGAGTTGGACGCCATCTCCGACAGCGTGCCGATCCTGTTCATGCACCAGTCCGGTCACCTAGGGTCGGCCAATAGCGCGGCCCTGGCGGCGGCGGGCGTGACCGCCTCGACGCCCGATCCCGACGGCGGCGCCTTCCGCCGCGAAGAAGGCTCACAGCAGCCCAACGGGGTCATGGAGGAAACCGCCCTGTTCGCGGTCATGGGCGCCCTGTTCACCCGTCTGGACCTTCAGGCCAACCTGGAGATGATCCGCGAGGGCGCGCGCTTCTATTCCAGCTTTGGCTACACCACGGCCCAGGACGGGCGCTCCTCGACCGACACCTGCAACATGATCGCCATGCTGGCCGAGCGCGGCGAGCTGCCCATCGACATCCTGTCCTTCCCCGACATCCTGACCTCGACCGACGTCATGGCGACGCCGCTGTTTCGCAAGAACTATGTCGGCAAGTACCGCATCGGCGGGGTCAAGCTGACGCTGGACGGCTCGCCGCAAGGCAAGACCGCCTGGCTGTCGCAGCCCTACTACATCCCGCCCGAGGGCAAGCCCGCCTCCTATCGCGGCTATCCCGCCGTGACCGAGCAACAGGCGCTGGACGCCATCGAACTGGCCTTCAAGAACGACTGGCAGATCGAGGTCCACGCCAACGGCGACGCCGCCATCGACCTGCTGATCGGGGCGGTGCGCGACGCCACGAACCGTCACGGCGCCAAGGACCGCCGCCCCGTCCTGATCCACGGCCAGACCACCCGCATGGATCAGCTGGACGACCTGAAGACGCTGGGCATCGTGCCGTCGCTCTTTCCCATGCACACCTTCTACTGGGGCGACTATCACCGGGACTCGGTTCTGGGACCGCGCCGGGCCGAGACCATCTCGCCCTGCCATTCCGCCGTGCGTCGCGGAATACGCTTCACCACCCATCACGACGCGCCGGTGGCCAATCCCGATTCCATGCGCGTCCTGTCCGCCACCGTCACCCGCCGCACCCGCTCGGGCGACATTCTCGGCCCCGACGAATGCGTGCCGGTCGACATCGCCCTGAAGGCCATGACCCTGTGGGCCGCCTGGCAGCACTATGAGGACGACAGGAAGGGCTCGCTGGCGGTCGGCAAGCTGGCCGACCTGACGCTGCTGGACGCCAACCCCATGACCATCGATCCCGACAAGCTGGCCGGGATCAAGGTGCAGTCCACCTGGAAGGAAGGCCGCGAGGTCTGGCGCCGCTAGGGCGCGCCGAGGATCTGCAGCGTTCGCTCGCCAGTGTGCACGAAGCCGCGAGGCAAGAGGGCGGCCAGTCGGACCTGATCGATCTCGGCCTCGTTCAAGCGAACGCACAGTCGCCCGGCCCGGCGGTAAACGCTCTCGACATTGTCCGCCCCGCCCAGCGCCGCCAGAAGCTCTGGCGCCAGTTGCGGCGGCGCTTCCGCGACGCCGACGGGAATGGGAGCGAGCGATGCGCCGCCCGCGCCAAGCGCCACTCTGATCTCATCGGCTACGGCGTCGGCGATGGGGCCCAGGACGACCTGAAGCTGGTCGGGTCCAGGGGCGATGACCCCGCGCGCGCCCAGCCGTTTCAGCGCCGCTTCGTCCACGACCTCGCGTGAGCGGATGTGCAGCCGCAGCCGCGTGGTGCAGGCGGCCACGGCGGTCAGATTGGCCGCCCCGCCGAGCGCCGCGACGAAGGCCCCGGCCCGACCGCCCGCGACATCTGCGATCGGCGCCGCCACGACCGGCTCATCCTCGCGCCCCGGCGTCTTCAGGTTGAAGACCCTGATGGCGACCCGGAACAGGCCATAATAGAGACCGCCGTAGATCAGCCCGACCGGCAACAGCATCCACGGCCGGGTCGCGCGGCCATAGTTGAGCACATAGTCGAACAGGCCCGCCGAGAAGGTGAAGCCCAGCCGCGAGCCCAGCAGGTCCATCACCACCATCGACACGCCCGTCAGAACCGCATGGATGGCGTAGAGGACCGGGGCCAGGAACATGAAGGTGAATTCAATCGGCTCGGTCACCCCGGTCAGGAAGGCGGTCAGGGCCAGGGAGAACAGCATCCCCCCGACCTCCTTGCGGCGTTCGGGCCGGGCCGCGTGATACATGGCCAGACAGGCGGCGGGCAGGCCGAACATCATGACGGGGAAGAAGCCGCTCATGAAGACGCCGGCGCTGGGATCACCGGCGAAGAAGCGGTTCAGGTCGCCGGTCGCGCCGTTGTAATCGCCGACGATGAACCAGGCGACGTTGTTCAGGATGTGGTGCAGGCCGGTGACGATCAGCAGCCGGTTGAGCAAGCCATAGACGAACAGGCCGAACTCACCCGAGCCGACGACCGCGCGGCTGAAGACGTCGATGGCGTGGTCGATGCCGGTGAAGGTCAGCCCCACAGCGGCGGCCACGACCAGACCCGCCACTCCGGCCACGATCGGCACGAAGCGACGTCCCGCAAAGAAGGCCAGATAGTCGGGCAGCTTGAAGGTCGAGAAGCGGTTGTAGCAGGCCCCGGCGATCAGGCCGGCGACGATGCCGATGGGCACGCCCAGCCGCGACAGGGCCTGATCCTTGAAGGCTTTCGAGGCTGCCGCTGCTGCGTCGGCGCCCAGCCCCGCGACCACCTCGGGCGGGACCGCCAGCAGGACCTTGGACGCCTCGACCGAGATCAGGAAACAGACCACGCCCGCCAGGCCGGCCGCGCCATTGTTGTCCCTGGCCAGGCCCACGGCGACACCGACGGCGAACAACAGGCCCAGATTGGCGAAGACCGCCTGACCCGCCGCCGAGATGAAGGCGATGTCGAGCAGGTCTGGCTGGCCCAGCCGCAACAGCAGCCCTGCGACCGGCAGGACGGCGATGGGCAGCATCAGGGCCCGGCCGAGCGGCTGTAGGCTGGACAATCCGATCTTCATGCGACCGCTCCGACGACACGGGATTTCATGAGGGCGGCCAGACGGTCCTCAGCCAGGGCGCGCACGGCCTCGGCGCTGTCCAGCATCAGGGTCTGGGCCGCCAGTTGGCGACAGTCAGCCAGAGTCAGGCGCCGCAGCAGGGCCTTGATCTCGGCGGTCATGGACGGCGTGGCCGACAGCTCAGTGACGCCGAGACCGATCAGGATGGGCGCGGCAAGAAGATCGGAAGCCAGACCGCCGCAGACGCCGATCCAGCGCGTGTCGGCAGCCCCCGTCGCCGTCTGAGCGATCAGGCGCAGCACCGCCGGATGCAGGCTGTCCAGCTGTGCCGCCAGGTGGGCGTTCTGACGGTCCATGGCGAGCGCATACTGGGTCAGGTCGTTGGTGCCGATCGAGACGAAATTGATGTGGGGCGCCAGCAGGTCAGCGGTCATGGCCGCCGCCGGGGTTTCGATCATGACGCCCAACAAGGGCGCCGCGCCGCCGGTCTCGGTGGCGGCGATGTCCAGCAGGGCTCGGACCTGACGGACCTCAGACGCCGAGGCGATCATCGGCAACATGACCGCGACGGTTCCGCTTGAGCGCACCCGGCAGATGGCCCTCAGTTGGGTCAGCAATAGGTCGGGCCGGTGCAGGCCTGTGCGCACCCCGCGCAGGCCGAGCGCCGGATTATCTTCATGCGGCATGGGCAGATAGGGCAAGGGCTTGTCGCCGCCCGCATCCAGGGTACGGATGACCAGAGGCCGCCCGTCCAGGGCGTCGGCGATGGCCTGATACTGGGCCAGTTGCTCATCTTCGGTCGGGGCGCTCTGGCGTTCCAGGAAGAGGAATTCGGTCCGCAGCAGGCCGCAACCCTCGGCGCCCCCGGCCACGGCGGGCGCGGCCTCGGCCACGTCGCCCAGATTGGCGAAGACCTCGATGCGGACGCCGTCAGCGGTGCGGCAGTCCTCGGCGGCCAGGGCTCTAGCCTCGGCGCGGCGGCGGTCGCGGGCGGCGGCGGCGCTCTGGGCGCGGGCTTGGCGTGCCGCGGACGGGCTGGCGACCAGGCGTCGGCCGTCGGCGTCCAGCACCACCAAGGCCCCGTCCTCAACCCGATCCAGACCGGGGCCGACCGCGACCAGGGCCGGCACGCCCATGGCGGCGGCCAGGATGGCGACGTGCGAGGTCGGCCCGCCGCGCGCGGTGCACAGGCCCGCGACCTTGACCGCGTCCAGCGCGATCAACTGCGACGGCAGAAGGTCGTCGGCCAGGATGACCGAACCGGCCCCCAGCACCACCGGCGCGGGTGCGGCCTCGCCCGACAGTTCGACCAGAACCTGACGCTCCAGATCCATCAGATCGTCGGCGCGCTCGGCCGTGCGGGCGTCGCCCAGCGAGCGGAACAGGGCCACGCCCCCTTGCGTCGCGGTGCGCCAGGCGAAGCCGGCGCTGCGGCCCGCCTCGATGGCTTCCTGGGCCGTGGCGATCAGGCCGGGGTCGTCGAGGAAGGCCAGGTGGGCGGCCAGGATGGCCCGGCGGTGGGCGCCGCCAGACGCAACCGAGGCTTCGATACGCCCGCGCACGGCGTCCAGGGCCTGTTGCAGGGCGGCCTGTTCCAGGGCGACGCCGCGACCGTGTTCGGGCGTCTCGATCTCGGCCTGACGCAGGCGAACGGCGCGACCGATGACCAGACCCGGCGCCGCCGTGACGCCCGAGAAGATCAGTTCGCCATCCTCGCCTGCGGCGGGCCCGGCCTGTGCGACCGGCGGTTCAACGGCGGGCGCAGCATGGGCGACTTCTCCGCCTTCGCCCAGACCGGACGCGATCAGGGCGACGACGGCATCCAGCGCCGCCTCGGCCTGAGGTCCGCTGGCGCTGACGATCAGTTCGTCGCCGTCCTTGAGGCCCAGGGTCATCATGGCGGTCAGACTGACCGCGTCGGCGCTGCGCTCGCCCAAGGTCAGGTGGACACGAGCGTCAAAGCCCTTGGCGGCGGCGGCCAGGCGCGAGGCCGGGCGGGCATGCAAGCCATGCGGCAAGGGCGCGCGCACAGTGCGGGTCAGCGCCGCGTTCACAGCCTGAGGCGCCGGCTCGGCGACGACGATCTGACGCACAGCCATGATCGGCTCACCCGCCACGACCAGACGGTTCAGCGGCAGCAGGCGGACCTCGCCCTCATTGGCCAGCAGGATGGGCGAGATCAGGCTCTTGGCGCCCGCCGCAATCACATCGAGGTCCAGTGTCAGCAACGGGTCGCCGGTCTTGACCCGATCCCCGGCGGCGACATGGGCGGCAAAGCCCGCGCCGTTCAGGCCTACCGTCTCCAGCCCCAGGTGGATCAGGACTTCGGGCCCCTGGTCAGAGCGAATGCTGACGGCGTGGCCGGTGCGGGCCAGGATCGACACCACTCCGTCAAACGGCGCGCACACCGTGACGCCGGTCGGGTCGATGGCCAGGCCGTCGCCGACCAGGCGCGCGGCGAAGGCCTCATCCGGGACTTCGTCCAGGGTGCAGACCCAGCCGTCGATCGGGGCGTGAACGATCAGTTCAGGCGTCATCAGTCGTCCCCGCGCCGAGCGGCCGGATCAGAGACACGGACCCAATCGACGCCCCACATCGGATCCCGCTCTTTCTGCGTGAACTTCAGGCAGAGGTCATGCTGACCGGGGCGGGCCGGAAGCTGGCCCGACAGGGTGGTGATCCCGTCATTGCCCGCTGCCTCGGCCAGAGGAAGGATCAGCGCCGGCTCGCCTTCGCAACCGTCGATGCGGACCTCCAGTTCACCCGCCGGGGTGCGCGGCGCGCCCAGACGGATCTTGTCGCGGTCGGCGCCGATCTGGAAGTTGAAGGGAACCTGGCCCACGGCCGCCTCGAAGCGCAGACCCTTGCTTAGGTCGGCCGACTGATAGATCCAGCAGGGGTTGAGAATGTCCATCAGCAGGGCCGGACGTTTGCCCGCCAGCGGAGCGTCGTCGATCAGCGACAACGGCAGGGCCGCGCTGCACAGCTTCATCTGATGATCATAGCGACGCTGGCCGTCGGCAGGCGGCGTGGCGGGAACCTCGGTCAGGCCGATGGTCGCATAGTCGATGCCCAGGGTGCGATAGCGCGCCAGCTGCGGGTCCAAACGCTTGCGGAAGTCGGCGAAGTCCATCCGCGCGTGCGGGGTCCAGGCCATTTCCGCCAGGGCCGAGATGCGCGGATAGGCTTGATACTCGACCCGGTCTTCGGTCCGCATATGCTCGGTGAAGAGGTTTCCCTGCACCCCCAGGACGCGGCGCGCCTGTTCCGGGGTCAAAACATCCGGCGTGGGATCGAAGCTGTAAACGTCGCGCAGGGTGGAGGTGAAGCCGCGCCCGGGCGCGCCGTCGTCGGGGCTCTGGCGGTTGTCGAGATAGAGGACCGGCGCCGGCGACATGACCGTGTCATGGCCCAGACGCGCCGCCTCGATGGCGCCCTCGACGCCGCGCCAGGACATGACGCTGGCGTTGGGATTGATGCCGCCTTCCAGGATTTCATCCCAGCCGATCATGCGACGGCCGTGGTCGTTCAGGCGTTTCTCCAGGCGCGCGACAAACCAGGACTGCAACTTCTCTTCGTCGGCCAGACCCAGTTCGCGCATCCGCTCCTGCACGCGGGGCGAGGCCTTCCACTGATCCTTGACCGCCTCGTCGCCGCCGATATGGACGTATTCCGAGGGGAAGAGATCGACCACCTCGTCCATGACGTTCTCGAAGAAGACCAGCGTGGCCTCCTCGACGTTGAACAGGGTGGGATAGACGCCCCAGTCGGCGGGCACGGCCGGGACGGCGGCGCCGGGCACATCGGTCACGCCCAGTTCGGGATAGGCGGCGATCGCCGCGCTGGCGTGTCCGGGGACGTCGATCTCGGGCACTACGACGATGTTGCGCGCCGCCGCATAGGCGACGATGTCACGCACCTGATCCTGGGTGTAGAAACCGCCATAGAGACGTGGACGGCCGGTCGCCGGGTCGATGTCCTTCTGCGCCGCCGCGCCCGCATGAACGCGCCAGCCGCCGACCTCGGTCAGCTTCGGATAGCGCCTGATCTCCAGCCGCCAAGCCTGGTCGTCGGTCAGGTGCCAGTGGAAGACGTTGAGCTTGTGCAGGGCCATCCAGTCGATGAAGCCCTTGATGAACTGGGGCGACTGATAGTGGCGGGCGGAATCCAGCATGACGCCGCGCCAGCCGAAGCGCGGGGCGTCGGAAATGGCCACGGCGGGAATGGTCGCCGCCCCCTGCCCCGTCTCGGCGGTGGCCAACTGCCACAGGCTGATGGAGCCATAGAGAAGTCCGCCGAAGTCGCCCGCCGTGATGATCGCGCCGCGCGGGGTCACGTCCAGGCTATAGGCGTCGGCGGCGGTTTCAGCCGCGCGACGAAAGACGACAGCGCCGGGCGCGGCCTCGCCTTCGCGCACCGTCAGGGTCAGGCCGCGCGTGCGCTGCATAAGGTCGGCGAAATAGGTCGCCGCGCGCAGGGCCTCCGCGTCGCCGCGCGGGGTGATCAGGACCGTTGCGTCACTCAGAACCAGGGTGCCCTCGGCCGGAGTAACGGCGGCGGGACGCGGGATGACCGACCCAACAGGCGCTTCGGCCATAGCGGCAGGGGCCATGACGACCGAAGCCGAGGCCAAGGCCGCCAACAGGGCCGGCGCCAATGCCATTCGTAGGGCAAACGCCCTTGATCGAACCACCTGGGTCATACGCAGTCTCGCATCAAAAAAAGCGCGCGGGACGGTGACGCCCCGCGCCAGTCTGGCCTCAGGAGAGAGCCTTGGCGATAGGCGGAACGGGGGATGGCGAACGCCGTCCCCCGAACCCCGCGTCCTAGAACTCGACGCTGAGCGTCGCCATCAGCTTGCGGCCGGTGCGATAGACGCCGCGCGGCAGGCTGACCGTATTGGCGTAGGCGTAGTATTCGCTGTCGAGCAGGTTCTGCCCCGAAACCGTCAGGCTGACGCGTTCGTTGAAGGCATAGGCCGCCGTGGCGTCGAGGCCCGTGTAGGCGCGGACATACATGTTGTCGCCGCGATCCACGCCGGTGAAATACTTCGACCGCCAGGTGTAGGTCATGCGCGCCGAGAAGGCGCCGGCCTCGAAGAAGGGGCTGATGTTGACCTGATGCTTCGAGTTGAAGGGCAGGTCCTGACCATTGTCCGCGCTGCCGTCGACGTAAGTGTAGTTGGCCAGCAGGCCCAGGCCATAGGCGTAGTTCTGCTGATAGGCGAAGGTCGCGCCCTTCAGGTCGGCCGAACCCGCATTGGTCGGACGGCTGATCTGATAGGTGGTGACGGCGTTCTGGGCCTGGTTGAAATGTTCTTCCGGCGCAGTCTTCTGCAGGATGTAGTTGTCGATCTTCTTGTAGAAGATCTCGCCCGACAGAATGGCGTCAGGGGCGAAATACCATTCAGCCGCCGCGTTCAGGTTGGTCGACTTGTAGGGGTCCAGGTCCGGGTTGCCGCCGCCGCCGGTCAGGATCTGATCCGACAGCCAGAAGTAGTTGGACATGTCCGCATAGTTGGGTCGCGAAATGACCTTGGCCGCCGCCAGACGGATGATCAGGTCGTCAGAGGCGTTGATGGCGACGTTCAGGCTGGGCAGGAAATCGTCGTATTCCTTGCTCCGGACGCTCCATTCCCAATCCGCCGCCGTGACGCCGCAACCGGTCGCCGTCTGATTGACGCAGACATAGCCGCCGCTTTCCGACTCGGTGCGGACATAGCGCAGGCCGATGTTGCCGCGCACGCGGTCGTTCTCGAAGTCCGCCTGACCATAGAGGGCGTTGATCGTCTCCTGGACGTTCCAGTTCTGGGCCGTGAACTCGGCGTTGCCGAAGACGGTCGGAACCGGCTTGGCCTGCCAGGGGCGCAGATACTCGCCCGCCTCGATATAGTCGGCCAGCGCCTTCCCATCGATGCGGAAGCGGCCCTTCATCTGATCGTTCACGCCGTCGAAGCCGTCCAGATAATTGCCCGGCACGCGGCTGGGGCTGAACATGCCGGCGCTGTCCGGCGCGCCATAGATCTGAACCGTCACGCCCGACATCTTCTGGTCGGTCTCGTGCTTGCGATACTTGTAGCCGAACTGGAGGCGACTGAAGAAGCCGTCGCGGTCGAAGCCAAGGTCGGCCTGGGCGTAGGTTTCTTCGTCCATGGTCGGCTTGGAGACGATGTTGCCGCCCCAGCCCGCATTGTAGCCGGTCGGGCCGACGGACGGATCGCCCGCGCCCCAGCCGCCGTCGAACGAGAATTTCGAGGCGTCGTTCAGGACATTGCCGTTGGCGTAGGTCAGGACGCCGGGCGAACCCGGAGCGCCGGTGAAGTCGACGGTATAGTCGGCCCAGTTCAGGAACTCGCCGAACAGCTGGCGCTGGGTGCCGCCGTCAGCCTTGGTGTAGCCGATGTCGCCCGACAGGTCCCAGCCCTGGCCCGTGTACTTGCCGTCGAAGTGGTAGCTGTCCGAGGTCATGGCCGCCTCGCGGTACTGGATGTCCAGCACGCTCAGGGCGTTCTTGAAGGAGGCCTTGGTGATGACGCCGTCATCGACCTGCAGGTCGGTCAGGGCGCCCAGGCTGTTCCAGGTATTGCCCTGGAAGGCAAACAGGGCCTGGTTGATGTTGTCGTAGGTGGCGTCGATGCGCAGCCAGTCGAAGTTCAGGTCCAGGCTGTCGTTCGGACGCCACTGAGCAGCGACGGTGTAGCTGTTGCGCTCGCGGCCCTGCTCGAAGAAGTGGGTGCCGAAGGCGTTCAGCCCCTTGGCGTTCGGATTGGCCAGCAGGGTCGAAGCGCAGGTCCCGGCGCAGTTGCCATTGGCGATCGAGTTGCCGCCAGGGTTCTCGGCGTTGCCGCCGGCGTAATAGCTGGCCGGGATGGTGCCATAGGCCTCCATGCCGTCGCGACGCAGGTCGTCGGCGGCGCGCTGGGCCGAGACCAGGACGCCGAAGGTGCGATCCTCGTTGCGCCAGCCGCCCAGCACCGACAGCTGCGCATCGCCGCTCTCGGAACGGTCGTTGTAAAGATAGGTCACAGCGCCCGACAGGGTGTGGCGGCCCAGGTCCAGCGGACGGCGGGTCGAAACGTCGACCGTGCCGCCGATCGAGCCTTCATCGATGCGGGCTTCCGGCGATTTATAGACCTCGACCTTGCCGACGATCTGCGGAGCCAGCAGGGCGTAGTTGAAGGTCCGGCCCGGCTGATCGAGGATGAACCAGTCCGCCGAAGCGACCGTCTGGCCGTTAAGCAAGGTGCGGTTCAGCGCCGGGTCGGTGCCCAGGATCGAAACCTTTTCGCCCTGCCCGAAGGCGCGGTCCACCGTGACGCCAGGAATGATGGTGATGGCTTCGGCCACGTTCGAGCTGGGGAACTTGCCCACATCCTCGGCGGTGACGACGTCGATAATGGCGTTGGCGTTGCGCTTGGTCGTGATCGACTGCTGCAGCGACGCGCGGATGCCCGTGACGACGACTTCGTCGACCGTGGTGGTCGGCGCGTCCTGGGCGGCGGCGGCGCCGGCGACCAGCGCCAGGGCGCTGACTGAACCGGCAAGCAAGGCGTGACGGATACTCATGGCGCTGGATCTCCCCTCCAGAAGACCTGCCCCCGCAGGTCCGACATACCCAATTCAAGACCAATAAGGCCCGCCCCTCTTTCGACTAGATCGAGAGAACATGGGAATTGAAGGCAGAGTTTCACCAAAGCGTCGCATCCTGCAAGACCAAATTTCACATTGGGCCTAAACTTTCTTCATATTGGTCCTTGATTGGTTGCATGACATGAGTTCAGATGCGGTCGTTGGGATGCACTCTGGGGGAGGACGCCGTGCCGTTTCTTGAAGCCATAGGATCGCTGGACGCCCAGAGGCCCGCGCCCCTGTATCAGCAGTTGCAACAGGCCGTGCGCCAGGCCATCGAGCGCCGCACGCTGAAGCCCGACGACGCCCTGCCGCCCGAACGGGACCTGGCCAACGAGCTATCAGTATCGCGAATCACCATCCGCAAGGCCTTTGACGGCCTGGTGGCCGAGGGCCTGCTGACCCGCCGCCAGGGCGCGGGCACCTTCGTCGCCGCCCGCGTCGAAAAGAGCTTCTCCAAGCTGACCTCCTTTTCCGAGGACATGGCGGCGCGCGGACGCAAGGCCACCAGTTCCTGGCTGAGCCGCAGCGAGGGCACGGTGACGCCCGAAGAATCGCTGACGCTGGGTCTCAGCCCCGGCGCACCGGTCTATCGCTTCCATCGTATCCGCTATGCCGACGGCGCGCCGATGGCGCTGGAGTATTCGACAGTTCCGGCCTCCTGCCTGTCGGGCGTCGAGGCGGTGTCCACCTCGCTCTATCAAGCGTTGTCGGTCAGCGGACACAGGCCCAATCGCGCCCTGCAGCGCCTGCGCGCCGTCCTGTTCAATGCCGAACAATGCGAGCTTCTGGGCATCGCGCCCGGCGCGCCGGGCCTGCTGATCGAGCGCCGCGCCTTCCACAACGGCGAGCCGGTGGAAGTGACCCAGTCCTATTATCGCGGCGACGCCTATGACTTCGTCGCCGAACTGAACGACGGACCCGCCTGATGCGCGCCGAAGACACCATGATGTTCGCCGAAGCCGCCGCCTCAGGCCGCCTCGTCGCCGCCCAATTGGCCGCCAACGCCGGGGTCGTGGCCCAGGCCGCCAAGCGGCTGCGCATGAATCCGCCGACCGCCGCCCTGATCTGCGGTCGCGGCAGTTCCGACAACGCCGGCGTCTTCGCCCGCTATCTGATCGAGACCGAGGTCGGGGTGCTGACCAGCCCCATGCCCCTGGCCGTCAGTTCGGTCTATGGCCGCGCGCCGCATGTGCCGGACGGCCTGTGCCTGGCGGTGTCGCAGTCCGGCAAGAGCCCTGATCTGGTCGCCGCCGCGGCTGGGGCCCGCGCGGGCGGCGCCTTCGTCGTCGCCCTGGTCAATGTCGAGGATTCGCCGCTCAGCCAGGTCGCGGACCTGACCATTCCCCTGCGGGCCGGGCCGGAACTGTCGGTCGCCGCAACCAAAAGCTTTATCGCCAGCCTCAGCGCCATCGCCCACCTGACAGCGGAATGGAGCGGCGACGCCGACCTGTCCGCCGCCTTGAGCCGCCTGCCCGCCCTGCTGGACGCCGCCTGGGCTCAGGACTGGTCCGCCGCCCTGCCCGCCCTGACCCAGGCAAGCAGCCTTTATGTCGTCGGACGCGGCGTCGGCTTCGGCGTCGCCCGCGAGGCGGCGCTGAAGCTCAAGGAGACCTGCGGCCTGCACGCCGAGGCCTTCTCGACCGCCGAGGTCCGCCACGGGCCCATGGCCCTGGTCAAGACCGGCTTCCCGGTCCTTTTGCTGCCGCAGTCGGACGCGACGCGCGACGACGCCGAGGACCTGGCCGCCGACTTCGCTCGGCGCGGGGCTCAGGTCTTCTTCGCCGGAGCCACGACTGCGCCGGGCGTCACGGCCCTGCCGACGACGCCCAGCCATCCCTGGCTGGAACCGATCCTGCAAATCCAGAGCTTCTATCGTCTGGCCGCAACGCTTTCGACGGCGCGAGGCTTCGACCCCGACCGCCCGCCCTACCTCAACAAGGTGACCGAGACCGTTTGATGCCCACCCTGCTGCACAACGGGCGTGTTCTGGTCGATGACGCCTTTCACGACGATCTCGCCGTGGTCATGGACGACGGTCGCATCGCCGCGGTGGCCCCCACCCCGGTTCTGCGGGTCGCCTTTCCAGAGGCCGAGATCCGCGACCTGAACGGCGACCGCCTGGTTCCAGGCTACATCGACACCCAGGTCAACGGCGGCGGCGGCGTCCTGTTCAACGACGCGCCCACGATCGAGACCATCGCCCGCATCGGCGCCGCGCATCGGCGCTTCGGCACCACCGGCTTTCTGCCGACGCTGATCAGCGACGACCTGTCTGTGATCGACCGCGCCATCGACGCCGTCGAACAGGCCATGGCCGAGGGCGTGCCCGGCGTCCTGGGCATCCACATCGAAGGCCCCTTCCTCAACATCGCGCGCAAGGGCATCCACGACCCGGCCAAGTTCCGCACCCTGGACGACGAAGCCGTGCGGTTGCTGACGCGGATGAAGACCGGTCGCACGCTGATCACCCTGGCCCCGGAGATGACCACGCCAGACAGGATCGCGGCCCTGGTCGATGGCGGCGCCGTGGTCGCGGCGGGCCATACGGATGCGGACTACGCCACGATCCGCTCGGCGCTGGATGCGGGCGTGACCGGCTTCACCCACCTGTTCAACGCCATGTCGCCGCTGACTAGCCGCGAGCCCGGCGTGGTCGGCGCGGCGCTGGAGGACACCAGCGCCTGGGCCGGAATCATCGTCGACGGCCACCATGTCGATCCGGTGGTGCTGAAACTGGCCCTGCGTTGTCGACCAGCCGACCGCTTCATGCTGGTCACCGACGCCATGCCCAGCGTCAACGCCCCCCATCTCGGCGACGGGGACGAGCATTTCTATCTGCAGGGCCGCCGCATTTCGGTGAAGGACGGCGCCTGCCTGGACGAACGCGGCGTGCTGGCGGGATCAGATCTCGACATGGCCGCTGCCGTGCGTAACGCCCGCGACCTGCTGGGACTGGATCTGCCGACGGCCGTCATGATGGCCTCGGCGGCGCCGGCCGCCTTCCTGGGGTTGGAGCGCCAACGCGGCCGTATTGCGCCGGGCTATGCGGCCGACCTGCTGATCCTGAACGAAGACCTCGCCGTGGTCAAAAGCTGGATCGGCGGCGCCCTCGCCCACACGCCCTGACGCTGGACCCCGCCCCAGCCAAAAACAGAAACAGTTTCATTTTCGTCTTGCGGGAAGGCATGCCTTATGGAAACCTCGCGCCGGGATAGGGATGAACAGGGTTCTGGAGGGGGACATCATGAAGATGCGTACATGGCTGCCGGTCGCGATGGCGCTGGCGCTGGGGGCCTGCGGGTCGAAACCGGCCGACAAGGGCACCGACCTCTCCAGGGCGAACACCACCTATCAGAATGAGCTGATGGAGAAGCTGATCGACGCCAAGCCGGGCACGGTCATCGAGATCCCGGCCGGCGTCTTCACCATCGACACCAGCCTGACTCTGGCCGTCGACGGCGTCACCATTCGCGGTCAGGGCATGGACAAGACCATCCTGAACTTCCGCAATCAGGCGGCGGGCGCCCAAGGCCTGCTGGTCACGGCCAGCAACTTCACCATCGAGGACCTGGCGCTTGAGGACGCCAAGGGCGACGCGCTCAAGATCAATGAGGGCGAGAACATCATCGTCCGCCGCATCCGCACGGAGTGGACCCAGGGGCCGAAAACCGAAAACGGCGCCTACGGCATCTATCCGGTGCAGACGAAGAACGTCCTGATCGAGGACAGCGTGGCGATCGGCGCGTCCGACGCCGGCATCTATGTCGGTCAGTCCAAGAACGTCGTGGTTCGCCGCAACCGGGCCGAGTTCAACGTCGCCGGGATCGAGATCGAGAACTGCATCGACGCCGACGTCTATGAAAACCTGGCCACCAACAACACCGGCGGCATTCTGGTCTTCAACATGCCCCAGTTGCAGCAGGCGGGCTATCGGACGCGCGTCTATAATAACCGCGCCATCGCCAACAATACCCGCAACTTCGGCCATGCCGGCACCCCGGTCGCCAGCGTCCCGGCGGGCACGGGCGTGATCGTCAACTCCAATGATCAGGTCGAGATCTTCGACAACGAGATCGCCGACAACAAGACCGGCAACATCATCATCTCCAGCCTGTTTTCCGCCGGCTACTCCGACAGCGCCATGAGCGCCGACTTCGACCCCTATCCCGAAGCCATCCTGATCAAGGACAACCGCTTCAGCGGCGGCGGAAACGCACCCGACGGCATGGACCTGCAGGCGCTGCGCGTGGCCAAGTTCGGGCCGACCGGCCGCTTCCCCGACATCATCTGGGACGGCTACGTCAATCCCAAGCGCCTGGTGAACGGCCAGATGCCCGCCGCTCTGCGCATCTGCATCGACAACGGCGAGGCGGGCGTCCTGAACGTGGACGGGCCGAACAAGTACGCCAATCCCAACACCGACATGACGCCGCACAAATGCACCCTGCCGCGCCTGTCGGCCGTCGTCCTGCCGGGAGCCTGACGCGGCCTCATGACCCGGTTTCGCCTGCTTACCCTTTGCCTGGCGCTGGTCGCCGGAGCGGCGGCCTGCACCCGGCCGTCGGCGCCGTCCCAGCCGCTGGTCGATCCGACCTACTTCGCCACCGAAAACCCGAAGTCCCTGCGGGACTGGGGCATGGTCCAGGTGTCCGGCGACGCCCTGGTCCTGGGCCAGCGTGTGACGCCCTATGATCTGACCACGCCGCTGTTCACCGACCATGCGCAAAAGCTGCGGACCCTCTGGATGCCGTCGGGCGCGGCGGCGGACTACAAGGCGGGCGACGACGCCCTGTCCTTTCCGGTCGGGACGGTCATCACCAAGACCTTCTTCTACCAGACCGGGCGCGGCGGGCGGGTGCTGCAACAGGCCGATCAGGCCGTGATCCACGAGGGCGAAGGCCTGAACCTGAAGCAGGTCCGCATGGTCGAGACCCGGCTTCTGATCCACCGGCCCGAGGGCTGGGCGGCCCTTACCTATCTGTGGAACGAAGCCCAGACCGAGGCGGTCCTGCACCGGGTCGGCGCGGTGGTCCCGCTGACGCTGGCGCGCGAGGACGGCACAGATCAGGCCTTCTCCTACATCGTGCCCAACGTCACCCAGTGTTCCGCCTGTCACGCAACCAATGTCGCCACGCGGGTCATCCAGCCCATCGGCCCCAAGCCCCGCCTGCTCAATCGCGACTTCGCCTATGCGAGCGGGCCGGAGAACCAACTGACTCACCTCACCGCCAAGGGCTACCTGCGCGGCCTCGATGATCCCAAGGACGCCCCGGCGGCGGTTGCATGGACCGACGCGAGCACCCCCCTGGAAGCGCGGGCGCAAGCCTATCTCGACATCAACTGCGGCCATTGTCACAACCCCGAAGGGCCGGCCGACACCTCGGGCCTCTATCTGAATGCCCCCACGCCGGTTTCGCGCGCTTCTGGCGTCTGCAAACTGCCGGTCGCGGCCGGCGCCGGCACCGGCAATCTGCGCTTCGACATCGTGCCGGGGGACGCCAAGGCGTCGATCATTCCCTATCGCATGGCCTCGACCAATCCCGCCGTGATGATGCCCGAGATCGGCCGTTCGACCGCCCATGCCGAGGGCGTGGCCCTCATCCGCTTCTGGATCGATTCAATGGAGGGATCATGTCGGTAGAGACGCCCCCTGCTCCCGATATCGCTGCGGTCGTCCAGTCCCTGCGCGCCGCCTTCGACAGCGGCGTGACGCGCGATCTGGCCTGGCGCCGGGGCCAGCTTGCCGCGCTTGAACGGATGATGCTCGAAAACGAGGCCGAGATCGCCGAGGCCCTGAAGGCCGATCTGGGCAAGCCGTTCGGCGAGGCCTGCACGGCCGAGATCGATTTCGTCCGCAAGGAAGCGTCTTACGCGCGCAAGCACCTCCGCCGCTGGGCTCAACCGCAACGGGCCGCGTCGCCGCTCGCCATCCAGCCCGGCCAGAGCGTCATCGAGGCCTCGCCCTATGGCGTGACCCTGATCATCGGAGCGTGGAACTATCCCTTCCAGCTGGTTCTGGGGCCTCTGGTCGGAGCCATCGCGGCAGGCAACTGCGCCGTCGTCAAACCTTCGGAAATGGCGGCTCGGTCCTCGGCCCTGCTGAAGCAACTGGTCGAGCGCTACCTGGACCCGCGCGCCTTCACAGTCGTCGAGGGTGATGCGGACGTCTCCACCGCCCTGCTGGCCCAGAGGTTCGACCTGATCTTCTACACCGGCGGCGAAGGCGTGGGCCGGGTCGTCATGGCGGCGGCGGCCCAGCATCTGACCCCAGTCGTGCTCGAACTCGGCGGCCAGAACCCCTGCATCGTCGATGAAACGGCCGATCTGGCGGTGGCGGCCAGGCGCATCGTCTGGGGCCGCTTCCTCAACGCCGGCCAGATCTGCGTGGCGCCCGATCACGTCTATGTCGCCGCCTCGGTCGAGGCCCGGCTGCTCGAGGAGTTGAAAGCGGCGGTGGCGACCATGTTCGGACCCGATCCGAAGCAGAGCCCGGACTACGGACGCATCATCAACGCCCGCCACACCGCGCGCCTGCAGGCCCTGCTGGCCGACGGCCGCGCCGTCACGGGCGGCCAAGCCGATGTCGATGACTGCTACGTCGCCCCCACCATCCTGACCGAGGTTGCGGCCGATGCCCCGATCTTGGCCGGAGAGATCTTCGGGCCCATCCTGCCGGTCATTCCCTATATGACGCTGGATGCGCCGCTGGCGGCCATCAACGCCCGATCGCCAGCCCTGGCCCTCTACGCCTTCACCAAGAACAAGGCGACCGCCGACCGGATCATCGCCTCGACGCGCTCCGGCTCGGCCACGATCAACGACGTCGTGGTCTTTATGGCCAATCCCAACCTGCCGTTCGGCGGCGTCGGGGCCAGCGGCATGGGGGCCTATCACGGCCGCTTCAGTTTCGAGGCTTTCAGCCACCGGCGCGCCGTGCTGAGGCGCAGCTTCGCCCTGGACGCCAGCGTCCGCTATCCGCCCTTCACCAAGGGCAAGCTGGCGCTGTTGCGACGCATGGCCTGAGACCGCGCCTCAGGCTGGGTCTTCCAAGTAGAGCGAGAGATAACGCTCCAGCGCCAGCGTGGCCTCTGCAAACAGGCTGTCGGTCCATTCCGACTGGGCCTCGCCGCTGGTCAGAGTCTCGAACGAGGTGAAGATTTCGGTGGCCATGCGCGCAACCGCCAGGGGCGCGCTGCCGTGGAAGCCGTCCAGCCCCTGCTCCCAGCGCGCCGCCAGATAGGCCGCGATCTGCGCATTGGCGTCTTCCTTGACGATCCTCAGCTCACGGGTCGTCAGCATCAGATGGAACAGCGGCCGATAGGCCGGGTCCTCGTTCAGCGTCCGACGCAGGACCAGCATCACCTCCAGATGACGCTCGCGCCACGAGGTGAACCGCGGGTTCTCCAGAATCTCGGCGATGCGGCCGTGGATCTGCGACACCAGGGTCTCGAACAGCTCCTTGTAGATGGCGAAGACGTTCGGGAAATAGCGATAGATCGAACTGACCGGCACATCGGCTTCGGCGGCGATGCTGCTGGTGGTGATGGTGTCGACGGAGGTGGTGGCCAGAAGGCGTTCGGTCGCCGCCAGAACACTGTCGATCCGGTCGCGCGCACGTTGCTGCATCGGCGCCGTGCGCCGTTCCAAAGTCCTGGCCAGCGTAGTGGTGGTCTCTTGCGGCGTGCGCGGGGCCACTGGGTCGTCCTCTCATCGGGTTCCATAGGCCGTCTAACACGACCTGACGCCCCTGCAAGGGCGCATAGGCGCACAGCCCCTTGTCAAACGGAATATTATTCTGTTTCGTATGTCGAGGGAACAGGGGTTTGGGAGGGCCGCTATGACCAAGATGGAATTCCGCCGCAGGGCGATGCTGGCTGCCGGCGTGGCCGCTGCCGCGCTGGCTGCACCGGGGCTGACCTGGGCGCAGGAAGCGACGGCGCAGGCGGCGACGTCCCTGGACGACGTCATCGTCACCGCCCAGAGGCGCGAACAAAGCCTGCAAGAGGTGCCGATCACGGTCAACGTGGTCACCGCCGCCACGCTGGAATCGCTGGCGGCGGACGACATGGGCGACATCGCCGCCTTCGTGCCCGGCCTGTCGGTCTCGAACACCAGCCCGACCCAGGCCCGCTATAGCATCCGCGGCGTCGCGACCTCGGACTTCGGCGTCGGCACCGACCCGGCGGTCGGCGTCTATGTCGACGGCGTCTATGCGGCCCGCTCGGGCGCGGCCCTGCTGGCCTTCAGCGATGTGGCGCGCATCGAGGTGCTGAAAGGGCCGCAAGGCACCCTGTTCGGCCGCAACAGCGCCGCGGGCGCCGTCTCCATCACGACCAACAAGCCCAGCGACGAGTTCGAGGCGCGCCTGGGCGTCCGGCTCGGCGAATATGACAAACGCCGCTTCGAAGGTCTGATCAACGTCCCGATCAACGACGCCATGGCCCTGAGGGTCAACGCCCTGTCGAACCGTCGCGATGGCTGGCTGACCGACGCCGCCACAGGCGAGGATTATGATCGCGAGGACAACTGGGCGGCCCGCGCGGCCCTGCGCTGGGACGTCACGCCTCGGACCCAGGCGATTTTGAGCTGGAGCCATGACGAGATCGACCAGGACGCCCGCCCGGCGATCGGCGTCGCGCCCCTCCCGACGGCTCCGGGCCTGCCGGCCTTCCCGCCCGATCCTGCCGACTACACCAACCCGTTCGACCAGCGCGTCCTCAACGACGTCATCGACAACCATGAGACCCGCCGCCTGGACGAGGGCGTGCTGACCATCACCCACGCCTTCGGCGACATCGACTTCACCTCCCTGACCTCGGTCCGGCAGTTCACCACCGAGAACCGAGAGGACGAGGACGGCACCAACCGCCCGGACCTGTATTTCGACACCAACAACCGGGAAGAGAACCGCTCCTGGTATCAGGAACTCCGTCTCGCCGGCGAAACCGGCGCCTTCAACTGGATCGTCGGCGCCAGCTATTATTCGGAACACGCCGAACAGCGCAGCGACACCTACGCCACCACCGACACCATCAACACCATCCTGACCAATGCGGCCGGCGCGCCGCTGTTCTCGCTGGCCGACATGATCCTGGGCATGGCCGGCATTCCCGCCAGCACCTTGGGCCATAGCTGGCAGGAGGACATGATCAACGAGGGCGACTTCGACGCGACCGCCCTCTTCGCCGACGTGATCTGGGCCGCCAGCGACCGCCTGAACCTGACGTTCGGCCTGCGCTATACGCGTGACAAGAAGTCGTTCCAGTGGCTGAACGGTCGCCGCATCGCCCCCGATCTGGACGCCGTGCTCAATGATCCGATGGTCAACTTCGTGCTCAGCGACAACATGGGTCCGGCCCTCGGCTATCTGCACGCGGACTATGTTTTCGACCTGTCCGGCCTGGCCGGCGTGCCGTGCGAGAACGGCGTGACGGTTCAGGAAGGCGTGACCTGCAAGCTGTCGGATACGTGGACGGACCTGAGCCCGCGCTTCGTCGCTGACTATCACCTGACCGACGACGCGATGATCTTCTTCTCCTACGCCAAGGGCTACAAGGCCGGGGGCTTCAACAGCGTCGAGGTCGCCTCGCGCTTTGACAACGAAGACGTTCAGAACTTCGAGATCGGCCTGAAGAGCGACATCGGCGCCAACGCCCGCCTCAACCTCTCAGCCTTCCAGTATGACTATGACGGCAAGCAGTCGATCCGCCTGGTCGTCCCGGCGGGGTCCAGCGTGCCGCAATATCTGATCGAGACCAGCGACGACACGGCCTGGGGCGTCGACATGCAACTGGATTGGGAGCCGGTCGAAGGCCTGAACCTGTTCGCCAACGCCCAATACATCGACGCCACCTACAACCGGAAAATGACCGACGACGGGGACCTGGCCGGACAGCCCACGGGCGAGCCCCTGTGGTCGGCGTCGGCGGGCGCCGCCTATCGCCATGACATGGGCGCAGCGGGTTCGCTCGACATGCAGGTGATCCACGCCTATCGCGGCGAAGGTCGGTGCAACACGACCTCAACGGGCCAGGGTTCGTGCCTGAAGACCCCCTGGTTCGACCCGTCAGAGGCCCAGAACCGCACGGACGTACGCCTCTACTGGCGCAACGCCAGCGCGCGCTATCAGGTCGGCGTCTACGTCAACAACCTGTTCGACAACCAGTATGTGACCGGGGTCAACAACATCACCGCCACGACGCTGGGCACGCCCTTCGTCGGCCTGACCGAACCGCGGATGTGGGGCGTGGACCTGACCTACACCTACTGACCAAACCTCGCCTGGGACTGCGTCGGACGGCGCAGTCCCAGACAGCGATCAGGGTCAGAACCTGAAGGTCAGGAAGGTCCCGAGGTAGGACAGGTCCTCGGCCGTGCCAGTCTCCTTCAGGAAGTCGCCGGCCTTGGTGTAGTTGGCCACGCCCATCAGCGAGACATGGGGCGTCAGGGCGTAGCGGGCGAAGACGCCGGTGCGCCAGCCAACGTAGGACGACTGCCCCTCATTGGCGCCGCGCAGGACCATGCCGGACAGGGCATAGAGGCCATCATCCTTGCTCTGACGCCACAGGCCGGCGGTGTTGGCGCCCAGGGTCAGCTTGGGCGTCGGGCGCACCGTCACCTCGGGTTGCAGCAGCACCATGTTGGCGAAGCCCAGATCGGTGCGCAGGGCCGCCGGTTGCGGGAACAGGGGGTTGAAACTGTTCAACTTGCAGTCGTTCGGGTCCTTGTCGCCGGAGCCGACGTCCAGACGCACGGCCACGCGCGGCGACCACTTCACGCTTGAGAAGGTGCGGCCGCCGACGGCGGAGAAGAACCAGGCGTCAATGTCGAGGTCGCGGAACGAGCCCCACTGCTTCACCGCCTCGACCTCATAGTCCCAGGGCGCGACCTTGCCCGACAGGCGCACCGACAGGGTGTCGCGATCGTCGCGGCCCGCTACCTGACCATCGAACGGCGTCACGAGCCGGTCGGTGTTGGCGTAGAGCAGCTCCAGCTTGGGCGCCGTCGCCCCCTGCCCCAGGGTCTTCGCGGCCGTCGCGCCATAGAGGCGATAGTCGAAGTTGGTGGCGTCATCCCACGAGGCCTTGCCTTCGCGCAGGGCATAGCCGGCGAAGGCGCCGCCGCTCCAGCCGGTCGGGCTGTCATACATGACCCGGACCATGTCCAGGGCCACGCGGGCATTGGCGCCCTCGCGCATATCGAACAGGCGGAAGCCGCCCTGGCCGAACTCCTGACGGCCGGCGCGGACGCGCAACGTGCCCGCGCCCAGACCGGTCTTGGCCTCAAGGAAGGCCTGATGCAGGTCGGTGCGGCTTTCCTCGATCACCGGCTCGCCGCTGGCCAGGCCCGAGGTGCGGGCGTCCTGAACGTCGACGAAGGCGCGCAGAGACGAGCCCAGGTTCAATTCGCCCCACAGGCGGGCGCGGGTCTGGAAGTCGCCGCCGGTGTCCTGAGGACCGCGACCGAAGCGTTCGTTGTCGCGGTGCTCGGCGCGGAAGCGCAGTTCGCCGCCGAAGCTGGCCCAGACCGGGCTGCCCTCGCCGCCGACCGGGACATATTTAAACTTCGACCAGGTCGAGGTACGCTTGGCCGGGTCGGCCAGATAGGCATAGCTCTCGTCGTGGTTGATCAGCTTGAACGGCGGCGGCGCGGCCGGAGCAGGCGCGGCGGCCAGACCGGCGGCGGGCGCGGTCTGGATCGGCGCCTCGGCGTCGGCGGGCATGGGGGCGTGCGAAAGCAATGCGGCGGCGGCCGCAGCAGCGATAGTCATGGATTTCCTCCGGGAAAGGGCGCGGTTGGCTCCGCGCTCGGTTCGATTGGGGTGATTATTCGGCGTCGGGCTGTTTGCCCGGCACCGCATTCTGGAAGGCAGGCAGTTCGAGGCAGGCGGCCTCAAGCGCCAACAGGCGCGGCCAGCGCAGCTCGACGCCAAAGCGGCGGGCGTTGCCCAGTTGCGGCACGATGCACAGGTCGGCCAAAGTCGGGGCGTCGCCGAAGGCGAAGGGACCCGGCTGGTCGGCCAGCAGCTTGTCGACCGCGTCGAGGCCTTCCTCGATGACGGCAGCGGCCCAGGCCTGAACCACTTCTTCGCCCAGACCGAGGTCGCGCAGGCGTTGCAGCACCTTGAGGTTCTGCACCGGGTGGATGTCGCAGGCGATGGCCTGAGCCACGGCCCGGACCTTTGCCTTCTGCACCGGATCGGCCGGCAGCAGCGACGGCTCGGGCGAGGTCTCGTCGAGGTATTCGATGATGGCCAGCGACTGCGTCAGGACCGCCCCGTCGTCGGTGACGAAGGACGGCAGCAGGCCCTGCGGATTGAGCGCCAGATAGGCGGGCGAGCGCTGCTCGCCCTTGCGCAGGTGGTGGATGACCTGCACGGCCTCCAGTCCCTTGAGGCCCAGGGCGATACGCACCCGCCAGGAGGCCGTGGAGCGGAAATAGCCGTGCAGGATCATGGGGTCAGACTCCGGCGCGACGGCGCACGCCGCCGAGGGTGAAGACCGCGATCGAGGCGATCACGGCGGGGATGACGGCCAGCAGGATCAGGTTCTGCGGGCTCCAGCCGGCGGCCAGCAGCACACCGCCGACCAGGGGACCGACGATGGCGCCGATGCGGCCGACGCCCAGGGCCCAGCCCACGCCCGTGGCGCGGATAGCGGTCGGATAGACCGCCGCCGTCAGGGCGTTACAGCCGATTTGGGCGCCGACGACGCCGAAGCCGGACAGGGCCGCGCCGAGCAGCAGAACCGTCAGATTGGCGCCGCCAAAGGCCAGCAGGGCGATGAAGGCGGCCGAGGCGGCATAGGCCGAACCCAGGACGATGTAGGGGCTGATCTTGTCGATCATCCGCCCCAGGACGATGGCGCCGACGACGCCGCCGAGGTTCAAGGTGGCGGTGGACAGGATGGCCAGGCTGAGCGGCAGACCGGCGCCCTTCAGCAGGGTCGGCAGCCAGTTCACCAGGAAGTACATGACCAGCAGGTTCATGAAGAAGGCGACCCAGAGCAGCAGGGTCACCGGCGTGCGGCCTTCACGGAACAGCTGGAAGACCGAAAAGCCCTTGGCCGCCGAGGTCTGCTCGTGCTTCAGGCCGGCGATGAAGTCGCTGACCGAGGCGTCGGCGTCGATCTTCTTCACGATGGGGGCGATCTTGTGCTCCGGCGCGCCCTTGGCGACCATGAAGCGCACCGATTCCGGCAGCATGAAATAGAGCACCGGCAGCAGCAGCAGCGGCAGGACGCCGCCGACGACGAAGACCGAGTGCCAGTCCCAGGTGGCGATCAGCCAGGTCGAAACCAGGCCGCCGATGGTCGAGCCCAGCGGGAAGCCGCAGAACATGACCGTCACCAGGGTCGCGCGCAGGCGGGCCGGGCCGTATTCGCTGGTCAGGGCGATGATGTTAGGCATGGCGGCGCCCAGGCCGACCCCGGTGATGAAACGATAGATCAGCAGTTCGTTCATCGAGGTCGAGAAGGCCGTCAGCAGGGCGAACAGGCCGAAGATGAAGGTCGAGATCAGGATGATGGTCTTGCGACCGAACTTGTCCGCCGCCGGGCTCAGGGTGAAGGCGCCGACCGTCAGGCCCAGAAGGCCGATGGCGAAGATCGGGCCGAACGCCGACGGGGCCAGACCCCAGTCCTCGGCGATCTTGGGCGCGACGAAGGCGATCGACTGGGTGTCGAAGCCGTCGAGCATGGCGATGATGAAGCACAGCGCCGTGACGCCGAACTGTAGCGGGCCGAATTTGGCCCGGTCGATGACGGCGTTTCCGCCCCCCTCACCCATGGCTGCCATATGTGTCGTCCTCCTGGGAGGGCGCGTCTGTCGCGCGCCTCTCCCTGTGTTGATGATGCGTGTGAAAAGGGATCAGGCGGCGGGCGGGCCGACCTTGATGTTAAGCGGGGTCAGGCCGTCGATGGTCACGGTCATGGCGTCGCCAGGAACCACCGCGCCGACGCCGGCGGGGGTGCCGGTGTAGATCAGGTCGCCGGGCTGGATCTCCCACAGACCCGACAGATAGGCGACGATGTCCGCCACCGGCCAGATCAGGTCCGCCAGATCCGCCGTCTGCTTGACCTCGCCGTTGACGGTCAGCTCGATCTTGCCGTGTTCGGGATCAAAGCCCTCGCCCGCCTTGTGGATCAGGCCCAGCGGCGACGACTGCTCGACGTTCTTGCCGGTGTCCCACGGACGACCCTGGGCGCGGGCTTCCAGCTGCAGGTCGCGGCGCGTCATGTCCAGGCCGGTGGCGTAGCCCCAGACGTGGTCCAGCGCGTCCCGGGCGGCGATGTTGCGACCGCCCTTGCCGATGGCGACGACCAGCTCGGCCTCATAGTGGAAGTTCTCGGTCTTGGACGGATAGGCGATGGTCGTCCCGTCCAGCACCACCGTCTCGGCCCAGGCGGTGAAGAAGAAGGGCGGTTCACGGTCCGGGTCGCGGCCCATTTCGCGGGCGTGGGCGGCGTAGTTACGGCCGACGCAGAAGATGCGGCGGACCGGGAATTCGTCCCCGGTGTTGGTCGGGGCAAGCACGGGCGCTTGCGGTTGGAACAGCAGGCTCATGCGTTCTCTTCCTTGTAGAGGTTCAGTTTTTCCTGACAGGCCTTGTCGGAGTATCCGAACAGGACCAGTCGGCTGGCCGCCTTGAAGGCGACCGATTTCCACGACGGCACGACGACGATGTCGCGCGGCTTCAAGGCGATCGTCTCGCCCTCGATGACCGCCTCGCCCGTCCCTTCGACCACCACGAAGATGGTGCCGTCGGTCGAGCGGCGCGGTTTGGATTCAAAGCCTTGCGGCAACAGGCGGACATGGGCCGAGATGGTGGCCATGATCGGCCCGCCGTCGATCGGGTTCATGAACTCCAGGGCGTGGCCCAGATGCGGGTCGATCTCGGCGCCGCTCTCGGCCATGACATCCAGGGCCGGACGCCACTCGGCGTAGGGATAGTGGAACAGCGGCTGATGCGCCGGGCGACGATCCGCCGTGTGCCCCTTCAGCGGACGCATGTTGCGGCCGTAACGGTTCAGGCTGTCGCCGGCCGGAGCCTGTTCCGGGAACTGATCCTCCGAATAGCCCTCGGCGAAGCTGGCGTCGAAATGGCGGACGGTGGGGATGTCCAGACCGTCCAGCCAGATCATCGGCGTCTCGGTCGGGTTGCCGTGGTCATGCCACTGGCCGCCCGGCGTCAGCACCAGATCAAACGGCTGCATCACCGCCTTCTCGCCGTCCACCGAGGTATAGGCGCCCGAGCCCTCCATGACGAAGCGCAGGGCGCACTGGGCATGACGGTGGGCCGGGGCGATCTCGCCCGGCAGGATCAGTTGCAGACCGGCATAGAGACTGGGCGTGATGCCCGAATGGCCCGGCAGGCCGGGGTTTTCCAGGATCAGTACGCGGCGCTCGGCCTGCTTGGCGCTGATCAGGTCGCCCGCCCGCATCAGGTAGTCGCGGGCGTTGTCATAGGACCACTTGTGCGCCTTGGCCGGGGAATCCGGCTGGGGCAGGACCAGGGCCGACAGCTTCTCCCACAGGGGATAGAGGCCTTCCGGCTCCATCTGTTCATAAAGGGCGTTCAACTGCGACTGCTGGTCGTTGGAGAGGACCTCGTGCATGGCTCAGCCCTCCATGCCGACGTGCAGCAGGCCGTCCTGCAGCTTCACCGGGAAGCTGCGCACGGCGACCGAGCACGGGGCGTCGACCGGGGCGCCGGTCTTCACGTTGAAGGTGCCCTGATGCAGTGGGCACTCGATCAGCTCGCCGTCGAGGAAGCCGTCGGACAGGCTGGCGGCGCCGTGGGTGCACAGGTCGGCGGTGGCGAAATACTCGCCTTCCACGACATAGAGAGCGACGTTCAGGCCGTTGGCGCTGGCCTTGGCCACGCCGTGTTCTTCGAGGGCCGAGGGCGGCAAGGTCGCCACCCACGACAGGGTCGCGGCGTCGGTCATGCGGGGTACACCAGACTGTTGGGGATCATTTCGGAATCGAAGACGACGATGCGCTCGACAAAGCGCAGGCGATCGCCGTCGCGGACGATGCGGTCGTGGCAGACGGCGGACAGGATGATGTCCGACTGCTTGTCCACCAGAGTCTGCACCACCAGCAGGTTGTGGCGAATGCTGACGCCCGCCTCGTCCTGGGCTGTCACGCGCGGCGCGGTGGGGAAGCGACGGTAATAGCGCGGCGCATACATCTGGGTCCGCGTCAGGCCGGTCACCCGGTCCTTCAGCATGCCCCGGCTCTCGGCCTGCATGGTGCACAGGGTATAGCCGGCGTCGTAGTTCTCACGCGGGATCACCCGATACAGGCAGTCCTCGGTGAAGAAGTCGGGCCAGGCGTGCAGATCGACGTCGTCGAGCACGCCGTAATAGGCGTCATAGAGGTCGCGGATTTCGTCGCGGGCGATAGTCTGAGTCATGCTCACAGGCCCATGACCTTGCGCCAGTAGCGGTACATGCCGCGCACGGCGGTTTCCGTGACCTGGTGGTCGGTCGGCGCGATCTCGCGGCCGCCCATCTGCAGGATGAAATGCTCGTCCGGCGAACCGGCGGCGCCCTGCTGGGTCATTTCCAGAACCTCGCCGTCGTCAGCCGAGACGAAGCCCGCCGGGCCGAACAGGTTGGCCTGACGCGTGCGGCGCAGACGCATCTCCGGCGTGTCGTCAGCGTAGCACCAGTGGGTCCAGTGGAAGTCGAAGCCGCCCACGCCCTTGGGCACGATCTGGCGCGTGGTCAGGCTGTTGACCTGCTGTTGCAGGATCACGCTGGGGAAGATGGTGATCATCCCGACCGTTTCTTCGCCGGGGAACTCCTGCACCACGTCCATGACGCGGGGGTCTTCCAGCACCAGATCGCCCTGGAAGTTGCGGATGTCGGCCATGGCCTCGGACTTTTCCTGCTCGCCCTTGCGCGAGATCAGGATGCCGTGGCGACCTTCGTCGTCGATATCGACGGCGGACTTCTGGTCAGCGCGGAACAGGCCGAAGGTGGCGAAGAACACGTGCAGCAGACCCGCGTGATAGGGGTCCTTGATGTTCTCCTGCATCTGCTTCCAGTTGGCGGGAATGTGCTGACGGTTGTAGCCCAGCACCTCCAGCTTCCGGCCGTCATAGACGCGGGTGTAATGCTTCCAGAACTTCTCGCCGAGATACTCGCGGAAGGGCGGCGTCTCGTCCGAGAAGGTGGCCCAGACCACGCCGTTGACCACCTCGACCCGCAGCTTGTTCAGGCTGTGGTCCTTGGGATCGAAGTCCGACGGCATGCCGCCCTGGCGTTTGACGCCCCGGCGGAAGGGCACGCCCTGCAGGTCGCCGTTCAGGGCATAGGACCATTGGTGATAGGGGCAGATCAGCTCCTTGGAGTGGCCGGTGCGTGTCTGGCAGAACTTGACGCCCTTGTGGGCGCAGCGGTTCTCGACGACCGAGATCTCGTCCTCGCCCGAGCGGACCATGACGCAGGGCTTCTCGCCCAGGGTCGTCGTCTTCCAGTCGCCGACCTCGGCCAGCTCGCACTCCAGACCGACGTAGAGCCAATGCGGCCCGTACCAGATCTTCTGCAGTTCCTCGGCGTAGATCGCGGGGTCCGTATAGACCCAATAGGGCACTGCGGCGTCGACGTCGGCCGGCCATGCGCGGCTGTTTTCGCCCTCCGGCGGGCGTACGGGGATGTTCACTGAAAGCTCCCGGACAAAGAATTCGAAGCAGCGATCTCATGTCGCCGTTGACCGCATTGGTGTCGTGGTTTTTGATCTATGTCAAATGCGTTGCATGTGATGCAACGACCGATGGAGATCACAAATGGCTGAACGCATCGTCATCCTGGGCGCCGGACACGCCGGCGGCGCGACCGCTATCTCATTGCGGGATCTGGGTTTTTCGGGGTCTATTCTCGTCGTCGGGGACGAGCCGCACCCCCCCTACGAACGTCCAAGCCTGTCCAAGGACTACCTGTCGGGCGCAGAGGCCGATCCGGTCTGGCTGGCGCCCGTTGAACGCTGGGCCGAGTTGGACGTAAGCCTGAAACTGGGCGCCGAGGCCGTCGCCATCGACCGTGATGCGGGCCAGATTCGTCTGGCCGATGGATCGGTCGAGCCCTTCGACACACTGGTCCTGGCCATGGGCGGCCGCGTGCGCCGCCTGCCCCTGCCCGACCACCCGGCTGTCCGCTACCTGCGCACCGCCGACGACGCCCGCGCCATCGCGGCGGCGGCCAGACCCGGCGCCCGCGCCCTGGTGATCGGCGGCGGGGTGATCGGTCTGGAGGCCGCCTCGACCCTGCGGGGTCTGGGCCTGACCGCCACGGTGATCGAAGCCGGCGAGCGGCTGCTGGGCCGCAACGTCCCGGCGGAGGCCGCCCAGTGGCTGGCCGCCGCCCACGCCCGCATCGGCGTCGAGGTCAAGCTGGGCCGGTCATTGCAGGCGCTGGAAGACGCCGCTGACGGATCGGTCATCGCCCGGCTGGACGACGGCACGACCATAGAGGCCGACCTGATCGTCGTCGGCATCGGCATCATCCCCTCGACCGAGATGGCCGAGGCGGCGGGTCTGCCGGTGGCGGGCGGGGTTCTGGTCGGCGACGACTACCGCTCGCCCGCCGACGATCGCATCTTCGCCGTGGGCGATCTGGCCGCGCGGGTCCGCGACGGCGCCGCCGCCCGCATGGAAACCTGGGCCCACGCCCAGACCTCGGCCCGCGCCGCCGCCCTCGCCATTATGGGCCAGCCCGCCGAGGTCGAGCCGACGCCCTGGTTCTGGACCGCCCAGTGCGGCTGCAACCTGCAAATCCTCGGTGATCCGGCGGCCGGCGACATGGTCATTTCGCGCGGCGATGCGGTGCGTCTCTATCTGCGTGAAGGCACTCTGGTCGGGGCCGTTTGTCTGGATCAACCGCGCGATTTCGCCACGGCGCGCCGCCTGATGGGCAAGACCCTGATCGCGGAAACGGCCTCCGATCCGACGACCGACCTGCGCAAGGCCGTCGCCGTCTGAGCCGTCAGAGCAACGGACGCACCCCGCCCGTCGCCAGCGTGATCTGGTCGCACACTTCGATCAGGCGTTGGCGCGCCTGATCGTCGTATTCCGGCTTGAACACGTCGGTCGCCAGAACCGTGGCGGTGAAGACCGCCTCCCCCTGCAGGTCGAAGATCGGCACGGCGGTGGCCCGCAGACCGGGGATCAGGTCGCCCCGAACAGCGGAATAGCCGTCGCGCTGAACACGCGCCCGCAAGCCCTCGACATCGACCGGCTGGAACTGCGGCTGGGTTTCGCGCTCGACCATCTGGCGCGTCGCCGCCTCGGGTCGGAAGGCCAGAAACACATGCCCTGTCGCCGAACTCAGCAACGGCAGCGGCGAGCCGACCATCAGCGACGTCGAGATGGCCGGCGTGCCCATGATCCAGCGCACCACGATCGGCCCGGTGGGGCCAAGAGCGCCCATCTGCACCGTGCGCCCGGTCTCGGCGACATAGTCGGTCAGGGCGATCGCCGCCTCGCGGAAGCTGTCCATCCGCGACAGCGCCGCCAGCCCCAGACGCAGCGCGCCCGGCCCCAATTCATACCGCCCCGTCGCCGTATCCTGACGCGCCATCCCGGCGGCGATCAGACTGGCCAGATAGCGGTGCGCCTGTGACGCCGACAGATCCGACGCCTGGGCGATCGCGCCCAGCGCCGCCGCGCCGTTCTGCGCCGCCAGAACCTCCAGAACCCGCAGGCCGATGCCCACGGACTGAATGCCCTGCCTCCGCTCGCCTGCTTCGCTCATTCCGCCTCCGCCTTTATCATGGACGCCAAGGTACACGGTTTAGCCACAGCGTGACGCGTTTGGATATGACCAGCCGCGCCTCAATGATCGGCCGCCCGCAGCCTTGACCCTGGCATGACCGCGCCCGAAGCTGAGCAACTGACCAATCAAGAGGCCCCGATGAGCAAGCGAGTCACAGTGATCACCGGCGCCTCTGGCGTGCTCGGACGGGCCATTGCGGACGCCGCCCTGATGCGCGGCGACGCCGTAGCCGCCATCGATTTCGGTCCCGTAGAGCGCGCGGACGGCGACGACTGGCTGGGCCTCGGCGGAATCGACCTGACCGATCCGAACGCCGCCCTGGCCGCTATGGAGGCTGCAACCCAACGCTTCGGCCGTATCGACTGCCTGCTCAACGCCGTCGGCGGCTTCGTCTGGCAGACGACCGAAGGCCCGCTGGAAAGCTGGGATCGGATGCAGCGGATGAACCTGACGACCGTGCTGAACGCTTGTCGCGCCGCCCTGCCCCATCTGGCCAAGTCGAGCGCCGGACGCATCGTCAACGTCGGCGCTCTGGGCGCGCTTCAGGCCAGCGCAGGCATGGGCGCCTATGCCGCATCCAAGGCCGGCGTGCACAAGCTGACCGAAGCTCTGGCCGAGGAAACCAGGGCGTCGCCCCTGACCGTCAACGCCGTCCTGCCTTCCATCATCGACACCCCCGCCAACCGCGCGGACATGGCGGGCGCCGACTTCTCGACCTGGGTCCAGCCGGCCGAGCTGGCGTCTGTGATGCTGTTCCTCGCCAGTGACGCGGCCTCGGCCGTCACGGGCGCCCTGCTGCCGGTCAAGGGGCGGGTTTAGGACAGCCCCGTCTCCGCCCGTCTATGCCGCAGAGCATCCACGATGATCTGGAAGGCCAGCAGGTTCTGACGGCGGCTCGGGTAATAGAGAAAGTAGCCTTCGAACGGCGGGGACCAGTCGTCCAGCACTACCTCCAGCGCGCCCGAGGCGACAGCGGCTGACACCATGCTGTCCGGCACATAGGCGATGCCGAAGCCGCTGACCGCCGCATCGACCATGGCGTAGGAATTGTTGAAGGTCAGTTGGCCGCTGACCCGGACCCGCAGCTCCTTGCCGTCCTTTTCAAACTCCCAGGCGTAGAGCCCGCCTGAGGTTTCCTGGCGCGTGTTGATGCAGCGGTGGCGCACCAGATCCTGAGGGTGCCGCGGTCGTCCGTGCGCCGCCAGGTAGGCGGGCGAGGCCACCGCCACCAGACGCCAGTCCGGCCCGATGCGGACGGCGATCATGTCCTTTTCCACGCTCTCGCCGAGGCGGACGCCGGCGTCGTAGCCCTCCTCGACGATGTTGCGGAAGGTGTTGTCCAGCAGCAGCTCGACGCTGATGTCGGGATAGGCGGCCAGCACCGGCTTCAGCTTGGGCCAGACCACCGTGTCCAGGGCGTGATCGGACAGGGTCAGCCGGATGGAGCCGGACGGCTTGTCGCGAAACGCCGTCAGGGCGGCGATCTCGGCCTCGATCTCGGTCATGCGCGGGGCGATGGTCTGCAGCAGCCGCTCGCCCGCGACGGTGGTGGCGACGTTGCGCGTCGTCCGGGTCAGAAGACGGATGCCCATGCGGGCCTCCAACTGCTTGATGGCATGGCTGAGCGTCGACTGCGCCACGCCCAGACGCGCCGCCGCCTTGGTGAAGCTGCGCTCCTCGGCCACAGCCTGGAACCAGGTCAGTTGATTGAAGTCGGTCCGTTCCATGGCGCCTTCCCGTGGTGGAGCGTCAGATTATTCGATCCTGTCGATTAGTTCATGCCAATTGAGCCGGCTAATCGCTTTGTCTCGCCGCCGGTAGAAGGCCGGCCATGACCCAAGCCACACTCTCTGCCGATACGACCATGCGTCCCGTCGCCGCCTGGGGCGCCGTCCTGTCCATGACCCTGTGCGTGGCCCTGCTGATCTCCTCGGAGTTCATGCCGGTCAGCCTGCTGACCCCGATGGCCCACGGCCTGGGCGCCACCGAGGGCCAGACCGGACAGGCCATCTCGATCAGCGGCCTGTTCGCCATCGCCGCCAGCCTGCTGGTCACCACCTCAGCGGGGCGACTGAACCGCAAATGGGTTCTGGTCGCCATGACCGCCCTGATGCTGGTGTCCCTGGTGCTGGTCGCGGCGGCGCCCAGCTTCGCCGTGCTGATGATCGGCCGCGCCCTGCTGGGCGTCTGCGTCGGCGGCTTCTGGGCCCTGGCCACCGCCGTCATCATGCGCCTGGTTCCCGAGGCCGAGGTGCCGCGCGCCCTGGCCCTGATGTTCGGCGGCCAGGCGATCGCGGCGGCCTTCGCTGCGCCCGCCGGCAGCTACCTCGGCGGCCTGCTGGGCTGGCGCGAGGTCTTCTGGGCGCTGACGCCCATCGTGGCGCTGAACCTGATCTGGCATGTCGTCGCCCTGCCCTCCCTGCCGGCCCGTCAGCAGCAGGATTTCCGCGCCATGTTCAGCCTGCTGAAGCGGCCCTATTTCCTGACGGGTCTGATCGCCTCCATGCTGTCCTGGGGCTCGGCCTTCACCATGTTCACCTACCTGCGCCCCTTCCTTGAGCGGGTGACGGGGGTGGACGTCACCCTGCTGTCGATCCTGCTGCTGGCGCTGGGCTGCGCGGGCTTCGTCGGAACCTGGGCCTCGGGCCGCTTCGTCAGGGGCGAGGTCGCTCGTCTGCTGAAACTGCCCGCCCTGGTGATGGGCGCCTGCACCCTGGGTCTTCTGGTCCTCGGCGCCTCGCCGATCGCGACAGGCCTGATCCTGGTGCTGTGGGGTGCGATGAACACCGCCATGTCGGTGATCTGGATGACCTGGATGTCCCAGAACGCCAATGACGCGCCCGAGGCCGCCGGCAGCCTGATGGTCGCGGCCATCCAGGCCTCCATCCTGCTGGGCGCGGTGGTCGGCGGCTGGCTGCTGGACGGCTTTTCGATCCAGGCGACCTTCATCGGCAGCGCCGTCCTAGCCGGGGCCGCCGTCGTCCTGGTCGGCAACGGCCAGAAACTCCTGAAACCCCGATAACCGACACGACCGAGGAGATGATCATGACCCGCTCTGACACCCGCCATCTGGCGCGCCGCGACCTGATGAAGCTGACCGGCGTCGGCGCCGTCGCCCTGAGCGCCGGGATCACCGTCCCCGCCCAGGCCCAGCACAAGGACACCCCGACCCTGACCGACGACTGGGACAAGACCTTTCCCCAAAGCCCGAACGTCGATCACCAGAAGGTCACGTTCAGGAATCGCTATGGCCTGACCCTGGCGGGCGATCTCTATCTGCCCAAGACCCGCACGGAACGTCCCCTGGCGGCGCTGGTCGTCAGTGGGCCGTTCGGCGCGGTCAAGGAACAGGCCTCGGGCCTCTATGCCCAAACCATGGCCGAGCGCGGCTTCGCCACCCTGGCCTTCGACCCGTCCTTCACCGGCGAGAGCGGCGGCGAACCGCGCAACGTCGCCTCGCCCGACATCAACACCGAGGACTTCAGCGCGGCGGTCGACTTCCTCGGTCTGCATCCCATCGTGGACCGCGAGCGGATCGGCCTGATCGGCATCTGCGGCTGGGGCGGCATGGCCCTGAACGCCGCCGCCGTGGACAAGCGCGTCAAGGCCGTCGTCGCCGTGACCATGTATGACATGACCCGCGTCATGTCCCGGGGCTACAACGACAGCGTCACGCTGGAGCAGCGCACGCAAACGCTGGAGCAACTCAGCCGCCAGCGCTGGGAAGACTTAAAAAACGGCGCGCCGGCCTATGGCCCGGCTTCGCTTGTCCTCAAGGGCGGCGAGCCGCAGTTCATGGCGGACTACGCCGACTACTACATGACCCCGCGCGGCTATCATCCCCGCGCCGTCAACTCCGGCAATGCCTGGACGCAGACCAATGCTCTGTCCTTCATGAACATGCCGCTGCTGACCTACATCCAGGAGATCGCGCCGCGCCCGATCCTGCTGATTCACGGCGAGAAAGCCCACTCGCGCTACTTCAGCGAGACCGCCTATGCGGCGGCGGCCGAGCCCAAGGAACTGATGATCATTCCCGGCGCCAACCATGTCGACCTATACGACCGTCTGGATGTGATCCCGTTCGACCGACTGGGCGATTTCTTCGGTCAGGCATTGTCCCAATGAAGGCCCGCGCCGCCGCCCTGGCGCTCGCCGCACTCGCCCTCCCCGTTCAGGCTCAGGAAGGAGCACCGATCATGGACATCTTGCGCAAGGCCGACCAGAAAACCACCGAGGGTTCGGCTGACTACTTCACCGGCAAGGTGACGGTCACCGGCCAGTTCCAGCGCCCCGCGCCGTCCCGCGTCAGCGGCGCCCTGGTGCGGTTCGAGCCTGGCGCCCGCACGGCCTGGCACACCCATCCACTCGGCCAGACCTTGATCGTCACCGAGGGCGTGGGCTGGACCCAGGTCGAAGGCGGGCCGAAGCTGGAGTTCCATGCCGGCGACATCCTGTGGTGTCCCGCCGAGCACAGGCACTGGCACGGCGCGACCCCGCATGAGGCCATGAGCCACATCGCCATTCAGGAGAGTCTGAACGGTTCACCCGTCACCTGGATGGAACATGTGACCGAGGCGGAATACCTTGCCCCCGTCCAGGCCGACTAACTCCCGCTACCCGCGTCCCCCGAGGAAAACACCATGACCGTCAAAGCCTATGGCGCCCACGCCGCCGACAAACCGCTGGAAGCGCTCGACATCGTCCGCCGCACCCCCGGCGACCACGACGTCCAGATCGAGATCGCCTATTGCGGCGTCTGCCATTCCGACCTGCACACGGTGCGCGGCGAATGGGCCGGCACCCTCTATCCTTGCGTGCCGGGGCACGAGATCGTCGGCCGCGTCTCCGCCGTCGGCGCCCACGTCAGCCGCTTCAAGGAAGGCGATCTGGTCGGCGTCGGCTGCATGGTCGACAGTTGCCAGACCTGCGCCGCCTGCGACGAAGGGCTTGAGCAATACTGCGAGGGCACGGGCATGGTCGGCACCTACAACGGCCCCACGCCGGACGCCCCCGGCCACACCCTGGGCGGCTATTCGCAACGCATCGTCGTCAGCGACAAGTTCGTGGTGAAGGTCAGCCACCCCGAGGATCAACTGGCCGCCGTCGCCCCCCTGCTGTGCGCCGGCATCACCACCTGGTCGCCGCTGCGCCACTGGAACGCCGGGCCGGGCAAGAAGGTCGGCGTCGTCGGCATCGGGGGCCTGGGCCATATGGGGGTCAAGCTCGCCCGCGCCCTGGGCGCTGAAGTCGTGGCCTTCACCACCTCGGAAAACAAGCGTGAAGACGCCAAGGCCCTGGGCGCCCATCAGGTCGTGGTGTCGCGCAACGCCGATGAGATGAAGGCGCACCGCGGCAGCTTCGATCTGATCATCAACACGGTCGCCGCCAGCCACGATCTAGACGTCTACACCAACCTGCTGCGTCGTGACGGCGCCCTGGTTCTGGTCGGCGTGCCCGAACACAACCACCCCTCGCCGCAGTTCGCCTCGCTGATCTTCCGGCGCAAGTCCATCGCCGGCTCAATGATCGGCGGCATCGCCGAGACCCAGGAGATGCTCGACTTCTGCGCCGAGCACAACATCGTCGCCGACATCGAGATGATCCCGATCCAGCAGATCGAGGACGCCTACGCCCGCATGACCCGCAGCGACGTGAAGTATCGCTTCGTCATCGACAGCGCGAGCCTGGCGGCGGACTAAGAACTGACACGGAGTGCTTTTCAGCCCCGGCTCACGGCTCCAATTGGACGGCGAGGCGCAGGGGCTGGAGCATTCCGGGCGGTGGCGGAGCAAGCCGACGGCCTTGCACGGACGACTGCAGATCAGGGCCTAACCTATCCTTTGCGGGCGGTGCAGCCTCTACGCGCGAAACGACGCCGTCGGTGGCTATCCAGAGCTTGAGCTCCAGAGGCGGCGTCGACTGGTTCGGCGTCGCCCGCGTTTGATGCAACAAAAGGCGCAGGTTGGAGGCCGACTGACTGTCCTCCTCCAACCAGGCCGTGACGGCGCGCGTGGCCGTCTCGGCATAGGCGACCCAGGCGGCCGGAGCGGCGTCTGGCGATAGGCTTTGCACCTGGGCCTGGGCCGGCGCGGCCATCCCCAAAGCGGCCGCCAAGCCAGTCACCAGAGCGCGCCAGCCTGACATCCTGGGGCGGGAAGCGACGCCGGTCATGGCCCTATCGAGCCGGCTGGGCGGCGGCCTGAGGCAGGCGTTCGCGCTCGAAGGTGATGGTGGACAGGCGAGCGTCCAGCGCCTGAACCACCTCCGCGGTCAGGTCGTTGGCGAAGTTGCCGCCCAGGGCCGAGTTGCGGTCCAGCAGCAGGCCGCACGACTTGGCGGCATAGACCTGGGCGATGGCGGGCTGAGCTTCGTTGGCGATGCGCTCCATCGCCTTGACGCGGGTGGCCTCGACTTCCTGACTGGCGTGGGCGGCCTTCTGTTGCAGGGTCTGCCACTGGCCGGCCAGGGTCTCGGCGCGCTGGCGGCGAGCGGCGTTGTCGGGCTGGCTTTCAAGGGCGCGCAGTTCGGCCTCCAGGGGCTGGCGCTCGGTCTCGATCTCGGTCTGGGCGACGGCGGCCAGGTCCTGCAGACGGGCGCTGGCGGCCTTTCCGGCGGCGGCGTTGGCGAAGACCGCCTCACGCGACAGCAGGCAGACGCCGGGGATGACCGGGCCGCCCAGGGGTTGGGCCTGTTGCGCAGCGGCCGGCAGGGCGACGCCCGCAACAGTGGCGAGGGTCAGAGCGGCGAAGATGGAGCGGGTGGTCATGGCTCAGGCTTTCTTGGATTTGGTCGGCTTGGCAGCCGATTCGGCGGTCGTCGCCGTCTTCGCTTGCAGGCTCAACAGCGCGCCGAAACGCTCCAGCGAGGCCAGATGGAAGTGAACCAGCGCCAGCCAGCCCCTACGGTGCCAGTCCAGCACGACAGCTTCGTCAAGGTTCGCAAACCGTTCGGTGTCGACCACCTGAAAACCATCGAGGCCCAGCTTGCGGCCATCCGGCAGGGTGGCGTCGGCGCGGCGGTCGATCAGCAGGTTTTGGGCGCGCAGAGCATCGCCAAAAGCTTGCGTCGCAGCGGCCTCGCCCTGGAAGGTGTTGCAAAACGCCATGGCGTCCTGCGTCAGCTTCGTCGGCTGGTCGGCGTCGAACAGGGCTGCCCCCTCCTCGCCCGAGCGCGCCACGCGGTCCGAGGCGGCGTCGATGGCCAGGGCGAAGCCGTCGGGGTTCACCGTGGCGATGAAGCCGAACGGATAGCGGCGCACATAGGCGGGCACATAGGCCTCGTCCGTCCAGCGGCCGTCGGCGACGAACAGGTTGCGCTGTTCCAGTCCCAGGACGGCGACGGGCTGCGCGCCCTCCCCGGCCGAGAAGACGACGGGATAGCTGCGGGCGGCGGCGGCGATCTCGCTGACCACCACGGGCACGAAGGGGGTGTCGGCGGCGAAGGCGACATCGCCGTCCTTCAGACGCCAGGCGCCGTGCTGAGCGGCCGAAAGCGGCTGCGGGTCGCGATAGAAGAGTGGCAAGGCGGAGGCCTCGGACATGGGGATACTCCAGTCAAAAAAGGGGGCGTAGAGGGAGGCGCATCGGCCTCCCTCCCGCAGTCGTTACTCGCCGAAGCCGAGGAAGCGGCTGGTGATGATTGCAGGGATGTCGCCCGCCTTGGGTCGGGCGCGTTCAGCCAGGCGAGCGGCCTCGGCCACCACCGAGCTGCTGGCCGAGGAGGCCGCCGTCAGGGCGCCGGTATTGACCGCCGCCACCGCCGGAATGCCCACGGCGTCGCCCTTGACCTGGATGTTGGCGGCGTTGACCACCTGAAGCGCGGCCAGGTTGACGTCGCCGGAGACGCGGATGCCCGCCTCGCCCGCGTCGATCGTGCCCAGCGGCGCAATCAGATCCACATCGCCCGCCGGGATTTCCGGGATCGGGTTCAGGGTGGCGATGCCGGCGCCCGTGTTCTGGGTCGGCGGCGACAGGGTGACGTTGCCGTAGGCGTCATAGACGCGACGCGGCGGCTGATAGACGGCGGTCGACTTGGACCCCCGCCCGGCGTTGATGTCGCCCTCGGCCGACCACATCAGCAAATCGCCGCCGAAGGTGGTGAAGACCCGACTCTGGCCCAGCAGCACCGACTTCAGCGAATAGATGTCGATGTCGCCCGACCCCATGGACAGGACGCCCGCCGTCGAGGGCGGTGCCACGCCGCCGACGCCGACCACAGCCTGACCGCCGGCCACCAGCATCTCGATATTGCCGCCAAACAGGGTGCGCACGCCCGAACCGCCGAACATGGTCAGGTCGCCGGCATAGGAGATGGCCTGGCCCTGTTCGTCCTTCTCGGGGAAGAGGGTCGCGATGGCGTTACGGCCGCGCAGATAGCTGCCGAAACGTGGGCCGTTGGGATCGTTGTATTCGCGACCGCCGGCCTTCAGTTCGTCGAAATAGACCAGTCGGGCGAAGACGCCGCGCTGCTGACGGTCCAGACCGTTGAAGTAGGTCAGGGCCTCCTTAGCGTCAGCGGCCTCGTAGCCGAATCGGTCTTCCAGCCACTGGATCAGCTCCGCGTCATAGGTCTTGACCACCTTGCCGGCCTGTTCGGCCAGAGGGCGGCCGACCTCGGCCAGATTGGCGGGATCAAGATACAGTTGGCCAAAGGCGTCGTAGTTGGGACCGCCCGCCCCGACCCCGGTCAGGATCGAGATGCCGGCCCCGCCGTTGCGGGTCGAGGGCGACAGGTCGAACAGCGGGCCGACGCTGGTGAAGCGACCGTTGTCCGCCTGATAGATGTTGCGCCCCGCCTCGACGACCAGATTGCCCGGACCGGCCACGGTCATGTTGCCGTAGATGATGTCCCGGCCCGCCGAGATCAGCGAGATGTCGGCGGGATCATTGTGCACCACCAGACCGCCCTGGTTGAAGACGCCGAACAGCCAGGTCGTGCTACGGCACTCCGCGGGACCGCCGATCGGGCAGCCCAGGCTTGTGCCCGTGCCGAGGTTGACGATGTCGCGCGACGCCCGCAGGTCCAGGCCCCCCGAACTCACGTAGAGCTGCGACTGCTCTTCGTAGGTCATGAAGCCGAAGCTGACATTGCTGATGTCGCCATCCGCCGCATAGAAGAGCGCGGGCGACTTGCGCCCCTTGATCAGGGTGCCGGTGGCCGTGTCCTTCTGGAAGGCCGTCAGGCCGCCGATGCTCGTCACATTGCCTTGAACAGGCCGGACCGCATTCGGCGCCGCGCCCAGGTTGTTGCGCCATTCGGTCGCCCACACCGGACGGAAGGGGTTGGGCAGCAGGTCCAGGGTATTGGCCATGCCCGACAGGGCGATCGGTCGGCTGGCGGCGAACGGGCCCGAGTTGTCCGTCGAGCGGAAGCCCCCGCCCAGGATCGACACCCCGGCCAGGAACTCGACCTGCCCCAGCGACGACGGCGCCAGTTCCAGCGGCAGGATGCCCGCACTGCAGCTGTAGTCGTCGCATCGACCGGAGTTCCAGTAGATGTTGCCTTGAGCCGCCGTGACCCGAAGGATCGGCGGATACCAGTAGCGGCCTTCACGGCCCCCGGCGTCGCCGGTTCCCCCCGTGATCGGCGTCACATCGCCGCCAGCGCTGAACAGGTCAATGCTGGTGTCGTCACGCCACAGCGAGAAGCTGGTCTGCATGATCAGGCCGTCGGGCCGGACGAACTGACCCAGGGCGTTCACATAGCCCACCGACACCCCGGCGATTGACGTCGGGGTCGATCCCGGATCGCCCACACCAGCCAGGATCAGGTCGCCACGCGCATCAATGCTGGCGCTGCCGTCCCCGATGACCAGGGTGATGCCGCCAAAGGCGTCCTGGAACGGCGTCCGCAGCGGATCGAAACGACGCGGGTCCAGTTCATCGCGGCCGCCGCTATAGGCCGTATTGCCGACACCCCCAGCGAGGATGGTCGTGTCGCCGCGCAGATTGACGATGCCGCCGCCCGCCAGGGTCGATGGAGTCGCCGCGCCAGCGCCAGCGTTCAGCTTGCCGCCCAGACGGATGTCGATGTCGCCGCCGCCCGTCTGGATCAGCGTGCCGTCCACGACGATGCCGGCGTTGCGGATGACCGAGGTCACGCGTCCAGTGCCGCCGACGGCGAAGTTCAGCGCCGTGCTGGCGATCCGCCCCAGGTTGCTGTCGGGATAGTTGGTCTCGGTCAGAGCCCAGCTTTCATGCACCCCGGCGTCACCGCCCGCCCGGACGATCAGATTGCCGCCGCCCAGGGTGCCGATGCCCATGAAGCCTTCCAGCATCGGTCCGTTGAAGTTGACGCTGTCGTTGAAGCTGGTGGCGTTGTTGGGGACATAGCCGCCGAAGTTGATCCACCAGGCGGTGGGCACGTCCTGCCCCAGTTGGGCCGACAGGCCGTCGGTGACGCCATAGCCGCCCTGACGCCACAGCCAGTTGCCGACCGAACCGCTGCCGACCCGTTGGAAGCCCGCGTCACGATCCGTGGCGTAGCCGGTCAGCCGTCCCTGAACCGCCAGGGTCAGGTCGCCGCCGTGCTCGGGATACCAGGCCTGATAGTCCTGGATCGAGGCGGCATAGCCGTCAAAGTTGGCGCCGATCCACGGATTGGCCAGGTGACTGGCCCCCGCCAGCACGGCGCGCGGCTGGTTGTAGACGTTGTGGCCGTCCAGCGTCTGCCCGCCGATCTCGGCCGAGGGCGTGCCCGCCGTATAGACGCCGTAGAGCGACATCTGCTCGTAGTCGCCGCCCGCCAGCAGATCCAGCGAGCCCACGCCGGTGCGGATGACGCTGAAGTTCTGCATCAGTTTCAGGCCGTTCAGCCAGATGCTGGAGAAGCCGTCCGCCATCGTGGCCTGCGGGTTGACGTAGTGACGGTCCGACAGGGTCAGATCGCCCGAATGGCCCACGCTGGCCAGATCGGTCGCCGCCCGCAGGGTGCGCCCGTCCGCTGAGGCGATGTCCGCCCCGGCGACAAACCGCATCGACCACGACTGCGAGCCCGCCGCCAGCATGGGCGCCACGGCCCAGATACGACCCTGCGTGCCGTCGGCCTGAACCGGACGGGTATTGTGCAGCATCTGACCCAGCGGCTGCAGGTTGACCCCCGCTGGCACAGTCGTGCCCGCCGCCAGGGTGATGGTGCGATTGAGCGCCACATCGCCCTCGAACACATTGATCGGGGTCCCGGCGGGAATCCGCGTCGCCAGAATGCCGAAGCTGTCGCCCACGGCGGTCGGGATGATCGTCCCTGCCCCATAGTAGGCGCCGGGCTCGATGTAGCTGGTCACCGTGGCCCCTGCCGCATAGAGCGGGGTCGCGCCAGCCTCGAAGGCGGCACGGCTGGCCCAGATCGGCGCCGCCGCCGTCCAGCCTGTGGCGAAGATATAGTCGTATTCGCTGCTGGCGAAGCCGAACGGAATGGCGGTTCCCGCATAGACCCGGCTGTTGTCGCGAACTTCGATCTCGAAACCGAGGATCAGAGCGGAATCGCGTCCGCCGACGAAGGTGGTGACGCCCGTCGCGGTGGGATCGCCCCGCATGGTGTAGGGCGCGTCCAGCACAACCGGATCACGCATCAGGCCGAACAGGCCGGCGATGGCGATACTGGTGTTGCGCGGCAGGATGTCCCCGGCCTGAAGCTGCGTGGCCTCCGACAGTTTCAGCAGGGCCGGCAGGGGCGTGTCCTTGGGCCAGGTCGTCGCCTGCAAGGCGACGGGCATCGGGAACATGGCGCCCTTCTCCAGTCGCGCGTCCGCTGGAATGATCATGCCGGCTTCCAGGATGGTCCCGCGCGCGATGACGCCGCCATCCGGCAGATGGATGGTCGAGGTCGTCACCCAGTCCTGAGGCAGGGTCACAGCCTGGGCCAGTCGCGTCTCGGCGCCGATCAGGGTGTTGCCCATGACCGTGAAGCCGTCGACCGGTGCGTCGAAGGTCAGCTTGACGCCGCGCGGGAAGCTGGCGCCGGCGGCCAGCTTGACCGGGGCAGCCAGCTGATGATCCGCCGGCCAGGCGCCGACGCCGCCCGCCTCGGCCGTGCCGTAAAGCACCCAGCCATTATCGTCAGGCGTGCGGGCCGGCACGCCAAAGCCATCGGTGATGCTGCCGTAGATGCTGAGGTCGTCAGCAGCCCGAACCAGCAGGACGCCCGCCTCGCCCGAGCCATAGACGCCCGTCATCTGGGTGTCGGCGTTCAGGCTGGCGTAGCGATAGCCGGCCAGGTTCAGGTCGCCCGACACGCTCAAGCTCTGGCCCGGCGCACTGGTCAGTTCCACGCCCGGACGCAGGTGGAAGGCGTCCTGATAGGCGCGCAGCCCGGCCAGACGCCCCAGCAAGGCCTGGTTGACGATGGCGGCGTTGATGAAGGCCGTGCTGTCCAGATGGATGTCGTCCATCAGGGCCTGATTGATCACCCCGCCCGCCGGTTGGTAGGTGCGGAAGCCGTTGACCGACAAGCTGTCCGCACCCTTGATCGTCAGGGTCCCGCCCGCCTGAATGGCGATGTCGTTGACGCCCAGACGCGGCGCATTCAACTCGACCCGCCCGCGATTGACGCCGTCCGGCGACGACAGGTCGAGCGTAGCGCCCGAGGCCAGGGTCAGGGTTCCTGCCTTGGTCCCCAGTTCGATGCTGGCGCGGTTGGACGCCTCAATCGGCGCGCCGTAGCCGTCGACCACCAGGGTGTCGGCGCTGGCGTCCAGCACCGCCGTCGAGGCCAGGGTCAGGTCGTCGCGGGCCGACAGTCGGATCGTGCCGGGGCGCGCGCCGCTGGCGTCGATACGGCCGTTGACGATCAGGTCGCCGCCGTCCGCCGCGATGGTTACCTGGCGCGCCTTGACCTCGTCGCCGATGACCAGATCGCCGGTCTTGATGACGAAGCTGCGGCTCTCGGTGACGCCGCTCTCGGTCAGGCGCTCGTTCAGATCCTTGAAGTCGCTGACCACATTGGCGCGAATGTCGATGGAGCCGTTGCGCAGCGAGGCGTCGGGCGCCTTGTCGCCATTGCGGGCATGGGCCTCGATGGCGCCGTCCAGGATCGCCGCGCCGTTCAGCGCCGTGACCTTCAGCGTGCCGGCGTGGTTGTAGTCGGCGCTGAGGTCGATCTCGGAACCCGCCGACGTGATGACGTCGCCCTTGGCGCTTTCCAGTTCGACGTCGCCGCCCCAACTGTAGCGGGTCTCATCGAAGAAGTCGGTGGCCTTGCCCGCCATGTCGAGGCGCGCATTCTCGCCCAGGACGATGTCCCCCTCGGTCGCCGTCAGGACCAGTCGGCCGCTGGGCAGGGCGATAGTGGTGTCCGCCGTAATGCTGGCGGCGGTCATCTTGATCTCGGCGCCCAGTTGCGGCTTGGCGGTCGGGGATGCCGTCGCGCCCGCCGGGGCGGTCAGATTGATGGCCCCGCCCGCCTTGTAGTGCAGGCTGGACCCGGCCTGGCCCGTCAGCAGCGGCGTGGTCAGGTTCAGCGTGCCGCCCTGCCCCGCCTGACCATAGACGGCCTGCGACTGATAGACGGCCAGCTCGCCCTTGTGGTTGGCCTCGATGCGTTCCGACGCCGTCAGATTGACGGTGCTGAAGCCCAGAGCCAGACGGTTCAGCGGCAGGTTGGCGCTGATCGCCAGCCCGTCCTGGTAGCCCAGGACGATGCGATCGGCGATCAGGTTCAGCGTCCCTAGCCCCTCGCCCGGACCGCCGTGGATCGGCGCGCCCGGCAGACCGGTGATGATGGTCGGGCTCCACTGGTCGCCCTGGGTCCCCAGAACCCCGTTCCAGACCAGGGTTCCGGTCGTGATCTGGGCCACATCGCCCGCGCCGCCTGCGCCGTAGAGCGCCGGGGTGTTCAGCACCAGTTGCAGCTTTGAAACGCCGGTCGCGGCATCGCGGGTGTCCAGGCTGACGGAACCGTAGAAGTTGACCGACTGGCTGGCCGACAGGATCAACCGCTCCAGCTTGGGCGCGCCCGTGCTCTGGTCGCCCGCCATCAGGCGGTCCAGCACCGACTGGTTCAGCGCGATGCCCGAGGGCAGGACGCCGTCCGTCGCGGCCTGTCCCAAGGCCTCGCTCGTGCCAATGTTCACCGCTCCTGAGGCGAAGGCCAGGTAGCGCGCGCCATAGTTGACGTTCTCGCCCAGGCTGACCGCGCCCGGCGTGACGAAGCTGAGCGTCCCGTCCGAATAGAGAGAAGCGCCGTCCTCGACCGTGATGACGCCGGTGCTGCCGGTCGTGGTGTTGCTGCTGGTGAACTCCAGCAGACCGTTCGACACGGCCAGCAGGTTCACGTTGTTGGCCAGCAGGGTGTAGCCCATGGTCGAGTCAAAGGCGGGCGCGCCCTTGCCCAGGGTGGTGATCCGCGCGCCGCTCTCAACCAGAACATCAGCGTTCCGGTCCGCGATCAGCAGCACCTGCGGCCCTTCCAGAACCGCACCCTCACGCACGGCGATGCCGCCAAAGCCCATGTAGCTGAAGTTGGCCTGGTTGGGCATGCCGGCGCCGACCTGGACTTGAATGCTGGTCGACAGGCTGGTCGAAACCCGGTGGGCCACGCCGCCCAGGGTCATGATCCGCGCGCCGACGGCGTTCAGATCGGAGGCATAGAGCGACAACGACTTGTCAGAGCCCGTCGCGCCGTCGGCCAGAATCTCGAGCGTATAGTCCTGGCTGCCGTAGTAGGCGCCAGCCACGACCGCCAGCGCGCCGCCCAGCCCGCCTTCAGCGGCGTCGAACCGCCCCTCGCCCTTGAAGGAGAAGGCCGGCCGATCGCTGCCTGCCTTGGGCGGCGTCAAGGCCAGGATGAAGGTCTTTCCGTCCTCGGGCAGGATCGGCAGCGGGTTGTCGAACTGGGCCGACGACGGCGCCTTGACCAGGAATTCGCCGAAGCTGGTCTCGTTGTACTGGGAATAGGAGCGGACCACCTTGGCCGGGGTCAGGATGGCCTCCACCTTCAAGGCGCCGCGGGCGTCCGTATTGGCGACAGCCGTGGTCACGCCCAGATGGGTCGAACCGTCCGCCAGTGACGTCAGTCGACCGGACCCGGCCGGCATATTGGCGCCCAACTCGACCCGGAAGGCGCCGGCCATCAGCGCATACTCAGCGGGCAGCAGGGTATAAACGCCCGCCGCAAGTCCCTCGACGCCGGCCGGAATGACGATCTGCTGGCCGATGCCCGGCTGGGCATGGCCGTCGATGGTCGTCGGCGCGACCGCAGCGCCATAGGACGGCACGATGGCGTAGACCTTGTTATCGGCGTGGCTCAGACCCGCGAACGCCGGGTTCACATTGGCCAGGGCCGTCTTCAGGACATCGACCGAACCGCCGCGACCGGGAATGAAGCCCGCGCCGGACGGCGTGCCGCCCCCCGACAGGTCCAGCACCGAGCCCTCGTCGGCCCGCAGCGACCCCACCACCACGACGCCCTGGCTCGCCAGCGTGCCCTTCAGGTCGGCGCCGTTCAGACGCCAGATCAGGCCGTCGATCGTGCCGCCATAGGGGATGACCAGATCCTTGGCGCTGACCGAGGTCAGGCTGCCCGGCAACAGGTTCACCTCTGAGGTCGTGACCGACACGCCGGTCCAGTAGGTCTGACCCGGCTGCACCTGATCAATGCCGGGGACGTATTTGTCGCCGCCGACGCCCAGGGTGATCAGGCCCAGAGGCGCGCGCAGAACCCCGCCCTGGTTGATGATGTCGGCGCCCACGGCCAGCGAGCCATAGAGCGATAGCGGCGCGGCGGGCGTCGCGCCCTCCAGCTTGTGGAAGCTGACCGTGCCGCCTGGCACCAGGGAGCTGTAGATATTGGTGGTGCCCGGGAAGCTGTAGCTGTAGCGGCCAGCATAGATGCCGGCGTTCACACCCGTCATCGGATAGATTTGCGCGGCGGTCAGCGCGATGTTGCTCATCGCATTGACGTCGCCCCCGGTCATACGGATGTCGCTGCGGCTGACCACGTCGATCTGACGGTGCGCGGCGTAATCATATTCAAGCTGGCGACCGCCCGAGAGGCCGATCGAGCCGTTGATGCCGAAACGGGCGCTGCCCATGTCGACCAGGCCGCCGGTGATGGTCAGCCGGCCCTCGCCAATCGCGGGCATCTTGAACAGGGCTGCGCGGCCGTCTTCGCTGCGCACCAGATTGTTGCCGTTCATCGCCCCGGCCGAGACCAGGCGGACGTAGGCGGCGCTGAGGCTGCTATCCAGGTCCGCGCTATCGCCCATCGCGCCGATGGTGCCCGCCAGGCTCAGGTTTCGCGTCAGGTTGAGATTGACCGCCCCGTCCAGCAGGACGACGTCCGACGAGTCCAGCGTCAGGCTGCCGAAGCCGCCCGCCGTGATCTGATCCACCCCAATGCGGGCCTGACCGACCAGATCGGCCATGCCCTCATTGGCGGCCAGGGCGTCGGCGGCCAGTTGGCCGGGCGTCCAGCAGCCGGTGATGCAGTCGCCGTATTGCAGGTTCGCCGTCAGACCGCTGTCCTGCTCCTGGCCCAGGATGATGCTGCGCAGACGGCGCATGTAGTCGGGCATGTCGCGCGCGCCGAGGCCCATCTGCGCCACATAGGGAGTGGTCAGCTTGATCGACAACAGGCCGCCGGAAGCGCCCGCGCCGCCCGCATTGGCCCGCATGTCGCCGTCCAGGAAGATCCCGTATTGCGACTGGAAGCGGATCGCGCCGCCGTCGGTGGCGATGGTCAGGGCCTGCTTCTCGCCCGTCAGGGTCGAAGTCAGGTAGTCGACCTCGGTCGCGGCGCCCGAGGCGTCCAGCACGGCGCCGGGACGCACCACGACATAGGCCGCTCTCTGGCCGCCGATGGTGATGTCGCCGCCCTTCGAGACATGGCCGTAGCGCGCGCCGTCCGCGCCGACGACGCTGACCCCACGCCCCGAAACGTCGATGACGCTCTTCTCGCCCAGCCACAGGGCCAAGGTCGGATCATAGACGATGACGGGCGGCTGGTAGTCGCGCCGCTCGTTTTCCTCGCGCCCCGCAAGCAGGGTCACCTTGCCGCCGCGCGCCTCGATGCGGCCGTCGATCCTCATGCCCTCCATCGCGGTCAGGCTGACCGACTGGCCGTCATCAACGCGGATGCTGGCGCCCTCGGCCAGGACCAGTTCGCCGACCGGACGGGGGTCAGTCACGGGGTTGCCGTAGCCGGTGCTCCAGTTGCGCTCGCTGAGACCGTGGGCCGTCAGGCTGAGGCTGGCGCCCTGACGCTGGACGAACCGACCGTTGGCGGCGTCCTCGCGCAGCATGTCCGGCGTCCACAGTTCCAGGGCGTCCTGCGGCGCGGCGCCGCTGGCGACGTTGACGCTGTCCGCCGTAAAGCGGCGCACCGGAGCCTTGACGTCCAGTTGCCCGCCGACGTGCAGATCGCCGCCCGCACGAATGTCGTAGCGCGAGAAGCCGGTCTGGAAGAGCTCGGCTTCCAGATGCAGCGGCTTGGCGACCTTGACGGCGGTCTCGAACACCGTGCCGGCGGTAATCGTGCGCCCGACAGGCAGGGTCAGGTCGGCCTGAAGGATCTCGCCCTTGGCATAGGTGTAGGCGACCGGCGGAATGCTGATGCCGTTCGGCCAGACTTCAACCGGGACGATGAAGCCGGCCTCCACCTGGCCATAGCCGAACTCAAGATAGGTTCCCGCAGGCAAGACCGAGCCGCCATAGTAGACGTTGTAGTCGGCGTCATAGACCTCCAGCCCGTCCGGCACCGTCCAGTCGCTGGTCAGGGTGACAGCGTTGAATTCGACATAGGTGGCGCCCGGCAGCGGTTGTCCCGCCGCGATCTTGTCCACTGTGTAGCTGTAGTCGAACGGCAGGGCGTCGCCCGCCTTCAGCACCAGCTCTTCCAGCAGTTGCAGGTCCATCGGTGCGGCTTCGCCCGCCGCCAGTTCATCGCCGCCGCCCAGCACGGCCTGGCCAATGGTGATCGGGCGACCGGCGGCCGAGACCGTCAGCGTGCCGCCGGCATTCTCGCCCGAGCCATAGGCGCGAATGGCGCCGCCCAGCGTCAGTTGCCCCATGACCGTGCGCGGCTCCGCGCCGATCGCCAGACCGACCGAGCCGCCCTTGGCGCCGACCGTCTTGCCGTCCAGCAGGATGGCGGCCCCGGCCGAGACGTCGATCAGGCTGTCCTTCGACAGGGTCAGGTCCCCCTGACGGCTTTCCAGCATGACGGAGCCGCCGGTCAGATGGGCCAGGTCGCGGGCGTCGCCGCCCGTCTTCAGGTTCACCCACAGGCCGCTGGCGTCCAGAGTCACGCCCTGCCCCACCGTCAGGTCGGTGATCGTCGCACAGCCGGTTCCGCACGCCGGAATGGCCGCCAGCGAGATCGAACCGCTGCGGGCGGTGATGTCGGCGTCGACCGCAATGGTCTCGGCGCGCACGGCGATATCGCCGCCGGGGCTGACCGTCAGGTCGCCCTCAACCTTGACCGCGCCGGCCGTGATGCGCAGCGAGCCCAGACCGGCGTCGCTCAGGGCGTCTGCCGACAGCAGGACGGTGTTCAACAGGTTCGGCGCCAGCGCGGCGCCGCTCTCGACCCCGACCGAGCCGCCGCCCGCGCCCAGGATCACGGTGTTGGCGAACGGAACCTCCTGCGCCGTCTGCGGCACATAGGTCTGATGCAGCTTGGCGCCGATGTAGAGCCCGCCCGCCAGCGGCGTGACGTTCTGCGGCAGGTCATAGCCATCCAGACGCTCGGGGAAGGCGCCCGAGGTCAAGCCGTCCTTGATTACGGGCGGCACCGTGGGCCGTTCGCCCGTCTGACGCTCTCCGACCACCACGTCGGCGACGATCTGGCCGTCGAACAGCACCGTGGGCGCCGACAGCGACAGCACGCCCGCGTCGCGTCCGACCGTATAGCCAGCCTCCCAGCGCACGCTGCGCGCCGAGCTGAACAGGGGCTGGGCATAGACCTCCTGGAAGGCCTCGCCCCAGCGATCGTGATTGACGATGAAGGCATTGCCGACCGCGAGCATCTTCACGCCGACGGGGGCCTTGCCCAGGTCATAGAGCTTGCCGTCCGAGCCCAGCATCCGCGTCGACTGGATGTAGCCGGCCGCATAGTCGATCGACCCGCCCGAGATGTCGAACACCGCCCCCTTGTGGACCACGATCTCATTGCTGGAGACGGCGATGGTGCCGCCCTGGGCGGCCCATTCGCCAATACCGTGGGCGGTATTGCCCAGATGACCGCCAACCTCGATCAGGCCGCCCGGCGTGTAATAACGGTCGCCTTCATGCCCGCCCGTGCCGCTGGGCATCAGGATCAGATCGCGAATATCAATCCAGACGTCGTTGTTCTTGAGCCCCTCACCTTCGCGGTTCAGCGGCGAGTCGCGCAGCTCGAACGGCTGGATGTTCACCTTCAGATTGTTCGAGGCCATGTCCATGGCCACGTCGCGCACGCCCGAGACGTTCAACTCGGCGCCGTCCTGAACCGTGGTGCGCGTCATCGCCGTAACGGCGATCTGACCGCCCTGGGCAATGGTCTGAGAGTTGGTCTGGAACTCCGCGGTTCCGCCGGTGGCGATCTCGACGCGCGACATGTCCTTCCGGTCGGGCAGCATGTAGCTGAGCCGGTTGATGCCCTGGTTGTTCAGCAGATTAGGGACGCCCGGCGCCTTGGCGGACTCGGCCAGAAGGGCGTCGCGCTGGGCGTTGGTCGCCGTGGCGTCGCTGTCCAGTTCCGGCAGGATCAAGGTCAGGCTGTCGCCGGTCAGGGTGACGCTGGACTGGGCGTCGCTAAGGTCCGTCAACAGGTGGATGGTGCCACGCGTGTTGACCGAGGTGGTGGCGATAGCGACGCCGTCCTGAACCACATGACGCCCGGCCAGGGTGATGTCGCCCTCGGCCGCCTGAACCACGCCGCTGTTGATCACGCGGCCGGCGGTGCTGCCGGTGTTCAGCGTGACCGCGACCTCGTGCCCCCGCGTCGTCGAGGCCTGGTTGACGGCGGTGCCATAGCCCGGTCGCAGGATGAAGTTGTCGCCCGCCGCCAACAGGGTCTGGCCCCGCGTCGTGACGATGGAGCCGGCGTTCTCGACCTCGTTCCCCATCAGGACCACGAAGCCCCCGCCCTCGACGACCGTGGCCGGCTTGGTCGTGTTGATCTGCGCGCCGGCCTCGACCTTCACCGCGCCGCCGGCGTTGGTGAAGGACGGCATCAGGATCGGCGGCTCCCACCAGTTGGGGCTGGGCGTCTCGGTCGCGTAGATGCCGCGCTCAAGGAACTGGATGTCCGAGATGTTCGCCGTAGCGGCGATCAGGTTGCGGACGTTGACCTGCGAGGCGCCGCCGAAAATGACGCCGTTGCGGTTGATGATATAGACCGAGCCGTCGGCCTTGATACTGCCCAGGATCTTGGTCGGATCGGCGCTGGCGTCGGTGACGCGGTTCAGCGCGACCCAGTTGGAATTGCCCTTCTGGTTGAAGACCAGATCCGTCTCGCGCCCGACATTGAAGCTGTCCCAGGTCAGGATGGCCTTTTGCTCGGTCTGGCCGACGGTGACTGTGGTGCGGCCGTCCGTTCCGGTTGTCTGTGTCGGACCATTGGCGCCGACCCACAGGCTGGGGTCCAAGGTCACGCCCTCGGCGACCTGAAGCCCGCCCTGCCCCAAGCCGTTGGGGATGTTGCTCTGGGCCGCCAGGGCGGCGGCGCGGGCGGCGGCCTGGGCATCGGTCATCGCCTGACGCGTGGCGGCGGCGCGAGCGAACGAAGCGATCGCGCGCTGGCTGGCGCTGCTGGCCTGGGTCGCGCGACCGACCTCGGCCTGGATGGCCTGCGTCACGGCGGCGGTCGGATTGGCGCCCGCCCCGCCCCGGCTGCCGAAGCCGCCCCGGTTCTGGGCCTCGGCCGCGCCGGCGACGATCAGGGAGCCGAGCGAGGCGCCGACCAGCAGGCGGCGGCGCAGCGAACGCGAATCGAGACGGATCATCGGGCGATCTCCAGAGGAGCAGAGGCCGCGCACGCGGCCGTCTGGCGAAGGGGGAAGCAGATCGGGCGCGACGCGCCGACGATCTGAGAAAGGAAAAGGGCGAAGCGACTCATGGCCGTCCTCCCGGTCGCGGCGTCGGCACGGGCCGGACGGGACGCTGGGGATGGACGGACAGGCCGAAGTTGGAGCCGAACCGCTGACGCGCCGCCGTCTGGCTGGCGACGCCGACGGTCAGGTCGGGCGCACGCGCATCGGGCGTCGGCGCTTCAAAGGCCGCGCGGGCCTGGCTCTGGGCCAGACGGGCGGCGCGTTGCAGGGCCTCGGCCGCGCAGTCCAGATGACCGGCGCGGTCGCCGCCGACATCGACCTGAACGCACACGTCGGCGGGTGACGGCGAAGTAGGCGCCTGCTGGGCCACGGCTGCGACGGGCGAGAACGCCACCAGAAGCGGAAGAAGGAGGCGGACCGCTCCAGCCGGGGATGGGCCGAAGCGGTCCGCCCGCGTCGCCTCGCCCCGGGACGGGCGAGAACCAGGCGAGACGACGAACCGAAAGCGTCCGACGGCGACCTGCGCCCAGGCGCATCCCCGCGTCCCGCCGTAAACGACGAGGCGAAGGGACGAACACAGATGGGCGAAGACCGTCGTCATGGCGCGGATCAGAACCGGGTCAGCAGGTCGATCAGCAGGCGATCCGACGACAGCGGCGCCCCGGCGATCTCCTCGGCCGACAGCCAACGCGCACTGATCGCCGTGTTCTTGCCAAAGGCGTAGGCGCCCCCGACCATCCAGCCCTGAGAGTTGGTCCCGCCCAGGTGGAAGTCGCTGTCGGTGAAGGCGTCCAGAACCGCGTCGGATTCCAGACGGCGATACCCAGCGTGGACATTCCAGTCGCCGCGCGAAGCCAGGTCCAGCTTGCCCGCCGTCAGCTTGACCGACCAGCCCGACGAACCGCCATCCCAGGCGCCCGGCAGGGTCACGGTGCCGTTGGTGTTGGTGGGGTCCGGGATGGTCGTCGACGGCCCCAGGTTGTTGACCGCGCGCAGACGCATCAGGGCGTTGTCGATGCCGAGGTTCTCGACAAAGTCGCCCTCGACCCGGAAGCCGACGCCGTCGAAGGCGTTGAAGTCCAGGCTGGCGCGGACGTTCAGCACCTCATAGGCCGAGGCCAGTCCGAAATACTGGTTCTCGGGGCTGGTGATCGGGTTCAGCGGATCGGCGACCACATTGCGGATCGGGAACATGGTGTTGCCGAACTGCTGGAACTGCGGACGCGTCGGGTCGGTGTCGCAGACGGTTTCGTAGAACTGGCAGGGCTTGGACACCTCGCCCTCGACCCCGTCGAAGTTGAAATAGCCGACCGCGGCGCGCAGCCGCATGTCGTCGCGCGGCGTCCAGTCCAGACCCAGCTGAGCCGCCAGCAGGTATTTGTCGCGGCTCTCGAACGGCCCGCCCTTGCCCTCTGGCGCATTGCGTGAGCCGAAGTTGAAGTCGGTGTTGAAGATGGGGAAGGCGCCGGCGGTCCCGAAAACGGCGAACTCGGGGTTCAGCGCGCGACGCGCCGATACCGCCACGCCATCGAAGTTGATGTCGTCGTCGAACACCAGATCCCCGGTCCAGAACGGATTGGCGAAGCGGCCAAAGTCCAGGGCCACATCCTTCACCGGCGTCAGGCGGATGGCCGCGCGGTCCAGCCACAGGGCGTATTTGCCGAACTCGTCGCCGCCGCCCAGGGTCTGGTTGGTCGAGACCGGCGAGGTGTCGTTGCCGGTGGCGACGCGCACTTCCGCAGAGATCCAGCTGTCGATCTGGGCTTTCAGACCGAAGCGGGCGCGGATGCGGGCGCGCTGGCGATCTTCCAGGGTGTTGAGGTAGGGCGGGCCGACATAGCCCGGCGTCTTGTCGTTGATGTTCTGGCCGGAACCGGCGTTGATCGCGCCGTAGTCGACGAAGATGTCGGCGTTGTTGTCGTCCATGAAGACGCCTTCGCCGCGCACCCGCACATCTCCCGACAGGGTGATGCCGCGCGTCCATTCCGGCGTCTGGCCGGGCGCCGACCAACCCTGGGCTTGCGCCTGGGTGCCCAGCTCGGCGCGCAGCTCTTCCTTGATCTGATCGCGGACGACCTGCGGGATATAGGGGATGGTCTGCACCCCATTGGCCACGCCGCCGGCGGGAACTGGCGCAGGCGTCGGCGCCACGGTCGCCTGAGCCAGAAGACCGTCGGCCTCCTCGCGGGTGACCAGCCCCTTGGCGACCATCAGTTCCAGCAGCTTGGTGGAATCGACGGTCTGGGCGAAGGCCGGCTGGGCGGCCAGCAGGCTGAGGCCCGCGGCACAGGCCATCAGGGCCGGTTTCAGGCGGTTAGGACGGTTCATTACGGTAATCCCCAGGAAGGTCAGGCGCCGCTTCGGGCGTTCAGTTCGATACGCATGACGGGCAGGCCGTCGGGCGGGCGGCGGGAGAGCTTCACGCCGGTCAGGGCGCGTTGCAGGGCGGCGTCGCGGCGGGCGTCGCCGGTGCCGCGCAGCAGGCGGACCGAGGTGATCCGACCCTCAACATCGACCGTGACGGCCAGTTGGGCGGAGTAGCGACCCCGACTGAGGTCGCGTTCACCCTGAACCGCCTGGGTCACCTCGCGGCGGGTCAGTTCGCCATAGGCGCCGAAACCACCGTCGCCGCCGCCCGGACGCCCGCCGATGCGGGTGCCCGAGCCGTCGCCGCGCGCCAGGCCGTAGTTGGATGGACCAGCCCCTTCGCGGGCGGTCAGGGCGCTGTCTCCGACCGTCGGCTCGGACGGCGCGTCCGGCGGCGGCGGGGTATCCTCGACCGGCTGATCCATCGGGGTCGGCGTGGGTTCGGGCGGCTTCTCCCGCGCCACCTCGGGCGGCGGAGGCGGAGGCGGCGGAGGCGGCAGGACCACCCGCACCGTCTTGTCCTCGCGCTGACGCTCGCTGACCGAGCCAGGCCGCAGGAAGGTCGCAGCCAGCAGCGCGATCAGCACCGCGACCGCTCCGACCACCGGCCAGTTGATCCTGCGCCGACGACGCGGCGGCGGCGGATCATCCGCCATGAAGGCGTAGGTCATGGCGCTCAGGCTCCCCCGCCGGGCGGGCGGGTCGAGGCCATGCCCAGGCTGCCCACGCCGACCTTGGAGCACAGGTCCAGCACCTGCATGATCTGGTCGTACTGCACCGCCCGGTCGCCGCGCAGGATGACCGGAAGGTCCGGCGTCGAGGCGATGGAGGTCCGCAGTTCCTGCTCCAGCTCGGCCATCGAGACGGGAACGGCGTCGATCGACACCGTGCCGTCATTGGCGACCGCGATGACCCGCGACTTGGGCTGATCCAGCACCTGGGACGACGACGCCGACGGCAGGTCGACCTTGATGCCCTGCACCGCCGCCGTAGTCAGCAGGATGAAGATGATCAGCAGCACGAAGGTCAGGTCGACCAGAGGCGTGATGTTGATCTCGTTATAGGGTTTCTTGCCCTGAACCTGCATGGATCAGCGCTCCCCTATTCCGCCGCGAGGGCGGCGACAGGGGCGTCCTGCCAGGTTTCGGCGATGCGCTTTTCCAGCTCGTCGACGAAGATCTGATTGTCGGCGGTGACGTCCTCGACCCGGCTCAGCAGGTAGTTGTAGCCAAACAGGGCCGGGATCGCGACGGCCAGACCGGCGACGGTGGCCAGCAGGGCCGCGGCGATGCCGGGGGCGATGGCGTTGATGTTGACCTCGCCCGCCGCCGCCACCGAGGCGAAGGTGATCATGACGCCCAGAACCGTGCCCAGCAGGCCGATGAAGGGACCGCCGGAGATGGCGATGGTCAGCAGCACCATCCACTTGTTCAGTTTCTGGCTCTCGCGCACCTGACCGGCGTCCAGCGCCGAGCGGATGGCGGCGATCGACTGCGGACGGATGGCGAACCGGCTGCCCGACGCCTTGCCCTCGGCCAGACGCTGGCCGAGTTCCTGACGACCGATCTGATAGAGGCGCGCCAGCGGCGAATGCTCAGTCAGGGCCGGCGGCAGGGCGCCAAGGCCGTCATGGCCGTTCGAGGCGCGGGCCGACTGGCGATAGACGTCCAGGAACTCTTCGTTGGCGCGCGTGGTGCGCCCCAGCATCAGCCCCTTGGTGATCATGACCCAAATCGCCAGGGCCAGCATGAAGCCCAGGATGATGATCACCACCCAGGCGTCGACCGTCAGGGCCTTGAACAGGATGCCGAAATAGTTGTGGCCGCCGCTCTCGGTCTGCTCGGCCGTGTCGAAGGTCAGCAGCTTGGCGCCCTGCCCCTCGCTGGCGGCCGCCAGTTGGAAGGCCGCCTGCGGCAGGGCCACGCCCGCCACGCGGAACTCGTCGATCTCGCCGGTGAAGCCCTGACCCAGAACGGCGGGACCTGCCGACAATGCGCCCGCGACCTCGCCGGCCGGCTGGCCGTTGACGAACAGGCTCGTTTTCTGACCGTCGTTGACGAGGGCGACATGGGCCCAGGTTCCAGTCGGAAGCGCAGCGCCTGCGCTGCGCTGACCGGCAGCGTCGAGGAACAGGGTCGCGCCTTCCGAGATCAGGCTGAGGCCCGACAGACCCAGCAGTTGACCGTCCGAGCCGGGCTTGACCCAGAAGCTGACCGAGACCGGCCCTTGTGCAAAGGCCTCGGCCGGAACCGACACGGCGGCGGCGCCGTCCAGCGTCAGGCTCTGGCCGATCAGACCGCCAGAGTTGCGGACCTCGCCGCCGACGCCGTTCAGGCCGTTGGAGGTGGCGTCCTGCGGCGCGCCCGCGCCGTCGAAGTGCCAGACCAGCCTGTAGTCGGCGCCGAAGGTCCCGGCGGCGTTCTGACCGGCTTCAGCCTTCTCGTTGCCGTAGTAGGCGTAGATGGCCGCGGCGGCGCCCGGCTTCAGGTTCGACACGTCGACCCAGACCAGAGCCTGCTGCTCGGCGGGCGCCCACTTCTCGATGTGGAAGGCCAGAGGCGTGCGGTCGTCGCCCGCCACAAAGCGCAGGTCCGAGCCGTCGGCCTTCACGTCAGCGAAGTCGAAATTGCCCGTGTGCAGACGGATCAGGACGGGGGCGCGGGCCACCTCGCCGGTCACGCCGGCGACCTGGGCGTTCAGGTTGATTTTCGTGCGATAGGCGTAGTCCGCCTGCCACCAGCCCGCGGCGGCGGCCGGAGCCGCAGCCCCGATCAGCACGGCGGCGGCGAGGCCGCCGAGCAGCCCCTTCTTGGTCATCGTCAAAGCCATCAGAATTCCCCCCAGATGCGGAAGCGAACGGAAACCAGGCCCGCATCGCGGCCCGGCATGGTGATCAGGGGCGTGCCGACATCGACGGCCCCGTTGAGGTATTGGAAGAGGCGCAGCCGCCCGCCGACGCCGACGCTCATCAGAAGGTTCTCGCCCTTCTGACCCGGCAGCGGGTCGTGGATGCCGACGAAGCCGGCGTCCCAGAAACCGTAGAGGCGCAATTCATCCACGCCCGGCCAGTCGGCCAGCAGCGACGGCGAACGCAGCTCCAGTTGCGTGGCCAGGCCGTAGTCGCCCATGGCCTCGCTCTCGCGATAGGCGCGGACCGTGTTCGAACCGCCGATGCCGAACTGCTCGTTGGAGATCAGCGGGCGATCGGTCCATTGAGCCGACAGCTTGGCCATCAACTGCAGGTCGTGGACCAGTTCTTCGGTATGCGAGGCGTCGACCTTGACCGTGAAGAAGCTGGGGCGGGCGTTGTAGCGCTTGGCGTCAAAGGCCCACTTGTCGTCGCCCAGACCGCGCACGCCCAGGACGCCGCTGAAGGTCAGGTCGCTGCGCCGCGCCTCACCGCTCCAGTCGCCGCGCCACGAGGCCATCAGCGGGAAATACTCGATCGGCGCCGCGGCCCGGTCCGAGCCCAGGATCACGTCTTCCTTGAAGCTCTTCCAGTCGAAGCCGAGCGTCAGCGAATGATAAAAGCCGTCGCCGCCGCCTAGGGCGCGGATCAGACGCAGGCCCGCCAGATCGCCCTTGCCGATGACATTGGTGCCGCCGACCACGGCGATGTCGCTGTCGGAATGGACAGCATAGGCCAGCAGCTGCGTGCCGACGCCCAGGCGCATCAGATAGTTGCCGGAATAGACCGTGCCGTCCGTGGTCCGCTCGGGCGCCGTCTGGGCCGACAGGCTGAGGCTGTCGCCGCGCCCCCACATGTTGTCGTGACGCAGGGTCGCCGCCGTCCGCAGTTGGGTCGTCGCGGCGCTGGAATAGTTGTTCAGTTCCAGCGAGCCGTGCCAGGGCGAGCTTTCCTCGACCGCCAGCACCACATCCAGCGTGCCGGGCGCCACGCCTGCGCGCAGTTCCGGCGTCACGCGTCGCGACGGGTTCTGGTTCAGCGCCACCACGTCGCGCTGGAACTCCGGCAGGTTCGGCGTCTGGCCGGGCGTCAGCGACGGGGCCTGAGCGCGCACGGCGTCGGGCCTCCTCGCGCCCTCGACCAGCACCTGACCGATGGCCTGCTCGGTCACCTCCAGCATCAGGACGCCGCCTTCGACCGACTGCTCGGGAATGAAGACGGACACGGCGACGAAGCCGCGCGCCTCATAGACAGCCTGCAAGGCGGCGCGCGCCGCCTCCACGTCGTCCGAGGTCCGGCCCGGCCCCATGAAGGGATAGACCGCCCGTTCCACCGCCTCGGGCGGCAGGACCGTATTGCCCTTCACCTGAAAGGCGCGAACCTCGAAGCTGGCGTCGTCCTGCGCCCTCGCGGGCGCGGCGTGAACAGCCAGAACAGCGGCCAGCGCCAAGGCGCTCGCCGCGCCTCTCAGCGCGCAATGTCTCTTGTAATCCAGCATCAATCCCCCGTGACGCGACGGCCGCTGAGGCGACCGACGCCCCGCACTTGGTCGTCAGGGGAGAGACACGTGCGCCCGACACAGGCGCAAAGATTTAGCGTGAAGATTTCGCGACGTTTCTCAGTCGCTTATGTTCGATTTCGTCAGGCCACGAGGACAACATCGCCAGGCAGGCGCGTGGCGCGAACCCCATAGGCCAGCCGCATCTGATCAATGACCTGATCAATACGATCGGTGTGGAAGGCGCCGTTGACGCGGCGGTTTCTCAGGCGTGGATCGGCGATGACGATGCGGCCCGTGCGATAGCGATTGATCTCCTCGATCACGTCGCCCAGGCGCTGATCGCGGAAGACCAGCAGGCCGCGCCGCCAGGCCGCCTCGGCCTCCGGGTCGATGGCCGTGGGGGCCTGCATCTGCTTCTGGTCATAGGTGACGCTGTGTTGCGCCGGCAGCGCCGCCGCCTGCCCCGCCGAGCGCACATGCGCCGCGCCTTCCAGACAGGACACCCGCACCTCGCCCTCCAGACAGCGCAGCGCCAGTCGCGCCTGCGACGCCGTGGTCTCGCCGTCCTGGGCGAAGATCGACAGGGGGGCGTCTGGGCGGTCGATGGTCACGACCGCCTCCCCCGTCAGCAGTTCAAAGGCGCCCTCGCCCGCCGCCGGTCGCAGGGCGATCCGCGTCAGGGTGTTCAGCTCGACCGAGACGCCCGGCGCCAGTTCGACGCGCCGCGTCTCGCCCTTTTCCGTGGTGAAGTCAGCGGGCGGTGGCGCAAAACGCGTCGTCCCCGACCGTTCCGCGATGATGGCCACCCCGGCGGCCGAGGCGGCGATGGCCCCGCCCACCACCATGCGACGGCTCAGACCGCGCCGGGCCGTCGTTGGCCGGGTCGCCTGCTCGTCGCGCAGGTCGGACGCCGCTTGTCGCGCCGCCTTGTGCAGACGCGCCGCCTGAACGAAGGCCCGCTCATGACGCGCATCCGCCTGACGCCAGACCGCCAGATCCAGGGCGTCGTCCTGCGTCGCCTCGCCTGACATCAGGCGACGCACCCAGGCCTGGGCCTGTTCGACGACCGCGTCGCTCACGTCCTGATCTCGCCGCTCATGTCCGGCCTCTGAGGCGCCCCTGTAATTCATGACACGCCACCGTCGGAACGGCGCAAGGATATGACCTTGGGTTGAGCCAAATTCTTCTGCAAGGCCTCGGTCGCCAGTTTCAGTTCGTGCTGCACCGTCCGCTGGGCCACGCCGTTCTGCTCGGCGATCTCGGCTGTCGACAACCCGTCCAGCCAGGCGGCGGTGCAGATGGCCAGACGCCGCGCCGGCATCCGCGCCATCGCCGCCTTGACCGTGGCCAGGTCCGAGCGCGCCTCAGCCACCGTCGCCGGGTCCGGGCTCTCGTCCGGCACGTCCAGCAGGGCCGAGACCTCGTCAAAGCCCAGCAGCCGCCGGTCGCGGCGCCGCGCATTGGCGGCGATGTTCAGCGCCATGCGGAACAGATAGGCCGTCGGATGCCGCACCTCGTCCTGCGGCCCGTTGCTCGACAGCTTCACATAGGCGTCCTGCAGCGCGTCGCGCGCCATCTCGCGCGAGCCCAGCCGCGCGCTGAGGCCGCTCAGCAGGGTCTCGTACTTCTCGACCAGATGCCCGCGCAGACGGGCGGCGGCTTCCGTCACCACGACCACGCTCTCATTCGCCGACCCGCACGCCGCCGCCCCTGGTCGAGGCGGCGTAGCGCAGCGGCACGATCAGATCGATCGCGCCCGGCAGGGTCGCGGGCAGGCCCGGCAGAGGCTCGGCGCGCCGCAAGGTCTGCAAGGCCGCCTCATCCAGAGGCACGACCCCCGAGCTCGTCTCGATCCAGGCGTCCATGACCCGTCCATCACGCTGAACGATCAGGCCGACCCGCACCACCCCGGTCGGACGCGGGCCGGCCAGGGACGCCGGATAGGCGTGAAACCGCGCCAGATGACTTTCGACCCGCCGGTAATAGTCAGACACGGCGCCAGGGTCGGGCGCAGTCGCCGGCATGGCCGCCGCACCGCCGCTCGCCGTCTGGGCGGGTGCCGCCTTGGCCTCGCCGGTCATGGGCGAGGTCGGCGCTTTAGCGGTCGGGCTGGCGGTCTCGGCCGCGTTTGAGGACACTTCTGTGCGGTCGCTGTCGCCGGCCTCTCGGCGAGCCGTGTCGATCAGCTCGACATTGACCGCGTGCGGCTGGGCCTCCGGCGCCGTGACGCCCTGCGGGATCGCCGACGACGCCAGCAGTACAGCCGCCGCCCCGCCATGCAGGGCCGCCGACGTCATCGCGCCAAGAAGCCAGTTTCGCGTCATGGATGGGAGCCGAGCCGTCAGAGCCGCTGGAACCCCGCCTCCCTAAACCGTCACCAGCGACAGAACGGTGACGCTGGTATGTCAGTGACGCTGACGGACGCGAAACTCGATCCGCATCGGCTGCGGCAGGTCCGGCGGCGGAACCGGAAACCGCAGGCTTGAAGCCAGAGCCAGGAAGCCGGCGTCGCGCGCGCCCTCGCCCGAGCCGTTCAAAATCTCGATCCGACGCGCCGCCCCGTCCTCGGCCACCCACAGACGCACACTAAGGGCATAGTCGCCGCCCGACAGCACGGCGTCCTGACGCAGGGCCTCGACCGTCTGCCGCTGCACTGCCTCGGCATAGGCCCGCGCCTCGGCGTTCGCGCCCAACCGGCCGATGACCGGCGCCGCGGTCGCGGTGATCGGATTCAGCGTCACCGCTGAGGTCGATCCGGCGTAGATGACCACGGCTCCGCCCGCGGTGAACCGCGCCGTCAGGCCGGTGCCCGCCAGCATCAGGGCCAAAGCCTCCCTCGGCTGCATCGCCCCCGACACCGGCGACGACCGCCGTCCCGCCGCCAGCGAACTGTCGTAGAGCATCTGCAAGCCGGTCGAGACCGAGAAGGCCGCCAGCGCCTGGTCCAACGGCTGGGCCTGAAGTTCAAATCGCCGCGCCTCCTGCGGTCGCGCCTGCGCCACGCCGGCGATCGCCAGAGCAGCCATGACGGCAAGGATCGCCAGCCGACGCTTCAGGCCTTTCGACATCTATGTCCCGTCCCCTTCGCCGCCGTTAGCGCGGGATCAGCACAGCCTTCCGATCATGGCAAGGGAAGCGCCCCTGCGGCCGTCTAAGCCTTCTCGGCCTCCGCAACTTCGATCAGCCCGCCGTCGATCTCCACAGCAAAACGCTTCAGTCGTTTAATTTCAAAGGGTTTTGCGAAGATGGTGGAAATTTGCATCAAGGTCGCCTCGGCCTTGTCGGCAGTCAGGGCGAGGAGAATGAAACCCTTGGCCGATTGGTCGCAGAAGACGACCTCGTCATTGGCCCGCATCAGGGCCTCGCCCAGAGGGAAGCCGCCGATAGCGTCGCCGATCGAGGGGCTGGAGACGGCGCTGGTTCCGAATTCGAGGGCGCGACGGACGCCGGCGGCGTCCTTCAGCTCGTTGACCCAGAAGGCATGACTGTCGCCTGCCAGGACAATGGGCTGGACTCCGGCCTCAGCGAAGGCGGCATAGAGCCGCTCGCGCCCCGCCGGATAGCCGTCCCAGGCGTCGAGGTTGAACGGCAGCCCCATCTTGAACAGGAAGAGGGCCTGCTCGAACTGTTCGCGGAAGGCCTCGGGCACCTGGGCCATCAGGCCCTCGATCTGTTCAGGCGTCATGGTCCGCGACACGTCGGGACCGGCCACGCGCGCGGTTACGACCTGATTGCCCAGCACCTGCCACGGACGGCCCGCCGCCTTGGACGCCGACAGTTCACGCGTCAGCCAGGCGCGCTGTTCCGGCCCCATGAGATCGCGCGCCGGATCGTTCAGCTTGGTGCGGAAGGCGTCGAGATCCAGCACCGGCTCGCCGTTCGGGCCGTCCTTGGCGGTCAGATCCTTGCTGTAGTCCAGCGGCTCGGTGCGTCCCGTCAGCCGCGTCTCGACCATCATCAGGCTGGCCAGGTCGCCGAAGTGGAAGCTGCGGTAGATGGCCTCCTTCAGCGCGCCGGGCGCCGCCTCGCGGATCGGCATCCACTCATAATAGGCCTTCAGCGCCGCCGCCTTGCGCACGGCGAAGTCGCCTTCGGTTTCGGGCTGGTGGTTTTCGGCGCCGTGCAGCCAGGCGTCGTTGGCGGTCTCATGGTCGTCCCAGACGCAGATGAAGGGCGCGCGCGCGTGGGCCGCCTGCAGGTCGGCGTCGGTCTTGTACTGGGCGTGACGGGTCCGATAGTCGGCCAGGGTCACGATCTCATGACGCGGCTCGGGCAGACGGTTCAACGCGGCGCCAGTGACCATGCCGTAGGCGTCGGCCTCGGCCCCGTATTCGTAGATGTAGTCGCCCAAGTGAACCACGGCGTCCAGCGACGACAGGGCGGCGATGGCCTCATAGGCGTTGAACAGACCGCCCGGATAGAGCTGGCACGAGACCACCGCCAGATTGACCGGCGTCACGCCCTCGGCCGCCAGGGTGCGGGTGCGGCCCATCGGAGAGCGAGTCTCGCCCACGGCGAAGTCGTAGCGGTAGTCGCGACCGGGACGCAGGCCCGCCGCGTCGATCTTGACCGTATAGTCGCGCTCTAGCCCCGTCTCGAAACGGCCCGAAGCGACGACTTGGTCGCCCTCGCCTTCCAGAACGCGCCACGCCACGGAAACCGGGCCGCTGAACCCCTCCCCCGCCGTGACGCGAGTCCAAAGGATCACCCGGTCCGTGCCCGGATCGCCCGAGGCGACGCCGTGGAGGAAGGCGACCGAGGCCGCCTCCGCCATCGCCGGCGTCGCGCTGACAGCCGCCCCGGCCCCGAACAGGCCCAGCAGGCCGCGACGGTTCATGGTCATGCGCCCGACCCTCAGTAGCGAACGGTAAAGGCCACGCCATAGCTGGCGGGGCGTCCGGCGATGAAGGTCGGCAAGCCGAGCGCGTCGCCCGTATTGCCGGCGTCCTTGATGTATTCTTCGTCCAGAAGGTTCTCGCCGAAGGCCTCGACGCCCCAGCTCCCCGAGGCCGGGGCGTAGCGAACCCGCAGGTTCAGCAGGCCATAGGCGTCCTGGTATTCGTCCTGGGTCAGGTCGGCGACGAAGTTCTGGGTCTGCAGGGTCGGAATGTCGTTGTTGTCGTCGAAGAAGACCTTGGACTGCCAGGTATAGGTCGGCTGCACCTCGACCGTGCCGCCTGCGACCGGCAGGCGCCAAATGGCGCCGATCGAAGCCATGTTGTCGGGCGACAGGCGGAAACGGTTGCCGTCATACAGGCCCGCCTCAAAGCGCGAGTGGTTGTAGCCGTAGGTGCCGAACAGATCGAAGTTGTCGGCGGCGGCCCAGAAGACCTGCCCTTCGAAGCCATAGGCGCTGGCCTCGCCCGCATTGGTGGTGATGAAGCGGGTGCCTTCCTGAATCGTGGTTTGGAAGTTGTCGTAGGCGTAGTGGAAGACCGCGCCATCCAGACGCAGGCGACCGTCCATCAGCGCCGCCTTGGCCCCGACCTCGAAGCTGTCGACCGTCTCGGCCTCGATGACGTTGAAGGTCGGCGCGCCCAGCGGGGCAGACGGGCCGCTAACGCTCAGCACCTCAGGTCTGCGGCCCCGCGCATAGTTGGCGTAGAGGCTGGCCTCGTCCGACAGGGCATAGCGGGCGGTCAGGCGCCAGGTGAAGCCGTCGTCCTCATGATCGCCATAGACGAAGTCGCCGTTGTTGGCGGTCGGCTGCGCCGTCAGGCCGAACAGCGGCAGGACCGAAGCCGGCAGGTTGACGGCGTTGGGATTAGCCAGACCGCCCAGCAGAGCTGGAACCTGTGCCGGCGGCACGGCGCCTTGCAGCACGGCCAGCAGCCCGCCGGCGATGGAACGGCCGTTGGCGACCGAACTGGCGTAGCCGGTGGTCTTGTCGTCGCGGGTGTAGCGAACCCCGCCCGCGAACTCGAGGCGGTCGGTGGCCTTGAAGGTCAGGTCGGCGAACAGGTCGTAGGAGGTCAGTTCGGCGCTGTTGATCGGTATCTCGATGTGCGCCGACTTCAGGTTGCCCGCGATCGGCGCGGCCAGGGCCCCTGCCCCCAGCGGCGTCAATGTGGCTTGCAGGAACTGCGTCGCCACCGTCGGATAGGCCGAGATCGGCAAGGTGTTGTGGCCGACCGCCGTGGGCGAGCCGTCCAGCAGTCCGGCCAACTGGGCCAGGGCGATGCGTTCATCAAACTGGGTCGGGGTGCGCTGGTAGCCCTCCTCGCGGAACCAGCCGGCCCCGGCGAAGCCCGACAGGCGCCCGCCATTGTCCCAGTTCAGGCGGAACTCCTGGCTCCACTGCTCGCCATAGGCTTCTTCCGCCGCCGTCAGCAACGGCAGCGACAGACCGTCGGCGTCGAAGGTTTCATAGGAATCGAACTGGCGATAGGCCGTGGTCGAGTTCAGCGACAGCGACGGTGTCAGAGTCCACTTCACCAGCCCCGTCACGCCCCAGACCTTGCGGTCCAGACCCAGGCTCTTGCCCCCGTCGAAGGCGGCGCCCGGCGTCAGGGCGGCGCCCTCCCACGGCGCACGGCCGCCCAGTACCGCGCCCGTCGTCGGGTCAGCCGGATCATAGGCGATGGACTTGAACGAGGTGCCGGTGGCGTCATCGGTTTGGTAGTTGGCAATCAGGTCGGCGCGCAGGGTGTCGCTGGGCGTCCAGGCGCCGGACAGGCGGAAGGCCTTGGTCTCGATGCCATTGTAGTCCTCGCCGCCCAGCAGGTTCTCGACCGAGCCGTCGCGCGTCTTCATGCGCGTGGCCAGACGCAGGGCCAGATCATCACCCACCGGGGCGTTCACGAAGCCCTCGACCGCGCGATAGCCATAGTCGCCGACCTCGGCCCGCATCTCGGCGTCGAACTGGCCCGGACGAGCGCGGTTCTGCACCAGATTGACCGCCCCGATCAGGGCGCCGCGACCATAGAGGGTCGACTGCGGCCCCTTGGCGATCTCGACCCGCTCCAGATCGAACAGTTCGACATAGGAGCCACGCGACTTGGAGATCGACACCCCGTCCTGAAACACGGAAACGCGCGGCTCGGCCGTGGCCGCGCCCGAGTCCGAGGTGATGCCGCGCATCACAAAGCCCGGATTGTTCGGCGACTGGTTCTGCACCAGGAAGCCCGGCACGAAGGCCGACAGCTGTTCGAACTCCTGAACGCCCAGGTTCTCGAGGAACTGACCGCTATAGGCCGTCAGGGCGAAGGGCACCTCGATGGGGTCCTGCGCACGAAGTTGGGCGGTGACGATGATGTCGTCCACCGTCGAGACGTGGTCCTGGGCCGCGCTCTGCGCCTGGGCCGCGCCGCCCGCCATCAGGCTCAGCACCGCTGCGCCCGCCAACAGCCCAGCCTTGTTCGCCACGGATTTCGTCATCACATCCCCCTTGAAGCTATGGGGGGTGGCGTAGTGGGCGTCAGTGTCGGACCCGCGACGCCTACGCAAATCCACAGTGAAGCTGACGCATCAGTTCAGCGACCGCTTCTCCGGGGACAAACAATATTCATTTCACGAGAATGGAAGACGCGGACAAGCCGCGCCCACACGGCCCCTTATTCCCACTCGATGGCACAAAAATCGTCTATTGATTTGTTTTTGCATCATTTTTTCAATTTTCCACCAGCCACAACCGGCCCGAAGACCGGCAGATTTCGAGTATTTTGAAAACAATGCGAAAATTTACTTATGTAAAAAGTTCGTGATACAGACATCTTTCAAGATGTATTGACAACGCCAAGACCCAAATTTGCAATTGCATTTAGCAGGGCGCACCAATTGGTGCAGGATACCATGCGAAACGGTACTTCATAAATATTATCGGTCGTCCCGCGACATGAGCGAAACCAGCAGCGCCGCCAATTGACGCTCACCGGACAAGTCGGAATTGTGTTCGTAGTCACCAAGCGCCCGGACCAGCTTGGTGAAGTCAGCGGCGTCTCCGGGAATATCCGGCTCGCTGGAACCAGCCTCGAGCTCGGCCTGCGGGTAGCGTGCCAGGAAGGTCCGCTCGTTGATTTCCCTGAGCTTCCGGTAGAGGTCGTTGGAAGACCAGCCTACCGGCACGAGATCCGCCTGGCCTGCAGCGAAGCCGACGATGCGGCTGATGGTCTGGTGCGACACGATGCTAATCGACAAGCCAATCCTCCAGGGTGATGTCAGCCATGCAACAAGCCCTACTGCTTGAACGAGGGAAATCCCCTCTGGCGCCGATGATGATGGGGTCATGCAGCGTGGCAGGCGCTCCCCAGATCCGGGGCCGTCGTTTACGTCAGCGTTTCAGCTCCGCCCTTCTCAACCTCGACCAAGGTATTCAACAGATCCAGAACCACGCTGCGACGCTTGGTGCCCAATTGATTGAAGTCAGCAAGCAACCTCAGTTCATCCTGCGACAGGACCGCCGCGACGGGATCGCCTCCCTCCGGCGCGACCAGGGGGCTGAAATCGACGCTCAAGGCCTGCCCCAGCTGCAGCAACATGCCAGCCGAGATGCGATTGACGCCCTGTTCGTACTTCTGAATCTGCTGATGCTTCAGTCCAACCGCGCTTGCCAGGTCCGGCTGCTTCACCCCCCTGGCCTTGCGAGCGCTGCGTACCGCAGCGCCAAGATTCTTGTCGAATTCGATCATTGATCGCTTCAAGCCCCATCCGCCCAGCGCGCGACGCTAGGTCACGGAACGCGTCGGCGCAACCGAGCTAGAAAGCCCGCTGGGACGAACCGGGACGGGCCGAAACGAACAGCGGCAAGGTTCAGGGCTCGCCCAGGGTCCTCGCGAGATCCAGCACCAGTCGCCGGCGGTCTGCATCCAGCCTCGTAAAGTCCGACAGCAGTTGCTCTTCCTGGATTGACCTGACCGTCTCCGCTGGCCTGCCGCCGTCCGGCGCGACCAGAGCGCTGAAATCGGCTTTAAGAGCCTGACTGAGTTGCAGCAACATGCTGGCCGAGATGCGGTTGCTCCCCTGCTCGTACTTCTGGATCTGCTGAAACGTCAGACCCACCGCCTGGCCTAGTTCCGACTGGGTCATCCTCATCGCCGTGCGCACCGCACGCACGCGGCTGCCCAGATCCTTGTCGAATTCGGTCGTCGATCGCTTCAACCCAGGATCCTCCCGCCAATTGTGCGGGGACGCTAGGCTAGGCCGGCCGCATCCGCAACCAACCGGCGCTCGCGGGTTCTCCAGCGAGCCATCGCTCCCAGGCCCCAAAGCCGGCCGCAAGCGGAATAGCCAGCCCCGGCAGCATCCGATAGGCGATATAGGCGCGCTGATGAATGCTCGGTTCCAAGAAAACTGTGACGTGGGCGATCACCACAAGGACCGCGTTCGCCGCCGCCACCAGCAGCCACCAGCGCCTGTAGGAGAGGGAAAGCCAGACAAGGCCCGCCGCAAGTAAGACGTCCGCAGCCACGACCGCGAGCTTCACGCCCTCGATGCGCACCCCGCCCAGAACGAGGGAAACAGCATAGGCGGCGAGCAGCATGCCCGCCGCTCGCCGTTCCGGCTCTCCCCCCATGCGCCAACACAGGGCGGTCAGCCCCAGGCACGCGCCCCACAGCGCCAGAAAGCTGACCAATCCGCTCAAGTTCGCCCCTCGTCAGGCCACGACCTGCAGTCGCCCGGTCTTGACGACCGGCCCGTCCTCAGCAGGTTTAAGCTCAGGGCCCGCCGCATGCCAGCCTATGCCCAGGTCTTGAGCGTCGCGCTTCAAGGCGCCATGCGCGCTGACGATCTTGTTGCGCGACGCCGTCAGACCGGCGACCAGGGCGCCGATGTCTTCCAGCGCCGACTGCCCCACCATGGCGGAAATCCTGTGCCGGATACGCCCACGCGTCATCAGCGACGCCAGGTCGTTGGTCTCTGCGATCGCCATGTCGAGGGCGCGTTCAGCCGCATAAAGCTGACGGGCGAGTTCCACTCCAAAGGCATCTTTGCTCATAGCTCAGCGCTCCTCCCCGCATGCGGGGGAATAGTCCTCGATGACCGAGGAGGGTTTAGCGGGAGCGATCGACCGCCTGAATGCGAGTCTGATCGCCGATCACGACGCCTGCGACCGCGCTGAAAAGCAGCGCGCTCACGGCGATCAACACGATGACGAGGGCAAGTCGGACCAGTGGATGGCCTGGCGGCGGGCGATATCCTGCCCGCGCGCCGCCAGAAGCGCCGCCACCGAAAGAAGCTCCTTCAGGAAGGTCTCCGGCGACGCCATGACTTCCGGCTCCCGCAAACCGTCCAGCAGATATTGATGCAGAGGATCGCTCCTGTCCGCGCCCATGAACTTCAGGGCCGCCTCCAGTTGCGCCCAGTCCCACTGCGGCGGTTCGCTCGTCCGGCTCGCCATGCCCCGTCTCCTTGTTGACCGGTGCAACTGAGCCGGGGGCGTCCAGCCCCGCCATGGGGTGTGTCGTACCCCCTGGTACGTTTCGTTCCAGGATCGCCAGAGCGGCCTTGCGCGTGTTCACGCCAAGCCGCTGACAGGCCTCGTGAATATGCTTCTTCGCGGTGGACTCCGAGATCCCCATCATGTGGGCGATCGCCTTGGTTCCATGATGCCGGGTGAGCAGAAGACACTCTCGCTGCCTCGCGCTCAGACGATCCGGCATCTTTGTAAACTCCCCTAGGCCATCCGAGCTAATCCACACTTCGCCGGTCGTCTACAAGACAGTTAACGCCGAACAGCGTTCGACTGGACAAAGCCTCACTACCCCCATTAGAAGACCCGCCGTCGCTGCAACCTCTCGTAGGCGCGACCGGCTAGCGGGGGCTTCCATGACTGACGATGCGGCGGCCGTTCGCCTGCGCGCGGACCTTGCTCTCCAGGTCCTGGCCTGGATGAACGACGCCTTCGCCAAGGTTGATTTCGACGCCCCGTCGGTCGAGGTCGTAGAGAAGCTGACCCTGGCCTGGAGCGACGTCCTCATTCGGGTCGAGGCCGTCGAGCAGGCCGCTCTCGCCGCCCCTAAGCCGCAAGGGGTCCGTGAACGTGCACCCTTGACCAGAATCACAACTAGACCGAGCATTACAAGGTTCGATCCAGTCGATTGAGGCGGGACCGATATGGACGGCCAGCTGGCCGATTGGCGGTCAGCGCCCTCCCTCTATGGGGTTTGGCGATGGTGGTTGCGTTCCACGAGACAGTTGAAGCTTATCGTACAAGCACCGACACCGAGGACGATCATGACGTCCTTGAAAAGCTCGAACGCCTGATCCTCGACCATACTCCTCAGTCGATCGCCGAAATCGTCAGCATGCTGGGGGTCATCATTCCCAACGTCGAATTGGGCGGCCGCGGCGACGGAGCCGATGTCGCCGCGCTCGAGAACATCCAAGCCTACCTTCAAGGTCTCGCATAGGAGTGAACCGGCGCAGCCCGAGCTGACGACGACGGCGGCGCCAGAAACAGCGAAAGCCCGGCGTCGCCCCCTCTCGGGGTGCGCGGCGGGCTTTCATTGCGGGCTGGGCTTCACTTATTTCTAAGCGATGAACCTGACCTCAATCGTCCGATCTTCATCCGGCGATCAGGCCATCAACTAGGGGCCTCCCCAAGGTTCCCCCATACCAGATCAAATTTTCGCTCCGCTGTTCAGGCGCGGACGTCAAGCCCTACCGCGGAGCCAGGCCATAAAGAGGCCGAAGATGACGCCGCCGGAGGCGGAGGGTTGCAACCGGCGCGCATGCCGCCCCTTACCGCGATAGACCTCGAAGCCGCCCTTGCCGCGCCCGCGGCCCGACCAACCTGGTTCAAACTTGAGTCCTGATTCCATGGGGCCCAGTGTGACCTGTCCAGGCCCCGAACACCATCGATCGACGCCCCGCATCAGGCGTTCTGGAGCCCGCACCCAAAGGCGACGGTCCGACCCGCTCGGCGAGAGACGCGTCGGACCGTCTACGGGGGCGAGGTCGGTCGCCACCGCGAATTGTATTTAAAGCAAAGCTTGTCCGACGCCTACGGCGAGCTCGCGACGGGAGGACGCCGGATGCGAGGCAAGGCGTCTTACAGGAACCCTCAATCGTCCAGTGGCGTAGTCGTTTCTCGCCCCCCCACTCAGCAGGGCCGACGACGTCCCACGCGAGGCCCCACGGGGAGACCCGCAGCCTCATAGGCTTCGGCAATGGACCCGAACAATGCCCTTATCCGGCCGTCTCCTGGCATTCCAGGCGTCGCCTTGATCAGCTTAAGAGAGATACGCCCATGCTGTTTGTGGAGAGCCTGCAACGCTTCGATCGTCTGATCCCGATCAAGCGGCGTGCCGTTCGGGTTCACCCCTCGACGAAAGCCGGAATACTGATAACCCGCCCGCTCGTAGGCCGCTCTAATTGAGCCGAAGTGACTACGGTAAACGGTTGGCGAAGCCATGTTTTCAGCCTCCCGAATGGCTTCGAGGGTGGGCCTGCGGCTCGCCAGCAAGCGCCGCAATTCGCGGACCATCTCTTCCTCCGTCTTGCCCCGACCTCGTTTCAGAGCGCCCATCCGCTCCTGCGCCGCGACGAAGGTGTCGATGTCGACAATAGGATCCATGACCCGGACATAGGTCCATTGCGAGCGGTCGACATAGATCGTTCGCTTCCCGAGCTCGACTTTGGACTTCCCATAGGCCTGAAAGCCGACAACGAGTTCCCGTTTGAGTATTTTCTGTACGCGATCGCCGTTCCAGGGCGTTCCGTCACGCCACATCACGCCCTGATGAGTGAGGAACCTCGCGATACCCGACTGACTGCGGGCCTCATGTACGAAGAGCTCAAAAATCCGCTGTATGACCACACGCTCTTCAGGCGGCCCCCAGACATAGCGGACTTCCTGATCGAGCCGCGATTTCCGCTGTCCATCCGGAAGGATCGCGCCCGCACTCCCGTCCGCGTTCACGATCTGCCGCTGAAAACCGTACACGGCGCTGCCCCCTAACGCGCGCCCCCGGGCCGCCTTCGCCCAGCGGCCGGCGCGAACCTTCGCGGACAGATCCCGGCTGTACTCCCCAGCCATGACTCTTTTGAGCTGCTTGAAAACGGAGCCGAAGGTGTCGTCGGCGAAGAGCTCGGCGCAATAGACCACCGAAAGCCCAGCTTCTCGACATAGGTATTCATAATGCGCCGCCTCATCGGCATCCTGGAACCGGCCCCAGCGGCTGACGTCGAAAACGAGTATGGTCGAGAATGGAGCCTCGCCTGAAAGAACGTCCGAGAGAAGTCGCTGGAGACCTGACCGCCGTTCTACGGTCACTCCGCTTTTCCCTGCATCCTCGTAGGTACGGACGATCTCGATCCCGCGGCTCTCCGCGAAGCTCGCGATATAGGCGCGCTGGTTGCCCAGGGAGTAGCGCTGGTGGTCTGTCGACATGCGCAGGTACTGGGCAGCGTGAGCAGGTCCGCGCTCAGCATGTGAATGGTCCGCAGGCAGGACGACGGCGCCGTCAGCGTCTCGCCCGAAATGGCGTCTCAGCTTGGCCGGAAGGTCATCCATTTCGAAGGGTTTTTCTTCGTCCATCATAGACCCGCCGCATGATAGGCGGCCGTGACTGTGCCAAACGCCTTGGTGATCACGGAGATTGACGGCAGGCGGCGATCGGCCTGAATCAGGGAGACATTAATTCTTCCATTCTCGTTCTGGAGTCGTCGCAATCCCTCCAGAATGGCCTCATGAGAAAGCGGGCTGCCGTCCGGCGCTGCGCCCCGGCTGACCCGCGACCTCTCGTACCCCACCAGACGCCCAGCTGCCGCCAGCGTACCAAAACGCGATATGTATCGCCTGGCGCTGGGAATGCCCGGGCAGGCGTCGATCATAGCGACCGAGAGCCGCCCCTCCTTCTCCAGCAAGGCTCGAAGCCCTGAGACCATTTCTTCGTCGGTATGAGCGCTTCTGCCGCCAAGCGTCCTGAATCGCGCCTGGGCAGTCTCGAAGGTTTCTGCAGACACGATCCCCTCAAAGACCTGGACTTCGCCCCAGCGGCCCCTGTCCATCTCCACGCCACGAACGCCTAGTACGGTTCGTGAACGGCCGTAATGTTGCAGCCCTTTGGAAAGCGGGTCGCGAAGAATCCTGGAAATGCGCCGGCGGGTCCAGTGCGACCCATCCGTCCAGAACACCCCCTCCTCCGACAAGGTCGCTGCGATATCCGCCATCGACTTGCCGCCTTCGATGAACATTCGAAAAATGCGTCCTACAACCTGAGCTCGCTCGCCGGTCGCGGGTATAAGGCGCAAAGCTTGCAGCGGATGAGAGCGAAAGTCTCCGCACCTCAGAACACGCCCCAGCAGTCCGTCAGGCTCAATGATTTGACGGTCCACCAGATACCGAGGCCAGGCGCCCGGAGCGCGGCCCGCCTCCGCAGCCCGGCGCTTTCCTCTACGCGTCCTGTCCGAAATCTGGCGGACATAGTCTGCCGCCATCACTCGCTTGACCTGCTTGGCGAGTTGACCCGGAGGTCCGACTGACACCAGATCACGGCAGTAGGTGACCAAGACGCCGTGATTTCGACAGACGAACTCATAGTGTGCAGCCTCGTCCGGATCCTGAAATCGGCCCCACCGGCTGATATCCTGAACCAGGACATGGGCGAAGTTCGCATTTCCCATAACCACGTCGAAGAGAAGCCGGCTCAGGCCGGACCGCCTTTCCAACGTCACGCCGCTCTTCCCGACGTCTTCGTAGACTGCAACGATGTCGAAGGCTTGGCTCGCGGCATAGCGTTCGAGCGCGCTCCGCTGCAGCGCCAGCGAAGCGGGCTGTCGCCCCGTGGAAACCCTGAGATATATGGCCGCACGACGATCAACCTGCTCCGGCCTGGCCTCCATCGCTGCGGGCCGGATTCGCCGTACCACCCATGCATCTACATGGGCCGAATACTCCGCAGTCTGGCACATGCCCATTCGAGCCACTCCATCCGTCAAAGGATAGGAGACGATTCTGAAGGGCGAACACCCTAACCGCTCCCCTTTTACATGCAGTCATAGTCGAACTCGAAAATACCACCCGGGCTGCGGGAGCTTTGGTCGATGCAAAACATGGGCGACCTCAGCGCCGCTGGGCGAACCGCGTCGGTCGACTCACGCACCAGACGGCTCAACCTAGACAAACGCGCTCCGGGCACCTTGCCTTGAATGAGTCCTTCCGGCCTTCGCAACGGCGGGCGTCCGACGATCTGTGCTCGTGGCTGCGACGACAAGGCAGAAGCTCTCCGCTCGGCCGCACGCCTGCATTTCTCTCTTCGCTCAAGGCGGCGAGGACGCGGGTCAGTTCCTTGACCCTGGCCGACTGCAGGAGAATGTTAAGCACGGAATTTCTGAACCGCCGACGCCGTTCGCCAAGGACGGAACGGTCGAGTCCACGGGACGTTGGTCGGAGGTCGAATGATCGGCATGGAGGCGTCGAAATTCACCTCCTTCAACAATCTCCAGAGGACTGTTCTATGCTTCGTTGGGCCATCATCTTCTTCATCGTCGCCCTAGTCGCGGCTGTACTCGGCTTCGGCGGCATTTCGGGCATGTCGTTCGAGATCGCGAAATTCATCGCCATCATCGCCGTCATTCTGTTTGTGGTCTCGCTGGTCGTCGGAGGCATGCGCGGACGCGGTCCGCGAATCTGACGCCCTGGTCAGTCGCATCGTCGAAGAGCCCCCCGTCGTCGCCGGGGCCTTTTTCTTGGCCGGGCCCGACCACGTGTTCGGCAACGGAGGTTCAGCGGCTTTGCGCTCGGGACGAAATTCCTCTGAGCCTTGCCGTTTCAGAACAGGGCACGATCATTCGTTTGCGCCTTCGCTGCCCGGACGCACCCGCCGACAGCAAGGATCAAGAATAACTGGTGCGACCTGGTCGCAGAAGCGCCACGAGCGGACATTGGCTCACAGACGTAAAGGAGACCCTTGGCACTCAGGGAAAGGCTGCGCTTTCGTCCCTTCGGCAATGCTCGCCGGGCGCAAAACGGGCCCGGCGAACACGTCACAGACCGATCAGCTCTGACATCTCCAAAGCGTCATCTACCTCGATGCCAAGATAGCGCACTACACTCTCGAGCTTCTCGTAACCTAGCAGTGGCTGATAAACGCGAAGGTTTCTGCCTTCTTGTACACGACCGAAACCTTTGTGCGTGGCAGGCTACCCGTTTGGTTACCACTGCGCCAAGCTAGAGGCTCAGACCAAGATTGATGCTCCCATCCAGGTAGCAAGAATTCACGCCCAAGACAGCCGGGAGGCTAACGTTCGAAAACGTCAAGACTCCACCGCTCAGGGCGGCCGTCGCCAGCCCGTAGCAACGGGTTCCGAGGCCCGGCGCGTCAAAACCGAGATAGAACTCAACATCGCTGTAGTTCGACGGTATGGGCATGATCATCCACGCCCCCCAGGGTTCAATGGTTCCGCACAACGGATGTCCGGGATCCACGTCGGCCTGATTGATGGGCGCAACGCCCGGATAGACAGATCCACTTGCCGAGATGAGGCAGGTCACCCCTGGAAGCCCTCCTGACAGTGGATCGATTTCGACCGCGCCAGACCCTGACGCCGTTCCGGACAAGGTCTGCGCCGCCGCCGGCCCTGACGCCGCGAACACCAAGATAGCGCCTAGCACGACTGCGAATAATCTCATCATTTCAACTCCTGAACCAGCTTGGGTAAGGACCGCGACTTACGGCTCGGCAGCCGCCGGAACCGCTAGGTCAGGCTGAGGAATGCAAAAAGGGGCTGGACGACTAGCGCCCTGCCCAGTCCTTGCAGGAAACACGTGAGAGGAGATCAGGTGGCCGGGCGACGAACGCCCGGCCGGAAGAGCGGCGTATGAGGATACGCCTGAAAGAGGTCCGTCCCTACTGCATACGGAACTCGCCGGCCGTTCCGCCGGTCGGGGTGACATCGAGGGTGCCCGTGACCTGGCAAGGCGAGGGCGTGCCCGCCACGAAGGCGACCGGGTCCGTCTCGATGCGGTTCGGCCCCTTGGTGCCCCAGTAGAGCCTGAGCGGAGCAAGGTTGCCGGTACAGGTACCGGCACCCGCCTGTACGGAGACATCCATGGAAATGCCCCCCTCATCCACGCCCTTGGAAACCTTGTGGATGGGCCAGGTCGTGGTCAACGGCCGGATGACGGAACCGCACAGCGGATGACCGGGGCTGAAGGTGACGTTGTTAGCCGTGGCGACGCCAGCTGCGGTGACCACGATGTCCATGCTGACGAAGCATGAAACGCCCGGAATCGATTGATACAACCCAAGATTGCCTTGGGCGCGATAAGTGCCCGGCGCCGTCGCGAAGTCTGCCGCGCTGGCCGAGGCGACACCAAACAAAGACATGGCAGCGATGGACGAAGCTACAACAAGCATCTTATTCATAATCCATACCCCTTTTCGTCTATGAAAACTAGAAAATCAACTTTCTAGTGAATACAACCATAGATTTTGATGTCATAGAGTCAACTATTATTTTAGAAAACCTTACTAACTGAAATGCCAAAGACTCTTGGATCAAGCGTGAATACATTCGTCGTTAACATCGTGTCGTCGCTGTTTGTAAACGCATCGACTATGGGATCGTCGTCGAAGACGTTTTTCACATAGGCGCTCACAGTGACACCACGAACAGCATCCTCAACGGAAACAGACAGGTTCAAGTTTCCCCAGGATTCGAGACGGTCATAGTCAGTGTTGTAAACCCTGAAATAACTCTCAGCCTGCCTATAGTAGTCCCCCCTCATAGTGACAGTTGAACTTCCAATATTCCAAACATACTCAGCCCCGATGCTGGCCGTCCATCGCGGCGAGTTTGGCAACTCGTTCCCACCGAGGTCCGCCATGAAGCCACGACCACTGTTGGGCGCATCCGTCAACGGGTTGTAGGTGACGCCGTAGAGGGCCCAGAACGGCGTGCCGCCGACAAAGCCCGGATCGAAGGACCCATAGTTCTTGGAGCCCCCGCACAAGACCTGCAATGCAAGCTGGTTCAAGGCGTCGCCATAGAAGCTGCTGACGATCTTCTCGACGATTGCCGTGGGCGCGACACAGTTGGACGGCACCTGCACCCAGGGACGAAGGACCATCCAGTCCTTGTTCCCCTGCGTCCGGTTCATGACGTCGATAGAGCCTTCGCCGTCTCCGATCCGCGTTTTCAGATAGCCGAAGTTGCCGTCGATCCTGAACCGCGGCGTCACCTGATAGGCGACCTCCAGCTCAAGCCCCATGCTCTCAGCGTCGAAATTCTCGTTCAACGAGATGCGATCGACGATCTGCGAGACCTGATAGTCCGTGTAATCATAGTAGAAGGCGGTGGCGTTCAATCGCAAGCGACGATCCAACAAAGAACTCTTCACACCGATCTCGAAGGCGTTAAGGAACTCGGGCTCAAAAGTAGTTGATTGTGGCAGATACTGAACCACGAGAGGATCAATGCCGGCCCGAGGCGGATTGGATCCCCCACCCTTGTATCCCCGAGCAAAGGAGGCGTAGGCCATCAGATTATCGGACGGCTTCCAGTCCAGGACCAGCCGCCCTGTCATCTCGCCCCAATTCTGTTCGATGTCTGGAAGGGCCTCGAAGCCCCTGGCGATGGACCCGCCAGTCAGGTGGCCGTAACCCAGACTATCCTTCGTACCCAGCAGCAGTTGGGTGGGATAGGGGGTCGTGGTCTTGCTGTCGTCTGTGTAGCGGAGACCGGCAGTCAGCCGGAAGGAGTCGGAAAGATCCACATAGGCCTCGCCGAAAATTCCGTAGGACTCGGTCGTCACCTCATTCTTGCTTCGGAAATAGTTGTGGCCGTCGCCGACGATATCCTCGATTGAGGAACGATCGACGTAAACGCATTCATTCTGGCTTCCATCGACGCAGGGAATGGACATCCCTTCGTTCAAAGGAGGCCCGCCAGGAATGGGTATCCTGTTGTACCAATATTCGGCTATCAGAGTGAAAACGTTGTTGAATACGTAGTAATCGTCCTTCGTGTCGAACTTCAGGTAATTTGCACCAATATTGAAATTGAACCTTCCATCAAATTTCGACTGCAGTCGAAACTCCTGAAAGAACTGCTCATTCTTCGACTTGCTCAGATCAACCGCCAGCATCCTGCTGGACGGACCGAGCTGAGGATCGGTGTATACGCCGCCAGGCGCCGCATTGAAGAGCGATTCATGGATCGGCGCAATTTGACCATAGATATTCGTGTAGTCAGTATAGTCGCTTCGAGTGAATATCTCGTTCGACACATACCTCATGTAATCCTGGGTCGACCAGAAATCATCATTCGCATAGGTCGTCTGCGACACGAACGTCAATGACGGCGACAGATCGAATTCCAGATTTAACTGATAGACGTCATTCTTGGCCCGGAATTTCGGATCATAGCTGGTGGAGATTTCACGAAGGTCGGTCGACTGGGTCACGCCGGCATAGGGATTGGTTCCCCGAGCGATTCCGGGCACGGAGACTCGGTTTATGCCGACGCCCCGGTAGCCGTAGGTGACGTTCCCCGCCGCCCAGATCTGACCCATGCTGACGCCGTTGGGCGTGCCATAGGCAGCATCTTCGAACAGACTGCCGGGCAGACAGCCCTGGCTCAGAACTCCCCGCAGGAATGAACTGGTCAATGTGTGGTTGCCGACCTGTGCGGGGCCCGGATCAGTCGTACACAATTGCTTGCCCGTGCGAGAACGATTGTCGTCTTCGCCAAAATGCTCCCATACAAGATTAGAGCGGAACCTGTCGCTCGGCTCCCAGGCCGCCGACAGGCGGACGGAGTAGAGATCGCGGCCGTTGACGTCGGTGTCGTTGAAGCTGTTGTAGTCAAAGCCGTCGCGCTTGGTCAGGCTGGCCGCCCCCCGAACCCAGAAGGTTTCAGTCAGCGGAATGTTGATCATCATCTGGCCGCGGGTCGAGCCGTAGTTGCCGGCTTCCGCCTTCAGCATGGCGTCGAAATCCGGTCCCGGCAGATTGGGAAACATGTTGACGACCCCCGCCGTGGCGTTCCGGCCATAGAGGGTTCCCTGAGGTCCGCGCAGCACCTCGACCCGGTTTACGTCCAGGTATTCCTGCTCGAAAAGACGATTACGGATCAGGGGGGTGTTATTGAAGCTGACCGCCACCGCCGGATCGGACGACGCCGATACAGCCTTGGTCCCGATCCCGCGGATCGAGAAGTTGTACATGCTGAAGTTGCCCTTTGAGAAGGTCACGTTCGGGATAGCCCGGAACAGTTCTGACCCGCCCTCGATCTTCATCGCATCCAGGTTCTCGGCCGAAAAGGCTGAGACAGCGATCGGCACGTCCTGGATCGACTGCTCACGCTTCTGGGCGGTGACGACGATGTCCTCGACGGTCGTCGCTTCCTGGCCGCTCGGATCCTGGCCGACCGGCAGAAGGTCGTTTCCCCCGGAATCCCCCTGCCCCGCCCTGACCAGGCGCACAGCGCTAGGGCCGGCGAATTCAGCGCTGAGGCCTGTGCCCGCCAAGAGCTGGTTCAAGGCCTGGCCGACCGGCAGATCCCCGGAGACAGCCCGGCCGCGCAGTCCGGCGGTGAGGCTCTGGTCTGCAGCGATGGAAATCCCCGCCTGGCGTCCGAACTCCAGCAGGCTTTGCGACAGGGGAGCGGACCGGATGTTGAACGACGCCACCGCTGACTGCGCCGAAGCGCCGAGCGGGATCGTCGCAATCAGCAAGGCCGCGCAACCAACTCCCGCCAACATACGCAAACGCGAAAAACGGACATGCGAAGACCGTGACGCCATAGGCCTCTCCCTCCCAAGAGATCATTGTTTTGGAGGGATTGACGATCCAGCCAGCGAAAACCCTACCTCTCGCCGACATTTTTTTTCGAACGTCCCGATAATTCAGGCGACAGGCTTGAGTCGATCCTCGCGTCCACCGTCGCGAAGGTCGGCGTTCAGCAGGGACGCCAGCCGCTTGACCGTATCGGCACGGTCATCGATCACCAGCCTGAGCGTCACACGACGACGTCCCAGCCTGGGATCAACGGCGATAGGTCGCTCGTAGAAGCGGTTGACGTCCTGGATCACCTGATCGACGGGCGCGTCCTCGTAGGTCAGGACACGCTGTCGCCACTCATCAACAGCGCTCGTGGAGATGGTGGAAATCTTCAGCGATCCCTGCGCCGTGGCGACGGTGTCGCCCACCTGAAGACGCTGCCCCGCGCGGAGACGCACAGGCTTGCCCTCGCCTGTCAGCCGCCGAACCTCGACGACGCCTTCCTTGACAGCGACCTCCAGACTTCGGCCGCGGCTGCGAACGTTGAATGCAGTCCCGACCGCCCTCACCTCATAGCCGCCAGCCTTGACGAGGAAGGGACGCTCCGGATCCTTGTGGACCACGAATGTCGCCTCCCCCTCGTTGAGATGAACCACACGCTTGCGGGAATCGATGTCATAGCGGGCCCGGGTCACGACGTTCAGGGCGACGATGCTGCCGTCGGGCAATTCTTGACTACGCTGCTCGCCAATCCCAGTCTGGGTCGACGGCTGGTCAAACTTCCACAAGGCGCCCGCGGCCACCCCTCCCGCCAGGCCAAGGACTAGGACCGCGGCGATGGCTGAGCGGCGTCGGGCGCCCCGCCGCTTCGTCCGTGGGACCAGTTCGCCTACCGCCGCCAGTTCCCCCCAGACCTCGTGCATGCGGTTCAATGCAGCCTGATGAATCGGATCCGACCGCCAGTCGTCGAAAGCCTGCCGCTCGTCCAGCGACATAGGCCCTCGCCGTTGGGCGGCGAACCATCGGGCCGCCTCCTGCTGAATGTCATCGTCTGAAATCATGGGCCGAAGCGCTGACGGCGTGGGAGACCGGTGGATACCAACATAGACGAACGAACAGCGCTATTCCCTACCTGTCGAATTCGTCCGCCTGCATTTTCTGCGTGAGTTCCAGCATCGCGCTGGAAAGGTGCTTTTCGACCGCCTTGATCCCCACCCCCATGGCGCGCGCGATTTCCACGTAGCTCAGGCCATCTATTCTGTGCATCAGAAAGGCTTCCCTTCGTCGATCCGGCATGGCGTCGATCACCTTCAGAGCTCTTCGAAGGCGCTCGTTCGCTAGAAGGACGCGCTCAGGATCGGGCGCCGCGCAGGGATGCTGGTCGTAGCTTTCTTCGGGCCTCATCAGACGAGATGTAAGCGCCCGATGTCGAAGTCGGTCGATCACCAGGTTCCGTGCCAGACGGTACAAGAGATGGGCCGGGGCCTTCACAGGTTCCCGGCCTGCCGTTTCCACAAGCTTCAGACAGGCGTCCTGGGCCAGGTCGGCGGCGTCGCCGTCAACGCGTCGCGTAATGGCCCGCAGCCCGTCGGCGCTGGATCGTATGGCCGCGTCCAGATCGTCCCGGATCACTGGTTGCAGGGGTCGCTTCACCATGACCCCTCCCCGGATCATCGTTCGCCGAGGATGCACTCTCAGCCCAGCTTGTGCGGTCCGTCAACCCGGCCCACTGGTTCAGAAGCGACGTTGCAACGTCAGCCGGACCGTACGCCCCAAAGGATCCTGGACATCGCGACCGTAACCGGGGGCCGCTGCCCCGTCGCCTAAACGGGCTTCACGACGGGCGTCGAAGAGGTTCTCGACATCGAGATTGAGCTGAAGCCCGCCGCTCTTTCGCCGTCTCGATCCATCCACTGCTCCGGTCCTGGATCCGCTGGCGTTCATCTGGAAGCTGAACCTCAGATCGAGCGTGCTGAAGGGAGCGATGACAAGATCCTCAGTGTCATCCTGGCCGGCGAACCGCCGGGTTCGGTAGCCTTCCTGCCGTTGAGCAGAAACATTGGCGCCCCAGCGCCCGCGTCGCGCGTCGATCGTCAATCGCCCGCTCTGGCGCGACAGACCTCCGCCATCTCCCTTCAAGCGATCCAATTCAGGCAAACCGGCGCGAAGGCGGACCCGGTTGGAGAGATGGAAGCTGTGGTTGACGGCGATCCGCAACACCGTCGCTTCGTCCCTGGGTACATTCGCCGCACGTGGAAGATTGAAGTTGAAGCCCGTATTCAGGCTCTCGATCAACGTCGAACCGAGATTCATCGGCCGATAGTCGATGCTGACAAGTCGCCCGTCTGAATCGCGGCGGATATGATCGGGAAAGGCCGCCTCCACATCTTCCGTGAGCCCAGGAAGGACGCCTATGCCGTTTGTTGACTGCGCACGCTGGTAGGCCAGATTTCCGGATAGAGCCCATGTTGTGAAGGGCCCGAGCGACGTCATCACAGACAACCTCTCCGACTCTGGCGGCTGCAGGTCGGGATTGCCGCCCCGCAAGGGCAGAATCTCGACTGCTTCGCCAGCCCGAAAGTCGAAGACCACGATCGGCGGGCCGAAATACTCCGGCTCGGTTCTCAGCGCGTCCGGCACGCCCTCGTGGGAAATCGCCCACTCGCCATTCAGGCGCAAGCTTCGCCGCGGGGTCCATGTCAGTCCGGCGTTCAACTCCTCTCCGCCGTCCAGCCTCGCCCCCGCGCCAAAGGTCGCCGCAAGGTCACCGATCAACCGCCCCTGGAGCGATTCGACGCCAGCCTTGGACAGGGGTACCGCCAGCGTCCCTCGCGCGTCTGCCGATTGAAACCGATCGTCGATTCTAAGTCCGTCGCGATCCCCCTCCGAACGGCTCATCATGAGGTTGGCGCTCAGGTTGGCCGTCACTGCGCCTGTCGGCAGATCGAAGAACGGTCTTTGGGCGGATCCAGCCAGGCCGAAGGTCCGGGTGCGGTTCGCCAGACCTTGAAGGCCGTTCTCGCCGCTGCGAGCCACACGCCCGCTGAGGTTGCCCTGCAAGAACCACCCGTTTGATCTTCCGCTGAAGCCCGCTGTCGCCGCGAGTGCGTCGGAGCTCCGTTCAGTCTCGACGCCGCCGCCTCCAGAGCGGACGACGGAACGGCTGTCCTGGGTCTGGCCGCTCACAGTAAAAACGCCGGACCAGTCCCCAAATCCACGGGTCAGGTTGAGGTTGATCATGGCCATATCCGACGCTGGCCGCAGGGTTACGGACGCTCCGCCCGGCCCTTCGGTCGCGAGATAATGGTCGCGTTCCCCCGCACGCAGCGCCGTATCTCGTGACAGGCGAAACCCGGCCTGATGCGTGTTTCGCCCCTCTATGGCGGAACGGCGCAGATCGCCAGACGCCGAAGACGCCCCGCCCTGGGTCGGTCGCGATCCGGCGAGGCGGCCATCATAACTTGAGAAGTGGGACTGCAGGACCAGATTGACCACCCGTTGGCCTGACGCCGCGCCATAAACCCCGGCCGCCTCCGGCGGCAGGACCTCGGTCCGCTCCAGAGCGTCGGACGGAAAACCTGTATAGGCTGAGAGATTGGGCGTTGGCTGACCATTGATCAGGACCATGGCCCCTTCGCCAAGGCCCAGGGTCTCTTCCATGCGCTGAAGCACTTCTTCGATGCTCCAGGCGCCGAGGGCATCGATATCCGATCCGTCGAGTTCGACTTCAGGGGGCGTCAGGGCCGCGCCCCGACGGCCGAACACCTCGACGTCCTCAACCTGAACGGGCTCGTCGAGAGTTTGAACAGCAGACTGGGACGGTCGGTCGCCCATCATCACAGATTCATCCGCGAGGAGGCCAGGCCCTATAGCGGCGGCGACAGCTAGCGGCAGCCACGACATCCGTTCCCTCGCCAATTTCCCACAACCAGTGGTCGAAGCCTAAGCCAGGCCGTTGCAACTGCCTAGCCAGAGAGCAGCGCTTCGACGTTAAGAGGCGAAGGTCGAACCCGCGTAGCATGCGCCGCCGGGTTCCAGAGTGGATGGGGCAAGGGTGTGAACGCCCAAGCGACGCCATGTTTCGCGATAGGAGGTTTTTCGCCCGCCTATCCTCGTGAACGCCTCCCACGAGGTGAACGCCTACGGCGACGAGGACATCGAGGCCTACCCAGTGTGGACCGAGGTCGATCCACCAACGACTGCGTCTGCAATGCCGAAGGAACACGGTCTAGTCGACTACGCGCCGCCTCTGGACGAAGGAGTTGAAGACCTCCGACCCATCCCCCTTGTCCTGGACCGAGAGAGCATAGGCATTCACAGATCCGGAGCGTTGAGGTGAAGGCGGACACCGTCGAGGCGCATCCCGTCCCGTCAGAGTCGCGGATCGAAACGGGTCCCTCCCGATTCAGGGATAGCCGGCGTCATCCCTGAACCGTGCGCCGGATTGGATCCGGCGCGCGAGGGAGGCCCACTGTCAATACGGCTCGAATTTCAAGAGGTTTCGTTTCAATCCGGATGCCGGACCCTTTTCGCGTAACATCGCTTGACAGAGCCATTTACGATTGTGCAATTGTTCGCACTGGTTGTGCTTCGGGAGGGCGCAAGTGGCTTTGGCGCTGGTCGAACTAGATGAATCCAGGTCGTTTGACTGGCGTCAGATTCCGACTCATTTCGTCATCGCCCTGGCGCCCCACAGCCGCGACCCGCGCGGCGTGGTCATCGATCTCAGAAAAGAACAGGCTCCGCGGCCGATTCCGGTCGACCGCTACATTGTCCTCTGCACCCTGCCGCTTGCGACCGAAGCATACGATCCGGCGGACCGAATCAACGCCCGACTGACGTCGGGCGCCGTGAGTTCCCTGCCCCTGAGAGATGAACTGGACAGGTTTCTCAGCCGCGCTCGCGACGAAGACCTTGACCTGATGGCTCGTCGGGAGTTGCGGTTGCGAGGAAGCTTGCTGATCGCCATGGCTGCGGAAGCCTCGTCTGCAGGGTCGGACAGCGCATCCGCGTCTCGCGATCGCCGGACGCTAGAGCAACTGACCGCCCATATTGACACTCATCTGGCGGGATCTCTCAAAATCGAGGACCTGTGCCGCGCCACCCGTCTGTCACAAGGCCAGCTATCCCGCCTTTTCGCGGACCATTACGGCACCACGCCCGCTGCCTATGTTCTCGGGCGACGCTTGGACGTCGCTCGCAGTCTGGTCGAGCAACAGCACGCATCGCTCGTCGAAATCGCCTTCGCAACCGGGTTCTCAAGTCAGGCGCATTTCACTGCCGCTTTTAAGGCGCGCTGGAGCACGACACCCGGGCGACTTCAGAAGCCGCCCTCGCCTCAAACCTCATCGCCCCCGTCCGAAAAGGTCTCCCTAGGTGCGTAAGATTTTTGTTTCCACCGGTCTGGCCATCACCACCCTCGCATTTTCGGCCTGCGCTGCCCAAACGCCGCTCGTTCAACTGACACAGTCCGGCTCCGGCGTCCGCCTGCGCTACGAAATTGACGCTCCGGACCAACGGGATGGGAGCGCCCGACAGATTACCGATGGCACGGAAATCGCCTTGTTGCGCGACGGCGACCCGGAGGCCTTCACGATCGACGTCCCCTTCGAGGCGCGAAAGGCGATGTACCCGATCGTCGCCGACGTCGGCGACCAGGCCTGGTTCGTCTATGCACCGGCCGTTCTCCCCGAATGCCTCGGCGCCAGCGTGATCGACATCCGCACCGACCGGGGCGTCACCCGCACCGCTTGCCGCAATGGCTCCTACGTCGTCATACCCCGCACTGACGAGCCGCTGACTGATACGCTTTCGGCGAAAAACTCGCCGATCGCGCAGGCGATCGGGTCAGCATCTGCCTCCACATTGCAATCCCTTGAACGTCGCCTTGGCTCGCCCTCTGCCGTGAGCCGTTTCATCGGCGTAACCGTGACGCCAAACGCTCCCTCAGGCATCGTCGCCCATGTCGATCGATCCGGCACAGTCCTGTTTGAAGTTCGTCCGGCCTTTGAGGCAGCGTTGAACGAGGACGTTCTCCGGACCCAGGTCCGCCCCCTCCTTCGCCACGAACTGTTCCATCGCTGGAACATGTCCGAAACGGCCGCGTCCGCAAATCTGCCCGTCTGGGTCTATGAGGGCGCGGCTGAGTACGTTGGCGGTCTGATGAGTCTGGAGGAGAAGGACTTTTCCCCCGTCGAGTTCAACTGGCTGCTCGGCGCGAGGTTGAACCGCTGCCTTGAGGCCGTCGGCGATGGCGGCCTTGAGAAAATCGGGCGCGGCCGCGTCGAAGACTATGATTGCGGCGCAATCGCCAGTTGGCTTCTGGATCTGGACCTCCGCCGTCATGGTGCAGACCACTATGAGTTCTGGCGCGCCCTTATCGGACGCTCGGCTTCGACGACAGGGAAAGGCTACGACTGGCCAGCCATGGAAGCAGTATTTGAGGCCTCGGGCTGGAACGCCCCGACATGGCGCCTGTTCGTCTTCGGCGGGAAGGTGGAGGCGCTAGCCGAAGCCATGAACGCCGCCGGGGCCCGTGTGACTTATGAAGGCGCTGCCGAAGACTATCGCAAGGCCCTCCTCCAGCCCCTGCTCGCCGCCAACTGCACGTCACGCTCCTACGGCTACTTCGATGACCCATCCGGTGTGACGCTCGATGTCGATACCCGCTGTCCGACCTTACCGAGTCAGGCGCGAATTGCCTCCGTCGCCGGCTTTGACGTCCGTTCCGCCTCGCTGCAGGCCTATGAGGCGGCCCGCAACGCCTGCGAACAGCAAGACCAGATCGAGGTTGTCGCCAACGACGCCCGGATCGCCCTGAAATGCGCCCGCTTCGAGGCTCCGAAAGCCAGCTTCCAGGTTCTGGACTCCGGCGTTGCGCCCCAATGACGCTCTTCCGGCAGGAGGCGGCTCACGCCCTCGAGCGTCGGATCGAAGGAGAGGTCAACCTCGCCGTTCCGCTCAGCACCCGCACCCTTACGGCGACCCTTCTGGCCCTTGTCGTGGCGGCTGTCACCGGGGCTTGCATCGTCCCCTACGCCCGCAGGGAACTTGTACCTGGCGTCATAACCCCCTCCTCCGGTCTGGCTCGCCTGGCGTCACCTGCGAGCGGACGCGTGGAACGCCTGCTCGTAGAGGAGGGGCAGGTGGTGGCCCGGGGTGAAGCCCTGATCGAGATCGTCGCTTCGGACACCATCCTGACGTCGTCGATGCAGGTCGCTGAATTGTCGGCCTTAGCGAACGCCTCCCTCGAACGCGAGCAAGCGGCGGTGCAGCGTCGCAGCGAAGCGGAGCGCCAGACTCTTGAAGCGGATCGCGCGAGACTTACCGCCCTGCTTGCCGCCCAGCAGGCCCGCCTCGTGGGTGCCCGCCGCAGAGTGGAGGGACGGCGGCAATCTCTCGCCCTTGCCGGACGCGACCTCGCCCGGATCGAGCAACTCGCCGGCAACGGCTTCGCACCCGAAAGAGAGCGAGCCCAGCGAGCCACGGCGGTGATCCAGGCCCAGGCCGACCTCGACGACGCGGAAAGCGATGTACTGACCCTCGGCGGCGAAATCGAACAGACCCGCAGCCTCATCGAGGCCGGACGACAATCGGAACTCCGGCGACAGGCTGAACTCGACGGCGCCGATACGCAATATCAGCAGCAACGCGCCGAGATTGGCGCGAGGAACCGCTGGGTCCTGACCAGTCCCATGGACGGCCGTGTCGCCGCGCTTTCGGCCTCCCCCGGCGACCCGGTCACAAGTGATCGGATCCTGGCGATCGTGGTGCCCCGGGACGCCCGTCTTGAGGCGGAGCTCCAGGTACCCGTCAGGTCGATCGGAATGATGCGGACCGGTCAGCCCGTGCGCCTCCAGTACGACGCCTTCCCCTATCAGCGTTTCGGCTCCGGCGAGGGCTTCATCACCAGCATTGCCGGAGCCCCCACGACGGTCACCTCAGCCCCAGTTCCCGGACAGGGAGTCGAGCCCGTCTACAGGGTGCGCGCAAGCCTGAGTTCCCGGGAGATTTTGGCCTACGGGCAAAGATCCAATGTCCAGCCCGGCATGACGCTACGGGCTTCGGTGGTTACCGGCAAGCGCACCCTAATCCAGTGGTTGACCGACCCTATTCGCGACGCGGGAAGACGCGCCTGATGCTGGACATCCTTGAGACACGTTTTCGCAGGCGCCGGAAAGTTCAGCCTGTGCTTGCAAGCGAGGCCGCCGAATGCGGACTGGCCTGTCTAGCTATGGTCGCCAGGCACTACGGGCATGATATCGACCTCAATAGCCTGAGGCAGAGGTTCAGCGTCTCGATCACAGGCGCGACGCTGCGCCAGTTGATCGACTATGCTGACAGACTGAACTTCTCGTCCCGGGCCCTGCGGGTCGAACTGCAAGGGCTCGACAAGGTCCACCTGCCTGCCGTCATCCACTGGAACATGGCGCACTTCGTTGTTCTGGAAGACGTGGGCAAAGACCATGTAATTATCCTCGACCCCGCGATCGGACGGCGTCGCGTCGCATGGGACGAGTTGTCCCGCAGTTTCACCGGCGTCGCCCTCGAACTGCGACCGGCAGCGGACTTCAAGCCCATATCGGACAGGCGCCCTGTCCGGGTATCGGACCTCTGGTCAAAGTTGAGCGGATTGCCGGGCGCTGGCCTTCAACTCCTCGTGCTCTCGGCGATCCTGCAGCTGCTGGTCTTCGTCGCGCCGTTCCAGTTGCAACTTGTGATCGACGGAGCCCTTGCCCAGAGCGACGCCCCCCTGCTGGCGCTGATTGCTATAGCTTTTGCTGCCATCGCCCTGACGACGGCCGTCGTCGAGGCCATGCGGGGCTGGACCCTGTCAGTGCTGATAAACTCGATGAGTTATCAAGTACTGGGCAACGTCGTTCGCCACCTGCTCCGGCTTCCGCCTTCTTTCTTCGACAAACGACATGTCGGCGACATCATGTCCCGCCTGTCCTCCGCAGCCTCGGTCCAGGAAACCCTAGCCCGCGGATTGCTATCGAGCGGCATCGACGGCTTTATGAGCGTCGTCGCCATCGTCATCATGCTTTTCTACGCGCCACTGCTCGCATGGATCGTCATGGGCGCAACGGTTCTGACCGCATGCTTTGCCGCCGCCCTTTATGGCCCCATGCGCCGTGCATCCGAGGCGCGGCTGGCCGAAGTCGCGCGCGAGCAGACCTATCTCATGGAGACCGTCCGCGCAGCCTCGATCATCCGCCTGATGGGCCGGGAAGCCGAGCGCGAGGGAGGATGGCGGAACCTGTTCGCAAGAGCCACCAACAGCAGCATCATGCTCGGCCGCTTCAACGTCGCCCTGCAGTTCACGCAGTCCCTGACCGGCGCGCTCCAGCTTGTCGCCGTCCTTTATTTCGGCGCAAGAATGGCGCTGACTGGAGAAGGCTTCACCATCGGCATGCTCACGGCCTTTCTGGCCTATCGCCAGATCTTCACCGACCGCGCCAATGCTCTCATCGGGACTTTCATCTCATTCCGTCTGGTGAAGTTACATCTCGAACGGCTCTCGGATATTTCCCATGCTGGCGCCGAAGACGACCGATCGGGCGGCGACGATTTCGTCGCCAAAGGCGACATCGTCCTGGACCAGGTGGCGTTCGCCTATGACGAGGGCGGCCGACAGATCATCAGCCCGACCAGCCTCACCGTACGTGAAGGCGAATTTGTCGTGATCACCGGAGTGTCGGGCGGCGGCAAGACCACGCTGATGAAAATCATGACAGGCCTGCTTCAGCCGACGTCCGGAAAGGTGGTGCTATCGGATCGTCTGGCCACACCCAACATCTGGCGTCGCTGGCGCGAGCAAGCCGGTTTCGTGTCCCAGGACGACCGGCTGTTGTCAGGCACCTTGGCCGACAACATTTCATTCTATGATCCGGACCTGGATATGGCGCGGGTCAAGATCGCTGCGGCTTCGGCCTGCATTCACGACGATATCGCAGCGATGCCGATGCAGTACCTTACCCTGGTCGGCGACATGGGATCCTCTCTGTCCGGCGGACAAAAGCAGCGCGTCCTCCTCGCCCGCGCCCTCTACAGGAACCCCTCCATCCTGTTCCTCGATGAAGGAACCGCCAATCTTGATGAAGCCACGGAAAGCCGGATCGTCGAACTCGTTTCCAGGCTTCCGATGACACGTATCGCTGTAGCTCATCGCCCCGCCCTCATAGCGCGCGCCGATCGCGTACTGGAAATGCGGCGCGGCGAGCTCGTAGAGCGCGAACAGAACTTGGCGAAGGACACCGCGCCTTCCGCGCGACGTGAGCCGCAGGATTTAATAAAACAATCCGCATGATCTGTAAGACGAACAGAGTTCAGCCCATCAATCTCCTAATTGCGCAATAATGCGCCGAGTATGGAGAACTCAAATGAGCAAATCCCTGGCCGCTGAACTGGAAAATCAATACGGCGCCGCCGCTTCGGAATCGCCCAACGGCGTGGTCATGCGTCTGCTGACGGCCGAAGAGATCGATTTCGTGTCGGGCGCCGGCGAGCACGCCATGGGCTTCGGTTCGAGCTATGCGCAGAGCGGTCCGGGCAGCTTCGCCCAAGGCATGTTCTCGAGCTACGCGCAGAAGCACGAAGCTGAGAAAGAGCAAGAAGTCCAGACGGCGGAATAATCAACCAAGGCGCCGCCACCGGTGGCGGCGCCTTCATCCTGCTTCCGGAAGTGAAAATTGACCTGGTCCACTCAAAAACTGAAAGTCCGTCGCCTGCAGGTGATCTTCAAGGTCGTGGAACGCTGCAATCTCGCATGCTCGTATTGCTATTACTTTTTCGGCGGGGATCAGAGCTACAGGGAGCGACCTGCCCGGGCGTCCCTCGGCGTCGCCGAGCAACTGGACCAGTTCCTTCGCGCTGGCGTCGCCGCGCTCGACGTCAATGAAGTCGATATCGTGTTCCATGGCGGGGAGCCCATGCTCCAGCGCATCGGCGATTTCGATCAGATGTGCGAACAATTCAAGGCGATTGCTACCCCGACCTGCCGGGTGAACCTGGCCATCCAAACCAATGGAACCCGTTTCTCTCCAGAATGGAACGAGGTCCTTCTACGCCACCGGATCGCCATCGGCGTCAGCGTTGACGGCCCACCCGAGGTGAATGACCCCAATCGGCCATTCCACAATGGCAAAGGCTCTACCGCGACCATCGAGCGCGGCCTCGCACAACTGCGCAGCGGCGATCTGGATTTCTTCAACCGCCGCGTTGGAAGCCTCACTGTGCTTGACGCCTCCCAGAACTATCGTGAAGCAATGGACTACTTCGTCGACGTCCTCGGCATCACGACCCAGGGCTATCTTCTTCCAGATTGCAGTCACGACGACGGCATTCCAGGCAATCAAACCGCACAGGATTACGGAAACATCCTGTGCTCGATCTTCGATGCCTGGGTCGCGAGAGGTGATCTTTCGGTCCGAGAAATCGCCAACCTGCTGCGCCGCTTCCAGAAGGCCTACGTATCGGAGGCTGGCAAAGCCGCAATGGAGCGCCTGGCGGCCGACAGGGTTCAGATTCTGCCCAATCATGTACTCGTCGTCCACTCCAACGGGGACCTAAAGGTCGACGACAGCTACATCCCCGCGGCCGCCTGGCAGCAGGCCGCCCCGGTCGCAAATCTCGCATCCACCTCGCTGGAGACCTACCTGCGCGATCCGTGTTTTGAAGAGCTCTATACCGCCCTGCAGACGCCGCCAGACCAATGCACCGGTTGCCGCTGGCTCGCGATCTGCGGAGGCGGAGACCTTGAGAACAGATGGTCCTCCGCCAACCGGTTCAACAATCCCTCCATATTCTGCGAAGGATTGAAGATGTTCTATGAGCGGGTCGTGTCCTACCTAATCCAGCACGGATATCCGGCAGAGGACATCGCCGCCCGTTTGACAGGCCAGTACGACCCCTTTGTTGCGGGATACGCCGCCTAGGGTGCTGATCCGCGCACGCCAAAAACGCCGTAACAGCGGCGCCTCAGGAACGGGCGTCCGACGCGAACAACCACTTTGACTCGAACGGCCCGACCATCATCAGGCAGAGAAGCGCCAGCCCCATGATCCATCGGATCAGGACATTGGTACGCAGAAAAAGATCCGGCTCGACGAGTCCGACGACGTGGGTCATGACCGTCACAAGCTGGACGGCCGCCGCGCCTATCAGCCACCACCGGTCAAAACGGTTGCTCAGAAGAAGCAGTAGAACGAAGGCGGACGCATCCACCGCCGCCACGCCTGCACGCCAGCCTTCAATCTCGAACGGCGTGGCAAAATGGGTCGCCGCGAAGGCGGCCATCACCGTCGCAGCCGCCAGACGTTCTGGCCTCCGACCCTTAACCATGCACCAAAGGAGGCTGGCGAAAGCCAGCCCCCAATAGCCCAGTATGGTGTGGGAAGCGGTCAGCTCAGAGACCTCAGGCGACAGCGCTCAGGCGCGCTATCGTCCTGATCGGACGATCGTCTTCAGGCTTGGCCTCGGGGCCAGCCAGACGCCAGTCTATACGCATCCTGTCGGCGTCCGCCTTCATCTGATGGTGCGCCGCGACGACCGCGGCCCGTGCGGCGCCGACCGTGCTCATCGCCGCCAGGATGTTCTCAAGGGCATCCTGGCCCACGACAGCTGAAATCCGGTTGTCCACCCTGCCCGTCGTCATGCTTGCAACGAGTTGGGCGGCTTCCGACAACGCCTGATCAAGGGCGTGCTCAGTGGAATAAAGGCGACGGGCGAGCTCCTGGCCGAATGCGGTGCGAGACATGGGTATTGCTCCTGTTTCTTGGCTACTGGAGGAGCGCGTGGACCGACGCGAGTACGGCCAGCATCACCACCAGCAAAAGTGCGGTGATGAGGATCAGACCGACCCGAAGCGCGAAGCCGCGGGGTGGGACGAGAGGGATTGAGAAGAAACCCTGCTGTGCGCCAGCGCGCCCAGGGCCAGGATCTCTCTCAGAAGTTCCAGGGGAGGAAGCTTCTGCGCCGTGGTCCGCGTAGCGTGCGCCATATGCATGACTGCGGCTTGATGCGGAGCCCGTTCGCAGGCCTCCTCCAGGAGGAAATGAAGGTCCTCCCAACTCCACAGCGGCAATGTCTCTTGCGGGATCGTCTTGTGCATCAGCGGCTCCTCTCGACCCAACCGATGCCACGTCATGGCTCCCGATTTCGATCCGGGAAAAACCATCCCCATAGTGAGTATGCAGGAAGCCTGCCTGGCGGATCAGTTGGACCCCCCCCCTGCTGCTCGTGACGCCCAGTTTCTTTCGCACCTGCGCCAGATGCGATTCCACAGTTGCGGTCGCCAACCCCATGCGCTGGGCGATCTGCGAGGCCTGGAGGTGATCCGCCACGCCTTCCAAGCATCGCCTTTCCTGAGGTGTCAGGCGCGCGACCTTCTCTGCAACTTCATTCATGGCAGGAACCGACAAGCTATCCCGTCGCCCCGTCCAGAGGCGTCGCGGCTCTTCTGCCCTTTACGCGCTCCTTTCGGCCATCAGCGGACAGGGCTTGCTGGAAGGTGAGCGCGACCTCGAGCAACAGACTGAGCTTTTCTGTCGGTAACGCGCTCGCGACCGCATACAAGGCTTGAAGATCCGATCTCTCCGAAGCGGACACTTCCCAAGGAACGAGCGCTGCCAGTTCGCACCCCAGGGCTGCGGCCACCTTTGTCAACACAGCAGCCGATACACGGTTCGAGCCGGCCTCATACTTCTGGATCTGTTGGTAGGTGACCCCCACGCGCCGCGCGAGTTCGGCCTGGCTCCAGCCCAAAGCCAAGCGTCGCGCCCGGACACCCGCGCCGATCCCGGCATCCATTTCATCAGTTGTCTTCAGTCGAGGCATCAGGCTCACCATGTGTCACGCACGCGGAATTCTATAGCGTTCGCCGCCCAAGAAAATTCCACAGTGAAACTGCGCTATGAAGCAGGGTGCCGACAATCGCGAAAAATATACCAATGCCCCAGCTTCAGGGCCGCGAAGAGTGAAGCCCCTGGCCGACCGTTCAAGAAATTTGCAAAAATCTCATGCAATTTCGAAATACTCGATCACGAAAATCTCTTCCCCTCCCATCTCCTTCCGCCGTTGGAGACAATCTTGTGAAATCGAAGATAAATAACCGTGCAGAAACGCGAAAAACGCCACGCAATAACCTCGCAACCTCGCTCGTTCAACGCCTCCTTATGCCTGAAGAGCTAGATTTCGTGAGCGGCGCATGCCCGGGAACCGACTATTGTGAGATAATTATCAACTGGCCTCCCTCGGATTACTCTCAAATGAACACCGCTGAACATAAGTAACAGCGAAGACGAAGCCCGCGCATAAATTTCGCGCAGGAAAGAATTAGCTGAACGTTAATCTACCTTTGCCTTCCCCAGATCGAGCGCGTGCCGAGTTCGAAGCGCTCGATCTGCTTCCTGCCTCAGGATTAAAACGACCCGCCATGCCCTCCCGAATCGAAAGGTCGGGCGAGTATCCCCGCCCTGCTCCTAAGCATCCACGGCGTTGGACCACTCCTGGGCCATATGCCGGCGCTGCATCTCGAACTCGGCCTTGTTGTATACGCCTCGCGACGAGCGCTCCTCGCGCGCTAGGCCCTTCTCGATCCAGTCCGAGTTGAACCCCATATCGTGCAGGAGGGGCGAGGCCGCCGCGCCCGCCCCCTTCACCCTCACCGAGACAGGGCGCCTTGAGCCCCTCTCCGCTTAACCGCCGCTGGACCATCGGCCACAGCCCGAAGAACGACGCGCCCCGCCTGACCCCGGCCTGGGAGGCCGCCATACGCCTCCTGATGGACTGGCCCGCTCACGGGGAGGCGGCCGCCCTCGTCCTGGCGCGTCCCCGGGAAGCCCGGCAGGCTCGCCCGATCTCTGCGGACTGGGCCTCTCGCCTGGCCCAGCGTTGTCCCGAAGCCGTCGACATCCTGGCGCGTTAGACGCTCCGGTCAGGCCAGGGTCCTGAAGGTGATGGAATAGCGCAGGGCCGTCATCGGCGAGATCGAATGCTCCCAGTCTCTGCGCGCCTCACCTGACAGCCGATAGGCCGATCCAGGCGCCAGCGGCGCGGCTGACCGACGCCATCCCGTCCCGTCCTTCCGGCGTAGGCGCATGACGCAGGGCGCGAGAAAGGAGACGCCGAGGATCTCCCCGTAGACCGGCCTGTCACGATGCCAGCCGATCCCGGCGCCGGGGGCGTATTCATTGACGAGAGCCTGAACGAAGGCCGTTTCATCAAGGCCGAGCCGACCGGTCAGACGCCCCAGAAGCCCCTTCAGGAAATCCGGCCAGGGCGCGGCCATCTCCAGTCGACGTCGGTCATGATCATAGCGGCGTCCGAAGGCGGCGATCTGTCGGAAGCCTTGGTAGCCCATGTGCTCATAAGGCCTGAACTCCAGCCGCTGCAGTTGTTCGATCACCCCTGCCTGCTCGCATGCCGACAGAACATCGGGCCAATAGTCGAAGCCCTGAGGCACGGCAGGCTGGGGCGCGTGCCCGAACAGATCCGCCTGGAGCATGGCTGTCACAGCGCCAGTTCGCCGGACGCAGGCTTCGGCGAAGCCTTCTCCAGATTGGACAGGGTCACGCCGACGAGGCGTACGCCCCGGGTCGGCGGATAGAGGGATCGCACCAGCAGGCGGGCGATCTCGCGCAGGCGCGCCTTGGAGGCGACCGGCTCATTGAAGGAGCGGCTGCGGGTCGATTGCTGGAAGTCCGCCCATTTGACCTTCACCGTCACGGTCCGGCCAAGCGACCCGGCCTTCTCGCACCAGGCCCAGACATCGTCGGCCATCTCGTCCAGCCCGGATTCGATCGCCGCCGGATCAACCAGGTCGCTGGCGAAGGTGGTCTCCGACCCGCTCGACTTGCGCTCGCGATCCGGATTGACCGGGCGATGATCCTCTCCCCGCGCCACGCCATGGTACCAGGCGCCGGACTTGCCGAAATGATGCTGCAGGAAGGCCAGGGACTGACGCCTCAGGTCCGCGCCGGTCTCTATGCCCAGGCGATTCATCTTCTCCGCCGTGACCGGCCCCACGCCATGGAAACGCTTGACCGGCAGGGCTTCGACAAAGGCCTCCCCTCGCCCGGGCGGGACCACGAACTGGCCGTTCGGCTTGCGCTGGTCCGAGGCCAGCTTGGCCAGAAATTTATTGTAGGAAATCCCGGCCGAGGCCGTCAGGCCGGTCTCCTCGAAGATGCGCGCGCGTATCTCCTCCGCCGTCGCCGAGGCCGCCGGCAGTCCCCGGATATTGGCGGTGACGTCGAGATAGGCCTCATCGAGCGACAGGGGTTCGATCAGATGGGTGTAGTCGGCGAAGATGGCGTGGATCTGCGCCGAGACGGCGCGATAGACCTCGAACCGGAGCGGCGTGAAGATCAGTTCCGGGCACTTCCGCAAGGCCGTGCTCGAGGGCATGGCCGACCGCACGCCGAAGCGGCGCGCCTCATAGCTGGCGGCGGCGACCACGCCGCGCGAAGCGGCGTGGCCTACGGCGACGGGACGACCGCGCAAGGCGGGATCGTCCCTCTGCTCCACCGAGGCGAAGAAGGCGTCCATGTCCACATGGATGATCTTGCGAGGTGCTTCCGTTCCCATCACAGGCGCCATCTAGCAGCGAAAGAACAAAACGGGAACTTATTTCGCCTGACGACGTCAGTTGCTGGAAGATAGGGAAGCTCCCATGCCTCACCGGGGCAAGGGGCGTCCTTGCGCGTCCGTGATCCCCAGGGCGACATCCCATTCATTGACCTCGGCTTGTTCAGTTCCGGCGGCAAGGATCAAGGTGAAGCCGCCCCCGGGTGGGAACTCGACCGCATGAACTGTGTGGCCGGCCTCCTCCACGGCGCGTATTCCCCTTTTGAGGCTGGCCCTTGAAAACGTCGCTCGCGTCCGGCTCCCTCCGCTCATCTAAGCCGCCTCCCAGACCCGGTTCAGGACCTGGGCCGCCAGCGCCGCCTTGTCCTGCGGGAGGAAGCGACCGTAGTGGTCGGCGACCGTGGCCGGCGTGTCCTGGATGGCGTAGCTGGCCTGCTCGTAGGAACCGGTCAGCTTCAGCACATGGGTCGCCAGGACGTCCCTCACATTGTGCGGCCCGTGGGGAAGCAGGCCCGGGATCGCCCCCCTCCCCGTGTAGGGGTTGTAGATCCCGTAGCGCTGGATCACCTGACGCCAGGCGCTGTAAAAGGTGTGCTGGTTGTAGGCAGCGTCGCGGCTCGAGGTCTTCACGGTCTTGACGAAGAAGGTGCCTGGATCGCGCGAGCCGTTCAGCAAGGCCGGTCGATGGCGTCCCACATAGGCGTCGATCCAGCCATACAATCCGCCGAGGTCCGGCAACAGAAGCCGGAACGGGCGTTTGGAAAAGTAGGCCGAGCCGGAGTTCTTGAAGGCCACGCAGGGAATGAAGACCTCCCAGCCGCCTTCCCTCTCGCTCCAGCGCAGTTCGCCGCACCGCCGGGTCTCCAGTTCCCTCTCCGGAGTCGGCGCGCTCCCCCGCGGACGCAGCAGGAGTTGCCGCAGGTTCTTCTGCCTGACCCCGAGGTGCAGGCCCAATCGCAACATCAGGAAGGACCGGACCGCCTCCGCGGCGGCCCGGGGATAGCGCCTCTCTTCGGGCATGCGGCGCAGGATCTCCTCGGTGATCTTGCGATACTCCCCGACAGGGCTCGCCGCTTCGAGAATGGGCAGGATGGGCTCGAACGGATCCCGATGGACCCTGGCGACCCGCTCAATCTCCTTGGATCTGGCCAGGGCATGGCGATGCACCTGCTCGCAGGCGCCGTCCCAATCCCCACAGATTCGATCGATCTCCTCCTGCGCGACAACGCCGGGAATGGGACGCAACCGCTCCGCCAGCCACGGGCTCTGCCTCAGCCACCCTGTCTGGCTGCGCGAGAAGGCCGCGCCGAGCAGGAGCATTTCGCTCTCCCAACCGGTGAAGAAGCCCCGGCGTCGCTCGCGCCACTGCACGTACCAGTCCCAGACCGAGGGCAGGACGAGCAGCCCGAAGGTCAGGTCCCCTCGGGGCACGCCCAAGCCGCTGACCTCGTCATCAGGCAGGGCTGCCAGGGCGCCGAACAGCAGCGCCAGATGCTCCTCGCGCTGCGCCGCTGTCTCCGCGCCCCATACGCCGGAGCGCTGATAGCCGATGTCCGTGAGCGTCGCCGACTTGAACCGCAGGAGGGCGTCCATTTCAGCCCTGAGCTGTGTAGGGGCGGCCAGTTCGGACGGTCCGCTTCCGTCAAAGCGAAGCGCGAACCGATGCTTCGAAACCATTGAATGATAACGATGATAAGCCGTGCCGCCGGACAGGATAGTCGAGCGCACCCAGGCCAGGATCTCCTCCTGCTCCCCGGCAAATCTTTCATCGAAGTCGTCCGGCAGGTGCCAGGCGAGGCGACGGGATTCCGCGTACTGCACCTCGGGCGGAACCAGGCCGGAGAGCGCGCGACGCCGTTGCAACCGCGACCGCAGATAGCCAGCCTCCAACTGATAGCGATGCTCGATGATATCGAGAACCTTCAGGCTGGCGGGGGTCTGCGGGACCTTCAGTCCCCGCCGCCAGGCCGCGAGGGTCGTCCGGTCTGTCAGCCCGCCGGCGACCACGATGGCCCGGTGCAGGCGATGAGCGTTCTCTCCATGCCGGCGGATCTGGAGATCCAGTGCGGCGTGGAAGTCCCGGGGGTCATCATGAACCTCCCACAAAGCATCGGGATGGACGACGACGGGTAGCGGCGGGCGGCCTCTCCTTCTCTGAACGGGTTCGCCAACCGGCGGGGAAACGACAAGCTTCGAACTGCGCACAAAAACTCCACTGGAAACATCGCCTTACAGGCGACGGGTGGAGAGACGAATGCAGAGCCCCCAGACCCTAAATGCTGGCGAAGAATTTCGGGGATTTGTCAGCACCTTCCGGAAGGAAGGGCTGGTCTCACCCACAATCGATCACTACTTCGCCGCCTGAGAGCAGACACCGAACACCGACCTCCCGGCCGTGACTAGCGCCGCTTCGGTCCGGTCAGGCCTCCGACAATTCCGGCCGCTACTGCGCAAGCCGCACAGGCCAGCATCACGACGCGGAAGGAGGCGTGGAAGGCTTCGACGGCGCCTGAATGTACAGATCCACCCGCCATCACCTCTCCAAACACCATCCGGGCGTCGGGCTCGTCCACCCGATCAACGAACACTGAAGACACAAGCGCGCCCAACAAGGCGACGGCCAGCAGACCCGCTATGCGCGCCACGGCGTTGTTCACGCCGGAGGCCACTCCGGCGCGCGCCGGTTCGACCGCGCCCATGACCGCCGCAGTCAGCGGCCCGACCGCGAGCGTCATGCCGATCGCCAGCACGGTCATTCCCGCCAGAGGTCCATCAACATAGCCCGCGCCTGGCCGAGGCAGGGCCAGCAAGCACAGACCGATCCCGGCGAGGGCAGGCCCGAAAGCCAGCGACAACCGCGCCCCAAACCGGTCGGCGAGGCGTCCCGCCAGCCCCGAGAAGAGGCCCATGATCACCGCAAAGGGCAACATGGCCGCCCCTGCCATCGTAGCGCTGAAACCCTGGACCCGGATCAGGTCGAAGGGCAGGAAGAACATCGCCCCGCCCAGCGCGAAATAGAGCAGCAGGGTCAGCAGGTTCATGCCGCTGAAGACCGACGACCGGAACAGGGCGAGCGGCATCATGGGATAGCGTTCACGTATCTCGACCAGCAGGAAGCCAGCCAAGGCCGCGCCTCCATAGACAAGTCCGATGATGACGGCGCGATCGCCCCAGCCCCGATCCGGCGCAGCGGTCAAGCTCCACGTCAGGGCCGCAAGGCCGGTCATGGCCAGAAGGGCACCCCGCCAGTCGAGACCGCGAGCGTTGACATCCCGGCTCTCGGGTATGGCGCGCCAGGCGACGACCATCGTCAGGGCCGCCAGAGGAACATTGATCCAGAAGATAAAACGCCAGTCTGCATGGTCTGACAGCCAGCCGCCGACAAGCGGCCCGACCATCCCGAAAAGGGCTCCGGCGCCCGCCCAGGCGCCGAAAGCTTTGCCGCGCTCCTCCGGCGGGAAGGCCGAACCAATGAGGGCAAGCGCGCCAGGCGTCAGCAGCGCCGCCCCGATGCCCTGCAAGGCTCGGCCGCCAATCAGCACCTCGACGGTCGGTGCCAAACCGCAGACCATGGAGGCGAGTGCGAAGACGCCCACACCGATCAGAAAAACCCGGCGGCGGCCGAACCGGTCTCCCGCCGCGCCGCCGATTAGCACCAGCGCACCGAGCGTCAGAAGATAGGCGTTGGAGATCCACTGGACTGCGGCCGGACCTGCTCCGAGATCGCGCTGGATGGCCGGCAAAGCCACACCCAAGGCTGAGCCGTCGATGAATGTCAGGCTGGAGCCCAGAACCGTGGCGATCAAAACCCAACGCTTGCGCGCCGCGGTGAGAGATTGAACGGGCGCAAGGGCGCCCTGCACCTGACCGGCGTCGCAGGGGCCGCGAATGGACATGATAGCGCTCCGCTATGCGAGTGCTGCTGCAACCTCGGCGGAAAGTTCCACAATGTGGTCGGGCCGCACAGAGTGTAACGGTTTCAGACCATGGCCGATCTTAATTCCGGTCGTTTCACGTTCGATCCAGAATTTTTGATTCGTCTCGCTATGCTGCCCCCATGCCGAGATGGCTAGGCAACTCTTCGATGAGAACAAGTTCTGCAAATCGGATAAGACAACGCGAGCGCGAGTTAGATCGACGTTGAACGCGCGCAGCGCCTCCGCGGCCGCAATCGCTTGAGGTCTTGTCAGCATGTCAATCGCTCCACCGGCCAAGACAGGCGCGAGGAAACCTTCGAGCAAGAACCGATTGCGATGCAGTTGCTGAACGAAGCCTACAGCATGCGCAAAGGCGCCGACGCCGGGGGCCGAGGCCACAATTCGCCGTTCCCACACCCGATTGCCACGGTCATCTGCCCTTTCTGTCGGCAGATTGTGCATCAAATTATCGCCTTCACGCGACTTCAGGAGTGCATTGATCCTTTGTCCTCCGAGGGCCTCGACCACCGCGGCCTTGAGGACAATCAGGCTGCGCAGCTGATCTCCGATTATGTCGCATTCCTGCAAAAGCAGGCCGACGGTGGGGAGGCAGCCAGCAAGGAGCAAACGAGCGCGCAACTCGACCTTGAGCGCGTTAAATTCTCGCTCCTGGGCCTGAAAGGTGCCCTCATCGAAATACCGTCTGCCGCATCGGTTCCCCATCATCCGTAGCGTGCCTTCCTCCGGCAGGAAGGTCAGATAGCCCTCGAAAAACTTTGGATGTCTGTCGCAGCAGATCGAACACGGCGTACGGCTTTCGAGCCCACCTCGCAGACGACTCGGAATCGAGAACAGAGCCAGGATCTTGGGGGCACCGCCCGTAGGGTGCTTTGTGGTCGTCAGAGCTGGCCAATCCTGCGGAGCTCCGGTTCGCTCGACGAAAGCAAGAAATTCCGCGATCCGCTCAATGCGCGGTGGCGCGGTGAACACTTCGCCTACACGCTGGCTGAGTTCCATCTTAGATTCCGCCGCGAAGGTGGCAGGGAACGCTACAGTGTTCGCGGTTTGTGCTATTTTTTACGAGTCCCTCTGACTTTGCAATGCCTCACTCCGAGCGAGAGCCGAATAAGGAACCGGCTGACTAACAAGCGAGCTCCTGTACCCCTGCGTAAACCGACAAGCCAATTGGCGAAACGGATACAGGCTTCGAACTGCGCACAAAAACACCACTGGAAACATCGCCTTGCAGGCCAACGGTGGAGCGAGGATTGCGCAGGGCTCGCCCCCTAAATGCTCTCGCTGGTCCTTGTGCGTCAGAAGCCCGGCAGCGCCAAGGGGGTGATGTTCATCACCATAGAAGACGAGACCAGGGTGGCGAACCTCGTCATCTGGCCGAGCCTGTACGAGCAGCACCGCCGTGTCGTGTTGTCCGCCAGTCTGCTCGTCGTCGACGGCAAGGTCCAACGCGAGGGCGACATCGCCCACATCGTCGCGACCAAACTCCACGACGGATCGGATCTGCTGGCCTCTGTCGGCCATAGCTGCGGAACCTTCCCCCTGCCCCACGGTCGCGGCGACGAGGTCCATCATGGCAACCTCCCGGATCCCTGGGGTGCACCGTTCCCGCATAAAGCCCGCGACATCTACACCCCAGACCTCTCGCTCGACGCCATCAAGGTCAAGGCCCGGGACTTCCGCTGAAGCCGACAAAGGGGCGCTCCGGCGATGCCTGTCGCCCGCTACTCTTCTTCGTCGGCCGACCGCTTGATGAAATCGAGACCGACGCGGCTCATCGAGAACCCCAACCGCTGCATCAGATTGAGGGCATATTCATACTGGAGTTGTCCCACGATCTTGGCCCTGACCTTCTTGGGGGCGAGGTCGTTGTGCGCGTTCAGCTCGAGGCGACGGTAGCTGAACTCGCCGGACTCGAACCGACCTTCATTGAGGGCGTAGAGATTGAACCAGTGCGGGCTCTCCCCCTCCTTCAGCGCGAGCGCGAAAGCCTTCAACTGGCCGCCCAACTTCAAATAGATATAGCGGTTGGTCGTCGGTTTCGATTTGAGTGCGCCGATCGGGTGAAGGCGTACGGCCATGAAGGGTAGAATGCCGTCCATCTTTCCGAATCGGTCGGAGCTTTTCTTCCTTCGGCCCGGAACGAGATCGCAGATCGGGGTCAGGCAGACCCAGATGCGGTCCTCCGCTTCGAAGACGTGGCCGGTCTCGAGATGGCGCAGAGACGGCGTTCTTGAGCAGATGAACGCGTTGTACTCGTCGGTCGCCAGGGCCGCCTGAGCCGCGTCCTTGAAGTCGACTCCGAAGTAATGGAGGCAATGATCGCGCTCTGTGTCCATTTTGTCGGCCGCGATGACGCGGGAAGCGAAGGTGCCGACGCCCGGCGAAACCTGCCTGAACAATAGGTCAGCGTGGCGATCTACAGCGTCCTGAACGCGGCTGTCCCGCTCCGCGTCATCAGCGTCGAGGAGCTCGCTGTACCATCGCGCAAGCACGTGAAGGTTCTCCAACGCCTTGGACTCGGCGGGGACTCCGACCCGATCCACCTGAGCGCGGAGCTTCGCGAGAAACAGACGCGACGGCGGCGGGCCCCAGTTCTCAAGCGCTTGGACGAGATCCGCCAACAGATCGCGATTCTGGCGTTTGTCGGAGAAAGCGACGAACCCCAGATCCGAGCGGATCCAAGCAGTCCCGTTCTTGGACCAGACCAGTCCGGGATAGACCTTCGAACCAAGCTTGGGGCCTAGGGCTCGCTCCCGGAGTTCCAAGAGATATTTGGCCAGGAGAAACTGATCAGGCTTCGTGACGAAGCCAGCTTCCGCCGCCTTCTGCTCGAATCCGCCGACTGAGGGCGGATTATTTTTTGCGGGGACCGGCCATTTGGCGTCGCTGTTACGGAACGCCAGGTAGTGCTCGTTGCCGATCGTCTTGAGCGCGTCGGCGCGGTAAGTTGGGTGGTCGTCTTCGTACTCGGCCAATCGAACGGTCACGCCCGTCCGCTCTTCGTCCGAAAGGATCTCGCCGATCGGTTTCAGAAGCCCGAAAACCAGATCGTTGAACACGGTCGTCTGATCGGTGGACGAGTGGACGACCACCAGGTTGAAATGGTCGTTGCTGAACAGCGTGCGGACGATGCCGATGGCTTTCGTGCCGTCCTCGGGGTCGTTTCGGTTCAGCGAGAAATCCAAGATGAGCAGATCTGACTGGTGCAGATGTTTGGCGACCTTGGTCTCGTCGGACTGTCCGACGTTGTGCCCATCGTGAATGTCGACGATCAGCGGCGGCTCGGCATCACGAAAGGCCTGCAGCACCTGACCGATACGCTCGCGATCCTTGCGCCACGTCTTCTTCGCCGCCGCACCCTTGGGTTCACCTTCGACAAGCATGTCCTCAAAGGTCGGATAGTCGTCGTCCACGATCAGGACCGACCTCAGCGGATGAATGAAGGCCTCCTTGAGAAACCCCCGGTATTCCTCTTCAGTCATTCGAACTCGCCCCCTCTGAACTCGATGGCGAAATTCGCGCCGTCGAGCAACCGCAGGTCCCCCTCCGTGACGTAGTTGATCCTATGGCCGCCGGCCGAAAGGTTGGCGCGGCTCAGATACAAGCCGACCCCACGGCCGCCTCTCGGGCGGCGGGTGAAGAACAGATTGAACAGATCCGGCACATCCTCTGCCGCCACGCCCGGTCCACTGTCCGAGACGACGACTACCTGGTCTCTGACGTCGAGCCTGATCGTTCGTTCCGCATCGGACGGGGAGGTCCCGACCCAGTAGATGCTGTTGTTGATCAGGTTCACGAACACCGGCAGCAATCGCGACGGCTGGTCAAAAACCCGGAAGCGAAGGAATGCGTCGGTCGCCTGCAACGAGACGCGGTTGCGCGTCAGGGTCAGATCGAAAAACTTAGCCACGTAGTCGACGATCTCCTCGCCGGTTACCAATCGTTCGACGCGTTGGCCTGCCAGGCGAAGCGGCGACAGGAACCGCAGCTGATCAGTGATGCCCTCGTAGCCGAAGGTGATATCGCGCACGGCCGTCGTGCCCTGCACGCTTTGTGGGAGGCTCCTCAGACCTGCGCCGATGATGTCGTCGTAGTCCTGCAGTTCGTGGCCGACGATCTCGACCGCAATCCCGAGTTGCGCCAGCGCGTTCAGCCTATCGAGTTCGACGCGGAGCTCGGACAGCTCTTCCATGCCCGCAGTGGCGAGGTTCTGAAGGTCGATGCTGTCGCGCAGGCTTTCCAATGCGCCGATGTACGGAACCAGAATCTCCATGTTCTCACGATCGATTCTCGCCCGCAGTTCTTCAACGAGCTTTGAAGCCTCGGACAACTGGAGTTCGCCGTCCGCGAAGCGCTGCTGCAGCCCCTCCGCATAAGACGTGAACGCCGCTCGGCGATCGTCGATGACTTTGTCGATGCGGGCGTACTCGAGCCGCTGAAGAGTCTGAATCTCCTTCTCCCAGCTTTGAATGCGCGCGTTGACCTGGATGCCGTTTCGTCGGATCTGCTGACGTAGGATTTCGTCGGGCTCCGCCAGGAGCGCTGACGCCACGTGGGTATAAACCCGCTCCGCGATCGAACGCAGGTCGGACTGAATTCCACCCATTTCGCGGCGATACTCCCCGTAAGCCTCTTCCAGAGAACCCAGAGGCTGGGGCGCCACCCCGAGGTGGAGCTCCAGAAATCTATCGTTGAAGCTTTCTAGCGCAACCTGGGCGTTGATCACGCTCTGCTCGCGATCCAAGCGGAGCTCTCGACAGAACCGATGGACCTCTCCGGCAAGGCTGGGGACGTCTTTCAGGTTTGCCATCAGGCGTTCGCGAAATTGCTTTCTGTGTTTCGTGCGCAGCTTCTCGCGCGCTGCTGCGGCCTTTTCCCGGGCGTTCGTGTTGCGGATTTCAGGAAGAAGGTCAGCCCGCAGCCTCGACGCGGAGCCGAAATACTCCCGCGCAGACTTCATAAGAATGTTCTCGATCAAGCGCCTAAGCGTCTTGGCGGCCGTGTTGTCGAGCAGTCCCTCGCGCCCTGCCTTATCCTTCAGATTGGGGTTCTGATACCGGCTGATCGCCAGTCGGCCGAACATCTGGCGGTGGTTCCAAAACTCTCGGCCCGCGCTCTTGGTGCGCCGTGATTCGATCTCGAAGAAGTCGTTGTCGGGTCGGCCGAACGGCATGACCCTCAAGCCGTCCCTGAACATCATCAGCCCGGCGAACCGTTTCGCGAGGTCCGTGAACCGTGTAAACTCCTGCTGGGTGTGGGTGGTGTTAGCGCTGCTGAACTCCATCGACGCGATGACGATGTCGATCGGACCGACGTAGGCGTCCGCGCGTCCCCCGATCCGAAGGTCGGCTGGCGGGCGGATCTCACATCGGGCTTCCTGCCATTCACCGAAGGCTTTCACCCGTCCCCGGAATACGCCGTCGGGTCCCAACCGCCCCTCGATCCGATGCTCCAAGGGCTCGATGTCGCGCAACGAAAACTGCTTGTCAGTGCCCAGGAGCAACTCCGAACGATCTCCTCGCCAGGTCCGCACCGCGTAGTGAAAGTGCGGATCGACAGCGTTCAGCTCATGGGATGAGGGGTCATAGAAGGGATCGACGAAGCTGGAGAGCGTCTGGATCAGGCGATCTTTGGCGTCCTGGCCGATGGGAGACAGGATCTGATGCTGGACATGCACGGCGAGATCGTGGGTCAATCCGCCGACGATGAGCGCCGTTCCGTGTTCCGCCTCTCCGGTCCAAACCTGCCATTGGGCAAGGTGCCGTTCATTGAAAGGCAGCCGCGCCAGGTCTCTACGGATCGCTTCTGCCGGAGCGGTTTCGCGCACGGCGGAGCCGTCTCTGACCTCAGCGGTGTGAAGCGCGTCGAATGATGACCAGGCTGCGATCACCCGCTTGGAATAGTTCTCGTCGCCGTCCCCGTCGACGTTGCGGAGAAGTTGGCGAGCGAGCTCCGGAAGCTGCGGAAGCAGTTCGTGCAGGCTGTCCAACTCGGTCACCGGAAGACGGATATCTCCCAAGGTCAGAAAGGGGTTCTCGAAAAGTCTCCAGTCGACGAGGGCTGCGACGATTTTCTGATTGCGGCGCTTCGATACGAACAGAAGCAGCGGTCCGAGATTGGCGCAGGACAAACGCCCGATGCCCTTTTGTCCCTGCCTCGGGCGGGGACGCAGACCGTTCCGGTCGTCAGCGCTGGTCGTGTCGGCGGTGATTTTCGACTGAGTGCCCACGACGAGCCAGCGCGACACGAAATCCTCACGGTTCATACCGTGGCCGTTGTCGAGAAGTGCGGCGACGGGATCGGAACCGTCGTAGACGTTCAGTTCAACGTCCGTCGCATAGGCGTCGAAGGCATTCTTCCAGAGCTCCGAGACGGCCGTCGGGGCGTCAGCGATCTGCTCCCGCCCGAGGTGATCGACCGTTCGAGCCGCGGTCTGAAACGAAATCTGGTCGATCATTGTGTCAAGCGGCCCCGAAGTTGCAGGTCGCAGCATGAACTGATCCGCTGTTTAGGAACACTGAAAGCCCGCCCGCCTTGCACAACGCACCGTTGCGGATTCGTGTTCGCCGCGCAACCGTGCAGCTTATCGCCCCAGGCTCGTAGACGTTTAGAGTCGGGGTTCATGAGTTAGAATCGGCGAACAGGTTCCCGCATTGGCGCACTTTCAGATCCGGCAGATCCTAAGATACTCGAACCGCATAGGTCCGGAGACACCCGCCGTGGACGGGTTCGTGAACTATCTCCACGCCACCCACCTTGAGGGAAGCCCCCGCGCCTTGCTCGAGCGCGGGATCAACCCGATCGCTTCGCTGAAGACGGTAGCTGGCCTTCGCCGGCCGGCGATACTGATTTCCAGCAGCCCTCATCGCGTCGGATCGGTCCAGACCCCCTGGCATGACGTGTTCGATGCCGACAACGGGCACATCCGCTATTTCGGAGACGCCAAGACGCCGGGGCAGGATCCGGCCACGGCTCCCGGTAATAAGGCGCTTCTGGAAGCCTACGCGGTGCATTCCGCGATCGAGCCAGCAGAACGGGCCGCAGCAACCCCGATCGTCTTTTATCGCCGAACGACAGTGAACGGCGTCCAGAAGGGCTATCTCACTTTCCAGGGGTACGGCGTCATAGAGCGGGTTGAGCGCCTCACACAGTTCGATCCACGCCGGAATGCGTCTTTCGCGAACTATGTCTACGACTTCGCCGTCCTGGCACAATCGGCGGAGCACGAGTTGTTCGACTGGGGCTGGATCAATGCCCGCCGGGATCCGAGTCTGACAACGGCACAGACACAAGCTCTCGCACCTGCCGCGTGGCGAAACTGGATCGCGAACGGCCCGTCGGCGATCCCGCGTAACCGACGACATTCATCGAAACTTCGGGTGGTGAAGCCCCGAGAGCAGATGCCCGAGCCCGGTTCGCGCAACGCCAAGATCCTTCAGCAGGTATACGAATACTATGAGGGGCGAAAAGCCAGGTTCGAGGGTCTGGCCTACGCGATCACACGCCGGCTCCTCAGCGGCGTCTCCGGGCGGTTCACCGAGGGTTGGATCACACCGGGAAGCGGAGACGGCGGGGCCGACTTCATCGCTCGTTTGGATATCGGCCAGGGGTTCGGAGCTGTGCGCCAGATCGTCTACGGCCAAGCGAAATGCATCGCGCCGACGTCGGGCGTGGACGGCAAAGACATCGCGCGCACAGTCGCCAGGCTCAAACGCGGCTGGTTCGGCGTGTTCGTCACAACAAGCTATTTTTCGGAACCGGTCCAACGCGAAGTCATCGAAGATGAGTATCCTGTCCTTCTCGTTGCTGGCGATTCGGTCGCTGAAAACACCTTCGTCCTGGCCGAGGAGGCCGGCCATCCTTCGGTGCTGTCTTTTCTCGAAGCCTTGGACGCCGACTTCGAGGCGATGAAGGCGCGAAGACGTCCGGAGGAAATTCTGCACGAATAGGCCCGCCGGCCGCCCATTTAACAGGCGGAGTTCCGTCGACCGCACTGCACGCGTGCTGTGGGCGTGGCCCAATGTTAGGATCGCAAAGCAGCGCAGACGGCGGTCGTCGGCGCCAAGCACAGTGGGTCCTGAAGGCCGAATGGGAGCGCGTCAAAGAAGCGGCGTCCGGATGGATCCGTCGTACCCTACTTTGCGATCCGTAAGCTTTACCGGCGGCGAGCCTACCGCCGTTTTCTCGCGGCGGACGGACGTTTGAGCAGGCTCGACCTCATCGGATCCGGCAAATCCACAGCCGTGATCACGCAAGCGCGGACGGAGTTGGACGAACCCATTTCGGCCTCGGAGCCGAGGCTCCGCAAAGCAGGACGCATCATCAGCGGGCTGCAGGCAGCCGTCTTCGCCGGACGACGCCCTGAGAAGTCCTTGCCCTAGGGGCTGTCGGTTCTACTTAGACCGGAGCAGTCCCGTCTCTTATGCCCGCTTTCGACGCAAGCGCGCGCGCACGCGTTTGCCGGAGACCTCGACCCCGATCCTCTCGGCTTCGATCAGTGGTTCGACAGCCCAGATAAAGTCGTTGAGGCGGTCCGGCGAACAGCTGAACCTATGACGTCCGCCTCTGCGCGCCTTCTTGTCCGTGAAGCCTTTGAGCGCTCGGAAACCGGCAGCGTACGTGATCTCGAGTTGAGCGCTCCAACGCGTGCGCTCCGGCTGATGGTCGTCGATGACCCATACCGTGATCGGTACGCGCCCGGCGCGATTGGCTTCCAGCCGGCGCCCCCGAAACTGAACGACGTCTCCCATGCTTGGCTCCTAGTACCGATGACGAAGATTGAATGCGAAGCCTGCGGTCACGACTCCACCCGCATGCTGAGTTTGATCTTGCCGGGTTTGGTCTTAAGCACCCGAGCGAGCTCGATCTTTGCCGCAGCCAGGATCTCGTCGACCGTCTGCCCCATGGATATGCCGCCCTCCCCTTCCTCCAGAAAGAGGATCGGCACGCCGAGCGCGCTAGCTAGCGCCTGCAGGTTCGCCGGCCGGGGATAGGTGTTGTCGGCCTCCCAGTTATGGACGCAGGTCTGCGATGTGCCCACGCGATCGGCCAAATCGGACTGTGACCAGTCCCGCTGATGCCGCGCCATCCGCACGCGATTTCCTAAGCTCATTGCGATCCTCCCAGGGACGACATCTGCGCAAATAAAATCAGTTATGTAAACTGATTAAATATCATTTCTTGAGTCTCCCTCTCTCTCTCTCTCGCGCGCGACTTGCTCCGCTCTTTTCCGAGCGGACAGTGAACTCCGGACGCTTCCGACCAGGCAGCGATGAAATCGTGCCGCGCTACCCTGCGGCCGAGATGCGGCGGAGGCTTTACCCACTTCCGCGATCGGCAATGGCCGCATCACCAGTTCTACGCGCTCGTCTGAGGGCGAAGCTAGCGGCCACGCGCTTGGAGCGCGGCGCCGAGGAATGCCCTAGTGTCCACTGTCGAAGCAGACCTTGAACTGCGCAGCCCAAGAGCGGCAGATGACGCCCTAGCGAGACATGGGAAGGTCTAGAGCTTGTCGGGTGAAATGCGTGAAAATCTTGGGCCGCCGACTCCGGAGGCGCTTTGGGAAGGCTTCGACCTAGCGTTCCGGAGATTCTTGAAGCGGGAAGCTCAAAGCATCCGCAATGACGTAAGCGAGCGGAATCTGTGCGCCCACCTCGCCCACGAACTCATAAGCGAGCTCAATCGACCTGGCTGGGGTGGCTACTACGCAGACACCGAATACAATCGGAAGCAGGGAGGCCAAGTCAAAACGCTGATGGACGATCAGCTTCAGATCATGAGCATCACTTGCGATCTAATCGTCCATAGCCGGGGAGAAATCCCTGGGAAGGACAATCTCATCGCGGTCGAGATGAAAAAAACCGTTCACTCAGCCCAGGCGAAAGACTCGGATCGCAGACGTTTGATTGCCCTGACACGCTCGTCGTACGATGGCGTGTGGAGCGCGGACGGAAAGACACTTCCCGAGCACGTCTGCGGGTACGAGGTGGGTCTGCTGATAGAGCTAGATAATCGTAGCGGCGAAGCCGGCGTTGAGGAGTATCGCCGAGGCGAGCTCGTCCGCACCCACACGTTCCACTTCTAGAGCGGCGAGTCCGGCTTGCCATTCCGAAGCTTACTGTCCCCAGTCAGGCAGTGTCATCGGCGCGCCGCGAGCGGGCGCGACGGCATCTCAGCGTTCCGGACTTCACGGTATCCCGACCGCGCAGACTTGGCCCGAGCTCACTAGCGTTCAGTCGAAGGGCTGGAGCATTGGTGCCTCAGACTCGCCAGAAGCGAGCATCCAAGGCTAATGTTACGGCGGCGGGTTCCGGAACGGATAGGTCATTGCTTTGAGCCAGGGGACGCTTCGACGTCGGCGGCGGCAAGAACCGAAACCCCGGGCTTCCGTAAAGAAGTTCCTGGCCCGCTCCCTCCCCTCAATCCACGGCGATAAGGCCTCGCCTCACGCCGACCACGACCGCTTCAATGCGCGTTCGAACCCCCAGTTTGGAAGCCGCCTTCTCGAGGTAGCTGTCGACCGTTCGGGCCGACAGTCCCAGGATCGCCCCGATGTCGGTCGAACTCTTGCCCTGGCTCGCCCATCTGAGGCAATCCAGTTCACGCGGGCTAAGGTCGGGCTTAGCGCACCAGCCGCCTTCGCTGTTCAGGTTGGCGTTCATTCCTCCCTCCACAAGCTGCTGGCATCGTCCGTACACGTCAGAAACGGTGATTCTCTACGCCTTAGAGTTGCGGTCTGACCGCAACTTCTCTGCAGGTCTTCACCCCTACGCACCGGTTGAACCTAGAACGACGTCAGCCTAGGACTGGGCGGTCGGGCGCCGCGAAACAGGCGCGGAGCTTGAGCCGGGGGCCCTTTGGGGCAAGGCGGCGCTCCGTTGGCAAATAGCGGGTCTCGTTCCGCGAGAATTCCAACGCCCGACCCCTCGCCTTGCGTCCGGATTCGGTTTGATTCATTCTGCGACGTCGACCTTAGCGTCGGCAGGGGCTTGGAATCCCCTTTACGGACTCAGGTTCAGAAACGCGGAAGCGCGTAGCTGTCGTCGTACGCGGCGCAGGGCGAAGGCCTTGCGCCCGGATGATCACGGCTGACTCGGTGTACGGGATTCCCGGCCCGCCCTTGAGGCGGGAGATCGACGTGAGCGACGCCAACGAATTGAAAGGTGACGCGCTGGAGGGCCTGAACGCCCTCTACCGCCAGTATGCGCGGTGGCTCAACGGCCGGTTGCGGGCGCACGTCGATCCGGAACAGGCTGCGGACGCGGTCCAGGAGACCTACCTTCGAGCCGCCCCCTATTCTGCCGACCAGATCCGGCACCCTCGAGCCTTCCTGTTACGGATCGCCATGAACGTGGTTCGCGACGAAAGCCGCCGTCGCAAGAGGCGCGGCCCGTCCGAACCGATCACCGAAGGCGCCGAACTCAGCGAAGCGGCCAGTCAGGCTGAGATCCTGATGATGAAGCAGGTCGTGCTGACTATGCCGGCTCTCTACCGTGAAGTTTTCGTCCTGAGCCGTTTTGCCGGTATGAGTTATCCTGAAATCGCCGCCGCTCGCGGGCTGAGCGTCAAGGCGGTTGAGTGGCGCATGTCGAAGGCGTTGCAGCACTGCGTCGCGCAGTTGGACGGATAGGCAGGATGGCGGTCGAAAACGAAGGGGACATTCGACGGCGGGAAGCTGCGGCCTGGTTCGCCCGGCTTGGCCAGACGCGGGTGTCCACATCGGACGTCCAGGACTTCTTCGCCTGGCGCAAGGACCCGGACAACGCACACGCCTATGAGCGGGTCGAGAAGATGTGGAATGCAAGCCGGGCGCTTGTAGACGACCCGGACATCGCCGCCCTCACGGCGGAGGCCCTCGGCCAGGCGCCGTCCCAGGTGCGAGCGCGCCATATGGTATCGCGACTTTGGAAACCGCTCGCAGCTGGAGCGGCGGCGCTCGCCGCCCTGGCTCTGATCGGGACCTGGACGCTGAACCGCCCGCTCAGCTACGCCACCGCCGTCGGCGAGCAGCACACGCTTCGCCTGGCGGACGGCTCGAAAGTCATCCTCGACACCAATAGCCGCATGGATGTTCGTCTACGCGCCCACCGCAGATCCGTGACCCTGGTCTCAGGTCAGGCCTTCTTCGACGTCGAGGGCGATCCTCGCAGGCCATTCGTGGTCACCGCCGGCGACACCATCGTCACGGCCGTCGGCACACAGTTCGACGTCCGCAAACTGGGTCAGGGCGCGCGCGTCACTCTGATCGAGGGGCGCGTCGACGTAGGAACCTCAGACACGCCGAAGCCGGCCTGGTCCCTGGCGCCGGGTCAGCAGGTCGTCACCGCCCAGCGTCGCCCCGAAGTCCGCCAGGTCGACGCCTCGCGGGAAACCAGCTGGACCACGGGTCGTCTCACCTTCACCGGTACTCCGATCCGCGAAGCCGTCGCCGAGGTCAGCCGCTACAGCACTCGCAGGATCGAACTCAAGGACGCCGGCATCGCGCACATCCCGGTCAGCGGCGCCTTCGACACGGGCGACACGGAAGCCTTCATCGCCGCCCTGTCAGATCTCTACGGCGTGACCGCCGTGAGAAGCGCCGACGGCGGCATTATTCTCGAGGCACCGCAGCCCTGACGAAATAATCTGTCCGCGGACTTAGGGGGTCCGCGCCTTCCCGGCGTCTATGCCCGTCCCGCATCGAGTGGGGGGAAGAAAACGGGGAAGATCATGCGTATCGGTTTGGGGACGACTGCACTCTCAACGGCGCTCATTTTATGCGCTGCGCCGGCCTGGGCCCAAGGCGCGGAGGCTGTACGACGCTATGATGCGCCGGCTGGCCCGCTCGCCCGGAGTCTGACCGTCTTCATCGAACAGAGCCGGCTCCAGATCCTCTATCCGGCGGCCCTGGTTGAAGGTCGGACCTCGCCGGGCCTACAAGGCGTGTATGGTGCCGAAGCTGGCCTGGCCGCCCTTCTGCGTGATACCGGGCTCAGCTTCCGTCGGACCCGGCCCAACGTCTATGTCCTTTTCGACCCGGCGGCGCGCGCCGAAGTCCTCGACGACCAGGAACTGACGGTGGTGGACGACGTCGTCGTTACTGGCAGCCTGATCCGCGGCGTGGGCGACGGCCCCTCTCCTGTAATCACCATCGACCGCGACCAGATGGACCGTGAAGGCCGCGCCACCGTGGCCCAGCTCCTCGCCGCCCTGCCGCAGAACTTCGGTGGAACCGCCAATGAAGCGGCCCTGAACAACGGCGGGGATCGCTCGGGAACCAACTCGACCTACGCCAACGGCGTCAATCTTCGCGGGCTTGGCAGCGACGCCACCCTTGTGCTGATCAACGGCCGTCGCATGGCGGGCACGGGCTCCAAGGGCGATTTCGCCGATGTCTCCTCCATTCCGACCGCCGCGATCAAGCGGGTCGACGTCCTCCTCGACGGCGCCTCGGCCCTCTATGGCGCCGACGCCGTGGGCGGCGTGGTCAACATCATCCTGCGGGACGATTACGACGGCGCGGAAACCCGGATCCGGGTCGGCAACACCAGCGACGGAGCCAGCGGAGAGTACCAATTCGGCCAGACCTTCGGCCGTCGTTGGAGCAGCGGGAACGCCCTGCTCACCTATGAGTACAACGATCGCGAGGCCCTTTCAGGAACGGAAAGGCGGCTGGCGAGCGACTCCGACCTCCGATGGCGCGGCGGGTCCGATCGCCGTCAGTTCTACAGCAACCCGGGAAACATCGTCGCTTTCGATCCTGCGTCGGGCGGCTATGTGCCGGCCTGGGCCATCCCACCGGGACAGTCAGGGGTCGAACTTCAGCCCGGCGACTTCCTGCCCGGGCAAGTCAATCTCGAAAACCTGCGCGCCGGCATCAACGTCCTGCCGCGGCAAACCCGACACAGCGGCTACGCCCTCTGGCGCCAGGGCCTCAGCGACCGGCTCGAGGTCACGGCCGACGCCCGGTACGGCAAGCGCAACTATGAAACCCATTCCTTTCCGATCAGCACCCTGCTGACGGTGACCGACGCCAACCCCTTTTTCGTCTCGCCGACGGGCGCGCGCTCGCACACCATCGCCTATTCCTTCCAGGGTCAGATTGCTCCGCCGCGCATCTTCGGCGAGGTCGAGAGCCTGGGCGCCAGCCTGGGCGGGGCCCTCGACCTGCCCCGGGACTGGCGGATCGACGCCTATGTCGCCTACGCCTCGGAGGAGAGCCGGACGGGCTCTTCCGGAGCGCTTCAGTCCACCTATCTGCGCGAAGCGCTCGGGGCGATCGCCGACAATCCCGCCACGTCTTTCAGCCCCTCGCGGGACGGATACCTGAACCCCTTCGGCGACGAGGCGGTGAATACGGCCGCCGTTCTCGACTTCATCAGTTCGGGCTACTCGCGCGCCTACAGCCGGACGGGCGTCGCATCGGCGAATGTCCAGATTTCCGGTGCTCTCCTGGAGCTTCCGGGCGGGCCGCTCCGGTTGGCGACGGGCCTTTCCTTCCGCGAGGAGACCTTCAAGCGGCAGTCCACCGGCTTCAGCAGCGGTCTCGCCCCCACAATCGGCGCCGCGGTCAGGACGGAAAGACAGGTGGCGGCGGCCTTCGGCGAGGTCCGCGTCCCTCTCTTCGCCGCCAATAACCGTCGTGCTGGCTTTGAACGGCTCGAGCTCTCGCTCGCGGCCCGGTTCGAGGACTATGCCGACGTCGGCCAGACCACCAGTCCCAAGATCGGGATCGTCTGGGATCCTGTCGATACGCTGCGCCTCAAAGCCAACTACGGCCGCTCGTTCCGGGCACCCGCCCTGCGCGAGGTTCACGACGCGCCCAGCGCCAGTCCCTCGATCCTCCCGCGCGGCTCGCAGCAGATCCTGTCCATGATCCTCTACGGCGGCAATCCTGACCTTCAGCCGGAAGAGGCCGACACCTGGACGCTCGGCTTCGAGATCCGCCCCGACCGCCTTCCCGGCCTGCGCGTCGGGGTGAACGGTTTCAGGACCGACTTCCAGAACCGGATCGGCCAGCCGGCCCGCGAGAGCATCCTGACGGCGCTGAGCGATCCTTCCCTCGCGCCCTTCGTCAGAACTCTGAACCCTGCCAACAGCGAGGACCTCGCTGCGATCCAGGCCATCCTCGACCTGCCCACGACCGGACTACGCGACCAGTTCCCCGCCTCGTCTTACGGCGCCATCGTCGACGCCCGCTACGTCAATACGACGAGCGTCCTGGTCCAGGGCGCCGACCTCAACATCGACTACGGCCTCTCCCGCGGAGCGGACGCCTTCGACCTCGGCCTCAACCTGACCTGGCTCGAACGGTTCGACGCCAGGCCGACGCCCAACGCCCCGAACGTCTCCCAGCTCGACCGGCCCAATTTCCCGGTCGGCCTGCGCGGCCGGGGCTCAGCCTCATGGTCGCGCGGCCCCTGGTCCGTCTCGCCCTCGGTCAATTTCGTCAATTCCTATCGCGACCTCAGCGGGAAGCGCATCGGGTCGTGGACGACCGCCGACCTCGCGGTCCGCTTCACGCCCGAACAGGGTCTCCTTGCCGGAACCGGTCTCACATTTACGGTCCAGAACCTGTTCGACCGCGACCCGCCCTTCTATGATGCGCCGGAGGGCGTGGCCTATGACGCCGCCAACGCCAATGTGATGGGACGCTTCGTCTCGCTGCAACTGACGAAGGCCTGGTAATGCGGCGCTCTCTTCTCGCGCTCGCCCTGGCCACGACAGCGGCATGGCCGGTGGCGGCCCAGACGCCCCGTCCCTTTTCGATCGATGATCTGCTGACTCACGAGGACATCGGAACGACCCGCATCAGCCCTGACGGGGCCTGGGTCTCGATCGAGCATCAGCGCCCCTATGACCAGGCCGGATCCTATGATCTGTCCACCATGGTCAACGCCATGCTGACCGATCTGGAGGTCCATCGCGTCGCACAGGACAGGGCGCCGATCCGCCTTGCCGCGCCCGGCCACGAGGCCGGCCACCTTTCCGGTCCCTTCTCGCCCGACGGAGCCCGCATGGCGGTGTTCCGGGTGACAGCCGACGACCTGCAACTCGGCGTGCTGACGCTGGAGACCGGCGAGACCGCCTGGTATCCTTTCACGCCGGAGATGTCCCAGTTCGGCCAGACCGTCGCATGGCGATCACCGACAGAAATGGTCTTCGTCGCCCGGCCGCGTCACGATCCGCCCGTCGCCATGCGTGTCGGATTCAAGGTCCAGAAACGCGTGGAGCAGCTGTGGCGCACGGCGGCCAGCGGCCATGGCTCGAGCGCGGTCTACATCCCCAGCGGTCAGAACCGGCAGTCCCGGACCCGGGCCGAGCCCTCCACCCTCATCGTTTTGGACGTCATCACCGGTGCACCGCGGCTGCTGGCCCGCGGGGAGTGGTTCGATCTCAGACTCTCGCCTGACGGCGTCCACGCCGCACTGCTGGAAGACGCCGAGGATCTTCAGCCCCGACCAGATCGACCGGTCCGGGTCGGCGACCCTATCCGCCGGAGACGACTGAGCCTGGTGGAACTCGACACCGGCGTCGTGCGCAGCCCGCTGCCCGACCAGGACCTGGCCATGTATCTCCTGACCTGGTCGTCCGCTTCCGACGCCTTCATCGTCTTCGGCCGCCCTCCCGGCGGCGACTTCGACGAGGACGGTCAGTTCTGGACGGTGTCCTCGAACGGACGCGCCCGCCCCCTTGATCTCCGCCCGCTGAAACCCTGGATACAGCGCACCTGGGACGGCGTGGCCATTCCCCTTGCCAGCTGGGACGGCCGCCGGCCGATCGTTCAGGCCCGGACCGCTGACGGCGCCCGGGTCTGGGTGACCCCCGGCTCAGCCTCATCGGCCATTCCTGTCAAAGAGCCCTCGGAACGGATCGTGGAGTTCCACGGGCGCGCCGCCATCCAGCGCGCCGACGGGGTCCATGGTTTCACGTCGGACGGACCGCTGCTGGCGCGGGGACAGCTTCGCGACCAGGGGCAGACCCACGACATGGGCAATCCGGCGCGGTGGAATCCCTCGCCCCGGGATATGGGCCAACGCACCCTTGTCGATCAGGCCTGTCTGTCACGCCTCTCAGGGACGCCCGCCTGCCTGACGCCCCTGAACTCCGAAGAGGTGGTCCTCGCGGCCAGTCCGCACGCCGACTTCCTTGTCACCCGCCACACCAGCCAAGGCGAAAGCGAGGTGCGACTCCGGTCCACTAAGGCGATCAAACCTCTCGTCGCGCTCAATGAGGGGTGGTCGGATATCGACTGGGGGCGCGTCGTGCCCGTGCCTCATCCGGGTCCGGCCGGCGAGGCCCTGACAAGCTGGCTTCTCCTGCCGCCCGGCACGGCGCCGGGGGAGCGTCTGCCCGTCGTGGTCGAGGTCTATCCCGGAACAGCCCCACGTTCGGCGCCGTCGGCGCTCCTCCCCGGGGGAACCCGGATGCAGAACAATCCGGCCGTGATCGCGGGGGCGGGCTACGCCGTCCTCATCGTCAGCCTCCCGCTCGCGCCCGGGGAACGCCAGCCGGCCGCGGGGATCGCGGACCGGATCCTGGTCGCGGTGGACGCCGCCGGCGACCTCGGGCTCGTCGATCCCGGCCGTGTCGCCCTGATCGGTCACAGCTTCGGCGGCTACGGCGTTCTCAGCGCCGTGACCCAGAGCGACCGGTTCAGCGCGGTCATCGCCTCAAATGGATATCCTGATCTGAGCCTGTCCCTGCAGCTTCCGCCCTTCTTCAGGGTCGCGCCCGAGGAGGGCGTTCCCGTCGGACAGTTGATCGGGTGGGGCGAGACCGGACAGGCTTCTATCGGCGACTTCGCAGCGGCGCCGGAGGCCTATGTCGAGGCCAGCCCCCTCTACAAGGCCGAAGCCATTCGCACGCCGGCCCTTCTGATCGAGTCCGATCTCGACAACCAGCGCATGAGCACCCTCTTCAGCGCCCTCTACCGTCGCAACCGGGAAGCCGGTCTCCTGACCTATTTCGGCGAGGGCCACACCTACGCCAGCCCCGGCAACCTCAGGGACCTGCACGCCAGAATCCTCGACTGGCTCGCTCGATACCTAGGCCCTCCATCTCCGTAATCTTAGGCCTTTCAGGGGGTTGTCGCGGGATGGAAGCCGCCTGGTTTGAGAGTGGTCAAAATCAGAAAGCCTGACCTGGCAAACCGGGCAGATTTCAAACCTTCATCCGGTTTGAAAATCCGCACCCCGCGACCACCATGACGTTAAGCAACTGCTCGAGACCGGAAGCCGGGCTTCAGAAGCTCGCCCCCCCTCTACCCCAGGGCCGGATGATCCTGCCCATCGGCCAGGCGATCCTGTTCCGCCCGGTTCCGCCGCTCGATCCGTTCGCCCCAGTGTCGTGCCCAGACTTCCAGCACCGCGAGCAGTAGCGGGCGATTGCCCCCGGGCGCCCACATCAGGCGGTCCGGCGCCAGATCCTGCTCGAGCCTGGCCCGATCCAGCAGGCTCTGTTCCACAAGCCGGCCCTCTAGAAGAAAGGGCCGGAGAGAGGGAAGGCTCGACAGGACCACCTGGCCGTAGAAGGCGCTCAGATCCCCCTTGTCCCGACGTCGGGTGATCAGGTCAGGCAGGCGCTCAGCGAAGGCCAGGCGCGCCAGTCCGCGATCCCGGACTCCGGCCAGCAACAGATCCGACGGCACGCCGAGGACATGCTCCATGACGGACTGACCCAGCAGGGGATGGATAAGATCCGCCGCTCGCGCCCGCAGACAGTCTCCGTGGAAGAGCTGGCAGTTGACCAGACGCAGGATCTGGCCGCGCTTGGCGGGCGGAAGGTCGTCGCAGTCCTCCAGCCAGGGATGGCGTCGCCCCGCAGCCGGTGGAATGCGGGAGGGTCCAAGCGCCAGCCCCGCGACCGACCAGACCGAATGTCGCGTCCACCGACCGACCTCGGCCCAGTAGCCGGGCTCGAGCCCCCGCCATCCCCTGCGGCGACGGCGATCGACGACCACCCTGGCATCCGGGGCCTGGAAGAAGACGGCGTCCCCGCCCTGACCGGTCAGAAGGCCCGTCGCGCCCGCGGCCGCCAGGCGATCCGCCATATCCCGATCATAGGCGACATCAACCCCGTGCAAGGACGGACGCAGTCCCCACCCCAGGGGCGCCAGCAGTTCGGGTGTGATCGCTGCGACGGGTTTCTTCGCCGTCTCAAGCGAAAGCCGGTTCTTACGGGCGTTGGCCTCGGCGTAGATCCGCTCGTCACCCTCCGCGCGGTCGCCGTAGTAGTTGATGAAACGAGATCGCGCTGCTCCGCCTGACGCGGCGAGGCTGCTGGAGACGATGGCGGAATCCAGTCCGCCGGACATTTCCCCGACCAGTCGCTCATGACTCCCGGTCTCTGCCGCCACCGCCGCGTCCACCACGGACCGCAGCGCGCCGGGCGAGGGATCGGAACGACGCTTCCGCCAAATATCGGCCGGGGTCCACACCGCTTCCCGAAGAGGGTGGCCGGTCATCAGGGCGAACTCTCCCGGCGCGACTGCGGTCAGGCCGTGCAGCGGCGGCTGTTCGCTCACCAGCCCGGGCTGATCGACGATCTCGCCAAGACATTCCCAGTCGATCGCCAGACTGTCCGAAAGGAGGATGTCCGCCTCTGGCGGCGGCTGGTCGGCGGCCAGCCTCAGTCCGCCCCGGTTCCAGACCATGCAGTCCATCGCGCCCCCGGGATCGCGCAGGACTGCCAGTTCCCCTGCTTCCGTGCGCCAGACCAGAATATATCGCCCCGATCCGCCGTCGACCGCCGCCCGCGCCAGCCCCCGGGGGGTGCGACTGCCCCCGACCAGGGACGACAAGGCCTGGCCATGAGGCCGGTACTCGCCGATCAGGATGCAGCAGCGATGAATCTGACGCACCCGGGGCGTCCGTCCGGGGCCGACGAAGACTTCCAGGCCGTCGAGCGCCAGGACAGACCGCCAGCCCGCCTGCTCGAGGCCGCGACGCCCGGCATCGAGCACAGCCCTATCCACCGGATCCATGCGATCCGACTGGATGACTATATAGCCGCGATCCGAAGGTTTCATCGGCAGTAGATCGGCGTGTAGGAGGTCAGGCGTTCGACGTCGTCATTGAGACAGACGCCGTCCAGTTGCACCCAGCAGTGAGCCGTAAAGGGCCAAAGGCGGACGCCGAAGACCCAGTCGGCTTCAAGGCCGCGCCGCTGAAGGAAACGCATCAGAAGGGCCGACCTGATAAGGCACTCGCCCTCGATCGGCAGCCAGGGCGCCATGCGCCAGAAGACGCGCGCCGCCTCGGCGACGCGGGCCAGACTCCGGTCGCCATCCGGCCCTCCGGCCAGTGTCAGATAGTCCTTCACCCCGGCGCTCTTGCGGGCCTTCCGCACCGCGAACGCGGCCTTCAGGCCATCCAGCCACATCGGTAGCGTGGGCGGACGTCCCGCCGATTCATGAATGACAGAGACCAGGGGCCGTTCAGGCAGGGGCTTGCCCGGCATGACCGGACCCGGCCCCAACAGACCCGCCGCATCCAGGACCCCGAAGACGCCCGCGTCCTCGACCTGCAAAGCGCCGCCCTCGCCGGTCGTCACCGCGCCGCCCGCGCCCGGAAGGCAGAGATAGTCGTCCTTCTCCAGGTCGAGCAGTATCAGGGCGTCGCCGACCACGGCGGCATGAACGCCGGCCCTCAGCACAGGGGTCATATTCATCTCCCGGCGACCGTGAGGACGCCGCCCGTCGGGCGACGTCCTCGGCCGTTCAGCGGCTCGCGCCGCCCATTTCCCAGCGCTGGACCGGGATCAGTTCGAGAAAGCCGTCCGGGGAGTCCGCGCGGGTTTCCCGCCCGGCGACGCCGAGACGAACCACGTCGACGCGTGCGCCGATATCGTCGTAATGAAACACCGGATTGAGCTCTTCCTTCTCGGTGCCGGTCTCGGCGCGGGTATGGACGACGGCCGATCCAAGGCGGATCAGGCCGGACAGGGTCTTCAACATGACAGTACCTCCTGGAGCCGACGCGAAATGCATCGGCGTCATCAGGGAGCGCCGTCGCCTCTCTATTTGAAAGCTATATTCAATCTATACTTTGCTCTGATCGCCTCATGGCTCCGGCGATGCTGCCCGCCAGTCGAATTCGTCCTTCATGATATCGAACCGCAGCGGCCTTGAACTCAAGGATGCAATTGTCTTCTAAAAGGCCTTCGAGGCGATCCGCCACTTCGGGCGCGAGGGGAGCCGCCACCGCCTCCACAAGGCGGATCGGTCGGAGCCGCGCCGCCGCCAGGCGATAGGCGCGGTTAAGGACTCGGTTTCCCGACCTTGCCGTCACCCTGGCGAAGACCTGCTCCAGACGGCCGCCCGGGGATGCTTCCCCCATGTCCGGCCGCTCGATAGTGGCCACGATCGGCAGGTCGATAGCCCACAGCACAAGGCGTTGGTGATAATCATAAAGCTCGGCGATGTCGGTCGCCCCCAGGCTCAGCGCGAAATAGCCCCGACCGGGCCAGTGCTCGATGATCCCCTCGCCGGCGAGCCGCGCCAACGCCTCCCGGACGGGCGTAGGGCTCAACCTCAGTTCCTCAGCCAGGCGCGTGATGACCAGGGGCATGCCCGAGCCGAACCGGCCTTCACCAGCGAACTCTGAAAGAGCCGCAAGCGCCTGATGATAGGGATCACGCAACCTCATTGCCGCCCCTTGTCGCTCCTAAAATATTCGCGCGCTGACGACCAACAACCGCATGTTAATTTCGCTTGCGCGCAAGTTTTCAGCACCCGTTTCCTTACTGACTTTCATTTGAGTCAGGGCTGGCCCATTTTTCAACCCACAGGGGTGCTGGGATTTCGATCCCACCGCTTCATCAGCGGGGAGAGAGCCGGACGATGGGCCCGGAAAAACGCCAATCCCAGAGCGCGACCTTGTCGGCGTCGCTCCGTATGATCCGGATGCACCGCCGGATGCGCACCGTCGACGTGGCAGAGAAGATGGGGATGCGTCCCCGCACTTATGAGCTGTTCGAAGCCGGGAAGGGCAAGGTCCACCACGAACGCATCCATCGCTTCGCCCGGGTAACGGATTCCGACCCCTACGCCATCTTCGCCGCCATGGCCTTCGGGTCGCCGGAGTTCGCCCTGAGGGCGGCCGACAACAAGCTGGTGGAAATCCTCGTGGTCGCCCTGCACGCCCTGGACGAGGACATGGGCGACGGGATCGCCGAACTGGACGGTCGCACCATCATCAACGCCGTGACGCGGTCCTTCAAGGAACTCGCTTTGCAGGCGGTGCGCCGCGACGAGGCCGCCAATGCCTGGTTGAAACAGAGGCTCGCAAAACTGATTCCGCCCGACGAGACGGAGGACGAGGACACCACCGGAGACGGGGCGCCGTAGATCTCTCGCCGGGAAGTTGCGGGCTGGCCGCAAGGCCGGGGCGCGGTTGTGCTGGTCTTATGCGCCAGACCCCGCCCTTCCCGCTTCCCGCCCGCGCCCTGACCCATCGTCAGCGTCAGTGCCTGACGCTCGCGGCTGAAGGCCTGACCTCCGCCCGGATCGGCACGGCGCTCGGCCTGTCGCCTCGCACCGTCGATGAACACCTGGCGGACGCCTGCAATCTGCTGGGCGTGCGGACGCGCATCCAGGCCGTCGCCAGGCTCACGGCCGCTTTATCCGACTCCCCCACTCCGGTGAGCACGCCACCGTAGACTTGCGACGGGGGGGCCGCGGGTCGATGGCCCGGCCGCGGCGAGGCTGAATGGCGCTCCAAACCTGGAGGCCCGCCTTGCTCGATCTCGCCGCCATACTCATCCTCGCCCAGACCTGCTCGCCCCAGACCGCGCCGCATACGCTGGCTGCTGTCGCCTACGCCGAAAGCCGGTTCGACCCCCTGGCCATCGGCGTCAATCGCGGACCGCGCCCGGCGCGCCGACCTCAGAACGCAGCGGACGCCGCCCGGATCACGCGCGACCTTCTTCAACGGGGCGCCAACCTCGATCTCGGCGTGGCCCAGATCAATAGCGACAACCTGGACTGGCTCGGTCTGAGCCCGGAAGCCGCCTTTGATCCCTGCCGCAATCTCGCCGCCGCCGGTCAGGTTCTGCGCACGGGCTTTCGGCCGAAGGCGGACGAGACGCCGCAGCAGAGCCTGAGGGTCGCCCTCTCGCGATACAACACCGGCCACCCGAGCCGGGGCTTTCGCAACGGCTATGTCGCCAGGGTCGAGGCCGCCGCCGAGACCTTGGGCCTAGGTCAGGCCGCGCCCGAGATCCCGCACACCGCCCGGATCACGCCAGCCGCGCCCCCACCGGTCGCCGCCTGGGACGTGTTCGGACGCGCGCAAATCGCCGCGACCCTGGTCTTCTTCTCCACCGAAAACACCACGGGAGGTCAAAGATGACCCGATCCACCTCAAAGGCGCAGCGCCTCTGCGCCGCCGCTCTGATCGCCGGCGCCTCCAGCCTTCTGCTGGCAGAGCCCGCCCTCGCCTCAGCCAATATCGAAGGCCTGCTCCAGAACGTCGTCGATATGCTCACTGGCAATACGGCGCGCCTGCTCGCCGTCCTGGCTGTGGTCGTGGTCGGCATTCTCTGGATGTTCGGTCTGTTCGACCTGCGCCGGGCCGCCATTGTCGTGCTCGGGATCATCGTCGTCTTCGGCGCAGCCGAGATCGTCAATCTGATCACCGGCGGCGCCTGATGACCGCCGCCACAGCCCTTCTCGCCGTAAGCGTCGCCGGTACCGCCTTCGCACTCGGGCTGGCGCTCGGGCGACGGTTGATCTCGGCCCTGCGCTTGGCCCAGATCGCCGGCGGTCTCGGGTGCGGCCTGATCATCGCCCTCGCCGCCAGCCAGTTCTTCGCCGGAGGCGGACATGGCTGAAGAACGCCTTGCCGAAGACCCGCTCTTCCTGGCCTGCACAAGGCCGGCCATGGTCATGGGCGTTCCCATGGAGGCCATGGGGGTCAATGTCATCCTCTCCGGGCTCGTCTTCCTCATCGGAGGCAGCCTGCTCTACCTGCAGGTCGCCCCCGTCCTGCACATGGTGTTTCGCGCCATCTGCCGCGCCGACCACAACGCCTTCCGGCTGCTCTTCGTCTATGTCGACACCAAGGGCCGGGCCCGCAACGCCGCCCTCTGGGGCGGAAGCTCGCCTTCGCCCCTCCCCCTGGTCCGCCGTTACCGCGCCGCGGAGCTGATCCGTGGCTGAGGGCTGGGTCAGCAACAGCCGGCTCAGGCGGGAAGGCGACGCCCGATCCCACCTGCCCTATGCGCGGCACGTCAACGACCACGTCGTGGCCCTCGACAGCGGCGCCCTCATGCTGGTGTTCCAGATTGAGGGCGCGAGCTTTGAGACGGCCGACGCCCGCGACCTGAACGATTGGCACCTGAAGCTGAACCAGGCCTGGCGGAACCTCGCCGACGAGCAGTTCGCCATCTGGCACCACGTGGTGCGTCGTCGGGTCGAGCTCGAGCCCTCCACCGGCTATCGCTCAACCTTCGCCGCCGAGCTCGGGGCCGCCTATGACGCCCGGGCGACCGAACGGCCCCTGTGGGTCAATGAGTTGTTCGTCACCCTGGTCCTGCACCCGGGACGCGAGCCCTCCGACCGGACCGCCGCCCTTATGCGGCGTCTTCGCGCGACGCGGCGCGAAGACGCGGAACCCGCCATGATCCAGGTGCGCCGGATCGAGGAGGCGGGACGCGATCTCGCTCAGTATCTGGCCCGCTATGCCCCGCGCCGCCTTGGCCTCTATGAGAAGAACGGCGTCTGGTTCTCGCAGCCCATGGAGATCATGGGGCTTGTCCTCACCGGACAGCGATCGCCCGCGCCCATCGTCTACGGCCACCTCGGCGCCGCCCTCTACACGACACGCGCCATCTTCGGCCGGGAGACCCTTGAGCTGCGGGATGTGGCGGCGGCCCGCTACGCCGGCGTTCTGGCCATCAAGGAATATCCAGCCACGACCCGGACCGGGTTGTGGAACGCCCTGCTCAGCGCCCGCTTCAGTTTCGTCGTCACCCAGTCCTTCGCCTTCCTGTCCAAGGCCTCCGCCCGGGCTGTGATGGAGCGCAAGCAGAACCAGATGGTCTCGGCCCGCGACCGGGCCGGCTCCCAGATCGCTGGACTATCCGAGGCCCTGGACGAACTGACGAGCAACCGCTTCGTCATGGGCGAACACCAGGCCTCGGTCTTGGTCTATGGCGACACGCCGACGGAACTGGCGGATCATCTGTCCAAGGCGCGCGCCCTTCTGGCGGACTCAGGCCTGGTGGTGGCGCGCGAGGACCTCGGCCTCGAAGCCGCCTTCTGGTCCCAGTTTCCCGGCGCCTTTGCACGACGCACCCGCCCGGCGGCCATCACCTCGCGCAATTTCGCAGCCCTCGCACCCTTCCACGCCCATCCTGTCGGCAAGGCGACTGGAAACCACTGGGGACCTGCCGTCGCCGCCCTGAGAACAACCGCCGGCTCGCCCTTCTATTTCAACTTCCATGTCGGCGACCTGGGCCATGCCTTCATCTGCGGCCCCTCCGGGTCCGGCAAGACGGTCGTCCAGAACTTCATGCTGGCCCAGTTGGAGCGGTTCGGCGCTCAGCAGATCTTCATCGACAAGGACCGTGGCGCGGAGATCTTCGTGCGCGCCTGCGGCGGGACCTATCTGGCGCTGGCTAACGGCGAACCGACCGGCTTCGCCCCGTTCAAAGCCCTGCCCCCGTCACCCCATAACCGCGCCTTTCTGGTCCAGCTGGTCAGGGTCCTGGTCAGCCGTCCTGACGAGACCCTGACGGTGGCCCAGGCCCGGGCGATCGATCATGGCGTCGCGGCGCTGGAGGCCCTTCCCCGCCGGCAGCGCTCCATCGCCGCCCTGAGGAGCCTGTTAGGCCAGGGCGACGCCGGCGGCGTCGGCGCCCGGCTCGAGCGCTGGCAGCGCGGGGGTCCGCTGGGCTGGGTCCTCGACAACGATGAGGACGCCCTGAGCTTGGGGGCCTCTCTGGTCGGCTTCGACATCACCCAGGTGCTGGACCATGACGAGGTCCGTACCCCGGCCATGCTCTATCTCTTCCACCGCATCGCCGAACGCGTGGACGGACGCCGGCTGGTCCTCGACATCGACGAGTTCTGGAAGGTGCTCGGCGACCCCGCCTTCACGGACCTGGCCCAGGACGGCCTGAAGACCTGGCGTAAACAGAACGCCCTGATGGTGTTCGGCACCCAGTCGCCCGCCGACGTGCTCCTCTCGCCGATCGCCCACGCCATCCTGGAGCAGTGCGCGACCAAGATCTTCCTGCCCAACGCCCATGGTCAGGCTCGCGACTATGTCGACGGCTTCGGCCTGAGCGAGGCCGAGTTCCATCTGGTCCGGGACGTGCTGACGCCCGAGTCTCATCGCTTTCTGGTCAAGCAGGGCCACAACAGCGTGGTGGTCGAACTCGACCTCACAGGCATGGACGACGCCCTCGCCGTCCTCTCGGGCCGGACCGAAACCGTCGCCCTGCTCGACCGGATCCGCGCCGAGGCGGGCGATGACTATGCGCAATGGCGCGACCTCTTCCATGCCCAAAGGAGAGCCTCATGATGTCCCGTTCGCTCGCGGCCCTGGTCGCCGCCTTCGCCTTGTCGCCCGCCGCCGCCCAGGCCCAGCACATCGTCCACGACCCGACCGCCTATGCCAAACTGGTCGAGGACGCCCGCACCGCCCTGCAGCAACTTCGCGCGCTTCAGGCCCAGGTCGAACAGGGCCAGGCCCTTTTCGACAGTCTGAACTCGATCTCCGACGTCAACGACCTGGCGAGCGCCCTCGGCCTGCCCGAGGTTCGCAATCCTCTGCCGGACCTTCGGGCCCTGCGGGCGGCGGCTGACGGCGACCTGACAGCGCTCGGCGATCTTGCTGACCGCGCTGACGCCATCCGCCGCGAGACCCGCCTCTACACCCCGCCCTCAGGCGATCTTCCGACAGCCGAAGCCTATTACCGCGACAGCCTCGAACGTTCAGGGGCCCGGACAGCCCGGGATCTGGCCATCGGAGAGGCCGTCAGCCAGGCGTCCGACCAGAGGCTTGAAGGATTGGAAACCCTGCGCCGCGCCCTGGACGTCGCCCCCAATGCGCGCGCCGTCATGGATCTCGACGCCCGGCTCGCGGCCGAACAGGCCCTGATCCAGAATGAACAGCTCCGCCTGCAGGGGCTGGCCCTGACCCAGGCCGCGGAAGCCCGGCTCGAGGAGCAGCGCGCCCGCGAACAGGCCGAAGCCGCAAGGACGGCCCGCCAGGCTGTCTATGAGCGCGCCTTCCAATGACCCGGCGCGTCGCCCCTCTCGCCTTCGCCGTCCTAGCGGCCTGCTCGTCCCCTGTGCAGGATGCCGAGACCTTCGCGCGTTCACCCCAGACCGCAGCCAGAGCCGTCGCGGACTGCGACGCAGGTCTGAGGACCCGCGATTGCATCGCCGCCCGTCAGGGCCTGGCCGAGGCCCGTCGCCAAATGAGGATGGCCGCCTATGCCCAGACCATTCGGGAGCCGTGACGATGGCGTTCCGAGTCTTCGAGCCGAGCTATGACTTCATCGACGGCCGCCTCAACGACTTCCTTGGCAGCCGGCTGTCCGCGGTGATCGCCGAGGTCGAGGGTCCTCTGAGGATCGCTCTCGTCCTCTATGTGGTCCTCTACGGCTTCGCCATTCTGCGCGGGGCCATCAGCGAACCGGTGATGGATTTCGCCGTCCGCTCGATCAAGCTCGCCCTGATCTACGCCCTGGCGACCACGACCGCCTATTCCAGCTTCGTGACCGAGCCGCTTTTCACCGGCCTGCCCAATGTCCTGACCCGCGCCGTCAGCGGAGCTGAGGCCCCGAGCGTCGGCGCCGCCTTCGACCAGTTCTTCGCCTATGCGGCCTGGCTGGGCGAGGACATCGCCCGCGACGCCTCGACCTTCAATCCGGGCCCCTATGTCATCTCGGCGGCGGTCTTCATCATCGGCGCCCTGGCGGCTGCTCTCGGATTCGGCGTGGTGCTGGTCGCCAAGCTGGCCCTGGCCCTGCTGGTGACCCTGGGTCCGATCTTCATCGCCTGCGCCCTGTTCGACGCCACCCGCCGCTTCTTCTTCGGCTGGCTGAGCCAGGCAGTGAACTACCTCGTCCTCTTCGCCCTGATGATCGTCATTTTCCAACTCGTCCTCTCCCTGGTGCGGGACCAGTGGGGCTCGATCCAGGGCGCAGACCCGATGATCGGCGGCCTCATCTTCATCGCGCTCTGCCTGCTCGGCGCGATCTTCTTCCTGCAGACCCCGGCCATAGCCGCAGGCGTCGCGGGCGGCGCCAGCGCCGGCCTGGCCGATTTCGCCAACGCCGCCACCCTGGGATCCGGCGGCTCGGGCGGCGCCCGTGGGCCTCTGGAGGCCAGCCGCCAGCCGCCCAAGGGCGGCGGAACCATCCGACCGAATGGAGCCTGACATGTCTCTTCGCTTCCTGCCGCCCTTCGTCTGCCTTCTGGGGGCCTACGCCCTTGGCGGCTGCGCCTCCCTGTCCGGACCCGACCTGCCGACCTGCGACGGGACGGCCCGAAGACCCGCCAATCCCTATGGCTCCGTTCTGACGCCCGACCCGGCGACGTCGCCTCAGGCCGTCGCACCAGCCCACGCCAAAGCGCCGCAGACCGGAGGCTGCACGTGACCGGCGTCCCGTCCGACGAGCTCAAGCGCTACTTCGCCCAGGCGCGACGCTGGGACCAGGATCGTCTGTCTTCCGCCCTTCGCTCGCGACGCTTCGCTTGGATCGCGGCCGGCGCGACCACGCTTCTCGCCGCCGCCTCGAGCCTGGCCGTCATCGCCCTGACGCCGCTGAAGACCAGCGAACCCTTCGTCATCCGCGTCGATCAGTCGACCGGGGCGGTAGACGTGGTCAGGGGTTTGTCGGCAGACCAGGGGCCGGCGCGCTACGACGAAGCCGTCAGCAAATACTTCCTCGCCCAATATGTCCGCGCTCGCGAAGGCTATCTCGACCCGGCCGCCGAGGACGCCTTCCGCATGGTGTCCATCCTCTCGGCTCCAGGCGAACAGACGCGCTGGTCTGAGCTCTACCGCGGCTCCAACCCTCAGAGCCCGCAGAACCTCTATGGCCCTGACGGCGAGGCCGTCGTCGCTATCCGCGCCATCAGCTTCATCAACGAGGATGTCGCCAATGTCCGCTTCCGCCGCACGCTCCGCCACGCCCGGCAGGTCGTCGAGAGCGACTGGATCGCCACCATAGCCTTCACCTGGACCCGTGCGCCGATGACGGAGGCGGACCGGCTGCGCAATCCCCTTGGGTTCCAGGTCGTCTCCTATCGCGCCGATCCGGAGGTCATCCGATGAAAGCCCTCGTCCTATCCATCAGTCTGGGCGCCCTGACGCTCGCCAGCCCCACCCTCGCCCAGGAGATGCCGGACGCCCGCATGCGCGAAGTCGTCTATGCCCCCGGCGAGGTCTATCGGGTGGCCGGGGCCTTCCGCACCGCAACCCAGATCGTCTTTTCTCCCGAGGAGACCATCCGACACGCCGCCATTGGCGACAGCGTGGCCTGGGAGGTCGCCGCCGAAGGCTCGGTCCTCTTTCTGAAGCCACGCGAGCGCCACCAGACCACCAATCTCCTCGTGGTCACCGACCGCGCGGGGCAGGCCCGACACTACGCCTTCGAACTGGTCGCTCGGGATCCGGGGGCGCGCGCATCGATCGCCTATCAGATCCGCTTCCTCTATCCCGACGACGATCAGGCCCGCGCCGTCGCCGGCCTCGCCCGGGCCGCCGACATCGCGGAGCAAGGCCTCATCAGCCTGGAACTGCAGCAGGGCGCGGTCCTGGGACCGCGCAATCTCGCCTATTCGGTCCAGGGCGACAGCCGACTTCAACCCAGCGAAGTGAGCGACAACGGCCGCTTCACCATCCTGCGCTTTCCCGGCGCCCAGGCCATCCCGGCCCTCTTCGAGATCGGCGAGGACGGAAGCGAGCGGCTGATCCCCTATGACGTTCGCGGAGAGTTCGTGGTCATCCACGGAACAGCGCGCGCCCTGCGTCTGCGTCGCGGCGCTTCGGTGTTGTGCATCTTCAACGACGCCTGGGACACGCGCGGCGTCGCCATGCCCGGCGGCACGGCCTCTCCGATGGTCGAGCGCGCCCCGACGGGAGGCCGGCCATGACCACCGAGCCGCTGCCCCCGCCCGAGGCGCCAGACCGTCCCGAGGTCCCGCCGAACGGTCAGGACCGGGGCATATCCCCCATCGCGGGACGGCTGGGCGGACGCCAGGGACGGATGATCACCCTGGCTGCATTGGCCGCCGGCTGCGGCGTATTCCTCTTCGCGACCTGGGATCGGGGCGACGCCCGGGATCGGAAATCTCAGACCGCCGACGAGCCGGCGCGACAAGGCGCGCCCTTCGAACCTGCCCGCCGAACAGAGCCCCCGCTTCTCTCCGACGACATTGACCCGTACGCACTCCCGCTGATTGACGAGGGTGATCCCCTACCGGCGATCGAGCGACCTCAGGACACGACCGGCGCCGCGCCCTCGGGCGTCTCGGCGGCGGAACAGAGGCGCGTGCTGGCCGAGAGCGCCCGGCGGGCGCCGCTGCTGGCCTATAGTCGCTCCGGCCGAGCTTCGACCGGCGCCGATCACGCAACGCCCCTGCCGGTCACCGCGCCCCAAAGCCCGACTTCGCTCGACGAACTTCGCCGCCTCAGCCCTATCGGCCAGGCCCAGGCGGGCCGTCTCCCGGATCGCAACCTCCTGATCACCGCCGGGACCAACCTGCCCTGCGTGCTGCAGACCGCCATGGACAGCGCCACGCCTGGCTACGTCAGCTGCTTGGTGTCTCGCGACGTCTTCTCGGACAATGGCGCCGTGGTGCTGATGGAGCGCGGGACGCGGGTTCTGGGCGAGTATCGCGGCGGGCTTGAAGCCGGCCGTCGCCGGCTCTTTGTCCTCTGGACGCGGGCCGTCACCCCGACGGGCGTGGCGGTGGCGCTTGCCTCGCCCGCCACCGACGCCCTGGGCCAATCCGGCTTCGACGGCGAGATCGACACCCGTTTCTGGGACCGTTTCGGCGGCACCCTTCTGTTGTCGATCGTCGATGACGGCGTCTATGCGGCGGCCGGCCGCGGACAGGAGTTCCAGTCCTCGGCGCGGGTCCCGTCCGACGCCGCCGCCGTCGCCCTTCAGAACTCCGTCGCCATCCCGCCGACTCTGCGCAAGGCGCAAGGCGCCGAGGTCTCCATCTTCGTCGCCCAGGATCTCAACTTCGCGGGCGTCTACCGCCTTCGGCCGCGCTGATGGAGGACACGTCCGTCCTTGACCACTACCTCGCGCCGCTCCGCCCCTTCCTGGTGCCGGACGCGGTCACGGAGGTGGTGATCAATCGTCCGGGCGAGGTCGGGGTCGAAGCCGGCGGCCAATGGCGCTGGCACGAGGTCGCCGATCTGAGTGAGGCCTGGCTGCGTACCCTGGCGGTCGCGGCCGCAGCCTTCACCCGGCAGGACGTCGACGCCGAACATCCAATCTGCTCCACCATCCTGACGGGAAACGAGCGGTGCCAGATCGTCCTTCCGCCGGCCGTACCGAGCGGCGCCGTCTCCCTGACCATCCGTAAACCCTCGCGCCGCCGCATGGGACTCGAGGATTTCGAAGCCGCCGGACTGTTCGCGGCGGCGACCGCCGTGAGGGGCGACGAGGTCGACCCCACGGACACCGCCCTGACCGCCCTGCGCCAGGCCGGAGACTGGCCCGGCTTCTTCCGGCTGGCGGTGGAGAGCCGGCGCAATATCCTCATCTCCGGCGCCACAGGCTCGGGCAAGACCACCTTCGCCAAGGGACTGGTGGAGTTGATTCCCGCGCATGAGCGGCTGCTGACGATTGAGGACACGCGCGAACTGGTCGTGCCCCATCGCAACGCCGTCCATCTCCTCTACGCCAAGGACGGACAGGGTCCGGCCAAGATCGGTCCCAAGGCCCTGCTGGAAAGCGCCCTGCGCATGCGACCGGACCGGATCCTGTTGCAGGAACTCCGCGACGGCGCGGCCGCCTTTTTCTTCCTGCGCACCGTCAACTCGGGCCACCCCGGCTCGATCACCACCGTGCACGCTGACTCAGCGGCCCTGGCCTTCGAACAGCTCACCCTGCTGGTGCGCGAATCCGAAGGCGGCCGCGACCTTCCGCGCGACGATATCCGCAGCCTGCTGCACCTGATGGTGGATGTGGTGGTCCAGATGAAGAAGGTCGACGGCTGCTTCCAGATGACGGAGGTCTGGCATGACCCCGCTCGCAAACGCCTCGCCCGCGGCTAGGGCGGCGGCTTACGCCGTCGCCGGCCTCGCCCTGACCGGCATCGGCGCAGCGCTGACCCTGGTCATCGCCCTGACCGGAACGGGACAGCTGGTTTCCGATCTCGACTGGGTCAGGCTTCCCGCCTGGGTCTGGCGATCCCGCCAGGATCACGAGCTGATGCGCTGGCTGGGCGTCGGCGCCGGCTCAAGCGCCCTCCTGCTCACCGTCATGGCCGCAGCGGTCGCCCTTTCGCGCCGCCGACCGCTCCATGGCGCCGCGCGCTGGGCGAACGGCGCGGAGATCGCCCGGGCCGGGCTCAGGGCGCGATCCGGCATTTTGATCGGCCAGGCCAAGGGCCGCCCCCTGGTCTTTGACGGCCCCGAGCACGTCCTGCTCCACGCCCCGACCCGCACGGGCAAGGGCGTCGGCGTGGTCATTCCCAATCTCCTGACCTGGCCGGGCTCGGTCGTGGTCCTGGACGTCAAGCAGGAGAACTGGGCCGCCACCGCCGGCTATCGCGCCTGCTGCGGCCAGACAGTCTGGCGCTTTGATCCCCTCGACCCGCAGGGTCGGACCGCCCGCTACAATCCGCTCGGCCACATCAACCGGCGCAACCCTGTCGAGACCCTCGACGAACTCCAGAAGATCGCAACCATGCTCTTCCCGGCGCCCGAGCATGCTGATCCTTTCTGGAACGAGGCGGCGCGGACCGGCTTCATCGGCGTGGGCGCCTATGTGGCCGAGACGCCGGATCTGCCCTTCACACTCGGCGAGATTTTTCGCCAGCTCACCGGCGGCGATCCTCGTCGGCGCTTTCCCGCCCTGGTCGAGGCGCGCGCCCTCTCCGAACGCCCCTTGTCGTCCTATTGCGTCGCCGCCCTCATCGACTTCGCCACGGCCGGCGAGAACACCTTCGCCTCCATCAAACAGACCATCACGGCGCGTATGGCGCTCTGGCTGAATCCCCTGGTCGACGCCGCGACGTCGGTCTCGGACATGGACCTGAGGACCCTGCGCTCCCGCCCGACCTCGATCTATCTTGGCGTCTCTCCGGACAATGTCGCGCGCTGCGCCCCGCTCTACAGCCTCTTCTTCCAGCAGCTCGTAGATCTGAATACCCGGCGGTTACCAGATCGGCGTGCCGAGCCGCTGGAAGTCCTGGTCCTGCTCGACGAGTTCGCCCGTCTCGGCCATGCCGGCGTCCTCGCGCGCGCCTTCGCCTATGTGGCCGGCTATGGGCTGCGCCTCCTGCCCGTCCTGCAGAGCCCCGCCCAGCTCCGGGCCATCTACGGGCCGGACGTCGCCGAGGAGATCATGTCGAACTGCGCCGTCGAGGTCGCCTTCGCCCCGAAGGAACTGAAGACGGCCCGTGATCTCAGCGAGCGGCTCGGCGCCTATACCTACGCCGCCCTGTCCCGCAGCCGGCCCGCCATGTTGGGCTCCGGAAAGCGCTCGGTCACCCTGTCCGACCAGAAGCGCCCCCTGATGCTGCCCCAGGAGCTGATGCAGATGGACGCCGAGGCCATCATCGTCCTGAAGGCCGGCCTGCCGCCCATCTTCGGCCGCAAGCTTCGCTTCTTCACCCACCCGGCCCTGAAACGCCGCCCCATCGCGCCTCCGGAGGTGCCGTCCATACCCCGGCCGGCAACGCCCCCGCCCCTTCCAACGCTTCCCCCCTCAAAACAGACCGGTGAAAGCGACGACTGGAGCTTCGAGGGTCTGGTCCGTTCGCTTGAGCAGGAGGGCGCGCCCCTGCCACCGCCCCAAGGCGCCGCCGAGGCCCAGGTCGCGGCCTGGGTGGACGCCGTCATCGACCATGCGGTCGCGCCGCGAGACCGCACCGACGGGAGAGAGTGATGGCCAGAAACAGAACCGCCGAGACGCCAGGCCGCGAGACGGAGAATGGACTTGGCCCGCCGCCCGGCCGTTCTCCGAGAGCGGCCCCGATCTCGCGTCACAAGGGCGACCTGCCCGAGGGGCTGGAGGCGAAATACCTGGTCGAGCACGACCGGAGAGGCAGGGCCGAACGCTTCCACCGGGACAACCGGGGCGAAGACGCGCTTTTCCGTGATCACGGCGGACGCCTGACCGCGCGCGAGCCCTATCCGGACGTGGTTAGGGACATGTTGCGGATCGCCGACCACCGCGGCTGGCGCGAGATCGTCGTCAGTGGCGACCCCGCCTTCCGGCGCGAGGTCTGGGTCCAGGCTCAGGCCCTAGACCTCCAGGTGCGGGGCTATCGCCCCCGGGAGATCGACCGTCAGGCGGCGGAGCGGAAAACCCCGGCCGGCAAGACAGCCAAAAAGGATGGTGATCGGGCCCGCGCCCAAGCACAGGCCCCATCGCGGATGGCCCAGGTCGCGATCGCCGTTCGCTCGCTCATAAAGGACCCCGCCGCCCAGGCCCGTCTGATGCAGCGCGCCGTCGCCCGCGTGATCCGCCACCTCGACGCCGGTAGGCTGTTCGAACGCGAGGCCGGTCAGGCCCAGACACGAAGACGGGACCGAGAGCGTTGAAGTACAACCGTCCATATATGAACGATTATACTCCAAAGACGACACAACCACTCATATATGAGCGATACCAGAGTCGCTATTGGACTCCTCACAATCGTTCATATATAGACGTTACCATGTCCCATGAGCGATAATCGCTCATATATGGAGGATTGCATGTCGCGCGCCGAGGCAGAGATCAATCGCCAGGCTGAACGTCTGGGTCGCGGACTGGCGGCTGAACGCCTCAGCCGGAACCTCACCCAGGCGCAGCTCGCGACGGAGGCAGGGATTTCCCTCAGCACCCTGCGTCGTCTGGAAGACGGAAAGAACGTCTCCCTCGACAATCTCATCCGCGCAATGGACGCCCTGCAGATCGCCGGCCGCCTCGACGCCCTGACGCCCGCCTTGGACATCCGTCCGGTCGAACGGGTGCGGCCGGCCGGCAGGGAACGCCAACGCGCAGCGCCAGCATCCTCGCCCCCACCCGCCTCCCGCTGGGCCTGGGGCGACAAGTCATGACCGACGCCACCATCCGCCTTTGGGGCACGGACATCGGCGCCGTCAGCTGGGTCGAGGCGCGCGGCCATGCCGTCTTCCAGTACATGCCCGACTTCCTCGGCAGCGGCGTGGAGTTGGCGCCGCTCGCCATGCCGCTGAACGCGGCCCCCTACGCCTTTCCGGAACTGCCGCGAGACGCCTTCAAGGGCCTGCCGGGTCTCCTGGCGGATTCCCTTCCCGACAAATACGGCAACGCCCTGATTGACGCCTGGCTCGCACGCGAAGGCCGGGACGCCGCCAGCTTCAATCCCGTCGAACGCCTCTGCTACATCGGCACGCGCGGCATGGGGGCGCTTGAGTTCCACCCGACCGTGCTCAAGGCCGAGCGCCGTTCGCGCCCGATCCAGATCGACGCCCTCGTCGATCTCGCCAACCAGGTCCTCGACGCCCGCGCCGACCTGCACGGCGTCCTGTCCGGAGAAGACGACCGGGATACGCTGGAAGAGATCCTGCGCGTCGGCACCTCGGCCGGCGGCGCCCGCGCCAAGGCCGTCCTCGCCTGGAACGCCACAACCGGCGAGTTCCGGTCCGGCCAACTCCCCGCGGATGCCGGCTTCACCTACTGGCTGATCAAGTTCGACGGGGTAAGCAACAACCGCGACAAGGAGCTTGCCGATCCCCAGGGCTTCGGCTTGATCGAATACGCCTTCTCGCGCATGGCGGCCGACGCCGGCATCGACATGTCCGAATGCCGCCTTCACCAGGAAGGCGGCCGAAGCCATTTCATGACCCGGCGCTTCGACCGGACGTCCACGGGCGACAAGCTGCACATGCAGTCCCTGGCGGCCATCCGTCATTTCGATTTCAACGCCACCGGCGCCTATGCCTACGAACAGGCCGTCGAGACCATTCGCCGGCTCGGCCTGCCGGCGGTCGATATCGAGCAGCAGTTCCGCCGCGCGGTCTTCAACATCCTGATCCGCAACCAGGACGACCACGTCAAGAACATCGCCTTCCTGATGGACCGCACCGGCGCCTGGCGGCTCTCCCCCGCCTATGACGTGGCCTATGCCTACAACCCCTCAGGCCCCTGGACCCGACAGCACCAGATGAGCCTGAACGGCAAGCGCGACGACTTTAACCTGGAGGACCTCGTCGCCTTCGGGGCCTACTGCGGCTTCAGCCGGAGAAGGGCCCTCGCCCTCATCGCGGAAGTCAGCGCCCCGGTATCGGCCTGGCGCGCCTACGCCGACGACGCCGGGGTCTATGAGGCCGATGCGGTCCGCATCCAGCGCGCCCTCCGCCTTGAACTGAAGGCGGCCAAAACCGACTGACATCGCCTCAGCGGGAACGGCCCCGGGCCCCCGGCTCCGGCGACCGCGTCGCTCCACCATCAGCGCGATCCCGGACCGCCGCGATCTCGTCGCGCAGGCGCATCCGCCGGGTCTCGGGCTTGGGCAGGCCGCGGACGAAGGCCTCGACCGAACGGCCGAGTTCGCGTTCCCGTGGATCAACAGAGCGGGACAGGGCCAGGGCATCAGCGACATAGGCGCGCCGGATGAGACGCTGACGCTCAATCGACTGACGCTCCCAGCTTGCCATCTCGCCCTCCCCGCGCGCCGCCTCGCGCAAGGCGCCCGCGAGCACCTTCGGCATGGGGCCGGCCCCAGCCTCGAACCGCTCACGCGCCTTGCGAACCGAGGTGTGCTCCGCCTTCTGCACGACGCCCCGCGCGCGCCGCGGCGTCGCCTCCGCCTCGACGCCTCGCTCCCGCAGGGCTTCGGCGAAGACCTCCCGCCATCTCTGGAGGTCCGCCTTCCTCGGATTCAGCCGCGCGCCCTCGCGCCCTGACATACGAACGGTCAGGTGGACGTGCGGATGCCGGTCCTCGTCGTGCAGGACGAAGACATAGGCGAAGCGCTCGCCGAACACCTTCTCCGCGAAGGCCCGCGACGCGTCCTCGACACGGAAGGCCTCCGTGCCCGCCGGCATGCTGAGCACGATCGACATGGAGACAGCCGTTCGCCGTCGTAGCGGCTCGACCGACAGTTCCCCCGCCCAGTCGTCCGCGAGCGCCCGCACCTCGACGCGACCGGCCAGACGCTCGCCGTCCGGACCTTCCAGAGGCAGGCGTCCGCTGCGGGAGATATAGTCGAGGTGACGGGCGAGATGGCCGGCGTCTCGCGTCTTGCCGGTGATCTTGACCATGGCTTCCGGCACGCGTCGGGCCACGCGCGCGAGCGCCGCCCGCGCCCCCTTGCCGCCGCCCGATCCACTCGGCCCAAGCACCGGCCGCGTGATCCGCGCACGGCCTGGCTGAACCGGCGGCCGCAGCGCCTCCTCGAAACCGAATGGCGACCGGAAGTCCGTCACGACCCGGCCGACCAGTAGTCGAGATTGCCCTCAAACGCCCGACGCAGACCCGACAGGCCGCCCCTGACTTCCTCTGCGAAGGCGACGACCCGGGCCAGTTCCTCATCAGGCGCCCGCTCTCCCGGAACCGTCGCGTTCACGGTCCGAGCGATCTGGTTCAGGTTCACGCCGATACGACGCAGGTCGCGCTGGACCTCGATGAAAGCGGCAGCCTCGGGCGGCGAAAGCTGCGGCCGTGCATGGAGCCGTCGGCGCACGAGGGCGACCACCCACTGTGTGCGAGACAGACCGACCGCCGCAGCCGCGACCTCAACGGCAGCAAGGTCGGTGGCGCCCAGTCTCAAGGTCAGCTTTCCGGTCAGCAGCTCCGCCGGCGCCGTTCCGGAGATCGGATCCCCATCCGCCGCCGAACCCTCGATCAGCCGCCTCAACAGCCTCGACCGACCGCCGCAAGCGCTCGCCGCCGCATCGAAGCGGCGGGCCAGGTCAGGAGGAAGACGAACGGTGAAGCGGTCCATAGGGAAAAGGCTCTGTCAGACATTGCCGGCGCAAAGCCTATCCTGCCCTAGACCGCTCATTGCCTCTCCCCGTAGGCCTACGGATGATCCCACCCCGCCCGACGGGCGGCTTTGCGCGCTCAACCGCCACCTCAGCACGACAGAAGGCAGAGAGGTCCAGCCCACCTTCCCGGCCGGCGCCGTCGCAGCGATGCGGGACACCGACCGGTAGAGGCCGATTTCAGCTATCGGGTTGCAGCATATGCAGCCATGCCACCGCGCGCTGTGCGTGGGCGGCGGCCGAGACGATGAACCGCTTGTCATCGCGCAGCACCTGGAGCCAGGAAGCGATATAGGCGGCGTGGTCCTCGCGAGGCTCGAGCGCCAGACCAAGGTCGGCGCAAAGGAAGGCCGCGCCGAGTTCCGCGACCAGTTCCTCTCGGGCATAGCCTTCGTCGCCGTGACGTTGACGGCCAAGATCCCGATCTAGCCGGCTGGCATGACGGGTCCAATGGGTCATCTCATGGCCCAGGGTGGCGTAGTAGCTCTGGGCGTCCTGGAAACTCTCGAATGCAGGCATCTGCACGACGTCCGGTCCCGGCGCATAGTAGGCGCTTCCGCCGCCGTGCCGGACATCCGCTCCGCATGCCTTGAAGAAGGTCTCCGCCGTGCTGAGGCGAACCTCAGGATTGATCGTCGGCTGCGGCTGGGGCGCATAGCGCTCAGGAAGATCGTCGATCTGGGCGGTGTTGAAAACCGTATAGGCCTTGAGGAAGGGAATGCGGGAGGTCTCGTCCTCGCCCCCTTCCGAGGTGTCAGTACGGATCAGGGTGTTGGCGTAGACCACGGAAGACCCGCGTTCGCCCTTCCGGACATGGCCTCCAAGCGCCAGGGCCTGGCGGAAGGTCATCCAGGTCGGTGCGGTGAATCCTTGTATGGCGGCCTCCGACCAGAGGAGAAGGATGTTGATGCCGCTGTAGGGCGTGCCGTCGTGCCGGAGCGGTCGGCTGACGCTGGTCGAGGCGGCCCAGGGTTGGTTCCAGGGACGGACCCCGGCCTCCAGTTGGGCGATGATCTGGTGGGTGATGCGGGTGTGGATATCGGGGCGTGCGGGTTCGTTCGGGCGCGTCATGGCGGCCTCCTCGAATGGCGATAAAGGGATGGGCGGCGGCGCTGCCTCAGCGCCGCCGCGGCTCGGTCAGCGTGACCAGATCAGGCTGAACCCGTCCTCGGCCTCGACCAGGGAGGCGTAGATCGGAGCCGAGAAGCTGGGATCGTCGAGCTTGACCGAGAGGTAGTCGCGGTTCTCCCGGCTCGTCCTCTTCCAGGCTGCGCCGAACTCGGTCTGGCCAGCGAAGATGCGATAGTCGGGCGCCTTGTCGTCGCTCTTCTCGTTGGGCCGGAAGGCCGCCGCCTTGACGTTGAGGGTCAGGGTCTTGATCGAACCGGTGTAGCCGTCGCCTTGAGCGGTGAAGGTGCCGATGGAAGCCATGGTCGTCTCTCCTTGCTTTCGGGCCACGCCTGCCGCGGCCTCGATGGCGATCGGGAGACCGGGATCCGGGCGGCGCGCAGGGCGAACGTAGTCGAGCCCCCGCAGCGAAGCGGAGGACCGCAAGGGAGACTTTCCTGTTTCGCGAGGAAGGCCGTCAGGCCGGGGATGAAAGTCGAGCGCGCGGTTGCGCCAGCCGACCGGTTATCGGTCAGATACGCCCTTCGAGAGGTCGCGCCGTCTGGCGCGTTTGCAGGAGAATGTCCTCGCCTTCCGAGGCCCCCTCCTCACTCAGGCAAAGCCGCCCGAACCGATCCGCCCGCCCCCGAACGACTTGCGGCGGTCAGAGACCAGGAAGAGCGTCGGGTCCAGCGCGCCTGCCGGCAGCAACCGCAAGGACGCCGCTTCGGGCGCCTAAGAGGATCAGACCGCACCGCCCTGCAGTCGGCATGCTGATCGGCCGCCCCGGCTACGAGGGCCGCCATTACAGACGGGGTCGATGAAGGCCGAAAAGGCTAGGCCGTCCTGATCTCGGGCGCTTAAGGGCACCCGCGGAAGCGTTCAGCAGATCACCCCTACTGCTCCAATCCTGATCGGATCAGCCCGTGCGACGCCTCAATCGCGACGCCGTTTCCTCGCACATCAAAGCCCTGAAACGCAGCCAGATCGACGCGCCAATCCAGCCGGCCTTACGTGAACGCTCATGCAAATAAAGGGCGTCGCGCGACAGCTTAAGCGCCAAGGTTTTCTCGTCCTCAGGCCTCATCCAGCTTCCCTCCCCGCGCCACGATGCGAAGCGTCCCATCGGCCAGCGGCCGCTGCAAGCTCCGCGCCTCCTCCCAGGTCGCCGACATCCATCGCTCGATCTCCGACGGTTGAGTCAGAATGACCGGCATGGCCTTGGGGTGAACGGCCTCCACCTCGGCGTTGGGTCTGCAGGTCAGAAAACCAAACAGATCAATCGTCTCGAGGCCGGTGTTGATCTTGCGCACACCGGTCCAGTCCGGCATCCAAAGACCGGCGAAGAAGGCCAGGGGACGATCTTCAGCCAGGGCGAACCAGATGTCGCCGCCCGCCTCGCGATTGAACTCGCTGAAGCTGGTGAAGGGGACCAGACATCGCCTGGCCGGACCCAGGTGCGGCGCCCAGTGCCGACTGTCCGTGTTGCGGATATTGGTCAGGCCCTTGTCCGGTTCGATTTTCAGCAAGGCGTCAAAATCGACGCTGCCGCCTCGTGCACGCATCTTGTCCGCGCGTCGGCCCGCAGCCTCGAAGATGACCTGGGGCGACGACGGCATGCCCCAGCGCGCCAGGGCCAGCTCCCGCACGCCGTCGGCGCCGGTCCGGACAATGGGGGCGGGATAGTCTGGGAATATCCCGGGCATGGGCGCGAGGTTGCCGGTCAGGTCACGCATGGCCTTGGCCGCGTCGCGGATCGCCGCCTGTCCCTTCGTCAGCGAGTAGTTGTTGCACATCAGTTCAACCTCTCACGCCAAATCTCGGCTGTGGAGTCGTTCTCTAGCGCGGCCATTTTGTATGTTCGGGACGTTTGACGAAGGCATCCGGCAGGCCTCGGCGGCCCGCCGAGTCCGCTCCGCTCCAGATCGCGGGATTGCCCGTCCAATCGATCGCCGCCGTCCGCACAGCGTCGAAGGCGTTCACCACGGACCGATATTCAGGCGTGGAGGGACGGAGTTGGATCATCAGCCCCTCAAGAATGTCCCGGGCCTCCTTCAGCCGGGCCAGGTCGTGATCACTCGGTCGGGCGCGACGCGGCGTTCTCATCCCAGAGCCTCCTTGGCGCTGATCTCGTTGGGTTTCTGCAGTCGCCAGAACAGGCCGATCTGCTGCCCAGGCGGGGTGCCCATGAAGACCATCCGCCCGGAACACCCCAGACGTCGGCACCGGCAGGTCCGGCCGAACAAGGTTAGGTCCGGCCCGTTGAGCCGCACCATCAGGTCCAGGTCGATGCGCAGATCAAGCTGGCAGGCCTGACAGCGCGCCATCGCCACCCAGCCCCGCCGCCGCATCTCCGACGCCGAAATCGGCGTCGCCAGATGATAGGCGAGCGGTCGTTGCTCATAGGCACGGAAACCCATGGCTCAGGCGCGACCGCCCGAGGTCAGGCGTTCGAAGAGCGCCCTGCCCTTTGCCGCCGCATCGGGCGATATCCGCGCGAGTTCGGCCGCGATGCGAACCTGCATGTTCAGCAAGACGGGGTCCGCCCGCGCGGCCTCCCCGTGCTGCCAGAGCGCCATTAGACGGCCGAGAGCGAAATCCTCGCGCGTCGGTTCCGCAACCGACAGCGCCCTTCCTTCCAAGTTCATTTGCATGGTGCAGCTCCCAGACCAGCCGACCGACCCATCGCCGCTCTAGGCGGTGGAGGCTCCTCCGCACAAGTCAAATGTTCTTATTTTGTTCCAAGTCTGTGAAGAAGCCGAGCGGAGGGAGCGCCCGCTGCTGTCCACGTCCCAGCGCGATCGAACGACGATCTCTCGTTGCAAATCAGTCGGATCAGCGGCATGACCGACCAGGGCGAGAGGGGGCTCTATGCGACGCTCGATACAACTGGACGCTGAAAGGCGTCGGGTGCTCGTCACCAATGATTTCGGCGACTACGCCGTGCTGTCCAGTGCCGAGCACGACGCCCTGACGGCTGACGCCCTCCTTCTCGGACATCCCCGCCACGCGGACCTCGAGGCGCGCGTCCTGCTCAATGACACGCCTCGCGAGCATTGGAGCGATCTGGAAAGCGCCGCCCACGCCACACGGAAATCCTTCGCCCTAGACGGTCCGTCCCTCCACATCTTCGTGGTGACGCTGCGCTGCGATCACAGCTGCCAGTATTGTCAGGTGTCGCGCGCGGCGGTGGACGCGGCCGGCTTCGATATGAGCCTCGACGACGCCTATGCCGCTCTTGATCGGGTCTTCGAGGCGCCGGCGCCGGCGCTCACCATCGAGTTCCAGGGCGGCGAACCTGCGCTCCGATTCGACCTGGTTCGCGCCATCGTCGAGCGCGCCGAAGCACTCAACGAGACCCATGACCGCAAGCTCAGCTTCGCCATGGTCTCGACCCTGCACCATCTCTCGGACGACGACCTCGCCTATTGCCGCGACCATGAAATCCGTCTCTCGACCTCGATCGACGGTCCTGCGGAGTGGCACGACGCCAACCGCCCCAACCCCGGCCGCGACAGCTGGGCCCGCACCCTTCACGCCCTGGCGCGGGCGCGGGCCGTCTTGGGCAACGACGCCGTCAGCGCCCTTCCCACCCTGACGCGGCGCGCCTTGTCCGACCCCAAGCGGCTGGTCGATCACTATCGCGACCTCGGCTTCCCCTCGATCTTCCTGCGCCCCATCAGCCCCTACGGCTTCGCGCTGAAGACCCGGCGCGCCATCGGCTATGAGATGAGCGAGTTCCTCGCCTTCTATGAGGCGGCGCTCGACTACATCCTCGAACTCAACGCATCGGGCGAGCCGTTCGAAGAGACCTATACGGCCATCCTCCTGCGCCACATGCTGACCCCCTTCCATTCGGGCTACATGGACCTGAGGTCCCCTGCCGGCGCCGGTCTGGGCGTCCTGGTCTATGACTACGACGGTCAGGTCTATCCGGCGGACGAAGCCCGTATGGCCGCGCGCACTGGCGATGATCGCTTCGCCATGGGCCGAGTGACGGACTCGCTCGATACGCTGATGTCTTCGCCCGCCATGCGCTGGCTGGCGACGGGCTCGGTGGCGGAGACCCTGCCTGGGTGCGACACGTGCGCCTTCGTGCCCTTCTGCGGAGCCGATCCCGTGTATCACGCCGCCGCCCAGGGCGATCCAATCGGCGATCGCTCGACCAGTGAGTTCTGCTTCAAGCACAAGAGCCTGTTCACCCTGCTGTTCAACCGGCTGGCGGACGCCGACGCCTCCACTCTGACGACCTTCCTGGCCTGGGCCATGGGCAGGCCGCGCAGCGACATCCTAGCGCCAGGACATGTCGATCGATGAGCCTTCCGCTTCACACCCACGCCCGCATCCATGGCGTTCAGGACGTCGAAATCCTGAAGGTGCTGACAGCTGAGGAGGCCCTTGCCTCTCACCTCGCGCCTGCTGACATCCTGCTATGGGAAGCGCAGGGCGACGCCTTCGCCGGATCAGTAGGCCAAGAAGCCTATCCTGAGGCCCGCATTTCCCTTTCGGGACTGCGCAATCCTCACGTCGTCCAGCCCGGCGACGTGGTGCGGCTCAGGCCCGACTCCACCCAGGTCTCGGTCCTCTATAGGCGCGGCTCCGGCGCCAACACCCTCTTCGTCACCGAGCGCTGCAACAGCCGCTGCCTGATGTGTTCGCAACCGCCGCGCGACGAGGACGACAGCTGGCGGACGGATGAGCTTCTCCGACTGATCCCTCTGATCGACCGCGAAGAGGTCCAGCTCGGCGTCAGCGGCGGCGAGCCCACCCTGCTGGGCAAGGATCTCGGCCGACTGATCGACGCCTGCGCGCTGCACCTGCCGGACACCGGTCTCCACATTCTGACCAACGGCCGCCTGTTCGCCTCGCGCGCTCTGGCCGAGAGCCTGGTTCAGCGACATCAGAACAAGGTCGTCTGGGCCGTGCCGCTCTACGGCGACGTCGCCGCCGACCACGACCTCGTCGTCGATGCGCCCGGCGCCTTTGAGGAGACGCTGCAAGGCCTCTTCGAACTGGGCCGGCTGGGCGCCCGGGTCGAGATCCGCGTGGTGCTGCACCGCATGACCGTGGACCGCCTGCCCCAGCTCGCCTCCTTCCTCTACCGTCGGCTGCCCTTCGTCGAACACGTCGCCCTCATGGGCCTAGAGCCCATGGGCTTCGCCAAGAGCAACCGCTACCGCCTCTGGATCGATCCGATCGACTATGTCGCTCCGCTGCGCGAGGCGGTCTTCCATCTCGCCAATCGCGGCCTGACCACCTCCCTCTACAATCTGCCGCTCTGCATCCTCCCTCTGTCCCTGAGGCCGTTTGCGCGCCAGTCCATCTCGGACTGGAAGAACGCCTTCGCGCCCGAATGCGAGGGCTGCACTGTGGCTGCGGACTGCGCCGGCTTCTTCGCTTCGGCCGGGCCGACCTGGCGGAGCCGCGCCATCAAACCCATTCCAGCTCCGGAGACGCTTCATGAACTGGCGTGACCGCCTGACCCTTCTCCTCGGCGTCGCAAGCCCCTTCGTCGCCCAGCAACCGGCGATGGCAGCTCCGCAGGCCGACGCCAAGGCCGTGGCCGACAAGCCCGAGGTGCAGCGCAGCGTCACCTATTGGCGCGATCCCGCCCAGGCCAAACGCCTGCTCCAACTGGCGCAGCACCGCAGCCACAGCAGCCACCGCAGTCATAGCTCGCACCGGTCCCACTATTCAGGCAGCGGCGGCTATAGCGCGCCCCGCTACACGCCGCCGGTCTACACCCCGCCGCGCACGCCCGCCCCGCGCAGCACGCCCGCCCCACGCACCACGACGCCGCGCGCCGTCGCCCCGCTCTACAGCCCTCCGGCCACGACCTATTCGACGCCGACCACGACGCCCTTCGTGTCGAGCGGAACCTCCACGCCCAGCGACCGCATCAACGGCCGCGCCTTCAGCCAGTCCGAAATCCGTCAGGTGGTGCGTCGGGTTCAAACGGCCCTGACGGTTCGCGGCTATGATCCAGGCGGGCTCGACGGTCTCCTTGGCGACAAGACCCGGACGGCGCTGAGGCAGTATCAGGCCGCCAGCGGCCTTCCCCAGTCCGGCTATCTCGACCTTGCAACGCTCGACGGCCTGGGCGTCACCGTGGCTACGCCCTCCCTCGGAGCGGCCTCCGCCCCCGCGGCGGCCCCGCCGGTCGCTCCTGCGGCTCCGGCAGCGATCGCACCCGTGCCGACCGAGCCCGTCTGGCTCGATCAACCGACCGCCGCTGATCTGGATCGTCTGCGGCCCTCCGGCGCATCCCGCTACCCGCTCGGCAGCGCCGTCATTCGGTGCATGGTGGCGGAAGACGGAACCCTCTTCGCCTGCTTCGCCGAATCGGAAACCCCGCCGGGCCGCCGCTACGGCCAGGCCGCTGTGCGCGCCGCCGCCCTCTACCGCATGCGGGTCGACGGGCCGTACGCCGCCTTCGTGGGCCAGGCGATTGAGGTGCGCATCTCGTGGACCTAGGTCAGAGGCCGTCCTCCCCGCCCCCCGGTTCGCCTTTAACAGGGGAAAAGCGCCCGTCATGGCCGTGGCTTCTTGGTCTGGCCGTGCTCGGCGTCGTGGTCGCCGTGGCCATCGGCGGCGAGAACACCCGCTCACGCGGCCTGTCGTCGCCGTCCACCGCCGCAGCCCCGACAGCCTCACCTCTGCCCGACACGAATATCGAAGGGCAGTGGATAGAGTGGAAGGGCGACGACCTCGCTCAGACCTTCCGCGTGGGCGGCTACAGCCTGAGCGTATCGCCGATGGTCGACAGAGAAGGTCTCCCTGCGGCGCAGCTCAAGATCGTCGCGCCGGACGGCGCGGCTCTCGACCACCAGACCTCAGCCTCCAGCTGGGCCAACCTGACCTTCATGGTGGTCCAGATGGACGCCGCAGATCCCACACGTCAGTTGATCGTCGCCGACTACAGCGGCGGCGCCCATTGCTGCACACAGGTGACGGTGTTTGAGCGCCGGGACGGCCGCTGGAACCGCTCGGAGCTGGGGTCATGGGACGGAGACGTTCCGGCGACGCCCAAGGACCTCGACAACGACGGCCGCAAGGAGATGGTCTTCGTCGACCAAGCCTTCCTCTACGCCTTCGCCTCCTACGCCGAGAGCGCAGCGCCGCCCGTCATCAAGCAGGTCCATCAGGGCAAGATCACAACCCTCTCGTCCGAACGCGCGTTCCGCCCGACCTACGCCGCCTATCTGGATGAGGTACGGCCTGATTGCCTGGCAGGGTCGAACGGCGCCTGCGCAGCCTTCGTCGCGACAGCGGCAAGGCTCGGCCAGCTCGACGCGGCCTGGGCTGTCATGCTCGGGGCCTATGATCAGGCGTCAGACTGGGATCTCCCCAAGGCCTGCCGGATCCGAACGAAAGACGCCTGCCCGCCCGAAGCCGAGCTGACCTTTGCGACCTATCCCGAGGCCCTTCAGTGGTTCCTCGGCAAGAACGGCTACGCCTCACCCGCCTATATTGCGCCTCTGAACGCCGCCGGTCCCTCCTTCGAGTGTGGAGCAGCGCGCACGGCAGGCGAGCAAAGCGTCTGCACCCTGCCGGCGCTGGCGATCCAGGATCGGATGTTGGCGATGGCCTACACACGCGCCTCGGCCCTGAGCCGGGACCGCCAAGCCCTGCGCGCCTCCCAGCGCGCCTTCCTCTCGGCGCGAAACGATCTCGCAGATCCAGCCGCCCTGTCAGCACTCTATCAAGGCCGTATCGAGCTGCTGCTGGCGGTGGATTGACGATGAAGGTCATTGGACCCCGAGATCCACGGCGGAAAACGCCGCTCTGGCGTATGTTCGACCTGGCCGCATTCATCGCTGCCGGCGCCACTTTCATCACGCGAAATGTGCAGTTTCACCACGCCGCCCTAGCCTCGGGCGTCGCGAAGCGGCACGTCCCAAGCGTGCCAGCGATTTGTTCTAATCACGCCAGTATGCCGATCACGACAGGTGTTTTCCTTGCCTTCTAAGCGTCCCTACATCCAGCACAGCATCGTTCAGCTCGAGGACCTGTTCGCTCAAGCGACGCAGGACTCGAGCGTGATGGAGCGCCTCGAACATGAACTAAGCTTCCGCGAGACGAAGCGGGCCGCAGAACTACGCAGCCGCACCCAGGGACACGTACGCAAGGAGCCTTCCTCGACGTCGAAGACGGCGACGCCGAAGTCGACTGCAGCAAAGATCCAGCCCATTGCACGCAAGCCGGCCCAGCGCCCCTCTACCGCTACCGCCCCCGAACAGGCGCGCGCCACGCCCACGGCGAGCTTAGCGACAGCGGATACCGACGAAGTCTTCGTCGCGGAACGACCGACAGAACCAAACACGTCCGCCGGTATTCTCGCCGCTTGGACGGCGCTCGAGGCGCTTTCACCTCAGACCTACAAACGACCTAACGATCTCACGATCGGCCAGCACGGAAGCGTTGCGGAGCTAGGTAAGGGCGACCTCCCCTGGGAGCGCGGCGAAACCTCCCGCAAGAACTACCAACTCTATTATCAGATCATCCTGGGGGCGATCCCCATGGGGCCAGCGACGGCGGATCTCGTCAAAGCTTTCGGCGCCGATGATGAGCTCCCGAGCCGAACGAAGGACAAGGCGGCGATCGCCGCCATTCTCGTGGATCGCAACGGCCTGCTGGTTGAGGACAACGGCATCGCAGTCTCGAGCTTCGCCTGGGCGCTCCCCCTAGCCCTCAAGCAGAAGCTGGAGGCCTTGGGCGGCTGGCCCAGCATCGAACCCAAGGTGATTCAAGCGCTCGACGACATCCTTCGTCGGACTGACGACGTTGACGCAAGGCTCCCCCTTGATCGCGCTACGCTCAGCCGTGCTTACGCCTGTCTGTTGGAGACGTTCGACCTTCCGAACCACCTGGCGGAAGCGCCGACGTTCGCACTGCGGGTCTTCCATTACTACAAGGCCAAGAACCCGCCCGAAGCCTCATTGCTGAACTCCTTCTACATGGGCGACCTGGCCCTTGCGGCAGTGCACTGCCGCAAACAGACTGCGCCCCGCGGTCTGCGCCAATATCTGGGCGTCGAACGTCCGGAACGATCCTTTGACCTCTTGAACGACCAGGTCGCGGTCGAGCATGCGGTGGCGCCGGCAAGGACCCCCGCGGCACGCTGGCCCAGTCCCGGAGGACACCCACTTGTCCTTCTACAGCAAGCGGCTGTGAACCTCGCGCGATCGGAGCTTGCAAACAGCTCTGGCGTGATCGCTGTCAACGGTCCCCCCGGGACAGGCAAGACCACGCTTCTGAGAGACGTTGTCGCGGCCGCCGTCCTGGATCGTGCGCTCGCAATGGCGGAATTTGACGACCCCAAAGAGGCGTTCCGCCCTTCCGGAGAAAGATGGTCGTTCGGTGGTCCTCACGCCCTCCATCTCTACAAACTCGATCCGACCCTAAGGGGACACGAGGTCATCGTCGCCTCAAGCAACAACAAGGCCGTCGAAAACGTCAGCCGCGAACTGCCAGCCATCAAGGCCATCGGGCGCCCGACGGAGCTCGCCTATTTCAAATCCATCAGCGATTTCGTTTACCGGCCGTCGGACGCTGACGAGTCGGAGGAAGCTGGCGAGCCCAATACGCCCGCAACGACGGATGCCCTGGAAACCTGGGGCATTATCGCGGCGGTCCTCGGCAATGCTAAGAACCGCGCCGCCTTCTCAAAATCCTTCTGGTGGGATGACGACCAAGGCTTCCGCATCTATCTCAAAGCGGCCAAAGGCGATGCGGTCGTTCGCGAGATCAAGGACCCCGTCACCGACAAGGTGATCGACCGTAAAACCCCTTCGGTGGTCATTAACGAAACGCCTCCTGCCTCCCCCCAGGCTGCTGCGGCAAACTGGTATCGCGCGCGGCAAAGGCTGACGACCCTCCACCTCGAAATCCAAGATGAGCTCTCCGCCCTTGAGGCCGTGCGGCAGTTGGCGCTTCAGCTGAGCCGCGCCAAGGCGGCGGTCTCGGAAGCGCTGGCGGCACGCGCCGTCCTCATCGCCCGTCTGCAACAAGCGCAGGCCGACAGCGCCCTCCACAATGCAGACCTTGAGGTGGTCCGCCTTGAAGCCAAACAGGCTCAGGACGCCGTCAAACGCCACCGCAAGCGCCGCCCTGGCCTTATCGCCTGGCTATTCCGTCGGGAGGCGAGGCAGGCATGGACACGGGAAAACCTACCGCTGGCTGAAGCGACCAGGATTGCGGACATCAAATGTTTGCAGGCGGAAACCACCCTCGCCGACTGCGTTCAGCGAGTTGAAGCACTGAATCTGGAGATCGCTCGTGCGGATCGAGCGCTCATCGAACCGCAGAACAGGGTCTTCCAGCTCGGCGCACAACTCGACGTCTATCGTCCGGCGCTCGGCAAGCGCATCGTCGATGAGGCGTTTTTCGCGGCCGGGCACGAGGCTTCAAACCTGGCGTCGCCGTGGCTACCTGACAGCCTTCAAACCAAGCGCGAAGACCTCTTCATCGCAGCCATGGCCGTTCACAAGGCCTTCATCGACGTTTCAGCGCAGAAGGTGCTGCATAACCTGTCGATCCTCATGGACGTCTTTAAGGGTGGCTCCCCACAAGACCCAGCAAAGCGCGCGCTACTCGGCGATCTCTGGTCGACCCTCTTCATGGTCACGCCGGTGCTGTCGACGACCTTCGCTTCGGTGGAAAAGATGCTGGGCGATTTGCCGCCAGAGAGCATCGGCTGGCTGCTAATTGACGAGGCCGGTCAGGCCCTTCCGCAAGCCGCGGTCGGCGCCGTCATGCGCGCCCGGCGCTCCGTCATCGTCGGAGATCCGCTTCAAATTCCGCCGGTGGTCGCCCTGCCCGAACGGCTGAACGTCGAAATCACCAACTTTTTCAAAATCGACAGGAAGGCCTGGGCGGCGCCCGAAGCCTCCAGCCAGACCTTGGCTGATCGGGTTTCGCCGTTCCAAGCGGCTTTCAAGTCAGACCAAGGGCCCCGTCAGGTCGGCATCCCGCTCCTCGTCCACAGACGCTGCCAGGAACCGATGTTCGGCATATCCAACCGCATCGCCTACGACGGGCAGATGGTCCACGCGCCCGGTCCCAAGGCAAGCACTATCGGCGACATTCTCGGGGCTTCCAAGTGGCACAACGTCGACGGTGACGCAGACTCGAAATGGAGCCCGGACGAAGGCGAGCGCGTCGTGGCCCTGCTTCGTGAAATCGCCGAGGCGGGCGTTCAAAATCCTGACGTCTTCATCATCACCCCCTTCCGCATCGTCGCCCAGGAACTGCGCACCCGGCTGAAAGCCGAGCGGGCGGTATTCGCGCGGTTCGGCGTGGACCCAGGCACCTGGCTGAAGGACAGGGTCGGCACGATTCACACGGTTCAGGGCCGAGAGGCCGAGGCCGTCATCCTGGTCCTGGGTGCGCCAAAAGCCTCTCAGAATGGAGCCCGTTCCTGGGCTGCGGGAACCCCAAACATCCTCAACGTCGCGGTCTCACGCGCAAAGCAGAGGCTATACGTTGTGGGATCGTATGGGGCTTGGTCGGGCGTGGGTCACACACGCGAGCTGGCGTCACAACTCACTCCATAGGGATAGGGGGGCTTTCAATTCGAAAACTGAAACTCACCAGAAGAGGTCGTTGGCCCACCGTCGAGAAGCAGAACTAGAAGGCGATTGATGAACGTGGAACCCATTCGCGCGGCGACGCGACACTTCCCAAAAACGCTGACTTTCCACATTGAAGATCACCGTTGCGGGAACCCTTGGAGACGGTATGGTTCCACCACAAGACGAAAAAGAAAGGTTGATTCGCGTTGATCGGAGCGTCGCTGGTGACGCGAAAATGACACTTAAGCTGTCGCCGCCCGCGGACGAAAACTTCAATGCCCTTTGCTCCCCACACAAGCCCGCTAGAGGCTGGCATTTCCGATCGTGAGATGCTTCTGGAGGAGAATCTCGCGCGACGCTTGGCTGAAGGCTTGGAGCTGCGTCGGAAATTGGCGTCGGCGATTTTCGCGGGCGGCCCCCACAGAATCATAGAGCAGCGCCATCCCTCGGTGTTTGGAACCTTGATGGGGCGGCGCGAAGTCCCAAGCCTGGCACCAGCGCCCTACCAAGGTGATGATCGTTGGGCCTATGTCGCGGCTGTACTCACCGCCCCGTCACTTGACGCTCAGCGCCCACTGGTCCGCTCCATTGTCCCGCCCCAAGACGAGCAGTTCGTCACCTTGTTTACTATCGGTGCCTTGATGAGTTCCGCCACCCTCGAGCCGGATGCGCTCTCGGTGCTGGGTCCAGCGGACCTGTCTATCGTTGTCGAGTCGCTAGCCGCTGCCGAACGACTGCCCGAAACGCTCAGGCATTTAGGCCCGATCTCATCGCTCGCGGCCCAGGAGACTTATAGCTTTGGCCTATACGATTCGCCGTGGGAAGCTATCCGCGGCGAACTTCCATCGCGCTCCAATGCAGGGATGGCGGGCTTTCAGCGCGCTGTGCAAGAAGCCAAACAAGCTCACGTGCCGCTGTTCGGGCCGGACGTCTTCTCCCTGCTGCAGGCCCTATCCGAACCGACGATGCCGCTCCAAGAAGCGCAGCTCGAACAGATGCTCACTCTAGCCGCTAAATGGGGCCTAGACGATCTGGTCATTAAACTTCTTCTTCTGCGCTTGGTGGGACCCTACTCCGAAGAACAGGCATTCCTTCGTCGACGAATGCCCGAGGTGCGCCGATCGATCTCGGCTCGGCATGCGACCGCTGTTGAGATGCTGCTCGCACCCGACCCACCGACCGACACTTCGAGAGGGCGCCCAGCGCTCTATTTCGAGGCGGTCTCGCAGCTCTACATGGCCATCCGCAGGGCGCTCAAGCAACGTGAGCCGTCCTCACTGATCAAGGCTGTCATCGACCTCTATGCTTTGGACGCCGCGCTCATCGGATTCTTACCCTGGGACCAGATCAGCCGAGCAGTGGGTGAGCATCTAGGTCAGGACGCCCGGACTGCCTTTATGACGTATCTGATGTCGGAAGATCAGGTGAGTTCCAGCTTTCCGCGGGTTGCCCTTCGATTTGGCAAGGGCGCGTTGATCGCCGACCTGATGTCTTTGATCGATATCCGCAGCCGTGGGGACAGCGTCAATCAACTACTGATGCAGGTCTCGGCGCTTCCGGAACGGCCCGCCGCCGCCCTGACCCGGGCAATCTTGGATCGCCCCATCATGGAGCGGCTCGTTAGTTCTCTGCCGTCGCCTCGCGCACACCGGACGATGAAGGTCAACGAACATCACCGGATCAGCTTGATGACGATCAGCGCACTCCGTTTTGCGAACCTGAAGTCACTCATCCCGCTGCCCGAAGTGCGCCGTCGGTTTGAGCGAGAGCTCGACAATCTCCGATTTGATTTTCTTCAGGGTCAGTTTCGGTCTGGTCGAGTGCGCGTCGCTTGGATTGAGCTCAAGCGTGAAATCGCTGACCTCTTCGCGCAGGATTTGCCCATCTCAGCTATGCAGATAGGCGCGGAGGCGGCCCCCACAGGTCTAGCGCCGCGCCTAGCCGCCTACAGCGCCCAGCAGATCACGGCTCATCTGCTTGAAGGCTCTGAGAATGGCATCAATCAGGCACTGAGCAGTAACCTGCGGCACGGAGTTATCCTACCGCGCTATCTCAAGGCCTTCGACGATGCCATGCAGGCCGTTTGGCCGAAGGCGGCCATGCTGACTTGGGACGAGGGTCCGGTGCAAGCCCGGTTTGGCGAACACGGACTGCGGATTCTTGCCCTACGCGAACAGGTGAGTGATCTAGTCAAGACATTCATGGATGTGAGACTTACAGTCGAAAAAGAAAGTGCCTTTGCAGGCGAGCTGCAGGAACGGATCCGGCTTCGTCTGTTGGCCTATCTTGCGGCGGGAGGGTCGCCCACTAGCAAGGTCTTGCCACGCACCCTCGTCGCCACCGCCAAAGTCGAACTTCGCCGCCACCTGCGCAACGCCGTCAAGGGCCTCAGCGATGACGTCCGAAAGGTGATCAACGCAGAGATCAAGGCGATGCGACGGAAGATCGCGCAGGGCACCCGACATGAGGTCAGGTCCTACGTCGACAGTCTGGAGACGTGCTTGCATCAGGCGCACGGGTCGGTCCGAGAATGGATGGCCCTTGTTAGTCTCACGGGTGCCTCTCGCCCATTCACCTTGTCAGACATCGTCCAGCTTCATCTTATCTCCGCTACACTGGACGCACGCGAAAAGCTCAAGGTCGAGTCGACCGTCACCGTTAACGGTGTGGAGCATACTGGGCTCGAAATCCGCGGCGAACTGCTCGGCTTCTTCGAAGAGGTGGTGCGCAACTTGCTGTCCAATGCCTTTAAAGGCAGCGGCGATGATCTAAGAACTCAAGCCCAGCTTCGGCTGGTCGTCACGAACGAGCGAATGTTGATACGCTGCGTCAACGCTATCAACATAAAGCAGGTCACAACGGTTATCGAAAACCATGCAACGACTGTAGCCAAGGCCCAGAAGCGTGTCGCCCGTGAGGCGCAAAAGGACCGGCATTCCGGTTTCCAGAAGATGCGGCTCGCCTACAAACAGGCGCAGATGCAGCAGCCAGTCATTAACATTCCGCCGATTTCACCTCGGACGGCGCGGTTCGTAATCGAACTTGATTCCGCCCTCCCTCCGGGTGGACTGTTTACAGCTCCCATACTGAAATGAACGAGCGATATCAGGTTCTGATTGTCGAGGACAATCTGACTAAGCAGCAGGAAATAATCAACGCTCTGCCGCCAGCATTTCGTGACGGCGTGCTCCCCACGCCGTCAATCGCCGCTGCCTATAGATCAGTAGCCAACAAGCGCTTTGACCTAGTTATCCTGGACATGACTTTCCAGATTTCAAACGAGGGGGGCGGCGCTATCGCAAAGGAGTCCCTCGCAGGCGTGGAAGTGCTACAATATATGTCGCGCATGCGTATCCGGACGCCGGTTATAGTCGCGACCCAGCACACCAACTTTCATACGGTTGAGCTTCCGGGCATCGACTCGATCGAGAAGTTGGACGAGTTGCTGCGTGACTTGTTCCCCGAAAACTACGTCACAACCGTGCACGTAGATCTATCTGGGGAAGACTGGAAACAGCAACTAGTTTCGGCCGCCGAAAACGCCTTAAAACGAGATCTTCCGAGAAAATGAGAATTTTGATTGTCGACGATGCCGAAGACAAGCGGCGTGATGTACGGTGCGCACTACAGGCAGAGTTTCAGGACCAGTATACCTTGGAGCTCGACGAGGCCGTCGATTATGAAGAGGCGCTTGAACGTCTACGCGATGGATTTTACGATCTCGTCGTACTCGATCTCTTTCTGCCCGACGCGGTCCGTTCCCCCACAGATGACGTCTCTAAAGCTCTAATCAAACAGGTCGTGAGGGGTGATCGCCTAATACCTCCCACCCACATCATCGGCCTGACCGCCTACCCGCTCAAAATCGAGTGCGAACGCCCATTCTACGATGAACACCTTCTGGCTCTTCTCCATTACGACGCTGTTGACAGCACATGGCGGACAGCCCTGTGTAGCCGCATCCGATATCTGGTCGCCTCAAAGCGAGCCGCAGCTCGCTTCCGCCTAGAGAGTTACGACTTTGATCTTGTAGTGATGACCGCACGCCACGAGAATGAATACGTGCCCGTTGCGCAATCGCTCTTCAAGCGCAAGGTAGCGGAAGAGTTCCTCCCATGGGCTGGCATGGTCTCCATCGGAGAGGTCGCCGGGCCAGGACAGCGCCCCCTGAAAACTGCTCTTGTCTGCATTGGCGAAATGGGGATGGCTCCAGCCGCTGCGGCTGCGAGCGAGGCGATGAATTTGTTCAGACCCCGTATGATTGCCATGGTCGGGATGTGCTGCGGATTCAATACCTCGGTCAGTGCCTCACCCAGAAAACTGCTCGACGTCTTGGTGGCCCGAGAGGTCGCTTGTTGGGAGGAAGGTAAGTACGAGTCGGACAAACAATCAGGGGACGGTCAGTTCCGCAATCGCGCTAAGACCCGTTTAGTTGATGATGCGATCCGTAACCAGGTTGAACAGACTGTGGAGCAGGCATCGGCCCACCTGACGCCCCGCCTACGTCGGGTAGCAAACACCAAGCAATATAAGGCGGTTGCAGAGCAATTTGACGAGACTGATATCCGCGCGATTCCCGAGGTTAAATTCTCCCCCATCGTCAGTGGTTCCAGCGTTGTGGCAGACGATGACATGATCACCGAAATCCTTGGCCGGCATCCAAATGCCTTGGGCTTGGACATGGAGATCGCTGGCCTACATGCGGCCGTCGACCGTTGCCTCGGAAAGAAGCCTTCAGTGCTCGCCGTTAAAGGCGTAGCGGATTTTGGTCGGGCCGACAAAGGTGCCAACGCTCAGGTAATGGCCTCACGCTGCGCCACAGAAGTCTTTCTCGGCATCATCGGGCAGTTGGACATTTTCGAACCTAACCGGTCAAGCGTGACCAAAGCTAGTTAGGCGGCCAGATTCCCATTTGTCGGGAGCCAGACATCACGAAACCCAAACTAGTGAGCCGTATCATCTAATGACCATCCGCAGTTGGCCAGATACGGCCGTAGCCGGCTTCAGACGTCCGACGGCACGAGGTGCCCAGCTTTCAGCCGGCGCTCATTTTTGAGTGGCTATGCAGCTTCGACGCGAGCTCGCAGGGCAACGACACGTTCTTCGCAGATCGTCTTTACCTGCCCTGACAGAACGTTGACGCGCTCCGTAAGCCAGAACAACTCTTCGTCGGTGATCTTGTAATGCTTCGAATAGCGCGCCTTCACATAGGCCGCGCGCAAGAGCTCGAAGCAGCGTCGCTCGAACTTGGTGTCGTGCGGAAACGCATCCTGCAACCGACCGTCCAGCGGCTCACAACGACGACGGAGGAAGACGAGGTTGTGGGACTTCGGACTGTAGAGTGTCAGCACCAATAGCACGCAGTGGTACAGGTGCTCGGTCGCTTGGTGCAGGTGGAAGGCTGCGAGCTTTAGCCTGCCCTTCTCAACATTGTATGCGGCCGTGTCACGGAAGCCTTCCGAGCTATCAAACCACTCTTCGAAGTGCTCCTCCACCTCAGCCAGCGCCACCTTCGGCGACAGCTCCTCAGGCATTACGAACTTCGCGCCCGGCGTATCCTCCAGCACAATCCCCTCGCGCAGGATGTCCGCGAAGAAGGACCGCCCACGCTCCAGCTGGCGGTTCACGTCGTCCAGGCTATGAACAATGAAGCTCACCGGCGTCCGCAGGCGCGAGACCCCCGGCGTCGTTCGCCACAAGGCCGCGTCCCAGACTTCGCTGTCAGTCAGGTCCTCATGATCGACCACGATCAGGATGTCGAAGTCCGAGAAGTAGCGCCCTACCGGATCGTGCACCCAGTCGCCGCGGGCATATGATCCGTAGAGGATGATCTTGAGGATGCGGCCGTTCTTCAGGCGGTCGGCGCGCTTGGTGGACATGGCCTCGGCGAACGACGCCTTGAGCACGTCAACCACCCGCAGGAGTTCGGCGCGCTTCAGGCTCGGCAAATGGTCGAGGCTCTTGTTCATCGGAAACGAGTCTCCCCGATGGGGCGCAGGACCGCAAGCACAGATAAGCTTACAGGGCGGGCCATCACTTCCCTCCCCTGCGCTGGCGGCGCCAGTCTTCGGGATCAGTGAAGGACCCGGCCCAGATACCGGCCTTGTCTCGCCGGGCGGCGACCTCCTCGATCAGATAGGCGGCTCCGGCGTAACGGGCGTTGCGCACGGCGAGACCCTGCCTCACCAGCCAGGCGCCGACGTCTTCGCCGTCCATCTCGCACCGGGCGACCATTCGGCCATATCGATCTGTGTCCTGGAGCCAGCAGGAGACGGTCTTGTTCTCAAGGCGCTGATCGAGCCGGTTGGCCGACAGCCGTCCGCAGGCGTAGGCCGCGCCGACTGCGTCGTCGCAGAGCTGCCGCGCCTCCGGGGCGTCCACGCCCCACAGTCGAATGCGCTGGTCATGTATTTCCAGGGTGTCGCCATCGATCACCGAGGCTCGCCCCATGACGGTCGGCGGCGCCGGGGCGCAGGCCGCAAGCAGGACCATAAGAGGAATCAGGATGCGCATCTGACGACCTGTATAACGTAGAGCTTGAGGCATTGCGTGGATGGCTCCGCGAGCGGCCCACAGGGACGCGAGCGCCCGGTCCGCCCGCCGCTCAGACGAAGGCTGGCCGCACGCCCCTCCGGACGCGCGGCCTCTTTCGGCTTCGACCTATTCCGCCGCGAAGGCGTAGCCGTTGTCGGTCGGCGCCGCATCTTCAGCGTCACCCGAAGTGGCCGCGTCAGGAGACGCCTCTCCCGCCACGACCTCGGCTTCACTCTCCGGCTCAGGAACCACGACCCGCAGCACGGTCGGCAACCAGCCCCTCCCCTCCAACAGCCGCTCGGCGGCGTCCGCCATATCGCCCTTCTTGAAGCCGACAATCCGACCGGCCTCCTCCGCGCCGACAGCCTCGGTCACGGCCTCCAGCACCCGCGCCTTAGGGACACGGGAGAAGTAGCTGGCGGCGGTGGCCGACCAGCTCCCGGCCATGTCCAGCCCGACCGCCGTGGCCAGCGTCTCGGCCTGCGCCCATGCGCCGGGCCGACGGTCGTGCGGATCGCGCACGGCATGGAGGCCGACCCCGGCGCAGCAGGCCAGCAGGTCCAGAAGGTCGGACCGGCGCAGCCCCGCCACCACCGACCACAGGTCCTCGGCCCGCTCCGGAAGCCGCGCGCCCCAAGCCTCAAGGCGGTCGGTCACGCGCCGACCGGCGGGGCTATCTCCCACCCCCGGCGCGAGACGCTCCAACCCGCCCGCCGACAGACGCAACTGCAGCGGGGTGAAGTCGCCGTAGCCCGGATAGAAGACCTGCAAGGCCATGGCGTGAACCACCGTCGCCAGGGCGGCGGCGACATCGGCCTGCACGGCGTCCCGCAGCCCCATGGTCTTGTGGGCCGTGAGGTCGATGAGCAGACGTTCAGAGAGGGGCGCCAGTCCTTCATCAGGCTCCGACGCTTCTCCGTCCGCGCGGGCGTCATCGGCCTCCGCGTATTCCGGGGCCTCGCCGTCCGCGCCTTCGTCCGTATCCCACGGCGGGGGCGGCGCCTGCGCCGCATCCTCGGCCCGGACCAGACCGCGCTCGAAACGGGCCAGCCCGTCATGGCCGAGCATGACAATGACCCCGGACCGCGCCTTGGCCTCGGGCGTGTAGTCATAGTCCGGTCCATAGGCCTGCAAGGCCTTGTCGATGGACTCAAGTCGGGCGTCCGTCTCGGGCGGCAGGACCTCGACCGCATCCGCCTCGGAAATGAGCCGGTCATACTCTTCCGACAGAGCCGCCATCTCCACCATGTCCGCTTCAGACCGGACCACCACCACCGGATAGACCCGCCCGAAGTCCGCCGCCTCCGAGAACTCAGCGCAGGCCTCGGCCCATTTCCAACCCTCGCGCTGGCGCGCTTCCTCGGCCAGCCCCGTCAGTTTCTGGCCGACCAGCCGAGCCAGCAGGGCCGGGTCTTCCAGCCAGCCGCCGCCGTCCTCGGTGAAGAGGTCGCGCAGCACCGCCCCGCCCTCGGCCTCATAGGCCTCAAGCCCCACGAAACTGACGCGCCGGTCGTCGGCGCGGACCTTGGCCTCGGTCATGGCGCGACGAATGGCGAAGACGGAGGTGTAGGGCCCCATCTGTTCCAGCACCTGACGTTGCCGGTCCTGATCCTCGCTGACGCAGAAGGCGGTCAGGAGGTCCAGATTGAGGGTCCCGTCGCGATAGGCCGCCATCAACTCCGACGCCGCCGCGCCCAGCCGCAGACGCTGGCGCACCACATGGGCCGTCACCCCGAAACGCGCCCCTATCTCCTCCGGGCCGTAACCCTTTTCCTCCGCCAGCTTGCGGAAAGCCTCGAACTGGTCGGCGGGGTGCATGGCCTCGCGTGTGATATTCTCGTCAAGGCTGATCTCATGGGCGTCGTTCAGGGTGTCCACCACCACCTTGACCGGATGGGTCCGCTTGATCGCCTTGCGCTTCACCAACATCCGCAAAGCCTGCCGCCGTCCCTCCCCGATGGTGACAAGATAGTTTCCCGTCGCCGTCCCCTCCCCGTCCCGCTCGATCTCCACCACGGGCGCCTGAAGCACGCCCTTGGCCCTGATCGAGGCCGCAAGCGCCTCAATAGCCGCCGTCGAGTGCTTCACCTTGCGGGCGTTCCTAGGGGACGCCTTGAGCCGGTTCAGCGGGACCACAATCTCCGCGCCATGCGCGGGCTCGGGAGCCACCTCTGTCTGGTGCGCGGTCGGGGCGGTCTGGACGTCATGAGCAGTCATGTCTGCCTCCTTTGGGCAAGGGTTCCAGGCACGCGAAAGGCGCGCCTGGAACCCTGCCCGTCGGCGAGACCGGGGTAGCAAGGGCCAGGGCGGATCGACCGGAGGGGGATCACCCGGCCTGCACAAGCCTGGCGCCCATGTCCAAAATTCAGGAATGCCGGCGCGGAAGGCCGGGGAGACCGGTCGATCCGGCGGCGAAGCCGCTTCACCCTGGCCCGCGCGAGGGCGGAGCCCTTAGAGCTTACTTCGTCGTAGCTAGGCGGCGATGGCCTCTCTCAGGCGGCGCTCGACTACCGCCTCATCCTTGAGCCCGCACTCCCAGAGCACCAGCACCTTCCACCCAGCAGCTTCGAGCACCTGTTGTTGACGGTTATCTCTAGCGACGGTCGCTTCGAATTTCGCCTGCCAGAACTCCGGCCGTGTCGCCGGCGTAGAGGCGCGGTTGCAACCGGGATGCCGGTGCCAGAAGCAGCCGTGCACAAATACCACCAGGCGATGCTTCGGGAACACCAGGTCCGGCTTGCCCGGCAGGTCCTTGCGATGAAGACGAAAGCGCAGGCCGATGCGGTGGGCGATCCGGCGCACCCGCATTTCAGGGCCGGTGTCCTTGCCGCGCACCCGCGCCATGTTGGCGCTGCGGCGTTCAGGATCGAGCTTGTCCATCGCCCCGGCCCGGCTTCTCCGGAATCAGGCGCTCATCTTGAGCGGGTTCAGCATCCGCACGACCATGCGGGCCAAAGCGCCGGCCAGCGGAGGCGGAACGGCGTTGCCGATCTGGCGCGCCACCTCCGTCTTGGTGCCGTGGAAACGGAAGTCATCGGGGAAGCCCATCAGGCGCGCGGCTTCGCGGTGCGTGATCGGCCGATCTTCGACGGGATGAAGGTAGCGCCCCTTCTCCGGCTTGAAGAACTCGGTGCGGATGGTAACCGAAGGGCGGTCCCACCACAGTCGGCCGAACAGATCCGTGCCGCCCGAGGTCTTGCGCACCCAGCAGTCCGGGGTGAGCTCAGGCGCGTTTTGGAACAGGTTGAAGCGGTTGCCGCCTGGCGGGACCGCCTTGTAACGCGCGAGGCTCTTGGCCGTAGGGTTGCGTCCGAAGTGCAGATCGATCGGCGAGCCGACGCCGATTTCGGTGCCGACGGGTTTGGGGAGATCCCCGATCGCCTGCTTCACCGTGCGCCAAGCCGGCAGGTTGAGGTTCTTGCTCGGATCGGCATGGGTCGGACGCGGCGGGAAGTCCGGCTCCGGGACATCGCGCCACCCGATCACAATGGTCCGCTTACGGGTCTGCGGCGCGCCGTAATCGGCCGCGTTGACGATGACCGCCTTAGTCTTGAAGCCGTAATCTTCGGCCTTGGCGCGAATCTGGACGAGTTCAGGAGATTTGTAGAGCTCGGCTACATTCTCCATGACGAAGACCCGAGCCTTCGAGCGGTTCGCTATCTCGAGGTAGGGCTCCCAAAGGGCCCGTCGGCTGTCGCCGTCGCGCTTCTTGTTGAGCAGGCTGAAGCCTTGGCAAGGGGGACCGCCGATGACGACGTCAGCCTGCGGCACTTCGGCGGTTTTCAGCCAGGCTTCGATGTCGGCGCAGTGAGCCTCGCCGTCAAAGTTGAGCTTATGCGTCTTGATCGCGGCCGCGTCGTTGTCGAGCGCGAGGACGGGCTCGACGCCCTCTTCACGGAATCCCAGCGACATGCCGCCGGCGCCGGAAAAGAGATCGATGAGACGATAAGCCATAGTCGATCAGTCTGCCCAAAGAAGCGATTCGAAGCACGGATTGAAATCCGCAGGAGAACAAAACGCGAACATACGCCCTGCCGTCAATCCCGTAGGATGAAAATTCCAGGCGGCGAATTCGAGGCGGCGAGATCCGCACCCTCGATCATCCGCCCGGATGCGAGAAGGTCTGCGACGCCGGCCACCCAATCGGTCTTGTTGCCGACCAGATAGCGCAGCTCCTCGGCCGTGATCCTCTGACCGGGAAAACGCTCGAAATAGTCCCGCACCAGACTGCGCGGAGCGGCCGCAGGGTCGCGCATCGCGCCGCACGCGGTCCATCGCAGCGGCGCCTCCCGATCCTGATGATCCTCCAACAAGAGATACTCGTCGGGCGCGATCCCGGCCGGCACGGCCTTAAGGGCCTCTTTGGATACCGGCAGAACGCGAAGGTCGCGCACGGCCAACCCCGAGATGATGGGCCAGCCGTGGTGAGCGCGCAGCTCGCGGATGCGTCGCGGGTAGTCGCCGATGCCGGCGACGATCATGAGCTCGTCTGTATGCACGATCCTGCCGACTTGAGCGCGAAGGTAGGCGATCAGACGCGCGCGTCCGGAATCGGAATCGTCAGGGGCGAGGGTCGCGCCGATCGAGGCGCCGAGGTCCCTCAGATGATGATGAACCTGCACGAGCTCGCCGACCTGCTCGCCGACTGTGCCGTGGGCCAGGCGCTGCGGGAGGTCGTGCAGAAGCTCAATCAGACGCTTGCGCAGAAGCTCGGGATCGGAGGTTTGGGAACGACGGGCCATGACCGTCAATAGCGGACGTAGTCGGCCCCGACCATCTCGCTTGTCGGTTGCAGCCGCTTAAGCATGACTGTAGCCCTAGGTCGTAGGGATGAGGGGCGGAATGCTTGAGGGATTGAAAGCGGTCGAGAGCCGGCACCTGCCGCCGCACGGCGGAGCGACGGTCAAGGCCTGGTCACGCATCGGCTATGAGCTGCAGGACGCAGTTGCGGACTTGATCGATAACTCCATCGACGCCGGAGCCGGCCGCGTGGAGATCACGCTCTTCCGCAACGACCACGAGGTGACGTCCCTGACGATCGCGGACGACGGGCGCGGCATGAGCCCCGACCAGCTCATGGTGGGCATGGAGTTCGCGGGTCGCACGGATCACGATCCCGGTGCGCTGGGCGTCTTCGGTATGGGGATGAAGTCGGCGTCCTTCAGCCAGTGCGAGACGATGACGGTCATCACGCGCCAGGGCGGCGTGACCTCGGCCGCACGTTGGTCGGCCGAGCAGATCGACAACGACTGGGCCTGCGAAATTCTCGAAGCCGAAGGGTCCGACGCTGAGTTCCGCAGGCTCTGCCTGCCGACCAAACGGCCTTCGACCGGCGCTCTGGTGGTCTGGGACAAGCTGACACGCCTGGGCGTCGGCGGCGGCGACGACGACCTGGACACCTTCCTGGCGACGGCCGTTTCGCGCCTGGACGCTCATCTTGGCCTGGTTTTTCATCGGTTCCTGTCCGAGGGCGCCCTAGTGATCCAGATCACGGTCCGCCATGAAAGGCGCAGCCTGGCCGTCCCCCGATCGGTCAAGGCGCGCGACCCGTTCGACTATCCGATGTCGGGCGCCGAGGGTTGGCCGAAGGCTCTCAAGGCCGAGCTTCCGGGTCTGGGCGAACTGGACATGCTCGCACACATCTGGCCGGCCGGATCCGGCACGGACGGGTTCCTCCTAGGCGGCCGAAACGGCGTGTCCTTCCAAGGCTTCTACTTCTACCGGAACAACCGAATCGTTCAGGCGGGCGGTTGGAACGACGTCGTGCGCAATGATCAGGATCCCGACCTCGTCCTGGGGCGAGTGGCGGTCGAACTGCCGCAGGGCGGAAACGGGGTGAACGTCCAAAAGTCGGGCCTGCAGGTCACGGCTGCCCAGTCTCAGGCCTTGGCGCGTGCGGCCGGAGAAACGGTCACGTTCGAAGACTATCTGGACGCCGCGCGCGAAGCCTGCGCCGCGTCGAAACGGGCCACACGGGCGGCCAAGACCATTCCTCTGGTCCCGGGCCAGGGCATGCCTATGCCGACCCGCAAGGCGGCCGCCAAGCTGTTGGTCGGAGACGGACCTCAGGAGGATCTGGACTTCGCGTGGGAGACGCTGGAGGACGAAGAGGTCTTCCGTCTGGATCTGTCAGAGACCCGACTCCTTCTGAACAAGACCTATCGACGCGACATCCTGGGCGATGCGCCGGCCTCGGGCGCGGATGCGCCCTTCGTGAAGATGCTGCTGTTCCTGCTGTTCAAGGACGATTTCGAGCGACTGCGATTCTCGGGCAAGCGCACGTCCGAGCTCGAGGTCTGCAACGCACTGCTGTTGGACGCTCTGGGGAAATGAACCGATGAGCGCCACCGCTCTGCCGGCGTGGGAAGACCTCCGCCGCGACTATCTCGACCCCGGCCTGCCCCATCGACTGCTCGTTCGGGCCTCCCCCGGCATCCTCGTCTTCACCGACGAGGCCGCGGCGCGCCTCGGCGCGCGGTTCGAGCTTGAGGCGAACGCGCCGGCGGCGCCGCCGTCTGCACTTGAACAAATAGGGGTCGCCGACGTCACGGCGGACGGGCGTCGATGGCTCGAGATCTCGACGGGATCGCCCCGACTCTACGAAAGCTTCTACCGCCTGATCGGCCAGGTTTCAGGCTCGGTTCTGGCCGATATCGCGCCCCACGCCGCACTCGCCCGGGCGGTCGAACTCTGGGACACGCTCGTCGCTCAGACCGCGATCCTTTCGGAGGAACGCCAGGCGGGCCTATTCGGCGAGCTGCTTCTCCTGGAACGCCTTCTGCAAGCGGACGTCACCCAAGCGGTCTCGGCCTGGGTCGGCCCCGATCGCCAGGCTCATGATTTTCGGCTGGGATCCGTGGAGTTCGAGGTGAAGACCACCTCGAGCGCAAAACGCGTCCACACCATCAACGGCGCGGGTCAGTTGTCTCCCAGCGTCGGCTGCAGTCTTTTCCTGGTCTCGACGCAGATCGCCGACGCCGGAACGGGCGGTCGCACCCTGCCTGCACTCGTCGATGATCTCAGAGGTCTCGTCCCTTCCGGCGACCTGCAGGCGTTCGAAGCCAAGCTGGAGATGTCGGCCTACGCCGAGCGTCACCGCGCCCACTATGCGAGACGTCGACGGCTACGCAGTCCGGTCGTTCTGATCCCGGTGGTGGACGGCGTCCCGCGGCTCACGCCTTGCGCGCTCGCCGCCCTTCCCCCCGGTTTTGCGAGCGAGCGCATCGCCGCCGTCAGCTACGACATCGACGTGACCGGCCTGGGTCACGCCGACGGATCTCCCGAGTTCCTGGCCGTCATTCCCGCCGAGGCTTCAGCAGCATGATGTTCGAAATTCTTCACGCCGCTCTGGCCGGCATGCCGGGCCGCCCGCTGAAGTTGATGCGTCAGCTCGAGTTCGCAGCCGAGCAGCAGGAGATCGAGGGTTTCGAGCCCGCCGCGCTACTGAACCATCTGCTGTCCTGCGCCCCTACCGACGATGCGCTCAGCGCGCTTCGTCGGCGCCTGGCCTTGTGGGACAACGCGGACGGAGACTGGACCAAGGGGGCGGCCCGAAACTCTGAGGCCCGCCGCACGGTCATCTACGAGACACTCGGTCTGGATGACGCCTGGATCGCCCTGTGCGTCGACAAGCTGCCGTTCCATCCTCTTGAGGAAGCGACGGTCATCGCGCTCAAGAATGCGCCTTGGTACACGCCGGAGGTTCGCGCGGCCCGATCCTTCTATTGGGAAGCCTACGCACGCCAACTGGCCGCCAACGGATGGAGCGAAGACGCCGTCCTTCAGCTGGACCAGAACACCAACCGGATCGTGGAAAAGCTGGCCGATCCCAGGGCGGAGGCTGCCTACCAATCCAAAGGCCTCGTGGTGGGCTACGTTCAGAGCGGCAAAACCGCCAACTTCACCGGCCTGATCGCCAAGTCCGTCGACGCCGGTTACCGCCTGATCATCGTAATGGCGGGCACTCTGGATGTTCTGCGGTCGCAGACCCAGCGTCGACTGGACAAGGAGTTGATCGGGCGAGAGCTCCTGGAGGACGAGTACCGAACCGATCCGGACTACTACGAATTTGTCTCTCATGACGGGTTGCCCAGCGATCGCGGCGCCTTCGACATCCGTCGGCTGACCGGGCCCGATGAGGACTACAAGAGCCTCGCCTACGGCAAGGAAGGATGGAAGTTCGACCGCAAGGACACGACCAAGCCGTTCTGGGCCCCGGAAAACCTGCACCCGTCCGTCGCGCGCATAGCCGTCGTCAAAAAGAATCCGAAGGTTCTTCAGAAGCTGGCGACGGACCTGCGAGCGCTGGGACGCGGCAAGATCGGCGCGCCCCTCGATCAGGTCCCCGTGTTGATCATCGACGACGAAAGCGATCAGGCGTCCATCAACACTGCGGCGCCGTCGGCGTCGGGGGAGATCATCGACCGCACGACCACCAACAAAGCCATCGTCGGACTGCTGAACCAGTTGCCGCGGTCACAGTACGTCGGCTTCACCGCCACGCCGTCCGCGAACGCCCTCGTCGATCCCGCCGCCGACGACATCTTCCCCAAGGATTTCCTGATCTCCCTGCCGCGGCCGACCGGATACATGGGCGTGGCGGACTTTTACGACCTCGATATTCCGGCCGACGACTCCATCGGGCCCAATGAGCGCGACTTCGTGCGCTCGGTCACGGGCGAGGACGACGATAAGAAGAATCTCCCGAATGCGATCGACAGCTTCGTTCTGTCCGGAGCCTTGAAGCTGTACCGCGCGGATCTCGATCCGACGTTGAAGTTCAAGCACCACACGATGCTGGCGCACGTCTCCACGCTACAGGCCGATCATAAGGCGCTCTCGAAGCTCATTCAGTCGATCTACGCCAAGGCCGGATATGAGGGCGGCAAGGGACTGGAACGGCTCGAAAAGCTCTTTGAGAGCGACTTCAGGCGCGTCTACGATCAACGCGGCGACGATCTGCCGTTCCCGGAAAACTTCGAGGACCTGCTGCCCTTCATCGGCGATTGTCTGCAGAAGATCGGAGAACCGCTGCAGGCGGTGAAGATCGTCAATAACGAGCACAAGAAGGACACCCCCGACTTCGACCGGACGCGGGTTTGGAAGATCCTCGTCGGCGGTGCGAAGCTGTCGCGCGGCTATACGTTGGAAGGCCTGTCGATCAGCTACTATCGACGTCGCGCCGGTTCCGGCGACACCCTGATGCAGATGGGGCGCTGGTTCGGGTTCCGCCGAGGCTATCAGGATCTGGTCCGCCTCTACATCGGAACCGACGAGATCGACGGCGGGCCGAAGTCCACGAAACGGATCAATCTCTACGAAGCCTTCGGCGCGATCTGCCGGGACGAAGAGATGTTCCGGCGCGAACTGGTGCGTTATGCAGAGGATCCGGACATCATCCCTGCAGCGGTCCCGCCGCTCGTGCCGGCGCACATGCTGCGGCCGACTGCGGCCAATAAGATGCGCAACGCCCGCATCACCTTCCGCAACTACGGCGGCGACCTGTCGGAATCGACCTTCGCGCCCACGGACGCAAAACTTAAGAAGGTCAATCTCACCGCGCTCGAAACGCTCATTGAAGGCTCCAAGCCCCTGGCTCTACAGGCTACAGGTCGCAACATGGACGGCGGGCTGTCTTTGAACGCGACTGTGTTCGAGACCTCGCCCGAGCGCATGACCGCCTTCCTGAGAGAGTATCGCTGGCACGACGACAAGCCGAACGCCCCTCGCCCCGGCAACCCGATGCAGCTGCAGATGGAGTTTTTGGAGGGATCGGCGGGCTTGCCTGGGATCGACCGATGGCTCGTGGCCAGCCCCGAGATCGCCAACGCTCAAGGCAACCTTTCACTGGGGGGAGCCGAGCTGAATGTCGTGTATCGATCCCGCAAACCGGCAGGCGGCACACGCTTCAACACCTATAACGACAAGCGCCATCGGGCGTTCGCCGAGCATTTGGCCGGTATTAAACCGCTGTCTGAACCGTCCGCGACGCTTACCCCGCTGGTTGGTCCCAGGACCGGCGTGATGCTGCTCTATCCGATCACAGAAACAAAGGGATCGGCGAATCGGGAGGCGGTGACCGTTGGTTTCACCTTGCTCTTCCCCAAGAACAACATCCGAAACGCGGTCGGCTTTACGGTCCACATCCCGGGCCCCTACGAGACCGTGGTCGACCTCGACGCCGACGGCGCGGCGCAGGGCGATGAGGCGGCCCTTTGAGCGAACCGCCTCTCATCGCCCAGCTGACGGAAGAGCGGCGGCGCTTCCATGCGGAGCTGCTGAAATCGAATGTTCTGCACTTCCGCGACAACGGAAACGCCAATGTCGCGGACGGAAGCAACACGACCTCGATTGCGCTCGGCAACGGGTATCTCAACGCTTTGAAAGCCGAGGTTTGGCTGGAGAAGATTGCGCCCCAAACCGGCGGGAGCAAGTTCGAGGTCGTCGTCGAGGACTTCGTCCTACGGACGCTGGAGCTGCTGGACATCTTCGGCGGGCGCAGTTTCAGCACCCGACGCAGGAAGGATATCACCGACTATCATCAGTACCGGCCGATCGCTCCGGAAAACCTCACCCTGCCTGAGCTCGACGCGCTTCGTCACGCCTTCGGAGGGGATTACGTGGTCACCCCCGACATCCTCGTCGAACGTCGGGCGCTGTCCCGTGAGGAACTGAACGCCAAAGGGCTCGTGGTTGATGACGCCTACGGCGATTTATCGACGATACGAGCCGCCAAAGGCCTGATCCTGCACGCCAGCATTTCCTGCAAGCAGACGATCCGTTCCGACCGATCCCAAAACTCACGTTTGGAAGCCCTGAATCTCCTGCGGATGCGCACCGGCCGCGCGCCGCATATCGTCGTCGTCACCTCAGAGCCCCTCCCCTCGCGGATCGGCTCGGTCGCCATCGGCACCGGCGACCTAGACTGCACCTACCATGTTGCGCTTACGGAGCTGCGCGCCGCCATGGCGGAGCACGAAAAGAGCGGCGAGGGTCAACCCGGTCATAAGGCCCGCGCCAAACAGAAGCGGGATCTCGAGTTGATGGTGAAGAACGGCCGACTGAAGGACATAGCCGACCTGCCGCTGGATCTGTTGCTGTAGGGGCTATACGCCTGTTGGCCCAGCTCCTACGTGTCGGTTTGAAATCGCCGGCGCATCATGACCTCGAACCCTCCCCGCAAGCACCACTTCACCCCGGTCTTCCATCTGGATGAATGGACCGGTGCGGATGGTGAGCTGGAGCAGTTTCATCGACCGTGGGGGCCGCAGATCAAGGTCCGTCGACTGCCGCCGACGGCGACCGGCTTCAAGACCGATCTCTACGCCATGCCCGGTCTGCCGGCGCATCTGACGCAGCAGGCCGAGACCCTGTTCATGCAGGAGGTCGATTCTCTGGCTGCGGTGGAACTGGCGCGGATGAAGGCGGGTGATCTGCCGTCCACTTCGGCTCAGCGCAGCGCCTGGACCCGCTACATGCTCTCTTTGCAGCTGCGCACCCCCGCCGACATCGCCGGTGTGAAGGCCCGGGCCAGAAACGACTGGGGCACGGAGATTCCCAAGGTCCGGGAAACCTATGAGTCCATCAAGCGCCTGGGCGAACCGGCGACCTTTGAAGAGTTCATCACCGGCGACGACCCCGATATGGTCGAGCGCGTCGGCATGAAACTGGCCACGGTGCTGATAGACAATCCGAAGACGGGCGCCCTGATCAACAATATGCGCTGGTCGGTTCTGGACCTGTCGCCCTCAAACTTGGAGCTTGTTTTCTCTGACCGCGGGATCGAGCAGAGTCTGGGCTTGGGCGATACGAGGGCCATCATCACCGTCCCGATCAGCCCCAAAAAGCTGTTCATTGCCGCCCATGACGCCGTGCGCATCGAAAACCTCCGCACCCATCCTCCAAGGGACATCGTACGGGCCCGGAACCTGACGTCTGTCTCCTTGGCACGGACCTACGTCTGGGCGTCGGACAGGAGCCAAGAAGCCTTCATCAAGGCGCGGTTTGCAACGGTTTCAGCGCCGACGCTCGGAGAGCGTCTCGCCGAAACCGCGGCGTGAAGCGCTCGCGCCCGCCGACGACCTGGCCCCGCGCTGAACGCCCTCACCCCTGAAGGCGCACCGATATCGGGCAGTGATCCGAAGGATGCTCAGCCTCAGGCGCGTCATAGACGTATTCCTGGAACGAGCCTGGCTCGACCCGCGCGGCGGCGTCCACGCCGACGACGATGAAGTCGATGAACTCCCGGTAGAGCGCCTTGCAGCCTGCCGAACGGTCGCCGCCGGCAAGGGTCAACGCTGCAGCCGCCGGCTCGCCGTCATTCAGCCCGTCGAAGAAGGCGTCGCCCCGGCTCGCCATGCGTCGGTTCCAGTCGCCCAGGACAACGAAGGCCTCGCCGGCCCGAGCGCGATCATCGACCCAGGTCTCGAGCACCGGGAGTTGTTCGAACAGAACGGGGCAATCGGGATCTGTCGCGGCGCGCCCCGAATTGCATCCGGACTTCAAGTGGACGGCCAGCAGCCGCAGGGGCCGCCCCTGGACGACAGTGATGTCGACGCCCCAACGCAGGTTGGGATTGCCGAGCGCCAGAGCCTCGAGGTCGGCGTTGCGCGACCAGGCGACGCCCTTGCGGATCGCAAATCCGACAGCCTGGTTCTGGATACGGCGTCCGGGGAGCCCCCGGCATTCCGGGCCGCGCTGGCTCGCCGGGCGGGTCGACATGACGACATCGTACTTCGCCGGTTCAAAAACGCGTTCCGCCGCCGCCCGGTTCTCGACCTCCTGGAGTGCGATCACATCGGCCCCCAGGGCGTCCGCATGGCGGCGCAGGACAGCGTAATCGGCCTCCTCGCGGGGCCTGCACCCCTGCCCGTTCAGCTCAGCCAAATGTTCGAGGTTCCAGCTGGCGACCTTGAGCGGAGCGCCGTCCGACGGGAGGGGCAAGCCCCCGGCGCAGCCGGACAGAAGAGCAGTGGCGGCGAGAGCGGCGAAGAAGCGTTGCATGGGCCTGTCGTAGCGCACCCGAGCCCTCAGACAAGGCCCGCCACACTCAAGCAAAGGGCGCCACCGGTGAGATCGCGGCCGCAGGCCTACGGGTTTCGCCTTCGCCGCCTATCGGGTTCGATTCTTCAGACGCAAATCGAGGAAATGAGACATGGCCAGCACCGACCCGTCGCCGCTCAAGCGCACGATCAAGAAGCCTCAACTCCACCAGATGGTGCCCCTCGCCGATAGCACCATCTGGGAAATGGAAAAGCGGGGCCAATTTCCTCGCCGCTTCCTCCTTACCCCTCGCTGCGTCGTCTGGGATCTTGCCGAGGTCGAGGCCTGGCTCCTGCTTCGCCGCACCAAGCCAATCCACCGCGCCCCGGCTCCAGACGTTCGCAAGCGCATTTCCCGCCCCGTCAGAGACGCGGATCGAAGCGGGGAGCAGCCGTCTCGGGGATAGCCAGGTCAGGCGTATAGGACCGCCCCTGCTCCCAGGCATCCACCGCATTCGACCACTCCTGGGCCATATGCCGGCGCTGCATCTCGAACTCGGCCTTGTTGTAGACCCCCCGCGATGACCGTTCCTCGTGGGCGAGACCCTTCTCGATCCAGTCCGAGTTGAAACTCATCTCGTGCAGCAGGGTCGAGGCCGTCCGACGAAGGTCGTGGACGGTAAAGGGTTCCAGCGGCAGTTCCTGCGCGCGAGCGCGTTCAGCAATGGCCATGGTCACCCGGTTGAAGGTCGCCCGGGACATGGGAGCATCTGCGTCATAGCGCGACGGCAGGATGTAGCGGGAGTTTCCGGAACAGGTCTTCAGCGCGATCAGTATGTCCAGCATCTGGGTCGACAGGTAGACGTTGTGCGGCCGCGACCGTTTCATCCGCTCCTTTGGGATGGACCAGACCGCATTATCGAAGTCGATTTCGTCCCAGGTCCCGTCCTGCAACTCGCTCTTGCGGACCATGCTCAGCAGGATGAACTTCAGGCCTAGGCGGATGGTCGGCAGTGTGGCGACCTCCCCCAGCAGCCCGAGCATAATCCGGATCTCGGACGGCGACAGCGACCGGTCGCGGGGCCGAAAGCGTGCGATGGCCGCCGGCGCCACGCCGTCGGCCGGGTTATCGATCTTCTCGCCATGGAGGATGGCCCAGGCGTAGATCTGCTTGACGATGTCCCGGACATGGATAGCCGTGGCCGGCGCGCCCCGGTCCACGATGGATTTGCAATGGGCCCGTAGATCGTCCGGCGTGATCTCAGTCAGAAGCCGGTTGCGCCATTGCGGCAAAACCTCCCGGTTGAAGATGGACCGCCGCATGTTGCGCGTGCTGTCCGCCATGGGCGCGTCGTCCATCCACTTCTGCGCCACATGAGCGAAATCCCGGGCTTCCCTTAGCCGTCTCTTGGCGCGCTGCTTTTCGAGCGCGGGAGACACCCCCTCAGCGATGGAACGCTTCGCCTCAATCAGCTTCTCGCGCGCCTGGGCGAGGCTAAGCCCGGCCTTGCCGTAGCGTCCGAGCGTCAGCGTCTCGCGCCGCCCGTTGAACCGGTAGTCGTATCGGAAAGTCACCGCCCCGCCGGGCGAGACATAGACGTAGAGGCCGTCCCTGTCGGTATATTTACAGGCCTTTGTTTTTAATCGGAAATTCTTGATTGCAGCGTCCGTCAGCATGCCAATTCGCTCCACAAATACCGTCAGGCGGAAATGGGCGAATTTGACGGAGTTTTTCTCTTTAAAATCAACAATTTGATTGAGAAAAATACCGTCACCAGCCTCGCCACTGACGTGACGGTATGGAGCAGAGGCGGCGGAGGCAACGGCCGCGAGACCGTCAGGAATGCCGTCATCACAAAAGCGAGACCCTCCGAAAGGCTTCGAAGGGTCTCGTCAGAATTCACTTTTATGTCAGAGACTTATCGACGCTTTCGGAAGTGATTTCGAAAGGCTCCGAAAGGCCTGAATCATTCCCACTCGATGGTGCCGGGGGGCTTCGACGTCACGTCATAGACGACGCGGTTGACGCCGCGGACTTCGTTGATGATGCGCGTGGCCGTCTTGCCCAGGATGTCCCAGGGGAACTGGAAGAAGTCGGCGGTCATGCCGTCGGTCGAGCTGACGGCGCGCAGGGCCAGGACCTTTTCATAGGTCCGGGCGTCGCCCATGACGCCGACAGTCTTGACCGGCAGCAGGACGGCGAAGGCCTGCCAGATGTCGTCGTAGAGACCGGCCTTGCGGATTTCTTCCAGATAGATGGCGTCCGCGTCCTGCAGGGTGGCGACCGCTTCGGGGGTGATCTCACCGGGGATACGGATGGCCAGGCCCGGCCCCGGGAAGGGGTGGCGTCCGACGAAGGCGTCGGTCAGGCCTAGCTCGCGACCCAGGGCGCGGACCTCGTCCTTGAACAGTTCACGCAGCGGCTCGACCAACTTCAGCTTCATGAAGTCCGGCAGGCCGCCGACATTGTGGTGGCTCTTGATCACCGCCGAGGGGCCGCCCGTGGCCGAGACGCTCTCGATCACGTCGGGATAGAGGGTGCCCTGGGCCAGGAACTCGGCGCCTTCGATCTTGGCGGCCTCGCGATCAAAGATCTCGATGAAGACGCGGCCGATGGTCTTGCGCTTGGTTTCCGGGTCCGAAATCCCGGCCAGCTCGCCGAGGAATTCCTTCGACGCATCAACATGCACCAGCGGGATGTTGTAGTGCTCACGGAAGAGCGTGGTGACCTGGGTCGCCTCGTCCTTGCGCAGCAGGCCAGTGTCCACGAAGACGCAGGTCAGTTGATCGCCGATCGCCTCATGGATCAGGACGGCTGCAACGGACGAGTCCACGCCGCCCGACAGGCCGCAGACCACCTTGGCCGAGCCGACCTGTTCGCGGATCTTGGCGATCTGCTCGTCGCGATAGGCGGCCATGGTCCAGTCGCCGGTCAGGCCGGCGATGCCGTGGGTGAAGTTCTTCAGGATCACGGCGCCGCGCGGGGTGTGCATCACCTCGGGGTGGAACTGCACGCCGTAGATCTTGCGCTCCTCGTTGGCGATGGCGGCGTAGGGCGCGCCTTCCGAGGTGGCGATGACGTGGAAGCCTTCGGGGATGGCGGTGACGCGGTCGCCGTGGCTCATCCACACCGTCTCGCGGTGATCGACGGCGCCGATGCCGGCGAACAGCGGGCTTTCGCGGGTGATGACGATCTCGGCGCGGCCGAACTCGCGATGGTGGCCGCTCTCGACCTTGCCGCCCAGCTCGGCGCAGATGGTCTGCTCGCCGTAGCAGATGCCCAGCACCGGCACGCCGGCCTCGAACAGGGCGTGGTCAGCCTTGGGGCTGTCGGCGTCGGTGGTCGAGTTGGGGCCGCCCGACAGGATGATGGCCCTGGGCGACACCGCCTTCAGCGCCTCGCCCGCCTTGTTGAACGGATGGATCTCGCAATAGACGCCGGCTTCGCGCAGGCGGCGCGCGATCAGTTGCGTCACCTGACTGCCGAAATCGACGATCAGGACGGCTTCGTGGGTGTGGGGCGCGGTCATGAGGGCTCAGAATCCGAAGCGGGCGTTGATGGGGCGGGTTCTTGACGGGTGAAGACGTCGGGATCAAGTCGCGAGGCGGGCACATCGGCCAATGCGGCCAGTCCTTGCGTCGTCAGCACCTCGGACAGCCGGTCCCAGGCGGCGGCCAGGTTGGCGTCGACCAGATGCAGATACTCGGTCCAGTCCTCAAGCTTCGACAGCTCGCTCTTGCCGTCGCTGACGCCGCGAAGGGCGATTAGCGGCACACCGAAGGTCTGCGCCACACGCAGCAGGGCGAAGGTCTCCATATCCACCATCTGGGCGTCGATGGCGTCATAGGCGGCGCCCGAGACCACATTGGCGCCGGTCGACAGAGTCGCGGTCGGCACGCCGGGGATAGGGCAAGGCAGGGGCAGGACGGCGGGCAGGTCGAGCAGAGGCGTCCTGCCCTTCTCGAAGCCCAGCGGACTGGCGTCCATGTCGCGGTAGCTGACCGACGAGGCCTGATAGACCGCCGCATGCGCCAGATCACGCGACCCGCACGACCCCAGCGAGACGATCAGGTCCGGTAGGACGTCGTCGGCCTCCAGCCGCGTCAGGGCCGCCGTCAGGGCGATGGCCGCCTCGACCGGGCCGATGCCGGTCATCAGCGGCGTGATCCGCGCCTGAAGGGCGGCGCCGTACTCAGCCGGCGCCGCCATGACGGGCAGAACCGTCAGGCCATAGATGTCCTGGGACAGGCCCTCGCTCACGCCGTCCGCTCATAGACGGCGGCGAAGAAGCCGTCGGTGCCGGTCGAGGCCGGCGACAGGCGCAGGCGATGACCGCCAGCCGCAAGCGCGCCCAGACGCTCACGCGCCGCGTCGGTCAGGTTGGCGGCGTTCAGCGCCTCGGCCAGCGGGACCGGGGCGAACTCGGGGTGGTTTTCCTCAAAGGCGTCGGCCGTGGCCTCGTTCTCGCCGCGCAGCATGGAGCAGGTGACGAAGACCAGACGACCGCCCGGCTTCACCAGGGCCGAGGCGCGGTCCAGAATCTGGACCTGCAGGGCGTGCAGGCGTTCGACCTCGGACGGCTTCAGACGCCAGGCGTCCTCGGGACGACGACGCCAGGTGCCCGAACCGCTGCACGGCGCATCGACCAGGACCACGTCGGCCTGACGCACCAGGTCCTCGACCCCGCCGCCGTTCTGACCCAGCAGACGCAGGTCGGCGGAAACCCCGGCGCGGCTCAGGCGCGGGCGGATGTTGTCCAGACGCTTCTGCACCACGTCATAGGCGAACAGGCGGATGCCGCTCTCGACAACCGGCTTGGCCTTGGGCTTGGGCTGGACCACAGCCCCCTGCCCGTCCCCGCCGACCGGCGACCAGACGGCGACCGGGGCGGCGGGCGCCTCGGCCACGGCGGCCTTGGTCACGACGGGCTGGCCCAGCATGGCCAGACCCAGGGTCTTGCCGCCGCCGCCAGCGCAGTAATCGACGACCGTCATGCCGGGCCGGGCGCCCGTCAGCCAGCAGGCGACCTGACTGCCTTCGTCCTGAATTTCGATATGGCCCTGCTTGAAGGCCTCCAGCGCCTGGACGTTCGGCGGCGGCTCGGCCGACAGACGCAGACCCGCGGCCGACCAGGGCGTGCGCGTGGGCGACAGCCCGGCCTCGGTCAGTTCCGCCTCAACGCCTGCCACCGTCGTCTTGGCCAGGTTGACGCGCAGGTCGATGGGCGCGCGCGGCGCCATCAGTTCGTGAGCCTCTTCGGTCCAGCGGTCGCCGAAGGTGATCTTGAAGTCCTCGACCACAAACTCGGGCAGGCCGGCGGCGACCCAGCCTGGCAGTTCGCCCGGCCCGGCGGTGATGCGGGCGCGCTCCTGCTTGGACAACGGACGCGGGCCATAGCCGTCGCCCGCGTGCAGCAGCTCGATCTCGTCCAGCGGCAGGCCGTCGATCAGCGACAGCGAGCCGATGACCAGGGCGCGGCCGTCTTCACGCCCGCCCATAGCCCAGACCAGACGCCCACGGGCGCGGATGACCTTGTAGACGCGATCGGCGATGGCGCGACGATCCTTGGACCCCGCATAGCGGTTGGCGGCGGCCCAGGCCTTCAGCACCACCTCGGCCGGCTGGCGGCTGTGGGCGATGCTGTCGAGGACGGAGGCGGCGGCGGCGAGGCGGGCGGCAGGGGTCAATCGAGTCTCGGATCAGATGAAAAGGGCCGCGAAGATCATGATCAGTCCCGCGAGCGAGACCAGCCAGACCAGCGACCGGATGTAGGGCACGCCAAAAGCGTAAAGCGGAATATAGGCGACGCGCGCCCAGAAATAGAGGGCGACGCCCCACAGGGTCAGAGCACTCTCCGCCCCCGTGACGTGGGCGATCAGGACAGCGCCGATGAACAGCGGCAGGGTCTCATAGAGGTTGGTCTGGGCTCTTTCGAGGCGACCGACGACAGGGTTATGCGAGGCAGGCGTCTGGTCGCGCGCCCCGGCGTTCCAGCCCAGGCCGAACTCCATCGTCCGCGCCCCGGCAGGCAGAAAGATCTGCACCAAGGCCAGAACCAGCGCCGCCGCCAGATAGGTCAGTTCAGTCGTCACGCCCCGGCCCTCCGCATCCAGTCAAAACGAAACCGCTCCCGATCCGAAGACCGGGAGCGGATCAAGGCATCAGCCCTGACGATAGTTCGGCGCCTCGCGCGTGATCATCACGTCGTGGACATGGCTTTCGCGAAGGCCCGCATTGGTGATGCGCACGAAACGGGCGCGCTCCTGGAAGTCAGGAATGGTCGCCCCGCCGACATAGCCCATGGAGGCGCGCAGGCCGCCGACCATCTGGTGGATGACCGGTGCGATCGGTCCCTTGTAGGCGGTCTGGCCCTCGATGCCTTCCGGCACCAGCTTCTCGGACGAGACTTCCTTCTGGAAGTAGCGATCCGCCGAGCCCGCGCCCATGGCGCCGACCGAGCCCATGCCGCGATACGACTTGTAACTGCGGCCCTGATACAGGAAGACCTCGCCGGGGCTTTCGTCGGTGCCAGCGAACATCGAACCCATCATGGCGACATTGGCGCCGGCCGCGATGGCCTTGGCCATGTCGCCCGAGTACTTGATGCCGCCGTCGGCGATGACTGTGGCGCCCGTGCCCTTGGCGGCGCGCGCCGAATCCATGATGGCCGTCAGTTGCGGCACGCCCACGCCCGCGACGATGCGGGTGGTGCAGATCGAGCCGGGACCGATGCCGACCTTCACGGCGTCGGCGCCCGCGTCGATCAGGGCGCGGGTGGCGTCATAGGTGGCGACGTTGCCGGCGATGATCTGCAGGCGGTTGTTCTCGCGCTTGATGCGCTCGACCACCTGGGCCACCGAGGCCGAGTGGCCGTGGGCGGTGTCGATCACCACCACGTCGCAGCCGGCTTCGGCCAGGGCCATGGCGCGCTCGTAGCCGGCGTCGCCGACCGTCGAAGCGGCGCCGACCAGCAGACGACCCTGCTCGTCCTTGGCGGCGTTCGGGAAGGCCTGGGCCTTCTCGATGTCCTTCATCGTGATCAGGCCGACGGCGCGGTTCTGATCGTCGACGACGATGACGCGTTCGATCTTGCGGGTGCGCAGCAGATGGCGCGCCTCGTCACGACCGGCGCCTTCGCGCACGGTGATCAGGTCGCCGGTCGTCATCAAGGCCGAGGCCTTGATCGACGGGTCGCTCTCGAAACGCATGTCACGGTTGGTCAACATGCCGACCAGTTGCCCCGTCGCCGGATCGACCACCGGGAAGCCGGTGATCTTCTTGGCGGCGACGATCTGACGAACCTCGCCCAGGGTCGTGTCGGGCGAGACGGTCACCGGGTTGATGACCATGCCGCTTTCGTAGCGTTTGACGGTGCGGACCTGCTCGGCCTGCTCCTCGATGGTCATATTGCGGTGAAGCACGCCCAGACCGCCGGCCTGAGCCATGGCGATGGCCAGACGGCTTTCGGTCACTGTGTCCATCGCGGACGACAGCAGCGGGATGTTCAGTTTGATGTTGCGCGTCAGCTGGGTCGAGACATCCGCCATCGCAGGCATGATCTCGGACGGGCCGGGTTCGAGCAAAACATCGTCGAAGGTAAGGCCTTCGCGTATCTCCATGGGGAGTCTCCGTTTTGCGGGCCGCGTATAACGCCCCATGCCGGGGAACCGCAACCCCAAGACGGACCTATGGACAGGATAAGAGGAATTGCCTTGAACCTGAGCCGCACCCGCCACATGTTTCGATAATGGTTCGCATCTTGATCAGCACTGCCCGTCGCCTCGCGCTCAAGATCGCGAGCTATGGCGTCATGCACCTGGTCGTGGCGATCCTGACGGCCTTCGCCCTGACCCGCGACTGGCGCATCGCCCTGGCGGTCGGCGTGGTCGAACCCATCTTCCAGACAGTGGCCTATTCGATCCATGACCGCGCCTGGCACCGGATCGAGCGCCGCAAGATGCTGTCGGGCGTCGAAGAGACGGCCGAGGCCTTCACCGCTCGCCTGGAACTGATGAACGCTCACGAACAGAACCGGGCACACAATCACCATGGCCATCACGGCCACAGCCACGCCCTGCCCCGCAGCCTGAAACAGGTCGCGCTGAAGACCGTGACCTATGGCCTGATGCATTTCACCGTGGCGGTGGCCGTCGCCTTCGCCCTGACGCGCGACTGGCGCATCGCCCTTGCCATCGGCACGGTCGAGCCCCTGGTGCAGACGGTCTTCTTCACCCTGCACGACCGCATCTGGACGCGGATCGAAGCCAAGAAGGCCCGCCGGGCCGCCGAAGTGGCCGCCGCCTAGCGCTTGTTCAGCGCCACCAGGAAGACCTCGGCGCTGCCCTTGCGACTCGATTCGGGCTTCACATACTTCACCGTTTCGAACTCTTCGCGCAGCCGCGCCAAAACGCCGCCGGCGTCGCCGCCTTGGAAGTTCTTCGACACGAAATTCCCACCCGGCTTCAGCGTGCGGATGGCGAAATCGGCGGCGATCTCGATCAGGGCGATGATCTTCAAGTGGTCGGTCTGGCGGTGTCCCACGGTATTGTGCGCCATGTCCGACAGCACCAGGTCCGGTCGACCGCCGATAGCGTCGATCAGTTGCTGGTCCACGCCCGGATGCGTGAAGTCGGCCTGGATCAGCGTCGCGCCGGGAATCGGCTCGATCATCAGCAGGTCCACGCCCGCCACCGCCGTCGCCCCGCGATCCAGAGCCACCTGAATCCAACCGCCTGGCGCCGCGCCCAGGTCGATGACCCGCGAGCCCTTCTTGATCAGGCGGAAGCGGTCGTCGATCTCCAGCAGCTTGAAGGCCGCCCGGCTGCGCCAGCCCTCGGCTCGTGCGCGCTCGGACCACTTGTCCGACAGCTGGCGCTTGATCCACTGCTGGCTCGACATGGACTTGGTGTCGGCCGTCTTCATCTTCTGGCCCAGGCCGCGCCCGGCGGCGGTGCCGCCCGTGGGCGGGCGAACCATCCGGCGGCGTTCCGGCGGCTTGTCGGAGGGCTTTTCGTCGTCACTCATGCTTCCCACATAGCCGTGACAGCGTTCAGCCGCTATGACCCGCGCACAATTCTAGCCTACACCCACGCAAAGGAGAGCCTCATGGCCGACCAAACCCTGACCTTCACCCTCGACACCGGCGACGGCGAAGAGCGCAACGTCGTGATCAAGCTGCGCCCCGACCTGGCGCCGAACCACGTCAAGCAGATCACCGACCTGGCCTCGGAAGGCTTCTATGACGGCGTGGTCTTCCACCGCGTGATTCCGGGCTTCATGGCCCAGGGCGGCGACCCGACCGGCACCGGCACCTCGGGCTCCAAGAAGCCGAACCTGAAGCAGGAGTTCTCGGCCGAGCCGCACGTCCGCGGCGTCTGCTCGATGGCCCGCACCGCCAACCCGGACAGCGCCAACTCGCAGTTCTTCATCTGCTTCGACGACGCCCGCTTCCTGGACAAGCAGTACACCGTCTGGGGCGAAGTGATCGAAGGCATGGACCACGTCGACGCCCTGCCCAAGGGCGAGCCGCCCCGCGCTCCGGGCAAGATCGTCAAGGCGACCGTCGCCTAAGGATCGGTATCAGCGGCGGGGGATCAGTCCCCCGCCCACCACCGCATTGCTACGTTGTTGAAGGTCCGGCTTCCGACCTTGAGCGTCCCCTTCAGGACCACACCCTCGTCTCCCAGATTGCGCCGCGCCGTCGACAGCGCGCCCTGGTCGAGCTTGCCGTCGAATGACACCGCGCCCAGTTCGCGCGAATGCGCCTCGAAGCGCAGACGATCCTCAGTCACGTCGTAGCGTGTCGGGATCAATCGCGTCCGCCGCGCGCCCTGCCCGTCCGCCTCAAACTCCATCATCACGGGCGCAAAGCTCGCCGACCGCTCGCCGCTCTCCCAGGCCATAAAGTCCGGGACCTGGCCCATGAAGACATGGTGCAGCCTCCAGCCATCGACCCGCGCCGCCTCAGTCGGGATGTAGTAGCCGGATACATCCTCGGGCAGGTCGTGTCTGAAGGCCCCGACCTGGGACGCCCCCGGCGCCTCCGGCGCGGTCGCCGGCCGGTCGCAGGCCGCCAACGCCATCAGTCCGCTCAGGGCCGCCACGGCGGCAAAACGCGCTTTGTTCACGAAACCTCGGCTCACGAAAGGGGGATCAGGGCAGATGAATCAGGGCGGACAGCCAGCCGATGTCCTGCAGCCGCTCGACCGACTCGAACAGCGGCACGGCCAGCAGGAAGACCAGGCCGTCACGCAAGGTCGTCAGGAAGAAGCGCGGCCGCACGTCCAGCGATTCCGCGTCCCGCCACTTGGAGAAATCCGGCCCGAAGCGCGGCGTCCGCGCGCAATAGTCCAGGTAGGTCTGGCCGAAGGCGCCCGTCAGCCAGGCCTCCTCGCGCTTCACTGTGGCGTAGAAGACCGCGACCGTCAGCAGCAGGAACAGGCTCGCCAGGGTCACGCTGCCCGTCTGCGCCCCCACCCCGAACGCCCCCATGAAGCTGAAGACGTAGAGAGGGTTGCGGCTGATCGAATAGGGCCCGCGATCCACGATCTCGGCCTTCTTGCGCCCGCCTATATAGAGCGAGCACCAGGCCCGCCCGACAATGCAGACGGCGATCAGGGCCAGGCCGAACGCCTCCAGTCCCTCATGCAGGACCGTCTCGCCGCCCATCGACCGCGTGAAGAAGGCCAACGCCACCACGGCGACGATGCCGCCCAGCAGCGCCAGTTTGCGCAGCTTTTGCACCCGCTGAAGATCGAAACCCTGAACCGTCGACATCCGTATTTCCTCGACTGATGAGGGTGCGACAGAACGCCGCTGCGAAGGCGGTTTCAAGGCCTATGTTTGCGAGCGTTTCGCGCTCGCAGACCTCACTGATCCAGCCACTGATCCAGGGCGCGGAAGCCTTCAATCGCCAGTTCAGTCGAGGACTGGAAGGTCGCCGGAACCACCTTGTCGAAGTCGTCCGTCGGGCGGTGATAATCAGCATGATAGTTCACGCCGAAATAGAGGAAGGGCAGGCCCGCGCGGTGGAAGGCGGCGTGGTCCGAGGCCTCGACCCAGTTGTCGGCCCCCTTGTCCTCAGGCGTATCCTTGCCAAAGGCCAAGGACACCGTCCCGCGCGGCGCGATCCGCTCCAGCACCGGGCGGAAATAGGGATGCTGATAGGTGCCGGTGACCCACAGCTTGCCGTCGCTGTCGGCGCGCGCCGTCATGTCGAAGTTCAGGTTCATCGAGATCGACGACAGCGGCACCGGCGGCGCTTCGACAAAGTGCTTGGCCCCCAGCAGGCTGCGCTCCTCGCCGTCCAGGGCGACGATCAGGACAGAATGCTCCGGGGGATTGGCCTTCAGCCGCTTGGCCAGTTCCAGCATGGTCGCCACGCCCGAGGCGTTGTCGTCGGCGCCGTTGTAGATCTCGCCGTTATTGACCCCCACGTGGTCATAGTGGGCTGTGACCACGATATACTTGTCCGAGACGCGCGTGCCGGGGATGACGCCGATGATGTTGGTCCCGTTAAAGGTCTTCACGCCCTCGCGCGTGCGCCCCTGCATCTCCCAGGGCTGCAACCGCCCCATCGGCGAGGCCTGAACGCCCAGGGCCTCCAGCCGCCCGACAATGTATTCGCGCGCCTTGGCGCCGCCCTCTGACCCCGTATCGCGTCCCTGCATGTCGTCCGCCGACAGGATGCGCAGGTCGTCCATCAACTGGGCGTAGTCCTCCGACGCCGCCGCGACGGGGGCCTCGGTCGCCTCAGGCGTCGTGGTCTCACAGGCGGCCAGCGTCAGGGCGACGGCGATCACGGACAGGCTGGCGAGAACAGGACGCATGGAGGGCTCCGAGAAAATCAGTCGGCGGGACGCTAGCGGGCGTCGCGGCCGGCGTCAGATTACGTTTCTGTCATGGACGCTGCGATCCCGCCGCCGCCGGTGCTAAACAGCGCGACCGATGAAGGCTGACCGCGCGATTCCCATGTCCCAAACTCCCGTCGAAACCCTGACCGAAGACCAGGCCCGCGAGGAGCTGGCGCATATGTCCGCCGAACTGGCCCGCCACGACGCCCTCTACTACGCCGACGCCGCGCCCGAGATTTCCGACGCCGACTACGACGAGTTGAAGCGCCGCGCCCTGGCCATTGAGACCGCTTTCCCGACCCTGACCAGCCCGGTCTCGCCGTCGCAACGGGTCGGCGCTCCGGCCTCCAGCCAGTTCGCCGAAGTCCGCCACGGCGTGCCCATGCTGTCGCTGGACAACGCCTTTGACGAGGGCGAGGTGCGCGACTTCGTGGCCCGCATCGCCCGCTTCCTCAAGCTGCCCGGCGACGAGCCCATCGCCTTCGTCGCCGAGCCCAAGATCGACGGCCTGTCCGCCAGCCTGCGCTATGAGAAGGGCGTTCTGGTTCAGGGCGCCACGCGCGGCGACGGCAAGACCGGTGAGGACGTGACCGCCAACCTGCGGACCCTGGACAGCATCCCCCAGATCCTGACCGGCTCTGGCTGGCCCGACGTCATCGAGATCCGGGGCGAGGTCTATGCCCCCAACGACGCCTTCGACGCCTTCAACGCCGCCGCCGAGGCCGAGGGCCGCCGGACCTACGCCAACCCGCGCAACTTCGCCGCCGGGTCGCTGCGCCAGAAGGACCCCAAGATCACGGCCCTGCGCCCCCTGACCTTCTTCGCCTACGCCTGGGGCGAGACCTCCGCCCCGTTCGCGGAAACCCAGCACGGCGCGCTGGAGGCCTTCCGCAGCTGGGGCTTTCAGGTCAACACGCGCTCGACCCGCGTCGAGGGCGCAGAAGGCCTGATCGAGGTCTATCGCGGACTGGAAACCGACCGCGCCCGCCTCGGTTACGACATCGACGGCGTGGTCTATAAGGTCGACCGGCTGGACTGGCAGCAGCGCCTCGGCTTCATCGCCCGCAGTCCCCGTTGGGCCATCGCCCACAAGTTCCCGGCGCAACAGGCCACGACGGTTCTGGAAGGCATCGACATTCAGGTCGGCCGCACCGGCTCCCTGACCCCCGTCGCCCGCCTGCACCCCGTCACCGTCGGCGGCGTCGTGGTCCGCAACGCCACCCTGCACAACGAGGACGAAATCGCCCGCAAGGACGTGCGCATCGGCGACACCGTCATCCTGCAACGCGCCGGCGACGTCATCCCCCAGATCGTCGGCGTGGTCGAAAACCTGCGCCCGGCCGACGCTATTCCCTTCGCCTTCCCCCACGTCTGCCCCGTCTGCGGCTCAGAGGCCGTGCGCGAGGGCGACGAGGTCAAACGCCGCTGCACCGGCGGCCTGATCTGCGACGCCCAGATCGTTGAGCGCTTGAAGCATTTTGTCAGCCGCCGCGCCTTTGACATTGAAGGGCTTGGAGAAAAGCAGCTAATCGCCTTCCACGCGCGCGGTTGGATCAAGGAGCCGGCGGACATCTTCCGCCTGGCCCGCGACGAGCAGAAACTGGCCCTGCTGCGGGCCGAGGACGGCTATGGCGAGACCAGCGTCCGCAACCTGATCGCCGGCATCGACGCCCGGCGGACCATCAGTCTCGACCGTCTGATTTTCGGCCTCGGCGTGCCGGACATCGGCGAACAGACCTCGCTGGTCCTGTCGCGTGCCTTCGGCAGTTGGACCGCCTTCCGCGACGCATGCATGGCCGCCTCGAATGGTCTGGCCAGCGACGACTGGAAAGCCCTGGCGGCCACCCACGCCATCTCCACCCGTGTCCTGGGCCTGATGGCCGAGGCGAATCCGCCCGCCGACGATCCCTGGCCCGAGGCGCCGATGGATCAGAAGATCGCCCTCGCCTTCCCCGGCATGGCCGCCCCCGCCCGCCGTTCACTGGCCGAGATTTCCAGCGGCTGGACCGACCTGACCCGCTGGGCCGCTGTCGCCCGCAACGAAGGCCCGTCCGACATCCTCAACCAGATCGCGGGCGTCTCCGGCGTCGGCCCCGTCGCCGCCGAGGCCTTGGCCCACTTCTTCCACGAGCCCCACAACCGCGAGGTCGTCGAGGCCCTGCTGGCCGAACTGGATGCGGTCGAGGACGTGGCCGCCCCGACCACCGACAGTCCCGTGGCGGGCAAGACCGTGGTCTTCACCGGCTCTCTGGAACGCTTCACCCGCGACGAGGCCAAGGCCCGCGCCGAGAGCCTGGGGGCCAAGGTCTCGGGTTCGGTGTCGAAAAAGACCGACTACGTCGTCGCCGGCCCCGGCGCCGGGTCCAAGCTGAAGGACGCCGAAAAGCACGGCGTCACCGTCCTGACCGAGGACGAGTGGTTGGCCCTCATCGCCTAGAATATGATCGCCTGATGCACGCCGTCGCCATCGACTTCGAAACCGCCAACGAGCAGCGCTCCAGCCCCTGCTCCATCGGCCTCGCCTGGATCAACGACGGCGTCATCGAGTCCGTCGAGCACCACTACATCCGCCCGCCGGGCATGCGCTTCGCTAGCTTCAACATCGCCTTCCACGGCATCGGCCCCGAACAGGTCGAGGACGCCGAGGAGTTCCCCGCCGTCCTGGCCGCCATCGCCCCGCGTCTGCAAGGCCGCACCGTGCTGGCCCACAACGCCGCCTTCGACGTCAGCGTCATTCGCGGGACCTGCGACCACTACGGCCTCGCCTATCCCGAGTTCGACTACCTCTGCACCGTCAAGCTGGCCCAGATCACCTGGCCCGAGTTCGCCTCGCACAAGCTGAACAACGTCTGCGCCGAGCTGGGCATCCAGTTCAAACACCACGACGCCGCCGAAGACGCCTTCGCCTGCGCCTCCGTGGCTCTGGCGACGTTGCAGATGCATGACGCCGCCTGCGCCGCCTCTCTGGCCAGCGCCACCGGCATCAGCCTCGGCCGCCTCCACGCCGCCGGCTACAGCCCCTGCTCCTCGGCCGGCTCGCGCCTGCGCCGTCCGCGTGCGACCTGAGCAACGTCCTCTTTCCTCCCCATTCCATGGGGAGGAAAAGCCGTCGAAATCCATCACCTTAGTCGCCCATCGCGCTCAGATATTGACCTAAGGTCATGTAATCATTGATCGAACGTCACAAATTTGGGCCTTGTTTCGGACCGAAAGCGGGATCACCCTTTGCTCAAAGGATCGGCGCAACGATCCGTGTGAAGGAATACGCCCGATGAAGTTCTCCGTCCTGGCGGCTGCCGCCATCGTCGCTGCGGCCCTGGCCTCGCCCGCCCTCGCCGGCGATCCGACCGGCCTGTGGCAGACGCCGACCAATGGCGGTCAAGTGCGCATCGCCCGCTGCGGCGAGGCCCTGTGTGGAACCCTGATCACCTCGGACCACATCCGCGCCGAGCCCAACGCCCGCGACACGCACAACAAGAACGCGGCCCAGCGCAACCGCACCCTGCGCGGCCTGCCCATGCTCAGCGGTTTCACCGGCGGCCCGACCGAATGGCGCGGCGGCTCGGTCTATAATCCGGCGGATGGCGGCACCTATCGCGGCACCATCACCATGACCAACGACAACAGCCTGCGCCTGCGCGGCTGCATCGTCGCCCCCCTATGCAAGACCCAGACCTGGACCCGCATCCAGTAGTCGAGGCCCATAGCCCAAACGAAAGACGCCTCCCCCGCTAGCGCGAGGGAGGCGTTTTCATATCAGCGATTCAGTGAGCTCATGCCGCCCGGCGCATACCGCTCGCCCGCCGCCGCATCGCGCGGGAACACCGCCTCGATCCGCGCCAGATCGTCAGGCGACAGCACGATGTCCGCCGCCGCCACGTTCTGTTCCAGCGTGGCGATCCGGCGCGTGCCGGGGATGGGAACCAGATCCTCGCCCTGCGCCAGAACCCAGGCCAAGGCCAGTTGCGCCGCCGTCACGCCCTTGTCCGCCGCAATGACGCCGACCGCTGCGACCAGATCCAGGTTCTTCTGGAAGTTGTCGCCCGAAAAGCGCGGGTTGGTCCGGCGGAAGTCATCCGGCGCGAGGTCGTCGATCGACTTGATCTCGCCTGACAGGAAACCCCGGCCCAGCGGGCTGTAGGGCACGAAGCCGATGCCCAGTTCGCGCACCGTCGCCAGCAACTCGTCCTCCGGGTCGCGACTCCACAGCGAATATTCGGTCTGCAGGGCCGTGATCGGGTGAACCGCGTGGGCTGTGCGGATGGTGGCAGGCGCCGCCTCGGACAGGCCCAGGAAGCGGACCTTGCCCTCCTTCACCAGTTCGGCCATCGCCCCGACCGTCTCCTCGATCGGCGTATTGGGGTCGATGCGGTGTTGATAATAGAGGTCGATGTGATCGACGCCGAGGCGGCTCAGGCTGCCCTCGACCGCGCGGCGCACATTGGCGGGCGAGCCGTCGGTGACGGCCGAGCCGTCCGGCTGGCGGTTGATCCCGAACTTGGTGGCGATAAAGGCTTCGTCCCGGCACCCCTTCAGCGCCTTGCCCACCAGGACTTCATTGGTGTGGGGGCCGTACATCTCGGCCGTGTCGAACAGGGTGACGCCCAGGTCGAGCGCGCGTTGGATCACCGCAATGGATTGGGCCTCGTCGGCGCCGCCGTAAAAGGCGCTCATGCCCATGCAGCCCAGACCGACGGCCGAGACCTCAGGGCCGTTACGGCCCAGCTTGCGCATCTTCATCCGCGCATTCCTTATGATGTGATGGGGTCGGCGGCGCATTCGCCGACGCTCTTCAGATGGGCGCCGTATGGCCTTATTTCAAGGGGCCCACTCAGATCAGACTGGCCACGATGGACAGGATGGTCGCCGTCGCTACCGCGTTCAGCGCCATGCCCAGGCTGGCGAAGGCGCCCGCTGTCTGATCCACCTGAAACGCCCGCGCGGCGCCGAAGCCGTGGGCCGACACCCCGACCGCAAAGCCCCGCGCCCGCCAGTCCTTGATCCTCAACAGGTTCAGCAGCGGCGTCGCCGTCATCGCCCCGAACACGCCGGACATCAGCACGATCACCGCCGCCAGGGCCGGGATGCCGCCCAGCTGCGAGGCCACCGCCATGCCGACCGGCGTGGTCGTGGCGCGCGGTGCGATGGAGGCCATGATCTCGACCGGCGCCCCGAACAGCCAGACAATGCCCACGGCGCTGACGATGGCCGTCACAGCCCCGGCCAACAGGGCGCAGGTCAGCGGCTTGGCCAGCCGCCGGATCGTCGCCCGCTGCGCCCAGATCGGCACGGCCAGCCCCACCACCGCCGGTCCCAGCAGGAAGCCCAGCACCTGCGTCGCTTCGGCATAGGTCGGATAAGGGGTCTTGGTCGCCAGTAGGACGCTGATCAGCACCGGCGTCGCCAGCAACACCGGATGGCACAGCGGATGGCGCCCGCTGCGCCGCGACAGGATGTCAGCCGCCTCGAACACCACCAGCGTCACCGCCAGCCACAGCAGGGGCGTCGCGATCAGATCGCTCACGATGCGCCTTCCTCTTCCCCGTCCGGCTCCTCGCGCCCCGCCACTGCCCGGAACACCAGGGCCGTCACCGCCAGGGTCAGCAGGGTCGAGATCGCCACCGCCACGACAATGCCGAGGCCGTATCGCGACAGGATCGCCCCCTCCTCCATCAGGCCGACGGCGGCGGGCACGAACATGATCGACAGATGCGCCGTCAACCAGCCCGTCACCTGGGTCAGCGTCAGCCGCTCGCGCGGAACCAGCGCCAGCCAAGCCAGCAACAGCACCATGCCGATCACCGATCCCGGCAGGGGCAAGCCCGTCAGCCGGTGGATGACCTCGCCCGCCAGTTGGCAGACGAGCAGCAGGGCGATGGCGCCGATCATGACCCTACAGCGGCGCCGTCTGCGCCTTCAGCCATTCTAGCGCCGCCTCGTCCTTCTGCACGCCCTCGGCCAACAGAGGCCCGACCTTGGCCAGAACCTCGGCGTGATAGGCGTCCACATAGGCCCGCTCGTCCGCCGTCAGCAAAGCGACATCGATCAGTCTGCGATCCAGCGGCGCCAGGGTCAGCTGCTCAAAGCCGTGCATGGCCCGCTCGCCGCCCGGCACCTGGGCCGGAGCCGTCACGACCTGCAGGGTCTCGATGCGGATGCCCCACTCGCCTTCGCGATAATAGCCCGGCTCGTTCGACAGGATCATGCCGGTCAGCAGCGGCTGGGTGTTGACGTAGGGGGCGATGCGCTGCGGCCCCTCATGCACGCCCAGATAGGACCCGACGCCGTGACCGGTGCCGTGATCGAAGTCGAAGCCCGCGTTCCACAGCGGCTGGCGCGCCACGGCATCCAGTTGGTGCCCCGTCGTCCCGGCGGGGAAACGGATCACCGCCATGGCGATGTGGCCCTTAAGCACCAGGGTGAACATCCGGCGCTGGTCCGCCGTGCCCTCGCCGATGGCCATGGTGCGGGTCACATCCGTGGTCCCGTCCAGATACTGACCGCCGCCGTCCACCAGCAGAAGCGAGCCCGCCTCCATCGGCCGGATCTTGGCCCCGACGGGCTTGTAGTGCGGCAGGGCGCCGTTCGGCCCGACCCCGGCGATGGTGTCGAACGACAGATCCTTCAGCATCCCGGTCGCCTCGCGGAAGCCCTCCAGCGCCTCGACCACCGCCCGCTCGTCAGGCAGCTCAACCTGAGCGACCGTATCGACCCAGTGCAGGAAACGGGTCAGGGCCGCGCCGTCACGGATGTGCGCCTGACGACTGCCCTCGATCTCGACGTCGTTCTTCTGGGCGCGCGGCAGGGCGCAGGGGTCCATGCCGCGAACGATGCTCGCGCCCGCCGTTTCCAGCCGGTCGAAATACCAGGCCGAGGACACGGCTGGATCAATCAGCACCTTCTGCCCCGACAGAGCGTCCAGGGCGGCGGGCAGAGCCTCGGGCGCCTCCAGCGTCACCGCGTCGCCCAGCCAGCCGGGCAGTTCGTTCGTCACCTTGGCCGGGTCGAGGAAGACCTTGGCGGTCCCGTCCGCCTTCACCACCGCCTGACCCAGCGGCAGGGGCGTCCGGATCACGTCGCCGCCGCGAATATTGAACAGCCAGGCCAGCGACGACGGCGAGGTCAGCACCGCCACGTCGGCGCCCTTGGCGGCGATAGCCTGACCGATGCGGGCGCGTTTCAGCGCGGCGTTCTCGCCCGTGTAGCGATCGTCGTGTGGCGCCACCGGCGCCTGCGGCTGGGCCGGGCGGGCGTCGCCCCAGGCCAGGTCGATGGGGTTGGGTTCAACGGCCTTCAGCGTCGCTCCGGCCTTCTCGACCGCCGCACGCAGGGTCGCCAAGGCGTCCGGGCTGTGCAGGCGCGGATCATAGCCGATGACCGAACCCGCGCTCAGGCCCTCCAGCCAAGCGGCCAGGCGGTTCAGCTCGACCCGCTCGAACAGGGCCGCATCCGTCTGGGCCTTGGCCTGCACCGTATAGCGGCCGTCGACGAAGACCGCCGCCCGGTCCATCAGCACCACGCCCGCCCCGGCCGAGCCGGTGAAGCCGCTGACCCAGGCCAGACGCTCGCTGGCGTCGGGCAGGTATTCGTTCTGATGCTCGTCCTCGTGCGGGACCAGCAGGCCGTCCAGGCCCTGCTCGGCCATCTTCGCCCGCAGCAGGGGCAGATGCTTGGCCCCGAAGGACGGCTCGGTGGTTTCGTCGAATGTCTGGCGCATGAAGGGTCCTTACACCCTTCTCCCCTTGTGGGAGAAGGTGGCTCGCGAAGCGAGACGGATGAGGGGTTTCTCGGCATTTGCCCAGCCCCTTCATCCACGGTCGCGAGACCCCTCATCCGGCCCTGACGGGCCACCTTCTCCCACAAGGGGAGAAGGGAAACCTCGCCCCTACTTCATCCGCAGTTGCAGCGCAGTCCACGCATCATGGTGAATGGTCTGCTCCACCACGAAGCCCAGCGGCAGATAGGCTTCCAGAATGCGCTCTTCCTGAGTGCGCAGCAGGCCCGACAGGATGGCGACCCCGCCCGACTTCAGCGCCTGGCCGATCTCGGGCGCCAGGAAGACCAGAGGCGCGGCCAGAATGTTGGCGAAGACCAGATCATAGGGGGCGTGCAGGGCGATGCGCGCGTCGCTCAGGCCGTCGGCGAAATAGAACTCGCACTTGGCGTCGTTGATCTGGGCGTTCTCGTTGGCGATGCGGGCCGAGGGCTCGTCGATGTCGGTGCCGACAGCGATGGGCGAGCCCGTTTTCGCCGCCGCAATAGCCAGAACGCCCGTGCCGCAGCCGACGTCCAGCACCTTCTCAAAGCTCTCGGTCGCCAGCAGGTTGTCGAAGGCTTCCAGACAGCCGACCGTGGTGCCGTGGTGGCCGGTGCCGAACGCCGCGCCGGCATCGATCTTCAGATTGACCCGACCCTCGGGGATCTTGCCCTGATCATGCGCGCCATAGACGAAGAAGCGCCCGGCCTCGACCGGCGGCAGGCCCGACAGGCTCATGGCCAGCCAGTCGGCGTCGGCCAGCTTCTCGACGATCACTTCCAGGCCCGGCGTCGCGCGCAGGATTTGAGCGACCCCCTCGGCTTCTTCATCGCTGGTCGGGAAGGCGTCGATGCGCCAGACGCCCTTGTCCTCGTCCTCTTCCAGGATCGAATAGGTGGCGTTTTCCAGCATGGGGTCGGCGTCGATCATGGCGGCGGCGGCCTCCGCGGGCTCGCGCTCGCCGCGTGCGATTACCTGAAGAGCGGACTCGGACATTTCTCAAACACCGTTATTATGACGAATCGCAACGCGTGCGGGCGTACGGAATGCCCGTGTCCATTTAAGGGTCGGGGTATCCATGGCTAAAGCACCGTCTGAGTCGAAATCTTCTACGCCGAAAGCGGCGCCTGCCGCTTCCAAGCCGAAACCGGCGGCAAAGTCGAGCGCTGCGGCGCCCAAGGCCGCTGCAAAACCGAAGGCCGCGCCGAAAACCGCCGCGCCCAAGGCCGCTGCCGCCAAGCCCGCCGTGAAGGCCGCTGCGCCCAAGACGGCCGCGAAACCCGCCGCCAAGGCCGCTGCCAAGGCTCCGGCTGTAAAGGCCGCTGCGCCCAAGGCCGCCAAGCCGGCGGCAAAGACCGCCGCTCCGAAGGCCGCCGCCGCCAAGCCAGCCGCCCCGAAGAAGGCCGCCGCTCCCAAGGCCGCAACTGCGCCCAAGACTGCTGCACCGAAGCCCGCCGCCGCTCCGGCGGCAGCCCCGGTCGCCGCCGCGCCCGCCCCGGCTCCCAAGCCGGTCGAAGCGCCCAAGCCTGCGCCCGCTCCGCAACCGGCCCCCGCCGCCGCTGCGCCCCAGCCTGAAAAGAAGAAGGGCTTCTTCGCCCGCCTGTTCGGCTGGTGATCGTCTGAAACGACAAAAGGCCGGAGGGTTCGCCCCTCCGGCCTTTTTCGTGCGTGCTGTCCAGAGCAACCTCTGGAAGCGCAGCCTTAGTCCTGCGGCAGGTCTTCGGCCAGGATCGCCATCTCGAACATGAACGAGCCGGCCTCGTCCTCGTCCTCGAACACCACGCCGATGAACTCGTCATCGACATAGACCTCGGCGGAGTCGGCGACCTTGCGGGCCTTCACCTTGATGCCGCCGTGGTTGAAGGTGCGCTTCAGGTGCGTCTCGACGCGCTTCAGATCAGATTCTTTCACGGGGGTAGCCTCGTTGGTGTCGTTGACGGCGGAACCTAAAGAACCCGCCCCCTCAAGGGAAGCCCGCGTATCGGGCGTCCACAGGCAGCCGCCTCAGATCACGAAATCATAGGCGATGTCGGCCAGGGTGTGGTCCATGGTCCGGGCGGGCGCCGCGTCGGTCGGACAGGCCACGACCCTTGCCGGCACACCGGCGACCGTGCAGCCCGCCGGCACCGGCTTCAGCACCACCGAGCCCGAGGCCACCTTGGCGTAGTCCCCGACCACGATATTGCCCAGCACCTTGGCTCCCGCCCCCAGCAGGACGCCGCGGCCGATCTTGGGGTGACGGTCGCCGCGCTCGGCCCCGGTCCCGCCCAGGGTCACGGCGTGCAGCATCGACACCTCGTCGCCCACCACCGCCGTCTCGCCGATGACGATGCCGGTGCCGTGGTCGACGAAGACGCCCGAGCCGATCTTCGCCGCCGGGTGGATGTCCAACTGGAACAGTTCCGAAATCCGGCTCTGGAAGTGGAAGGCCAGGGTGTCGCGGTCCTGCGCCCACAGCCAATGGGCCACCCGCCACGCCTGCAGCGCCTGGAACCCCTTGAAATACATGAAGGGCTGCAACAGCGACCGGATCGCCGGATCGCGGTCCTGCACCGCCTTCAGGTCGGCCTCCGCCGCCGCCAGGATACCGGGATCGGCCGCAAAGGCCGACAGCGCCACCTCGCGCAGCGACATGGCCCCCAGTTCGGCGTCGCCCAGCTTGCGCGCGATCTGGAAGCTCAGCGCGCCTGCGAAATCGTCATGCGCCAGCACCACGGCGTTCAACTGCGAGGCCAGACGCGGCTCCTCGCGCGCGGCCTCCTCGGCTGCGGCGCGCAGTTGCATCCACAGGTCCGGCTGTTGCGGCACGATTTCCAGCTTGGCCATCGGGCCTCCCGTTTCCTTGCAGGCGATCCTACGCCCCCAGCATGGCCCGCGCCAGCGCGGCGGGCAGCACGCCTTCGCGGGCCATATGGTAGGCCTTGTAGGCCGTCGCCACCGTCAGGCCGTCGCGAACCGCCCCGCGCTCGATCTCGCGCAACAGCTCGCGGAAAGGCGCCCGCACTGATACGATCACCTCGGTCGGGTCAGGGTCCACCGGAACCGCGCTCAGTCCCCAGGCCACCCAGGTCATGGCCCGCTCGTCGGTGATCGAGTTCGACAGGTCCAGATCCAGCGCCGCGCGCCAGTGTTCCGCCGCCAGCCCGGCCTCCTCGGCCAGTTCGCGACGCACGGCGTCGAACGGGTCCTCGTCCATCGGCGCCCCGCCCTCCGGCATCTCCCAGGAATAGCGCATCAGGGTGAAGCGATGCTGCCCCACCAGGGTCACCGTCCCGTCGTCATGCAGCGGCAGGACCCCGGTTCCGACGTTCTTGGGGCGCATGGCCACATAGTCGGCGGGCGCCCCCGTCGGCGCCGTCGCCGGGTGCCGCGTCACCGTCATCCACGGCGTGTCGATCAGGACGCTGTCGCCGTGGCTCTGCCATTTTGGCGTCTCGGGCAGGTCTTCGGCCCAGCGGGGCTTGATGTCGGCGATATCGTGCATCCCTCCGCTATGGCGCCGGGCGCTGCAAAATCCTAGCTAGACGGCATGACCGATCTGAACGCCGCCCTGCCCCTGCCCGTCCGTTCGGACGCGATCCTGTCCCGTCTGGCGACCCGCCGCTCGGCCTCGGCCCAGCTTCTGAGCGCCCCCGGCCCGTCCGAGGCCGAGATCGAGCAGATCCTGCACCTGGGCGCCCGCACCCCCGACCACGGCAAGCTCTTCCCCTGGCGCTTCGTGGTTCTCGGCCCGCAGAGCCGCGCCGACCTGTCCGAAGCCCTCGCCGCCCTGGCCGAGACCCAGAACCGCGTCGACAAGGACCTGGCCGTCCTCGCCAAGCTGGCCAATCCGCCCCTGACCATCATGGTCGTCTCGACGCCGATCCAGGGCCACAAGGTCCCGGTCTGGGAGCAGCAGCTGTCCGCCGGCGCCGTCTGCATGAATATCGAACACGCCGCCGACGCCCTGGGCTATTCGGCCAGCTGGATCACCGACTGGTATTCCTACGACCCCGCCGCCGTCGCCCTGTTCGGCGTCAAGGACGGCGAGACCATCGCCGGCTTCATCCACCTGGGCACCGTCACCGAAGCCCCGCTGGAGCGCCCCCGCCCCAACATGGCCCACAAGGTCGAGCGGCGGCCCTAGGCCGACGCGCGGGGCTCCTCCTCCGGCCGGTGCACCAGCGACACCAGCACCACCGAGATGATCATCAGCAGGAACCACGCCCCCAGCTTGTTCACGCTGACCATCTCCCATCCGCCCTCCTGCCCCGGATAGACCCAAGCCCGCGCGAACGTCCCCAGGTTCTCCGCGAACCAGATGAACAGCGCCACCAGCCCATAGCCCAGCAGCAGCGGCATCGACCGCCGCGTCCGGTCGGCGGTGAAGTAGAACCAGCCCCGCCCGAACAGCAGCACGGTGGCCGCAAACAGCGCGATCCGCACGTCCGGCAGCCAGTGATGGGCGAAGAAGTTGACATAGATGGCCGCCGCCAGAACCCAGGTCGTCCACAGCGGCGGATAGTTCCGCACCCGGATATGGAAGATGCGCTGCACCCGCGCGATGTAACTGCCCACCGCCGCATACATGAAGCCCGAGAACAGCGGCACGGCCCCGATCCGCAGCACAGACGCCTCCGGGTAGATCCATGACCCGTGATAGGTCTTGAACAGCTCCATGATCGTTCCGGCCACATGGAACAGGAAGATGACCCGCGCCTCCTCCCAGCTCTCCAGCTTAAAGGCCAGCATCAGCGCCTGTATCCCCAGCGCCCCGACCACCAGAACGTCATAGCGCGACACCGGCGCCGCCCCTTCCGGCCAAAGCACCGGCCAGACCAGATAGGTCGCCAGGATCAGCCCCAGCATCGCCCCGCCGAACAGACAGGCCCACCCCTGCTTCAGCCCGAACCACAGAAACTCATAGGCATACCGCCGCCCCCGCGACCGATCCGCCCACGCCTCCGCGCGAGCCATCAGACGACGGCCCCAGACTTCGAGCGGAAGACGGGGGGATGGGGTCATGGGCGATTTCACGTTGGCGGTCACTCGTCTACGGTCCAGCTTATGATCGAAGAGCTGAATCGTATTGCGGAAGAGATGAATGCGCTGCTCCCCTTGTTTGTGAAGGGCGGCAGTATGTCAGGACTGTTCTTGCCGTCTAAACACGCCGCCAAATTTAAGGCATTCGCAATCGAGGCGAAGGCGATCCTCGATGACGAACTGGGGCGACTAAATGAATATTCCTCGAACCTGCAGCGCGCAGTGAATTCTGGGTCAAGCAGCTTCGCAGGCGGGCCTTCCTACGCTTCGGTCGAGGAGGCTTCACAGATTGTGCAAGCGGCTACTCGCGCAGTCCAACGGAAACACACGAAGGCAACGTTGCCACCGATTTCCTCAGCCGACCGTCCCTACGTGGCCCTAGTGCGCATCAAGGCGTTGCAGGGACTTTCTGGCGGCAAATGGGACTTTGCGAGGCTGGTGGAGCTCTGTCGCGAGATGAACGTGGTTGCTGAAAACCGTTGCCACTTCTCTACAGCGATGCTTCTGCGCACAATCTTAGACCATGTTCCCCCCGTCCTCGGTTTCAAGACGTTCGACGAGGTCGCGAACAACTACGGCGGGCCGAAACAATCGAAATCATTCAAAGAAATAATGCAGCGTCTACAGGGCTCGCTAAGAAAAATCGCGGACGCACACCTCCACTCGCCGATTAGGCCTCGTGAGGATCTTCCAACGGCTATTCAAGTAAACTTCGCTGCCGAGTTGGACGTGCTGCTGGGAGAGGTCATCCGAGTCGGTGGCTCCGAAATGACGTCTCCCAAGGCCTAGGTTTGGAGGGTGGTCAAACCTCCCCCTCACCCCCGCCCGCGATAGGTCGCGACGCCTTGATCCGGCAGCCAGACGCCTTCGATGGGCGCGCCGGTTTGCCAGAAGACGTCGATGGGGATGCCGCCGCGCGGGTACCAGTAGCCGCCGATGCGCAGCCATTTCGGTTGCAGCAGGTCAGCCAGGCGCTTGCCGATGGCGACGGTGCAGTCCTCGTGGAAGGCGCCGTGGTTGCGGAAGCTGGTCAGGTACATCTTCAGCGACTTCGACTCGACCAGCCAGTCGCCGGGCACATAGTCGATGACGATGTGGGCGAAGTCGGGCTGGCCCGTCACCGGGCACAGGCTGGTGAACTCGGGCGCGGTGAAGCGCGCCACATAAAGCGTGTCGGCATGCGGATTGGGCACGCGCTCCAGCACGGCGGTTTCGGGGCTGGTCGGGGCGGCGGTCTGGGCGCCGAGCTGGGACAGGCTGTCGGTATAGTGCGTCATGCCCGCCATTTAGGCGTTTGGTCCGCCAAAGAAAATGCCGCCCCCGCGACGGCGTTTGCACAATCGACCTGGCGCCCTTCCTCGCCGTGGTAGGATGCGGGTTGCGGACGGACGGGCCTGAGGGGGATTTCAGACAGATTAGACGAATTGGACTCTGTTTTTTGGCGGGCTGCTTTCCGCGCCTCCGCCCCCAAAATCCGCTCATCCCCGCGGAGGCGGGGACCCAGTGCCTTGGCTGCAAGCACCGACCGGAAATCAAAGGCCGCCATTCCGAGCGCGGTGTCCGTGGCTCTTACTGGGTCCCCGCCTCCGCGGGGATGAGCGGTAGTGAGTGCATTGCCTTCCCCCGCGACACCCGGTTAGCGTCCCTTAAAACAACCCGCAGAAACCATTCCAGGAAACGATCCGTGGCCATTCCCGCTTCCCTGCAGTCCGGCCTGAAGCTGCCGGTCATCGCCTCGCCCATGTTCCTGGTGTCCGGCCCGGATCTGGTGGTCGAGGCCTGCAATGCGGGCGTGATCGGCACCTTCCCCTCGCTGAACCAGCGCACGACCGAGGGCTATCGGGACTGGGTGCAAGAGATCAAATCCCGGCTGAAACCTGACGCCGCCGCTTACGGCGTCAACCACATCGTCCATCCGACCAATCCGCGCCTGATGGCCGACATGATGGTCTCGGTCGAAGAGAAAGTGCCGCTGATCATCACCTCGCTAGGCGCGGTGCGCGACGTGGTCGACGCGGTTCACGGCTACGGCGGCGTGGTCTTCCACGACATCGCCAATGTCCGTCATGCGAGGAAGGCGGCCGAGGCCGGGGTCGACGGCCTGATCCTGGTCGCCAATGGCGCGGGCGGCCATGCGGGCGTGGTCAATCCCTTCGCCCTGATCAACGAGGTCCGCAGCTTCTATGACGGGACCATCATCCTCGCGGGCTGTCTGTCGACGGGCCAGGACGTGGCCGCCGCCCTGATGATGGGCGCCGACTTCGCCTATATGGGCACCCGCTTCATCGCCACGGCCGAGAGCGAGGCCCAGCCGCACTATAAGGACCTGATCGTCGCCTCCGGCTCGGCCGACATCACCTATACCCCCGCCGTTTCGGGCATCCCGGCCAACTTCCTGACCCCGTCCCTGGTCGAGAACAAGATCGACCCGAAGTCCCTGCCCGAACACAAGCTGGACATGGGCGAGGAAGCCAAGGCGTGGAAGACCATCTGGTCCGCCGGGCAAGGCTCAGGCTCGATCCACGACAGCCCCACAACGGCCCAGCTTGTGGCGCGGTTGGCGGACGAGTTTTCACAGGCCTGTGATAAATTCGACAAGAAGCGTCTCTAGGAGCGGCCTCGTCGCTTCACGAGGCTTTTCATGCTCCGCACCCTGACGAACGCCGCCCTTATCGCCGCTGCGCCCCTGGTCCTGATGGCCTCCGGGGCCCATGCGCAGGATACTGGTCTGAGTGGGGGCAAGTGGTCCTTCTCGGCCGGCGCCGCGACCGACAACCGCTCCAAGGACCTGTCCAAGACGGACGGCGATCCCTTCGTCTATGGCGCGGCCGAATGGGAAAGCGCCAGCGGTCTTGTCTATGGCTCCGCCGGGCTGGAAACCATCGACGCGGGCGGCTCCAAACTGGAGAATGAACTGGTCGTGGGCCTGCGCCCCGAGTTCGCCGGCTTCGACTTCGACCTGAACCTGGCCCACAAGTATCGCTTCGACGCCAACCCCGGCTATGACGACGACGCCTGGGAATTCACCGCCGACATGAAGCGCTCGATCGGCCCGGCCAGCGCCCGCCTGCGGCTGCAGCACTCGCCCGACGGCACCGGCTCGACCGAGGCCTGGACCTGGGTGGCGCTCCGCGGCGGCTGGGACTTCACCAACAAGCTGAACGTCTCGGCCGAAATCGGTCGCCGCGATCAGGACAACAGCGTCGACTACACCGGCTGGAACGTCGGCGGCTCCTACGCCCTGACGCCGAAGACCGAGCTGGAACTGCGCTGGCATGACACCGACGCCGACGTTCCGGGCGAACAATACAAGGGCGCCCTGGTCGCGGGGATCAACTTCTCGTTCTGATCTTGTGACCGATCAGCGGTAGATAATCGGGGGAAAGTCATTAGGTTAAGGTCATGACTTTCCGCCCCACTACCCTGGAACGTGCGTATCAATTAGCTGAAAGCGGCGCCTGCCGCACCGTCAGCGAGGTCAAGCAGGCGCTGCAGAGCGAGGGCTATGACCGCATTCAGGACAGCCTCTACGGCGGCACCATCACCGCCGCCCTGCGCAAGCGCTGTCAGGCGAGCTACGTCGGCGACGCCGCCGCTCCCGCCGACGAAGAAGAAGACGCCTGAATCCAAGGGGTCTTGCGCTGGACGCATTTGCCGTCCATTTTACCGCCGTCGATCTCTCTGCGTAACGCTGCTGCCCCTTTGCTCTGCGCACCGAGGACTAGGCCGATCCATTCAGACCCGACAGGCCAAAGGGGCTGTTCCCTGAGGCCAACGACTAGCGGAGGTCCTGAAAATGGCTACCGGCACTGTGAAATGGTTCAACTCCACCAAGGGCTACGGCTTCATCCAACCGGATGACGGCGGCAAAGACGTGTTCGTGCACATCTCGGCTGTCGAAGCTGCCGGCCTGCGTGGCCTCGACGAGAACCAAAAGGTCTCGTACGAAATCGAGCGCGACCGTCGCTCGGGCAAGGAATCGGCCGGTCAACTGAAGACCGAAGGCTGATTTCGGCCTCGTCAGGGCTCTAGCCCCGGCGAAGAAATCGAAGGGGCGCTCCGGTCAGCCGGAGCGCCCCTTTTTCGTATCAGATCAGGAAAGCGCCTGATCCAGATCGGCGATCAGGTCGTCGATGTCCTCGACCCCGACCGACAGGCGGATCAGGTTATCGGTGACGCCGCCCGCCTCACGGACCTCCTTGGGCACGGAGGCGTGGGTCATGATGGCCGGGTGGTTCACCAGGCTTTCGACCCCGCCCAGCGACTCCGCCAGGGTGAAGACCTGCACCCGCTCCAGCACCCGCCGTGTGCGCTCCAGATCGCCGTCGATCAGCACCGTGACCATGCCGCCGAAGCGCCCGTTCATCTGACGTGCCGCCAATTCGTGCTGCGGGTGGCTGATCAGACCCGGATAGATGACCTTGGCCACCCCGCCGTTCTTCTGACCGGCCCGGTCTTCCAGCCAGCGGGCGACGGCCATGGCGTTCTCGTTGTGCGCCTTCATGCGCAGGCCCAGGGTCTTCAGCCCCCGGTTGGCCAGGAAGGCGTCGAACGGCCCCATGACGCCGCCGATGGAGTTCTGCAGGAACTTCAGCTGCGCCGCCATCTCGGCGTCCTTGGCCACCAGAACCCCACCGACGATGTCGGAGTGACCGTTCAGGTACTTGGTCGCCGAATGCATGACCACGTCGGCGCCGAGCGCCAGCGGCTGCTGGCTCCACGGCGTGGCGAAGGTGTTGTCCACGACCAGGATCAGCTTGTGCGCCTTGGCGATCTTGGACAGGACCTCAATGTCGGCCAGCTTCATCAGCGGATTGGTCGGCGTCTCGACCCACAGCATCCGCGTCTTGTCGGTGATCGCCGCCTCGACTGCCTTGAGGTCGGTCAGGTCGATGTAGCTGAAGTCCAGCCCCATGGACCGGCGCCGCACCCGCTCGAACAGCCGCCACGAGCCGCCGTACAGGTCGTCGCCGGTGACGATGTGCGACCCGGCGTCCAGCAGTTCCAGCGCAGTCGAGGTCGCCGCCATGCCCGAGCCGAAGCCGAAGGCCTGAACCCCGCCCTCCAGATCGGCGATGCAGGCCTCGAAGGCCTCGCGCGTCGGGTTCTTGCCGCGCGCATACTCATAACCCTTGTTCACGCCCGGGCTTTCCTGGGCATAGGTCGAGGTGGCGTAGATCGGCGTCATCACCGCGCCCGTGGTCGGGTCGGGCTTCTGGCCGGCGTGGATGGCGCGGGTCGAGAAACCCTGGCTGTTCTTCAGGTCTGCCATGGTCTTACCGGTTCAGGCTGAGGTGGTTGATCAGGTCGGTGCGGGCGATCAGGCCGACGAAGGTCTCGCCGTCCAGCACGATGGCCACGCGGTCGCGGTCAAAGATCGGGATCAGGGCGTCCAGCGTCTCGCTGACCTGCAGGGTGTCCAGGTCGCGCGTCATGGCCGAGGACACCGGCTTGGCGAAGCGTTCTTTCCGGGTGATCTCGTCGGTGTTCATGATGTGGACGATGTCGCTCTCGTCCAGAATGCCGACCAGACGACCGTCCTGAATGACCGGCAGTTGCGACACGCCGTCGCCCTTCATCCGCTTGAAGGCGGTGTCCAGGGTGTCGTCGGGGCCGATCACCACGACGTCGCCGTTGGCGTATTTGCGGGTGATCAGATCCGACAGGTCGCCGTGCAGCTCGCGCTGGGTCAGACCCTGATCAGCCAGCCAGGCGTCGTTATAGACCTTGGACAGGTACTTGGCGCCGGTGTCGCAGACGAAGGTCACGACCCGCTTCGGCTCGGTTTGCTCGCGGCACCAGCGCAGGGCCGTGGCGATCAGGGTGCCCGACGACGACCCCGCCAGGATGCCTTCCTTCAGCAGCAGATCGCGCACCGTGGCGATCGCCTCGCTGTCCGGGATGGAATAGGCCACGTCGATCAGGTCGGCGTCGGCGGTGTCGGGCATGAAGTTCTGACCGATACCCTCGACCGAATAGCTGCCGTCCGGCCCGGCCACGCCCTCGTTGATCAGCCCGGCCAGGGCCGAACCGACCGGGTCGGCCAGGATGATCTTGGCCTTCGAGCCCTGCGACTTGAAGTATTGCGCATTGCCCGTGATCGTCCCGCCCGAGCCGATGCCGGCGACGAAGGCGTCGATCTGGCCGTCCATCTGCTCGTAGATTTCAGGCCCGGTCGTCTTGAAGTGGGCGGCGGTGTTGGCGTCGTTGGCGAACTGGTTGACGAAGTAGCCGCCCGGGATCTGCTGGGCCAGACGTTCGGCCATGTCGGTGTAGTATTCGGGGTGGCCGTGCGGCACATCCGAGCGGGTCAGGCGCACGTCGGCGCCCATGGCGCGCAGGTGCTGGATCTTTTCCTTGGACATCTTGTCGGGGATGACCAGCAGGACCTTGTAGCCCTTCTGCTTGCCGACCAGGGTCAGGGCCAGGCCGGTATTGCCCGCCGTCGCCTCGACAATGGTGCCGCCCGGTTTCAGCCAGCCCGCGTTTTCCGCCGCCTCGATCATCGACAGGGCGATGCGGTCCTTGATGGAACCGCCGGGGTTCTGGCTCTCCAGCTTCAGGAACAGACGGCACGGACCGGTGTCGATCCGCGTCACCTCGACCATCGGCGTCTTGCCGATCAGGTCCAGCAGCGATCCCACAGGACGGATCAGGACGGGGGCGTCGGACATCGACATGCGAAAAGGCTCCGAAAGAGGCGTGTTCAGGGGCGGAAGCTGGGCGTCGCAGGCTTCGCGGTCAACTCACGCAAGTTTTCACCCATTTGCCCCGAAGCGCATTACATAGGACGCAATGACCAAGACGCCGAAACGCCCCGCCGCGGGCCTGCCCGACAAAGACACCCTGATCGCCTTCCTGCGTGAAGCGGGCGAGGCCGAGAAGGCCGACATCGCCCGCGCCTTCGGATTGAAGGGCATTGAACGCCGCCAACTGCGCGAAATGCTGAAGACGCTGGAGGCCGAAGGCGCCCTGGGCAAGCGCGGCCGTAAGGGCTTTTCCGAGGCCGGCGCCCTGCCCCCCGTCGGCGTGGTCGACGTGGTGGATCGCGACGCGGACGGCGAGCTCTACGTCGAACGGGTCAAGGGGGGCGACGACGCGCCGCGCGCCCTGCTGCTGCCCGACCGCGAGGGCAAGACCCCCGCACCGGGCCTGGGCGACCGCCTGCTGGTCAAGTTCGCGCGCGGCGCCGAGGGCTGGGAGGCCCGCCTGGTCAAGCGGCTGGACGCCGGAACCAACCGCGTCCTGGGCGTGATCCGCAAGTCAGCGCGCGAAACCCGCGTCGAGCCCGTCGACAAGCGCTCCAAGGACGTCCTGCTGATCCCGAACGCCGTGGCGGGCGACCTGCGCGACGGCGACCTGGTCCTGGCCTCGATCGAGAAGGGCGACCACCGCTACGGGCCCAAGCGCGGCAAGATCCTGGAGTCCATCGGCCGCGAGGATGACCCGCGCGCCGCCTCCATCATCGCCATCCACGCCCACGGCCTGCCCACCGGCTTCTCGGAACTGGTCGAGCGCGAGGCCGAGGATCAGGCCCTGCCGACGCTAAAGGGCCGCGAGGACCTGCGCGAAGTCCCCTTCATCACCATCGACCCGGCCGACGCGCGCGACCACGACGACGCCGTCTACGCAGAACGCGACACCGATCCCAAGAATCCTGGCGGCTGGATCGTCTGGGTCGCCATCGCCGACGTGGCCGCCTACGTCCGCCCCAACTCGGCCCTGGACCGCGAGGCGCGCGACAAGGGCAACTCGACCTACTTCCCCGACCGCGTCGAGCCGATGCTGCCGGAAGTCCTGTCCAACGGCCTGTGCAGCCTGAAACAGGGCGAGAACCGCGCCTGCATGGCCGTGCGGATGATCTTCGACAAGGACGGCAAGAAGACCGGGCACAAGTTCATGCGCGGCCTGATGCGGTCGCAGGCCAAGCTATCCTACGAGCAGGCCCAGTCCGCCATCGACGGCCAGCAGGACGACACGACGGGTCCGATCATGGACGCCATCCTCTATCCGCTGTGGAACGCCTATTCGACCATGCTGAAGGGCCGCGAGCGCCGCAGCCCCCTGGCCATCGAAAGCGCCGAGCGCCGCATCATCATGGCCCCCGATGGCGGCATCGCGGCCATCGAGCCGCGCAAGTCGCTGGAGGCCCACCGCCTGATCGAAGAAATGATGATCCAGGCCAACGTCTGCGCCGCCGAGACGCTGGAGAAGACGCGCACGCCGCTGATCTATCGCGTCCACGAAGCGCCCAGCCAGGAGAAGATCTTCAACCTGGCCGACTTCCTGCACACCATCGCCAAGCCCTGGAACAAGGGCGAGGCGCCGACCACCAAGCGCTTCAACAAGCTGCTGGACGAGATGCGCGACACGCCTCACGCCGAGGTGGTCAACGAGGTGGTCCTGCGCACCCAGATGCAGGCCGTCTATTCGCCGGACAACGTCGGCCACTTCGGTCTGCACCTGGACCGCTACGCCCACTTCACCTCGCCGATCCGACGCTATTCCGACCTGATCGTGCACCGGGGCCTGATCCGGGGTCTGAACCTGGGATCGGACGGCCTCACGGACCGCGAGATCGCCGAACTGGCCGCCATCGCCGAACAGGTGACGAGCACCGAGCGCCGCTCGATGGCCGCCGAGCGCGACGCCATGGACCGCTACATTGCCGCCTTCCTGGAAGACCACGTCGGCGCGACCTTCAGCGGGCGCATCACCGGCGTCACCCGCTTCGGCCTATTCGTGCGGCTGGACGAGACGGGCGCCGATGGTCTGGTCCCAGTCTCGACCCTGGGCAGCGAGTATTTCACCCACGACGACCGCGCCCACGCCCTGGTCGGCGAGCGCACCGGCAAGCGCTTCACTCTGGGCCGTCGCGTCGAGGTCAAGCTGATGGAGGCCACGCCCGTCACCGGCGGCCTGGTGCTGGAAATGATCTCCGAGCCTGACCCGCGCGATCCCAACGCGCCCGCCCCGCGCTACGGCATCCGAGGACGAAACGACCGGGGGGGCGGCGACGGCCCGCCCAAGCGCGGGAAGGGCCGCCCCGGCGGTCCCAAGCCCCGCAACGGCGCCAAGCCCTCCGGCGGGCTGAAGGGGGTTCGCAAGGGCAAGCGGCGGTGAAGCCTCAGCCCTTCGACGCCGCTCAGGATCTGGCCGACGCCCCGCGCACGGGCGGCGGCCAGAAGCCCAAGGACGCCGCCACCCTGATCCTGACGCGCGGCGGAGACCGGCCTGAGGTTCTGATGGGCCGGCGCGCGCCCGGCCACGTCTTCATGGCGTCGAAGTGGGTCTTCCCCGGCGGTCGCATCGACCGATCCGACTTCACCGCCGCCTCGACCGGCGAACTGTCATCTGACGTCGCCCGGCGGCTGGAGGCCGAGATGCCCGCCCGTCGCGCCCGCGCCCTGGCCCTGACCGCCGTGCGCGAGACGTTTGAGGAAACTGGCCTGATCCTCGGCCGCCCGGCCCCGCCCGCCTCGGTCGCTGGACCCTGGCGTGAATATCGTCAGGCGGGCGCCCTGCCCGACCTGTCGGTCCTGTCCTATGTGGCCCGCGCCATTACCCCGCCGGGCCGCACGCGCCGCTTTGACGCCCGCTTCTTCATGGCCCCGGTGGACGCTCTACGTGATCCCAACCGCATCGAGGGCTCGGGCGAACTGGACGAGATCGCCTGGCTGCCGCTGGACGAAGCCCGCGCCCTGGACCTGCCCGCCATCACCCGCTTTGTCCTGGGCGAGATGGCCGAACGCCTGACCCATCCCGACCGCCCCCTGCCCTTCGTTCGCATGGTGCGCGGCCAGCATGTGGTCGAACACAGGGACTGACGCGATGGGCAAGCAGACGATCACCTTGCGCCTGACCATCCACGATCCCGTGCCGGGCGTCTGCTACAGCCTGCAAGGCAAGGACGGCGAGCCGGTCGACGCCGTGACCGCGACCGAGGCCCCGCTGTCGCTGGACGCCCCCATCCCCCTGAACGACGACAACCATCTGACCGGCCCCTTTGTGCGGCGCGAGGGGTCGGAACGTCGCTTCGTCTATATCGGCATCGGAACCCATGCGGGCTTTGCCGGCCCGACCTGGAGCCGCCGAGCCAAGATCGACGTCCACGACATTCCCGCCGACCTGCTGGCCGCCGCGCGGCAAGGCCGCACGCTGGAGGTTCGCCTGCCGGGTCGGGCCAAGGACGGCGGCCCCGCCTGCGCCACCGTCCGCCCGCTGGAGCCGTGGAAAGCCCTCTAAGCCTCTATTGGGCGACCGGCTTGGTCAGGTCGAACTCGACGCGGAAATGACGGCTGGGGCGACGCAGTTCATAGGCGAACATGTGCCGGGGATGGATTTCCATCGCCCAGACGTTGGTGGTCGAGACCGAGGCGTTGTTGGCGTTGAACAGGTCAATGGATTCCTGATCCACCGGGAACTCCTGCCGCTCGGCCGTGCCGGCGCCCGCCGTATCGCCGCCATACCAGTGGAGGGTGTCGGTCGTGCCGTCGTCGTGGCGGTGATCGTGCTTCAGCCGCAGGCCGGTCGCGGTGCGCGTCACCACCCAGGTCCGCGAGCGGTCGGCGCCGACCCAGAAGGGAATGCGAATCTCTTCGGCTGTGCAGTCGCGCACGTGCATCAAGAGTCTCTGACTGGCGAAGTCCGAATCGGCGGCGTCGGTGGTGACGACCCTGCCCTCGAACTTCTGCCCGCACAGGGTGCTCAGGTTCTTGAAGAAGGCGTCCTGCGGCGTGTCCGCCCGCGCCGAGGTTGGCAGGGACGACAGGGTCAGAGCGGCGGCCGCAAGGGCGATCGAGGTCATGGCTTTCATTCCGACAGCCTAGTCGCTAGAAGCCAATCCTCAACGCGACATCGCGGGCGTTGACTTTGATCTCCGCCTGAGTATGTTCCGCGCCTCTCGTTTCATGCGGCTTTCGCCGTCGCAAAGGTAATTCCGATGGCCAAACCGGCTTCCATCAAGATCCGCCTGAACTCCACCGCTGACACCGGCTTCTTCTACGTGACCAAGAAGAACGCCCGTACGATGACCGAAAAGATGGTCGTCAAGAAGTACGACCCGGTCGTCCGCAAGCACGTCGAGTTCAAGGAAGGCAAGATCAAGTAAGGGCTTAACCGCCCGGCCCTCGGGCCTCGCTTGACTGCAGAATTCAAAACGCCCGGCTTTTCAGCCGGGCGTTTTTCGTTGTTCGATCAATGAGAAAGACGGCTCAGGCCGCGCGGGCGACGACCTTGTTGCGTCCCGAAGCCTTGGCCTCATAGACGCCCTCGTCTGCCCGCTTCAGCAAGGATTCCGGCGTATCCTCCGCCCCTGTCGTGGCGGCCACTCCGACAGAGACAGTGACGTTCAGGTGCGCCTTGCCGTCCATGACGCGGAAGGGCGCCGAGCCCACGTCGCGACGGATACGCTCTGCGATGCGGTGGGCGTCTTCCAGCGTCGTGCCGGGCATGACCACCACGAATTCCTCGCCGCCGAATCGACACGGCAGATCGACCGCGCGCACATTGGTCGCCAGCCGCACCGAAAACTCGCGCAGGACTTCGTCCCCGGCGTCGTGGCCAAATCCGTCGTTGACGGCCTTGAAGTGGTCGATGTCCAGCACCAGCACCGCCACTGGCTCGCCGCCGCGATTGGTGCGCGCCACCAGAGCCTGAAGCTGATTCGTCATGTAGCGACGGTTATGCAGCCCGGTCAGGGCGTCCGTGACGGCCATCTCCAGGCTGTGGTCCAGCTTCTCGCGCAGGAAATCGCCATAGCGCTTGCGCCGCACCTGGGTCCGCACCCGCGCCGACAGTTCTTCGGGGTCCACCGGTCGCGTCAGAAGATCATTGGCGCCCAGTTCCAGCGCCTTCAGCAGCCGAGGCCGGTCCTGCGAATCCACCAGGGCCAGGATCGGCAGTCGCCGTGTCGGCTCCTTGGAACGGGCCTGGGCGATCAGACGCAGCCCATCAAAACCGTCCGAGGTCACATTGACGATCATCAGATCGACCGGACCGCGCGCAGCCTCCAGCGCCGCCGCCGGGTCTGCCTCAATCAGTGGGCGATGCTCGACCGCCAGTTCCTGGGCCACCTTGGCGGCTTGCAGGGCATTGTCGTCCACCACCAGGACACGCCCGCCCGAACCCTTCAGTCGCGCCACGCCGGCGGTGTCGACGCCGACGCGCCGTCCGCTCTCCTCGCGCTCACGCAGTTCGTCCATGACCATCTTCAGCCGGGTCAGGCTCCTGACCCGCGCCATCAGAATCACATCGTCCAGCGGCTTGGTCAGGAAGTCGTCGGCGCCGGCTTCCAGTCCCCTGATCCGATCCTGCCGCCCGTCCAGCGCCGTCACCAGCACCACCGGGATATGCCGCGTCTTCGGATCCTCCTTGAGCCGGCGACAGGTCTCGAACCCATCCATGCCCGGCATCATGACATCAAGAAGGATCAGGTCAGGCTGTTCCGACGTCGCCAGTGCGATAGCCGTCAGACCGTCGCCGCAGGTCAGGGCGTCGAAATACTCGATCGTCAGCTTGGCTTCGAGCAGTCGGACATTGGTCTCGACGTCGTCAACCACCAGGATGCGCGCGCTCATGAGGCCCTACCCCAGATGCTTGCGGATCGTCTCAAGGAACGACACCACCGAAATAGGCTTGGAGATATAGGCCTCGCAGCCGCCCTGTCTGATCCGTTCCTCGTCACCCTTCATGGCGAAGGCTGTAACGGCGATGACAGGGATATGGTTCAGCTCTTCGTCGTCCTTGAGCCACTTGGTCACTTCCAGGCCGGAAATCTCCGGCAACTGAATGTCCATCAGGATCAGGTCAGGGCGATGCTCGCGCGCAATGGCGAGCGCCTGCAGCCCTTCGCGGGTCTGCAGGGTCTGATAGCCCTGGGAATCGAGCAGATCATGAAAAAGCTTCATGTTCAGCTCGTTATCCTCGACAATGAGGACTTTCTTGGACATCCGCCACCCGGCTCTTTCGCCAATAATTCGCGCTGTAGCGCAGGGCTTTTCGCCTTCTTCGGATGCACACTGGCCCATGCAGTCTTAAGTTGAGGTGAAGCCGCTTTTTCTTTGCGCTATCGCACTTCGCGCCGCTGGAGCGCGAACGGAGTCTCACTTGGGTCTGAAGGCCATCTGCCGCGACTGCCTGTGGACCGGCGACCGCAAGGTCGAGCGGTGCCCATCGTGCGCCTCGCGTCGGGTCGTCAGCCATGACGAACTGGGCGATCTGACCATCGCCCACCTGGACTGCGACGCCTTCTACGCCTCCGTCGAGAAGCGCGACCGGCCTGAACTCCGCGACAAGCCGGTCATCATCGGCGGCGGCAAGCGCGGCGTGGTCTCCACCGCCTGTTACGTCGCCCGCCTGCACGGCGTCGGCTCGGCCATGCCGATGTACAAGGCGCTGAAGGCCTGCCCGGACGCCGTCGTCATCAAGCCCGACTTCCGCAAGTATGTGGCCGAGAGCGAGCGCATCTTCGGCGCCGTCGGCAAGCTGACACCCCTGGTCCAGACCCTGTCGCTGGACGAGGCCTGGATCGACCTGGCCGGGACCGAGCGCCTGAACGGCGGCCCGCCGGCCTTTCAACTGATCCGCCTGCAGAAGTGGATCGAGGACGAAACGGGCCTGACCGTCTCTATCGGCCTGGCCCCCAACCGCTTCCTGGCCAAGATCGCGTCTGAACTGGACAAGCCGCGCGGCTTTTCCGTCATCGGCGCGGTCGAGGCCAAGGGCCTGCTGGCCTCGCGTCCGGTCAACATCCTGCCCGGTGTCGGCCCGGTGTTCGGACGCACCCTGCGGTCCGACGGATTCGCCACGGTGGGCGACCTGGCCGCCGCCGACGTCAAGGACCTGATCCGGCGTTACGGCGAGACGGGCCTACGCCTCTATGACCTCAGCCACGCTCGTGATGCACGTCCCGTCAGGCCGGACCACGACCGGCGCGGCATGAGCGCCGAGACCACCTTCAACGACGACCTGACCACCGCCGAGGATCTGGAGGCGGAGTTGTGGCCCCTGTGCGAGAAGCTGGCCTCGAAAGCCCGCCGCGACGGCGTGGCCAGCCGCGTGGTGGTGCTGAAACTCCGCAAGGCCGATTTCAGGATCGTCACCCGCCGCATCACCCTGGCTGAGCCGGTGCAGACGGCGCGCGTGCTGTTTTCCGCCGGACGCGATCTGCTGAGGCCCGAACTAGGCGAGGCCTATCGCCTGATCGGCATCGGCCTGGCCGAGATCGCCGAAGCCAGCGCCGCCCCCGCTGGCCTGTTCGCCACCGCCGAGACCCGCGCCCTGAAAACCGAGACCGCCATCGACGCCCTGCGCGCCAAATTCGGCGCCGCCGCCGTGGTCGCGGGCCGTGCGCTCAAGAAGCCCGGATGACGCCGCCCGTCTGGCGCGCTACACCCCGCTCAACCCCTTCAACGGAGTCTCCGACATGAGCATCCACGCCCGCATCGCCGAACTCGGCATCACCCTGCCCGAGCCCGCCAAGCCGGTCGCCAGCTACGTCTCCTACGTCCGCACCGGCAACCAGGTCCTGATCTCGGGCCAGTTGTCGAACGACGCCAACGGCGGCATCAAGGGCACCGTCGGCGTGGACGTAACCCCGGAGCAGGCCGCCGAGGCCGCCCGCCTGTGCGGCATCAACCTGCTGGCCCAGATCAACGCCGCCGTTGACGGCGACCTCGATCGCGTCGTGCGCATCGTCAAGCTGGGCGGATTCGTCCAGGCTGGCCCGGACTTCATCGCCATCCCCGCCGTCATCAACGGCTGCTCGGACCTGATGGTCGAAGTCTTCGGCGACGCCGGCAAACACGCCCGTTCGGCCGTCGGCGTCTACAAGCTGCCGCTCGGCTTCGCCGTGGAAATCGACGCCATCATCGAGGTGAAGTGAGCTTCACGCTTCAGGTCAACGACGGGATCGCCGCCATAGGCCGGGACGCGTGGGACGCCAGCGCGACCCCGACCGGCGATCCCTTCGTCTCCTACGACTTCCTGCACGCCTGCGAGGCGTCGGGCAGCGCCGTCCCGTCCCAGGGCTGGGCGGCGCGCCACCTGTCCCTGCATGATGACGACGGCGCCGTGATCGGCGTCATGCCCCTCTATCTGAAGGGTCACAGCCAGGGCGAATACGTCTTCGACCACAACTGGGCCGACGCCTATCAGCGCGCCGGCGGCCGCTACTATCCCAAGCTTCTGGGCGCCGTGCCCTTCACGCCCGCGACGGGGCCGCGCTTCCTGCATTCGCCCGGCACAGAGGCCGCGACCGTGCGCGAGGCCCTGTTGCAAGGCGCGTTGACCCTGGTCGAGCGCCTCGGCATCTCGTCGCTGCACGTCAACTTCCCGATCGAGCCGGAATGGCGCGCCATGACCCAGGCGGGCCTGCTGCCGCGCCGCGACATCCAATTTATCTGGCGCAACGAGGGCTATCAGACCTTCGACGACTTCCTCGCCGCCCTGTCGTCCAATCGACGCAAGACCATCCGCCGCGAGCGGCGCGAGGCGCAGGCTGGCCTCGACATCCGCGTCCTGACCGGCGCCGACATCACCGAAGCTCACTGGGACGCCTTCTTCGCCTTCTACATGGACACCGGCGACCGCAAATGGGGCCGCCCCTATCTGACGCGCGACTTCTTCGCCCGCGTCGGCGCCAGCATGGCGGACCGCATCGCCCTGGTCATGGCCTTCCGGGACGAGACGCCCATCGCCGGGGCGCTGAACTTCATCGGCCGCGAGGCCCTCTATGGCCGTCAGTGGGGCGCGCTGGAGGAGGTCCCCTTCCTCCATTTCGAGCTCTGCTACTATCAGGCCATCGACTTCGCCATCGCGCGCGGCCTGGCGCGCGTCGAGGCCGGCGCCCAGGGCGAGCACAAGATCGCGCGCGGCTACCTGCCCTCCCCCGTCTATTCCGCCCACTGGATCGCCGATCCGGCTCTGCGCGATCCGGTCGCCCGCTATCTGGACAACGAACGCCCAGCGGTCGAGGCGGAAATGGACGCCATGACGGCCGACCTGTCGCCCTATCGCAAAGGCTGACAAGTCGCCGCATGGCCGAGGTTCTGAGGAACTTGCGGCGCCGCAATACGCTTCCAATGTGAGTCTCCTCCTCACATTCAGGGATCACCATGACCGATCAACGTATCGAAGGCGTCGCGACGGAACTGAAGGGCAAGGCCCAGGGCGGCATCGGCCGCCTGACCGGCGACAGCAAGCTGCAAGTCGAAGGCAGGCTGAACGAGGTCAAGGGCAAGGCGCTGGACGCCTATGGCCGCGTCATCGACGGCCTGGACGGGATGGTGGACAAGGCCCCCGCCGACCTGCGCGACCCGGCCCGCAAGGGTCTGGACTTCGCCCGCCGCAAACCCCTGCTGACCACCGGCATCCTGGCCGGCGCGGCGGTGCTGCTCAGCGCCCTGGGTCGCAAGCGCTGACCTCCCTTTCCTCCCCACTCGTGGGGAGGGGGACCGCGTAGCGGTGGAGGGGGCGGCGTAACGTCAGCCGTCGAGTCGCCCCCTCCGTCTCGTCCGCTTCGCGTCCGATCCACCTCCCCATTCGCTCCGCGAACAGGGAGGAAAGTTCATCACCCATTGTCCGCCGCCTGTGCGAACAGGCGGCTGATTTCGGCGTCCGCCTGATCGGCGGCGTCCAGTTCGACCGTGGCCGTCAGGCGCTCGGACCAGGATTCGCGCCGTGCGGATGACGACAGGCGCGGCGAGACCTCGGGCAACAGCTTCAACCCCAGCAAGGCCCGTCCGCCCTTCAACGGACGCAGGGCCGCGAACTGCACGCTGCGCGAGAAGGACGTGTAGCCCTTGCGCTGACCCGCGATCACACCCTCGACGCCATCGGCGACGCGCTCGACCGCCTCAAGGATCGCCAGCGAAGCCGCATCCTTCCACAAGGCGACGCGTAGGGCCTCGGGCTCGTCCCAGCCGGGGCCATCAGCGGGGCGGCAGGCGTCCAATATCTGCGCCGCGTGGTTCTGCCCTACGCCGTATTCAGCCTTCAACCAGGCGGCTTGAGCGCGCGGCCCGGTCTCGGGACAGGTCTTCATGATCGTGACCCAATCGGCCAGAGGCTTGCCGGTGTTCTTCTCCAGATTGGCCTGGACTGTGGCGAACCACTTCTTCTGCCGCTCCGTCAGCACTGCGGTCATGCGTCCCTCCACTCACGCCAACCATGCCGCGCCACTCGACAAAGAAAAAGGCCCGGGCGTTTCCACCCGGGCCTCCAACTCACGAAGTCGCTGCCAAAATCAGGCCGTTGCTTCCTCGTCCTCCTTCACCGCCGCGCCCTTGGCCGGGGTGATGTCGAAGGCGATCTTGCCGTCCTTCAGCTCGACCTTGACGTGGCCGCCGCGGGTCAGGCGACCGAACAGGATGTCGTCGGCCAGAGGCTTCTTGATGTGTTCCTGAATGACGCGGGCCAGGGGCCGTGCGCCATACAGTTCGTCGAAGCCGTTCTTGGCCAGCCAGTCGGTGGCCTCGTCGGTCAGTTCGATGGTGATGTTGCGGTCCGCCAGCTGGGCGTCCAGCTGCATCATGAACTTGCCGACCACCGAGCGGATCGTCTCGGCGCCCAGCGGCTTGAAGGCCACGATGGCGTCCAGGCGGTTGCGGAACTCCGGCGCGAACAGGCGTTGGATGGCCTTGTCGTCCTCGCCCTCGACCTTGCCCCGGCCGAAGCCGATGGAGGCGCGGGCGTTGTCGGCGGCCCCGGCGTTGGTGGTCATGATCAGGATGACGTTCCTGAAGTCGACCTTCTTGCCGATGGCGTCGGTCAGCGTCCCGTTGTCCATCACCTGCAACAGGATGTTGTAGACGTCGGGGTGGGCCTTCTCGATCTCGTCCAGCAGCACCACCGAGTGCGGGTGCTGGTCGACGGCGTCGGTCAGCAGACCGCCCTGGTCATGGCCGACATAGCCCGGAGGGGCGCCGATCAGGCGGCTGACCGTGTGACGCTCCATGTATTCCGACATGTCGAAGCGCTGCATCTCGATGCCGAGCGTGGCGGCGAGTTGCTTGGCGACCTCCGTCTTGCCGACGCCGGTCGGGCCGCTGAACAGGAAGGCGCCGATGGGCTTGTTCGGATCACGCAGACCCGCCCGCGCCAGCTTCATCGCCGCCGAGACCTGATCGATGGCCTGCTCCTGGCCATAGACGACGCGCTTCAGATCGGATTCCAGCTCGCGCAGGGATTCCGTGTCCGACTTGCTGACCGACTTCGGCGGGATGCGGGCCATCTTGGCGATGACGGCCTCGACCTCCTTCTGACCGATGACCTTCTTGCGCTTGGATTCCGGCAGCAGCATCTGCGACGCCCCCGCCTCGTCGATCACGTCGATGGCCTTGTCCGGCAGCTTGCGGTCGGTGATGTAGCGCGCCGACAGATCGACCGCCGTGCGAATGGCGGCGTCGGTGTAGCGCAGCTTGTGGTGGGTCTCGTAGGTCGTCTTCAGACCCTTGAGGATCTTCACCGTGTCCTCGACCGTCGGCTCATTGACGTCGATCTTCTGGAAGCGACGCACCAGGGCGCGGTCCTTCTCGAAGTGCTGACGGTACTCCTTGTAGGTGGTCGAACCCATGCAGCGCAGGCTGCCTGAGGCCAGGGCAGGCTTCAGCAGGTTGGAGGCGTCCATAGCCCCGCCCGACGTCGCGCCAGCGCCGATCACCGTGTGGATTTCGTCGATGAACAGGACCGCGTTTTCGTGCGTCTCCAGTTCCTTGACGACCTGTTTCAGACGCTCCTCGAAGTCGCCGCGATAGCGGGTGCCGGCCAGCAGCGCCCCCATGTCGAGGCTGTAGATGGTGGCGTCCTTCAGAACCTCGGGCACCTCGCCGTTGACGATCTTGCGGGCCAGGCCCTCGGCGATGGCGGTCTTGCCGACGCCCGGATCACCGACCAGCAGCGGGTTGTTCTTGGTCCGACGGCACAGGATCTGGATCGAGCGTTCGACCTCGGCTTGACGGCCGATCAGCGGATCGATCTTGCCGTGACGCGCCTTCTCGTTCAGGTCGACGCAATAGGCTTCCAGCGCCTCTCCGCCGGATTTGACGGCGGCGGCGTCCTCGGCCTCCTCGGGCGAGCCCTTGGCGGGACGGGTCTCGGTCGCGCCCGGCTTCTTGGCGATGCCGTGGGCGATGAAATTGACCGCATCATAGCGCGTCATGTCCTGCTCTTGCAGGAAGTAGGCGGCGTGGCTTTCGCGCTCCGAGAAGATGGCGACCAGGACATTGGCGCCCGTCACCTCTTCGCGGCCCGACGACTGGACATGGATGACCGCACGCTGGATCACGCGCTGGAAACCCGCCGTGGGCTTGGCGTCGTCGCCGTCGGCCGTGGCCAGGGCGGCCAGGTCATTGTCGACATAGAGGGTCAGCGCGGTCTTCAGCGCGCCGAGTTCCACATTGCAGGCCGTCATGACCGCCGACGCATCGGTGTCGTCGATCAGGGCCAGCAGCAGGTGTTCAAGCGTGGCGTATTCGTGCCGACGCTCGTTCGCATAGCTGACCGCGCGGTGCAGGGTCTCTTCGAGAGGACGAGAAAAGGAGGGCATGGGAGATCCTCTCAGTCTTTTTCCATCGTGCATTGCAGAGGGTGCTGGTGACGGCGCGCCGTCTCGACCACCTGGGCGACCTTGGTTTCGGCCACTTCGTAGGTGAAGACGCCGCAGACCCCGACGCCATGCTGGTGCACATGCAGCATGATGCGGGTCGCGTCTTCCCGGCTCTTCTGGAAGAACCGTTCCAGCACATAGATGACGAACTCCATCGGGGTGTAGTCGTCATTCAGGATCAGCACTCGATAGAGCGAGGGCCGCTGAAGCTTCGGCTTTGTTTCGGTGACGACGGCGGCGCCTGCGCCTCCGCCTTGTTCACCTGGCCGTCTGGTAGGCATTCGTTGTCCGTCTTCGGGGGGAGTCGATAGCTCAGATAGGCAATGATGGCCTGATTTGTAGGGGCGTCCAGTCACGCGTTGCGTGAGCGGCCCAGCTAAACAAAGATTCACGGGACATCGGCGGAACACCGCCACACCAATGCGCCTGGGTTTCACTGCTGCTGGACTGCGCCATGCCCCTGATCTCCGGACTTATCGCCGCACTGGCTGTCGCCCAGAGCCCCGCCCCGGCTGCGGCCATCCCGGACGAGGCGGCGCTGGCGCCGATCATCGCCGAGCGGGACGCGGTCCTGTTCGCCACCATGTTCGACCGGTGCGATCCGGCGGCGTTGGCCGATCTGGTGAGCGAGGACCTCGAATTCTATCACGACCGGGGCGGTCTGACGGCGACACGGACCGCCTTCGTCGCCGACTACGCCAAGGGCTGCGAGACGAAGAAGGCCCCGGACGCCTGGCGGTCGCGCCGCGAACTCGTGCCCGGCACGATGCGCGTCTACGCCATTCCGGGCGTCGGCGCAGTCGAGGAAGCCAGCCACCTCTTCTATGAGCGCCAGGGCGATGGGCCGGAAACCCTGGTCGGCCGCGCCCGCTTCTCCATGTTGTGGCGGCTGGAGGACGGCCAATGGCGTCTGGCCCGCGCCTTCAGCATCGACCACGCCGCCGCCTCAAGCGCCGCGCCCTGAAGACGCAAAAAAGCCCCGGCGTTTCCGCCAGGGCCTGATTGTACGCTTACTGAAGCCTGTCAGGCTTAGCGAGCGGCCTGGAAGCTCTCGACGGTCGCAGTGACGCGCTCGTTGATCGGCTTGAAGCTGTCCTTCACCGAGGCGGTGAAGATCTCGGTCGTCTTGCCGAACTGGGCCAGATAGGCCTCGGCGGCCGACTTGGCCCACGAGGTCTGCAGTTCGACCAGTTCCTGCACCGAACGGGCCTGGCTGATCGATTGGGCGGCGGCGACACCGTCTTCCCAGGACTTCTTCGAGAAGGCGATGGCTTCCTGCGACAGAGCCTCGGCGCCCTTCTGGGCGGCGGCGGCCGACTCGACGACAGCCTCAAGGTTCTTCTTGCCGTGAGCGTTCAGCTCGGTCAGCGAGGCGACGGACTTGTCCACGCCTTCACGGAAGGCCTTGGCGCCGGCGGCCTGGATGTTCTCTGCCTGGGCCTTAGCCTTGGCGGTCGTTTGTTCGACGGTCTTCTTAACAGTCTCTGCGGCGTCGGCCATGGGGACTCTCCTGAAGCGATGAGGGGTTTCACGACGAACAGGGTTCATCGCGACAGGGGTCATATGGTGCAAGTGCGAAATGACTTCAAGTGAAAATTGTGCGACGCAACATATGAACGCCGATCACCTGTCCGTCGGCCCGGCGATCACAACTCTGTTGACAGCTTGTTAACCCTCTCGAAACCCGCGCAGCCGATGTTAGCATTTGTAACGCGCGGTGATCACGGTCGTCTTCGCGCCACAGTGACGAGGCTAGTAGATTGACCATGAACGCAGCATTCCGCCGTCGCTTCCTGGCCGCCCTTGTTCTGGGCGGCGTGGTCCTCACGCCCGCCCTCGGCGCGCCGCCGCCGGTCGCGCAATCCTCGGACAATTCACGCTACGCCTCGATCGTGGTCGACGCCGCCTCGGGCGAGGTGCTGTTCTCGCGCTTCGCTGACGCCCGGCGCTATCCCGCCTCGATCACCAAGGTCATGACCCTATATCTGACGTTCGAGGCGCTGGAGTCGGGCAAGATAAAGCTGACCGACAACCTGACGGTCTCCCCGCGCGCCGCCTCCCAGCCGCCGTCGAAACTGGGCCTCGCCGCTGGTCAGTCAATCAGTCTGGATGACGCCATGCGCGCCACGGCGGTCCGCAGCGCCAATGACATGGCTGTGGTCCTGGCCGAACACATCGCCGGCTCCGAGGCCCAGTTCACCGCCCGCATGACGGCCAAGGCTCGGGAGCTGGGGATGGATCACACCCGCTTCACCACCGCCAACGGCCTGCCCGATACGCGCCAGGCGACTACCGCCCGCGACCTGTCGATCCTGAGCCGCGCGGTGATGCGCGACTACCCGCAATACTATCGCTACCTCGGGCTGCACGACTGGTTCTACAACGGTCGCGACTACCGCAACACCAACGGCCTGCTGGCCACGGGTCGCGGCTATGACGGTATCAAGACCGGCTTCACCAACGCCTCGGGCTACAACCTCGCCGCCTCCTCGGTGCGCGACGGCAAGCGGATCATCACCATCGTCATGGGCGGCCGCTCGACCAAGAGCCGCAATGAGCATGTCGCCGAACTGATGGACACCGGCTTCGAGGTCCAGCGTCGACGCGGCCAGGGCGAACGCATCCAGGTGGCCCAGACCTTCTTCGAGCAGCGCGGCTACGGCATCAGCGCCGACCCCAATCCCCCGGTCGAATACGCCTCGGTTTCGGATGAGGACGGCGAAGGCATGGGCTCGACCGCTGTGGCCTATGTCGCCGGTCCGCCGCCCGCCAACCTGCCGACTGATGTGACGCCCCCGCCCTCGGCCCGCGCCGCAGCGGCCACGCCCCGCGCGACGGCTCCGATTCAGCGGGCCGAAGCCCCCCGCACGCCCGAGAACCTGACCGCGTCGCTCAACGGCGGCGTGTCAGCGACCACGCGTCGCGCCTCGTCGACGACGACGACGCCCGCGCGCAACGCGACGCGTGACGCCGCTCGCACCCCCGCGGGCCGCTGGACGGTGCAGGTCGGCGCATTCCGTGATGAAACCGTCGCTCGCAACTGGCTCGCCGAAGTCAGCCGCCGCTTCCGCTCTCAGTTCACCGAGGCGCAACGCGACGTTCAGAATGCCGACGGCTGGTATCGGTCGCGCTTCACCGGCATGACTCAGGCGTCGGCTGAAGCCGCCTGCGAGGCCCTGGGCGAGCGCCGCGTCACCTGCATGGTCATCCGCCCCAGCTAGGCTGCGCGCTACCGGCCTTGGCCGTTACGCCAGCTTCCCTCGGCCAGTCGCCGGGCATAGTCGCGCACGTCTGACGGCCAGGCCTCGATCGCGGCGTCGAAGGCGACCCAGTCGCCGGCGAACAGCATCCGCGTCGCCTCCTCATAGCCCGGCTGATCGCCCGCCACGGCGGTCATGAAACGATAGGCGGCCTCGCGGCTGCGGCGCACGCGATCCGGGCCTTCGGCCTCACGCAGGGCGTTCTCGACCAGCTTCCTCAGCGCCACCGAGGCCCCGCCCGGCTGGGACGCCAGCCAGTCCCAGTGACGCGGCAACAAGGTGACCTCGCGCGCCGTCACCCCCAACTTGGGGCGCCCCGGCCCGCGCTTCTCGATCGGCTCTACCGGCAGACGCGCCAGCACAGCCGCCAGGTCGCCGCGCAGATCGAACTCTATCGGCCGCGCGTCGGTGTCGTCGAAGACCAGCACCGCCGCGCCCGCGTCATGCGCCGCCTTGACCGCCGCCACGACCACGGACGGCGCACCCGAAGCGATCAGGCGATTTCCGGCAAAGGCTGTGCAGTTGGCAGTCGGCATGGTCGTCTCCCTGAGAAGGTCGAGACATTTTATCCGGGCAAAATAATGGGGTCAATATTACCCGGATCTATCAGCGCGCCCGCTCGCCCTCGCCGAACAGTCCGGCGGCGATCCAGCTGACCACGCCCGTCACGATGGCCGCACCGATCCCGGCCCACAGACCATTGACCGCGAACCCGCCCAGGAACCAGGCCGTCAGACCAATCATCGCCGCGTTCACCACCAGCAGGAACAGCCCCAGGGTCACCACCGTCAGCGGCAGAGTCAGGATCACCATGATCGGCCGCACGATGGCATTGACCAAGCCCAGCACAACCGCCGCCGCAACCAGAGACCCTGTCGAGGTGAAGTCCACCCCCGGCACGACCTTGGCTGACAGCCACAGACCCAGGGCGGTGACGATCGCCTGAACAATGAAACGCAGCATGAAACGCAATCTCCGTGAACCTTGACCATATAGTGCGTCAGATCGCGTTTCGCTCCCGTGCGAAATCCGCCCTGCCCTGCTAGCCTCGCGCCGACACCTCTGACGGAGCCTCCCCATGAGCCTTCACGGCGCCTACGACCCCGACAACATCTTCGCCAAAATTCTGCGCGGCGAAATTCCCAGCGTGAAGGTGTGGGAAGACCACGACGTCCTGGCCTTCATGGACGTCTTCCCCCAGTCCGAGGGTCATGTCCTCGTGGTGTCCAAGACCTCCACGGCGCGCAACCTGCTGGAGATCGAGCCCGAGGTCCTGACCAAGCTGACCGCCGCCGTCCAGCGCACCGCCCGCGCGGTCGAAAAGGCGCTGAAGCCTGAGGGTTTCAGCCTGATGCAGTTCAACGGCGAGGCCGGCGGCCAGACCGTCTTCCACCTGCATTTCCACATCATCCCGCGCTGGAGCGACCGTCAGATGAAGGGCCACGGCCACGCCCCGATGGCCGACACGGAGCAACTCAAGGCCCTGGCCGCCCGGATCGCCGCCGAAATGGACTAACTACAGCGGCCCCTTGAAGATGAAGAAGGCTCCGCCCGCGATCAGCGAAAAGCCGACCAGATGGTTCAAGGTCAGCTTCTCGCCAAGGTAGAGCACCGAGAAAACAGCGAAGACCAGCAGGGTGATCACCTCCTGCATGGTCTTCAGCTCGGCCGCCGAATAGACCTGATGGCCGATGCGATTGGCCGGCACCGCCAGGCAGTATTCGAAGAAGGCGATGCCCCAGCTCAGGATCACCACGATCCACAACGGCTTGGCCCCGAATTTCAGGTGGCCGTACCAGGCGAAGGTCATGAAGACGTTGGACAAGGCCAGCAAAAGGATCGGCGTGAGATAGGGCGTCATCGGCATGGCCGGACTGTGCTTGCGTCCCGACGATTCCACCAGCATAAGGCGCGCACGGCCGGCTTAGCTCAGTTGGTAGAGCGCCAGTTTTGTAAACTGGATGTCGCGGGTTCGATTCCTGCAGCCGGCACCATTTTTCTGGCCGCCTCCCCCATGTCCGAGACGACCAACAAGCTGGGCCACAAGATCGGGACGCGCGGGGCGCGGACCCGCCGCGCCATTCTCGACGCCCTGCGCAGCCTGCTAAACCACAAGCATCTCGGTGAGATCCGCGCCGCTGACGTGGCTCTGGCGGCGGGCGTCTCGGCGCCGACCTTCTACACCTATTTCAAGTCGGTCGAGGAAGGCCTGCTGATCCTCTGCGAAGAGGCCGGCGAGGACTTCCAGAAGCTGGCCCGACACATCCACGCCGACTGGACCGCCGACCGCGCCTTCGAGGCAGTGCGCGCCTATGTGCTGGAGGTCCTGGCCCTATGGAACGACCACGGGCCTGTGCTGCGGGTCGAGCACATGCTGGCCGACAAGGGCGAGCCGGGCTTCGCCGAGAGCCGCATCAAGCGGATGCGGCGGCTGCACCTGGCGCTGGAGCGCCGCATCGCCCAGGCCAAGGCCAACGGCATGCACCCTGAGGGCCTGAGCCCGCGCCTGACCTCGTATGAGACCGCCAATCTGGTGGAATCCGTCGCCGCCGGTTTCGCCTTGATGCGCCGCGCCGACACGCCCGAGGCCATCGTCGATACGACAGCGCATATCGTCGTCAAGCTGACGACGGGGCGCTGACGCCCCCGAGGGGCGCCAGCTTCATTCTTGGCGGGCCTCGGTCAGAAGGCTACGCCTCGACTGCTACGCGCCGTCCTTCGGGTCTCGACCCGAGGCAGCCTGACGGCCTCAAGCACCGCGAAGCGCGTTAGGCCGCCAAAAAGACTAGCCCCCGCCCAGCGCCACGGCGACGTGATAGACGATGAAGGCCGCCAGATAGGCCAGGCCAAACAGATAGCCGACCATGATCATGGTCCACTTCATCGAACCGGTTTCCCGACGGACCACGCCCAGGGTGGGCAGGCACTGCGGCGCGAAGACATACCAGGCCAGGAAGGCCAGGCCGGTGGCCAGCGACCAGTCGGCCGACAGGACCGAGGCCAGGGCGCCGACGTTCTCTTCGGCGCCGGCGATGGAATAGACCGTGCCCAGGACCGCCACGGCGACTTCGCGCGCCGCCATGCCGGGCACCAAGGCCACCACCATCTGCCAGCTGAAGCCGATGGGGGCGAAGACCGGCTCCAGCGTCTTGCCGATCATGCCGGCGAAGGAATAGTCGATGGCCGGCCCCGTCGCCCCTTCGGGCGGATAGGGGAAGGTCGACAGGGCCCAGACGATGATCATCAGCGGCAGGATGATCTTGCCGGCGCGGCGCAGGAAGATCTTGGCCCGCAGCCACAGATTGAACAGCACGCTCTTGATGTCGGGAATCTTGTAGGCTGGCAGCTCCATCATGAAGGGCTCGACCGCGCCGCGCCAGAAGACGCGGCGGATCACCAGCGAGACCAGAAGCGCGCTGACGATGCCCGCCGCATAGAGGCCGAACATCACCAGACCCTGCAGGCTGGCCCAGCCCCAGACCGTCTCATTGGGAATGAAGGCGGCGATGATCAGCGTATAGACGGGGATGCGCGCAGAGCAGGTCATCAGCGGCGCGATCAGGATGGTGGTCAGACGGTCGCGCTTCGCCTCGATCACGCGCGTCGCCATGATGCCCGGAATGGCGCAGGCGAAACTGGACAGCAGGGGGATGAAGGCGCGGCCATGCAGCCCCGCCCCGCCCATGATCTTGTCCATCAGGAAGGCCGCTCGGGCCATGTAGCCGAAGTCTTCCAACACGATGATGAACAGAAAGATGATCAGGATCTGCGGCAGGAAGACCAGGACGCTGCCCACCCCGCCGATCAGACCATCGACGATCAGGCTCTGCAACAGACCGGCAAAGCCTTGGTCCGGCAAGACAGTCGCCACCCATCCGCCGACCAGGGCGAAGAAGGCCTCGATGCCGTCCATCGCCGGAGTGGCCCAGGTGAAGACGGCCTGGAACATGACGAACAGGATGCCCAGCAGAATGAGCAGACCGGCGACCGGGTGCAGCAGGACGCTGTCGATCTTGCCCGTCAGGGTGTCGGGCCGCTCGGGCGGGCGGACACAGGCCTTCATGATGCGCTCGGCCTCGCGGTGGGCGTCGCGGATTTCGGCGGCCGAGGGCGCGTGCCATTCGCTGCGGGTCTCGCCCACGGCCTGATCGGCCTGGGCCTGGACGGCGGCGACCAGTTCACTGATCCCTCGTTTGCGCGTCGCGACCGTAGTGACCACCGGAGCGCCGATCTCGGCCGACAGCTTCTCCAGGTCGATACGCAAGCCCTGACGCTGAGCGATGTCGAACATGTTGAGGGCCAGCACCATCGGGCGGCCGACCTGCTTCAGCTCCAGCGCCAGTCGCAGAACCAGACGCAGGTTGGTGGCGTCGGCGACGCAGACCACCACGTCCGGCGGGGTCTCGCCCGGCAGGGCGCCCAGCACGGCGTCGCGGGTGACTTCCTCATCCAGACTGCGGGCGCGCAGCGAATAGGTGCCCGGCAGGTCCAGCACCGACAGGGTGCGGCCGTCGGCGGCGTGGATGCGCCCCTCTTTGCGTTCCACCGTGACGCCGGCGTAGTTGGCGACCTTCTGATGGGCGCCGGTCAGGGCGTTGAACAGGGCGGTCTTGCCGCTGTTGGGGTTGCCGACCAGGGCGACGCGAGCAACATCAAGACGAGTGCGAACGGCCATATCCATCAGGCGTTTCCTCCATCCAGACGGATGGTCAGGCTTGCGGCCTCGTGCCGGCGCAGGGCCACGCGCATGTCGTCCACCTTCATGGCGATAGGATCGCGCCCAAACAGGCCCTCGTGCAGCAGTTCGACGCGCGCGCCCTCGACAAAGCCCAGCTCAAGCAAGCGGCGCTCCAGCTCGATCTCGTGGTCCTGATGGTGGCAGTGGGCGCCGACCTGAACAATGACGCCGCGATCGCCGCGTCGGGCCTGGCTGAGTTTGATGGTGTCGGTCATGGCGCTCATTACACGGCGCCCAGCGCCGTTCACATATGTTGACAGCGATTATCAGCCGCAGGCCTTCCGCGTCCAGTAACGATAACCGGCGCCGTTGCGACCAAACGCCCATCGGCTATCAAGGGCGACTGGCCTATGGAGTTCGCTCAAATGGAGTTCCCTTTGCGCACCGCCCCGATCCTCGTCGCCCTCACCGCCGCGCTGGCCCTTGCCGCCTGCGGCGACAACAGCGCGCCCGCCGCCGATTCGACGCCCAAGGCCCCGCCCCTGCCAGCGCCGACCGAGGCTGAAAAGGTCGCCATGCTGGCCGCCCTGCCCGCCCCCTACAACGCCGGCGACCTGGAGAACGGCCGTCGCGCCTTCGCCCGTTGCCGCTCCTGCCATACCATCACGCCCGGCGGTCCCAACATGGCGGGTCCGAACCTATACGGCGTCTTCGGGCGTCAGGCCGGGGCTCTGGACAAGTACAGCTATTCCCACGCCCTGAGGTCCGCCAGCTTCACCTGGGACGCGGACAAGCTGGATCATTGGCTAGAAAACCCCAAGACCTTCCTGCCCGGCAACAAGATGACCTTCGCCGGCCTGCGCGACGCCACGGACCGCCGCGACGTCATCGCCTTCCTGAAGGTAGAGACCGGCTACAAGCCGACGGGCGAGTGACCCTTCCCTTCTCCCCTTGCGGGAGAAGGTGGCCGAGCGGAGCGAGGTCGGATGAGGGGTCTCTCAACCGATAGCGAGACCCCTCATCCGTCAGCCTTCGGCCGCCACCTTCTCCCACAAGGGGAAAAGGTAGATCGCGCTCAACCCGGCGTCATGTCCGGCGTCTTGCCCTCGGCGATCTCCTGGGCTTCCCATTCCTCGATCTTGCGGGCGGTGTATTCCGGCGACTTGGTGAAGCGCGCCAGCACGCCATAGATCACCGGCACCACGAACAAGGTCAGCATGGTGGCGAAGATCGCGCCGGTGAAGATGACCACACCGATCGTCTGGCGGCTGCCCGCGCCTGCGCCTTGCCACAGCATCAGCGGCAGGGCGCCAAAGGCGGTAGCGATCGAGGTCATGATGATGGGGCGCAGACGCAGGCTCGAGGACTCAATGATCGCTTCGCGGATGCTCCGCCCCTGATCGCGCAATTGGTTGGCGAACTCGACGATCAGGATGCCGTTCTTGGCCGCCACCCCGATCAGGATGATCAGGCCGATCTGACTGTAGATGTTCAGGCTGGAGCCCGCCATCAACAGGCCGAACAGCCCACCCGCCGCCGCCAAGGGCACGGTCAACATGATGACAGCCGGGGTAATCCAGCTCTCGAACTGGGCCGCCAGCACTAGGAAGACCAGCAACAGGGCCAGGGCGAAGGCCCAGCCCACGGCGCTGCCCGCCTCCTGCTGATCGCGCGCCGCGCCACCCCAGCGGATCGTCGCCAGACCCTGAGGCTGCTTGGCCACCTCGGCGTTGAGGAAGGCCACGGCGTCATCAATGGTAGTGCCAGGGTTCAGGTCCGCCTGAAGCGTAATCGCCCGCTGGCGATCCAGACGACGACGGTCGGGCGTATCCCCCGAGGTCTGGGTCGTAACCACCGCTGACAGCGGCACCAGTTGGCCAGCGCCGGTTGAGACGTAGAGAGCCTCCAGGTCCGCCACGCCGCGACGATTGTCGCGGTCGGTCTGCAGGATGACATCGTACTCCTGGCCACCCTTGATGTAGGTGGTGGCGCGGCGCGACCCGAACATGGTCTCCAGCGCGCGACCGATCTGTTGCGAGGATACGCCCAGGGCGGCCGCCTTCTGCGGATCGACGTCAACCAGAAGGCGCGGCGCGTTCGGTTCATAATTGAGGCGCGGACGCGAGAAGCCGGGGTTCTCCTGCGCCGCCGCCAGGATGGGCTGCAGCCAGTTGTAGATCGGCCCGTATTCGGCGCCCGTCACGATCATTTCGACGGAGTTGGAATTGCCGCCGCCGCGCTGGAAGGCGCCAGGGGTCGAGGCGTTGACCTGGGCGTCCGTCTGGCCGCGCAGCTTGCCGTTCAGTTCCTGGGCGATCTCGTCGGCCGAGCGGCTGCGCTCCGACCAGTCGGACAGGTTCAGCACCCCGTTGCCGGAGTTGTAGCTGCCGCCGCCGAAGCCGGGCGAAGACACCAGATAGTTAGCCGCCTCTCCGTTTTCTCGATACTCGGCCAGGATGGGCTCCAGGCCCAGCATGATCTTGCGGGTGTAGTCAAAGCCGGCGCCTTCAGGACCGGACACTCGCAAGGTGACGCGGCCGCGATCCTCGTTCGGAACCAGTTCATTGGGCAGGACCAGGAAGATGCCCCCAGCCCCCGCCGCGACGAGGATGATCAGGCCCACCACCCCGCCCACAGCGGCGCGACGGCCCAGCAGGGCGTTCAGCGAGTTGGCGTAGGAATTCTTCAGCGCGTCCATCGCCCGGTCGACGCGGCGCGCCAGCCAGCCGTTGCTCTGCGCCGGTTTCAGGATCTTGGACGCCAGCATGGGCGACAGGCTCAACGCCAGGAAGGCCGAGAAGGCCACGGCCGCCGCGATGGCCGCCGCCAACTCGACAAACAGACGCCCGACATAGCCCGGCAGGAACAGCAGGGGCGCGAACACCGACAGCAGGACCACGGTCGTCGCGACGACGGCGAAAAAGACCTGACGCGCGCCGCGCTCGGCGGCCACCAGCGGCGGCTCGCCGTGATCCAGTCGACGCTGGATGTTCTCGACCACGACAATGGCGTCATCCACCACCAGGCCGATGGCCAGAACCAGGGCCAGCAAGGTCAGAAGGTTCAGCGAGAAGCCCAGGGGCGCAAGGACGATAAAGGTCGCCAGCAGGCAGATGGGCGCCACTACCGAGGGGATGACTGCTGCCCGCAAGCTGCCCAGGAAGATGAAGTTGACCAGGGCCACCAGGGCCATCGAAATACCGATCGTGATCCAGACCTCATCGATGGCGTGCGAGGTGAAGACCGAGTTGTCGGACCCGACTTCCAGCGTGGTGCCGGGCGGCAGGGTCGGTTTGATCTGCTCCATCAGGGCGCGTGCGCCCTCGGAGATGGCCAGGTCGTTGGACTGAGCCTGGCGGGTGACGGCCAGGCCGATCTGATCGATGCCGTTGCCGCGGAACAGGCGCCGCGCCTCGGCCGGGGCCTCCTCGATCCGGGCGATGTCGCCCAGGCGCGTGACATAGGCCGCGTTGCCCACAAGAGCCCCGGTCACGCCATTGGTCATGGAGGTGGACGCCGCCGCCAGCGTGCCCGAGCTCTGCGCGCCCGTCGCCGTAGAAGCCGAACCACGCGTGCCGATCGGCAACTGGGCGAAGTCGGCTGGCCGCGCATAGGTGCGGGCCACGCGAACGGTGTAGTCCTTCTGCGCCGACTCGAGCGAGCCGGCGGGCAGTTCGACGTTCTGATTGGTCAGGGCCGTCTCGACGTCATTGACCGTCAACCCGCGCGCAGCCATGGCGCCGGCGTCCAGCCAGATACGCATGGCATAGCGTTGCTCGCCGTAGATCTGCACCTGAGCCACGCCCGGCACGGTGGCGAAGCGATCGACCAGATAGCGGTCGGCGTAGTCGGTCAACTCCAGACGGTTCATGGTCGTGGAGCGCAGGAACATGATGATGATAGGCTGGCTGTCCGAGTCGGCCTTGGCCACTTCGGGCGGGTCGGCCTGATCCGGCAGACGGCCGACGACGCGCGAGATGCGGTCGCGCACATCGTTGGCCGCGTCGTCGATATTCCGATCCAGCGAGAACTCGATGTTGACGTTGGAGCGACCGTCGCGACTGGTCGAGTTGATGCGCTCGACACCCTGGATGCCCGCGATCTGCTGCTCGATCGGCTCGGTGATCCGGCTTTCGATGACCTCGGCCGAGGCTCCGGCGTAGCTGGTGTTGACCGAGACGATGGGCGGATCAACGTCCGGCAGTTCGCGCACCGGCAGGAAGAAGAAGGCCGCCAGGCCGATCACGCACAGGACGATGGCCGCCACCGCCGCAAAGACGGGGCGGCGGACCGAAACATCGGACAACATCATTTGCGAGCCGCCTGAGCCGCGTTCGCGCCGCCCTTCTGTTGGGCGCCGCCGACGGTGACAGGCGCGCCCGGCTGGATACGGTTCAGGCCGGAAGCGACGACGCGGTCATTGTTGTCCAGACCCGAAAGGATCTCGACGAAGCCGCCCTCAACGGCGCCGGTCTGCACTTCGACGCGCTGGGCGGTCGTGCCGTTCTCGCCACGCGCGATGCGATAGACGAAGGCGCCCTGGCCTTCATATTGAACGGCGGCTTCGGGGACTGACAGGCTCTGGCGGCGGCCCTGATGCACGGCGACGCGCATCATCATGCCCGGGCGAATGCGGTTGCCGGGGTTGGCGAACTCGGCGCGGGCGATGACGGCGCGGGTCTGTTCGTTGACACGCGTGTCCAGCAGGGCGATGCGGCCGTCGAAGGTTTCGCCCGCATAGGCGTCGGCTCCGGCGCTCAGCGGCGTGCCGATCTGCAGCGCCCCCAGATAGCGCTCCGGCAGGGGGAAGTCGACGCGGATAGCGCTGGTGTCGTCCAGGGTGGTGATGACCGATCCGGGCGAGATCAGGGTGCCCGGCGTCACCGTCGTCAGACCCAGAACCCCGGCGAAGGGCGCGCGCAGGATACGGTCGCCACGACGGGCTTCGGAGGCTGCGACGGCGGCGCGGGCGGTCTGCAGGGCGGTTTCGGCGTTTTCGGCGGTGACGCGCGGGGCCACCCCGCGTTCGGCCAGGATCTTGAAACGGTCGTATTCACGCTGCGCCTGAGCAAGCTGGGCGCGGGCCTGGATCAGGTCGGCGTCCTCCTCGCGCGCCTGAAGCTCGACCAGGGGCGCGCCGGCGGCGACGCGCTGGCCGTCGGTGAACATGACGCGGGTGATCAACTCGGTCGTGTTCGAGGTGATGTTGACTGAACGCTTGCTGCGCGCCACGCCCAGGACGCGGATCTGATCGGCGAACTCACGCGGGGCGGCGACAGCCTCGGCCACGGTCTGACCGCGCCCGCCGCCGGGGCCGCCTCGGCCTGGACCGCCAGCGCCGTCCTTGCTGTCGTCAGCCAAGGTGATCTTCAGCACCGCCGCCAGGACCATAAGCCCCACCAGACACGCCGCCACGATAATGAAAAAATGGCGTTTGAACACGCGACGCAGTCTCCCCGACAACAAGCGGTCCCGCTTAGCGGGTCATGGCCGTTACGCAAATAAAGTATCTGTAACGTGGAACCGGTCAGGTTCCGTCGCGGCAAGTCGGTCTAAAAACGCCGCCAGAGGCCAATAATCGGCCCACGCGATATGGCGATTTCGTGCCCCGCCACCGCTTGTCGCCAGCCGACCTGAACGCTCCAGTCGCCGAACCGGCGCACCGCCGAACCTTCGAGCGACAACCAACCCGCGCTGGCGCCGTCCGGAGCCTTGTCCGTCACACCGGCGAACACCTGCCCCATCACCAACCAGTTCTGCCCCAGATGGGCGCCGGCGGTCACGTCCATCCGCACCTCGTCCGTCAGGCCGCTGCGCCAACGGCGCGCCAGTTGGGCCTCGACGAAGGTGCGCGGCTCGCTCCAGCTGCGGCCGCCCATCACGCGCAACTCCCAATCGCTGTCGCCGGCGCCCGGCGGCGCATAGCCGGCGTTGCGCCCTTCGCCGCCCTGGGCGTAGCCGGCATAGACCGCCACCACATTTTCGGGATCGCGATAGACCTGCCAGCGCCCGCCGATCTCCAACGGGCCGCGCCCGTCGAAGTCGATATAGGCGTCGCGCCCCTGCTGCCACTCTCCCTTGACCTGCAGGGTCAGCCGGTCGGTCACGCCATATTCGACCAGCAGGGAGGCGGTGCGATCGACCCGCCCGCCGGGCAGGTCGAACCGGCCGCCGAACGGGCCAAAGGCCTCATCGGCGCGCATGTCCTCGTACTTCAGGATCGCCTGCCCCTGCCCCTTTGGCAGGTTCCAGGCCCCGGCGGCGGCCGACGACGCCCCAACCGCCGATAACCCCAGCCCGATCAGCAGCCCCCCGACCGCCTTCACACGTCGTAGCCCGGTGATTTTCGTTCCAGCTGACGCAGGGCGCCGGGCCAGGCCAAGGCGGAGACGAAGCCTATGCCGCGACCCTGGTCCTTGGTCTCGGCCTGGGCGGCGTCCGGGGCGATCAGCACGTTCTCGCGCCCGCCCGACAGGGCCGCCACCTGCTGGGCGCAAGCCCGCTCCAGGAAGAAGATGCCAACCCAGGCCTGGGCCGCCGTTTCGCCGACCGCCATCGTGCCGTGGTTGCGCAACAGCATCAGCGGCTTGTCGCCCAGATCGGCCACCAGTCGCTCGCGCTCGTCATGGTTCAGCGCCAGGCCTTCATAGCCGTGATAGGCCACCTGATGCTGCAACAGGCAGGCGTTCTGGCTGATGGGCAAAAGACCGTCTTTCTGGGCCGCCACGCCGACGCCGCTCACCGTGTGCAGATGGATGACGAACTTGGCGTCCTCGCGCGCCGCATGGACGGCCGAGTGAATGGTGAATCCGGCCGGATTGATGAAATTGGTCGTCTCTTGAACAATGTTGCCGTCCAGATCGACCTTCACCAGAGAAGAGGCTGTAATTTCATCGAAATACCAGCCGTAGGGATTGATCAGGAAGTGATGCTCCGGTCCGGGCACGCGGGCGGAAATATGGGTAAAGATCATGTCGTCCCACCCGTGCAAGGCCACCAAGCGGTAAAGCGCCGCCAGTTCGACTCGCACCTGCCACTCGGCCTCGGACACCCGCGATTTCAGCGACGACGTCGATCCGTCCGCCATAACGACCTCCCTTATCATTGTTAGGTTGAAGGTCGCCCCGCCTTGCCTCGCCGTCAAGCGACCCGCGTCCGCTGCAGAAGGATTTCGTTAACCCTGTTTTCACGCCCGCGCACGATGATGACGCGCGGCCTTACGCGGCCGTTTTTCGATCCGCGGAGCCGCCGGTGTCCACAGTCGTTCCGCTAGATCCGGCCAAGCCCTCGCAGGCCGTTCCCCTGTCCGGTTTGAACCAGTTGCTGGACCTGGCCAAGAAGCGCTCGCCCGATGATCAGAACCGCCTGTTGATGGGGATCGCCGGCCTCTATGAATCCGCCGGCGCCCACGGCGGCGCGCCCGAAGCCCTGGCCGACATCTTCATCGCCTTGACCCGCGACGCGGAGCGCGAAATACGCCAGGCTCTGGCCCAGCGGCTGGCCAAGGCCGACTGGCCCCCCGCCGCCCTGGTGCGGATGCTGGCCGCCGACGAGATCGACATCGCTCGCCCGGTGATCGCCGCCAGCCCGCTGCTGCTCGACAACGACCTGTTGCAGCTTCTGGCCGACTGCTCGATCGAACATCAGATTCAGGTCGCCCTGCGCCCCGACATCGGCGCCGCCGTGGCGCGCGCCATCGTCGCCGGCGGCGATCCGGCGGTGATGACCGCCTTGGCCACCAACCGCAGCGCTCGCATTGAAACCGCCGCCTTCGCCGACCTGGTCGCCCGATCGCGACAACTGGCCGCCCTGCGCGCGCCGCTGACCCGTCATCCGTCATTGGACGAGACCCTGGCCCTGCGCCTGTATCAATGGGTCGGCGACGCCCTGCGACAGGCGATCAGCGACCGCTTTCCCCTCGATCCCGCGCGACTGGCCGAAGCCGTCCAGGCCGCCGTCCACCAAGGCGCCGGCGTCGAATGGAAGGCCGTGGCCGCCCTGCCCGCCGCCGAAGACATCGACGCGCGGTTGGTGGCCAAACTGCATGCGGCAGGCCAGCTTCGCCCCGCCTATCTCATCCGCGCCCTGCGTGAGGAAAAGCTGGGCGTCTTCGCCCACGGCCTGGCGACCCTGGGCCGGTTCGAGGTGTCTCAGGTTCTGCACGCCCTGGGCGGCGATACGGCGCGCCCCCTGTTCCTGGCCTGCATCGCCGTTGGACTGGATCGCGCCGCCTTTCCTGCAATCTTGACCGAAATCCGCAAGCTGAACAAAGGCTTCCCGCGCGATCCCGACAGTTCGGCCTGGCGTCTGGCCGAGCGTTCAGCCGATCAGGCCGCCTATGAATTTCGCCTCTTGATGGCCGATGTCGGCGGCGCTTCCGTTTGACACAGAGGCTCCGCTCAGCTTGCGTGAAGGCGTGAACACCTCCGCCCCCCTCGCCCTGACCTTCGTCGCCAGCGACCGCCCTGAAGCGGAAACGGCGCGCGAACGGCTGACCGAACGCTACGGCTCCGTGCCGGTGGCCGAAGCGGACGTGATCGTCGCCCTGGGCGGCGACGGCTTCATGCTGGAGACCCTGCACAACAACCTGCAGCTCCGCACCCCGGTCTATGGCATGAACCGGGGCTCGGTCGGTTTCCTGATGAATGACTACGACGAAGACGATCTGCCGGCTCGCCTGGCCGAGGCCGACCGCACCGTCATCCATCCTCTGCAGATGGATGCCTGGGTCGAGAGCGGCGAGGTCCACAGCGGCCTGGCCATCAACGAGGTCTCCCTGCTGCGTCAGACGCGCCAGACCGCCAAGCTGCGTGTCAGCATCAACGACAAGGTGCGGCTGGAGGAACTGAGCTGCGACGGCTGCATGGTGGCCACGCCCGCTGGCTCAACCGCCTACAACCTGTCAGCGCACGGCCCGATCATCCCTCTGGATGCGCCCAGTCTGGCGCTGACGCCGATCAGCGCCTTCCGTCCCCGGCGCTGGCGCGGCGCCCTGCTGTCGCATACCGCGCGGGTGCGCTTCGAGGTGCTGGAGCCGGACAAGCGCCCGGTCAGCGCCACCGCCGATAATTTCGAAGTCCGCCGCGTCACTCGGGTCGAGGTGCGCGAACGCCGCGACATCAGCCTGACCATGCTGTTCGATGCAGGGCGCTCATTCGAGGAGCGCGTCATGGCCGAGCAGTTCGCCAGTTGAACGTCACGGGTTTTTAAGGCTCCGCCGCATAAGGTGACCTCACGAGTTCAGGAGCCCGTCACGTGAGCAACCCTCCCCAGGTCATTCGTCCGCCCAACCCGCTGCGCGCCAAGGTCGGCGGCTTCGGCGGCATCGACGCCGACGCCATCGCCAAGGCCGAGGCCGCCCTCAAGGCCATGTCGGCCCAGTTCGGCCAGTGGCTGAACGACGAAATCGTCAAGCTGGATCAGGCCCAGGCCGACATCCGCGCCAAGGGCTATACGCCCGAGACGGCCGAGGCTCTCTATTTCCGCGCCCACGACCTGAAGGGGCTGGGCGCCACCTATCAGTATCCGCTGGTCACCCGCATCGCCGGTTCGCTGTGCCGGATGATGGACGACGCCGACAAGCGGATGCAGGCCTCGGTGGCCATCCTCGACGCTCACATCGACGCCATCCGCGCCGTGGTCCGTGACGAGATCCAGACCGACGAGCACCCGGTCGGTCGCGAACTGGCCGAAACCTTGGAAGCGCGCGTCGCCGAACATCTGGCCTGACGGCTGGCGAAGAAAAGCCAAGGAAAAGGCGCCGCCGATGCCGGGGCGCCTTTTTTCTTGCCTGGCGTTTGATCAGGCGGCGCTGACGGCAGTTTCCGCGTTCTGGGCCGCCGGACGGTCCAGTCGCTCCATCAGGTAGGCCAGATCGTCGCGTGACGTATTGGGGCGCTGGCTCAGGAAACGCTCCAACATCCGCTGGCGGAAGTCGTCGCTGGCGGTGTCGCCGCCCTCGGCCTGCAAGGCGCGCCAGGTATCAACGCCTGCCCGGAAGGCCTGAAACAGGCGCGGAGGCAGGCCCGCCCGATCATAGATGGCCTTCAGACCCAGGGGCCCGGCGTCGTGCACCATCAGCCAGGCGCGATGATGAGGTGTGCCGGTCAGTTCGGCCAGTGCGTGCTCAAACAGCGCCATTTGCCCGCGCGCCAAGGCCCGCAGTAGCAATGAGGCGTTCAACGCCTTGCGCGCGTTCAATCCGGCGACAAAGGCCGACAGGTCGTTGCTGACCCGCGCCTGATCCACCAGATCGACCGTCGCCCGCTCGCGCGCGAAATGGGCGAACTGGATGGCGGTCTCGGGCGCCACCGCATGACGCGTCACCAGATGTTCGCGCACGGCGTCGCTGGCCAGGGCCACCAGCCGCTCGGTCACCGACAGCGGCAGGACCTGACGATAGGCAATGGCGGCCACGATCTCGGAGGTCTGACCAAACCGGTCGATGACTACGCCCAGGGCCGCTTCGGAAATGTCGGCGTTGTCGTTGGCCGCCAGCGCACGCACCGCCAATACCCCGCCCTCGGCCGCTAGAACTGTCGCCACGTCGCGGGGCACGCGATGGCGCGAGGCCACGGCGTTCTGACGCACCACCGAACCGGCGCGCACGATCTCGATCAGGTCGTCATCGGTAAAGACCGGCGAACTGGTGATGATGGGCAGGGCGACGCTATCCACGTCGGCGACCAGACGACGCGCCACCTCTCGCGGCATCAGGTCGGAGGCCTTCAGCGTCACCGCCAGGGCGCGACGCACCAGTTCGGCCGTGTCATTGGCCATGACGATCAGGATCTTCTGCGCCGCCGCGCGATCCGCCTCGTCCAGAGGCATCCGGTCGATGCTTCGGCACAGCTTGTGCGCCGCCGCCGCGCGCTCGTCTTCCGCGTCAGACTTGATCAGGCGCCGGATGTCGCTTTCCGTCAGTCGGGCGCGGTAGGCGGTCATGCAAGGAGCTCATGAGCTAGGCGGGCGAAGAATCAATCGTCACGCTTAGCTTTACATAGTTAACGCCTCGTTAGGAGTGAGGCGAAACTACGTTCGTTCAGACAGAGGTCTCCGCAGGCGGTGCGAAGGCTCCGCCAAACCCGCTGCTCTTGCCGCCCTGACCGTCCTGCCCCAGCAGCAAAGCCAGCAGACTCTGGTCCTGCTTCAGCCGATCCAGACGGGCCGCCAGCATGCGATCCTTCTCGCTCAGGTCCGGCATGGCGTTCTTCGGAGCCGACCCGACGCCCGACGCCGGCGCGCCCTCGCCCGCCGTGCGCTGCAGGTTGGCGTGAACCTCGGCCACCGTAGCGTGACGTCCATTGCGGTAGAAGATCGAGCGATTGGCCGAGGCCGCGTCGGGGAACAGCGAGGCCGCGCTGGCGCCCGGCCGCGACTGCATGGCCTCCATCAGCTTGGCGGCGCCCGCCGGGCCGAGGAAGTGGGCGGCGTAGAGATCGCCTGCCCCTGGCTCCTGCCCCGTGCGGCCGCGCAGATAGGCGGCGTTCGAGGCCGTCAGTTCCGCCGCCATGGCCGAGGCGGCCTGGGCGTCGAAGCGCAGGTCCAGCACCACGTTGCGGGCCGAGCCCTGCACCCGCCAGCGGCCGTCGTCGCCGCGATGAATCAGATCGGCGTACTGGCCATAGCCGTGCTTGGCGCCGTGCTGCTTGACCGTGGCCAGCCAGGTCTGCTCGATGAACTGGAACAGGCCTGAGGCCGACGAGGTCGAGGCCCGCGCGGAGGGGTTCATCGCGCTTTCGCGACGCGCCGTCTTCATCAGGAAGTCGAAGTCCACGCCGGTCGTGCTGGACGCACGCCGAATGGCCGCCTCAACCCCGCCGGATGATGGAATCGCTCCTACGCTCATATGGTTGACGGTCGCTAACCAAGGTTAATGAAAGCCTAATAAACAAGCGCCGCAATAAAGCCGCAAGCCTGGCGCGAACTTTGTTCCGTGGGCGCTGGGGAGGGCCGACGACAGGAGGCGTTGAAGGCCATGATGATGAGAACCGCGGGCGGCCCCGGACTGGTCAGCCCCATCGATTTCGCCGAACGGAAAAAGCCGATCCCGCGCTGGATGTGGGCGGCGATCGGGGTTTCCGCCCTGGTCCATGTCGGGGCCGGGGTCTGGCTCTATAACCAACGCTTTGAGCTGGCGGACATTCCCGTGGAAAGCGAGGGGCCGATCACGCGCATCGACATCCTGCCCATGCCCAAGCCGCCGGAACCGACCGTCACGCCCAAGGTTCCTCCGGCGCCGACTCCGCCGATCCATCGGCCCGAGACGGTGATTCCGTCCAACGTGGCGCCGCTGCCGGTTCCGATCGCGCCCGTCACCTCGATTGACGCCGGACCGGCCATCAACATCACCGCCCCCGCCAGCGAGCCTTCGACCGGCACGGCGGTCGCCGCCGAACCGGTGCGCTCGCCGCCAGTCATCACCAACCCCGACTGGCTCAGGAAGCCGTCGGCCGAGCAGATGATGCGGGCCTACCCCTCCAACGCCGAGGCGCGCGGCGTCAGCGGCGTGGCCAACCTGTCCTGCCTGGTCAAGGTGGACGGCAGCCTGACCGGCTGTTCGGTCGCCTCGGAAACGCCGGGCAATCAAGGCTTCGGGCGCGCCGCTCTGGGCCTGACGCGCTACTTCCGCCTCAGCCCGCGCACGGTCGATGGTCAGGCCGTCGACGGCGCCCGCGTCAGCATGGCCATTCGCTTCACCCTGCCCGAGTAGGCTCGAACGTCAGGTGAAGCGACGGGGGGCGAGGGTCGGTTCTTTCGAGGACCGGCCCTCGACTTCGTCAGCCACCACGCCCGCGACCAGCGGCCCCAGCAGCCAGCCGTTGCGACGCGGCCCCAGGGCCAGATGCAGCCCGCCCCCGACCGCCCCCGCCATCGGCAGACCGTCGGGCGTCGCCCCACGCACGCCCGCGCGCCACTCGATTGTCAGCGGTCGCGGCGTCTGGCCCAGCACGGCCCAGGCCGCGTCCAGCATCTGTGCGCAGCGTTCAGGATCAGGCGTCAACGACCGCTCGCCCGCCTCCATCGTCGCCCCGATCACACAGCCTAGCCCCATCGGCGCCACATAGGCGCCGGGACCACGCACGACGTGTTCGACCAGCCGCTCGCTGACCAGACCAATCTGACCTCGGATGGGCGCGATCAAAGCCAGCAGCCGTGCGGCGTCCTCGGGCAGGCCATCCAGCGCCGCCCCCGCCCCGGTCGCCAGCACGACATGATCAGCTTCGACCGGCCCTGCCGTTGTCTCGCCGCGCCAGCGAGCGTCAAGGCGCACCAGGTCCGTCGCCCGGCCTTCAAGAGTGCGAACACCCCGGCACAGCGCCACCAGCGCCTGCTCAGGCTCGACCTTCCAGTCTTCGTCCGTCGTCAGCCGCCCTGCGTCGCGGTCATAGTCATAGGCGAAGCCTAGCGTCGCTAGCCGCCCCGCCAGAGCCTCAATATTCCCCCCGCGCCATTCAGCCGCGCCACGGTCTAGCCGAACGCCCGTCGCCTCCGCGAACTCGCTCCAGGCGTCGCGGGCGCGCCGCAGCAGTTCGGCGTGATCAGGGCTCAGGTCGTCGATAGCGCTTTCCATGGCCGGGGCGATCATTCCCGCCGCCACGCCCGAGGCGTTCAGACCGCCGGGATCGACCACGGTCACGACATGGCCGCGCCGGGCCAGTTCCGCCGCCGTGCACAGGCCCAGAACGCCCGCGCCGACCACAAGGATGTCTTGAGAATTGAAAAGGGGCACGGGCTGTCCTTCGACCTCCCGCGCCCCGATTTCAACCCGGCTTTTGTCTTACTCGGCGGCCAGCTTGGCGGCGCGAGCCTCTTCTAGGCGCTTGGTCAGGGCCGCGTGCTGGCCCCACAGAGCCTTGGGCAGGCGATCGCCGAACTTCTCGTAGAAGGCGGGGATCAGGCTGGCTTCCTCGGTCCAGACGTCGGCGTCGACGTCCAGCAGGATCTTCAGGTCGGCGTCCGACAGGCTCAGGCCCGACAGGTCCAGCGCAGCCTTGGTCGGCAGGCGTCCGACCGGGGTGTCCACAGCCTCGGCCTGACGGTCCAGACGCTCGACGATCCACTTCAGCACGCGGGCGTTGTCGCCAAAGCCCGGCCAGACGAACTTGCCGTCCTCGTTCTTGCGGAACCAGTTGACGAAGAAGAGGCGCGGCAGCTTGGCCGCATCCGCCTTCTCGCCCAGCTTCAGCCAGTGGCCGAAATAGTCGCCCATGTTGTAGCCGCAGAAGGGCAGCATGGCGAAGGGATCGCGGCGCAACTCGCCGACCTTGTTCTCGGCGGCGGCGGTGCCTTCCGAGGCCACGGTCGAGCCCATGAAGACCCCGTGCTCCCAGTCGAAGGCTTCCGTCACCAGCGGCACAGCCGAGGCGCGGCGACCGCCGAACAGGATGGCGTCGATCGGCACGCCCGCCGGGTCTTCCCACTCGGGCGCGATGGCCGGGCACTGGCCGGCGGGGGCGGCGAAGCGGGCGTTGGGGTGAGCAGCAGGCTCGCCCGAGGCCGGATCGTGGGGCTGCCCCTTCCAGTTGGTCAGGCCCGCAGGCGCTTCCTTGGTCAGACCTTCCCACCAGACGTCGCCGTCAGCGGTCAGGGCGACGTTGGTGAAGATGGTGTTCTTCGCCAGGGTCTCGAGCGCGTTGTGGTTGGTGTTGCGGCTGGTGCCCGGCGCCACACCGAAGAAGCCCGCTTCGGGGTTCACAGCATAGAGGCGGCCATCGTCGCCGAAGCGCATCCAGGCGATGTCGTCGCCGACCGTCTCGGCCTTCCAGCCGTCCAGCGCCGGTTGCAGCATGGCCAGATTGGTCTTGCCGCAGGCGCTCGGGAAGGCGGCGGCCACGTACTTGGACACGCCCTCGGGGCTGGTCAGCTTGAGGATCAGCATATGCTCGGCCAGCCACCCCTCGTCGCGGGCCATGATCGAGGCGATGCGCAGGGCGTAGCACTTCTTGCCCAGCAGGGCGTTGCCGCCGTAGCCCGAGCCGTAGGACCAGATTTCGCGGGTTTCGGGGAAGTGGACGATCCACTTGTCGTCGTTGCAGGGCCACGGCACATCGGCCTGACCTTCAGCCAGCGGCGCGCCCAGGGTGTGGACGGCGGGCACGAAGACGCCATCGGAGCCCAGCATGTCCAGCGCGCCCTTGCCCATGCGGGTCATGACGCCCATCGACACGGCGACATAGCCGCTGTCGGTGATCTCGACGCCCAAGGCGGAGATCTTGGAGCCCAGCGGGCCCATGCAGAAGGGGACGACATACATCGTCCGGCCCTTCATGCAGCCGTCGAACAGACCGTCGAGGCGGTCGCGCATCTCGATCGGGTCCGCCCAGTTATTGGTCGGGCCGGCGTCGGCCTCCTCTTCCGAGCAGATGAAGGTGCGGCTCTCGACGCGGGCCACGTCCTTGGGGTCCGAAGCGGCGTAGTAGCAGCCGGGACGCTTGGCCTGATCCAGTTCCTTCAGCGTGCCCTTGCCGATCAGGTCGGCGACGATGGCCGATTTTTCGGCTTCAGAGCCGTCGCACCAGTGCACCCGGTCCGGCTTGGTCAGGGCCGCGATCTGGGCGACCCAGGCGACCAGGCCCTTGTGCTCGGTCGGCGCGGGATAGAGTCCCGGAATCGATACGTCTGCAGTCACAACTATGGTCTCCTGAACCGTGCCGTCCGACGATCTGACGCCGCCGTGACGAGTCGGGCGCCGATCACGCCCTGTTACAGGCGCAATGCCACCAGAGGCGACGCAAGGTCAACCGTTGCCGGAATTCACCCCGCTCGGAATAAAATTGCTGCGTCGCAGCATGTTTTCCGGTCGCCCGTCGCGCCGAGCGGCGATACCACAGTCGGATGCGCACCATGGACACCCTGACCGCCCGTCCTGACGGGGCTCTGGCCTCCCCGGCCTCGCTTCGCAATGCGGAACCGATCCTTCGCATCCTGCGCGCCCATCTGCCGAAAAGCGGGCGAGTTCTGGAAATCGCCTCCGGCTCGGGCCAGCACGCCGTCTTCTTTTCCAGCGCCCTGCCCGGATTGGACTGGACGCCCAGCGATCCCAGCGCGGACGCGCGCGCCAGCATCGCCGCCTGGGCCGCCGAGGCCGGGACCGAGCGACTGCAAACGCCGCTGGCCTTGGACTGTCTGGACGAGGCGACCTGGCCCGAGGCGCAGTACGACGCCGTCGTCTGCATCAATATGGTCCACATCAGCCCGTGGGCGGCGACCGAGGGGCTGATGAAGCTGGCGGAGCGCGCTCTGCCGCGCCCCGGCGGCCTGCTCTATCTCTACGGCCCCTATCGCGAGGCCGAAGTCCCTCTGGCGCCGTCCAACGAAGCCTTTGACGCCAGCCTGAAGACCCGCGATCCGGCCTGGGGTCTGCGCGACCGCGACGCGGTCGTCGCCCTGGCCCGATCGCATGGCCTGGCGCTGACGTTGCGGACGGAGATGCCCGCCAACAACATCAGCCTTGTGTTCAGACGAGCCTGATCAGGCCCTCGCCCATCAGGAAATGGTCGCGACCACCGCCGACAGTTCGGCGCGGTCGTTGATCAGGGCAACCTTGCCACCCTGGAACACTGCGCCCGGCGCATCCGCGGTCACGCCAAAGGCTTCGGCCGTCAGGGTCACGCCGTCGGCAAAGGCCAGAACCGGCAGGCCCTGATCCTTGGCCAGCGCCAGCAGCGCCTTGGTCTGAGCCACGCCTGCCTCGTCCGTCGCACCGCCCGGCACGACCACGCCCTTGACCCGTCCGCCGGTGATGTCGTCCGCCGTCGCAGTCGCCAGCACGGTCACGCCGCCGCTGACCAGACTGGCGTCCCCGGTGGAGATCGGCGCCAGGGACACGCCGTCAAAGCGAAGCGCGGTCTCCATGTCGCCCAGCGAGCCGAAATCCATGCCCTTGCGCATGATCAGAGCCATGCGCAGACGCACGGGGGCGGGACGGTTGAAGCCCTGACGAGGGCGGGGTGCGGTCGTAGCGTTGCGTTGAGCGTACAAGACGTCTCCTTCGAAGGTTATCGTTCAATATTCGTTCGCCGGTTCATAATGGATCAGGCGAAACGCCCCTGATGTGGAACTGAAAACGTGAATCGCCGCGTCACGGCGACGCCGAACGCGATCTGGATCAGTTCGATGGGGTGACTGAACATATAGGCCGCCTGCGCTGAGGGTCAATGTCCGGTCACGGTCATCTGATCTCAGCGATATTCAGACCTCTTGCGCGAAATCTTTGCGAACATCGGTCGCAATGGGCCTTGCCTGGCCGCACTCACGGCCTCTACAGAGCCGCATCTTCGAGGATCGACCGCCATGGCTTTCACCCGCACCTACGACGGCCCTGAGCCTGTCCGCATCAACAAGTGGCTGGGCCAGACCGGCGTCTGCTCGCGCCGCGAGGCCGAGGCCCTGATTGCCGCCGGCATGGTCACGATCGACGGCGAGAGCGTCACCGACGCGGGGCGCAAGATCGAGCCGGGCCAGACCCTGACCCTGAACGACCGGGGCCAGGCCGCCCTGGCGTCGGGCGTCACCATCCTGATGCACAAGCCGCTGGGCTATGTCTCGGGCCAGCCCGAGCCGGACAAGATCCCCGCTGTGCGCCTGCTGACCGCCGAAAACCTGGTCGGTGAAGGCACGCCGCCCGCCGAGGACGCCTCCCTGCCCCCCATCGGCCGTCTGGACGAGGATTCGCGCGGCCTGCTGATGCTGTCGTCGGACGGCGTGGTGGCCAAGGCCGTGATCGGGCCTCAGTCGCGCCTGGACAAGGAATACCTGGTCCGCATCGAAGGCGACGTGACGGAGAAGAAGCTGGCCCTGCTGCGTCGCGGCCTGATGCTGGACGGGCGCATCCTGAAATACGCCAAGGTCTCGCGCATGGAGCAGAACCGCTTGCGCTTCATCCTGACCGAAGGCCGCAATCGCCAGATCCGTCGCATGTGTGAAATGGTCGATCTGGAGGTCATCGACCTGCTGCGCATCCGCGTCGGCCCGATTCACCTGAACAACCTGCCCGAGGGCAAGTGGCGGATGATCACGGCCGAGGAGCGTGAAGCCCTGATCAGCGGCCAGATGGGCTGATCCATCAGGTCAAGGCGAGTCCGGCCATTCGGGTGAGTTCCGCAACATGGCTGGCGAAGGCTTTCTTGCCTGCGGACGTCAGGCTGATCCACGTCCGTTGACGTCCCTCAGACACCGCCTTGCGAAGCGTGACATAACCCGCCTCATCCAGCTGTTTCAGATGCTTGGATAGAACCGAGTCCGACACTTCAAGCCGGTCGCGGATCATGGCGAACTCCGCATCGTCGATCCCGGACAGAAGGGCGCAGATCTGCAGCCGCCCCGGAGCATGGATGATCGCGTCAAAGACTGGGCGCGCGCTCATTCACCTGTCTCCAGCTCCCGCCGCCACACGGCCGTCCAGATCCGGCTCCCCACGATAGCCGCGACGAAACCGAGCGCACCCGACACCATGAACAACCACCACGGCCCGACGAACCGGCCATAAAGCGACAGGCTGATCAATCCGAGGAAGACGGCCAAGAGCCCGAACGCCACCCAGCGCGCGCGTTTTGGCGAGTAGCCGCTGACCCACCAGCCGAACTTCCGGCGCCACCACATCACCATGACGGCCAGACCGCCCAGGGCGATGGGCAGGACGATCAGCGACCACGGCTGAGGCATGCCCTGCCCCGCGACCAGAAGTCCGCATACCGCGCCGTAGGCCAGGTCGTAACCTAGGGGATATTCCAGTGATGGCGCGACGCTGCTGCGCGCGGCCCGGATCGACGCCAAGGCATCCTGAGGGCTTTGGGGGGTCTGGGGCATGACGAAACCTCACTTTCCAATCTGGAAAGAGTATGCGTCAGTTTCCATGATGGCAAGTCGTTATTTTCCAAAATGGAAAGTTAGCCCTGCAGCGCCTCGAACCACCGCTGCAACAGAGTCGCCTCGTCGCGATGAGCGGCCACGCGCGCCGCCGCCTCTTCGTCCACGCCCCAGCGTTCCTCGGTAAAGGCCTCATCCAGACGCGACAGGTCCAGCGCCGCCGCGCCCGACAGGGCCCCGCGCTGCACCGCCAGCCCCAGCACCGCCGACCCCAGCAGCGGCACCGCCGTCGCCAGACCGGTCAGGGCGTGGTCGTCCATCTCCAGAGCCAGAGCCTTGACCCGCTCCAGCGCCTCGGGCGCCTGGGGCCGATGGACGATGCCTTCGGCCGTGTGCAGGACCACGCCCAGTTCCCTGGCCGCCCAGTCGCGCCACGGCCCCCACTCCGCCTGCTGACGCTCGATCAGGGCCGTCGGATGCTCGGCCAGGTAGCAGACGACATCCGATCCGGCGTAGGCGGCGATCTCGGCGGCCACCGGCTCGCGCGTCTGGCTGACCCGGTCGATGGCGGTCGAGGCCAGACGGGTGGCGGGCATGGTTCCAGGAACCAGGAACTCGCCCTGCGCCGCCCATTCGTCGGCGACCAGACGCGCGGCGGCCTCGGTCGGCAGGGTCAGGGTGTTTCCCGCCGGGGTCTTGGGCGTGCGACCGTCCAGCCGCACTGTCCAGCCGCCCTCGTCTTTCGACACGTCGGCGACCGTCCAGAAGCGCTTGATGCGCTCCTCGGACTCGCGAAAGCCCTTGCGGGCGGCGACGTTGGGATCAAGCGGAGGGATGTGGGACATGGGTCGTCTCAGGCAGCAAGAGCAGTAGCGGCGAAGCGGTCCAGCGCCGCCTCCAGATCAGGACAGTCGACGGCGACGTGATGCGCGCCTGCCGCCGCCTGTTCCTCATGGGTGTGGAAACCCCATCCGACCCCCAGAGGATGCACGCCTGCGTTCAGCGCCATCCTAATGTCGTGGCTGGTGTCGCCGATCATTACGGTCGAGGCCGCGTCGGCCCCGCAGGCGGTCATGGCGGCGAACAGCATGGCCGGATCGGGCTTGCCCGGACCATCCGCCGCGCAGTGGCTGGACAGGAACAGTTCGCTCCATCCCGGGCGCGCCAGATTGCGGGCCACCCCGCGCCGGTTCTGGCCCGTCGCCAGCGACAGCCGCCAGCCGTCCCGCTTCAACCGCCGCAGGGTGTCCATGACGCCGGGATAAAGCGGCTCCTCGTGGCCCGCCTCATACATGGTGCGGAAGCTGGCCTGAAACGCCGCGACGAAGTCGGCCAGTTCAGCCAGGGTCAGCCCCGGCTCCAGCACATGCAGCGCCTTGTCCAGCGTCAGACCGACAATCTGGCGCACCCGATCATAGGATGGCTCAGGCAAACCCAGTTCCCGCGCGGCCTCGCAACAGGCCCGATGGATCGAGGCCCGGCTGTCCACCAGGGTCCCGTCGATGTCGAAAACGGCGAGCGGACGCATCATCGCTGGCGCTTGACCCCTTCAAACGGATCGACGTCGCTTTCATCCTCAGAGAAGCCGAAGTGGGCGAAGCCAGCCTTCATCTCGGGGCTGAGCGGCGCCTCGACGATCAGCTTGCCGCCGCGCGGGTGGTCCAGCTCGATGCGGCGGGCGTGCAACTGCAGCTTCAGCACCCCGGACAGTTCGCGCGACTTGTCGTCGCCGTACTTGGGATCGCCCAGGATGGGGTGGCCGATGGCGGCCATGTGGGCGCGCAACTGGTGGGTGCGGCCGGTGAAGGGGCGCAGGGCCATCCAGGCGGCGCGGTGGGCGGCGCGGCTGATGGTGGCGAAGGCGGTCTCGGCCGGTTCGCCCTTGGGGTCCTTGGGATCAGCCGGGCGCATCATCTCGAAGTCGTTGATGCCGGTCTTCTTCAGCGCCATGTCGATCTGACCCGCCGAAGGCTTGGGGTTGCCGATGACGATGGCCCAATAGGTCTTCTTGGCCTGACGACGGGCGAAGGCCCCGGCCAGACGCTTGGCCGCCTCCGGCCCCTTGCCCAGCAGCAGGACGCCCGAGGTGTCGCGGTCCAGGCGGTGGACCAGACGCGGACGGTCCATCCCCTCGCCCCAGGCCGACAGCAGGCGGTCGACGTGCTTGGTGGTCTTGGTGCCGCCCTGCACCGCCAGGCCGTGCGGCTTGTTCAGGGCGATGACCATGTCGTCTTCATAGAGGACCAGCGACTTGGCGTAGGCCACGTCGCGCTCGGTCAGTTCGTGCAGGTCGCCGGGCTTGCGCGGATTGGCCTCAGGCAGGGGCGGCACACGCACGGCGGCGCCGGCGGTCAGGCGGTCCTGCGGCTTGACCCGCGAGCCATCGACGCGGATCTCGCCCTTGCGGGCCATCTTCTCGACCTGGATATGGGTCAGGTGCGGCCAGCGGCGCTTGAACCACCGATCCAGGCGGATGTCGTGCTCGTCTTCGGCGACATAGAGGGTCTGGACTTCGCGGCTCATGCGCCCACTCCGGTAAACAGTTTGCGCGCGATCATCAGGCCGACGAACAGGGCGGCGATGGCAAGAACCACCGAACCCACCGCATAGACGAAAGCCGTGGCCAGTTCACGGCGTTCGATCATCAAAGCGGCTTCCAGTGAAAATGCCGAGAAGGTGGTGAAGCCGCCCAGCACGCCGACAGCGGCGAACAGGCGGATGCTCTCCTGTCCCGCGCCCACCTTCAGCGCCAGCCAGCCGGCCAACAGCCCCATCAGCAGACCGCCGATGATGTTGGCGGCGAAGGTGCCCCACGGCCAAGCGGAGCCAGGGGCCAGCCGCCCAACCGTCAGGCCCAGCCCATAGCGGGCCACAGCCCCCAGGGCGCCGCCGGCGGCGACAAGAAGAAATTGCATCATGCCGGGCTTCTACACCGACACGGCGGGAATGACAGCGGTTGGCGGGGCCTTACAGCCGGTTGCGGATCGCGTCCTGAACCCGGCGTGCGTCATAGGCCTCGGCGCGGTCCGGCTTGGCGCCGCGCCCCATGACGATCTCCAGCGTGGTCGAGGTCGGCTGCGGCCCGCTGAGATCAAAACCCAGCCCCACGCCGACACCCGACGTGCTATAGCCGCCGTAACGACCGCCGCCCGCCCCGATCGAGACGCTGGGGCGCACGCCGCCGGCGCTGTCGGGACGGCCGTCGATCCAGCGCTGCGTCACCTCGAACCAATCATAGCCCTGATCCACCGTCAGTTGCCCTGCACGGAACAGGGCGCGATCGACCACCGGGCCGGGCGCGCCGACGCCGTTATAGGTGACGCGGAAACGGTTGGATTCAATCTGCTGCTCGCTGAACCCCTGCCCCCGCGCGGACTGCTGCGGACCATAGGGGGCCAGGCTGGCGCAGGCGCTCAGCAGCAGGGCGGAGGCTGCGATCAGGCCGAAGGTCAGACGTTTCATGCGAAATCTCCTGCCCGATTAGCGTCGAGCTATCGTGGATGTTCCGCCGTGACGCTGAACAGAAGCTGAACCGCCTAGAGCCCCGCCGCCGCCTGCAAGGCCGCGAAGTCCTCAGGCGGCGCCGCCTCCAGCGTCACGCGCTCGCCGCCCTCGGGATGCGGAAAGGACAGCTTGGCCGCGTGCAGCATCAGGCGCGGCGCACCACGACCGGCGAAGGTCAGGGCCCCGCCGTAACGCACGTCGCCGACCAGAGGCCGACCGATCGAGGCCATGTGGACCCTGAGTTGATGCATCCGCCCCGTCTCGGGCGACAGTTCGACCAGAGCCCCGTCCTCGCTGGCCGCCAGGGTGCGATAGCCGCTGACCGCGCCTTGCGCGCCCGGGGCGTCGAACTCGACCACCCGCATATAGGATTCGCGCCCGATCTCCTCGCGGCGCAGGGCGGCGGTGATGCGGCCCGACTTGGGCTCGGGCGCGGCCGACACCAGGGCCAGATAGGTCTTCTGGAACCGGCGCATCTGCATGGCCTTGCCCAGGAAGCCCGCCGCCGGCTTGGTCTTGGCCGCCAGGATGACGCCCGAGGTGTCTCGGTCCAGCCGATGCACCAGTTCCGGCCGCTTGCCGTTCGAGCGCGCGAAGGCCCACAGAAGGTCGTCCAGGGTGTGGGCCTGGATGCGTCCGCCCTGGCTCGACAGGCCCGACGGCTTGTTGAAGGCGATGATGTGCGCGTCCTCGTGGATGACCCACGAACGGACGGCGGCGATGTCTTCTTCGGTCAGGGAAGCGGGCTGGCGGGTTTTCACCCGCCGAGCCTTTAGCGGAGGACGGCCTTCTTCGCCATGGCCGAGGCATGCCGAAGCAGCGAAACAGCCATAGCCAGCTATGGCCTAGCGGATTATCGCCTTGCCGCGCGCCCATCGGGAATAGGCGATCTGGCCGATGAAGATGAGGATGACAAGCAATCCGAAGCCCATGCCAGCGGCGCCCATAACCTCGCGGCCATTGCTGAGAAAATGAACGTAGACGCTGTCCGCGAGCATGGCGATCAAGCCGGCGATAAAGGCGTTGAACGCCAGCCGGCGACGAAACAGCAACAGCATGGCCCCAAGCAAGCCGCACCAGACCGCAGCGCCGAACGCGACGTCGGTCCAGACCGGCGCGGCGCGCAGATAGGCCGCCTCCGCCGCCGTCAACGCGTCCCAATATGCCGGAGCGCCCGTCACTTGTTGATACCACTGCCAGACGCCGGTCGCATTCCACAGCAGCGACAGTCCGCCCACCAGCCACAGATGCCAGGGCGTCGCCTGACGCCTCGCAATATCGGTCATGTTTCCCTCCCCAGGTTGCCGATGGGGCAGGCTAGGCCCTAACCGCCATGCTTAACAATGAACAGCGATCACTCTCCGACAAACCAGCGCCGAGCGCAGGCAATGCATGCAATAGTCCCAGCCAACAGCGCCGCCGGGATCAGCAGAACAAAGACAATAGCGCTTAACTCAAGAAGCCAATTCTCCGGCACACCGCCGGAGACCCTCCAGGCGATATTCAACTTGATCGCGATCACGTTGAACCCGGCCATTGCTGCCGCCGCACCGATACCCGCCACCGCCCACCAACGGCTGGGCAGTGATCCAAAGAAAACGACGGCCGCAACAAGCGTCGCAAGCAACATCCAGAAGGACCACACATCTGGGAGATCGGGCGAGCGCTGGATTCCCCAGTATTGAAGCGCCAGAACGAAAATCGGCAGGATTGGCGCTACAGCCAAAATCCGTGATCTGGTCATTTACCGCTCAGCCTTCCCTTTGCGCCCGTTCCCGCAGCGCCGCCCAGCGTTCCAGCCGCGCCTTGACCTTCTCCTCATGCCCCTCGCCCTTGGGCTTGTAGAAGGTGCGGCGCTCCATCTCGTCGGGGAAGAAGTTGGCGCCCGAAAAGCCCTCGGGGGTGTCGGGGTCGTACTGGTAGCCCTTGCCGTAGCCGAGCGACTTCATCAGCTTGGTCGGGGCGTTGCGGATATGGGCGGGCGGCATCAGCGAGCCGGTTTCGTGCGCCGCCTTCTTCGCCGCCTTGAAGGCCTCATAGACCCCGACAGACTTGGGCGCCGTGGCCAGGTGGACCACCGCCTGAGCCAGCGCCAGTTCCCCCTCGGGCGAACCCAGGAAGTCGTAGGTGTCCTTGGCGGCGTTGGCGACGATGATGGACAGGGGGTCGGCCTGGCCGATGTCTTCGACCGCCATCCGCACGATGCGCCGCGCCAGATACAGCGGGTCCTCGCCCCCGTTCAGCATCCGCGCCAGCCAGTAGAGCGCCGCGTCCGGGTCGGACCCGCGCACCGACTTATGCAGGGCCGATATGAGGTTGTAGTGCTCCTCGCGCGACTTGTCGTAGGCGGGGGCGCGTTTCTGAAGCACGCCCGCCAGGGCCTGCACGTCCAACGGCTGGCCCTCAGGCAGGTCGAACAGGACCTCGGACATGGTCAGCAGATAGCGGCCGTCGCCGTCGGCCAGGGCCAGCATGGCCTGACGCGCTTCCGACGTCAGCGGCAAGGGTCGGTCCATCAGGGCCGCCGCCCGATCCAGCAGTTGATCCAGCGCCGCGTCATCCAGACGCTTCAGCACATAGACCTGTGACCGCGACAGCAGCGCCCCGTTCAGCTCAAAGCTCGGGTTCTCGGTCGTAGCGCCGACCAGGGTGACCACCCCCTCCTCGACGAAGGGCAGGAATCCGTCCTGCTGGGCGCGGTTGAAGCGGTGGATTTCGTCCACGAACAGAAGGGTCTGCTGGCCCGCGGCCCGTCGCATCCTTGCAGCCTCGAACGCCTTCTTCAGGTCAGCAACGCCCGAGAAGACGGCGCTAATCGATTGATATTCATAGCCCGCCGCCTTGGCCAACAGCCGGGCGATGGTGGTCTTGCCGGTGCCGGGCGGCCCCCACAGGATCATGGAGCCCAGGCGCCCGGCCTCGATCATGCGCCGGATCGGCCCGCCGACGCCCAGCAGATGATCCTGACCCACGACCTGATCCAGCGTCTGCGGGCGCAGACGGTCAGCAAGCGGCGCGTCGGGGGGATGGATGCCGGAGGCTTCGAACAGATCACTCATGAGACAGTCAAGGATTGGGGAACGGCAGAGATAGGCGTTCGTTCACGGAACTGCACGCACTAGTATCGGGCCAACCGAGGAAGCTCCATGTCCGAACCCCAGGCCAACCAAGGCCCCACCGGCGGCGTCACGCCCCACCTGACCATCCCCTCGCGTGGCGGCGCGGCGGCCATCGAGTTCTACGGCCGAGCCTTCGGCGCCGAGGAGATCATGCGGATGCCCGCCGAGGACGGCGAGCGGCTGATGCACGCCCACCTCAGGATCAATGGCGCCAGTCTGATGCTGGCCGACGAATTCCCAGAATGGACCGGCGAGTCCGACATCACCCCCAGGGGCGTCACCCTGCATCTTCAGGTCGATGATCCCGACGAGTGGTGGAACCGCGCCCTGGTGGCCGGCGCCATTCCTGTCATGCCGCTCGAGGACCAGTTCTGGGGCGACCGTTACGGCCAGGTCCGCGACCCCTTCGGCCACACTTGGTCCATCGGCGGCCCCAGCAAGGGCGTTTAGGGCGCTTCGCGATCCAGTCGCGCCTGAAGCCGCCCCCGCGCCCTTTCGGCATAGGCGCGACAGGCTGACGGATCGAGGAAGGGGTTGGGCGTGACCCCGGCCTCCAAGGCCGCGATCTTGACGTCGCCGCCCGAGTTGTCCGGGTGGGCCGAGATCAGCAGGTCGCACGGCAGGGCCTCGATACGATCGATGGAGGTCCGCAGCGCCGCCGTCACGTCGGGATGCGCCCTATAGGTGAAGGCCCCGTTCGCCACCGCGTTGAGACTGGAGGCGAACACCACGTCCACGCAGGTCTCGCCTTCGCACGTCTTCCACGTCCAGCTGACGCTGCCCGGCGTATGGCCCGGCGTAAAGACCGCCGTCACCGCCGTATCGCCCAGACGAACCGCCTCGCCGTCCTCGATGCCCCGCGCATTGGGAACCGGCGGATGCTCGGGAATATTGGCGGCCTGTGGATCATGGGCGTCGACCCGGCCCGTGCGCAGGGCGGCGGCGCCGATGGGACTGGTGATCACCTGCGCCCCGCTGTCGCGCGTCAGGGCGGCCAGGCCTCCGGAATGATCATAGTGCGCCTCGGTGTTCAGGATGTAGCGGATGTCCTCGACCCGGAAACCCAGGTGACGGATGCTCGCCTCCGTCGCCGCCACGGTCTGAGGCAGGGCGCCGTCGATCAGGATCAGACCGTCACCGGTATCGATCAGCACCAGGCTGAGGCCGCCGGTGCCGACGAAATAGGTGTTTCCGTACAGCTTCAACGGCGACTGCGGCTTCACCCAGTCCGCGTTTCCAGGAATCGGCTGCGTCAGGGGATCGTCATGCAGGGCGTTCCCGCTTGCGGACAGCAGGGTAAGAGCGGCGGCGAAGGGCAGGATCATCATCCCGCCATTCGGCATGAGGCATCACCGTTCGCAAATGGAAAGGCGAAGCTATCCCCGGTTCCATTACGGCAACCGCCCCGTCAGCTTGCGCCCGCCGCGCACGATGGTCAGTTCCGAGCCGCGCTGCGCCCGGGCCAGCACGCCGACCGAGGTCGCCGGACGCCCGTCCACCTGAGCGATCAGGTCGTTGGGACGCAGGCCGATCCGCGCGGCCAGGCTGTTGCGCTGCACCCCCGTCACCACCACGCCGCTGACAAAGGGATCGCCGCCCAGGCGGTCGGCCAGAGCCGGATTCAGCGCCACGCCTTGCAAGCCGGCCAGCGCCCCCTGCCCCACGGTCGTGCCGGGACCGGGTTCAGCCTCGCCGGGGAGGGTCGAAACTCGCGCATTGATCGTCTGGGTCCGGCCGTCGCGCAGGATGGTCACAGCGACCGTCGCGTTCGGCGACTTGGTGCCGACGCGGAAGTTCAACCCGCCCTGATCGTTGATCTCGGCCCCGTCGATGGCGGTGATGACATCGCCTTCCTCAAGCCCGGCGCGCGCGCCCGGCCCCTGAGGATAGACCTCGGTGATGATCAGGCCCTGCGGCCGCGACAGGCCCAGGCTGCGAGCAATGTCGGCGCTGACGGTGTCGCCCTTCACGCCCAGCCAGGGCCGGACGACGGACTTGGCGCCGCCAATGGCGGAATCCACCACCCGCTTGACCATGGTCGCCGGCACGGCGAAACCCACCCCCGTCGAGGAGCCGGTGCGCGAGAAGATGGCGGTGTTGATGCCGATCAGGTCGCCGTCCATGTCGACCAGGGCGCCGCCAGAGTTGCCGGGGTTGATGGCCGCGTCGGTCTGGATGAAGGAGCCGGAATCGCTGATCCCTGTCTCGGTGCGGTTCACCGCCGAAATGATGCCGTTGGTCACCGTTTGGCCGACCCCGAACGGATTGCCGATGGCCAGGACCAGGTCGCCGACCTGCTGTTCTTCCTGATCGTCGATGCGCAGCACCGGCAGACTGCCCTCGACGCCCTCCAGCTGCAGCACGGCGATATCGGAGCGCGAATCCGCCAGCAGCACCTTGGCCGCATACTCGCGCCGATCGTTCAGAGTGACGCGGATCTGCTGCATATTCTCGATGACGTGGTTGTTGGTCACCACCACCCCGTCGGGGCGCACAATGACGCCCGAGCCGATCGAGCCGGTCACGCGCGACTGCGGCCCGCCGCCAAACATCTCGAAGAAGGGATCGCGGACCTGCTGCACGCCGCGCGCCGAGATATTGACCACGGCGGGGGCCGCCTCGCGCACCACAGGGGCAAAGCTGGACTTCATCGTCCCGGCGTCGCGCGGAGCCTGACGCGGCTGTTCGGCGAAGACGCCTTCCTGCGCCTTGGACGGTTGCGGCTGGCCGCAGGCGGACAGCATCAGGGCGGCGGCGAGGGCCAATCTGGAAGTCTTCATGTCGTCCGGTCTCGTTCGGAAGGCTTAGTTTACAAGGCATTGCGCAACGGGTTTGAGACAGGATCAAGACCAATGGCCAAGCCTGACGCCGCGCCGCGATCAAACGAGCGTGACTTCATCCCGTTCCGCCCGCCGCGCGGTGATCCAGCCGATCAGCGCAGCCAGGGCCAGGACCACGGCGGCCAGATAGAAGGCGAGGCCCGGCGTCGAAATGGCGTCCACCACCACCGACGCGAGTGTCGAATCTATGCCGACGCCGCTCAGCCATGTCCTCACCGGCCCAAAGCCCTCCCCCACCGACACCGAATAGACCCACCCGAAGAACAGCGGCGAGGCCACCCCGGCAATGGAGGCGACGCTCATGTTCGCCCCCTGCAACTGGCCCTGCTCGCTCTCGCTGACCCGCCGGGTCATCAGGGACTGCAGGGTCGGCATGGCCAGGCCCCACAGGGCGTTAGGCAGCATGGCGATAATGAAGGCCACGCCCGTCGGGGCCCAACCCATCAGGGCGATGCCCACCGTGCCGCCGCACAGGCCCAGGATCATGGTCATCCGGTCGCCCAGCTTCTTCGACACCGGCCCGACCAGGACGCCCTGGACGATCATGTCCAGCACACCGACCAGGGCCAGCAGCATCCCCACCTGCCACGGCCCCCAGTCATATCTCAGCCCGGCATAGAGGACGAAGACCGCCGAGAAGACGTGGTGGGCGAAATAGAGCAGGAAGTTCACGACCGCGAGGCCCGTCAGCTCGGCGTGACGTTTCAGCAGGATCATGGCCCCGATGGGGTTCGCCCGCCGCCAGCTGAACTTCATCCGCTTCTCGACCGCCAGGCTCTCGGGCAGGATGAACAGGCCATAGAGGAAGGCCACGCCCGACATGAAGGCGGCGACCCAGAAGGGCACGCGCGGCCCGAACTCGCCCAGGAAACCGCCCAGCACCGGCCCCAGGACGAAGCCGCCCGAGAAGGCCGCGCCGATCAGGCCATAGGCCCGCGCGCGTTTGTCCGGTTCGGTGATGTCGGCCATGTAGGCGTAGATGGTGGTGAAGCTGGACGAGGTGACCCCCGCGATCAACCGCCCGACCGCCAGCCACCACAGGCTCGGCGCGAGCGCCATCAACACATAGTCCGCCGCCAGCCCAGCGCAGCTGATCAGGATGACCGGACGACGCCCATACTGGTCCGACAGCGAACCGATCACCGGCGAGGCCAGGAACTGCATCCCCGCCCACAGCGCCACGAAGACGCCGTTCAGCAGCCCCGCCCGCGCATTCGAGCCGACGAACTCCTCGATCAGATGCGGCAGAACCGGAATGACGATCCCCATGGCCACGATGTCCAGCACCGCGGTCACGAGGATGAAGGCGATCGCCGCACGGCGGACCTTGGGGTGATGTAGGGACATGGAACGCCGATCTGTTGGAACGCTCTTTTAGCGACGACGTCCCGGCGCGCCCATCCCCGATGCGCAGATCAGCGCCTGGTTACCGGCAGCGTATCCTCCGCCCGCCCGTCGCCGTGCGGCGCGTCGATGGCCAGCAGACGCGCCAGGAAGGGTTGCACGTCCACGCTGTCCAGGTCGGCCAGCCGCCGTCCCTGCACCACGCCCGGACCGTGGGCGATGAAGATGGCGGCCATGTCCGGCGAGAAGTTGTCATAGCCGTGCGCCCCGCCCGGCTTGGTCACCGGACGCGCCCTGGTCGTGAAGGTCCAGCCCGGCTCGGAGGCGCAGACGATGGCCGAGACGCGCGGGTTGGAACCCAGGACGAACCGCGCCGGAATCTCGCTCTTGCGCCAACAGTCCAGATGCGGGCGCGAGCCCAGCAGCGCCGCCTCGACCTCAGTCTCGCGACCGGCGACCGGGTTCAGGAAGGTGGCGGCGCCGGAATAGACGATCTGAATGGCGGCGGGGTCGATCAAGTCGTCGATCCAGGTCACCCGCTCGGGCGAGGTCGCGGCCATGCCGTGGTCGGACACCACCACCAGCACCGTGCGCTCATAGAGGCCCCGCGCCTTCAAGCCCTCGACCAGACGGCCGATGGAGGCGTCGACCGAACGGATGGCCTCGACCGTCTCGGGCGCGTCGGGGCCATAGTGGTGCCCCTGGGTGTCGACGATGTCGAAATAGAGGGTGGTCAGTTGCGGCCGCTGATCCGCCGGCAGATCCATCCATTGCAGCACGCGATCCACGCGCGCGTCGCCGGGCATCCCCTGATCGAAGGTCGTCCAATAGGAGGGGCGAACGCCGTGCGTGTCGGCCTCGGACCCCGGCCAGAACATGGTGGCGGTCTTGACGCCCGCCTTCTCGGCCGAGACCCAGATGGGCTCCCCCTGATCCCACCAACGACGGTCGGTCACGGCCTGCTTGTTGCCCAGCGAGAACCGGCCCAACTCGGCGTCGATCATGTTGTTGCCGACGATGCCGTGGTGGTCGGGGTGCAGGCCCGTCACCAGGGTATAGTGGTTGGGAAAGGTCACGCTGGGGAAGGACGGTCGCATCGGCCCCGTCGCTCCTTCACCCGCCAGTTGCGACAGGTTGGGCGTGACGCCCCGGTCCAGATAGTCAGCGCGGAACCCGTCGATAGAGATCAGCATCACCAGCGGCGGCTCGGCGACCTGCGATTCCGGGGTCTCAGCCGGCGTAGTAGCGCAGGCGGTCAACAGCAGGGCCAGACACAGGCCCGCGACGCGAGAAAACATGGGGAACTCCGAAGCCACTTCGGGGAGATTGCCTAAGCTTAATCTGCGACAGGCAGAAGACGCCTTGTCCGCTTATCCCCATCGGGCCAAGCTCTGCCGCATGACCGCTGTTATCGAAACGACCGGCCTGACCAAGACCTATGGCGCCGTGCGCGCCCTGGACGGGCTCAGCCTCTCCATCCCGCGCGGCGGGGTTTACGGCGTGCTGGGCCCGAACGGCGCCGGCAAGTCCACCCTGTTCCGCATCCTGCTGGGCCTGATCCGGCCGACGGCGGGCGAGGTCCGGGTCCTGGGCCAGCACGCGGGCGATCCCGCCGTCATGCGCCGCATCGGCTCCATGATCGAGACGCCGCGCTTCCCGCCCTACATGACCGCGCGTCAGGTGCTGGCATGGCTGGCCCTGGCGCATGGCGGCAAGGACGCCGCCATCGACGCCTGGCTGGAGCGGGTCGGCCTGACCGAAGCCGCCAATCGCAAGGTGCGCGGCTTCTCGGTCGGCATGTTACAGCGCCTGGGCGTCGCCGCCGCCCTGATGACCAAGCCGGACCTCGTCATCCTGGATGAGCCGACCAGCGGTATGGACCCGCCCGGCATCCAGGAAATGCGCGCGCTGATCCGCAGCCTGGCCGACGACGACGGCGTGACGATCATCCTGGCCAGCCACCAGTTGCTCGAGGTCCAGCGCGTCTGCGACCGCGTCGCCATCTTCAACCGCGGGACCCTGGCCGCCGAGGGCAAGGTCAGCGAACTGACCGCATCCGGCGAGCGCCTGCGCCTGTCGGCCACGCCTCTGGCCCGGATCATGGGCGTGCTGGGCGACAAGGCCACGCTGGACGGCGACGCCGTTCTGGCCGCCATTCCGCGCGCCGAAGGCCCTGCCCTGCTGCGCGCCCTCATCGAACAGGGTGTAGACATCGACGAGGCCCGCTGGGTTGGCGCCGATCTGGAAAGCGTCTTCATGGCCGAGACCGGCCCCGCGCGCACCGAGGCGCAAATCCGCGAGTCTCTCCATGCTGGCTGACGCCATCCGCTCCGAAGCCTATCGCCTGACGCGCAACCGCACGGTTCTGTCGTGGAGCCTGATCTTCGTGCCGGTTGTCATGCTGGCCGGAACCATCGGCGGCGCCGTCTTCGACTCCAGGGTCGAGCGCATGGGCGAGCAGTTGCCGCCCCAGTTGACGGCGGCCAACGGCGTCCTTGATGTGGGCGCCGCCCTGGTCTCAGCCGCCGGCCAACTGGCCAACCCCGGATTGCTGGCCTTCCTGTTGATCGGCGCGGCGACCATCTTCGCCGGCGACTATCGCTGGGAGACCTGGCGCCTGATCACCGCCCGCAACAGCCGAGCCAACCTGATCATGGGCAAGGCCGGGGCCGTCAAGCTGATGACCCTGATCGGCCTGCTGCTGTTCCTGGCCGCCGCCCTGATCGGCGCCGTCGCCAAGGGGCTGATCCTCGACCAGGACCTCGTCTTCCGCTTCGGCGGCGAAGAGGCGCGAACCTTCGGCCTGCTGTTCCTGCTGGCCTATGTGCGGGTGATCCAGTTCCTGCTGCTCAGCCTGCTGGCCGCGACGCTGACGCGCTCGCTGCTCGCCGCCCTGTTCGTGCCTCTGGTCGTCGGCGTCGCCCAAGAGCTTCTGGTCACCGCCACCCCGCTTCTGGGGTGGAGTTCCGTCGATTGGCAGACCCAGTTGCTGTTCCCCGGCGTCGCCTATGAAACCCTGAAGGCCGCCATCCTGGGCGGCGTCCCCGCAGCGGTCCTGCAGGACGGCGTCGCCTGGCGCGCCGTCGCCAGCCTGGCCCTCTGGAGCTTCACGCCATTCGCCCTGGCCCTGTGGTGGTTCACCCGTCAGGACCTGTCGAAGGAGTAGCGGCTAGAGCGAAATCGGTTTGGACGCGCTCGCGTCCAAACTCAGATCTTCGCCTGAGAGATGAGCCGCTTCTCCATCCAGACGTCCGCTCGCGCATAGGGCGTCGGTTGCGGCGGCAGGTTCACGAAGCCGAAGCGGGCGTAGAGGCCCAGTGCCGGCCCCAGCGTCGAGCTGGTTTCCAGATAGAGGCGGTGCGCGCCAGCAGCCCGCGCCGCCGCCTCGCAGGCCTGCAGCAGGCGCAACGCCAGCCCCCCGCCCCGCGCGTCGGGCAGCACCGTCATCTTGGTGACCTCATAGCCGCCGTCGTTCATGGCGATCAGGCCGCAACAACCGACCGGAACCCCGTCGCGCTCAGCGAAGAAGATATGCCCGCCCTTGGCCAGGATTTGCGCCTCGGGGTCATCCAGCGTCAGATGGTCCTTGGCCTCCAGCGCGAACCCGCCCTCCACCAGCCATCCCGTGTTCAGGGCCTTCCAGGCCGCGCGGCCCGCGGGCGTATAGGCGACGATACGATCTTCAGGCGTCCTCATAGAGGCTCTATCGCCCCCGGCGTCGCGGCGGACAATGAAAAAGGCGGCTGGATCGCTCCAGCCGCCCTTTCATATCTTCAGGTTGAAGAAGCCGATCAGGCTTCGTCGCCCTCGATGGCGAAGACCGGACCGGAGTCCTTGCCCTTGGCTTCGACGTCGCGATCGACAAACTCGATCACGGCCATCGCGGCGTTGTCGCCGTGACGGAAGCCAGCCTTCATGATGCGGATGTAACCGCCCGAACGTTCAGCGTAGCGCGGGCCGATCGTTTCGAACAGCTTGCCGACTTGCGGCACGTCGCGGACGGCGCTGATGGCCTGACGACGAGCGTGCAGGTCGCCCTTTTTAGCCAGCGTGACCAGTTTCTCAACGAAGGGACGCAGTTCCTTCGCCTTGGGCAGGGTGGTCGTGATTTGCTCGTGCTTGATCAGCGAGGCGGCCATGTTGGCGAACATGGCTTGGCGGTGGCTGACCGTACGGCCGAGCTTGCGGTAAGCGGCGCCGTGGCGCATCGGGGTCTCTCCTACTCAACCCTGGTTTCCGGCCTTAACAAAAGGGGCGGGACCTGGGGCCTTGTTCATTCTAACCGCCCCATCCGCGCCCCGAAGGGCGCTGGGCGGAGGGTTGATGATCAGATCTGGTCGTCGAACTTTTTGGCCAGATCTTCGATGTTTTCGGGCGGCCAGTTCGGCACGTCCATGCCGAGCGACAGGCCCATCGTCGCGAGAACTTCCTTGATCTCGTTCAGCGACTTGCGGCCGAAGTTCGGGGTGCGAAGCATTTCGCCCTCGGTCTTCTGGATCAGGTCGCCGATGTAGACGATGTTGTCGTTCTTCAGGCAGTTGGCCGAGCGGACCGACAGCTCCAGTTCGTCGACCTTCTTGAGCAGGGCCGGGTTGAAGGGCAGATCGGGCTTGCCGTCCGTCGCCTCAACAGCCTTGGTCGGCTCATCGAAGGTGATGAAGATCTGCAGCTGGTCTTGCAGGATGCGGGCGGCGTAAGCCACCGCGTCAACCGGCGACACGGCGCCGTTGGTTTCAACTTCCAGGATCAGCTTGTCGTAATCCATCGACTGGCCCTGACGGGTCGGCTCGACGCGATAGGCGACGCGCTTGACCGGCGAGTACAGGGCGTCGACGGCGATCAGGCCGATCGGCGCATCTTCCGGACGGTTCAGTTCGGCGGCGACGTAGCCCTTGCCGTTCTGGACCGTCAGTTCCATGCGGATCGAAGCGCCGTCGTCCAGGGTGCAGATGACGTGGTCGGGGTTCAGAACCTCGATGTCAGCCGGAGCTTCGATCTGGCCCGCCGTCACAACGCCGGGGCCCGTGGCGCGCAGGGTCATGCGCTTGGGGCCTTCGGCGTGCATGCGCAGCGCCAGTTGTTTGATGTTCAGAACGATGTCGACCACGTCTTCCCGCACGCCTTCCAGCGACGAAAACTCGTGAACAACGCCGTCGATCTGGATGGCCGTGACCGCCGCGCCTTGCAGCGAGGACAGCAGAACGCGACGAAGCGCGTTGCCGAGCGTCACACCGAAACCACGCTCGAGGGGCTCAGCGACCAGACGCGCCTTGCGCAGCGGGTCGGAGCCGCCCTCGACTTGCGGCTTCTCGGGACGGATCAGCTCTTGCCAGTTTCTTTCGATCATAGAGTCCCTCGAACGGATTTCGTCGGCTCCGGCCTTGTCGACGAGGCCATGGTGGAGCCGACGGAGATTGGGGGTGCCTGAAACGCTGTCGCGATTAGACGCGGCGGCGCTTGGGCGGACGGCAACCATTGTGCGGCATCGGCGTGACGTCGCGGATGGTCGTGATCGTCAGACCGACGGCCTGCAGAGCGCGAAGCGCCGACTCACGGCCGGAACCCGGACCCGAGACGTTGACTTCCAGCGTTTTCACGCCGTGCTCTTGAGCCTTCTTGCCGGCGTCTTCAGCAGCCATCTGGGCGGCGTAAGGGGTCGACTTACGCGAACCCTTGAAGCCCATGTGACCGGCCGAGGACCAGGAAATCGCGTTCCCCTGGGCGTCCGTGATCGTGATCATGGTGTTGTTGAAAGAGGCGTTCACGTGAGCCACGCCCGACGTGATGTTCTTGCGTTCGCGGCGCTTAACGCGACCCGGTTCCTTAGCCATCGGTCAGCTCTTTCTCTTACTTCTTCTTGCCGGCGATCGGCTTGGCCGGGCCCTTGCGGGTGCGGGCGTTGGTGTGCGTGCGCTGACCGCGGACCGGCAGGCCCTTACGGTGACGCAGGCCGCGGTAGCAGGCCAGGTCCATCAGACGCTTGATGTTCATCGAGGTTTCGCGACGCAGGTCGCCTTCGACGGTGTGATCCTTGTCGATCGTTTCACGGATCTGCAGGATTTCAGCATCGGTCAGCGAGTTGACGCGGCGAGCGGGCTCAATGCCGACCTTCGCGGTGATTTCCTTGGCGGCGTGCGCGCCGATGCCATGGATGTACTGAAGCGCGATTTCGACGCGCTTGTTGGTCGGAATGTTGACGCCAGCGATACGGGCCACGAGAATCTCCAGATACGCTTAAACAGACGCGGAAACCGCTCCGGTCAACAGACCAGGAGCGTGTGCGCCCTTCGCGGAAGCGGCCCTTATACAGGGGATTCTCTGTGCGTCAACGGGCGCACGCCAAGCGCGTCCCGTCATGGCATGAACTCCACACCCACAGTGATCTCTCGTCCTTCAACAGGGCGACCGTCGCGCGTGGGAGGACGAAAGCGGAAATACGACGAAGCCGCAAGAGCCGCCTGGCCGAATCCTCTACCCGGCGGCGCCTCGTCGACGACCCGGCAATCCTCCAGCCGCATGTCGAGCCGGATGCGGCAGGCGATCCGGGCGCTGCCGTTCAGGCGCTGGCGAAAGGCCTCGCGCGGGTGAAGCCGACGGATCTGGTCCTTGGTCGGCCCCTGGATCAGGCGCGGCGGGCCGTCCCCAGCCCCGAGCCCCGAACCGGCGCCCTGCCCTGCGCCGGACCCATTGCCCTCGCCGCCGAGCCCCTGCCCCGGCGCCGGGCCGACATCGGGGGCCGCGCCCACGATCATCGGCGGCTCGGGCGCAGGCTTGGGCGGCGCCGTCACCTCGGGCGGGCGTTCGATCTTCTTCGGCGGCAGATGAACCCGCGAAGGCGCGGCAGGGGCGCCGCCGCCCTCGACCGGCGCGGGCTTCGGCGGGGGTGGCGCCGGCAAGGGGAGAATTGGCGACGGCCGGACGAGTTCTACCTCGACCGGCCGTGACAATGACGTGGATGGCGTGACGGGCCGAAGATGCCCCAGCAGTCCGAACAGAGCCAGATGCAGCGCCCCGACAGCCACGCCCGCCATGGCGAACCTGGCGCTTCGAGACGACGATCTTCTGCTCATGTGCGCCCCATGAAAGCGGATACCCGAACGTCTAACGCCCGAAACCCGCTTCAGATCAGAGGCTAGACCAGGGCGCCGTCGATAGCGGCGGCGACCGTGGCGATGTCGCCCATGCCGTCGATCTCAGTCAGCTTGCCCTGGGCTTGATAGTAGGGAAGCAGGGGCGCGGTCTGGGCGTTATAGACGGCCAGGCGGTCCTTGAAGGTCTCGGGATTGTCGTCCGGGCGGCCCTGCTCGGCGAAACGCTTGCCGATGCGGGCGGTCAGGGCGGCGTCATCGACCTTCAGGCGAACGACCCGATCGATCTGGGCGCCGCGCTTGGCCAACATGGCGTCCAGGGCTTCGGCCTGGGCCACATTGCGCGGAAAGCCGTCGAAGATGGCGCCGCCGGCGGCCTCGGCCTCCGGCAGACGATCCTCGATCAGGGCGATGACGATCTCGTCGGTGACCAGGTCGCCGCGCGCCAGCACGTCCTTGACCTTGAGGCCCAGTTCCGAGCCGGAAGCGATCGCGGCGCGAAGCATGTCGCCGGTCGAGAGCTGGATCATGCCCCGCTCCTCGACCAGACGCTTGGCTTGCGTGCCCTTGCCGGCCGCGGGCGGCCCGAACAGGATCAGGTTCATCTTGCGGGCTCCCCTACCCGATTAGCGTCGGGCGGGGGCGGCGCCGCCCCGACCGCCACGACCACGCAGCTTGGCCTTCTTGATCAGACCCTCGTACTGGTGCGCCAGCAGTTGGGACTGAATCTGAGCGACAGTGTCCATCGTGACCGAGACGACGATCAAGATAGACGTTCCTCCGAAGTAGAGGCTGTTGCCCAGGCTGCTGACCAGGAACTCCGGCAGCAGGCAGACCGCGGTGATGTAGGCGGCGCCGATCACCGTCAGGCGCGTCAGGACATAGTCCAGATACTCGGCCGTGCGCTTGCCCGGACGGATGCCCGGCAGGAAGCCGCCGTACTTGCGCAGGTTCTCCGCCGTGTCCTCAGGGTTGAAGGTGATCGAGGTGTAGAAGAAGCAGAAGAAGACGATCAGGACCGCATACAGGATCATGAACAGCGGCTGGCCGTGCGTCAGCTGCGCCGTCACCAGCGGCAGCCAGCTCATCCACTCAGGCAGGTTGGCCTGAGCGGTGAAGGTGGCGACCGTCGTCGGCAGCATCAGCAGCGACGAGGCGAAGATGGCGGGAATGACGCCGGCGGTGTTGACCTTCAGCGGCAGGAACGAACGCTCGCCGCCCGTCATGCGGTTGCCTTCCTGGCGCTTCGGATACTGGATCAGAAGGCGGCGCTGGGCGCGCTCCATGAAGACGATGAAGACGATCACAGCCACGGCCATGACGGCGATGAACAGCAAGGTGAAAGCGGACATCTGACCCTGTTGGGCAAGGCCCAGCAGACGCGCCACGGTGGACGGCAGAACCGCCACGATACCCGCGAAGATGATCAGCGAGATGCCGTTGCCGACGCCGCGCGCCGTCACCTGCTCGCCCAGCCACATCAGGAACATGGTGCCGCCGGTCAGGGTGGTGACCGTCGAGATGATGAAGAAGATGCCCGGCTGGTCAATCAGACCGGCCTGGGCGTTCAGGCCAGCGGCGATGCCGAAGGACTGGGCCAGGGCCAGGAAGACCGTCAGGTAACGGGTGTACTGGTTGAGCTGCTTGCGGCCGCTTTCGCCGCCTTCCTTCTTCAGCTTCTCCCAGGGCGGGTAAACCGCGCCCATCAGTTGCACGATGATCGAGGCCGAGATGTAGGGCATCACGTTCAACGCGAAGACGGCCATACGCTCGACCGCGCCGCCCGAGAACATGTTGAACATGTCCAGGATGCCGCGCTGGCCATCAGGGTTCTGGAAGAAGGCCAGGAAGGCCTCGGAATTGATGCCCGGAATCGGAACATAGGTGCCGATCCGATAGACCAGCAGCGCGCCCAGCGTGAACAGCAGGCGTTTGTGCAGCTCGGTCGCTTTCGCGAACGAGCCCATGTTCATATTGGCGGCGAGTTGTTCAGCGGCCGAAGCCATTAGGCGGTCCCCACGACTATGCCCGTCGTCAGATAGGCGGAAAGCGGCCGTCTTGCGAGGGCCGCTTTCATGAATTTCGTCATCCCGGTGCGGATGATCCCGGCGAACGCCGCATCAGCGACGCTCGCACGGGATGACGATATCGATTTAGGCCTTGGCCGCGGCGCGCTTGGCGCGGGCCGAGATCTTGTTGGCGTCGCCCAGCGGAGCCTTGGCGGCCGGAGCCTTGCCCTTGGCGGCTTCGCGCTTGGCGACGCGAGCAGCGGCCTTGGCTTCAGCGGCGATGCGCTGTTGCTCAACCGAACCGCCGGCGGCTTCAATGGCCTTGATGGCGCCGGCCGAGGCCGACCACACGACCAGGTTCAGCTTGGCCTTCAGTTCGCCTTCACCCAGGACGCGCACGCCGTCCTTGACGCGACGGATCACGCCGGCGGCCACCAGCGCGGCGCCGTTGATTTCAGCCTTGGCGTCCAGCTTGCCGGCGTCGATGGCTTCTTGCACGCGCCACAGGTTCACTTCAGCCAGCTTCAGGGCGTTCGGGTTGTTGAAGCCGCGCTTCGGCATACGCATGTAGAGCGGCATTTGACCGCCTTCGAAGCCGCCGATGGCGACGCCCGAACGCGACTTCTGACCCTTGACGCCGCGACCGGCGGTCTTGCCCTTGCCCGAACCCGGGCCGCGGCCGACGCGCATGCGCTTCTTGTGGGCGCCTTCGTTGTCGCGAATTTCGTTCAGTTTCATGTGCCTGATCCTTTCGGGTGCTAGCGCCAGGTTGATCGAATTGATCGCACCTGACTCGGCGTTGGATAAATTGAAGGCCGCTTCTAAGCGGCCCGTCTCAGCATCGCAAGATGCTTCTTCAAAAGAGAAACGCCCTCCCCCGTTTCCGGGAGAGGGCGCAACGTCTTATTTTTCGACCACTTCGACCATGTGGGCGACCTTGGCGATCATCCCACGGACCGAGGGGGTGTCTTCCAGCGTCGACTCACGGCCGATGCGGTTCAGACCCAGACCCGACAGAGTGGCGCGCTGATCCGACTTGCGGCGGATCGGGCTGGCCGTCTGGCGGACCGTGACGGTGGCTTTTTCGTTCTTGGCCATGTCTATCAGCCCTCGACTGCTTCAGGCGCCGAAGCGCCGTCGTTGCGGCGGCCCATCAGGTCAGCGACCTTCTTGCCACGCTTTGCAGCAACCTGACGCGGCGACGATTGAACCTTCAGAGCTTCGAAGGTCGCGCGGATCATGTTGTACGGGTTCGACGAACCGGTCGACTTGCCGACGACGTCCTGGACGCCGAGGGTTTCGAGGACCGCACGCATCGGACCACCAGCGATGACGCCCGTGCCGGGAGGGGCAGCGCGCATCATGATCTTGCCGGCGCCCCAACGGCCGTTGCCGTCGTGGTGCAGGGTGCGGTTCTCGCGGAGCGGAACGCGGATCATGGTCTTCTTGGCTTCTTCAGTCGCCTTGCGGATGGCTTCCGGCACTTCACGCGCCTTGCCATGACCGAAGCCGACCCGGCCCTTGCCGTCGCCCACAACCATCAGGGCTGCGAACGAGAAACGACGGCCGCCCTTAACGGTGGCGGCGACGCGGTTGATGTGCACCAGCTTTTCGACGATGTCCGAATCCGGGCCATCGACAGCGGGAGCGTTACGGTCGCGGCGGTCGCGGTTCTGACCACCTTGTCCGCGTTGGGGTTCACGAGCCATGCTTCTCGATCCCTTAGAAGTTCAGGCCGGCTTCACGCGCGGCCTCCGCCAGCGCCTTGACGCGGCCGTGATAGATGTAGCCGCCGCGGTCGAAGACGACGTCGGTGACGCCCTTCTCCTTGGCGCGTTCGGCGATCAGCTTGCCGATCGCAGCAGCTGCGGCGACGTCCGACCCCTTGGAACCCTTGCCGCCTTCCAGCGACGAGGCGGCGGCCACCGTGACGCCCTGGGCGTCGTCGATGATTTGAGCCGAGATGTTCTTGTCCGAACGGAAGACCGACAGACGCAGACGGCCGTTGGCGACAGCCTTGAGGCGACGACGGTTGCGTTCGGCGCGGCGCTTGGCTTGTTGTTGCAGAGAAAGAGCCATGACTTACTTCTTCTTGCCTTCCTTGCGCCGGACCTTTTCGCCCGAGTAACGCACGCCCTTGCCCTTGTAGGGCTCCGGCGGACGCAGCTTGCGGATCACGGCGGCGATTTCACCCACGACTTGCTTGTCAGCGCCCTGGATCTTGATCTCAGTTTGCTTGGGCACGACGAAGGTGACGCCGGCCGGCGGCGCGATGTCGACTTCATGCGAGAAGCCGAGCTGCAGCGACAGAGCCTGGCCCTTCAGGGCAGCGCGGTAACCCACGCCGACCAGTTCCAGGGTCTTCTCGAAGCCGTCGGTCACGCCGACAACCATGTTGTCGACCAGGGTGCGCGACAGACCCCACATCGCGCGAGCGCGAGGCGTGTCCATACGCGGGGCCAGCGAGAGGCCCTCGTCGCCCTGGGTGATTTCGATTTCTTCGGCCACGGTCCACGAGCGTTCGCCCTTGGGACCCTTCACCGAGACGGTCTGACCGTTGAGCGTGACAGTCACGCCCTTCGGCACAGCGATGGTTTTCTTGCCAATACGGGACATATCAGTAGACCCTGCAGAGGACTTCGCCGCCGACGTTAGCGTCGCGGGCGTTGGCGTCAGACATGACGCCCTTCGAAGTCGAAAGGATCGAGATGCCGAGGCCGTTCTTGATCGGCTTCAGATCGCCGATGGCCGAATAGACGCGACGGCCGGGCTTCGACACGCGGGCGATCTCAGCGATCACCGGCTGGCCGTCGAAGTACTTCAGCTCGATCTCGAACTGCGGGAACTCGCCAGGGTTTTGAACCAGCGAATAGCCGCGGATGTAGCCTTCGTCCTGCAGCACGTCGAGGACGCGCTGGCGCAGACGCGAGGCCGGGGTCAGCACCTTGGAACGCTTGCGGGTCGCCGCGTTCTTGATGCGAGCGATCATGTCGCTCAGGGGATCGTTGATCATCATATCTGTTCGCTCCCCTTACCAGCTCGACTTGGTCAGGCCGGGGATCTGCCCCAGGTTGCCCAGCTCGCGCATGGCGATCCGGCTCATCTTCAGCTTGCGGTAGAAGGCCCGCGGACGGCCCGTCACTTCGCAGCGGTTGCGGATGCGCGACGGAGCCGAGTTGCGCGGCAGCTCAGCCAGCTTCAGGCGAGCGTCAAAACGCTCTTCCAGCGGCAGGCTCTCGTCGTTGGCGGTCGCCTTAAGGGCAGCCCGCTTTGCGGCATACTTCGCAACCAGGGCCTTGACGGCTTCGTTACGGTTTACGGCGCTTTTCTTAGCCATTGTTCTCTTCCCTTCCCGCTCAGTTCTTGATGAACGGGAAATTGAACTCGGTGAGGAGAGCCTTGGCTTCCGCATCGGTCTTGGCCGTGGTGCAGACAACGATGTCCATGCCCCACATCTGGTCGATCTGGTCGTAGTTGATCTCGGGGAACACGATGTGCTCCTTCAGACCCGTGGCGTAGTTGCCGCGACCGTCGAACGAAGTCCCCTTCAGGCCGCGGAAATCCTTCACGCGCGGCAGCGCGATCGTGATGAACCGGTCCAGGAATTCGTACATCTGGGCGCCGCGCAGCGTAACCTTGCCGCCGATGACCATGCCTTCACGCAGCTTGAAGCCGGCGATGGAGTTACGAGCCTTGGTGGCGACGGCCTTCTGGCCGGCGATGGCCGTCAGGTCCTTGAGGGCCGCGTTGGCCTTCTTGGAGTCTGCGACAGCTTCACCGATACCCATGTTCAGGACGATCTTGTCCAGCTTGGGGATCTGCATCTCGTTGGTGTAACCGAACTGCTCTTTCAGGGCGGCGCGAATGCGAGCCTGATATTCGGTCTTGAGACGCGGCGTGTACTTGGTGTCAGCCATTAGATGACGTCTCCCGTGGTCTTGGCGAAGCGAACCTTGGCGTCGCCTTCGACCTTGAAGCCGACGCGGGTCGCCTTGCCGTTGGCGTCGGCGATCGCGACGTTCGACAGGTGAAGCGAGGCTTCCTTGTGCTTGATGCCGCCTTGCGGGTCAGCCTGGGTCGGGCGCGTGTGGCGCTGAACCATGTTGACGCCTTGCACGACGACGCGGTTTTCGGTCGGCAGAACCTTCAGCACCTGGCCGGTGCGTCCCTTGTCCTTGCCGGTCAGGACGACGACTTTGTCGCCCTTTTTGATCTTGGCGGCCATATTACAGGACCTCCGGAGCCAGCGAGATGATCTTCATGTGGTTCTTGGCGCGCAGTTCGCGAGGAACCGGGCCAAAGATCCGCGTGCCGACCGGCTCGTTTTGCTTGTTGACGATGACGGCGGCCGACTTGTCAAAACGAATGACCGAGCCGTCCTTGCGCTGGATGTCCTTGGCGGTGCGCACGACGATGGCGCGAACAACGTCGCCCTTCTTCACGCGGCCGCGAGGAATAGCTTCCTTCACCGAGGCGACAATGGTGTCGCCCACCGAGGCGTAGCGGCGCTTGGAGCCGCCCAACACCTTGATGCACATGACCCGGCGAGCGCCCGAATTATCGGCGACCTCCAGGTTAGTTTGCATCTGGATCATAGGATCCGATCCTTTTCTTTAGGAAGCCGAGGCGGGGGAAACGACTTCCCAACGCTTCAGCTTGGACTTGGGGGCGCACTCGACGATGCGTGCGACGTCGCCGACTTTGAGGGCGTTGCCCTCATCGTGAGCGTGGTACTTCTTGGACAGACGGACGATCTTTTTCAGGACCGGGTGCAGCAGAGTGCGCTCGACCTTCACGACGACCGTCTTGTCGCCCTTGTCGGACACGACCACGCCTTCAAGAATACGTTTGGGCATAGGTGTTTCCTTAAACCGCTGCGCGCTTCTCACGCAGAAGCGTGGAGATGCGAGCGATGTCTTTGCGGACTTCACCAACGCGGTGAGTCTTTTCCATCTGACCGGTGGCGGCCTGGAAGCGCAGGTTGAACTGTTCCTTCTTGAGCTTCAGCAGCTCGTCGGCCAGTTGGTCGGGGGTTTGGCCCCGGAGATCGGCGATCTTGGTCATGCCGCTTCCTCAAGGTGAGCGATGCCGGCGTCGAGGCGGGTGACCACCTTGGTGCGGACCGGCAGCTTGGCCGCGCCGAGGCGCAGAGCTTCGCGAGCCACATCGTCCGGCACGCCGTCGATTTCGAACAGGATGCGGCCCGGGTGGCAGCGTGCGGCCCAATGGTCCACAGCGCCCTTGCCCTTACCCATCCGGACTTCAGCCGGCTTGCCCGTGACGGGCAGATCCGGGAAGACCCGGATCCAGACGCGGCCCTGACGCTTCATCTGACGCGTGATCGCGCGGCGAGCCGCTTCGATCTGGCGAGCAGTGATACGCTCGGGTTCCACCGTCTTCAGGCCGTAGGAGCCGAAGTTCAGCGAGAAACCACCCTTGGCCGAGCCATGGATGCGGCCCTTGAAGGCCTTGCGGTACTTGGTCTTTTTAGGTTGCAACATGACCTATCAGCCCTCACGACCACGGCGCGGACCGCGATCACCGCGGGGGCCGCCACGGCCTTCGTTGGACGACGGACCCGAGGCTTCCAGGGCCCAACGCTTGTCCTGAGCCATGGGATCGTGCTCGAGCACTTCACCCTTGAAGACCCAGACCTTCACGCCAATGATGCCGTAGGTCGTCTTGGCTTCATAGAAGCCGTAGTCGATGTCGGCACGCAGGGTGTGAAGCGGCACGCGACCTTCGCGGTACCATTCCATACGAGCGATTTCAGCACCGCCGAGGCGACCCGAGACGTTGATCCGAACGCCCTTGGCGCCCAGACGCATCGCCGACTGCATCGAACGCTTCATGGCGCGACGGAAGGCGATCCGGCGCTCCAGCTGCTGTGCGATGTTCTCAGCGATCAGCTGCGCGTCGGTTTCCGGCTTGCGGACTTCGACGATGTTCAGGTGAACTTCGCCTTCGGTGCGAGCCGAGATGTCCTTGCGGAGCTTCTCGATGTCAGCGCCCTTCTTGCCGATCACGACGCCCGGACGGGCGGCGTAGATCGTCACGCGGCACTTCTTGTGCGGACGCTCGATGATGATGCGCGAGACGCCAGCGGCGACCAGGCGTTCCTTGAGCCACGTGCGCAGCTTCAGGTCCTGGTGCAGCAGGCGAGCGTAGTCGGCGCCGCCGGCGAACCAGCGGCTGTCCCACGTGCGGTTGACGCCGAGGCGCAGACCGACCGGATTGATTTTCTGTCCCATCAGGCGGCCTCGCCGGCTTCACGGACCACGATCGTGATCTCGCTGAACGGTTTCAGGATGCGCGACGAGCGACCACGAGCGCGGCTCGCGAAGCGCTTCATCACCAGGTTCTTGCCCACGAAGGCCTCAGCGACAACCAGGTTGTCGATGTCGAGGTTGTGGTTGTTCTCGGCGTTCGAAACGGCCGAATACAGAACCTTGCGGACGTCGGTGGCGATACGCTTACGGCTGAATTCCAGCTCGTTCAGCGCCTTCTGAACCGGCAGACCGCGGATCGAAGCGGCGACCAGGTTCAGCTTTTGAGGGCTGATGCGAACGTTGACCAGCTTGGCGCGAGCCTCGGTGGCGCCGACGCGGCGGGGGTTGTTGGACTTGGCCATCAGTTACTTCCTTTTGGCCTTCTTGTCCGCCGCGTGACCCGGGAACGACCGGGTCGGGGCGAACTCGCCAAACTTCATGCCGACCATGTCTTCGTTGACCATCACCGGCACGTGCTTCTGGCCGTTGTGGACGCCGAACGTCAGACCGACGAACTGGGGCAGGATGGTGGAGCGACGCGACCAGGTCTTGATCACATCCTTGCGGCCCGACGTTTGAACGGCGTCGGCCTTCTTGAGCAGATACCCGTCGACAAACGGGCCTTTCCAGGAGGAGCGGGCCATTCTTAGCGAGCCTTCTTCACGTGGCGAGTACGGATGATGAACTTATCCGTAGCCTTGTTCTTGCGGGTGCGGGTGCCCTTGGTGTCCTTGCCCCACGGCGTAACCGGGGTACGACCACCAGAGGTCCGGCCTTCACCACCACCATGCGGGTGGTCGATCGGGTTCATGGCGACGCCGCGAACGTGCGGACGCCAGCCCATGTGACGAACGCGACCGGCCTTGCCGAGGTTCTGGTTCATGTGGTCGGGGTTCGAAACCGCGCCCACCGTGGCCATGCAGGCGTCCAGGACCATACGCAGCTCGCCCGAGCCGAGACGGATCTGGGCGTAGCCCTGATCGCGGCCGACCAGTTGAGCATAGGCGCCGGCCGAACGGGCCAGCTGAGCGCCCTTGCCCGGCTTCATTTCGATGTTGTGGATGATCGTACCCACCGGCATCGAACGGAGCGGCATGGCGTTGCCCGGCTTCACGTCGGTCTTTTCGCCCGAGATCACCGTGTCGCCGGCCTTAAGGCGTTGCGGCGCGATGATGTAGGTCTTCTCGCCGTCGGCGTAGGTCACCAGAGCGATGAAGGCCGTGCGGTTCGGGTCATATTCCAGACGCTCGACCGTACCGATGGCGTCGAACTTGCGACGCTTGAAATCGATCTTGCGGTACAGGGTCTTGGCGCCGCCGCCGCGGAAGCGGACAGCGATACGACCACCTGCGCCACGACCGCCGGACTTCGTCAGGCCTTCGGTCAGCGACTTCTCGGGACGGCCCTTGTGGAGCTCGGACCGGTCGACCAGCACCAGGGCGCGGCGGCCCGGCGACGTCGGATTGTAATGCTTCAGAGCCATCTGATTAGAGCCCCGTCGTCACGTCGATCGACTGACCATCGGCCAGCGTCACGATTGCTTTTTTGATGTCCACGCGACGGCCCAGGATACCCCGGAAACGCTTGGTCTTGCCCTTTTGAACCAGGGTGTTGACCTTGAGGACGTTGACTTTGAACAGGCTTTCGACCGCAGCAGCGATCTCGTCCTTGGTCGCCGTGCCGGCGACGCGGAAGACAACCTTGTTCTGCTCCGACAGGATCGTGGCTTTTTCCGTGATGATCGGAGCCAGGATGGTGTCGTAGTGCTTGGCGGTGGGTTGAGCGGCGGCCATTATGCGGCTTCCTTCTCAGCGAAGCGCGCCTCGATGGCTTCGACAGCCGCCTTGGTCAGCACCAGTTTGTCGGCCCGCAGGATGTCATAGACGTTCAGGCCGGCGTTCGGCAGGACGTCGATGTGCGGGATGTTGCGAGCGGCCAGGCCGAAGTTGGTTTCGACTTCCGGACCCGCGATGATCAGAGCCTTGGTCCAGCCGAGCTTGCCGAAGGTCTCGCGCAGCGAGGCCGTCTTGGCTTCCTTGACCGAAACGCTGTCGACCACGATCAGATCGCCGGCCTTGACCTTCGAGCTGAGAGCGTGACGCAGAGCCAGGGCGCGGACCTTCTTCGGCAGCGAGTAGCCGTGGTCACGGACAACCGGACCAAAGGCGCGCGAACCGCCGACGAACTGCGGTGCACGGCGCGAACCGTGACGAGCGCCGCCGGTGCCCTTTTGCTTGTACATCTTCTTGCCCGTACGAGAGTTCTCGTTGCGGGTTTGAACCTTGTGCGTGCCGGCGCGACGTTTGGCCAGCTGCCAGTTGACGTAACGAGCCAGCAGGTCGCCGCGGATGTCCGAGATGCCGAAGACGGCTTCCGACAGTTCCACGTCGCCGGCAGCCTTGCCGTCGAGTTTGATGACCGAGAGTTTCATTACGCTTCACCGCCTTCATTGGCTTCCACTGCCGGAGCAGCAGCAGCCGGAGCAGCCGGAGCAGCAGCCGACTTCACAGCGCCCGGGAAGGGAGCGTCAGCCGGGCGAGCCTTCTTAACGGCGTCGCGAACCTTGACGTAGCTGCCGTCGTGACCGGGGACAGCGCCCTTGATCAGGATCAGGCCACGCTCGGCGTCCACGCGGACGACGGTCAGGTTCTGCTGGGTGACGACTTCCTGGCCGTAGTGGCCAGCCATCTTCTTGCCCTTGAAGGTCTTGCCCGGGTCCTGGCGTTGGCCAGTCGAGCCGTGCGAGCGGTGCGACAGCGAGACGCCGTGCGTGGCGCGCAGACCGCCGAAGTTCCAGCGCTTCATGGCGCCAGCGAAGCCCTTACCGATGGTCTCGCCCTGGATGTCGACCTTTTGACCCGCCAGGAAGTGATCGGCCGACAGTTCGGCGCCCACGTCCAGCAGACCTTCCGCGTCAACGCGGAACTCGGTCACATAGTGCTTAGGTTCAACCTCGGCCTTGGCGAAAACTTCGCGCTGAGCCTTGTTGGTGTTTTTTGCCTTCTTGGTTCCGGCACCCAGTTGCAGGGCGACGTAGCCGTCCCGCTCTTGAGTGCGCTGACCCACGACCTGACAGCCATCAAGCTGCAGAACCGTGACCGGAATATGTGCGCCGTCTTCAGCGAAGACGCGCGTCATTCCCAGTTTCTTGGCGATCACGCCCGTACGCATGTCGGATCCCGCCTCTTTCTTTCTTAAATCTTGATCTCGACGTCCACACCGGCCGACAGGTCGAGCTTCATGAGCGCGTCCACGGTTTGCGGGGTGGGGTCGATGATGTCGAGCACGCGTTTGTGCGTGCGGATTTCAAACTGCTCGCGCGACTTCTTATCGACGTGCGGCGAGCGGTTCACGGTGAACTTTTCGATCAGGGTCGGCAGCGGGATCGGACCACGAACGGTCGCCCCGGTGCGCTTAGCGGTGTTGACGATCTCGCGCGTCGAAAAGTCGAGGACGCGATGATCGAAGGCCTTGAGCCTGATGCGGATGCTTTGATCCATATCGGTTGTTATTCCCAAGCGGTCGGAACCGCGTCCCTGTGAACCATTTCAAAGACCGAAGCCTCGGGCAGAGCCCCAAGGAACGCAAATCCGCAAAAACGATTGGCCCACGCAGTTTCCCGCGAAGGCCGTAAAATCCCAAGAATGCTGCAAAGAACAGTAACTTAGGTCGTCCCTGCGAACCGCGTCTGCACCCGAGAGTGCACAGCCGGTCCAACAAGAAGGGTGCTTATGCCCTTCGATTCCTTTTTCGTCAAGCGCGGAAACCGAGACGTGGCGGGGGTTTGCGACTCGCGGCCCGACCGTCTGCGCTCCCTCCCCTGGACTCTATATATAGGGCTCGTCAGACGTCAGATTCAGCGCTCGGCTTAACGCCTGAGGCGAAAGCGGGGCGACATGACGCCCCCGTTAAGGGTTCGCCGCAATCCCGCACCGCGTGCCGACGCAAACGTGCCGCAATGCGTCACCCATCGGCAACATTGGCCCCAAACCACTGAAATATGACAAGTTCGTAACGGCAAACCGACAAAGCGGGGCCTATCTTCCCCTTGCCGCCACGGTGCGAACCCGGCGGCGCACAAAAAGGATAATCATAATGAAAACCGTCTTCCTCGCCTCCGTCGCCGCCGCGACCCTGATCGCCGCTCCCGCCTTTGCTCAAGACGCTGTCGGCTCGGCCGGCATCGCCTACGTCCACACCGACGCTGAAGGCTTCAAGACCGACGGCGCAAACCTGGACGGCGTCGGCGCCTTCAAGGTCGCCCCGGAATGGACCGTCACCGTCAACGGGGCCGTCAACTATGCTGACAGCGACTTCGGCGACGACACCACGGTCGCCGCTGCCGCCCACCTGACCAAGACCTTCGGTTCCGACCTGCGCATCGGCGGCTTCGCCGGCGTCACGGACCTGGGCGACGACGAGACCTTCACGGTCGGCGCTGAAGTCCAGAAGTACCTGGCCTCGGCTACCCTGACCGGCCTGGTCTCCTACTCCGACCTGGACGGCGCTGACGCCTGGACCGTCGGCGGCGACGCTGCCTACTACGTCAACCCGTCGTTCCGCCTGAACGCTGGCGTGTCGTACTCGAACGTCGACGCCGACCAAGGCGAAGCCGACGTTTGGGCCTACGGCGCCGGCGCTGAGTACCAGTTCGCCAACAGCCCGTTCAGCGTCACCGGCACGTACCAGCGCGTCTCGAGCGACTTCGCCAACGTCGACGTCGACGCCGACGTCTTCATGATCGGCGCTCGCTACAACTTCGGTGGCACCCTGCAGTCGCTGGACCGCGCCGGCGCCAACCTGGGCCGCACCCTGGCTGGCCTGCCGCTCCGCGGCTTCTAAGCCAACGAACGACCTTCGACCTTCCGGTCGAAGCGAGGAGCCCCGGCGGAGCAATCCGCCGGGGCTTTTCTTTGCGCGCAACCTGGGCGCCGCACGCCGCGCAGCAAAAAGGCCCGGGGGGTTCCACGCTCCCGGGCCTTCTTCCGTAGCAAGGGAGATCGGATCAGCGTCCGACGCGCACCTCGCCCGAACCGACGATCGAACGCGACACCACGCCCGTCACTTCGCTTACCCGCACGTCGCCCGATCCGGCGATCGAGGCGTCCAGGCTGGCGGCGACGCCATCAAAGCGGACATTGCCCGAACCGGCCACAGCCACGTCCATGCTCGTGGCGCGGCCGCCCCGAATGGTCACGTCGCCCGACCCGCCGATGGAGACATCCGCCGGACCGTTGATGCTGGTCACAGCGATGCTGCCGGACCCCCCGACATTGGCTTCCAGGGCCCCGGTCGCCCCGGCGAAGATCGAGCCGGAGCCGCCGACCGACGCCTCCAGGGACCGCGAGGTTCCCGCGCGCACCGTGCCAGAGCCGCCCACGCCGATGTCGAGGCGACCATCGACATTCGCCACGGTCCAGTTGCCGCAACCGCCGGCGCCCAGTTCCACGGAGCGCGCCCCGCGGCCGACCGCGCCATAGACGCCGCTCCCCGATTCCACATCCACGTCACGCGGGGTGCGCAGCACCACCAGCGGCGCATCTTCCAGTCGGATGCGACCCTTGCCGGCCAGGACGACCGTCGCGCCCTCGCCCGGCTGACGGGCGTCGGCCCGACCGTTGTTGCACTCGCGGATGCTGTCGTTGCTGAACTGCATCACGCTGCGGCGGCGCCCCAGGCCGCCGTCGATGCGCACCTTGTCGCCTCGCCGCTCGACCGTCAGTTGCGGCAGGTCGGCCGAGCCCGGCGTGATCTCGACGGCGATGTCGGCGCGATCCTCGGGGATGACGATGACGCGCGCCACCGCATTGCGGATCTCGGCCTCCTGCGCAGCGGCGGGCTGCGCGGCGGCCAGCGCGGTCAGTACGGCGGCTGAGGCGGCGGCGTAAACGGCGATCTTCATGGCGGTGTCCCTCTCCAGATGTGAGATGAAACTGGCCGCGCCCGCCGCCCAAGTCATTTTAAATCGAGGTCATGAAGTCGTTGTAAGAAACCGATCTTCCGTCACTCAGGCCTTGAGCGCCCCCGCCCCGTCGGCCGCGCCGACCTCGGGCTCGAACTCACGCTCAAAGTGGGCGATCTTGCTCTTGAGCGCGCCCATGCGACGCAGAGCCAGGGACGCCGCCCAGCGCGCCGCCAGCGCGCCCTGCCCCATCTGGTCCGTAAAGCGCGGCGAACCGCCCCGGCTGCGCATCACGGCATTGGTGTAGAGCGCCCCGTTGCGGAATCGCGACGGCCAGGTCTGGAAGTCCATCGACAGGGAGACGCAGAACCGATCCAGGTTCTCGACACGGTGCGGCGCATACAGCGGCCAGGTCAGCGCCTGCCCCGGCTCCAGGTCCACCACATGGGCGTCATCTTCAAAGGCCAGGGTATAGGGCAGTTCCTCGGTCGTCTGACGCGCCACCACCTGCTCCATGTTGCGCTCGGGCAGATGGCCCTCGTCGCCCGGATAGACGAAGATCCGCTTGCGGCCGCGCAGGTGGAACAACACCACCCCGGCGGCGTCGAAATGATAGGGCACCCGCGCCTTGGGCGACGACAGGATCAACTGCCCTGCGTTCTTGACCGCCTTCAGGCCGGGATAGGCCGCCTCGACCTTCTTGAACTCAGCCATGGCCGCGGCCCACAGCTCGGGCCAGCCGGTCTCCACGTCGCGCAGATTGACCCACAGCCTGCCCTGCTGGATCGCCTCCAGAAGCTGCGCCCCGTCCAGCCGCCCGCGCGCCCCGGTCCGCAACGAGACCTGACCTTCGTCGTCGTAGTCGTACAGGTTGATGTCAAACAACTCGGCCGGATAGCGATCCAGCAGGGCCGCCAGGGCGGCGTCCTCGGCGAATCCCTGGGCGATCAGGTCATGCGCGATCACGCCGGCCTGCGCGATGGGGCCCGGATAGCGTGTGCGACGGTCGGACATCGACTGATCCTCTTTCATCATGAGATTTTCCCACGGCTGGCGACCTTGGACAATGCCGCGCCGGCGGCCTGGGCGGCGCCGCGCAGCCGACCCGAGGGCGTCACCTCGCAGGCTTCGATGGCGTTCCAGCGCCGCCTCACGCTCTGGCCGATCCGCCGCCCACGATCCGCGCCCGCCAGGGACAGCAGCGACGCCCCCGCCTGGCCAAGAGCCGCGCTCAAGCCCGGCCGCAGGATTGTCGCCTCGACGACCGGCTGCACCGTGTCGCAGAAGTAGCGCTTGTAGGCCTCGCCGCCAAAGCCGTAGTCGAAATCTCGGAAGCCCTGCTCCGAGCCCAACCGGATCGTCTCCATGCTCAGCAGGATGCCCGGCGAACAGCGCGCCAGAGCAGGCACATAGGCAGGGAACCAGAAATGGTAGCGCTGGCCGGCGTGAAGCGAATACTCAAGCGCAGCCACCTGACCGCCGACGCGCAGGATGGCCAACGACGCGCCGAAGTCAGCGCCATCATAGGCCATCAGGGCGTGCAACAGGTCTCGGGTCCAGCCGCAGGCGAAGATGTCGTGGCGACGCGTGCGCCGGTACTGCTCGCGTTTCAATGCGATCAGTTCGTCTAGCAAGGCCGGGTCGCGCTGACCGATCAGAACTTCGACCTTGCCGAACTCTGCCGCCATGCTGCGCCGAGCGCGTTCCTTGTCCTTGAAGTATTTGCCAAACGCCTTTCGACGCGCTGCATACCAGGCCTCATAGCCACCCTGGTCACAAATGGCGGTGCGGAAGCTCTCGCTCGGAACTCGATCCGGCTCACGGCCCACCCAGCCGTTGACGCTGAAGCGGGGCGCGCCGAGCAGATCCGCCGTTTCGGCCAGCGACGGCCGAAGCGCAACGGGACCGATGACCCCGTGGTAGTCGTTCATCGGCGCCGCGATGGGCAGAATGGACGCGCCGCGTTTCTGATAGGGGAAATAGCCGACCACCTCCCCGTCCCGCTTGAACACGGCCAGGGCGCAGCCGGGGCTGATCCCCGCCGCGATCTGCGCGAACTCGACGCGGAAATAGGGGCTGGCCAGATCCGGATCGGCGGCGACCCACGCGGACCATTGCGCGCGCTCGCCCGCCGTCAGGCTTGCGAGATCGCGAATATCAACAGTCAGTGCGCCGATCATAAATCCCCCTTTGCGCGAAACGAGCAGCAATTTCCATTCCGCTTCGCGCTTCTAGCCCTGGTCCGTTTCGACACGGTTGAAAGCCATGGTGAACGACCCATGACCCAGGCTCTGCCGGCCGACCTTGACCTGTCTCAATCGGGCGAGCGCGCCTTTCGGCCCCAACGGCAAAACGGCCCCCCGGATTGCTCCGGGAGGCCGCCTTGTTACGCTTTACTTGGCCCGCCGCGCTTGC